>NZ_BAABWS010000020.1:0-419 GCF_040371945.1 Litorivita sp. NS0012-18 | reverse complement strand
AAAACACAATTTGGGCGTGATCACGAATTTGCCCGGATCGACGACCTGAAGTCCTATCAGGAACACGTGCCAATCAGATCCTATGAGGAATTCCACGAGACCTATTGGAATGCTGGCTTTCCAGTGCTCGACAACGTGACTTGGCCTGGGCGCATTCCGTATTTCGCAAAGACGTCCGGCACGACATCCGGCGTCAGCAAATTCATTCCTTGTACACGCGAAATGGTTCGATCGAACAACCGGGCCGGGATGGAGGTTATCCTCGCACATTTTCGCAACAGGCCCTCCAGCAAGATCTTGCATGGGCGTTACTTTATGTTCGCTGGCAGCCCTAAACTGCAACAGCTTTCAAACGGCGTTTTTGCTGGTGAGTTGTCTGGAATCGCAGCACGGGAAACCCCCGCTTGGGCCGGGCGGGA
>NZ_BAABWS010000019.1:0-433 GCF_040371945.1 Litorivita sp. NS0012-18 | reverse complement strand
TCGGGGTGAACTCGAGCGTGCCATCGGGGTTGATCGAGACGGTGCCATCGGGGCTGGTCGCCTCGGTGACGGTCAGGTCATCGCCGTCGGCGTCGGTGTCGTTGCCCAAAACATCGATGGTGACAGGCGTGTCCTCATCGGTGGTGGCCGCGTCATCTTCCGCGACCGGCGGGTCATTGACTTCGCCAACGTTTACAGTGACTTGCGCCGTGTCCGTGCCGCCTTGGCCGTCGTCCACCGTATAGGTGATCGTCGCCTCGCCGGTGAAGTCGGGTGCAGGCTCGAAGGTGATCGTGCCATCGGGGTTGATGGTCACATCGCCGTCGGGGCTGGTCGCCTCGGTCACGGTGAGCGGGTCGCCATCCACGTCGGTGTCATTGCCAAGCACATCGATGGTGACCGGCGTGTCTTCCTCGGTCGAGGCCACGTCATC
>NZ_BAABWS010000018.1:0-512 GCF_040371945.1 Litorivita sp. NS0012-18 | reverse complement strand
TGGCAGAGCGACTGGGGATCAGCACCAAGTCGCTGTACACATGGAAGTCGCAGTTTGCGAAGTCGCCTAGCGTCAGATCGGAGGTGGCGGAACAGGCTGCTGAGATCAAGCGGCTGAAGCGAGAGCTGGCCCGCGTCACCGAGGAGCGGACCATCTTAAAAAAGGCGACCGCGTACTTCGCGCGCGAGTCTCAGTGAAGTACGCGTTCATCGAGGCTCACCGTGCCGAGTTTTCGGTGCGGTCAATGTGCCGCGTGCTGATGGTTCATTTCAGTGGGTTCTATGCATGGCTTAAAGAACCGTTAAGCCAGCGTGCGCTTGAAGATGCGCGGCAGACAGATCTGATCCAACAAGCATGGGCCGACAGCGGCAAGGTCTACGGTTATCGCAAGCTACATGACGATCTGCGCGACGCCGGTGAGACCTGCTCCGAGAACCGTGTTGCGCGTCTTGCCAGCTTGGCAGACATCGCAGCCCAGATTGGCTACAAACGCCGCCCTGGTCGATATGGCG
>NZ_BAABWS010000017.1:0-520 GCF_040371945.1 Litorivita sp. NS0012-18 | reverse complement strand
ATTGCCGCGCAACACCATGGGCAAAGTGCAAAAAAAGGCGCTGCGTGAAGACTATAAGGACCTGTTCACAACTGCATAGCGCGGGCAAACGGGGCCGCGCGGACGGGTCAGCCGGTTTTTTGCGACTGAACAGGCGCGGCGCCCGCGGCAACAAACGCGCTCAGCGCCTCTTTGGACATGGGCCGCCCGAGCAAATACCCTTGGAACCGCGTGCAGCCAATGCTGATCGCATTGGCGAGTTGTTGTTCGTTTTCGATGCCCTCGGCGCAGACGTCGATTTTCAAGGCATGCCCGACCTCGGCAATGGTGGCCAGCAATCGCAGGTTTTCGGGCGAGCACGTCGTGGCCTGAACCAAGGACCGGTCGATCTTGAACCCTTGCGGGAGCATTTTGAGCAAGCTGGTCACAGAGGAATGACCCGTCCCGAAATCATCCACTTCGATCCGGAAACCGCGGCGCTTGAGACCCGCAACATTTTTTCCCAAAACATCATTTTGAACATCCCAAAACACGGTTTCCA
>NZ_BAABWS010000016.1:0-533 GCF_040371945.1 Litorivita sp. NS0012-18 | reverse complement strand
AGTGCATTGGCGGATTGGCTGTTGCCGATCAAAATGACCATGTGAGTTACTCAGTCGATTTTCGATCTAAGGCCGTCGGAGGTCGCGCGCAGTTCCTGAACATGCTCGCGGTCAACTGTTCGGGGTACTTTGTGTTGCCCACCGGCTTTTCCCTTTGCACCCATCCATGATGAAAACGTTCCCTGTTTTACGAAAACCACCTTGGGCACAAGTATTCCGACATCGTCCCTGCGCCGCGTCGCATAACCGGCGTTCTCCGATTTAAGCGTCTTGTCGATCTCTTCAGCAACGTGCTCAGCAGGCCCAAGGTCACCTTGTCCCGACAACTCAAGAATGTAGAGATGGCGACCCTTGCCTTGCTCAAAATAGGAACTGATTGAGTAGTCATCGAGAATTGCGCCGTAACGACCCATGACCGCGCCGAGAGCCGCTTCGACCTCATCGATAAGGACCTTCTCGCCAAACTTAGACAGCGTTTGCGAAAGACGACCCGCGAATAGAACTCGGAACTGCGATATGTCCACGAAACGCAC
>NZ_BAABWS010000015.1:0-541 GCF_040371945.1 Litorivita sp. NS0012-18 | reverse complement strand
CGGGCCTTTTTGACCAGCTTTTTCAATATCAGTTTCTGTTTGGCGATGGCAGCGTCTGCGGTTTGTTGCTTCCGCAACGCCAAGGCGCGGATTAACGGCGTGATAAGCCACCCGGTCGCTTTGAACATTTTCACGTCGATCCACCCGATTTAGCTGGTTGCGCGTTGGACTGCCGCTCTGCGAGGGCTTGGCGCACGATCTGGAAGGCCGATGACAGGAACAACCCGGCCATGATCGTCGCCACAATCAGGTCAGGCCAACCCGTTGCCGTGCCCCATACACCAAGGGCTGCAAACATCACGGCCACGTTCCCAATGGCGTCATTGCGCGAACACAGCCAAACTGATCGGACATTGGCATCACCGTCCTTGTAGCGGACCAACAGCAAGACACTCGCCAAATTGGTGAGCAGTGCGAGAAAGCCGACAATGCCCATGATCTCTGCCGTCGGGACGCCAACGTAGAAGACGCGATAGAGAGTTGATCCGAACACCCAAAGGCCCATCAGAAGAAGGCTGACGCCTTTGAACAATGCCGCATT
>NZ_BAABWS010000014.1:0-603 GCF_040371945.1 Litorivita sp. NS0012-18 | reverse complement strand
CAAAAGCAACGAAAGAAGGGACGGCTTTGGCTGAACGACGGGTCTTGCGTTCGGCTAAGGCCGGAGCGCCCGAACCACGTCTGGTCATACGACTTCGTCCAAGACCGGACACATGAAGGGCGCGCCTATCGGACGCTCAACATCATCGACGAATACACCAAGGAGGCGCTCATGATACGCGTCGATCGCAAGCTCAACTCAACCGATGTGCTGGATGCGCTGACGGACCTGTTCATCCTGCGTGGCCCGCCAGAGTACATCAGGTCAGACAACGGCCCGGAGTTTATTGCACAGAAGGTACGCGACTGGATCACCGCAGTCGGTGCCAAAACGGCCTACATCGAACCAGGTTCACCTTGGGAAAACGGATACTGCGAAAGCTTTAACGCCAGGTTCCGAGACGAATTGCTGAACGGTGAAATTTTCTACAGTTTGCAAGAGGCCCAAATCCTGATCGAGCAATGGCGCATTCACTACAACACCGTCAGGCCGCACAGCTCATTGGGCTATCGCCCGCCTGCACCGGAAAGCATCGTTCCGATGGACCAGAGGCCCACAATGCACTAACAATTAAACCGGACCACCCGATGGGGGCACGCCAGG
>NZ_BAABWS010000013.1:0-1052 GCF_040371945.1 Litorivita sp. NS0012-18 | reverse complement strand
GCTGCCATTCATTCATGACAATCCAATGTCCGCATTTACGCTTTCTGGTGTTCGCCGTCGCACAAATTGTGGTCAGCCAATGATGCAAGCACGTAGCAATCCTCCGATACCCCTTCGCCGTCGCAACCTTTCGATATCCGGCTAAGCTCCGTCTCAAGCGTTCGTAGACGTTTGAGCTTTGCTCGAACGTCCGCAAGCTGCGAAGCTGCAATATCCGTCGCAGCCTCACACGACCGGTCTGGATGATCCTGGAGTTCGATCAAAGATGAGATTGCCTCGATGGAGAACCCAAGATCACGGGCGTGTCGGATAAAACTCAGTCGCTCCAACCCAGCCTTGTTGTATCGCCGTTGGTTGCCTGCTGTGCGCTCAGCTTCGGGCAAAAGTCCCATTGCTTCATAGTAACGTATGGTCGGAACCTTGACCTTTGTGCGCTTTGAAAGCTCGCCGATAGAAAACATAAAGAAACCCCTTGAACCTCTAGTTACTAGAGATTGTATATGAGTTGGGACGACAAGAGAAAAGTTCCAAATGTCCCACGATTATCTATCTGAAACGCCGCTCCTCGACTACGAGAACCTGGCAATACAAAAGCTCATCGCGCATCGCGGATGGGCAGTGATGGAAGAAGGCGAACGCATCGGCGCAGCCTATGACTTTGTCCGCAACGAGATCTTGTTCGGTTACAATTCTGACGATGCCCTACCAGCCTCACGGGTGCTGTCGGATGGCTATGGCCAGTGCAACACCAAGGGCACGTTGCTCATGGCGCTGCTGCGCGCCTTGGGCATCCCTTGTCGGTTTCGCGGCTTTACCATCGACAAAGGGCTGCAACGTGGTGTGGTGCCAGAGCTGGTTTATCCGCTTGCGCCACGCAACATCATCCATTCGTGGATCGAGGTGCAGCACCGAGGAGAATGGTTAGAGCTTGAGGGCTTCATTCTGGATCAGGGCGTTTTGACGGCGCTTCAAGCTGCATTTCCAGATCGCAATTCGCTTTGTGCTTACGGGGCAGGCACCGATTGCCTCCAAGCGCCGAACGTCGCTTGGAG
>NZ_BAABWS010000012.1:0-1580 GCF_040371945.1 Litorivita sp. NS0012-18 | reverse complement strand
ATCATCGCCGTCCGCGTCGGTGTCGTTGCCGAGCACATCGATGGTGACAGGCGTGTCCTCATCGGTCGTGGCCGCGTCATCTTCTGCGACCGGCGGATCATTGACTTCGCCAACGTTTACAGTGACTTGCGCCGTGTCCGTGCCGCCTTGGCCGTCGTCGACCGTATAGGTGATCGTCGCCTCGCCGGTGAAATCAGGCGCGGGCTCGAAGGTGATGGTGCCATCGGGGTTGATGGTCACATCGCCGTCGGGCGATGTCGCCTCGGTCACGGTGAGCGGATCGCCGTCCACGTCGGTGTCATTGCCAAGCACATCGATGGTGACCGGCGTGTCTTCCTCGGTCGAGGCCAGATCGTCATTGGCCACCGGATCGTCGTTGACGGGGGTGACGGTGACGATGACTTCGGCCGTATCCGTGCCGCCGTTGCCGTCATCGATGGTGTAGCTGATCACAGCCTCGCCATTGAAGTCGGGGGTCGGGGTGAACTCGAGCGTGCCATCGGGGTTGATCGTGACGGTGCCGTCGGGGCTGGTCGCCTCGGTGACGGTCAGGTCATCGCCGTCGGCGTCGGTGTCGTTGCCCAAAACATCGATGGTGACAGGCGTGTCCTCATCGGTGGTGGCCGCGTCGTCTTCCGCGACCGGCGGGTCATTGACTTCGCCAACGTTTACAGTGACTTGCGCCGTGTCCGTGCCGCCCTGGCCGTCGTCGACCGTATAGGTGATCGTCGCCTCGCCGGTGAAGTCGGGCGCGGGCTCGAAGGTGATGGTGCCATCGGGGTTGATGGTGACGGTGCCATCGGGGCTGGTCGCCTCGGTGACGGTCAGGTCATCGCCGTCCGCGTCGGTGTCATTGCCAAGCACATCGATGGTGACCGGCGTATCTTCCTCGGTCGAGGCCACATCGTCATTGGCCACCGGATCGTCGTTGACGGGGGTGACGGTGACGATGACTTCGGCCGTGTCCGTGCCGCCGTTGCCGTCATCGATGGTGTAGCTGATCACAGCTTCGCCATTGAAGTCGGGGTTCGGGGTGAACTCGAGCGTGCCATCGGGGTTGATGGTGACGGTGCCGTCGGGGCTGGTCGCCTCGGTGACGGTCAGATCATCACCGTCGGCGTCGGTGTCGTTGCCCAAAACATCGATGGTGACAGGCGTGTCCTCATCGGTGGTGGCCGCGTCATCTTCTGCGACCGGCGGGTCATTGACTTCGCCAACGTTTACAGTGACTTGCGCCGTGTCCGTGCCGCCTTGGCCGTCGTCCACCGTGTAGGTGATCGTCGCCTCGCCGGTGAAGTCGGGCGCGGGCTCGAAGGTGATCGTGCCATCGGGGTTGATGGTCACATCGCCGTCGGGAGATGTCGCCTCGGTCACGGTGAGCGGGTCGCCGTCGACGTCGGTGTCATTGCCAAGCACATCGATGGTGACCGGCGTGTCTTCCTCGGTCGAGGCCACGTCATCATTGGCCACCGGATCGTCGTTGACGGGGGTGACGGTGACGATGACTTCGGCCGTATCCGTGCCGCCGTTGCCGTCATCGATGGTGTAGCTGATCACAGCCTCGCCATTGAAGTCGGGGT
>NZ_BAABWS010000011.1:2500-6281 GCF_040371945.1 Litorivita sp. NS0012-18 | reverse complement strand
GTAGCACCGGCTGGATTGCGAACGCGGAAAGCCGCCCTGGGGCGGCGCGTAGCGTGTTTTTGTTATTGTAAATTTGGTTGCGGGAGTAGGATTTGAACCTACGACCTTCAGGTTATGAGCCTGACGAGCTACCGGGCTGCTCCATCCCGCGACGCTTTGCGGTGCGGCTTGCACTGCTGTTCGCTGATCCTTGTTTTTTTAGGATCTTGAGACACGTTTGAGAGATATCTGGGGATTTTACTAGGTTTGGCGATGACCTACTCTCCCACACCTTAAGATGCAGTACCATCGGCGCAGTAGTGCTTAACTGCCGGGTTCGGAATGGAGCCGGGTGTTTCACTTACGCTATGATCACCAAACCGAGTAAAATCCCCATGTTTTCCAAGTCGCGTACGCTGCTACTGAGGTTGCTGTATGCTGCAACCTTGTAGATTTTGGTGTGTATGCTTTTGTTCCAGTCTTTCTATTACTGGATCAAATCAAGCCTATCGAGCAATTAGTACCAGTCAACTGAACGCGTTACCGCGCTTACATCTCTGGCCTATCGACGTGGTGGTCTTCCACGGCTCTCAGGGATACCTTGTTTTGAGGGGGGCTTCCCGCTTAGATGCCTTCAGCGGTTATCCTGTCCGATCATAGCTACCCAGCACTGCTCCTGGCGGAACAACTGGTACACCAGTGGATCGTTCACCCCGGTCCTCTCGTACTAGGGGCAACTCCTCTCAAGTATCCTACACCCACGGCAGATAGGGACCGAACTGTCTCACGACGTTCTAAACCCAGCTCACGTACCTCTTTAAACGGCGAACAGCCGTACCCTTGGGACCTGCTCCAGCCCCAGGATGAGATGAGCCGACATCGAGGTGCCAAACACTGCCGTCGATATGGACTCTTGGGCAGTATCAGCCTGTTATCCCCGGCGTACCTTTTATCCGTTGAGCGATGGCCCTCCCACTTGGGACCACCGGATCACTATGGCCGTCTTTCGACTCTGCTCGACTTGTCAGTCTCGCAGTCAGGCTGGCTTCTGCCATTGCACTCAACGAGCGATTTCCGACCGCTCTGAGCCAACCTTCGCGCGCCTCCGTTACGCTTTAGGAGGCGACCGCCCCAGTCAAACTACCCACCACACAGGGTCCCGGATCCAGATAATGGACCGCGGTTAGACATCAAGCAAAGCAAGGGTGGTATCTCAAGGGAGGCTCCACGCAAACTGGCGTTCACGCTTCAAAGCCCACCACCTATCCTGCACATGCTTGGCCTGATGCCAGTGTGAAGTTGTAGTAAAGGTGCACGGGGTCTTTCCGTCTAACCGCGGGAAGCCTGCATCTTGACAGGCAATTCAATTTCGCTGAGTCTATGTTGGAGACAGCGGGGAAGTCGTTACGCCATTCGTGCAGGTCGGAACTTACCCGACAAGGAATTTCGCTACCTTAGGACCGTTATAGTTACGGCCGCCGTTTACCTGGGCTTCAATTCAGAGCTCTCACCCCTCCTTTTAACCTTCAGGCACCGGGCAGGCGTCAGACCCTATACGTCGTCTTGCGACTTCGCAGAGCCCTGTGTTTTTAGTAAACAGTCGCCACCCCCTGGTTTGTGCCCCCAGTCAATACTTGCGTAGAAACTGGGCCTCCTTCTCGCGAACTTACGGAGGTATTTTGCCGAGTTCCTTCAACATAGTTCTCTCAAGCGCCTTGGTATTCTCTACCAGTCCACCTGTGTCGGTTTAGGGTACGATCTCATGATGGAGCTATTTCCAGGGACCGCTGAGCCGCCCATTCAATCCGATAAGGATGAACGACCTTTGCGATCCGTCACTTCCATCTGGCCCAGGAATATTAACCTGGTTCCCATCGACTACGCCTTTCGGCCTCGCCTTAGGGGTCGGCTTACCCTGTTCAGATTAGCTTTAAACAGGAACCCTTGGACTTTCGGCGAGAGTGTCTCTCACACTCTTTGTCGCTACTCATGTCATCATTCTCACTAGTGATCTCTCCACCGGATCCCTCACAGGCCGGCTTCACAGAAAGCTCCTTGTGTCCAATCCCACCGAAGTGGGTAAGGACACATGGAACTATGTCACACTACGCTCTGCTACCATGCAATAAATGCATCCTAAGCTTCGGCTCATGGCTTGAGCCCCGTTACATCTTCGCCGCAGGACAACTTATTTAGACCAGTGAGCTGTTACGCTATCTTTAAAGGATGGCTGCTTCTAAGCCAACCTCCTGGTTGTTTTGGTCGTCCCACCTGCTTTCCCACTTAGCCATGAATTGGGGGCCTTAGCTGTAGGTCAGGGTTGTTTCCCTCTCCACTACGGACGTTAGCATCCGCAGTGTGTCTGCCATCTAGTACTCCTCGGTATTCGGAGTTTGGTTAGGATCAGTAAGCCTGTGGGGCCCCATTACCCATCCAGTGCTCTACCCCCGAGGGTATTCGGATGACGCTCTACCTAAATAGATTTCGCAGAGAACCAGCTATCTCCGAGTTTGATTGGCCTTTCACCCCTAGGCACAATTCATCCCGACCTTTTTCAACAGGTGTGGGTTCGGACCTCCAGTAAGTGTTACCTTACCTTCATCCTGATCATGCCTAGATCACTCGGTTTCGGGTCTGATCCACCTAACTCATGCGCCCTATTAAGACTCGCTTTCGCTGCGCCTACACCTAAC
Source organism: Litorivita sp. NS0012-18 (assembly GCF_040371945.1). Taxonomy (NCBI): domain Bacteria; kingdom Pseudomonadati; phylum Pseudomonadota; class Alphaproteobacteria; order Rhodobacterales; family Paracoccaceae; genus Litorivita; species Litorivita sp. NS0012-18. The sequence goes on along the minus strand of NZ_BAABWS010000011.1, from coordinate 3,609 downwards.
GGCTTAAGCTTGCTAGATAGACCAAGTCGATGACCCATTATACAAAAGGTACGCCGTCACTTCTCAAGGAAGCTCCGACTGATTGTAGGCGTTCGGTTTCAGGTACTGTTTCACTCCCCTCGTCGGGGTGCTTTTCACCTTTCCCTCACGGTACTGGTTCGCTATCGGTCAGTAAGGAGTACTTAGCCTTCGAAGGTGGTCCTCCGATCTTCAGACAGAATTTCACGTGTTCCGCCCTACTTAATACGTCCTATCGTGCTTCTTATACGGGACTGTCACCCACTATGGTTGGCCATTCCAGACCATTCTAATCACATTCAAGGCTCGGCTGGTCCCCGTTCGCTCGCCGCTACTAGGGGAGTATCAATTGATTTCCTTTCCTCCGGGTACTTAGATGTTTCAGTTCCCCGGGTTTGCTCTTAAAACCCTATGTATTCAGGTTAAAAGTACCTGGTTCAGCAAGATATAAGCTACCGCGAGCGGTAATTATATCAAACTGTCAGGTGGGTTCCCCCATTCAGAAATCCATGGATCAAAGCTTATTCTCAGCTCCCCATGGCTTATCGCAGAGTATCACGTCTTTCATCGCCTCTTACTGCCAAGGCATCCACCAAACGCCCTTTTCGCGCTTGATTTGATCCAGAAAAAGAAAGACTTGCGTCAATCGCGGAGAACGGAAGCTGGTAAGAAACCGTCTCCTTCTTCTGAACCAAAAGCATACTTTCCCGCCCGCCCCGAAGGACGGACAATGAGCATCCCGTGCGGAATGCTCTGGTTAGTGTACTTGACTTGGAAAACTTCATTCTTTTTCTCGAATGCAGACGCCTGGGTGCCCGAGGAAAGGGGCCGTGCCAAACGCTCGCCTCAACCGAACCCGAAGGCCCGCCATCAGCACATTCAAGAGGTGTTTTGCTTACTCGCAAACACCAAATGATGTTTATTTTGATATCTCTCTAAACGATGTCAATGTTCAGACCCGAAGGCCGAACGGTCGTCCGATTGGACGGTTAAACACTCAACAGTGCTTAACGATCTAATCGGTGTGGTGTGTGGAGGACGCTCTCAGTGATTGCCTTGCAATCACTTGCCGCTTGTTCCGCACTTCACTG
>NZ_BAABWS010000010.1:0-12681 GCF_040371945.1 Litorivita sp. NS0012-18 | reverse complement strand
ACACTACCGTCATCCCTTGCCCTTGCAGAACTTCAACCTGCCGAAGCTTCGATACGATATCTTCAGGTTTCTCTCGTTTCCCAGCCATAACTGATCCTCCAATTTACGGGACATTCTATCCCAGTTGGTGGACCACTTTCAGGGGGCTATTCCATCACTTTCAAATGAAGTCTACCCCGATAGCAACGGCGCAGCTTGGAAAGGCCGTGGCATTCAGCCCGAATGGGGGATGAGTGCATTGCCAGACAGTAACCAGACTGAAGGCCAGTGGACAGCAATTCAGAAGCTATTGGGCCGAATCTAAGTCAGTGAATCCGGGGAAGGCGCAGTTGGACGGACGTCGCCGTCCAACCCATCAGGGTGAGATGTAGTCCCTGTCCTATTGGGCAGGGACAGACGCTTAAACTTGGATCTCTGGCTTAAAGGCGGGGCGACGGCACATCGGAGTGCCTCGCAACCTTGGAGATTCATGTGACCCAATTCGACCCTACCGCAATCAGTGGCGGCGTATCTGAAATCATCAACAGCTATGATGGCCCGGCCCCTGCTCTCATCTTTGAGGCGTACCGAGACGGGGTTTCCGTCAGTGCAGCGACTGGCACTGTCGGGCGCGATGACCCGACATTGGCAACCACCGACGACAAGTTCGAGATCGGCTCGCAAACGAAAATGATGACCACAACTGTCCTGCTTCAGTTGGTGGATGAGGGGCACTTTTCGCTTGATGACCGCTTGGCGGACGCCATGGACGTGAGCGCGTTGTCATGGATGCCAAACATTGGAGAGGTGACCCTAAGACAGCTGATGACCCACAAATCAGGGATACCTGATTACCGGAACGAGGCTGAAGTCCAGCAGGGCATGGTGGAGTTGCTGAGCCAAGACCCGCCCCAGCCCATTGGCATCGAAGAGTTTCTACAGCTTTTTGAGGCGACCAATCTGCCCGCGAATTTCGAACCGGGCACCGAATTCAGCTACACCAATACCGGTTTTACGCTTTTGGGACTCTTGATCGAGGACACAACCGGGAATTCCCTGGCTGATGAATTCCAGACGCGCATTTTCGATCCTGTCGGCATGAGTTCCACCAGCCTGCCGGAGTTCGAGCTTCCTGACGGTGTCCTCAAGTCATACTTGGAGGTGAACGGCGAGGTTCTCGATGTCACAGATTTGCCAATCGCGGAACTCGGCGAAGGCGGTGGCATCTCGACAACCGGTGACATGATCCGGTTCATGAAAGCTCTGGTCATTGACGGCACCTTGGTTCCCGAAAGCCAAATGAGGGATTTGTACGAGTTTTTTTCGCCCGAGCCGGATTCAGACGACAGTGAGATCATCGGCCATCAGGGTGGAACTGACGGAACGATCTCCCAGACGCTGGTTCACTTGCCATCGGGCACGATCCTCTCCGCGAGTGAAACGATGCGATATGGCCAGACCGGACTGAGCGATGAAGTGTTCGAGGCAATCGAACAATTGATGCAGAATCCGGCATGGACGGCCGATTATGCCGATGACGGGGGCATTGCCTTCGCAGCATCTGCGGCGGACTTCAACGTCAGCGAGGTGGTCGGGACAGATGGCGCGGCTGAAACGCTTCTTTCCATCGATGGCGTCACGCTGACCCGCGACGGCGCACTCTCAGAGCTCGACACGAACAAACTCAGCTTCGAAGACGGATCGGTCCTCTTTGTGGCCGATGCGTCAGGTTCCAACTTCAACGTCCTAAAAGACGCCAGGCATGCCGCCGCTGCTGACAATCAGCTTGTCGGATCATTGGGCGATGACCGCCTGATTGGCGGTAGGGGAGATGACAAGATTTCAGGCGGTGACGGTAATGACGATCTGATCGGACGGCGCGGAGATGACGAGATGTCCGGCGGCGATGGAGATGACAACCTTGCGGGGAACCGTGGGGACGACCAGCTTTCGGGCGACAACGGTGACGATAACATCTCCGGTGGTCGAGGAGACGACTGGCTCGACGGTGGCAGAGGAGATGACTTTCTGCGCGGCGGGCATGGCGATGATCGTCTCTCAGGAGGTACAGGCGACGATATCCTGCGTGGCGGGCATGGCAATGACACTTTGGAGGGTGGCGAAGGCAGCGACGTACTGATTGGTGGGCGTGGTGCCGACACCTTTGTGTTTGGCACGAACAGTGGCGATGATGTGATCCGGAGCTTTGAGGCAGGAAAAGACCAGATCGATCTAACGATACTCAATCTAGCGTTCAATGACCTTCAGATTTCTGAAAGCAGTGGCGGACGCAGTTTTGAAGTCCAGTTCGACGATGCAAACCTCGTAATCAACACCTTGCACGGGGAACTGACAGAGGCTGATTTCCTGTTCTAAGTTGAATTCGCCGCAGGCTGGTCAACTCCAGCCGCTGAAAATCTCTCGTCTTTCCCGCGACAGTCAACGTTTCGGGAAGGGCCACCCCAAAGCGTTGTCCAAGCGTCCAAACCTATAGGCACAGGCGACATCGGATGGGTTGAGGTCCACTCTTGTCTCGAATGGCCAGAAATCCTGGCCAAAACCGGAGGCAAGAAGATCAAACCCATGAACCGACGAACCTTTAGTGCATTGAGCTTGGCGGCGGCATTTTCAGCGATACCACGCCAGTCTTTGGCACAAAACGCACTGTCAGAAGCGGCGGGTTATCAATTGGCCGCAATCAACGACGGCATATTGACTGAGCGACACGGAGGCATGGCCCGCGCTGGAATCGCTGTAAATGACGAAACGCTGTTTCAGGTGGCGTCATGCTCGAAGACCGTAACATCGCTCGCCGTATTGACCTTGGTCCGTGATGGACGCCTCGCGCTCAACGGACGTGTGAACCAATTGATGAGGCGCTGGCAGCTGCCGGGCTTGCGCGGTGACACAGCCACTGTTGCCGCGTTGATGTCCCACACTGCGGGCACGTCCGTCCACGGGTTCAAGGGATACGGTCCGTCCGAAGATTTACCTAATCTGCTTGAAATCCTTGGTGGTAAGTTGCCGGCGAATTCCGGCGTGGTCCGGGCAAGACCTCGGCTGTCTGGCGGGTTCAGGTATAGCGGCGGCGGAACGATGGTGTTGCAAGCGCTGATCGAAGATATCACCGGCGAGTCTTTCTCGACCTACACCTCAAGAACGGTCCTTCGTCCCATCGGCGCGTCTGCTGCAACCTTCGCGATCACGCCGCAGGCAACCTTTGCTCACGGTTCCTATGAAAGCGGACAGCCTTTGGAAGGCGGGTACAGACGCCACCCCGAGAGTGCAGCCGCCGGACTTTGGGCAACGGCTGCTGACTTGGCCAAAATTCTCCAAGCGGTGCTCGACTCCTTGCGCCACCGACGCGGCGCACTTTTGCCGTTTGAGTTGGCCAAACTTATGATTACGCCCGTAAGTGGGCAATCCGGATTAGGTATATTCGTTGAACCCGGTCGGGTCATTTGGCACGAAGGACGCAATTTTGGGTTTGATGCAGTCATGGCCGCCGATCTTGCAACAAGGCGCATCCGCGTCGCAGTTGCGAACCGAAACGGTGCTATAGAAGGCTACGCGCCAGAGCTACTGCCCGGCTAAGTCGCGGAAAGGCATCTCTGAGGAGAGTGAAATTATGGAAAGCATTCTGATCGAGATGACTGCTCTGGGCTCCGTCGCAATCGCAACATTTGGTGCGTTGTTTTGTTTGATGCAAACACGGCCCTCGCGTGTTCGCAGGAGTTTCGCGATTTTTCTCGCAGCAATTGCAGTGAACAATCTTCCAGAATCCTTCACCCAAGTTTTGGCATCGTTGCCAAGCAGCTATACATCTGTTGCGGGCGTGGTCACGTGGCCCAGCTCCTTTCTTCTTGCGCCTCTGTTCTGGCTGTACGTGCTCTTCCTAACATCGGCGGAAGACCAGACGCCGACGCGGCTCATTCGACACTTTGCCTTGCCAGCCGCGTCATTGGCTGTCGCGATTGTGGTGCTTTTCTCGCCGGCAAGCCTGCGCGATACACTGTTTTCAAATGATCCCGAGTTAAACTCTGAGTGGGCGATAACACTCGCCTCCATTGTAGCGCTGGTTCAGCTCGCCGTCTTACCGCAAATCGCCCTCTACCTCGTCTTGATATTGCGTCGTCTTTCCAGGTTCCGGCTCAAGTTGCGCGACTACTATTCCAGCACAGAAAAACACGAGCTGCGTTGGATATACATCATTGGCGTATTGGGCTTCTCATTCTGGCTTGCGACGACACTCTTGTCGCTCGGTGCCTTAGGGTTCGAAGCAGCCACGTCCTCAATTACCGTGCTGGGAAGTCTCGTCGGCTTCGCTCTCGTCAGCGCATTGACCCTTTGGGGGATACGCCAACGTCCTCCTTTGGCCCCCGACCATGACGATGACCCCGCGCCACCCAATGCGCAGCCAGCCGGGAAGTATGAGAAATCGGCTTTGAGCTCGGAAGCATCTGAGCGTTTGAGCCGCAAACTTCGCAAAGCAATGGAAGTCGATCACTTGCACCGGGATGCCAACCTGTCACTCTGGGCGTTGGCAAAGCACATTGGCGCATCTTCAAACTACATCTCTCAAACATTGAACGAGGTGATCGGTGAGAGCTTCTTTGACTTTGTAAACAGCTACCGGATCGCGGAGGCCAAATCTTTGCTCTCGACCACAGACGACTCCGTTTTGAACATCACATACGATGTCGGCTTCAACGCCCGGTCCTCGTTTTACAACGCTTTCAAAAAGCATACTGGGCAAACGCCTACGAGTTATCGAAAAAAGATGTCTCAGCGTGATGGGATGGACGACATCAAGGGCCAGTTGAACGACACCTGATCCGTCAAGACTGATCAGGACAACCCAAACTGAACCACCACTTACGAATACCTCAAACAAAGAGGCTATGGCTTCGCGAATTTCTCGCAAAGGTCTCGGCCTCGTTCACCTCCCGCGCCCTTTCGAACGGCACGGGACCAAAAAGATGAGAAAGAAATTCAATGAATAGATACGTCATTTTTGCTGTGCTTGCTTTGAGCGCGTGCGACTCTCCTGCGGAAATTGAAGCCAGCCGACAACTTGATGCCGCCTGTTTGAACGGGAACATACAGGCCTGCGCTGCCGTTCAGGCGAGAGTTGATGCTCGAAATCAAACTCTTGCCACAACAGCCGCTGGTTTTTGAGTAACTTGATGGTGTCGCCGCGCTGTTGCGAAGCATGTTCATGGCACACTAGTCCGGCTCCGCAGGTTCTGCCCGGTTCAAGCCATCAGAACCTGCAACAAGCTGTTCTTTCCTTTCACTCGATTCACAACTCAAGAGATGGGAGCCCGCTATGAGACGGACTACTGGCGCACTGGTTGGGCTATTGATTGGTTCGGTTGTAGGCTGGTTAGGCTTTGGCACCGTGACCGGCACCATGGGGTTGGGAGCTGCCGTAGCCGCAAGCGTTTTTGGGTTATTGTCCGCCTTTGATGGCGAATACTAGAACGACCAAAGACAAGTCGTTCTAAACAAGGATCGGCAACGTCGCGCGCTTCGACCGACCGAACGATATCCGAACCAAACGCGTTTGAAGTTGGCTTTGCAACAGCTGCCCCCAGGAGTTCGATGTTACCAAAAAGACCTCGTTTCTCGATTAGGCTTTCACGCACTTTCGCCGAGGTCCGCAAACTGAATTTTATGGCCATTCGTGCCGTTTGCAGCATGTGTAATTCTGGGCTCAAGGCTGCCGGTCTCTGCGGTATGATCCAACGTCCGCAAGGGCGACAAGCTCGCGATTGCCTGACTCTAATCGACAGTGGCGCCTGCTTCAAATGCCGAGATTTGTGGTCGAATGGCAGTTCTATGGGGTGCGAAATGGCAATAACTCGAACAGTGCCGTATTTTCGGTGAATTGAAACCAAGGGCTTACGAACTTGAAATGGCAATATTATGGGGCAATCCACAGTTTTGTGGATGCCCCTATAGTCTTGCCATTTTGACCCTGAAAACTGCCATTCTGGTCTGATAAAACTGCCATCGTCCATTTTAGCTTGCTGGAACGCAATTTCTTTCCTAGCCCGAAGGGGCTTGGGTACTCAGAGTTGGACACGAACAGAATGGCGCATTGGTATACGGCGGATACCCACTTTGGGCATGAAAATATTATCACGTTCTGCAATAGGCCTTTCGCTAATACCGACGACATGGATGCCACCATGCTCAAGAACCTTGCGGACCGTGTGGGACCAGATGACGATCTGTGGATCATCGGCGACTTCGCCTTTGGTCGAAAGGCAAAGGATGTCCCGTTTCTGAACGAGGTCTTCAACCAACTACCTGGAGCGCGCAAGCACCTGATCACTGGCAACCACGATTTCCAGCCCACGCTGGAACTTGGCTGGGATACTGTGTCGCCATTCATCGAATTGCGTGACGGGCCACAGAAGCAACTTAATACCCTGTGCCACTACCCGATGATTACGTGGAACCATGCAAGACGCGGGGCACTACAGTTCTTTGGGCATGTCCATGACAACTGGAAAGGGTCATCAAACTCGATAAATGTCGGGGTCGATGTTTGGGACTTCATGCCGGTCAGATACGACGATATCGCATTGAGAGCGGCAAGTTTGCCCATCAATGCACATTGGAATGAGGTCGAACCGTCGTAGAGGGCGGGCAGCAGAAATTCAATGCGCCCTACGCACAGGTCCGCCATGCGGGACAAACCTGCCGTTCAATTATCAAACCCAAGGGTCCGATGTTGAGGTGTCCATATCCTGTTCTCAGCCTGTCCCCAGTTCGCCAAGATCACCAAAGCTGCGTTCAATTTCCACGGTTGGTGGAACGCGCAAGGTTTGCAGGATAACGCAGCTTCGCTCTGCTGCATCGATCAGCGCGTTTAGATGCGGCGTTGACATGTCACACTCTGTTTCCAGATCAACCTTCATGAGCGCAGTTTGAAACCCGACGGGCACATTGTCGCCTGTCATCAATGCTCCGCGAACGTCAGCACCTAAGCTGACCTGCACTTTAAGGTGGCTCAGTTCAATACCCTTGAGATTGGCAATCATCCGGATGGCCGTATCAAGGCAGCTGGCCAAAGCTGCGGCCAGAATTTCGCCGGGGCATGGAAAATCGCTTTCGCCACCTACAGCCTTGTGGACGGATATTGGGATGTCCACTGGGATGCCTTCGCCGCAAACCACATGCCCGTGGAGCGGATGGCTTGCGGGAGCTTGGGCATCAACGGTTTTTGCGTGATCATACACCCATGCAGCGTCAGGTGTGCCATGATACCGTTCTCGCAAAGGGAGTTGCCGGTCGAGAATGCTGTGTGGTTTTGTATCTGTGAAAGACTGAATGTGGCGCAGATGTTTGGGGTCCAATGTCATTTTGCTGCCCCCCGCCCAATACTGGGAATAAACGCCGGAACCGCGTTTTGATAGGCGATGTAATCATCACCGATCTGGGCAATCAGGTCCTTTTCTTCGAGACGTAGCACGGCGATGACGATGTACCCTGTCGTCACCAACGTAAACAAAAGATGCCCGGCGGTCATGGTCGGCGCGGCCCAAAAGGCGATCAGAAATCCGGTCATGATGGGATGGCGCACCAGTCGATAAAGCCCGACTTTCATGAAGCCCAGTTGGACGGTTTGGCGCTTTTTTAGATTTGCGTAAATTTGTTTCAGGCCAAACAGATCAAAATGGTCAATCATGAAGGTTGAGGTCAGAACGACCAGCCAGCCGATCCAAAACAGAACGGTCAATGCTGTGCCGGGGACCGTGTTGCTGACATCCCATAGGACCGCCGGAAGCGGTTGCCAGAACACGAAAATCAAGATCAGGGCAACGCATGTCGTAAAAATATACGTGCTGCGTTCCGCAGCTTGGGGAATAATTTTGGTCCAGACACGTTTGAATGCTGGACGCGCCATGATGCTGTGCTGAAGAGCAAAGACGGACAGCAACACCAGATTGATCACCAGCGAAGCAACAATTGGTCCTTTCGGGCCGGAATCGATAGATTTTGGCACCAGCACATTCCCGACAAACCCGATGGAATAGAGGAAGGTGACCAGAAAAATGACGTAGACGGCGATGCCGTAGATAAATGTAATTGAGCGGCCCATACCAAACCCCTTTCAATGGGAAAACACCCGAAAGACCGAGCTTGGTCGTATGGTGCGCGCGGCCTGCATCGGGGGATACTTCGCAATCCGTACTAAACCGCTACACAATCCGTAGTAGTCACGCGGCCTTGGTCGCTGTAGGCATTGTTAATGGACAGCAACACAAAAAACATATCGGGCAGCTTATGTCCGGCGATGGCCTCTGCCGACATCTTGGGGGACAAATGGACGCTGCTACTACTGCGCGAAATGTTTCTGGGCACGACGCGCTTTGGCGGTTTTCAAAAAGCGATCCCGCGTATGTCTCCTTCGATCCTGAGTAAACGGCTCAAAACATTGGAAGCGGCAGAGATCATCATCCGCAAATCCGCGCTGACCAGCCAAGCTGCGGACTACAAGCTGACGCGCTCGGGGCGTGAGCTTGGACCAATCGTTGAAAACATGGCCATATGGGGAATGCGGTGGCGCAAACGCAGTATCGCGGCGCAGGATTGTGATGTTGGTGGCTTCATGTGGGATTTCCATCGCACACTGAATACCGATGGCTTGCCGGACGGGGAAACGGTGATCCTTGTGCAAATTTCCGACCGTACCGATCTTAGTATGTGGTGGGTCATTGCAAATAGTGAAACCGTTGATCTTTGCCCCACAGACCCTGGTCATGACGTCGACTTGTACCTCACAGCCACGCTCGCGAACCTAGTAGCGCTTTGGTTGGGGGACGTGGACGTCCGCGAGGCCGTTGAAGCCAAGACAGTCTTTTTGGATGGGCCAAGGCATCTGGTAAATACAGCACAGGACTGGATGGCCCAGTCCCCTTTGGTTGGGGTGAAGCCTGCCTCGTCGGGTAGATGACCTTTGAAGGTGGAACCCTCGTTCATCTTGTCGTTTTTGTTGGCTGGAAGCCCGTAGGAGACTACAAAACCAACTATCGCGGCCGTTCATGCAAGAGGCAGCCTCTGTCATTCTGGACTCGAAGTAGGCCTTCGCTGCGAAGGCCATAAAGGTCAGCTAAGGGCCGTCTGTTACGACGGCCCAAAGGCATTCAGATTTCTATCGCCTCTGCAATGGTCAGCGCATCTTCGAGTTCAACGCCGAGATAGCGAACCGTGCTATCCATTTTCGTATGGCCCAACAAAAGCTGAACCGCGCGAAGGTTGCCGGTCTTGCCATATATCTGCGCCACCTTGGTCCGTCGCATGGAGTGGGTGCCATATGCGCTCGGCTCTAGGCCGATTGAAGTCACCCATTCACGCACCAGACGAGCGTATTGCCTCGTAGAAATATGAAGGCGCTCATGGAAGCGGCCCGGCCACAAATGTTCAGATCCGATCATCAAGGGCTCCTCCAGCCAAGCCGCGACAGCCTTTCGTGTTCCCTCGGTGATTTCGAAGCTAACGGGCTTACGCGTCTTGCTCTGGACGATGGAAGCGCGGTGCTTGACCTGTCCGGCAGCATAGACGTCTGCGACCTTCAGTTTTACTAGGTCGCAGCCCCGCAACTTGCTGTCGATGGCAAGATTAAATAGCGCCAGCTCTCGGATTTTCTGCGCGATCTCAAGGCGAACCCGGATCGCCCATACATGTTTTGGCGCAAGCGGTCGCTTCTGTCCGACGATCCGCCCCTTGTTCCAAGCTGGGCGACATGCACGAATTGCTGGCAGGTTTGTCGTTGTCATAGTGGTTACTCCTCGCCACCACGCCCACCACGTCCTCGGCAGCTTGCCGATACCCGATCATACCACACTCGCCGCGCTAACGGGGGGCAAGTTGAATGAAGCGTGCGCACAGCAGAGTGTCCGCTTAGAGCCCGGAGTCACCGATGCTGCGCCTTAAACCAATGGCTGGTCTGGGTAGGGCGAGCGACTGCTCTACTTAATTTCGCTTCCCGCCAAGCACTCTTTCAATCTGAGACAGCCCACGCGGTCCTGCATAAATGTCCGGGCGAGAATAAAGAGGATGCATCATTGCTTCTTCAACAGGAATGAAAGACCAGCCTTGCTCGTTATACCAATCAAGAAGTGTCCCAAAGTGATCTGCATTGATCCGATTGAGGTGTATGAGCAGGATATGATCAACATCACCACCGAGTTCTTCAATCGCTAGACTTTGGAAGAATGCTGTGCGCTCCCGCATGTGGCCCAAATAGTTCTGTGCTATGATCGCAGCTGCTTCGTCATTGCCGTCTTCGAGCGCTGCAACATAGTCGGCATTGAACTGCCACTCATCGTTATCAATGGTTACTGGGACATTTTGATACCCAAGCTCCGATAGGGCTTCCGTCGCTGCGGCCTTCGATGCTTCGGTCTCCCCTTCACGCAAGAACGGAAAACGATAAAACCGTTGCTCATCAATCCACTGCTGCAACACTTCGTCAGTCCGACGTGTTTCTTCGAAAAATGCATCGCGTGTCAGCGTTCCATAATCAGGATGTGACCAGCTATGATTTCCAATTGTGTGGCCAGCATCTGCGAAAGCTTGTAGCGCAGGAAGTGATTGTGGATTGATTTGTTGCCCCACTGCAAAGCCAGTTGCGACAATACCATGCTCTCGCAGAACAGCCGTGATTTGATTGGTGTATCTCAAGCCGTCTTTTGGGCTGGTCCGCGATGGCATGACGTAAGGAAGATCATCAATGGTAATGGCGACACGTGAGGGTGCTGTTGTGACATCTGAAGCAGCGACCAGCTCTGGGTTTGTGGCGGGGCTTTGCACACACGAGGCAAGTGCAAAGCCGAGCACTCCTACCATCAACGCTCCGGAAAAAAGACAAAATAGTTTGCTGCGCAACATCTCTAATACCTGCTCAAATTCAATTATTTTGACAGGATCATAACGGCGTGAGTTGATCGAGGCCAGTGATCAGAAATAAGCAAGCGGTCATTGGCGCAAGTGCAGCGAAGGTCGGGAAAGTCCGCGAAGCGGGCTTTCGCTGCGGTAGCGGCAGTGTCTGGACTCAGACCGACGTAGCGGGTGGCAAGCGCTTTCGTATCTCGTTAGCAAGCGCTGCGCGTTCGAGTGCAGGCACCGTTGCTGTGTTCCAAGAGAGCTTCACGTCGTCGTCCTTCCAACGCGGCTTCACATGCAAATGCAGATGGAAAACATCCTGACCAGCTGCATGCCCATCCGAAAGAACTAGGTTTATTCCGTCACACCCGGTTGCAAGATGTAGTGCGCTCGCAACGCGTTTGGCACTCTGAAAAATTTCCGCGCCCGTCTCATCATCAACGTCTTTAAGGCTTGCAAGATGGCGCAACGGAACAATGAGAGGATGACCCTCAAGCGACAGTAAGACCGCGGTGCGATCACCTTGAAAAAGGAGATGGCCAGGAAGGTCGCCAGCAAGGATTGAACAAAAGACACAAGTCATGCTGCATCTTGGCATTTTAGACAACGGCAAGCGAGCGTAATCAGGCAAGCCAAATCAAAAGCTGACACTCGTTCACGGCGCAGCATCAGGTAGAATGGGCTCTTTCAAGCAGTTCGCTGCAAGATGTATGAACGTCTGCTATTGAGACGACGCGCAGGGATAGTGCTTTGTGACCGCAGAATGCAGCCGGAAGTGAATTTGCACTCGATAGAAGCCGACGAAGAGCATTTAGCAACGGACTGACTAGGGTAAATCATTTCGATTTTTTTGGTCAAAGTACTGTGCCAATGTGATAGATGTACCTTGAAACAAAAGGCCTTTTTGCGTGTGGTTAGGTAATGTCAGATGGAACGTCACAATTGACTCATTGTTCTTCCTTTATTGCACAATGATTTGCCATTCATTGGAGCATAGTGCCGATATTCCGGCGGTTCTCGTCTATTGGGATCACCGAATTGCTGTAAGGATGCCATCTAGGTAGGTGCGAGATTTGAAGCTGGTCAGATCGGCCCAAAGACGACGTTGGTTTGATTGGTCAGCTCTGCATTGCAGCTTGCCAATAGCGGACATTGCGCGAGTCTTTGCACGCCGAACAGTGCATAGCTGATGGGCATTTTTTGTTCAGGATGGCTGCTCTTCGTGCCACGCCCTGATAGTTCGAGTAAGCTGCGACAGTGCAAAGCCACGGCTGGTTCTGATATCGAGCGCCTCAAAATCCTCCGCGAATTTGACGGTACTTTCTCCATCCAAGATGAATTCTATTCGACCGCTCGAGTAGTCGGCCTCATGATCGGAAACAACGACTCTCCACATCCCGAGAAATTCACCATCGCAGGTAACAACGTCACCTTGCGCCAGCTTTGGTTTGTATCCGCTGTCCAACCACTCATCGAGGCCAACAAAATTTATCGGGTAGATATAATCCATGTAGGGCAGGCTAGGCTGTTCAATGGTTTGCGCAAGCCGAAAAATACTGCACTAGGGATGTACGGCCCATTCCAGTCGTTGACCGGTGAAGCTCAATTCTGCAGTCGCAGCCCGCATAGCCGCCATTCGCGGCGCTCGCCAAATCACGGCGATAGCCGACACCGCCTTCAGAGTTGAAAACGCCCACCAAAACCGGCTAACTCGCGGAAACTCCAAACTACTTGGGAAATATCCGCTAAGCCTAGTATTTTTTGTTTCGCAGGATCGAACTTGCCTGCTACCTCTTTGAGGTA
>NZ_BAABWS010000009.1:0-16130 GCF_040371945.1 Litorivita sp. NS0012-18 | reverse complement strand
GAAGCTCAAAGGAAATCCGTGATGGGTCGGCTTGCAGGGCATCCACATTGGCCAAAAGCTGCGGATCGTTCAGGCTTCGCAAAGACAGGTTGACCGACACGCTGGGCACATGAATGCCCGCCTCGTCCCAGTCTTTGAGATCTCTGACGCTTGCCTCCAGAATGCACAGGTCGATCGCGCTATCGACCTTGAGCACTTCCGCAACGCTGAGAAAATCACCCGGGGCCTTCAGCCCGTCCGAAGGGTGTTGCCATCGTGCCAAAGCTTCGACACCGATTAAGGTCGCGCCGTCAGAGCCGAACTGAGGCTGGTAATAAGGAAAGATCTGCGCGCAACTGATGGCATTGAGCAACTCGTTCTGATCCACGCGAGATACCTCGGCGTGATGGTCCATATCTTCGTAGAATGTCGCCCGATTGCGGCCTTCCTTTTTGGATTGATACATCGCGCGATCGGCATGTTTGAGCCAAAGACCGGCCGATTGCGTCTCGTCGGGCGTGACGGTGCAAATGCCAATCGACAGGCCCATACGGATCGCATTGCCATGCGCTTCAATCGGCTCTTCCAAGCAGGCGATCAGCCGTGTGGCCAGATCGTGAAGCCGCGCGCGTGCTGATACCTTTGCGTCCGGACCGGTCAGAGGCGCAGGGCTGTCACAAAGCAGCACAAATTCATCCCCGCCGCTGCGGGCCAGAAAATCATTGGGACCGATGACCTTTTGCAACCGCTTCGTCACCGTGACGAGAACCGTGTCGCCGACGCGGTGTCCGAAGGCATCGTTGATGGCTTTGAACCCGTCCAGATCCAGAATCATCAACCCGTATCGCGCTTGAGATTTTCGCTCGCGCAGGCGTTGGTCCAAAAACCTGCGGTTCGGCAGTCCGGTCAGGTAATCTTGCAATGCAATCTGTTCGATCTCTGCATGGGAGTGTTCGAGCCGACCCTCGCTTTCTTGCAAGGTCTTGATCATGCTCGCGCGCTGCAATGCGATATAATTTGCGAAACATGTCAATGAGATGATCGTCAAGCCGATCACGATCACGCTGAGCATGAACCACATGTTATTGACCGAATTTCCCCATCCCGCGCGCGGCACGCCCGACAGATGCCAAGCCCCGTTCAGAAAATCGATGCGGACGCTTTCAGGGTTTGACGCCAGCGTTTCGGCCGACCCGTAAAAGGGGCGCTTGTCCTCGATTTGCCCGTCGCGGCCCGTGAGCACAAGGTCAAGCTCGCCCGCCAGCGTGCTCAGCCCTGTTTCGGCGTAAAAGCTGGGCAGATCAACAACGACGGATAAGATGCCCCAGAAGCGTTTGACATTGGAGGTCCCGACAAAGACCGGAAAACGGCCGATCAGCGCCTCCCCGCCCTGCACCAGATTGACAGGGCCGGCCAAGATGAAATTGCCCGTATCCCGCACCCGAAAAGCAGCGGCGCGTTGTGCGTCATTCTTGCTGTAATCGAGGCCCAAAACAAACTCGTTGCCTTTGCGCGGATAGATAAGATTGACCACCAAATCGCGTGCGGCGGCAATATTGCGCACGCCCGAGCTTGCCGAGACAATGCCGCGCGCAAGCACGCTATAGCGGCCTTCGGACATCTCGGGTTCGGTCGAAAGCGTCGCGACCAATCCGCTGGTCGCGCCAATGATCGCGTCGAGGCGGCCTTCGATCTGCGCGGCTTGGGTTTGCAACTGCGCCCGAACGTGGTCGCGCTCGGTTTGAGCATTGATGGTATTGCGTTGGTGCATGGCAAAGTAGGCCAAGCCAATCACCGCCAGCGTCGTCAGCAAAGTGGGCAAGTAACACCGCAACAGCGATTTACATTTAGGAATGGGCAATCGCTTCCGGTCCTTTCGCGCGCATGGACAGAGCGACAGAGTCTCCTTCAGGAATGTTAAATCAAGGTTAACATTCAGCGGTCGCCATACGAAAGCCGCGAAATCGCGCAAGGGGCACGAGACCAAGAAACAGGCCGCCAGATGGCGGCCTGCCGTTGTCTTATGGGGTCAGCCGCTTAGTAGAGCGCCACCGGATTGATGATCATCTGCACGGTTCCGCGAATGCGGGCTTGGCCCAGAACAAACATGAATTCCTTGACCCCGTCGCGCACCAGCGGGCCGGTGTTCATGGTTTCGAGGATGTAGATCCCCGCCTCTTGCAGCAAAACAACGTGACCGTAAAACACGCCGTCGCCTTCGCGTGGCGGCACCGGCTCGATGCCCCATGTGTCAGCGCCGACCGCCATCACGTTGAGCGAGGCCATATAGCGCGATCCGCTGACGTTGATCCCAGGCTCGCCGGAGACCCATGCTTTGGGATCTTTTTCGAGCATGCCTTCGGTCCATCCGGTGTGGAACAGCACGATATCGCCCTTGCCCAAGGTAACGCCTTGCGCTTGCGCGGCGGCTTTGATCTCTTCTTCGCCGAAGTTCTCACCCGCTCCGAGCATCTCTTTGCCCGCGTGTTTGGCCATATCGAGCACCACACCGCGACCGACCAGCGGCGGAACGTCATGCACGCCCAATTTGGTCAGGCCTGTGATCGCCGAGATTTCTTTTTCGTCGAGGCAGTTGTAATACATGCCCGCCTCGCCAAGGTGACCCAACCCGTCGATCTGGCTGCCGATGCCGACCCATGTTTGAAGCAGATCGTCATTATAGTTGCCAGGATAGCCGAAGCCGTCGAGCTTTTGCCCGCCTTGCTGGTTGGGTTGCACGACTTGCAAGCTCAAGCTGCGCGGCGCAAAGGCTGGTGTGGTCGAATCGATGACAATGCCAAGCGGCACGCTTTTGCCCTGTTTAACCAGCTTGGCCGCCATCAACGTATTCTCGGGCGTGATCAGGTTGGCCGAGCCAATCGTGTCGTCCGACCCCCATTGCGAATGGGCGCATTCGGTGGCCGCCATCGCGCCGCTGGCCATCATTGCGGCACCGGCGACGAGCAGTGATTTGATCGTCAATTTCATAGTATTTCCTCCTAAGTTGGTAAAACGGACGCTATGCGCGGTTTGCGGCCTCTTTTCTGGGCCTTCTGCGTCTGGGTCCGGTGGTTTATTGGGTTTTGGCTTGGGTGTGGGGGCCAAAACCGCAGCGCGCGCCGATGCGCGCACCCTTGCCCCGCGTTTTGATGTGCTTGTATTCCCCCTTCTCCTCGCCCGCCGCGCAGAGGCGCAAAGGGGCTTCCCTTGGGTCACTCAACATCAATGCGGCGGTTCGGGCAACCATTTGAGTCGCTGCACTGCAACATCACAGCGCCCGTTGCGGCGCTAAAAAGCCGCCGATCCGCAGGCGCCTTGCGCCCGCAAATTTCTTTTGGTCAATAAAACTGGACAACTGTCCAAAATTTGTCATTACTCTTGGTAAGCGGACGGGGAGGTCCGCAAAAGGGAGGGATAATACCAATGGATCAATCGACATTTGACTATGTGATTGTCGGCGGCGGATCGGCGGGATCGACGCTTGCGGCGCGGCTGACCGAAGATGGCACAACGCGGGTGTGTCTGCTTGAGGCGGGGGGCAAGGGCGATCACATTTTGATCCGTGCGCCCGCCGGTGTGGTCGGCATGTTGCCAGGGCATGGGAAGCTGTCCAACTGGGCGTTCAACACCACACCGCAACCGGGGCTGAACGGGCGCCAAGGCTACCAGCCGCGCGGCAAGGCCTTGGGCGGATCGAGCGCCATCAACGCGATGCTCTATGTGCGCGGGCACAAAGGCGATTATGACGAATGGGCCGAATTGGGCTGTGACGGTTGGACGTGGGACGAATGCCTGCCGTATTTTCGCAAGGCCGAGAACAACGAAGAGGGCGCGGATGACTTCCACGGCGCGGACGGCCCCTTGCAGGTGTCGAACCAGAAATCGCCGCGCCCGATCAGCCACGCCTTTGTCGAGGCCGCGACCCAGTGCCAACACCGCGAAGTGAGCGATTTCAACACCGGCGACAACGAGGGCGTCGGCCTCTATCAGGTGACGCAGTTCCACGACAAAGCCCGCAATGGCGAGCGTTGTTCGGCGGCGGCGGCCTATCTTTTTCCGATCCGCGAGACGCGCAAGAACCTGACGAGTTTGACCGGCACCCATGCGACGCGCATCGTGATGGAGGGCAAACGCGCCGTTGGTGTGCAATACCGTCAGGGCCGCAAAACCAAAGAGGTCCGCGCCGCCAAAGAGGTGCTTTTGTGCGGCGGAACGTTTAATTCGCCGCAGCTCTTGATGTTGTCGGGCATTGGACCGGCGGCAGAAATCCGGCGTCACGGCATCGAGGTTGTGCATGACCTGCCCGGGGTGGGGCAAAATTTGCAAGACCACCTCGATTTCATCCAGACTTTCAAATCCAAGGACACCGATAATTTCGGCATCGGTCTGGCGGGCGCGATCCAATTGACCAAACATATCTTTAAATGGCGCAAGGATGGCACGGGCATGATCGCCACGCCCTTTGCCGAAGGGGCGGCCTTTCTCAAGACCGATCCGGCGCTTGATCGGCCCGATATCCAATTGCATTTCGTCATCTCGATTGTCGATGATCACGCGCGCAACTTGCATCTGGGCTACGGGTTCAGCTGCCACGTCTGCGCCTTGCGCCCGCACAGCCGCGGCGAGGTCTTCTTGCAAAGCAGCGATCCCTTGGCCGATCCGGGGATTGATCCGAAATTCCTGTCGGACCCGCGCGATCTGGAGGTGACGATCAAAGGCGCGAAAATGACCCGCGAGATCCTCAAAGCGCCCGCATTGGCCAAATACCGCGACAAGGAAATGTTCGATCTGTCCGACGATATGAGCGATGCCGATTGGGAGGCCCATATCCGCGCCCGCGCCGATACGATCTACCATCCGGTCGGCACCTGCAAAATGGGCAAGGACGAGATGGCCGTGGTGGACCCGCAACTGCGCGTGCACGGAGTGGAGGGCCTGCGGGTGATTGATGCCTCTGTCATGCCAAAGCTGATCGGCGGCAACACCAATGCGCCGACCATCATGATCGCCGAACGCGCTGCCGATATGATCCGCGGGATCAACAGCGTCGCCGCTTCGGTCGCCGCGCAGTAAACGCCTGACCGATCACGCCCCGCGCCGCCGGCCCATTGGCCGTATGGCGCGCGCGGGGACAACCCCATTTGCGCGGCCCGACCCGCGCCCCCCAAGAAAGGTCCCAAGACCATGAACCAGATTTCACCGACGCTTTCGCCCGATTTCTCCGCGCTCGACCGCGACCTGCAAACCCTCTCGGCGGCCAGCGAGACATGGGCGCGTACCAGCCCGCAAGAGCGCATCAAAGTGCTGGAGGAGATTAAGGACAACCTGATGGAGGTCGCCCAAGGCTGGGCGCAGACCGCCGCGCGGCGCAAATTGATCCCCGCCGGATCGCCGCTTGAGGGCGAGGAATGGATATCGGGGCCCTATGCGGTCATGGGGGCGTGCAACGGGCTCATCGAAACCCTGTCGGGGATGGAGGGCAAAGCCTTTCTCAAACGGCTCAAGACCCGCCAGACCGCCAGCGACCAACTCAGCGTGCAAGTGCTGCCCCATTCGATTTTCGACCGGCTGCTTCTGTCGGGGGTCACCGCAGAGGTCTGGATGGAGCGCGGGGTCACAAAATCCGATTTGCCCGCCCAGACCGCCAGCGCCTATGACATCCCCAATGGCGCGCGCAAGGGCAAGGTCGCGCTGGTTTTGGGCGCGGGCAACATCGCCTCGATCGCGCCGCTTGATGTGTTCCAAAAGGCCTTTGGCGAACATCAGGTGGTGATCCTCAAGATGAACCCCGTCAATGACTACCTCACCGAGTATCTCGAAGCGGCGCTCAAACCCCTGATCACGCGCGGCGCGCTGCGCATCGTCAAGGGCGGGGCCGATGTGGGGGCCTATCTGTGTGACCATCCGGCCGTGGACGAAATCCACATCACCGGCGCGGAGGCCTCGCATGATGCCATCGTTTGGGGCACGGGCGAGGAAGGCAAGACCAACAAGGCCGCCGGCACCCCGAAGATCAGCAAACCCGTCACCTCGGAATTGGGCGCCGTATGTCCCACCATCGTCGTGCCCGGCCCGTGGAGCCGCGCCGATCTGCAATTCCAAGCCGAGCATCTGGCCACGCAAAAGCTGCATAACTCCGGCTTCAACTGTGTCGCCTGCCAGATGTTGATCTTGCCGCGCGACTGGACGCACAAACAAACCTTGCTCGACAATCTACGCGATGTGATGGGCAATTTGCAGGCGCGCCAAGCCTATTATCCGGGGGCAGAGGACCGCATGGCGCAATTTGCCAGCCACAGCGAGGCCGCCACGCAATTCGATCGCGGCGCGGCGCCTGCCTGTGTGGTGGTGCCGGTGCAGGGCGAGGCCGATAAGTGGTTCACCCAAAACGAAGTTTTCGCCCCCGCCCTGTCCACCCACGAGATCGGCGGCGAGAACCCCGAGGCCTATTTGATCGAGGCGGTGCGCTATGCCAATGACAGCCTGCACGGCACATTGGGCGCGAACATCCTGATCCATCCGGCGACGATCAAACGCATCGGCAAGACGCGGTTCGAGGAAATCATCGCCGATCTGCGCTATGGCGCGATTGCGGTGAACGCATGGACGGGCCTTGCCTTTTTGGCCACCGCCTGTCCATGGGGCGCCTTTCCCGGTCATACGCTCGACAATGTCGGCAGCGGCATCGGCTTTGCCCATAACACCTATATGTTCGACCGGCCCGAACGGGTGGTGGTCAGCGCCCCTTGGCGGCCCTATCCGCGCAACAACCTGTCGGGCGGTTTCACGCTTTTGCCGCGCCCGCCTTGGTTCGTCACCAACACCCGCCAGCATGTGCTCGGGCGGCTGCTGACGCGGTTCGAATACCGGCCAAGCTGGTTGAAACTTCCGCGTATTTTCGTCAATGCTTTGCGCGGATGAACAACGGATAGGTCAGGCTTTGACGCGACTGGACAAAATCACCCGCCTCGACCGTCAGGCCGAGGCGAAATCGGCCAAGAGATTGCTCAAGAAAGAGCAACTGGCCGAGTCTGCGGTCAATGCGCTCAAGCAGCTCGGCTATGCCCGCACCAGCTTGCGCGATATTGCCCAATTGTCGGGCATGTCCGTTGGCACGCTGCACTACTATTTCGAGGATAAGGTCGATTTGATCGGCTTTTGTGTGCAGCGTTATAAAACCGCCTTTATCAAGGAGATGGAGGCAAACCTTTACGGCGATGCCGAAGGCGCGCAATTGGTGCGGGTGATCGGCGCCGGTCTGGCGCAATCGATCCGGCGCGAGGCCGAAACCCACCGGTTGTGGTATGATATTCGCGCGCAGGCGATGTTTGATCCGGCCTTTCGCGATGTCGTCGACGAGATCGAGACGGCATTGATCGCCTTGGTCGGGCAAATGTATCGCCGCCTGAAGTTGCCGCCCGAGGGCGCATTGCCCGCCTATCTGATGCTCGATGCCGGTTTTCGGTTCTTTTTGCAGCGCCACCTGTCGGGCGATGCGCAGGCGGTCGATCAGTTCGAGGCCCAGATCATCGCGCAACTCGACGCCGCCCGCGCCGCGCGCTGACCTGCCTGCCGCGCCGGCGCCCGTTCGAGACGCGCTAGGGATCATCACGCGGGCGAGACCCCTTTGCGCGCCATGACCGCGCGCCGGATTGCGCCGCGCGGGTCGGATTGCGCGCCAAAAGATCCATCCGCGCCGACGACCAATGTCTGCCGCTGAGCCGCCGTAAAGGCGGGCCAATGCAGCGCATCGTGCGACGGCGCGCCGCGCGCGGCAAACCCGCGCCAAAGCGCCGACATCATCGCCGCACTTTGCGCCCAATCTTGCGACGGACCGTTGAGGCCCAAGCGGATATCGCCCAAGGAGGGGCCCAAATCCACCCCATGTGTTGCGCCGAACTGGCCGCCGAAGGCGCGGCTTGGCTTGGCCCAAAGATAGGCCCATGTCGGCGTGCCCGCTTGGGCCAGCGCGTCGGACATGATCCACGCCGCCAGCCGGAAGGTCAGGTCGGTATCAAGGCGCGCGGCCATAAGATAGGGCGCAGCGCCCGTATCTTCGGCGCGATAAAGCGCAAGGATGTCATCGCTTTGCGGCCCCATATGGGCGGCGAACTGCGCGCGCAGCTCGGCGGCGCTCATGTCGAAATCGACCCGCCTGTAGCTGCGCTCGTCCAAAACCGTGCCGATGATCACCGGCACGCGGACCTTGCCCGCCCGCGCGGCCTCCAGAGGATGCAGCGGGATGCGCGCGCCCTCGCGCACCACGGGCAAAAACGCCCGCGGCGCTTCGCCCTTGCGCCGGTCCTCCATCTCAAGCTCGATCTGTGCGCTGAGCAAGGTTTGAAACGGCAGCTCTTGCAACCGCTCCAACGCATCGGGCGCAATGCCGAGCAAGGCCAAAAACCGCTCGGCCATGGCGGCGGTCTCGTCAGGGTTGCCAAGGCGCAGGGCCGAGCCGCTCATGATGCCCGCGCGGTGAAACAGCCCCTGCGCCGAGGGCATCGCCAAGAGGGTCGAGGTTTTCGCCCCGCCGCCCGATTGGCCAAAGACCAGAACCCTATCGGGATCGCCCCCGAAAGCGGCGATATTTTCCTTGATCCAGTCCAGCGCCGCTACCACATCAGCCATGCCATTGGACCCCGATCCGGCAAACCGAGGATCGCCGAAGGCCTCAAGATCGAGAAAGCCGAAAGACCCGATGCGGTGGTTGATCGAGATAAACAGCGCTTCGCCCGTCTCGGCCACCATCTGCCCGTCGAATTGCGGCGAATTTCCGGTGCCCCCATACCAGCCGCCGCCGTGCAGATGCACCATGACCGGCAGCTTGGCGCCCGCATCCAAGGACGGGGTCCACAGGTTCAGCACAAGGCAATCCTCACCCATGCCCCCCGGTTGGATGTCATAAAGGATCAGATCGGAATAACGGCGGGTGCGGCTAGAGGGATGTTGCGGGGCAAAATTGCCATAGGCCGTGCGGTCCTCGATGCCGCTCCATTCGGGCGGGGGTTGCGGCGGTCGGTAGCGGTTGGCCCCTGCGGTGCTGGCCCCATATCGGATGCCTTTGAACATGCTCACTCCGCTGATCGCGAGGCCGCGCATGCGCCCTTGGGCGGTTTGCACAACCGGAAAGAAGAGAGGGTTCGGCTCGCCAATCATCACATATACCTTACATTTTGCCCTGCGGCGCACGGGCTTCACAGGCGCGCCGGATGGCCGCGCCCCACACCGCTCATAGATTGGACGGCGCGGCACGCTTGTGCAACGATTTATAGGTGTCTGGGTCAAGCGGCGGCGGTTGGCCTGCGCGGCCCGCGTCCGATCCGTTCGGCCCGCCATTTCCGGCGCAGCACGTGTCTCCGACCTGCGCGCACGGTGGCAAATCAGCCCTGATCGCCCGGCTGCAGCGGCTTGCTTGCGGCGCGCAAGGCTTGCTCCAATACCGCGTGATCGCCGATATGATTGGCAAGGATCAACACGAGCCGTGCGTTCAGCCCATGGGTTTGGGCCTCGCTCAGCCCCTCATGGGCCTCCAGAAGCGCGGCATAAAACCCGTCGCTATCGTCAAGGTGGGGCGTCAAGATCAGATCGCTCATCGGGTCAGCTCCTTGCAAGCGCTCGGGTCAGCGCGGCTTCGATCGCAGCAAGATCCAGACCGGCCCATCGCGCCACCACATGTTGATCAGGGCGGATCAGATAGACCGCCGCAGGGTTATCCCCCAGATAGCGCGCCGCCAAGGCACCGGCGGCATCGGTCGAAAGCGCGATGCACTTGAGCCGAAGGCCCGCCAGCGTGATGTCGCGCGGCACATCCGTATTCAACGCCAAGATCGCAAAAGACCCGTCCAGATGGTCAAGCAAGAACCCCTGCGCCAAGGGCGCATCGCTACAGGGGCTGCCCGGACGGCTGCGCGCCGGACCATCGGGCAAGGCGTCAGGCCCGTTCAGCGGCGATCCGTCATAGGTGCAAGGCACCGAAAGCCGCCCCGAATTGACCATCGGGCGGGCAAACTCGAAATGCTCGATCAAATCGAGAACCGCATCACGGAAAAGATGATGGGCAGGGCCGCGCGGGGTGAGAAAATCTGCCGAGCGGGTCGAGTTCTTGATATTCTCCAACGCGCCATATTTGCGCTCGCTGTGATAGCTGTCGAGCAAACCGTCAGGGGCCTCGCCCTTGATCACAGCGGCCAGTTTCCACGCCAGATTGTCGATGTCCTGCATGCCGCCATTGGCGCCGCGCGCGCCAAAGGGGCTGACCTGATGGGCGCTGTCACCGGCAAAAAACACCCGTCCGTGGCGGTAGGTCTCCATGGTGCAACAGCGGAATGTGTAAATCGAGGTCCAGACCAGATCGAATTCGATATCCGCGCCGATCATCGCCGAGACGCGCGTGCGGATGCGGTCGGGCTCCAACTCGGCCTTGCGGTCAATGTCCCAGCCCAATTGAAAATCCAGCCGCCAGACATCATCGGGCTGTTTGTGCATCAATGCGGTTTCGCCGCGATTGAACGGCGGGTCGAACCAAAAGCGCCGCTCGACCGGAAACTGCGCATTCATGCGGATATCGGCGATCAGGAAATTATCCTCGAAAACCCGCCCCCCGAAATCGAGCCCCATCATGGTGCGCACCGCAGAGTTCGCCCCGTCACAGGCCACCAGATAATCGGCCTCGACCTCATAGGGCCCGTCGGGCGTATTCACGCGCAGCGCCACGTGATCGCCGCGCTGATCGAGCGACGAGACGCGGTTTTGCCCCCTGATCTCGATGGGCGCGCCTGCGGCTTGCTCCGCGCGGATCTGGGCGACGAGGAATTGCTCGAAATAGGGCTGTTGCAGGTTGATGAAGGCGGGGCGTTTGTGCCCCTCTTCGGGCAAAAGGTTGAACGAATAAACCTCTTCTTCGCCGCGATACACCCGCCCCACGTTCCACACCACGCCCTTTTCCACCATCGGCTCACCGCACCCCAAACGGTCGCAAATCTCGAGCGTGCGTTTGGCAAAACAGATCGCGCGGCTGCCCATGCCGACGCCGTCATGATCGTCAAGCACAAGGCATTCGATGCCCCGACGCCCGAGGTCCAAGGCCAGACCCATGCCAATCGGCCCGCCCCCGACGATCACAACGCGGTGACGGGTCGGGGCAGGGGCCTCTTGCTGCGCGACCTTGGCATAGGGATAGAGGCGAAAGGCGGTCTGGTATCGGGGGGCGATCATGGCTTCGGTTACCCTTGCAGGGCCTCCCACATCTGTTGGTCGCGCTCGGCGGTCCAGATGCGCGGCGTGTCGATGCCGCGCGCCTCGTCATAGGCGCGCGCCACGTTGAACGGCAGGCAATGCTCGTAGATGGCAAAATCGGAAAACTTCGGGTCGCACTCGGCGCGCACCGCATCCCATGCCTCTTTGAGCGTGCCGCCGCGCGCCACAACGCGCGCCGCAGGCTTATAGGTGCTTTCGACGAAATCGGCGGTAGAGCGGATGGCCTTTTCGACCATCTCCTCGCCGATCAAGGCATCCCCGCGCCCTGGTGCGATGGATTTGGGCTCATAGGCGGCGATGTTTTCCAGCGTGTCGAGCCAGTCGCCAAAATGCCCGTCCCCGCAATAGCAGGCCGAGTGATATTCGACGATATCGCCGGTGAACATCACCTCTTGGTCCGGCACCCAAACCACCGCATCCCCCGCCGTATGCGCACGGCCCAAGGTCATGATATCAACGCGGCGCTTGCCCAAATAGACGGTCATGCGGTCGGAAAACGTCGTCGTCGGGCGGGTCAGACCGGGGATTTCTTCATGGCCTTGGAAGAGACGCGGGAAACGTCCGAATTCGCTGTCCCAATCTTCTTGGCCGCGTTCTTCGACCATGGCGGCGGCCACATCCGACATGATGATTTCATGCGCGCCATAAGCCGAAGCACCTAAAACGCGCACCGCGTGATAATGGGTCATGACCACATGGCTGATCGGTTTGTCGGTGACCTCGCGGACCTTTTCGATCACCATGCGCGCAAGGCGCGGCGTGGCCTGCGCCTCGACGATCATCACGCTGTCGTCGCCGATGATCACGCCGGTGTTGGGGTCTCCCTCGGCGGTAAAGGCATAAAGCCCCTCGCCGATCTGGGTGAAGCTGATTTTCTTGTCTTCCATGTCGCCTTGCGATGCGAATGCTTTGGCCATTTCGTCCTGCTTTCTGGTAAGTATCTGTTTTGTCTTGTGTATTATCACGCCATCGGATCGGCAGGCGCGGGCAAGACGGTGCCCGAACAGGCGCCAAATCCGATGCGATACCCCGCGCCCTGCGCCGCGCCGTAAAGCGTCAGCCGGTCGCCGTCTTCGAGGAAGCTGCGCCTCTGCCCACCCGCCAATGTGATCGGCTCCGCCCCGCCCCAGCTGAGTTCCAACAGCGAGCCGCGCGCCTCCTTGGCCGCGCCGGTGATGGTGCCCGAGCCGAGCAGATCGCCCACCCGCATCGGGCAGCCGCTGGTGGTGTGATGGCAAAGCTGCTGCGCGCTCGAATAGTAAAGCTCGCGCGCATTGGTGCGGCAGATCGTGGTCTCCTGCCCGCCTGCAGGGGCCAAGGTGACCGACAGGTCGATGTCGAAATTCATCGCCCGCGGCTCGTCCAGATAGGGCAAAAGCGCCCGATCGCGCGGCGGGGTGGGGGTGCGGAAGGGCTCCAGCGCCGCACGGGTGACGATCCACGGGCTGATGGTGGTGGCGGTGGCCTTGGCTTGGAACGGACCAAGCGGTTGGTATTCCCACGCCTGAATATCGCGCGCCGACCAATCATTGAGCAGCACAAAGCCGAAGATCATCTCGTCTGCCTGCGCGACGCTGACCATGCCGTGCGAGGGCGTGCCGACAATCGCGCCTAGCTCAAGCTCCATATCGAACCGCGCGCAGGGGGCAAACCGCGGCAGGGCCTCATCGGGGGATTTGAGTTGCCCCCAAGGGCGCGTCACATCGGTGCCCGACACCACCACAGACGAGGCGCGGCCGTTATATCCGATCGGGATCGACAGCCAGTTCGGCGGCAGCGCGTTTTCCTTACCGCGAAACATCTCGCCGACGTTTTGCGCGTGCTGCTTGCCCGCATAGAAATCGGTATATTCGCTGACGCGGAAGGGCATGTGCAAATCCGCCTCGGCCATGGGCACCGAATAGGTCATGCAGGCATCGCGCAGGGTCTCATCGGCCCCTTCGGCCAAAAGCGCGCCAAGTGCCTTGCGGTAGCGGTCCCACGCTTTGGGACCAAGCTCCATGAAGTCATTCCAATAGGGCACGTCGAGCACATCGGCATCCGGATCGGCGCGCAAAATCCCTGCGGCCTCCAATCCGGTGGCATCCAAAATCCGCTCGCCAATGGCCACGCCGCAGCGCAGATCGCCCTCGCCGACGGAAAAGACGCCATAGGGCAGGTTGGCCAGCGGGAAATCGGTATCGGGGCTATTGGCGCTGTCGAGCCATGAACGAAGAAGGGTCATGAGGGGTCTTTCCGGTCTGGTTGAACGTCGGGATGGGCGGCGCGGATCGCCGCGACGCCCATGCAGGCCTCGCGGATTTGCGCGATGCGCGGATAGGGGTCCAAAGGCAGGCCCCAGCGGTCCGCATTCAAACATTGGCCTGTGATGCAAAGATCGGCCAAATCGGGGTCATCGCCGAATGCAAAGAGGGTGGCATGGGCAAGCTGCGCCTCGATAGCGGCAAAGCCTTCGGCCATCCAATGGCGCATCCATTGGGTCTTTTGCGCCTCATCGGCGCCAAAGCGGTCAGACAGGGCCGCCAGAACGCGCAGGTTATTGACCGGATGGATATCAAGCGCCACGCCGTGGGCAATCGCCAGAACCCGCGCGCGGGCCAACGGATCGGCGGGGAGCAATCGCGGCGCGGGCCACAGCGCATCGAGATAGTCGATAATCGCCAAGGATTGCGTCAAGACGCTGCCGTCATCCAGCACCAGCGCCGGCACGCCCGCGCTGGGATTGAGGGCGCGAAACGACGCCTGCCGCTGCGCCCCAGCGGCCAGATCAACAGGCACAATCTCATAGGCCACGCCTTTGAGGTTCAAGGCTGCGCGCACCCGAAAAGAGGTGGTCGAGCGCCAATAGGAATAAAGCTTCATTTGCGCCCCGGCGTGCCGTCGAATTTCTTCTCGAGGCTCTCCCAGCAATCGATATAATCATCCTGAAGCGGCGCCTCGACACCGGCGAAGCGGGTCAGATGCTGCGGGAAGCGCGTCTCGAACATAAACGACATGGTGTTGTCGAGTTTTTCGGCCTTCAGATCGGCATTCGATGCGCCCTCAAAGGCGGTTTTATCCGGCCCATGCGGCAACATCATATTGTGCAAGCTCACCCCGCCCGGAACAAATCCTTTGGGTTTGGCATCATATTGGCCGTAAATATTGCCCATCAATTCGGACATGATGTTCTTGTGATACCACGGCGGGCGGAAGGTATCCTCGGCCACCATCCAGCGTTCGCGAAACAGCACAAAGTCGATATTCGCCGTGCCCGGAACCCCCGAAGGCGCGGTCAGCACCGTGAAAATCGACGGGTCGGGATGATCGAAAAGCACCGCGCCCACGGGGCAATAGGTTTTCAGATCGTATTTGCACGGCGCATAATTGCCATGCCACGCCACCACGTCCAAGGGCGAATGGCCGATGCGGGTTTCATGGAACTGCCCGCACCATTTGATGGTGACGGTTGAAGGGGTCTCGCGGTCCTCGAAGGCGGCGACCGGCGTTTTGAAATCGCGCGGGTTGGCCATGCAATTGGCACCAATCGGCCCGCGTCCGGGCAATTCGAATTTCTGTCCGTAGTTTTCACAGACAAAACCGCGGCACGGCCCCTCCAGAACCTCGACCCGATAAACCAGACCGCGCGGCAGGATCGCGATCTCCTGCGGTTCGATGTCGATGACACCCAATTCGGTGCAAAACCGCAAACGCCCCTCTTGCGGCACCACCAGCATTTCGGAATCGGCCGAATAGAAATAGGCGTCCTGCATGCTTTGCGTGACCAGATAGATATGCGTGGCCATGCCGACTTGGGTGTTCACATCCCCCGCCGTGGTCATGGTCCGCATGCCGGTCAGCCACGTCAAAGGCTCCTGCGCATGGGGCAAAGGGTCCCAGCGGTATTGGCCAAGGCTGGTCACATCCTCAAGGACATGGGGCGCGGATTTCCAATAGGGCAGATCGATGCGCGTATAGCGATGCGAATGTTTGACCGAGGGGCGGATGCGGTAGCACCATGTGCGCTCGTTCTGGTGGCTCGGCGCGGTAAAGGCGGTGCCGGACAGTTGCTCGCCATAAAGCCCGTAGTTGCATTTTTGCGGGCTGTTCATGCCCTGCGGCAAGGCACCGGGCAGGGCCTCGGTTTCGAAATCATTCCCAAAACCGGGCATATAGTCCGGCGTTGTTCCAACAGGGCTGGCGGCAGTTTGCAATCCATGCGGGCGCGGGACAGTGTTCATCGGATTTTCCTCCTCTGGGTTGCTCTCGGGATATTGGTTGCTTTTGTAACTAACAACCATTTATCTGCGCCTATGACGCAAAATGATCCCTTCGCTTTGGCTGATTTCATGCCCTATCTGCTCAATCAGGCCGCCGAAGCGACCAGTTTGGGGTTTCAAAAATACTATAAGGCCAATTACGGCATGCTGCGCACCGAATGGCGCGTGTTGTTCCATTTGGGGCGCTACGGCGCGCTGACCGCGACGGCGATCTGCACCAAGGCCCAGATCCATAAAACCAAGGTCAGCCGCGCGGTGGCCGCCCTCGAAGCGCGCCGGTTCTTGTTGCGCGAGGAGATGCAAAGCGACCGCCGTCAGGATTTGCTGAGCCTGACGCGCAAGGGGCAGGCCGCCTTTAACGATCTCGTCGCGCAGGCGCAGCGCTATAACGAAACCCTGCTGGCGCCCTTTACCGCGCAAGACCAAGACACCCTGCGCCGGATCTTGCTCAAACTGGCGCAGATGGAGCAGGGCGACGCGCGTGGAATAGCCCCCTGAAAGTGGTCCACCAACTGGGATAGAATGTCCTGTAAATTGGAGGATCAGTTATGGCTGGGAAACGAGAGAAACCTGAAGATATCGTATCGAAGCTTCGGCAGGTTGAAGTTCTGCAAGGGCAAGGGATGACGGTAGTGG
>NZ_BAABWS010000008.1:0-26930 GCF_040371945.1 Litorivita sp. NS0012-18 | reverse complement strand
AATATCGCCACGCGATATATGTTACATTCGGAGGTGAAGGTGCAGAAAGGTCGAAAATCGGTGCTTAGAGATAGAGGACCAATTTGCATGCAGTTCCGGGTAGTTGGTGTTGCGGACGCTACTAGGGCGTGTGGTAGTTGTCGACAATGCACCATGACACGAAACGGCGTCAGATACGTATAATGAAGTTTATGTAAAATATCTGGGTGTATCGCCTTTTTCTGTACCCGACGGTTCAAGTTAATGATGCTAGGGTGACAGAGGTCGGTCGGCCGCAGCCGGAGCGGGTCGGCCTGAAACCTTGGCGCAAGCATATGGTTTATCGTCCTTACAGGCTGCGCCGGCGTGTTATGCGGAATTACTCAGGATGCGCGTCACGCTGTTCGCCAAGTCTTCGAACGGCGTGACGCCGCCGTCGAACATGCGTTGCAGCAGAAATCCGTAACACGCGAACAGCACCGGCGCAGCGGCGTCGGAACCGACGATGGCCTCTATCGCCGACAGATAAGTGGCATTCGCGGCAATCATCGCAGGGTCGTTTCTGATTTGATCCTGCGTCAACGGCCGCAGGTAGTCGGCAAGAAGGGTCATTTCGCCTTTGAAATCGCCATCCAGCGTTCGGACACTAGCCAAGATGCTCTCGACCCTGCTTGCGATAGAAGGCTCTCGCTCTTCCGGCGGCCGGAACGGGGCAACCGACCTTTGCGTTGCCGCGGCGCTCGCAGCCACAAACAGCGCCTGTTTGCTGGGAAAATAATGATAGAGTGCGCTTTTCGACAGGCCGAGCGCTGCCGCAATATCGCGCATCCCGACATTCCCAAAACCCTGCTCCATGAAGACCTCAGCGGCCTTTTGCGCCAGTGCATGTGAATGCGCTTCCCTATCGACAATCTTGGGCATGAAATTTCCTTTTCCCTTCATTTGAACTATCGGACTTGGCCTTGCGATCAAACGATACAAAATAGTCCAAGTGGTCGAAAAAGGAATCCGATATGAAACGTGTGCTTGTGGTTGGCGCAACCGGCTATCTTGGTCGCCATATGGTCGAGCAGCTTAAGCTGCGCGGTTTTGGGTGCGTGCCTTGTCAAGGCGCCCCGATGCATTTGACTGGGCTGCTCATCAGCCGGACGAAGTTTTTCTGGGCGAGGCGACCGATCCGGCTACGCTGACCGGTCTTTGTGATGGTATCGACTATGTGTTTTCCTCTCTCGGCATCACCCGTCAGACCGACAAGGTTGGGTACTGGGATGTCGACTACGGTGCGAACAAGTCGGTGCTGGACCTTGCCGTTCGGGCTGGGGCCCGGAAATTTGTCTTCATTTCGGTGGTCCGACCGGAACTGACCTGCCATGTCGACCTCGTCGCGGCGCGCGAAGCCTTTGCCGACGATCTGGCCAAGTCCGGCCTTGATTACACCGTTGCGCGTGCAACCGGCTTTTTCAACGACATGCTCGATTTTCTAAAAATGGCGCGTGGCGGCAGGGTCTATGTATTCGGGGCCGGAAAGAACCGGATCAACCCCATTCACGGCGCCGATCTGGCGAACCGGTACATCGATGCTTTCACGCAAATGGAGCACGAATGTTCAGCCGGCGGGCCGGAAACGCTGACCTACGACCAGATTGACGCGCTCGCCTGCGAAGCACTTGGCAAGCCGGTCAAGATCACCCATGTGCCCGGCTGGATGACTGGCCTGTTCCTTGCGGCAATCAAGCCCTTCAACAAGAAGCTTTACACCGCGCTCGCCTTCCTCTCGACAGTCATGCAGAATGATATCACCGCACCAGCGACAGGCACGCATCGGCTGGGTGAGACATTTCACAACAAGGCTGCGGACGCGTGAGCCGCGCAGCCCAGATTCTCCAGCGGCTGATCGGTGCCATGTTCCTTGTCGCCGGTATCTCGAAGTTCTTCCCATATCTGGAAGATCCTTATGTGGTGCTAATCGCCGCGCAACGCGCCAATGCTGACGGTCCCCTCGCCCTGCTGAGCGATTTCGCTCTGACCGGCGCGGTCTGGGTTATTCCTCTTGTGGGGGCGGTGATGATCGTTACGGGCGCATTGCAACTCGCCGATCGTGGGCCCTTCATTGCCGCGTGCCTTGTCCAAATCGCCATGATGCTGATGTTTGTTGCCATGCTCCGTGCGGCATTTCCCGCCATTTGGTTGATTGATGGCGTGATTGCCTTGGGCGAATTGATCGTAATCGGACGGCGAATGGGATGGTTGCGCTAGGCGGATAGGTTCAGGCGCGCGCCCTGTCATCTTCTGATGTCATGCGGTGACACCGAATAGACCGCTGATAAACGCCGCGGTCCGGTTTGTCGTGATCAACCCTCTCAGCGCGCAAAGTCGCTTCCACCAAACGAACATTGGCACAACCTCGAGCCGCGAGCTGGGGTTTGAGCGGCAGTCATCTGATGCGTGCATCGGGAGCGTGCCTTTAGGGAACTGGCGCTCATCACGGAGGGCGCGAAGCGGAACATTCGACCCTGTGCTCGTCTGGTAGAGTGCGACGCAACGGCTTAACTAAAAATCTGTTGCCCCCCAGACCCCAAGGTTTCCATTGATTGTACGAATTGCCTATTTCTGGTAACTTTCGATGTCATGCAAAATCCCGACATGAAACGTGGATGGATCCTCACAGCTCTCGGTGGCGTAATCATGGCGGCACTCCTGTATGTCATGCCGGGGGCCTGGAATGAGGCAAGCAGGCAAGCTCGAAAAGATGTGTCTGATCTGATCGCGTTGCTTGCACAACGCGAATTGATTGGTGTGCGCATCGCCGAACAGGAGGCGTTGGAACAAGCGGCGTTTTGGGGCGGTGCAGGAGAGGTCTTGTATCCGCTACCTGACGCATTCAGCCCCTTAAAGGGCGAGCTAGGGCCAAGTGATCTGGCCGCGATCGGTGCGTTCAGGGCGGGGCTCGACCACGCGGGATGGACCTCATTCGGTCTTGACGCGCGGCGGATCCTGTATTGCCAAAGCAAACCGGCCGCTTGCCTGGTCTATGATCGATCAGCTTTGGCCGCGCAAATCGGGATTGCCTCTCTTGGCGCGCGGCCTGCATTTCCTTGGTGGAAAGTCGCTTTGGCGCTGCTGGCGATGGCTGCGTGTTTGGGTGCTGCGGTTCTATTTCGCCGCAAACGAAGCCCCAAGACACCCAGGTTCGAATTTTCGCCAGACCAATTTCGCGCGCTCTGTGACGGGCGCGAAATTCGCCTGAGCAAGCGGGATACGAAGATACTTGCGCTTTTGATGGCCCGCGGCGGCGCGGTGGTGACGCGGGACGAGCTATACGATGAAGGCTGGGGACGGGACTACATGCCCAATTCGCGTGCTTTGGACCAACACATCATAAACCTCCGACGCAAGCTAGATCCAGACAGGGACCGGCCTGAGATGATCGAAACGGTGCGCGGTATCGGATACCGCATTTTACAGTAAGTTTTTGCAAAGATTTTGCAAAGTTTTGGCGTGAATCTCACACATCGGCGCGGCCGTGATGGCTTGTTCTTCGAAACCATGGCGAGGAAAAGCAACGTGACGCAAGCAACGGGACAGATAACGCAGATTTGGAGATTCCCCATCCAATCCATGGGTGGCGAGAGGGTCGCGCAGGCGGAGATAACGACCGCGGGGCTGGTTGGGGATCGGGCTTTGGCCTTGCTGGATGTTGAGACGGGCAAGGTGGCGAGTGCCAAGTCTGTCCGGCTGTTTCCCGACCTGATGGCCTGTCACGCACGGTTTGAGAAAGAGCCGGCGCGAGGCGAGGTCTTGGATGGCGCTTTGCCCAACGTGGAAATTACCCTCCCCAACGGGCGGACGGTGGATAGCTTGTCGGCGGGGGCGAACGCATCGCTGTCGGCGTTCTTTGGACGCGAGCTGCGCTTGATCAGTGGTGCGCCGGATGATTTCGTCGTGGATCAATATCACCCTGACCTTCCAAACTTGAACCCCGCGGGCAACCGCGATGTCGTCGTGCCGCAACCGCTCGGCAGCAGTCTGTTTCGCGCGCTTGGGCAAGAGCCGCCTTTGGGGCCGCATTCCTTGCAGGATCTGTTCCCGCTGTCGGTGATAACCTCTGGCACGTTGAGCGCACTGCGCAGTGCGGTGCAAGGTTCAAGCATCACCGCCGAACGGTTTCGTATGAACCTGTTGGTGGAGGAAACAGCGCAAGGACTTCCTGAAAATCAGTGGGTTGGCCGAACGGGTGCCCTTGGTGAGGCGGTGATTGCCTTTGCGATGCCTGCGCCGCGATGTGTCATGACCACGCGCCCAACCGCGGGCCTTAGCGAAGACACCCGTGTTTTGCGCGCCATCTCAGAGACCAACCGACTGGATCTGCTGGGGATCGGGGCGTTCCCCTGCGCCGGAATTTATGCGGTTGCCGTGCAGGCTGGCACAATCCGGCAGGGAGATTCCCTGCAGCTGCGGGGCTAAGGGATCATGCGCAACCTCCTATTTTTGCTGATACTTCAAAGCGTTGTCCTGTTGACCCCAGCACAGGCCGCCCCGACAGACCCGCCCCTAACGCCCGAGCAGATCGCGGCTTATCTTCCGGTGGGGTATGCGCTTGGTGAGCAGGTGTCACAAGATGGCGTCTATAGTCTGATCTCTTACACGGGTGTCGAGGCCGGCTATGTCTTTGAAACCCGACCAATCGCGCCCTTGCCGGGATTTGCTGGTGCCCCGATCGACATGTTGGTGATGATCGATCATGACGCCCGCTTTATCGACGTCAAAATCGTCGATCATTTCGAGCCGATGTTCGTGGCGGGACTGGGCGACGCACGATTTCAGGCGTTTTTGGACCAATACGCGGGCCAATCGATCACCGAACCATTCGTCGTGGGCAATCCTTTTGGCAGCGCAAAGGATCAGGAGGCCTCGGCCCTGACCTATCTCGACGGGGTGTCCACCGCGACGGCCAGCGTGCGGATTGCCAATGAGACGTTGCTTGCAGCGGTCAAGGAGGTGGCGCGCGAACGGATGCAAGGGATCGCCGCAGGCCCGCCCGCGCGGCCCGACCCCACGGTCGAAGAGAGCCTGACATGGGATGATCTTGTACGCGAAGGCATCGCTTCGCGCACCATCATCACCAATGCTGAAGTGGAGGAAGCCTTTGCGGGAACGATCTTTGCCGGACAGGATCCGCAGGCTCTGGCACAGCCGAACGCGCCTTACCTTGACCTGTGGATTGTCGATCTCGGGCCGCCATCGGTGGCGCGGGCTGTTCTGTCCAAGGACACGCTCGCTGAGATGGACGATTTCTATCAAATCTACCCCGATGACGAGCCGATCCTATTGATTGAAACGGCGCGGCATGGGCTGGTCACAGAGGATTTCATCCGCAACACTGTGCCCTCCTTGATCTCCGCCAAACAGGGCGCTTTCCCCTTTGCATTGCGGGACGCGGATCTCTTGGTGGAACTGGTGCCCGACGCGCCGCAAGACGGGACGGCGATGGTGCTGCGCACGGATCGGCGCGCGGGGTTCAACCCGATTGAACCATGGGAGCTGGCGCTGGAGGCAAAACGTGAAATAGGTTTCATCCAGCCCAAGGTCGGCACCACGTCATTGACGACGACATACGCCGCCCCGCCCCGTTTCTTTGTCACCCCAGAACCGCCCCGGATCGTGCCCGCGTGGATCAGCGCGATCGAGCAACGGTGGCTGGATATGACGGCCTTGGCGATGGGCCTGTTGGCGCTGGTCGCTGTGTTGCTGGTGCGCCTTGATCGGCTGGCAAGCCTGCGCGCCTACACGCCGGTCCGGCTTGGCGTTCTGGCCTGCACCATTGCGCTCATCGGTTGGTATGGACAGGGGCAACTGTCTATCGTGACACCGCTTGGTGCGTTGCGAGCGGGCACGGCGGGGCAGAGCCTCGGGTTCTTGATTTACGATCCCTTCTCGATCCTGATCTGGATCGTGGCCGCGCTTGGTTTTTTCCTCTGGGGGCGCGGGCTGTTTTGTGGCTGGCTGTGCCCCTTCGGCGCTCTTCAGGAATTCCTGCACCACATCGGTCGCTGGCTGCGCCTGCCCCAGATTAACCCCTCGCCCAAGTGGGACGGACGCCTGAAATGGGTGAAATATGGTGTGCTGTTCGCACTGGTCATCTTGACCCTTCTGGTGCCCTCGGCCATGGACAAGGCCGCCGAAGTCGAGCCCTTCAAGACCGCGATTTCGACCTATTTCCGGCGCGAATGGTACTATGTCGCCTATTGCGTGTTCTGGCTGACGGTTGCGACGGTGTTGTTCAAAGGGTTCTGCCGCTACGTCTGCCCGCTGGGGGCGCTTATGGCGATTGGCGGACTTGTGCGCGGGCGCGACTGGATCGCGCGGCGCAATGAATGCGGCAGCCCCTGCCAGCTATGTCGGGTCAAATGCAACTACGGCGCCATCACCAAGACCGGTGAGATCCGCTATGACGAATGCTTTGGCTGCCTCGATTGCGTCTCGATCTACAACGACGACACGCAATGCGTGCCCCTGATCCTCAAATCCAAGAAGGAGCGCGCCTGATGATTTCGCGCCGAAGACTACTATCCATCGCTGCTGCCAGCCTTGTTCCGGGGCAACCGCTTGGGGCGGCGCAAACCGGCTGGCGCGGTCGCGCCTTGGGGGCGGAGACGTCGATCAAACTGCGCGGGGACCGGCAGATGGCGAGGGCGATGATCCATGCTATATCGGCAGAGCTGCGGCGTATTGACCCCCGATGAGGCCTATGCCAGCAAAACTGAACCAATGAGATTAGCAGCCTAAATGAAACCCTGATCCATCTTAACAGGGCTGCAAACTGGTCTAAAATGCAGGACAACCTCTCCTACATCAAAGTGCTGGGACGGGGCTGGTTCTATCTTAGCACGGTTCTTGACGATTACAGTCGCTACATCCTCTCTTGGAAGCTATGCTACCACTGCCCGGCAGGGTAATGCGCAGCAATATCCCGAGAGGGGAACATGCGGGCTGAAGACGTGACGGACACACTGGGCCTCGCATTGCAGGCATCCGGCTGTGAGCAGGTTCACGTCGTCCACAAGCCACGTCTGCTCAGCGATAGCGGATCCGGTTACGTCTCCGGTGACTTGGCGAAGTGGTTGCAGGACAAGGGCATGAAGCATTCTCGCGGTGCGCCTTATTACCCTCAGACCCAAGGCAAGATCACCTCTCGGGACATTGCTGCGCAATACCCTGCCGGTCAACAGAACGGTGGCACCAAACCTTGAAGAACCGCATCGTGCTGGAAAACTACTTCCTGCCAGGTGATCTTGAAGCTCAGATCGAAGCCTTCGTCGACCACTACAACCATCAGCGGTATCACGAGAGCATCAATAGCGTCACACCCGCTGACGTCTACTTCGGACGCGACAAAGCCATTCTACAGCAACGTCCCTCTCGGGATCATGCTACGCATAACCCTGCCGGGCAGTGGAAAAGATCAAACGAAAGGCACTCGAAACGCGACGCTTGCATCACAGGCAACGCGCCGCAGAATCAAACCAACCAGATGAGCAAAACTCTCTCATAGTTTAGGTCGCCATTGGGTCCAAAAACTCTGACGACGGGCATTCATACCGTCACGCCAGAACCGATGCTTTCCGCCTCTGGGACAGCTACGCTCTCGAAATGGCCGCCTTACAGACGCGCCCCAGGCAGCTTTCATACCGGCGCAAACAAGTTGGTAATGTCTGGGTGCCGGTTAACTGGCAACCTTTTTGTCGAACTGATCGTCGACCGAAAATCGGAAATCAACTTCGAGATCCGGATAAGGCGGCAGCTCCGCGCGGGCAACCTTTGCGGCA
The DNA here is from genome assembly GCF_040371945.1 of Litorivita sp. NS0012-18. NCBI lineage: Bacteria > Pseudomonadati > Pseudomonadota > Alphaproteobacteria > Rhodobacterales > Paracoccaceae > Litorivita > Litorivita sp. NS0012-18. The sequence goes on along the minus strand of NZ_BAABWS010000008.1, from coordinate 19,125 downwards.
AGGACAGGATCAACGCCCATGACCCGCATGATGGATTGTGTCATTGTCGCTTCGGCTTCGGGCGGGGCAACGCCTTCGATGATGTCAGTGACCGTGCCCGCAAGCAGCCAGTTCAGATAAGACCAGGTAATTTCGATATTCGCATCAGGCAGGTCGAGAACACCGGCGCTCTGCGCTGCTTCCATGTCGGCCATCCCAAATGTACGGAACCCAAAGTTCATTCGACGGACCATCAGATCAGTCCGGCGCAACCACCAGCGCCACATCGGGTCGGTTAGCATTTCGCGCGCAGTAAGACGGACGGAAAACGCGATGAAAGCCACAGGATCGGTCACGCCTGCATCCAAATTAGCCTGACGGTTCCGAACGCCAAGGTTATGGATCACACAGTCCAGAACCTTTTCGGCGATTTCATCTTTTGACTGGAAGTAATTATAGAAGGTGCCGAATCCGACATCCGCCTCAGCCGTGATCTGCTGAATTGTCGTCGGATCAATTCCCTGATTCGACATCAGTTCATGCGCTGCTTTCAGCAAGGTGGCCCGCGTGCGCACCTGCCGTTTCTGTACCCTAGTCATTGTGGGGTTTGCCGTCCTTACGTGATTTTCAGCATCTTACTACTCTGGGAAAGGGAGGTCAAAACCGTTGACAGGTTTCTAAACCTGATTTAGCCTCACTTTTGATACCTCATCACTATTAGGGTTTGGAGGAACCTTGGCAGTGAGGATTTGGGGATCATGGGAGGATACAATGACATCAATTTTCTCGGGGCCTCGCAGGCTCCGCTCGCCGTCCCGTCGGGATATTTTGAAATATGGCGCAGCGACGACCGCACTGGTCGGATCCGGACTTGGCGCCCCGGCAATTGCCGCGAACCGTAAGCTTCGGCTTGGTTTTGTAAGTCCTCAGACCGGCCCCTTGGCCGCTTTTGGCGAAGCAGATAGCTTTGTCATCGATACGGTTCAGGCCGCATTGTCCAACGGCATCCAGTCTGGCGGATCGACCTACGATGTCGAAATCCTTGTGCGCGACAGCCAGTCAAATCCCAACCGTACGAGCGAGGTCGCCTCGGATCTGATCCTGCGAGACGAAGTTGACATCATCCTTGCCTCGTCCACCGGGGATACAACGAACCCTGTCGCCGATATTGCCGAGTTGAACGAGGTGCCCTGCATTACGACCGACACCCCATGGGAAGCCCACTTCTTCGGGCGCGGCGGTAATCCGGCACAAGGGTTCGACTGGACCTATCACTTCTTTTGGGGGCTGAACGACTTGGTCGGCGTGTTCACCAATATGTGGGATCAGGCGGACACCAACAATAACGTCGGCGGGCTGTTTGCCAATGACGTCGAAGGCATTGCCCTGACCGATCCCAAACTTGGCTTCCCTGCGCCAATGAAGGCTGCCGGATATGAATTGTCCCTTCCCGGTCTTATGGATCCGGGTGCTCAGGACCTATCTGGTTTTATCTCTGATTTCCGCAGCTCGAACGCTGAGATCGTGACGGGGGCTGTTACACCACCAGCCTTCGCGACCTTCTGGAATCAGGCTGCGCAGCAAGGCCTGCGCGATCAGCTCAAGTTCTGCACGATTGCCAAGGCGATGCTCTTCCCTGCGGCCGTCGAATCCCTCGGTGACACCGGCGAAGGCATCACCACCGAAGTCTGGTGGTCGCCTGGGCACCCCTTCTCCTCGGGGCTGACGGGGAGCAGTGCCGCAGAGTATTGCGCCGCTTACACAAGCACGACCGGGCGTCAGTGGACCCAGCCGTTGGGCTTTAAGCATGCTTTGATCGAAGTCGCCATCGATGCGCTCAAACGCGCGGGCGACCCCAAAGATCCAGAGGCGGTGCGCGACGCCATCGCAGCCACGAATTATGAATCCATCGTGGGGCAGGTCAGTTGGAACGGTGCAACAACCAATCCGGTTCGAAACGTATCTGTCACGCCGCTTGTTGGTGGCCAATGGAAGCGGGGCGGCGATTTTCCCTACGATCTGGCGATCGTCGACAACACCGCTGCGCCTGACATTCCGCTTACCGGCGACCTGACGCTTCTTAGCTGACGATCCTCAGTAGCCGGGTGGTTCTCCCGAGACCGCCCGGCAGCATTCAAAGGACCACCCAATGACTAATCCCGCTAAGGGCGCTGTCGTCTCTGACGCACGCCTGTTCGACGAAGAGCATCTTGCAAACCCCTATCCGCTTTATCAGCAGCTACGCGATGCGGGGCCCGTTATCTGGCTTGAGGCGTATGATCTTTATATGCTGCCCAGATACGCGGAAACGCGGCAGGCCCTGTCGGATTGGGAAAACTATTCTTCTGCGGGCGGCGTCACGATGAACGACGATATGAACCAAAAGCTCAAAGGTGGGCTGCTGTGTTCCGACCCGCCCCGCCATGACGCTTTGCGCAAGGTCATCGAACGCCCCGTGACGCCCAAGGCGCTTAGCCAGTTGCGGTCGCGCGTCTCGGACGAAGCGAAATCGCTGGTCACGCGCCTATGCGATCAGGGCAGCTTTGATGCGGCGACCGAACTGGCGCAGCACCTACCCGTCACCATCGTATCGGACCTCGTTGGTCTGCCCGAACAGGGTCGCGAAAGGATGCTGGAATGGGCCCCTGCAAATTTCGACTGCTTCGGACCGGAAAATGCCAAACGCACACAAGAAGCCATGCCGATCGTCGGAGAGATGGTCGAATACGCCTTCACCCAATGTGTCCCCGGCAAACTAAAGAAAGACGGCTGGGCACAAATGATCTGGGACGCGGCGCATCGTGGTGAGGTTAGCCTAGAAGACGCGCCGTTCATGATGAACGACTATATGGGCCCATCGCTCGACACGACGATTTTTGCGACCACCTGGATTGTCTGGCTATTCTCCCAGCATCCCGAACAGTGGCAAAAGCTGAAAGACAACCCCGCCCTGATCGCCTCGGCGATCAACGAAGCGGTGCGGCTGGAAAGTCCTATCCAGAATTTCTCACGCTACGTCGCTAATGATGTAGAGATCGGCGGCGTCACCCTACCAGCCGGCAGCCGGGTCATCGTGTCCTACGGATCGGCCAACCGCGATGAACGCAAATGGGGCGACCCGACCAAGTTCAACATCCTGCGCGAAGACAGCAATGATCACCTGGGCTTTGGTCTGGGCGAACACAATTGCGTCGGCCAGAACCTTGCCCGCCTCGAAATCCGGGCGCTGCTGACAGAATTGCTACAGCGTGTGAACCGGTTCGAATTGATCGAAACAAAACCCTTCATAAACAACGTCCTGCATGGCCTCGCATCGTGCCGGGTGCAAATTCACTGACGGAGAGACAATGCCTACAGCTACTTACATTCTTCCTGACGGAACCGAGCGTACACTTGAACTGCGCGATGGCCAGAGCCTTATGGAAGGCGCGGTCCGAAATGGGATCGTCGAAATCCTTGGTGAATGCGGCGGCTCTGCTATGTGCGCCACATGCCATGTCATTGTTGAATCCGCCCCTGGAAGGCTGACTGAAATGTCAGATGACGAGGACGCGATGCTCGACGAAACTGCGGCCGACCGCACCGAAGCGTCGCGCCTGTCCTGTCAAATCCGGATGTCCGACGCGATCGACGGCATTGTCGTCCGAGTGCCAGAGGAGATGTAAGCGATGGCATCCGGCTCCGATATCGTCATCGTTGGTGCCGGACAGGCTGCCGCCCAACTTGTCATGTCACTACGTGCAGCGCGGCACGAAGGAAAGATCACATTGATTGGCGATGAGCCGCACGTGCCCTATTCCCGCCCGCCTCTCTCCAAGACCTTTCTTGGCGGACAGACGGAAATCGACGACCTCTTTTTTCGAACGCCGGACTGGTACGCCGATCAGGACGTCCAACTGATGACCGGTGTGCGCGTCACCGCGATCGACAAAGAGAACCGGAAGCTTGAAACGACCGCTGGCTCTGTCGCCTACGGTCAGTTGGTCCTTGCCACCGGCACCCGCCCCCGCATTCTGCCGACACTTCCTGATACCCTGACAAACGTGGTCTATTTACGGGCTGTTGCGGATATCGACAGGCTGCGCCCGCTTCTTACCGGGCCACGGCGTGTGGCGGTTGTCGGCGGCGGCTTCATCGGACTTGAGTTCGCCGCGGCGGCGCGCAAGCTCGGGCACGAGGTAACGGTGATCGAAGCCGGACCACGCCTGATGGGCCGCGCCGTTTCATCGGCGATGTCCGACTGGTTCCTAAGGTTGCATCAATCGCATGGTGTCGACGTGCGGTTATCAACCGGACTAGAGCAGGTCATCGAAGAAACCGGCGCGGTCAAAGCGCTTGGCTTATCGGATGGATCAACGCTTGACGCGGATCTGGTGGTCGCTGGCGTGGGCGCGATCCCGAACGATGAACTTGCCGATGCTGCAGGGATCCGCTGTGACAACGGCATCGCTGTCGCCCCAGACCTTCAGACATCTGAAAATGGGATCTTTGCGATCGGAGATTGCTGTTCATTCCTCCTACCCGACGGGCGGCGCATCCGCCTTGAATGCGTTCAAAGCGCTGTTGACCAAGCCCGCCATCTTGCCGCCGTCCTCACAGATAAGGACACAGCCCCATATATCGCAGTACCATGGTTCTGGACCGATCAATTCGGCGCAAAGTTGCAGATTGCAGGCCTTCTGCCCGCTCCTTGTGCCAAAGTACCCTGCCCCACAGACGCCGACCGATTTTCGCTCGATCACCATGACGGCGATCAACTGATCTGCCGCGAATCTTTCAATGATCCCAAGGCGCATGTCGCCGCCCGAAAGGCCATGAAGGCCGACCTCTCCCAAACGATCCCATCCGTCGCAGCACGGGCCTGAGTACTGCCATGTGTTCAGCGTCCGACGCCGGATGCAGCAAAAAAGACAACTTCAGTCAAGCGCAAGGAAATCCAGACGTGCCAGTCCTAGAAACCGAAATCACAATCAATGCCGCACCCCAAACGGTGTGGAGTATCATGGACAACCTCGACCGCTACCCCGAGTGGTGCAAGCTTGTCCCCGATCTGCAAGGCAAGACCACTGTCGGAGAGGTCGTCACCGGCACGCTGAAACAACCCAATACACCCGACATTCCCCTATCCCCTACGCTGACCCGCATTGTCGGCGCGCGCGAATTGCGATGGCTGAGCGAAGCGCCTGAGCCGGGCGTGTTCCGCGGAGAACATGTCTTTGTGCTGACCCCGCAGGGCAACGGGCAAAAGACACACCTAAGTCATTTCGAGATCTTCGAAGGCGCGGCAGTCGAAGAGATGTGGGACGGCATCAAGATCAATGGCCGCGCCGCTTACGAAGAATTCAATGCCGATCTGAAGGCCCGCGCAGAAGCGATGGAACAGGCCGATGTCGAGATTCATCCATCTGTCGGGCGCGATGCCACTGCCGACGCCCCCGAAAGTTTCACGCTTCGCTGCGCTTGCCCATCCGCTATGATCGAGATCGAAATTCAGGCGCCCATTCGTCACAACCATCTTTGCGGGTGTTCGCAATGCTGGAAACCCGACGGCGCGCTTCTGGCTGAAATCGCGGTCGTTCCTGCCGGGTCCGCCACCGTTGTAAAGGGCGGTGAAAAACTTGTCGCGGCGGACAAGACGCTGTCCGTTCAACGCTACGCCTGCAGGGATTGCGGCACCCATATGATCGGGCGCGTTCCGGACGCGGACCACCACTTTTATGGGTTGGAGTTCATTCACCCTGCGCTTTCGGACAAGCCACAGCCTGGCCCGGCCTTTGCGGGGTTCGTTTCCTCGGTCATCGAAACCGGAACCGACCCGTCCAGCATGGTCGCAATTCGCCAAACGCTCGGCACGGCGGGAATTCCCGCATACGACAGTTTTTCACCGGAACTCATGGATCTGATCGCTTGGCACAAGCGCAAGAAGACATGATCGCGGCGAAGGAGCGGGCTGCGTAGCAGTCCACGTGGAGGGTGTTGCAGCCTGAAGAAACACGCGAAAAAAGGGAGGAAGACCAATGACAACCACAAAAAAACGGGCGCCATCGATGTCCGTCGATCTATACTCAGACGAAAATCTGATGAACCCCTATCCCGTCTATGATGAGATCCGCGAACTGGGGCCGGTCGTCTATCTTGAAGACCTCGATATGTATGTTTCTGCCCGATACGATGCGGTACGGACCATTCTGACGCGGTCGGATGTTTTTGTGTCATACGAAGGCGTCATGATGAACGATCCGATGAACGAAGCATTGAAAGGGATCGTGCTGTGTACCGACGGCGACGAACACGCAGCCATGCGCAAGGTTCTGGCCAAGCCTGTGATGCCGAAAGAGTTGCGCTCCGTCCGCCCCGAGGTCGAGGCCGAAGCCGAAACCCTTGCTGACCGACTGGTGGCCAAGGGTCGCTTTGACGCCGCGACCGAGCTGGCACAACATTTGCCGTTGACCATTGTGTCGAAACTCGTCGGGCTGCCCGAAGAGGGACGGCAACGCATGATGATCTGGGCCGAGGCGAACTTTCAGTGTTTCGGCCCGATGAATGCCCGAACCGAAGCGGCCTTTCCCGTTCTGGAGGAAATGGTCGGTTATGCGCTGAACCAATGCGTTCGCGGAAAGCTTGTGCCCGGCGGTTGGGCCGAACGCCTGCACGACGCCGCCGAAGCCGGAGAGATCCCGATGGAAAAGGCGAGCCTCATGGCGCTGGACTACTTGGGGCCTTCGCTTGACACTACGATTTTCGGAATCGGCAACGCGGTCTGGTTGTTCGCAAACAATCCCGATCAATGGGCCAAGTTGCGCGAACAGCCCACATTGATCCCACAGGCCATCAACGAGGTGCTCCGCCTTGAAAGCCCGATCCAGGGCTTTTCTCGTTATACCAAGGAAGAGTTCGAGATCGAGGATGTGACAATCCCCAAGGATGCCCGTGTGATCGTGCTTTATGGGGCAGGTAACCGGGATGGGCGCAAATTCCCAGAGCCGGAAAAATTCGACATCATGCGCGAGTCGGTCGCTGACCATCTGGCCTTTGGCCACGGTGAACATGCCTGTGTGGGTATGAACCTTGCACGCCTTGAAATGAGCGCGATCCTGAAATCGCTTTGCCCGCGTGTAGAAGGGTTCGAAGTTCACGAAACCGAACGCAACATCATCAACGTGCTGCGCGGATTTTCGAAAATCGACATCAGCGTGCACTGATCAAAAAGAAACCGGCGCCTCACAGGGCGCCGGTTTTTCGATTCATAACGATCCCACTGGGCATCAAAACTCAATAACAGCGCGGATCGACTTGCCTTCGTGCATCAGGTCAAACCCGTGGTTGATCTCGTCCAGGGTCAGCTTGTGCGTGATCATCGGATCGATCTCGATCTTGCCATCCATGTACCAGTCTACGAACTTCGGCACATCGGTACGCCCTTTCGCGCCACCAAAGGCCGTGCCCTTCCAGACGCGCCCGGTGACCAACTGGAAAGGCCTGGTCGAAATCTCGGCCCCCGCCGGCGCCACACCGATGATGACAGACACGCCCCAGCCCCGATGCGAACATTCCAGCGCATCGCGCATGACCTGAACGTTCCCCGTCGCGTCAAAAGAATAATCCACCCCGCCGATTTGGTCGGCGCCGCGCTTGGTCAGGTTGACGATCTCTTGCACGGTGTTGTCGACCTTGGACGGGTTCACGAAATGGGTCATGCCGAATTTCTTCGCCATCTCGGCCTTATCGTCGTTCAGGTCGACACCAATAATCATGTCGGCGCCTGCCATGCGCAGGCCTTGAATGACGTTCAGACCGATCCCGCCAAGGCCAAAGACCGCTGCGGTCGAGCCGATCTCAACGCCCGCTGTATTTATCACGGCACCGATGCCCGTCGTAACGCCGCAACCGATGTAACAAATCTTGTCGAACGGCGCATCATCACGCACCTTGGCCAGCGCGATTTCCGACATAACGGTGTGGTTGGCAAAGGTGGAACAGCCCATGTAATGGTGAATCGGCGTGCCATCCAGCATCTTGAAACGGGTCGTGCCATCGGGCATCAGCCCTTGGCCTTGGGTATTGCGGATCGCCGAACAAAGGTTGGTCTTGCCCGACAGGCAGGACGGGCATTCGCGGCATTCGGGCGTATAAAGCGGGATCACATGATCGCCGGGCTTCAGCGTGGTCACACCCTCACCCACCTCAAGCACAACGCCTGCACCTTCATGACCCAGGATGCAGGGAAACAGCCCTTCGGGGTCCGCGCCTGATCGGGTAAATTCATCGGTGTGACACAGGCCCGTCGCCTTGATCTCGACCAGGACTTCGCCCGCCTTCGGACCGTCCAGTTCTACTTCCATGATTTCCAAAGGTTGATCGGCGGCCAAAGCGACCGCTGCACGCGTTTTCATCTGGTATTCCTCCCTATCGTATTTTCTGCCGAAAGACCGAAACAGATCATCAGCTTTCGTGCCTAAATATGATTACAAATCACTACCGATTTCAAATCATTTTCAATAGTTTCGTCTGAATTCTATCAGGCGCTACCGGATAGGAGCGTCACCAGCAGTGGGACTGCGATGAAAAACGCAATCTTGATCACGTCGGCCACCATGAAGGGCATAGCCCTGCGATAGATTTTCATGATCGACGTGTCCGGCGAAAGCTGCTTCTTGATGCCAGGTTCGCGCCGCTAGGATAACGATCGCGCGGTCCATTCCGGTGCAAAAGCAGATGTCCATCCGGACGCGAACATCAGACGATAAATCGCGGCTTCCGTTGCTACATCCGTGCCAAAGGTCGCGCGCAGCCACGCACTGAAGCCTTCGGACACACGGCGCGCCGCGCGGTTGCCGCGGGTTTGAAGTTCCGGCACCCCGATGGCTCCCACCATAATGGCGCGTCAAAATTTACGGATACAAAACACCCCCGACGAAAGGCGATTGGTCGGGGGCATTTCTCAACCTCAGCTCACGGGGTCACCGCGATTTGGGTGATCAGAAATTCACCCGATCACCGCCCTTGAGATCCAGAACCTCCCTGGCCTCAGCAGGGGTGGCGATCTCATGCCCTAGCTCTTCGAGCGCGCGACGAACCTTCGCAACCTGTTGCGCGTTCGACTCTGCCAGCTTCCCGCGCGATATAAAGAGTGAGTCTTCCAACCCTACACGCACATTCCCGCCCATCTGCGCTGCCGTCACCGCCAGCGGGATCTGCGTCGAACCGGCCGCCAGAACCGACCAGCGATAGCTGTCGCCGAACAACTTGTCTGCGGTCTTCTTCATGAACACGAGATTGTCAATATCCGCGCCGATCCCACCAAGGATGCCCATGACGAACTGGATGAAGATAGGTGCTTTGAACAGTCCCTGATCCATGCAGAATTTGAGGTTATAAAGGTGCCCGACGTCGTAGCATTCGTGTTCAAACTTGATCTCGTGCGGGGCCAGCGTAGTCGCCGCTTCGCGGATGTCGCGGAACGTGTTTCGGAAGATGTTGCCGTCGGAATTGGCAACATACTCCTCTTCCCAATCGAACTTCCAATCAGTGTAGCGGGTCGCCAACGGGTGAAAGCTAAAGTTCATGGAACCCATGTTCATCGAACACATCTCAGCCGAGAAGGTCGCAGCGGGCTTGATCCGGTCCTGGATCGATAACGTCAGCGACCCGCCGGTCGAGATGTTCACCACCGCATCCGTTGATTGCTTGATCCGGTCGAGGAACGGTTTGAAATCTTTGGGGTCAACAGATGGCGCGCCGGTTTCGTTGTCGCGGGCATGAAGGTGCAGGATCGACGCCCCCGCCTCGGCCGCGTCGATGGCCTGCGTGGCGATGTCATCATAAGTGTAGGGCAGCGCGTCCGACATGGTCGGCGTGTGGATCGCACCGGTGACGGCACAGGTGATGACGGTTTTGTTTTTCTTAGCCATGGTCAGGCTCCTTTGTTTGCCCTTGGACGCGACGGGACAAAGGAAAAAGTTCCCGGCCCGAAGCGCCGCGGATTAGGCCCCAAAGGCCTTTGGGCGATTTCAACATGATGAGAATGGCGACAAGGCCAAGCGCGATAAGGTAAACGGTGCCAAGGTCGGCCAAGGTTTCGCGCAGCAGGAAATACACAAGCGTTCCGATAATCGGGCCTTCGACCGTTCCGATCCCGCCAATCACGACCATGAAGATAACGAAGGCAGTCCAGTCGTTGACGCTGAACCCTGCGTCCGGAGAGATGCGGATCTTTTGCAAAAAGATCAGCGCCCCGACCAAGGCCGTTAAACCGCCCGTGACGACATAGACCACGAACTTGGTGCGCCAGATGTCGATGCCTAGCGATTTGGCCGCCAGTTCGTTGTCGCGGATTGCGGTCAGGGCGACGCCCTGACGCGACCGCAGGACCCAAACGACCGCACCGATGACAATAACCGCCACGCCAAGCGCTAACCAATAGGCCAGCGCCTCGCGTGCGGATCGCCCGTCCGCCAGCGATTTCACGATATCGACGGGAAGCGAGGTGCCCGACCCGCCGCCAAGGGCCGATACTTGGGACGCGGTCAGGCGGAAAACCTCGGCCACCACCCATGTACCAATCGCGAAATAGGCGCCGCGAAGCCGGAAGATCAGAACCGCAACCGGCGCTGCAACGGCGGCACCGATGGCGGCTGCGATGGGCAACGCGGCATAAGGATGAACCCCCCAGAGGATCGTCAATGCAAAAAACAGGTAGCCCCCCAAACCGACGTAGGCCTGCTGACCAACCGAAACCAACCCGGCATAGCCCGCCATCAGGTTCCAGAGTGATGCCAGCGACATATAGAGAAAGATTTCGCCCAACAGGCGCAGGTCGGCGCGCGACGCCCACCAGGGGGCGGCGGCCATAACAAGTACGATCAGGGCAGCCAAGGCCATCGAAATGGTCGACAGGCGGGTCATGCGGGAAACGTGCAATTGGCTCATCCGTCGATCCTCGGGAACAGGCCGCGCGGGCGGACGGCCAGAATGATCAGAAACACGATGTGACCTGCCAACACCTGATAGCCCGGGTTGATCTTGGCCCCGATGGTCTGTGCCACACCAAGGATCACGCCCCCTGCCAGCGTGCCCCAAAGGTTGCCCAGCCCGCCGATAATCACCGCTTCGAACCCGAAGATCAGGCGCGACCCGCCGATGGCTGGATCGAACGAGGTGCGTATACCAAGGCACACACCCGCCACGGCCGTCACCGCCAACGACAGGGCCATCGCCATGCCAAAAACATGCGATCGGTTCAGACCCATAAGCTGCGCGATGTCCTGTAGATCCGAGGTCGCGCGGAACGCCCGGCCAAGCGCCGTGTGATAAAACATCCATTGCAACGACGCGATCACCGCCACCGCAATACCGAAGGTCAAAAGTGGCATAACCCCAAGTGTCACTGGTCCGACGCCCATGCTGGCCACTTCAAGCGCGCCCGCCTGTAGTTTCTGTGGATCCGCCGAATACCCCAGTAGCAGCGCGTTCTGGATGATCACCGACAAACCAAATGTCACCAAAAGTGGGGGCAGAATATCCCCGGTCATCGTTTGGTTCAGCACCAGCCTTTGCAAGCCATAGCCGAACGATGCCATCACCGGCACGACCACCACAAGCGCCAGTAACGGGTGCAATCCCAGCATGACAGCGGCGGTCAGCGCGATATATGCGCTTAGCACTATCAGGTCGCCGTGGGCGATATTCACAAGGCGCATCACCCCAAAGATCAGCGACAGCCCGGCGGCAAAAAGCGCATAAAGCCCACCCAACAGTATTCCTTGTACGACTGCGTTCAGCCAATCCATTTGCTACACTCCGAAATACGCGCGGCTGATGTCTTCGCGCGACACCGCATCGCTGGCGCCATCCAACGTGACGCGGCCTTCTTGCAGGCAGTACACCCGCGACGATACCGACAAGGCCTTGGCGATGTCCTGTTCCACGACCACGACGGTCAGCCCCTCGCCCACGATGCCGGGCAACGCTTCATAGATCGACTTGATCACGACGGGGGCCAGACCAAGGCTAATTTCGTCCATCATCAGCAGGTCCGGGTTTGACATCAGCGCACGCCCGATCGCGACCATCTGCTGTTGCCCGCCAGACAAAGCCGTCGCGGGCACAGCGCGGCGTTCTTCAAGGATCGGGAACAAATCAAAGACCCGCTGAAGGTTCCAAGGGCCGCTGCGCCCTGACTGACCGCCGATGATCAGGTTTTCTTCGACCGACAGCGATGGGAACAGCATCCGTCCCTCGGGCACCAATGCGATCCCCTGTTGCGCCACCTGATCCGCACGAAGCGCACCGATCGGCTGGCCTTTCCAGCGCACTGACCCAGGGGTATTTTTCAGCAATCCACAGACCGAGCGCATCAGGGTCGTCTTGCCCGCGCCATTGGCACCGATCACGGCAATGACTTCTCCAGCCATGACTTCCATATCGACGCCATAAAGCGCCTGGAAATCTCCGTAGTGGGCGTCGAGGCCGGAAATCGAAAGGATGGGATCACGCATCGGCTTCGATCCCCAGATAGATTTCCTTAACCTCTTTGCTCTCCATGATTGCGCGTGGTTCGCCTTCGGCAATCTTGCGCCCAAAATCGATGACGATCAGACGGTCCACGACAGCCATAAGCGCATGGACCACATGTTCGATCCAGACGATCGAGATCCCGGTTTCCCGCAGCGCATTAATCGTCCCGATCAGCGATTGGCACTCGTCTTCGGTCAGGCCGCCAGCGATTTCGTCCAATAACAGAACCTTTGGTTTGGCACACATCGCGCGGCTTAGTTCCAATCGCTTGCGTTCCAGAAGGGTCAGTCTCCCCGCCATGACATTGGCCTTGGGCAGCAGCCCAGTCCGTTCAAGAACGTCAAGGCACAGCGCTTCTGCCTCACGGCCGGACAGACCCGCGCCCTGCGTTGCGGCGACATAGGTGTTTTCATAGATCGTCATGCCAGAAAACGGCTGCGGCACTTGAAAACTTCGGGCCAGCCCAGCTCGGCACCGTTTGGCCGCAGGCCATTTGGTGATGTCCTGCCCAGCGAACCGGACCCGCCCCCCATCTGGCGACAACGTGCCGGTAACCAAGTTAAACATGGATGTCTTGCCCGCGCCGTTGGGGCCAAGCACGCCAAGCGCCTCGCCCTCTTGCAACGTCCAGGATTGGTCGTCGGCGACCACGACAGCGCCGAAAGCTTTCCGTACGTTCTGTAGTTCAAGGATAACTGTCATGTCCGTCCGCATTCGGGGGCGGTCCATTTATCGAACCGCGCTGTTGGTCTTTTCCCAACGATTGAAAACCGCCGGTTGTCGGGATGATCGGGGCCGGCCCTCTGCCACGATCATTAGATCGATGATGTGACCGTCCGCTTCGGCCAACCCTCGGGTGCCAGGGTGGCAGGGGCGGATACTGTCCCTGACAAATAGTCCCTCCGGCATATGGTAAATTTGATCATGACACGTTCCTTATGGGTTAGTGTCTACTTTTCCAAAATCGTCTCCAGTCGGCCAAGGTGGGTCGTCACGCGGTCCCTGACCGTCTGCGCCTCTTCCGGCGTCCAGCGTCGAAAGCCTTCTCCGGATTTCATGCCCAGCTTGCCGTTTTCCACCAGCTGCTCCAGCAACGGTGAAGGACCGGGGCGGTGTTCCAGATCGGCCAGCACCTGTGAATGAATGTCCAGCGTCAGATCCGTGCCCACAAGGTCCGCATTCTCCAGCGGCCCCAACACCGACAGGCGGCGGCCAAAGCACGACTTGACCACCGTATCGACCGCCTCGGCATCGCAGATACCCCGTTCGACCAGCGAAATCGCCTCGCGCCACAGGGCGTGTTGCATTCGGTTTCCGATGAACCCCGGCACGTCCTTTTCCACCCGTACCGGCGTTTTGCCCGCATCCGCCAGAAGCGCCATCATGGCATCCATCGCGGAGTCGTCGGTCCATTCGGTGCGAATAACCTCGACCAGCGGGATCATGTGCGGCGGGTTCCACCAATGGGTGCCAAGGGCGCGGCCCCTGAACTCCAGCCCGCCCATGATCTTGGTGATCGGCATCACACTGGTGTTTGAGGCCAGAATGCAATCGGCAGGGGCGTGCTTCTCGATCTCGGAGAAGATCGACTGTTTCAGCCCCAGTTTTTCCGGAGCCGCTTCGAAGACGAAAGCCGCCTTTTCAACCGCGCTGGCGGTGTCGCGCATCACTTCGATCCGCTGCAGGATCTTGGCGATTTGCGCATCGTCTTCGCCCATCAGGTGTAATGAATCACTCACCCGGTCCGGCAACGCCGCGCGCGCTTCGGGGACGGGATCAGTAATGGCGACGTTTTGCCCGGCACGCGCCATAACCAGCGCGATGCCATGTCCCATAAGCCCTGCCCCAATAACGGCGATCTGTTGGTTCTTTACAGTCATTGGATCAGCCCGCCGTGTAGCCGCCGTCGGCATATAGAATATGCCCGGTGTAGAAATCGCAGGCCTTGGATGACAGGAACAGCAGCGGACCAGCCAGATCCTCGGGCTCTCCCAACCGGCCCTTAGGCACGCGGGTTAAGAAGCCATCGCGCACCGCCTTGGCTTCGTCCGTGTCTTCGAACATCCACGCGGTCAACGGGCTGCGGAACACGGTCGGCGCAATGGCGTTTACCGTGATACCGGTCGGTCCAAGTTCGCAGCCGAGCGCCTTGGTAATTCCGTCCACGGCTGCCTTGGAGGCGCAATAGGCGGTGTAGCCTGCTGGATGACCCAAAAGCCCCCGCGCCGACGATACCAAGACGATCTTGCCGCCCGTGCCCTGCGCCTTCATCTGCACCGTTGCGGCCTTGGCCAGCAACCAGCTTTGCGTGACGTTCGCGTCCATCACGTTCGTGAAGGTGTCCAACGACATTTCGTCGATCTTGGCCACCTTGTTCATGCCGGACGCGACAACGAGAATATCCAGCGCGCCATAGGCGTCGACGGTCTTTTCCACCATATTGGTGCAGGCGGCTTCATCACTGGGGCGGGCGTTGACCTCGGTCACATCTGCGCCCATATCGCGGCATTCGCCCGCGATATCGGATAGGACATCGGCGGATCCAGCCGCCAGCACCAGCTTGCATCCGGCACCGGCCAGCACGCGGGCGGCGACCATACCAAAGGCGCCAGATGCCCCGGTGATCAGCGCCACCTTGCCTTTGACATCGAACATCGACAGGGGATTGGACATAGCGTTCATGACTTGGCCTCCGACGGATAAGGGATGACGACCAGCATCTTGCAGACGTGGTTCGACTTGTTCTCAATGCGACGCTCCTGTCCGGGCGGCACTGTGCAACTGTCCATGGCGCGCAGCACTTCGATCTTGCCCTCCCACTCCAGCGTCATCTCGCCTTCCAGAACGACGTAGACTTTCTCGAACGGGGTAGAATCCGGCCCTGCCCCGCCGCCCGGCAGAAACTGGCTGTAGCCGATCCATTGGTTGGTCGGGCCGCCGTCCTCAAAACCCTGCAACCGCAGCCCATGGACGTCCCAATGGTTTGGTGCCTCATAGGGCTGCGCATCTTCAAACCGTTTGATTAGCACGATGATCCTCCCTCATCCTCTTGCCCGAACTATCCTTCGGGGGTTTGGGGGGCAGACAGCCCCCCAATGGGTTCAGAAGCTTTCGCCCGGTTCGATCCGGTAGTTCTGGCCCTTGTCGATCATTGCGACCAAGCGGATGATACAGCCGTCACCACGATCCCAGTTCCACGGGAAAAAGGCGAAGGTGCAGCGCTTGCCGGTAACCGCGTCCAGATCACCGCCGACGTTTTCGATCCCAAGGATCCCGTTCTTGAACAGGACGTTGTGGACTGGCTCCCACTCTGGGAAATCTTCTTCCCAGCCGCGACCGCCGGACCATTCTTTGTATTCATCTTCCAGATGCGGCAGCAACGGACCGTTGCGCTGCGGGCCGATGGCGGTGGCCAGCGGGTGATCGTTGGCCTGCGTGTCATGGCCTACAACCTTGATCTTCTTTTCAACCATCCATTCGCCAGCGGATTTCACAAAACCGGGGCAATAGGCGAAATAGTCACCGTCTTCGTAACGTTTGTGCCAACCGGTGTTTACGATCAACACGTCACCGGGGCGGATGGCATCGCCACAAGCTTTTTCCAGATCGTCACCGGTGATCGGCTCCCAATATTTCTTGGGCATGTCGACGACGATACCAGTGCCGAAGAAATGCGGCAGCGGCACTTCGTCGATAAATGGCGTGCCTTGAACCACGTGGGCGGGCGCGTCGATGTGGGTTGTTGCATGCATGGTCGTCGTGATCCGCTGGCTCAGCACACCGGATTTCGCCATATAGTGGATACGCTCGATCTTGGTATCTTCAAAATAGGGCCAGTTCGGGTTCTGAAACCCGAACCGATGGCTCAGGTTATAAAACTCAAGCCCCATCGAGTTGTTGGTGTTTTCTTCAAAATCAATGCCGCGGATTGTGATCATCGGGCGCTCCTTTCCTGTTCGCGGACGGACACTTTGGCCGCCGTGTTTCTTCAATTGAATTTTCTGGATGTTCCTCCCATCCGTCTCGCATAGAGATGCATATGCACCGCATCGCAGTCAACATATTTCCTGCGATTGCGTGCAGCTGTATCACATAGCGGTTCGTTTTTCGCTAGATTTCCGGTGGCATTTATGGCAACAGGGACAAAGTTGACGACGGAAAGCCCAAATGAACGAAACCGATAGTGCGCCTAAGGCCATGCAAAGAAACGGAATTCAGGTCATTGGAAGGGCGGCGGCCATTCTGCGAACCCTGCGTGATGATCCGACGGGTATGTCACTTGGCCAAATCGCCGAAAAAGTCGGGTTGGCCCGCTCAACGGTGCAGCGAATCGTGGCGGCGCTTCAGGACGAACGCTTGGTCATCATGCTGGGTAACGGCGGTTTTCGCCTTGGGCCCGAGGTCACCAGCCTTGCCAAGGCCGCAAGTTTTGACACGGTCGAACTGTGCCGCCCCTGTCTGATCGAACTGGCCCAATCGACCGGCGAGACCGCCGATCTGTCGGTGCTTCGCGGTGAACAGATCATCTTTCTCGACCAGGTGCCCGGCCGCCATCGGCTGCGTACCATTTCCGCCGTCGGCGATGTCTTTCCGCTGACGACCACAGCGAATGGCAAAGCGGCGCTGTCTCTCTTGGCCACGCAAGAAGCCCGCGCCCGTGCGGGCCGCGAATGGGATAAGGCCGGACTGCCCGATCACTGGAGCGAGCTGGCTCCCGAACTGGAAACCATCCGCCAAGACGGACTGGCCTTTGACATTGGCGAACACACGGATGGGATTTGTGCGGTCGGATCCGCCTTCAGGGCGCCGGGCGGCGGCATCCATGCCATTTCCGTCCCCGTCCCCGCGACACGTTTCAACCGCGAACGAGAGCGCGTCATCACCGAATTGCAGAACGCGGTGCGCCGCATCAAACAACTGTTGGGCGATCAAGATTGCTAATCCTGCACGGATATCGCCAAATTGGTTGGGTCTACGCCCGGTTCAATTTGAGTTTGCGCAATCGCGAATGCGGTCACTGGTGCTCAGCGCGGCATTGTCCGTGTCTAGGGGCCTGGAATGCAGTCGTTTTAGACGGCCACGCCATCACTTGGACGCAGGAGAACAGCGTTCATATATCCGCGCCATTCGAATGTTCCCGGTTGAATTTGGGAACGCACTTGCCCGTTGGCGCTATCTCTATTCAGTTTAACAAAGCCGTATTGGGACAGATAACGTGAGTTAAATCTCTGTCCGAAAAATGGCCGAAGGAGGAAGACCATGAACCAAGAAACACTGATTGAAGGCCACAAGGCGATCGCCCCACCGGAGAGCGTGCCGGTTCTGGATATCGACCCCTATAGCGACGACAACCTGACAAACCGGACATATTTTTCGGCACTGCACGAGGCAGGCCCTTTCGCCTTCATCCCGAAATATAGCGTTCTGGCCAGCGGGCGCTACGATGTGGTGAAAGAAGTGTTCTCGGATCATGAGAGATTTGTTTCATCGCGCGGGGTGGGCCTTTCGGATTTCGCCGTGGAAGAGCCGTGGCGGCCACAGTCGATCATCCTCGAAGTTGACCCGCCTTATCACAGCAAGACACGCAAGGTAATTTTGCGGGGCCTGTCGCCCAAGGTGGTGCGCGCGCTGAAGGATGACTTCAAATTGGACGCAGAACGGCTGATCGGCGAGATTTTGACCAAGGGCGACTTCGAGGCCGTGGTCGATATTGCCGAGGCGTTCCCCTCCAAGGTCTTTCCCGAAGCGGTAGGCATCAAAGATCCCGATCCGCGCATGCTGATCGATTTTGGCGCGATCCAGTTCAACGCCATCGGCCCAGACAACGCGCTCAGGGCCAAGGGGTTCGCAGGCATGAAGCCCGTCATGGAGTGGATTCTGTCACGCTGTTCTCGCGATGCGCTGACACCGGATGGGATCGGTTCGGTGTTCTACGAAGCTGCCGACAATGGTGAGATCACCCATGACGAGGCAACCATGCTGGTCCGTGCCGTTCTGGCCGCCGGGATCGACACGACAGTGACCGGCATCGGCAATGCGCTGTGGTGCCTCGCAACACACCCTGAGGAATATGAAAAGCTGAAGGCCGACCCTGAAAAGATGGCCTTGCCCGCTTTCGAGGAAACGCTGCGATTTACCTCTCCGGTGCAGGCATTCTATCGTACAGCCGCCATCGATACCGAAGTGGCGGGCGTGAAGATCGTGGAAGGCACCAAGATTTTATGCTGTCTCGGCGCGGCGAACATGGACCCCGACCACTGGGATCAGCCGAACCGCTACGACATTTCGCGCCAGACCGCCGGGCATCTCGCGCTTGGGGTGGGCGTGCATGTTTGCGTCGGCCAGAACATTGCCCGTGCCGAGGGCCAAGCCGTGCTGCGTGCAATCGCCGAACGGGTCGAGCGTATCGAACTTACAGGCAAGGAGACCTGGCGTCCGAATAATGCGATCCACGCGCTCGACAAGCTGCCACTGCGGTTCATTGCCAAGGAATGACGGCTGGCGTGTAACACACTGGCACGAGCACTTCAAATATTTGGGGGATAAGTGATCAAATCGTTCTTCCGAAAGATCAAAGCGCTTCGCCTGTATAACACGGGCGAGCGCGCCGTAATTGAGAAGCGGCTAGAC
>NZ_BAABWS010000007.1:0-51375 GCF_040371945.1 Litorivita sp. NS0012-18 | reverse complement strand
GGGAATCCCCCCATTTTTAATGGGGTTCGGCCGTAGAATTCAGGCGGCTGTTTTCAGTTTCATAGCGGGTGTTATACCGCCAATGCCCATGTTGGGGGGATTGCCAATAGATCACAAGCGCAGGCCGCAGTCTTTGTTTTGTCGCGTCATCCGTCCCAAATCACCCCGCGTTCGACAGGGCCGGATAAAGCGCGCGGTAGCGGTCAAAGGCGGCCTCATAGCGCTCGGACAGGCTCAGGTCGGGGGTGATGACCTGCGCGATGTCGGGGGGCGTCATCACCTCGGATGGGGCGGCGCCCGTGTCGGCGCAGATGGCAAGTCGCGCGGCGCCCAGAGCCGCGCCCAGCTCGCTTGAGCTCGGCAGGGACAGCGGCAGTTGCAGCACATTCGCCAAAGTGGTCAACCAGAACCGCGACCGCGTGCCGCCCCCCACGGCCAATACCGTGCCCAGCTTTGCGCCGGTGCTTTGCAACGCGACCAGATTGTCGCGCAGCGCAAAGGCCACCCCTTCGATCACCGCGCGGGTCAGATCATCGCGCTCCATCGACACATCAAGCCCGACAAATGCGCCGCGAATTTCGCTATCGTTATGCGGTGTCCGCTCTCCCGAAAGATAGGGCAAAAAGGTCAGATCGGACGGGCCACTCGCCACGTCAGGCAGCCGTCCGGACAGGGTGGCAGGGCTTTCGCCAAGGGTGCGCGAGAGCCAGTTGAGGCTGTCGGTGGCGGCAAGGATGACGCCCATTTGATACCAAAGATCCGGCACGGCGTGGCAAAAGCTGTGGACCGCCGAGTTCGGCGCGGGGGCGTAATGATCACGCCCTGCCATCAGCACACCCGAGGTGCCCAGCGAGACAAAGCCGGAGCCTTCGCTCAGGCATCCCATGCCGCAGGCGGCGGCGGCGTTATCCCCCGCGCCGCCCGCAACGACCACAGGTCCGTCGATGCCCCATTCCGACAACAATGCCGCGCGCAGATGCCCGCCCGCCGCGCTGCCTTCGACAAGGTCGGGCATCTGGTCACGGCGCATACCGCTTGCGGCCAGCGCCGCGTCAGACCACGCCCGAGCGCCCACATCAAGCCACGCGGTGCCGGCGCTGTCGGACATGTCCGAAATATGCTCACCGGTCAGCCAAAGCCGCAAATAGTCTTTGGGTAACAACACTTTGGCGGTTTTATCAAACAGCTCCGGCTCATGGGTTTTGACCCATGCCAGCTTGGGCGCGGTAAATCCGGGAAAGACGATGTTACCGGTGATCTCGCGCATCTGCGGCGCCGCGTCGAGCGCCTTTGCCTCGGCGATAGAGCGCGTGTCGTTCCACAAAATGCAAGGGCGCAGCACCTTGTCATCGCCGTCAATCAGCGTGGCGCCATGCATATGCCCCGACAACCCGATGCCGCGCAAACCCGCCAGCGCACGGGGGGCCTTGCGGCCAATCTCGGCCACAACAGCCTTGCAGGCCGTGATCCAATCCTCGGGATCTTGCTCTGACCATCCCGAATGCGGATGCGATAGCGCCAGACCGGCCTCTGCCTCGGCCTGCACACTGCCCTGCTCATCCGTGAGAATGGCCCGCAGGCCCGAGGTCCCCAAATCCAAACCCAGATACATCGCTGTGCTCCTCCCTCTATGCCCCTGCCTTTGTCAGGCAAAGCGGCCCACATAGTTTTCCAATATTTCCTGACGGCCCGAGCGCGGCGTCGGGGTAATCCTTTGTCCAAAGCCCCTGTGGCAGTGGCGGCCAGATCATTGCCCAACATGGCTTGTGCTTGCGGTATTTGCCATCCCTCTGCGCGATGCTCAAGCGCGGCGCACAAACAGACGTCCACGCGTTGCAAAACGGGATCAAAGCTTTGGCGTGTTCCGATTCACGCTGAGCGGCAATCAAGAGGTGAATTGGCTGGGATGGTAGGATTCGAACCTACGGTACACTGTACCAAAAACAGTTGCCTTACCACTTGGCTACATCCCAACTGAGGCCGCTAATTACGCTGGACCGGAGCGCTGATCAAGGCCTTAGATGCAAAAAACTTGCTATTCTTGGGAGGCGTCCGTGCGGTTCAACAAATCTTCGTCCGCGAGGGCCTCTCGTTCCTCTTCGACCATCGATTTGAGCGAGGTTTCGGCCTGTGCGGCGGTCTCTTGCGGGGGAATCAGTGTTGCGGGGGCGGATTGGGCCGCTTGCGGTGTCTTTTGCGCCTGCGGGGCAGGGCGGGTCTGCGCGGCGGTTTCGGGCGCGGGCAGGGCGTTGATGCGATAGGTCGGCTCGGGCATGTCGATGCCCGCCTCGCCCAGCCGCGCGAGGCTGAGGCGAATCGCTTCGCTCTTGGCCATGACCAGCGAGGTTTCGCTTTGCAAAATCCACGCGGCCAGCGTCAGCGTCACGGTGCTGTCGCCGATGGTCGAAAGCCACGCATTGGGCGCAGGGTCGCGCAAAAAGAACGGCAATTCCTCCAGCGTGGCAATCGCCACCTGCCGCGCCTTGGTCAAATCCGCATCGGGCGCGATGCCGATGTCGAAACTCACGCGGCGCTCGTCATTGCGGGTGTAGTTGATGATCCGCGATTTAAATACCGTCGCGTTGGGTATGCGGATATGGTTGCCATCAAAGCTGAGCAAAACCGTCGCCCGCGCGGTCATGCGGATGACATTGCCCTGATCGCCGTCAATCTCGATGGTGTCATTGGGTTTGAACGGCTGGCGGATCGACAGCAGGATCGAGGCGATGAAATTCTCGACCGTGTCCTTGACCGCAAAGCCGATGGCCAGACCCGCGATCCCCGCCGCGCCGAGGATCGTCGACAAAAGCGCCGTCGCCCCCAAGATATCGAGCGCCACAACCAGCGCGGCAATCACCGTGACCAGCCGCAAAACCTGACGGTAGATATCGGCGATAAAGGCGTTGGGGGCGATGCGCTCCCATGGTTGGCGCCGCCGCGCGATAAAGAACCCCAAGGCCACCACCGCCGCAAAGGCCAATATCGCAACCGCCACAAGCGGCAGGTAGCTCACCGCCGTCTCGGCGCGGGTTTGCAGCCGGTCCATCAGCGGCGAGAGCCGCTCGGCCACATCAGTGGTTTCGGTGACTTTATTCTCGATGGCCACCACGCCTTCGACGCGCGAGGCCAGTTCGCTCAAACGGGTTGTGGCTTTGGCATCCAAGGTCTCGCCGCGAAGGGTCACAATGCCCGATGTCACCGTGACCGAGATGTCGCCGTAGCCTTCCAATTCGCCCAAAATATCGCGGATACGTTGGGCGATGGCGGCGTCTTGTTGGGCATTATCAGTGACGGCAATGGCGCCGGTAGGTTGCTCGGGCGCAGCGGCGGTTTGCGCCTGCGCGCCTTGCGCCACAGCCAGCATCAATGCCACGGATACGGCGCAAAGCAATGCCAAGATAAGGCGCATGCGGCGCGTAATGGGCAGGCAAGAGCAGGTGGTCATGGCATCAGTTTCCCCAAAGGCGCGGCAATCTGCGCCCGTTTCAAGCTAACGCCATCTGCCGCGGGGGCAAGTCGGCAAGCCACCAAATCGGTTATTCGCGGATCTCGTCGGGGGCCACGCCCCAAAGCGCGGCCTTGGGCGCCCATCCCTTATAGCCGCCCGCATTGAGCAAACACCAATCGGCCTCGCAGCTGCCCAGCCGCGCAATCACCCCAAGTTCGAGCCGCGCGGTGATGGCGGTGTCGGGGGCGGGTTTCTTGTGCAGCGCCAGCATGTCCTGTTCGATCAAAACCGTGCGCACGCCGGACAAGAGCGAATAATGCACCCAGCCGCCCGCCCCGTCACGGTCGCGCACGCGGCGCCAATGGCCGTGCTCTGCGGTGATCTCCAACGGCATCTCGCGGCGTTTGAACACCCAATCGACGCGGTGCGTGAGCGACGGGCCGCGGCGCACATTGCCCTCGGTGGCCTTCATCGACACAAAGCGCGGCAAGGGCAGGTTGGTCACGCTGCCGCGGTCCTGCGCGCTGGCGGCGGCGCCAAACGTGGCCACCAGCCCCGCCAATAGCGCGGCTCGGCCAAGGCCCGATATCCGGTTCAAGAGATGTTTCATCGGTTCTACGTGCTCGAAACTCGTGAGATTTTGCGCGGGGTTCTTGTGCCTCGGCTGTCTATCGGCTTTGATGACATAGAACCGCCGGCTTTGGAAGGATGAGGAGGCCCCCATGCCATCACCCCGTTTGAGTGTTGTTGTAACGCGACGCCTGCCCGATGCCGTGGAAACGCGCATGAGCGAGCTGTTTAATGTCTCCTTGCGCGAGGACGACACCCCGATGAGCCGCGAAGAACTGGCGCAGGCGCTGCGCACCGCCGATGTTTTGGTGCCGACCCTGACCGACACGATCGACGCGCCCCTGATTGCCCAAGCGGGTCCGCAATTGCGGCTGATTGCCAATTATGGCGCAGGGGTCGATCACATCGATGTTCATACCGCCCGTCAGCGCGGCATTCTCGTGTCCAACACGCCGAGCGTGTCGGCCGAGGATACCGCCGATATGACCTTGGCGCTGATCCTTGGCACCACGCGGCGCATCCCCGAAGGCTTTGCCCATATGCATTCGGGCGAGTGGACCGGATGGAAGCCCACGGCACTTTTGGGCCGCCGTGTGAGCGGGCGGCGTTTGGGTATCTTGGGCATGGGCCGCATTGGCCAAGCCGTCGCCCGCCGCGCCGCCGCTTTCGGGATGCAGGTGCATTACCACAATCGCAAACGCCTGCGCCCCGAGGCCGAAGAGCGGCTGGAGGCGACCTATTGGGAAAGCCTCGACCAGATGGTCGCGCGGGTTGATGTCTTGTCGATCAACTGCCCCCATACGCCCTCGACCTACCATCTGATGAATGCGCGCAGGCTGAAATTGATGAAACCCGATGCGGTGATCGTCAACACCTCGCGCGGCGAAGTGATCGACGAAAACGCCATGGTGCGGATGCTGCGCGCGGGCGAATTGGCCGGTGCGGGGCTTGACGTCTACGAACACGGCTCCGAAATCGCCCCTGCCTTGCGCGAATTGCCCAATGTGTTGCTGTTGCCGCATTTGGGCTCGGCCACGATCGAAGGGCGGATCGAAATGGGCGAGAAGGTTCTGTTGAACATCAAGACATACGCCGACGGACATCGCCCGCCCGATCAGGTCGTGCCCGCGATGCTGTAACGCCGCGCGGCGCGCATGGTCGGTATTTCGCGCAAACGCGCGGCAAATGCCTAAATCAAAGGCAAATGGCAAGAGACCGCCGGTCTTTGCCCCCGTCATATCGGTTCATTAACCCTCTTGGTGCTTTGCTCGGTCATGGTGATTGCGAGGGCACTCCGTCTGTGTGCGAACAGCGGCGTCACCTGTTTCAGGTTAGGAGGATCGAAAAATGGCAAAAGATACGGGACCGTTTTGGCGCGATACTTTGGCATACGCCGGTGTCTGGCGTTTGGATGCGCAAGACCGATCAAGGCTTTGCTTTGAAGGCAGCGTGCCGGACCGACCTGCGGTTTATGCCTTCGTCATCGCTGGCCGGCCGGTCTATGTGGGCATGACGGGCCGCCCCGTCAGCGAGCGGCTTGATGATTTCCGCCGCGGTCATAGCGCACCGAAAACCCAAGCGCGCGTGCACGAAGAGATTATTGCGGCGCTGATGGCGGACCAAGAGGTCGAGATTTACCTGCACAGCTTTAGCGGCGGGCGCGATTTTGCCGATAACGCATGGGAGCTGCGCAACACGCTGCGCGCCGCCTATGTCCCCGATTGGAACCGCCAGCAAGCCGCATAACGCGCCGCGCGCTCGGCGGTGCGCTTATTATAAATCCTGATCAGCGATAGACTTGCTCTTCGCCAGGGAAAGTGCGCGATTTGACCTCTTCGGCATATTCCGCCACCGCCCGCTCAATGGCGGGGCCAAGATCGCCGTAGGTTTTGACAAACTTCGGCGTCCATTTGTTCAGCCCCAACATGTCCTCGAGCACCAAAATCTGACCGTCGCACTCCGCCGATGCGCCGATGCCGATGGTCGGAATGGCGATCTGTTTGGTGATCTTGGCGGCCAATGGCTCGACCATCCCCTCCAGCACCACGGCGAAGGCCCCCGCTTCGGTCACCACCGCGGCATCGTTTTCATGCGCGGGCCAACTGTCTTCATCGCGCCCTTGGGTTTTGAACCCGCCCATCACATGGCTCGATTGCGGGGTCAGGCCGATATGCGCCATGACCGGAATGCCGCGTTCGGTCAAAAAGCGGATTGTCTCGCCCATGCGCGCCCCGCCTTCCAGCTTCACCGCGCCGCAGCCGGTTTCTTTCATGATCTTGGCCGCATTGCGAAAGGCGACCTGCGGGCTTTCCTCATAGGTGCCAAAGGGCATATCCACCACGATCAGCGCCTTTTGCGTGCCGCGCACCACCGCCTTGCCATGCATGATCATCAAATCCAGCGGCACGCCGACGGTGCTGTCCATGCCGTGCATGACCATGCCGAGGCTGTCACCGACAAGGATGAAATCAGCGTAATTATCCACAATCGCAGCCGTATGCGCGTGATAGGAGGTGAGCGAGACAATCGGCTCGCCGCCCTTGCGATTGGCGATTTGCGGCACTGTCGTGCGGCGGATTGCGGTCTGTGTGCTCATGGCTGGATCACCCTTTGGTCAATCAAAAGAATATCGGAGAATTGCGCCGAGACCATCACCGCCAAAGGCGCGCTCAGCGGGCCGGACATTTCGGTTAGATCGCTATGATGCACCGCGTCCAGCCCCATCAAGGTGGCGCGCGGTTCGGCCTCGATCTTGGCGGCGATTGCGGCGCGGATGGCCTCCACGCCCGCGCCCTTGGCCGCGACGGCCTCGCCCACGCTCAAGGCTTGGCTCAGCACCACCGCCGCCGCGCGGTCTTCGGGGCAAAGGCGCACATTGCGCGAGGACATCGCCAGCCCGTCCGCCTCGCGCACCGTCGGCGCACCAAGGATCTCAACCGGCATATGCAGATCGCGCACCATGCGGCGGATCACTTGCAATTGCTGGTAATCCTTCTCGCCAAACACCGCCATATCGGGCTGCACGATGTTGAAGAGCCGCGCGACCACAGAGGTCACGCCGCGAAAATGTCCAGGCCGGACCTGCCCGTGCAAAATATTGGCCAGCCGCGTGGTTTCGACGATGGTCTCGTCGCCCTGCGGGTAAATCTCGCCCGCTTGCGGAAGGAAAACGGCATCGACCCCCGCGGCCTCAAGCAAGGCCAGATCGCGCGCCTCGTCGCGTGGATAGGCCTCCAGATCGCCCGCCTGCCCGAATTGCGTCGGGTTGACGAAAATCGACACCACCACACGTTTGGCGCCGCTTTGCGCGCGGCGCACCAAGGACATATGGCCCTCGTGCAAGAACCCCATCGTGGGGACAAATCCGATCCGCTCGCCCGCCATGCGCCATTCGCGCAGGCCTTCGCGCAAATCTTTGATAGAGCGGTGAATTTTCATGGCAGGCCTTTCAAACTTCGGGCTCGAACCCATGCGGGTGCTTGGGCCTTTCCTCTCTAGCACTCCGGCGAAATTGCGGCAACTACGGTATTGCCGACGTTGCGGCAGGCCCGCGCGCGCGCCGCGAAAATACCCGCGCGGCGCCATATTTGCGCCCTGCGCTGGGCCAAAACGGCGCGCAAGGTGCCCTTAGGTAAATCTATGGGTGATCCAATGCGCAGAGCGCTTTCACTTCTTGGTATCGGTGCTATGGCGGTTTTTGCCATCGGGATGGACGTGCGTGCGCAAATGCGTGACGCCGCCCATCTTGAAGCCCGTCTGAGCCTTTCGGATTACGCCGCTTCGATCAGCCGCCGCGCCGGATCGGTGCAGCGGGTGCAAAAGCTCGAAGTCGCGGGGTTTTTGCCCGATGCGCCCGCCGGATGGGTGCGCCGCTATTTCCAGCCTGAGGATGCCGCGCGGATGATGGGCGCAGCGCCCGCCGACATGAGCGCCGTGATCGCCGAATTTACCGCCGCCGCAGATAGCCCCGCCGCGCAGACGGTGCTCAACTATTCTGACGGGCTGCGCATGTTGAATGTGCGCATCGGCCCCGCCACCACAGGCGAGGCGATCGGCGCCGCGCCTCAGGGCGCGTTGACCGAAGTCTCGCCCGCCGAAGGATGGCCGCAAGGCTATCGCGCTTACCGCGCGCCAATCACGCCGGAACTGGAGCTTGTGGTGTTGGGAAATACATCGCGCGAGGCGGTGATGCAGTTCTGGCGCGGCGTGGACCGCGCGGCATTGGCCGCCGCCGTCATCTCGCCCGCGCCCGACTTCAGCGCCGAAGAGCAACTGGCGTTGACCCCGATGCCCGTCCTGCCCGAAGCGATGATCGTTGCCCGCGCGGAATATGACGCGGCGCGGGTTTTGTCGGCGCTCAAGGCGCAAAACCGCACGGAAAACCGCACGGCCCCGCAGATCGCCGATCCGCGCAGCGCCGGTCCCGCCGTGGTCAGCCGCTTTGACGAACGCCAGTGCCGCACCATCGGCGCGATGACCCGCTGCGCCGCGCAGCTGCGCTAGAACCTGCGCGCCGCTCGCCCGCAATGGGGTCAAAAACTTCCAAGCGTCGCATTTGACCGCTACCCTGTCGGCAGCCGAGCGCCGTTTCGCGCGCCGCTCGGCCATATCTTGGAGGGATAGATCGCAGGAGTGAGCCTCATGAAAACGCATGTCAAAGCATTGGTCGTCGGCGGGGGCGCTGTCGGCACCTCGATTGCCTATCATCTGGCGCGCGCGGGCTGGGACGATGTGATGCTCTTGGAACGCGACGAGCTGACCTCGGGCAGCACATGGCACGCGGCGGGGTTGCTGCCGCTGTTCAACATGTCGTTCGCCACCACCCATATCCACCAATACTCGGTCGAGTTTTACAAAACGCTGGAGGCGGAAACGGGTCTGAACGCGGGGTTTTCCATTGTCGGCAACCTGCGCATGGCCCAAACCAAGGCGCGCATGGACGAATATATGCTCTATGCGACCACGGCGGAAACCTGCGGCGTGCCCTATGAATGGATGACCCCCGCGCAGATGAAAGACCGCTGGCCGCTCTTGCGCACCGATGATTTGGAGGGCGCGATTTTCCACCCCACCGACGGCTATATCAACCCCGCCGATGTCACCATGGCCATGGCCAAAGGCGCGCGCCAACGCGGCGTGGTGATCGAGCGCAAATGGCAGGTCGATGCCTACGAATGGACCGGATCGGAATGGCGCGTGACCCTGACCAAGATGGTCGAAAAGGGTGGCAATCTGGTGGCCTCGGACGAGCAGCAGGTGATCACCGCCGAACATGTCGTCACCGCCACGGGCAACCACGCGCAGCGCACGGCAAACCTGCTTGGCATCAAAATCCCCGCCATCCCCGTCGAGCATCAATTCATCGTCACCGAACCTGATCCGGCCTTGGTGGAATATCGCAAGAACGGCGGGGCCGAGCACCCCGTTTTGCGCGACGCCGACGCCAAATGGTATGTGCGCGAAGAGCGCGGCGGCTGGATCCTTGGCCCCTATGAGCGCGGCGCGCCCGCGCGTTTCCAATATGGGGTGCCGGACAGTTTCCGCGCCGATCTCTTCCCCCTCGATCTGGAGCGGATCGAAGAGGAATATATGTCGATGATCCACCGCCTGCCGACCTCCGAAACCGTCGGCCTCAAGGATGATTTCAACGGCCCGATCTGCTACACGCCTGATGGCAATCCGCTCGTCGGCCCCGCGCCGGGGCTGCGCAATATGTGGCTGGCCGAAGGGTTCTCCTTTGGCATCACGGCGGCGGGCGGCACGGGCTACTACCTTGCGCAAATGATGGTGGAGGGCGAGGCCGAGATCGACATGGCCTCTCTTGATCCCAAACGCTACGGGTCGTGGATGACCACCGATTATGCGGTCGCCAAGAACGAAGAAGCCTATGAGCATGTCTTCATTCTGCACCACCCCGATGAAGAGCGCGAAGCCGCGCGGCCTTTGCGCACCTCGCCCGCCTATGACCGCCAAGCGGCCCGCGGCGCGCAGTTTGGCCAAGTCAACGGATGGGAGCGCCCGAATTACTATGCCCCTGCGGGATTTGACGATCACGCCGCGCGCAGTTTCCGGCGCGGCGGATGGTGGCAATATGCCGTTGACGAGGCCAAGGCGATCCGCGAGGGCGTCGGTCTCATTGACGCGACGGCCTTTACCAAACATGTGGTCAAAGGACCGGGCGCGACGGCGTTTCTCGATTGGTTCACCTGCAACAAATTGCCCAAAGTCGGGCGGATCAACCTGACCTATGCGCTCACGGCGGCGGGCACCACGCGCACCGAATATACCATCGTGCGGCGCGGCGAGGATGACTATTATCTCGTATCTGCAGGGGCTTGGACCGCATACGACGGCGATTTCCTGCGCAAGGCGGCCGAGGATAAGGCGGGCGAGTTTGGCTATATTGAAATTCAGGACGTGACCACGCAATACGGCGTTTTTGCCATCGCGGGGCCGAAAACGCGCGAGGTTCTGAACGCGGTGATCCGTGACGCCGATCCTGCTACGGCGCTGAGCAACAAACGCTTTCCGTGGCTTTCGGCGCGCAGGATCGAATTGGGCATGTGCCCCGTTGATGCGATCCGCGTGGCCTATACGGGCGAGCTGGGTTGGGAATTGCACCACCCGATCGAGATGCAAAACTACCTGTTTGATTTGCTCATGCGGGCGGGCGAGGCGCATGGGTTGAAGCTGGTCGGGGCGCGGGCGCAAAACTGGCTGCGCCAAGAGAAATCCTACCGCGCCTTCGGCACCGAGCTTGGCCGCGATGCGACGCCGCAAGAGGCTGATTTGCCACGCTTTATCGATCTGGGCAAAGAGTTCCACGGCAAAGAGGCGATGCTGGAGAAGGGCATTCGTTCGACATGCTGCACCCTGCTGATTGACGGGCCGCAGGACGCCGATCCATGGGGGCGCGAGGCGCTCTATCTCAATGGTGAAAAGGTCGGGCGGCTCACCTCGGGGGGCTATTCGGTGGCCTTCGGCAAGAGCATCGGCATGGGCTATTTGCCGCCCGAACTGGCGGTCGAAGGCACAAAGGTCGAGGTGAAAATGCTCAACCAGCTATGGCCCGCGATGGTCACCTGCGACAGCCCCTATGATCCGAAAAACGAGACCATCCGCAAGGACGGATAAACCCGATCACCCCAATGGCAAAAACCCCGCGCAACGCGGGGCTTTTCATTTTTTCTCACAGGCTTAGGCGGGGAGCGCGGCGCTGGGCGCGCGGCGAAAGACATAGAGCGCCCGCCCGCCGAACAGGCCCGAAAACAGCCCGAGCAGCACCGCCATTCCGGCGGCAAACCCCAGCGATCCGGCCACGTCCGGAACCACCGCAGACATGAAGCCTTGGACGAAATTGGCAAGGAAAATCAACAGCATCGCGCTCATGGTCAGCCACTCGCCGCGCAGGGTCAGGTGCGGACCGGCGCGGGCGATGAGGTAGCGGCGCTGGCGGGCGTGGCCGAAGGCGGCGCCGAGGAGGTAGGCGGCGAGGAAAAACAGCCAGATCACCTCTTGATGCGGCAACTCGCTGACCGTGCGGACCGACAGGATGCCCAGCAGCGGCAGCGCATAGACCAGCGCCACATGGGAGCTGCGGGTGCGCGAGGCGCGCAGGCCCAGCAGGACCAGAACAACAAGCAATGGCCAAGCCCAAAGAGGCGCGGCGGTGAAGATGGCGGAAGCGATTTGAGTGAGCATCACGAAGGTCCTTATCAGGTGGGTGGGGCGCCGCGTTTGCGGCCTTGCCCCTCCCTCATGACGGCCCCCGCGGCCCCTGCCTAGCGCGCTTTCGCAAAGCGGCGAAATCCTTCGCGGATGGCCGCGCGCCGCTCACGTATCGTGAATGACGCGCGGCGCGCGCTGCGGTGCGGATCACCCCTGCGCGGATAATTCGTCAAAGCATTCCAAGGCCTTACCCGCATACATCATCGCCGGTCCGCCGCCCATCTGGATGGTCATCGCCAAAACATCGCCGACCTCTTCGCGGCTGGCTCCGGCCTTGATCAACGTGTCCACATGCAGCGCGATACAGGCGTCGCAGCGGGTGGCGACGGCGATTCCGAGGGCGACGAACTCCTTGGTTTTGAAGTCCAGAACCCCGCCCTCCTTGACCGCTTTGGACAGGCCCCCAAAGGCGCGGGTGGTGTCGGGGATGGTCTTGCCTAGCCCCCGCAAACGGCCCCGCGTGCCGTTCAATGTGTCGCTCCAGCTCATGTCATGTCCTTTCGGTTTCCCGCTCCAAATCATCATTTTCCGGCGGCGGCTTTGATCTTGATCACAGTGGCGAAGGGCGGGGGGCAGGCATAGAAAAACGCGGCGTCGCGGCGCCGCAGGGGGGCGGGCGAAGGGCCAAAAACCCGCGTCGGTATCACGTCGGTATTTTGTCGGTATTGCGTCGGTGCGGTTTCGGGCGCGGCGCGCGCGCCTGCGGCGGGCCCAAAGACACGAAAAAGGCCCGCGCAAAACGGCGGGCCTTTCATGATTTGAAACGGTGCACTCAAACGTTGCGCAATCCGCCAGCGCGCGGCGCTTATTGCGGGATGTCGCCTTCGATGCCTTCGACGTAGAAATTCATCCCCGCCAAAGTGCCGTCATCGGCGGTCTCGCCCTCGGCCAGCCAATCGCTGCCATCCTGCTTTTTGAGCGGGCCGGTAAAGGGCTTGTAGTCGCCCGATGCGATGGCGTCTTTGAGCGCCAGAGCTTCGGCCTTGACCTCGGCGGGCACCTTATCGGTGATCTCGCCAATGCCGACCATGCCTTCGCGGATGCCGTCCCATGTCATGACGCTTTCCCATGTGCCGTCCATCACGGCTTTGGTGCGTTGGATGTAATAGGGCGACCAGTTGTCGATGATCGAGGAGACGCGCGGGCCATCGGCAAATTCGGCCATGTCGGAGGCTTGGCCAAATCCGATCACATTGCCCGCCGCCGCCGCCGCTGCCAAAGGCGCGGTGGAATCGGTGTGCTGCAAGATCACGTCGGCGCCTTGTTCGATCAACACTTTGGCGGCATCGGCCTCTTTGGCCGGATCAAACCATGTGTAGGCCCAAACGATTTTGAACTGCACATCGGGGTTGACCTTTTTGGCGTGGATATAGGCCGAGTTGATGCCGCGGATCACTTCGGGGATCGGGAAAGAGCCGATATAGCCGATGATATTGCTTTCGGTCATATGGCCCGCGATGATGCCTTGCACGGCGCGGCCCTCGTAGAAGCGCGCCGAATAGGTCGAGACGTTCGGCGCGGTCTTATAACCGGTGGCATGTTCGAATTTCACCTTGGGGAATTTCTTGGCCACATTGATCGTCGGGTCCATATAGCCGAACGAAGTGGTAAAGATCAGGTCGGCCCCCTCAAGCGCCATTTGCGTCATCACGCGCTCGGCGTCCGCGCCTTCGGGCACGTTTTCGACAAAGACGGTTTCAACCGCATCGCCGAATTCCTTTTCGACGGCCAAACGGCCTTGGTTGTGCTCATAGGTCCAACCGCCGTCGCCGACGGGGCCGACATAGACGAAACCCACTTTGGTTTTGTCGCTGTGGCTTTCGGCCCATGCGGCCGAGGACAGGCCAAGCGCCAAGGCGGTGGCCGCCCCTGTCAGGATATGTCTGCGTTTCATGTTTAAACTCCCTAGGTTTTTATGTGGCAGCAGTGCCTCATTGCGAGGCGTGGAAAATCCGGCCGAGCGAGGCGGGTGCCTTGCTGCGGTCCGAGGACATGATGACCAGCACGAGGATGGTGATCAGGTATGGGGACATGGAAAGGTATTCTACAGGAATGGCAAGACCCGCCGCTTGCAAGTTGAGTTGCAAGACGGTGACGCCGCCGAAAAGATAGGCGCCCAAAAGCACGCGCCACGGTTTCCAAGAGGCAAAGACCACAAGCGCCAAGGCGATCCATCCGGCCCCTGCGGTCATGCCTTCGGTCCATTGCGGCACGCGGATCAGGCTGATGTAGGCCCCGCCCAGACCGGCGCAGGCCCCGCCGAACATGATCGCCGCAATGCGGATGCGCACCACCTTATAGCCAAGCGCATGGGCCGCATCATGGCTTTCGCCCACGGCGCGCAAGATCAGCCCCGCGCGGCTGTATTTGAGCACCGCCCAAACGGCGGCGACAAGGCCAAGGGCGACATAGACCATCAGGTCATGTTGAAACAGAACCTGCCCGACAAAGGGGATGTCGGAGAGCAGCGGAATGTCGAGTTTGGGCGTCGAGACCGGTTTGAGCCCCACATAGCCTTGGCCCAGCAGCGACGACAGCCCCAGCCCGAAGAGCGTCAGGGCAAGGCCCGAGGCGACCTGATTGGCCAAGGTGAATTGCGTCAAAAAGGCAAAGAGCAACGACAACCCCGCCCCGCCAAGCGCCGCACAGGCAAAGCCGAGCGCCGGAGAGCCGGTTTCGATCGTGGCGGCAAATCCGCATATCGCGCCGGTGATCATCATGCCTTCGACGCCAAGGTTCAAAACCCCCGCCTTTTCGGTGATCAATTCGCCGATGCCCGCCAGAAGGATCGGCGTGGCCGCCACCATCAGCGAGGCCAGAAGCAGCGCGGGGTTGATTGCACTGAGGTCCATCATGCGGCTCCCTTTTGGGCAAATCGAATGCGGTAATTGGTCAAAACATCCACCGCCAGCAGGAAAAACAAAAGCATCCCCTGAAACATCTGGATCGCGGAGGCGGGCAGGCCAAGGCTGCCTTGGGCGATCTCGCCGCCGATATAGGTCAGCGCCATGAGCAGCCCCGCCAGCAAGATGCCCACCGGATGCAGCCGCCCCAAAAAGGCGACGATAATCGCGGTGAACCCGTAGCCGGTGTTGAAATCAATGCTGATCTGCCCCGCGGGGCCTGCGACTTCGAACAGCCCTGCCAGACCCGCCAAAGCCCCCGAGGTGCCAAGGCAGAACAAGATCAGCCGCGCCGGATTGACCCCTGCGAATTTCGCCGCGCGCGGGGCCTCGCCGGTGAGCCGGATGGAATAGCCAAGCAAATGCCGATTGAGCAGGATATAGGCGAAAATCACCGCGATAAAGGCAAAGACCACGCCCCAATGCATCCCCGATCCCTCGATCAGATCGGCATTATGCGCCGAGGCATAGCTTTGCAGATTGCGGCTTCCCGGAAAGCCGAAGCCTTCGGGGTTTTTCAACAATCCCAAAGACATAGAGGCCAAGAGCTGCTCGGCGACATAGACCAGCATGAGGCTGACCAAAATCTCGTTGGTGCCGAATTTCACCTTCAAAAGCGCCGGTATCATCGCCCAAAGCATCCCGCCGATGGCCCCCGCCAGCACCATGAGCGGAAAGATGATCCAGCTTTCCATCGGATAAAAGGCAAGCCCGACGCCCGCGCCGCAAATCGCCCCGACGATATATTGCCCCTCGGCGCCGATGTTCCAGATACCGGCGCGAAACCCGAGGCTCAGCCCGATGGCGATCAGCACCAAAGGCGCGCCTTTGACCAAAAGCTGCGGGCGGTAGTAAAAGGAAAACTCGCCAAAGAGCGGCTCCCAGAAAATCGTGCGGATCGCCTCCAAGGGCGCCTTGCCGAGCGCGGCAAACAAAAGCCCGCCCGCGATCATCGTCGCCACCACCGCCAGAACCGGCGTCAGATAGGCAAAGGCCTTGGACGGCTGGGGCCGTTTTTCAAGCCGAAACATGGGCCACCTCCATATCGCTCGCGCCGCCCATCATCAGGCCGATGTCTTCGATCGTCAGCCCCGCCGCCGGACGGATCGCCGTCAGCCGCCCTTCGTTGAGCGCGGCAAATGTGTCGGATATTTCCATCAACTCGTCCAGATCTTGCGAGATCACGATGATCGCCGCGCCATGGGCCGCCAGATCAAGCAAGGCCTGCCGGATCGCGGCGGCGGCAGAGGCATCCACGCCCCATGTCGGTTGGTTCACCACCAAAACCTCCGGCCGCTGCAAGACCTCGCGGCCGATGACGAATTTTTGCAAATTGCCCCCCGACAAGGCCCGCGCCGCCGTGCCCGCCGAGGGGGTGCGCACATCGAAGGTTTCGATGATCTTCTCGGCAAAGCCGCGCGCCGCGCCCCATTTGAGAAAGCCGCGCGCCAAGAGGTTCTCGCGCTCTGCCCCCGTCAATAGAGCGTTCTCCGTCAGGCTCATATCGGGGGCCGCCGCATGGCCCAAACGCTCTTCGGGCGCGGTCAGAATGCCCATGCGCCGCCGCGCTTTCGGCCCCGCCGTGCCGACCGGCGCGCCGCCAAAGCGGATCGCATCGGCGCGGCTGCGCAACTCGCCCGACAGCGCGCCCAAAAGCTCGTCCTGACCGTTGCCCGCCACCCCGCCGATGCCCAGAACCTCGCCGCGCCGCACGGCAAGATGCACATCCTTGAGCGCGGTGCCGAATTCGGAAGGCGAGGCCAAGGACAGCCCCGTGATTTCGAGCGCCACATCCCCCGCCGCGCCGCTTTGGCGTTTGGGCGCGGTGAGCGCCGTGCCGACCATCATCTCGGCCATCTGCGCGGCGCTGACCTCGCGCGGGGTGCATTCGCCGACCTTCTTGCCAAGGCGCAAAATCGTCGCCTCGTCGCATAGGGCGCGGATTTCTTCGAGCTTGTGGCTGATATAGAGAATCGCGGTGCCCTCGGCCGACAG
The DNA here is from genome assembly GCF_040371945.1 of Litorivita sp. NS0012-18. Lineage (NCBI taxonomy): Bacteria > Pseudomonadati > Pseudomonadota > Alphaproteobacteria > Rhodobacterales > Paracoccaceae > Litorivita > Litorivita sp. NS0012-18. Next base: position 34,731 of record NZ_BAABWS010000007.1, on the reverse strand, counting down.
TTTGCGCAGGGTCTGGAACAGGATCTCCACCTCCTGCGGGGTCAGAACCGAGGTCGGCTCGTCCATGATCAATAGCTTGGGATCTTGCAACAGGCAGCGGATAATCTCGACCCGCTGGCGCTCGCCCGCCGACAGATCGCCCACCGTGCGGAAGGGATCGAGCGGCAATCCGTAGGCCTCCGACACCTCGCGGATACGCGGCGCCAGATCGCGCGGCGAGGGCGGGTTTTCCATGCCAAGCGCGATGTTTTCGGCGACATTGAGCGCATCGAAAAGCGAGAAATGTTGAAACACCATCGCCACCCCCGAGGCCCGCGCCGCGCGCGGCTCGGGCGGGGCATAGGGCGCGCCGTTCAACGTCATCGCGCCTTTGTCGGGTTTGACGAGGCCATAGATCATCTTGACCAAGGTCGATTTGCCCGCGCCATTCTCGCCCAGCAAAGCATGCACCTCGCCGCGTTTGATGTCGAAAGACACATCGTCATTGGCGACCACACCCGGGTAGGCTTTGGTCAGCCCCTCGATCGAGAGCAATACCTCGCTCATGCGCAAATCTCCTTTCGCGCCGAGGCGCTTGGCGGCTGTTGCAATAATGCGCTGGCGGTGCCGACAGCAATGGCTTGGGGGTGTTTGCCAAGCTGCGGCGCGCCGATGGGGCAGGTCAGGCGGGCAATCGCCTCGGCGCTATGGCCAAGCGCGGCCAGACGGTTGCGAAACCGCGCCCATTTGCTTTTGGACCCGATCAGCCCCGCAAAACCAAAGCCGCGTATCAAAAGCGCGTGGCAGATCGCCAGATCGAGCGCATGCGAATAGGTCAGCACCAGATGCTCGGCCTCTTGCGGCGCATGGCGGGCCAATGTTTCGGGCGCGGCGGCGGGCAGGGCGGTGACGCCTTCGGGGAGCGGATCGGGAAAACGCTCGGTGCCCGTGTCGATCCATGTGATGTCGAAATCGGGCAGCGGCGCGAGCACATCCACCAAGGCGCGCCCCACATGGCCCGCGCCCCAAATCCACAGGCTGCGCTTGGGCTGTGCCAAGGGTTCGATCATCCATCCGCCGAGGTATTGCGCCCGTGGTCTTTGGCCTTGGGCGCGGGCCTCTTGCATCACGCGGCGCACCGGCAAAGGCATCTCGCCTGCGCCGCGCGCCACCGCCTCGCGCCCGTCCAATGCGGGCAGGTCGGCGGCGGTGAACAGATCGAAAAACAACTCCACCGCCCCGCCGCAGCATTGACCCAGATCGGGGCCGAGGGCCTGTGCGCTATGGCGCGGATGCGGCCCGTCGAGCGCCGCTTTCGCCGCCTCATATTCCAAAGCCCCGCCGCCGATGGTGCCTGATTGCTCCCGCCCGTGAGGCCCCTCCCACACCAGCATCGCCGCGCCGATTTCGCGCGGGGCGGAGCCGCGAACATTTGCGACGACCACCCGCGCCACCTGCGGCGCATGGGCCAGCGCCGCGCGCAGGGCGGCAAGGTCAAATCCGGTGTTATCCGCCATGGCGCTGCCCCTCGATCGTGGCCCATATCCGTTCGGGCGTGGCGGGGGCATCCATCGCCGGATAGGCGCCCCCGCCGCAGGCGCAGGAGCTCGCCACCACCGCATCGCTCATCGCCAAAAACGCCGAAATCCCGAGCATGAAGGGCGGCTCGCCCACGGCTTTGGAGCGGTAGATCGTTTCTTCGCGGTTGGGCGCATCCCACAGCGCGACGTTGAACACATCGGGGCGGTCCGACACGGCGGGGATTTTATAGGTCGAGGGCGCATGGGTTTTCAGCGCGCCTTTGTCGTCCCACACCAGCTCCTCGCAGGTCAACCATCCCGCGCCTTGCACATAGCCGCCCTCGATCTGCCCGATGTCGAGCGCGGGGTTGAGGCTGCGGCCTGCGTCATGCACGATATCGGCGCGTAAAATGCGGTTCTCGCCGGTCAATGTGTCGATGGCGACCTCGGTGATGGCCGCGCCATAGGCGAAATAGAAAAACGGGCGCCCCTCGCCTTTGATCCGGTCCCACGCGACTTTGGGCGTGGCATAAAACCCCGTGGCCGAGAGGCTGACCCGCGCCTCATAGGCCGATTTCGCCGCCTCGGCGAAGGGCAGGGCCGTCTCGCCCGCCGTCACCATACCGCCGTCGAAGCGCACGTCCGAGACCGCGCAATTGTGGCGCTCGGCCAGATGCTCGGCCATACGTGTGCGTATGTTGTCGCAAGCCGCCCTGACCGCCATCCCGTTCAGATCGCTGCCCGAAGAGGCCGCCGTGGCCGATGTATTGGGCACTTTTCCGGTGTCCGTCGCGGTGATCTTGACCGCCTCCATCCCGACGCCAAAGCGCGCGGCGGCGACTTGCGCGACCTTTTGAAACAGCCCTTGGCCCATCTCGGTGCCGCCGTGGTTCAAATGCACCGATCCGTCTTGATAGACATGCACCAAGGCCCCCGCCTGATTGAGATGGGTGAGGGTAAAGGAGATGCCGAATTTCACCGGCGAGAACCCGATGCCGCGTTTGATCGTGGGATGGGCGGCGTTCCATGCGGCCGCCGCATCGCGGCGGGCGGCGTAATCGGCGCTATGCAGCAAATGCTCGGTCATCTCGTGCAAGATGAAATCTTCGACCTCTTGGCCGTAGGGCGTGGTTTGCCGCGCGTGCGCCGATGCGGGCGCATAATAGTTGCGGCGGCGCAGATCGACCGGATCGATCCCCAGCACATGCGCGCCGTGGTCCATCACCCGTTCGATCCCCAATACCCCCTGCGGTCCGCCAAAGCCGCGATAGGCGGTGGCCGATTGCATATTGGTGCGCAAACGGTGGCTTTCGATGCGGATATGGGGGATGTGATAGGCGTTGTCGGCATGCAGCATGGCGCGATCCGCCACAGGCAGCGACAGATCCTGCGCCCAGCCGCAGCGGGTATATTGCCCGAAGCTCACCCCCGCCAGCAGGCCGTTTGCGTCAAATCCCGCGCGGTAGGTGATGCGAAAATCATGGCGTTTGCCGGTGATGATCATATCGTCATCGCGGTCATAGCGCATCTTGCACGGCCGCCCTAATGCCCGCGCCGCCACGGCGCAGATCACCGCCAAAGCATTGCCTTGGCTTTCTTTTCCGCCAAATCCGCCGCCCATGCGCCGCGTCTCGACCCGCACCGCATGCATCGGCGCGCCGATGGCTTCGGCGACTTTATGCTGGATCTCGCTCGGGTGCTGGGTCGAGCTATGCACCACCATATCGCCGCCCTCTTGCGGCAGGGCGAGCGCGGCTTGCCCCTCGAGGTAGAAATGCTCCTGCCCGCCCATCTCGATGCGGCCTTCGATCACATGCGCCGCGCCGTCGATCGCCGCCTGCGCATCGCCCTTGGCGTAGATGCGCGGCCCCTCTTCGAAGCGCGCACCGGCGGCGAGGGCCTCGTCGATGGTCAGGATCGGTGTTTCCTCGCGGTAGGCGATACGGGCCAGCCGCGCCGCCTTGCGCGCCAAAAGATGGCTGGTCGCGACCACGGCAAAGACCGGCTGGCCGATGTAATGCACGCTGCCATCGCTGAGCAGCGGTTCGTCATGGGCCGAGGGCGAGACATCATTGGCAAAGGGCAGGTCATCGGCCGTCAGAACCGCCACGACGCCAGCGGCGGCGCGCACCGCGCCAAGGTCCATTTCGGTGATCTGCCCGCGCGCCACTTCGGACAGGCCAAAGGCGATATGCAGGGTGCCTGCGGGCGTCGGGATATCGTCGACATAGCGCGCCGCGCCCGTGACATGCAAAGCGGCGGCGTCATGGGGCAGGGGTTTATGCGGCAGGGCGGAGTGATCGGTGCTCATGCGCTCACCTGCGTCAAAAGGGGGCTGTCGCCGCGATCTTCGAGCCAATAGCGCCAGAGCATATTTTGCGCCGCCCCCATACGGTAGCGTTCGGAGGCGCGCGCATCGCTCATCGGGGTGTAATCTTGCGCCATTGCCGCCATGGCGGCGCGCAGGGTCTGCGCGCTCCAAGGCGCGCCAATGAGCGCGGCTTCGGCGGCGGCGGCGCGTTTGGGCGTGCCCGCCATGCCGCCAAAGGCGATGCGGGCGGCGCTCACCACGCCGCGCTCTAGGGTGATATTGAACGCGCCGCAGACCGCCGAGATATCCTGATCAAAGCGTTTGGACAGTTTGTAAACCTTGAGCCTGTCCGCCTGTTTCGGCACCGTTACCGCCTCGACAAATTCGCCCGCCGCGCGGTCCTGTTTGCCATAGTCGATAAAGAAATCCTCCAGCGCGATCTCGCGCCGCGCCGCGCCCTTGCGCAGATGCAGCCGCGCGCCAAGCGCGATCAGCGGCGGCGGCCCGTCCCCGATGGGCGAGCCATTGGCGATATTGCCGCCCAATGTCGCCGCGCCGCGCACCTGCGCCGACCCGTAGCGGCGCAGCATCGCGCCAAAAGACGGGTGCAAACGGTCCATCACGGGGATCAGATCGGCAATGCGCACCCCCGCCCCGATGCGCAGGGTGTCCTCGGTTTCCTCGATCCCTTGCAGATCGCTGCACAGGTGCAAGAAGGCGGCGCTTTTGATCTCGCGCAGGGCCTTGGTGATCCAAAGGCCCACATCCGTCGCCCCCGCGATCAATGTCGCATCGGGATGGGCGAGATACCACGCGGCCAGATCATCGGCGCTGCGCGGCAAGGCCACATCGCCGCCCATATCGCCCGCCTGCGGCGGGGCAGGCGGCGCGGGCAGGGCGGGCAGGTCATCCTCGATCCACGCGGGGACGGGCGCGGCGGCGGCGGCCTTGGCGGCGCGGATGATCGGCGCATAGCCGGTGCAACGGCACAGGTTGCCGGCCAGAGCCGTGTCGAAATCCGTCTCGCCATTGCGATGCGCCACCGCCATCGAGGCAATGAACCCCGGCGTGCAGAACCCGCATTGCGAGCCGTGATGGGCGACCATCGCCTCTTGCACCGGATGCAATGCGCCATCCGGCGCGCTGATGCCCTCGACGGTGCGGATGGATTTGCCGTGTAGCTGCGGCAAGAGCAAGATACAGGCGTTGAGCGCGCGCGCGCCGCCCTCGTCGCGCACCATCACGGTGCAGGCGCCGCAATCACCCTCGTTGCAGCCCTCTTTGGTTCCGGTCAACCCGCGCGTCTCGCGCAGCCAGTCAAGCAGGGTGGCCATCGGCGCCACCTTCTTGATCGACACGCTCTCTCCGTTGAGAAGAAAGGTGATATCCATATATGTAAAACCTGCCGCCTTACCGATGATCGTGACCCCGTGCCTGTCTTCGATGCGACGTAGAAAACAGACGGCCTTTGCCAGCCTCTCCCAAGGCCTCGCATAGATAAGCACATCAAAACGCCGTGCGGCAAGAAAAACCCGCGAGGGGTTCGCCGCGAGAATGGGCGTATGCCTGCTTTTTGGGCGGCCATATCGGCGGCGGCGCGCCCTGTTTTTGATCTGGGCCAAAGACCTCGGGGCGGGGCAGAGGCACAATTGCGCTATGAGAATCGCGGCGCTGATCATATCGGTTTTGGCCCTGCTGGTCGGGGCAGCTTTGGCTTTCGGGCTATGGCGCACCGGTGTTTTGACGCGCGGGTTGCGCGCGCGCATGGCGGCGGCCGAGGCGGCGACCCTGCCCGCCGCGCAGGCCCTGCCGCCGCAAATCCGCGATTGGGCGATCCGCAGCGGCGCGCTGACGGGCCATCGCCGCGTCCTGTTGCACCAAGAGGCGCAGATGGAGCTGCAACCCGATGCGGGGTGGAAGGCGATCACGGCGGAGCAAGAGATCTCGCTCACCTCGCTGGGATTTTTGTGGCGCGCGCGCCAAGGCGGCATCGGGCCGCTGCCCTTGGTCGCCGTGACCGACAGCTACACGCACGGCGAGGGAGTGCTGAGCGTGCGGCTTCTGGGCGCCTTCCCAGTGGTGACGGCGCGCGGCGCGCAGATCGATCTGGCCGAGGCGATGCGCTATCTGGCCGAACTGCCTTGGGCGCCCGATGCCGTGCTCTCCAACGGCGATCTGCGCTGGCAGGTTTTGCAGGCGGGGCGCTGGCAGGTCAGCGCCCCGAACGGCGCCGCCGTGACCTTTACGGTGAGGGATGGCGATCTGGTGAAAATGCAGGCCGCAGCGCGCCCCGCAACCGACCCGTCGGGCCAGCCCGCCACCTATGATTGGGAGGGCCGTTTCAGCGATTTTGAGACCGTCGCAGGGCGCCGCATCCCTTTGGCGGGCGAGGTCGGATATATCCGCGAGGGCCGATATGTGCCCTATTTTCGCGGGCGCATCACGAAATATCGCGTCGAATAGGGCGCGCGCTCTTTCCCGCCGCGCACGGCTTCGTTAGGCTGCGCGGTATGAGTGACCCCCGATTCATCCACCTGCGCGTCCATACCGAATATTCGCTTCTCGAAGGGGCGATGCGGATGAAAAAATTGCCTGCCCTGTGCAGTGATATGGACATGCCTGCGGTGGCGGTGACCGATACCAACAACATGTTCGCCGCGCTGGAATTTGCGGTGACGGCGGGCGGGGCAGGGGTGCAACCGATCCAAGGCTGCCAAGTCGATGTCGCCTATCACGAGGCTGCCCCCGGCGAGAAAGAGCGCGATCCGGCGGCTTTGGTCCTGCTGGCGCAAAACGAGGCCGGATACGAGAACCTGATGCGGCTCAACACCTGCCTTTACGTCGATAAGGGCGGGCAATTGCCGCAGGTCACATTGGCCGAGCTTGAGGCCAATAGCGCGGGGCTGATCTGCCTGACCGGCGGGCCGGACGGGCCTGTGGGCCGCTATTTTCAAGCGGGGCAGCGCCCTGCCGCCGAAGCCTTGATGCAGCGTCTGGCGCGCGCCTATCCGGATCGGCTTTACGTCGAATTGCAGCGCCACCCCGTCGATGGCGGATTGCCCGAGGCGGAAAAATCCACCGAGCGCGGGTTTTTGGAAATGGCCTATGCGATGGACCTGCCGATTGTGGCGACCAATGATGTCTATTTCCCCAAAACCGAAATGTATGAGGCCCATGATGCGTTGATCTGCATCGCCGAAGGGGCCTATGTCGATCAACAAGAACCGCGCCGCCGCCTGACCCCGCAGCATTACTTCAAGTCGCAGCAAGAGATGATCACCCTCTTTGCCGACCTGCCCGAAGCCATTGAAAACACGATTGAAATCGCCAAGCGCTGCGCCTTTGGTGCCTATCGGCGCGATCCGATCTTGCCCAAATTCGCCGATGACGAGGTGCAAGAATTGCGCCGTCAGGCCAATGAGGGCCTGCAAGCGCGCCTTGCGGTGATCCCCCATGCCGATACGGTCGAGGCCTATCAGGAACGGCTCGATTTCGAGCTGGATATCATCGAGGGCATGGGCTTTCCGGGTTACTTCCTGATCGTTGCGGATTTCATCAAATGGGCCAAGGATCACGATATTCCCGTGGGTCCGGGGCGCGGGTCGGGCGCGGGCAGCCTTGTCGCCTATGCGCTCACGGTGACCGACCTTGACCCGTTGCGCTACAGCCTGCTGTTCGAACGCTTCCTCAATCCCGAACGGGTGTCGATGCCCGATTTCGACATCGATTTTTGCATGGACCGCCGCGAAGAGGTGATCCGCTATGTGCAAGAGAAATACGGCCGCGACAAAGTCGGGCAGATCATCACCTTTGGCGCGCTCTTGTCCAAAGCCGCCGTGCGCGACATCGGCCGCGTGTTGCAAATGCCCTACGGGCAGGTCGACCGCCTGTCCAAAATGATCCCCGTCGAGGGGGTCAAACCCGTCAGCATCGAGCAAGCCTTGGCGCAAGAGGAACGCCTGCGCGAGGAGGCGAAAAACGAAGAGGTCGTGGACCGGCTCTTGAAATACGGGATGCAGGTCGAGGGGCTCTTGCGCAATGCCTCGACCCACGCGGCGGGCGTGGTGATCGGGGACCGGCGTCTGGACGCTTTGGTGCCGCTTTATCAAGACCCGCGCTCGGACATGCCCGCGACGCAATTCAACATGAAATGGGTCGAACAGGCGGGGTTGGTGAAATTCGACTTTCTCGGCCTCAAAACCCTGACGGTGATCAAGAACGCGATCGAGCAAATCCACCGCGGCGGGCGCGATTTGCATGTTTCGGCGGACGGGCGGCAGCTTTATGAACCCGCCGAGGGGGCCGAGAACGACATCGGCCATATCCCGCTCGACGACGAACCGACCTACAAGCTTTACGCCAGCGCAAAAACCGTGGCGGTGTTTCAGGTGGAATCCACCGGCATGATGGACGCGCTCAAGCGGATGAAGCCGACCTGTATCGAGGATATCGTCGCCCTCGTGGCGCTCTATCGCCCCGGTCCGATGGAGAACATCCCGACCTATTGCGAGGTCAAGAACGGCCTCAAGGAAATCGAATCCGTCCACCCGTTGATCGACCATATTCTTGAAGAAACCCAAGGGATTATCGTCTATCAAGAACAGGTGATGCAGATTGCGCAGGTGATGGCGGGATACTCGCTTGGCGGCGCCGACCTGCTGCGCCGCGCCATGGGCAAAAAGATCAAAGAGGCGATGGACGCCGAGCGCCCGAAGTTCGAAAAAGGCGCGGCCGAGAACGGCGTGCCTGCCAAAAAGGCGTCGGAAGTTTTCGACCTTTTGGAGAAATTCGCCAACTACGGTTTCAACAAATCCCACGCCGCTGCCTATGCCGTGGTCAGCTATCAAACCGCATGGCTCAAGGCCAATCATCCGGTCGAATTCATGGCCGGTGTGATGAATTGCGATATCCATCTGACCGACAAATTGGCCGTCTATTTCGAAGAGGTGCGCAAGCGGCTCGAATTGCCCTATGTTCCGCCCTGCGTGAACCGCTCGGATGCGACCTTCAAGGTTGAACAGGGCGCTTTGGTCTATGCGCTGGGCGCGCTCAAAAACGTCGGGGTCGAGGCGATGCGCCTGATCACCGAGGGGCGCAAGGTGGACGGCGCCGACAAACCCTTTGCCACGCTGTTCGATCTGGCCCGCCGCGTCGATTTGAAACGCGTCGGCAAGCGGCCCTTGGAGATGCTGGCGCGTTCGGGCGCCTTTGACGAGCTGGACAAAAACCGCCGCCGCGTCTTTGACAGCCTTGATGCGCTGGTCGCCTATTCCGCCGCGATCCACGAGCAAAAAAGCTCCAATCAGGTCTCCTTGTTCGGCGAGGCGGGCGATGATTTGCCCGAACCGCGCATCGCGCCGGTCAATGACTGGATGCCCGCCGAACGCTTGGGCGAAGAGTTCAAGGCCATCGGCTTCTACCTCTCGGGCCATCCGCTCGACGACTATATGGTGCCGCTCAAACGCAAGGGGGTTTTGACCCTCGACGAGGTCACCGCCAAGGCCGAGGGCGGCCCGTTCATCGCCAAACTGGCGGGCATCGTGGCGGGGCGCCAAGAGCGCAAATCCGCGCGCGGCAACCGTTTCGCCTTTGCCCAGCTCAGCGACACCACCGGCGCCTATGAGGTCACGATTTTCTCTGACACGTTGGAAAAATGCCGCGATCACATCGAAACCGGCATGAAGGTCGTCGTCACCGCCGAGGCAACGATGGAGAGCGACCAGCTTAAATTGCTGGCCCGTTCCATCGCGCCCATCGACGGGGTGGTGGCCGATGCGGGGGCGGTGGGGCTCAAGATTTTCGTCGAGGATGCGGCGGCGGTCTCCTCGGTCGCATCTGTGCTCGACGGGGCGGCGCAAAGCGTCAAATCCGGCGGGCGCGGGCCGATCTATTTTTGCCTGATGGATCCGGCCCTGCCGGGCGAGGTCGAGGTCGACACAGGCCGCGAATACCCCGTCACCCCGCAAATCAAGGGCGCGATCAAAAGCCTCGACGGGGTGATCGAGGTCGAAGAGGTCTGACTTTGCGCTATGCGCCGCTGATAGGCGAATGGCCTATAGCCGCGCGGCGCAAGTTTTTGTAAACCCTGTGTCATGCGAGGATCAGGGGATGGGTCAAAGGCGTGGAAAGACAGAGCATTCATAAACGGCATATGATCATGGCGGCGGCGCTTTTGGCCTTGGCCGGATGCGGCGATCCGATCGATAAAATGCCGCGCCTGTCGCAGGTGCCCTTGGCCGAGGATGCGCCGCAAGCCGAAGCCATGGCTGCCCCCGCCGAGCTTGCTCCGCAAGAGGCGGACGAAGGCCTGTTTGCGCGCCTGTTGCGCAAGAAAGCCCCCGCCGCAGTCCCCACAGCCCCCGAAGTTTCCGCGCCCGCGCAAGACCTGCCGCCGCCAGACGCGCAAAGCGACCCAGTGGCCGAGGCGCAAAGCGACCCACTGGCACAGGCGCAAAGCGCAGCAATGGCCGAGACGCAAAGCGCCCCGCCGCCCGAGGAGGCCGCCCCCGCAAGACGCGGGATTTTCGCGGCTTTGGGATTGGGCCGCAAAGCGCCCGAAGCGCAGCCGGAGCCGCCCGTCGCCGCAGCGCTGGCCGCGCCCGATCCGGCAGCGCAAGCCGCGCCCCAACCCGCCGCGCCGGATACTGCCGCAGCCACGCCCGCGCCCGCGCTCGCACCCGCCCTCGCATCTACCCCGCCCGAGAGCGCCAAACCCGCCCGCAAGGGGCTGGCGGCCTTGTTCAAGCGCAATCGCAACACCGGTGCGGGCGGGCAGGAGGCGCCGCTGACCTTGGCCGCCGTGCCGCCCGCACTCGCCGCCGCCCCGCAAGCGGACACGCCATCGGGCAAGGCATCCGCCGCACCCTCCGCCGAGGCGCTGGGCGATACCCCTGCCGCCGCGCCGCGCAAAGGCGGCGGGTTCTTCGGTAAACTTGCCGCCGCCAAGTCCGCCGCCCCGCGCCGCGCAAACGGCCCCGACGCCTTGGCCGTCGCCTATGGCACGCAGCTGCCCTACGGCGAGATCGCCCATATTTGCAACCTGCCGACCTCGGCGATGGGCAAGGAGGTCGCCAGCTATCCCGAGCGGCGCGCCAAATACCGGCTCTACGACAGCCTGCCCGGCCATACCACCGCCCATACGTTCTATATGACCGGCTTTGCCGATGGCTGCGCGCGCCAGTTCACCGCCGCTTTGGCGGTTTTTGGCTCGGCCTCGATGTATGAACGGTTGCAATATCTGCTCCCCGCCAAACAGCGCCAGAAAGGCGCAGCGGATCAGGCCTATGAAAAGGTGAAATCCAAGGTCTGCGGCGCGCCGCGCGGCAAACCTTGCGGCAATAAAATCGGCATGCTGGAGCGCGATACGGTCTTTGTCTCGGTCTATGAGCGATATGGCGATAACGCGCGCTGGACGAATCTGTTGCTCCATGACGGGGCGGTGCTGGCCAAGGATATCAAAGCGCCCTGAGCGCCCGAGAGACGCGAGGGGCGCCTACCAATGCGGCGGGCGCTCGTCGCCGATATAGACCTGCCCGTCGGCGCCTGCCTCGCGTTCGGCCTCGCGCTCCATGAGCATCTGCACACGCCGCGTCAGCATGGCGATCTCGGTCTCCTGACGTGCGACGATCTCCGACAAATCTTCGGTGATGCGGATCAGATGGGCGATTTTCTCTTCAAGGACTTGCATGTGTTAACACATACGTTTGATGCTGAACCGCGTCAACTGACCAAAACGGGGTAATCCGCGCCCGATCATGCGCGCGGTGCAGGGGGGCTTTGGGCGCGCGCGCCCTGCATCGCTTGCCCCTGCGGTCCCCATCGGCTAAACGCGGCGCAAGATTTGCCCGCAAGGAACCGGCTGATGTCCAAGCAAAAGAAACAACCCCGCCCCAAGGCGCTCCCGCCCAAAGGGTTTCGCGATTATTTCGGCGCCGAAGTGGCCGAGCGCGGCGAGATGCTGCGCAAGATTGCAGGGGTCTATCATCGCTACGGTTTTGACGCTTTGGAAAGCTCCGGCGTCGAAACGGTCGAGGCCTTGGGCAAGTTTTTGCCCGATGTGGACCGGCCCAACGAGGGCGTCTTTGCATGGCAGGAGGCCGACGAGGACGGCAAGGGCGATTGGCTGGCGCTGCGCTATGATCTGACCGCGCCTCTGGCCCGCGTCTATGCGCAGCATCGCAATGATTTGCCCACTCCCTACCGCCGCTATGCGATGGGTCCGGTGTGGCGCAATGAAAAACCCGGACCGGGGCGGTTTCGCCAGTTTTATCAATGCGATGCCGATACGGTCGGCGCGCCATCCGTGGCCGCGGATGCCGAGATTTGCATGATGCTGGCCGATACGTTGGAGGCCGTGGGCATCCCGCGCGGCGATTACGTGATCCGCGTCAACAACCGCAAGGTTCTCAATGGCGTGCTGGAGGCCGTGGCCGCAGCAGAAGCGCAAACCGCCGATGCTCCGCCCGCCTCCTATGAGGACCGCGGCGCTTGGGAGGCCAATATCCTGCGCACCATCGACAAATTCGACAAGGTCGGCGCGGCGGGCGTGCGCGAATTGCTCGGCAAGGGGCGTCTGGACGCCTCGGGGGCCTATATCGACGGCGTGGGGCTGAGCGAGGGGCAAATCGAGCCTGTCCTCGCCTTCCTGACGTCCAAAGGCGCAACCACCGCCGAAACGCTGGCCAATCTCACCGCCTCGGTGGGCAGCAGCGAGATCGGCCTTGAAGGCGTCCAAGAGCTGGAGCAGATCGCGGCTCTGGTCGCGGCGGGGGGCTATGACGCGGCGCGGATCGACATCGACCCGTCGGTGGTGCGCGGCCTTGGCTATTACACCGGCCCCGTGTTCGAGGCCGAACTGACATTCGAGATTTTCGACGAGAAAGGCCGTAAGCGGCAATTCGGTTCGGTCGCGGGCGGCGGGCGCTATGATGATCTGGTCAAACGTTTCACCGGCCAATCCGTGCCCGCCACCGGCGTGTCGATCGGGGTGGACCGGTTGCTGGCCGCGCTGCGCGAAAAAGGCCGGATCACCTCGCAAGAGCAAGGACCGGTGATCGTCACGGTCATGGATAAGGCCCGCATGGCCGATTATCAGGCCATGGCCAGCGAATTGCGCGCCGCAGGCATCCGCGCCGAGGTCTATTTGGGCAATCCGAAAAACTTCGGCAACCAATTGAAATACGCCGACAAACGTCTGTCGCCCGTGGCGGTGATCGAAGGCGGCGACGAGAAGGAAAAAGGCGTGGTGCAGATCAAGGACCTGATCCTTGGCGCGCAGATCGCCCAGACCGCCACATTGGAAGAATGGAAGGACCGGCCCAGCCAGTTCGAAGTGCCGCGCGCCCAGATGGTCGACAAAGTCGCCGAGATCGTGGCGCTGCACGCCCCCGCCGCCGCCATAGAGCAGGGCGAGGAGGCCTGATGCCCGACCGTTTGATGATCCGCAACGCGGCCGCGCAATTGCGCGCGACATTCGAGGCCGCGGGCGCTTTGCCGGTGGAAACCGCCGTGCTGCAACCCGCCGAGGTTTTGCTCGACCTTTACGGCGAGGACATCCGCGGGCGCGCCTATGTGACCTCCGATGCGCTGCGCGGCGAGCAGATGCTGCGCCCCGATTTCACCGTGCCGGTGGTGCAGATGCACATGCGCCACGGCGCCACCCCCGCGCGCTATACCTACGCCGGAGAGGTGTTTCGCCGCCAAGAGGACAATCCCGACCGCGCCAATGAATACCTGCAGGTCGGATACGAGATTTTCGACACGCAAAACCCCGCCGAGGCCGATGCAGAGGTCTTTGCGCGCATCTTCGAGGCGCTGGGCGATCTGCCGGTGCGGGCCGCCACGGGGGATATGGGGGTGCTGACCGCCGCTGTCGCCGCCTTGCAGACCACCGACAAACGCCGCGCCGCCTTGATGCGCCATATCTGGCGGCCGCGCCGGTTTCGCGCGCTGCTCGACCGTTTTGCGGGGCGCACGCCGCCGCCTGCCAGCCGCGCCGTGCTTTTGGCTCAAGACGACCCCTTCGAGGGGGCGGTGCAGATGGGATTGCGCAGCCGCGCCGAAGTCGAAGCGCGCATCGCCGCGCTGCGCGAGGATGCCGCCGCCGCGCCGATTTCCGAAGGCGATGTTTTGGTGATCGATTCCATTCTGGACGTGCGCGAGACCTTGCCGCACGCGCTGGAGCGGCTGCGCGATATCACCGTCGACATGCCCGCCATCACCGCCGCCGTGGACCGGATCGAAGCGCGGATGGAGGCCTTGTCGCGCCGCGGCATCGATGTCGAGAACCTCGATTTCGAAGCCTCCTACGGGCGCAGCCAGATGGAATATTACGACGGTTTCGTCTTTGGCTTTTATGCCGAGGCGCGCCCCGATCTGCCCGCCGTGGCCTCGGGCGGGCGCTATGATGCGCTCACCCGCGTGCTCGGGCAGGGCGCGGAAATTCCCGCCGTGGGCGGGGTGATCCGGCCGGGGTTGATGATCGAATTGGGAGGCGGCGCATGAGCATCAAACTGGGTGTGCCCTCCAAGGGCCGGTTGATGGAAAAGACCTTTGACTGGTTCGGCGCGCGCGGCGTGACCTTGGCGCGCACCGGATCGGAGCGCGAATATTCCGGCGCGGTCGAGGGGATCGAGGGTGTTGAACTGGTGCTGCTCTCGGCGGGCGAAATCCCGCGCGAACTGGCGGCGGGGCGCATCCATCTGGGCGTCACCGGCACCGATCTGATCCGCGAAAAGCTGGCCGGATGGGAGATGCAGGTCGAGGAGCTTGCGCCCTTGGGCTTTGGCCATGCCGATTTGATTATCGCGGTGCCGAACGGATGGGTCGATGTGAATTGCATCGACGATCTGGACGCCGCCGCCGCGCAGTTTCGCGCCAATCACGGCTTTCGGTTGCGCATCGCCACGAAATACCACCGTCTGGTGCGCGAGTTTTTGCGCGACAACGGCGTGGCCGATTACCAATTGGTCGACAGCCAAGGCGCGACCGAGGGCACCGTGCGCAACGAGACCGCCGAAGCGGTGGCCGATATCACCTCGACCGGCGAGACGATCCGCGCCAACCATCTCAAATTGCTCGACGACGGTTTGATGCTCAAATCGCAAGCGACGCTGTTTCGCTCGCGCATGGCCGAGGTGGACGAGACCGAGCGCGCGACGCTCAAGACCCTCGCGGCCAAACTCAAGGTCGATTGAGCGCGCTCACAAAAGCCCGATATCGGCCAGCGCCGCCGACAATTCGGGCGGCAGGGCATCATCGCCCTCGCGCCCTTGCGGCAAATCCTTGGGCGCGTCTTCGGGTTTGAGATAGCGCCAGCCTTGGAACGGGCGGCGCAGGGCGCTGGCGGTGCGGATCAGATGCGGGTCCAGAACGATGGCACAGCGGCGGATACCGTCGCCGCGGTCCACCTCTTCTAGCCGCAAGATGCGCTGGCGCGCTTGGATCTGGCCCTTGATCACCCAATAGATTGATCCGCCTGCCAAAATCTGTGGCTCGCGCTTGGGCCACATGCGGGTGACATGGCGCGGCAACCCGTCCGCCGTGTGGGTTTGGGGCAGTTTTTGCCATGCCTCAAGGTCATCCACACCCTCGGTGCCGACAGAAAGTTTCACAAGATGTATGTGTGTTGTCATCGCCACGTCCCAAGGTCTTGCGGTCAAATATAGGGCCAAGAGGGGCAATGGCAAGTTGACCCGAAGAGGGCATCCGCGTAGGTTCAAAAGCCTTCACGCCCCTGCGCGGCGGGCGGGCGAATCTGTATTTTGCCCCTGCTGTGCAACCCGAACAGACGCTGCTGCCACGTAGCCAAAACCCCAATAGGATCGCCTTATGAGCCGTTTTGCCGCCCCCATCGCCGAACAGATTTGGGACATGAAATACCGACTGAAAGACGCCGACGGCACGCCGCGCGATCAATCGGTCGAGGACACATGGCGGCGAATCGCGCGCTCTTTGGCCGAGGTGGAAAAAGAGCCGGCGAAGTGGGAAGAGGTGTTTTACGGCGCGTTGGAGGATTTCAAATTCCTCCCCGCAGGGCGCATCACCGCAGGGGCGGGCACGGCGCGCAAGGTGACGCTGTTCAACTGTTTCGTCATGGGCACGATCCCCGACAGCATGGCGGGCATTTTCGACATGCTCAAGGAAGCGGCGTTGACCATGCAGCAAGGCGGCGGCATCGGCTATGATTTCTCGACCATCCGCCCGCGCGGATCGGATGTTTTGGGCGTGGCGGCGGATGCCTCCGGCCCCTTGTCGTTCATGGATGTGTGGGATGCGATGTGCCGCACCATCATGTCCGCCGGTTCGCGCCGCGGTGCGATGATGGCGACGATGCGCTGCGACCACCCTGACGTTCTGGATTTCATCACCGCCAAGGCCGACGCGGCCCGCCTGCGCATGTTCAACATGTCGGTTCTGATCACCGATGATTTCATGGAAGCGGTCAAGGCCGACGGCCCTTGGGATTTGAAATTCGGCGACAAGGTCTATCACACGATGGATGCGCGCGATCTGTGGAACCAGATCATGCAGGGCACCTATGATGTGGCCGAACCAGGGGTGATTTTCATCGACCGGATCAACGCCGCCAACAACCTCAATTACTGCGAAGACATCGCCGCCACCAATCCGTGCGGCGAGCAGCCTTTGCCGCCCTACGGCGCCTGCCTCTTGGGGTCGATCAATATGGCGCGTCTGGTCAAGGATCCTTTTGATGCGGCGGCCTCTCTGGACGCCGAGGCGATGCAGGAGCTTGTCGCCGTGGCCGTGCGGATGATGGACAACGTCGTCGACGCCAGCCAGTTTCCGCTGGAGGCGCAAGCGCGCGAGGCCCATGCCAAACGCCGGATCGGTTTGGGCGTGACCGGATTGGCCGATGCGTTGCTGATGGTCGGCCTGCGCTATGGCTCGGACGAGGCGGCGCAGCAAACCGAAGACTGGCTCAAGGCAATCGCCCGCGCCGCCTATCTGGCCTCGGTCGATCTGGCCAAGGAAAAAGGCGCCTTCCCGCTGTTTGACGCCGAGCCTTACCTCGCCTCCGGCACGATGCAGGCGATGGACGAGGACGTGCGCGGCGCGATCCGCGAACATGGAATCCGCAACGCTTTGCTGACCTCGATCGCGCCCACGGGCACCATCTCGCTTTATGCGGGCAATGTTAGCTCGGGTATCGAGCCGGTTTTTGCCTATGCCTATACGCGCAAGGTTTTGCAAAAGGACGGATCGCGCACCGAAGAGGAAGTCGTCGATTACGCCGTGCAGATGTGGCGCGACAAAATGGGCGATGCGCCCTTGCCCGACTATTTCACCAATGCGCAAACTCTGGCCCCTGCGGACCACGTCAAAATGCAGGCGGCGGCGCAAAAATGGATCGACAGTTCGATTTCGAAAACCATCAACTGCCCCGAAGACATCGATTTCGAAAGCTTCAAAGACGTCTATATGCAGGCCTATGAAACCGGCTGCAAAGGCTGCACCACCTACCGGCCCAATGATGTGACCGGATCGGTTTTGAGCGTCTCGGAGACAAGCGAGGAAAGCCCCGAGGTCGATCACGGCGCCGATGTGATCTATATGGCCGACCCGCTGGAGCGGCCCAAATCCTTGGACGGCGCGACCTATAAGCTCAAATGGCCCGATTCCGAACATGCGATCTATCTGACGGTGAATGACATCGTGATGGGCGGGCATCGCCGCCCCTTCGAGGTCTTCATCAACTCCAAGAATATGGAGCATTTCGCATGGACCGTGGCGCTGACGCGGATGATTTCCGCCGTCTTCCGGCGCGGGGGGGATGTGTCCTTTGTGGTCGAGGAACTCAAAGCCGTGTTCGACCCGCGCGGCGGCGCATGGATGGAAGGCAAATATATCCCCTCGATCCTCGCGGCCATCGGCGGGGTGCTGGAGCGCCACCTCATCTCGATCGGCTTCATCGAGGGCGAAGGCATGGGCCTGAAGGCCGACCCGCAAGCCGAAGCCATGGGCCTCGACAGCCGCCCCAAAGGCAAGGCCTGTGCCTCTTGCGGTCAATATACCTTGATGATGGTCGAAGGCTGCATGACCTGCTCGAGCTGCGGCCATAGCAAATGCGGATGATCTAGCGCGCCGGTTTTGTAGATTGATGTGGCGTTTCACGCGACATGACCTAAACGTTTCAATAGATCATTTTGGCTGGTGATATGAGAAAACGGCCTCGGATTTCTCCCGGGGCCGTTCGCAAGTCTGACAGGGACAGACGATCGAGATTGCGCTGGACTGAAGACATCATCAGACGTTGATACGATGAGTGGAAAAGCTGAAGTTCGCTGTGGGTGTTAACCGCAATTGCCTCTTCAACACAGAAGGTAACCTTCTTGATGGACGAAAAAGAACGAAAAGAATCTGAAGTCGTTCTTCTGAAAGACATGCAGACCACCGCCGCACGCATGCGTGAGTTGATAGTGACAATGCCTCCGCACGATCTGCTTGGCTACATCTACGCTCAGCACACGCTGAAAATGATGACCGACAAAAGGATTACCGACGAGAAACAGCCAGGAGCCGACGGCCCAGAAGACCTCATCAACCAAAATCAATTTCTGCTTGAATACGTACATGCAGTGCTTGCATCCGATTCTGCACCCGACGACATGACGTTCGATGAACCTAAGTGCGTGGAACTGTATGACCTCAGCCAAAAACTGCGGGAGCAGGCAATGCTCTTCGCAATGGTTTCATCAGCAGGAACTAAAACCGGCGTATTCGGTCCTGACACTGCTGATATTGAATTTCGCGCGAAGTCTACGTGGGTCATGCTGCGCGGAAACCGTTACCAAGTCTTAGAAGGTGAGTTTTACCGCTACGTTCTGGCGCCGCATGATGATGTTCTGAAAGAGGTGTACGGCGTTGGTGCAGGCGATATCGCCGAAGGCTTCCAAGCGATGGCCAACGCCACACGTACTGGCCAAGCCAACGCTATTTCGGAGATTATGAAACAGTTTCAAGCGGCGCAGGCCTTTGCAGATGCAAATGAAAAGCCCCTAGAAGACATCACGGAAGCGTGGGGTGCGGAAAACGCGGAACAACTGAGCACCGTAAGCCGAGCAATAGATGATATGTTTCGCGGTGGCGTCGCCAACGTCAGCCGTCACACCAAACTCCCGCCGATGCTTCTAGCGGATTTGGCCTACAGTCGCGGGGAGGAAACAGAATTCTTCGCTGCCGGTGACTTTGCTGGTACACCTTACCGGACACTGCCTGCTCGCAAAAAAACCGTTGATCCAACTTGGGTCTGACTACTACGCTGTGGACCCATGTTTTGCCCGTGACGCAGGGTATCGCGCACTCCTCTTCAACCTTCTTCAGCGAAAGCCTGACTACAAGAAAGCTTTTGAAGATCGGCAGAAATTGATGAGCGAAGCGGCCTTCGCCGATATACTCTCTGCCCAACTCCCTGGAGCTAAAGTACTTCAGGAAGTCTATTACAAGGATCCCACCACCAAGCAGTGGTCCGAAAACGACACGCTCATCCTGATTGATGATGTACTTATATTGGTTGAAGCAAAAGCTGGAGCCGCTGCAACCATTGCATCACCTGAGCTAGATTTCGGTCGCCACGCTCAGTCCGTACAAGACTTGGTGCTCAAGGCGCATCAGCAATGCGACCGTCTTTTTCGTTACCTTGATTCCGCAGAGGAAGTGCCGCTTTATCAACGTATTGATGGCAAGTACCAAGAGTGCGGTCGTGTCCGCCGCTCCGACTATCGCGTGTTGGTGCCAATTGGACTTACTGTCGAGTCGTTCTCGCCGCTCGCAACATTCTGCAAGGAACTGCCGCAAGTCGAACCGTTGCTTGGACAGCATGCCTTCATTTCGCTGTCAATTGACGACTTGTTTGTGCTTAAGCGATTTTTGCCTACGCCAGGTTTTTTTGCCCACTACCTAGAGGTTCGGCAATCCGTAGCTAGGATTCGCCGTGCTCATCTCTTTGACGAGTTTGACCATCTTGGCGCTTACCTGACAAAAAATCGATTTGATCATGATTTGGCTGAACAGCTCAAAGGC
This sequence comes from Litorivita sp. NS0012-18, assembly GCF_040371945.1. Classification (NCBI taxonomy): domain Bacteria; kingdom Pseudomonadati; phylum Pseudomonadota; class Alphaproteobacteria; order Rhodobacterales; family Paracoccaceae; genus Litorivita; species Litorivita sp. NS0012-18. The sequence goes on along the minus strand of NZ_BAABWS010000007.1, from coordinate 14,880 downwards.
GGTGAAGCCAACATGGTCTTGTGGGATGGAATGAGTGAGATTGTTGACAAGTTCTTTGAAGGAGAGGACTGGGAAACTAAAGCGCTTCCTATGCAGGAAATCCCGGTGGAGGTGTCGAAGATTCTTGATGCCCTTGATGCCACTCAAGAAAGCGGATGGCTTTCAGCAGAAAGTCATATCCGCGACTTCGGCGGGGAGGGCAAAAATAATCTCGCGAAAATGCTGATTGATCTTCGGAAAACCCTGACCGAGCACCCATTTCGTTACTTTTCTCTAGGTGGCGATGCTGACCCGCTCTTTGTCTGGATTCAGCAATACAATCGCCAAGTCGACTGGACACAAGTGAACAACAAAGCAAGCGCAGTCGCAGTGGCGCTCAAAGCTAAGAACGTTATTGGTGTCTTTGCTGAGGTCAGCGCAGATGGTGTTTATCATCAAGCAAAATCATTTGCAGTTCAAATTCCCACATCGCAGACGAACGAAAATGCCCACATCTATGAGGACGCCTCTCGAATGAGCCAACCTGCTAGGAGGATGATGCTCAACCGATCTGGACAAACTGCCCCGCCTGCTAACAAAGCCAAGAAAACAGGCCGGAATGAACCTTGTCCCTGTGGCAGTGGGAAAAAATACAAAAAATGCCATGGACGTTAACGGGCTAATCTATGATTGGTCAAAATAGACTCATCACCACCCAATATTATTTTGAGACCCCTTGGGGGGAACGTATAAGAATTTATGCAATTGCATTCTGCGAATATTCTGCTGTTTCAGTGGCGGTAAGCCTTACTTCAATTTGGATGAACTATGGAAATTAGTGATATTATCCCTAAAGACGGTGTTCCCCAGCGTATCTACTGCGGCAATTGCAATGCACACACCGAACTTGCTTTTTTTGACTTCGATGAAATTGTCTCCGGGGTCGCTATTAAAATTTGCGGTCTCCCCGTACTGAGGTGCCCAAAATGCGGCCATGAACAGCTTCCCGACGGTTCACGCTTTGCGATAGTAAATATTCACAAAGAGGCTTTTGAACGATCATCGAAGGTGGTTAGAGTCGAAAGGCGTAAACACACCGAAAAATTCGGGTTCACAAATGTGCCGTTTCTCTTCGACCCTGACGACTATTTCTACCTTCCAGGTTTGTATCGTTCCTTCGATGAAGGCTTCCTCCAGCCCGTGTTTTTTAATCGCAGTGTACTACTGAAGTACGACAACTCCCCTGCTTATAGGGTGAAATTTGCGTCGACTACTTACGGATCAATTGACACTCAGGAAGACAGCATAAGTTTTGGTCTCAATCGTCACGGACATGTCGTCATGTGGCTTGGGGATATCGCTAAGCTGCCCGAGAATGAGCAGTTTTATCTGCGCTCAGAGAACATTCCATCGGATCATTCACTTGGTAGCGAATTCTATGACGGTCAAATAGAAGCGGTGTTCACCGAACTTACCAAAGAGGAAGAGCTGTTCCGCCTTCGATCTGAATTTCTAAACAAGAGCTTTTCCAGGTTTGGTGTTGCATTTGGTCACCTCGAGGCGGAGGCTTATGATCTTGCGCTTTCTTTCAACCCGCCAGTCGTCGATACACCGAAAGAGCGACGTCACGTCGCCGACACCTTGAACAAGGTCTATTTGGAGTCTCTGGACAACGCTGCGCTCGACGGAGTTGTAAAAAGCCTTGGCGCGAAATCTCCGGGGCCCGGAAGTTTGAAGCGTTTGCAGACCATAGTGGAAACAATGGCATCAAAAAAAGAGGTCGCGACGCTTATGTCGCCGCTTTATGTGCTCTACGACCTGCGCGTTGCATACTCGCATTTGACGCCGGGATCAAATTCGCCACAGTTGGAATCCGTGACAAGACGCCTTGGCCTAGAAACAGATGCATCGCTCTTTGACATCTATGAAAAACTCATTGCGGGCCTTTCTAGTACGTTTTCCACGATGTGCAAAATTTTGGAAAACGCTGGTGAGTACAAAGCTGTTCCGCACTAGATCACTACAAGTTGCCAAGTTCGGCAATGAGACCCAGGTTATCAATCGCTTCGTTCGCCGCCGAAAGTCGGTTCAATCTCCCGAAACGTTACTACTGCGACGCTGTTCTCCTCTCCAACTTTTGCAAACTGCAGGGGAGTCGCTTGGCTCATGAGAAGAACCCGCTCTATTTCGTTCACTTCGAAGCCTACAAAAGTCGAAAGCGCTTGTCGGTTTTCTTCGATTTCTTTGCAGCGGTTTAAATGCTTTCGAAGAAGGTCGGGTTTTCCGTTTGGTTTTACCTTGCCTTTGTATTTGCTAAGTAGCCGCGCGATGTCGCCCATAGTCTTGGCGAAGGAAAGGTCCTTGCACTCGACAACCAGCACACGTCTTTGTTCTTGGTTCCAAGCCAAGACATCGACATCACCAAAGCCCTGCTTTTTCGCACGGGAGAGAATTTGCCCATCTGATAGATTTGACCCGGCCTTCCAGCCACAGCGACGAAACTCTTTCGCCACCGTTTCATTGAATTCTTCTCCCTCGCTACCATTGATCCTGCCCATCCATTTGAACATGCTTCCGCCAGCGCGAAAGAACTTCTGGTCAAAATCTCCAAGGCGCGCATCAGAGACGTATTTCAGAATGTGCAAGTATGTCATTGCCGGAGCAACAAGACAGGTCGGATCATGGCGCGTGTCGAGCTGAATGATCGGTCGTGAGACTATTGAGAGTTGGCGCTGGAAGCGCCAAGGGTGCCAGCTCGACTCCTCAAAACCCTCCGGTACAACGTTCCATGATGCCCTGGGCGCGAAGAGGAAAGGTTCTAGGCACGCTCTTAACCGCTCTTCTTCCAGCCCTGTGTCGGCTGCTAAACGAGCCAAAAGTTCGGAAAGCCGCATAGGCATCACCGCCTTGCGATCGGTATGAGCGATTGTTTCGAAGCCGCCGAGAATTGCTGCTATCTCATCAATGGAAGAGCCATACTCATCAAACCAAGCCTGTTCGAAACTCTCATCCAACTCTGACTTGTCCGACTTTGGGTGATCATTTTCCCAAGCCCGTGGCTGGGCATAGTTCTCAACATAGGCATCAGCGGCATCGCGTAGTGCCTGCGACTGAAAGCTCTGTCCAAAGGGTGTGATGACATCATCCGAGAAGGAGTGATTCATCATCACATCGCCTGCGGGGGATATCTTGATCTCCGCTGGCATCATCCCTGCTTCCATAGCAACCGAATAGCCTCCAAGGTGATGAAGCAGCGCGGCGCGCGACATGAGTTGAGCAAGATCATACCGCCCCGGCGTCAAACCGTCATCAAGTGGGCACTCTGATACGGCAGCTTCCACAACCAGCCTGGAAGCCATGCTCGCGGCATTCAATTTTGCAATCGACTCCGAAGCCTCATCCGTCGCACCTCCCTCGACGGTACTTAGAGCATTCACCGAAGCGAAGGTTCTCTTCCAAGTTTCGAATTCCTTCATCGCAGCTTCATGGTTTCGAAGCAGGGCGTAGATCGTCTTAAGGCGGTTGAAATTGGAAAGACTGGCTTTCAGTTCGCTCACAAGTGCATCAACCAGTTGGCGAAGATAAATTTTGCAGTCCTGAAGTCCTTTGATGTAAAGGCCTTGCGAAGGGTCGCGGCACTTCCAACCTAGACCAAGGCGCGACTGTGCATCATCCAGAGATGTGATCTTGACGACTGATCTTGGTAGATCGTCCCTGATGAAATCGCGGACGTTTGGCACGGTAAAGCCGTGAAAATGCCTCGCATGTTCAGAGGGCATCACGGCGCTTACAACGGCCTCGATTTGCTCGTCGTCAACGGTGTCTTTTAACTGACCAATAATACTGGAAACCATTGCACGGACGACAATCCGCTCTCCGAGATTATCGTGACGTTGCGACGAGAGGAGATATCCCTCATGCAATTGAATTCTGGCGGCAGTATATCCCGCAATTTCGATCGGTTGCGTACTTACTTGGCTAGATATCTCCTTCTCATCGGGGATGGTCGTAGCCTCCACGGGCATTTCATGGTCGTCAAAAAATGCCTTAAGGCAGACATTGAGGTTTTCCGTGGTCACAGTTTCATCCAAGTGTCGGAAAACCTGTTCACTCCAGTGCATCACCATCGCAAGCATGTGGTAGCTTAGTGAAGCGTCCGTGCCTTGCGGGACACGACCCTCTATCCAATAGGTTCCCTTTTTTCCTAGATAGACAGATCTCCACAAGTCACCGCCGATACCTTCAAGGTCGACATAAAAGGGAGATAGCTCATCGGTGCCGTATCTCGGCGTCCCACTGTTCCGCCTAAATCGCGACAGCGTTCCATCGGGGCGTCTCAGCGTTTTAATATGCGCGCCAAGATTTGCTCTCTGACGCAGGTTCAGATTTGAGTTAATCGGTAGATGAAGAAAGCTTGCTCCGGGAGCATCCAGAAAATCGTCCTGAAGCTTTTCGTGCGGAACAATATGCCCGTGGTTCTCCTTCATCCACGCGTACAAGTTCAGTAATCCGTTAGCATTTAGGATTTCAATCCCCATCGCCTCGGCGCTGCGCTTTGCATCCAAAACACGGAATATCTCCAATGATGAAAACGAAGGGAGACGCGACAAAGTGAAGGCGTCAAAGGCAGGCATCATTTCAATGCGCCAGTTTGGTGGTAGTTCATGCAACCCAAACCCAAATCCGCGCCCCCAACCACAGCCGATGACAAGGGTGACAGCCTCCCGATATCCAGCTCTTTCCGAAACCTCGCTGTGTGCTTCTTCTATTGCGCGCCCTACGAAGTCGGCCGTCTTGTCGAAGTCGTTGTGTCCTGCAAAAGTACCATTCTCATAGCCGTCGAAGCTATCGACCACGAAAACAACGTGAAGATATCTGCCCGAGTCGATTTCTTTCGTGGCATGGGATACATAAAGACCAGCATATTTTGCAAGTTGGGGCGTAAGGCGAGTATCCCCCAAAAATGGCTCTGATGAGAAAAGACGGGTATATGCATTTGTAATCGAGGCGTGCAAAACCTCTTGCATGTCTGCTTCAATACATTGCTCAATGATGAAATGGCGGATTGCCAAGCCTATGACGCTTGGCGCAAAAAATATCAGACCTTTCTTTGTCTCGTAAACCGGATGCGCCTCGACAGGGGTGTGACCAGGTTGGAGCTTGTCTAGTAGCTCAAAGGTATCTTCATGAATGATGAAGGGATGTAGCTCTTGCCTGGTGACACCAATTTCATCCAACTCATCGAAAGAATAGGTGACGTTCTTCATCAGCTGTGACCAGACTTCAGCGCCCGGCTTTCTAATTTTTGAAGCTGGTGCTGTGTTTCCAACGAGGAACTCGTCAACTCCAACTTGTTCAGCCATCGTCTGAGATACTCTCAAGAGCGCCCGCACCGAGTTTTTCAGAGCGAGATAGGCTCCGCGATCGGGCATATCATCTAGAGCATTCAGGAAAATCTGTGTTTGAAATGCGTTTCCTTCCGCGGTGCCTTCGAAAACCAGAAATGATTCTGATGAGAGCGCAACCGGAGCGACGAAAACATCCTCTGCAGGATCTTCCACGCGGCCACATGTGCCTTCGTCAAGTTGGTTAAACCAAGCGGAGGCCTTTCCAGGAGTGATTGAAACCCGGCCCCGCGCGAACATAAGCGCGAGGTGGATAAGGATTTCAAGCCGGCGATTGTTAGATTGGAACTCAGGCAGGGTCAGCATCGCGCCAAAACATGACAGGCAAGAACTAAGTGAACAGTGCTTCATAGCCCGAATGACTAGGGGATACTCTGCTGCGAAATCACCGTAGTCCCTGCTCAACTGTGGCAGAATGATTTCATCAGTGTTCGGCTGGCCCGTTACCGATAGCTGCGCGGTACTCATGTCAGGTGGGCCAGACTTGCCTTTGATGAAGTCTGAAATCAGCTTAAATACGTCATCTTCTTCGTTCATTTTCGCGAAATCACTTGCTGCTCGTTGTGTCCCGCTTCAGTTGCAAGAACTGCGCCAAGCCAAGTTCTTTCGGCGATAGTACATCCATCTGGTGCGCGTCGGACTGCGGGAAGGACACACTAGTATCTTTCGTTTGCTCTTACCACTGCGATCGAGGAGACGCAGAGATACCAGTGTTCAGTCCAATTTTGCCTATGACAGCAACTCAGACTAACATCCACTTTGGCAAAGCTACACTGCGGCATAGGCTAACACGCTTTCAGTCTGGAATGGGCCGTTGTGCCCGTTAAATGCGGTATCTTACCAATTCCGCCAACTTAAGCCCATTGTCGCGGCGATGCTTTCTGGGCAACCAGCCTGAACACGACTTCGATATGCGCGGACCGATAAACCGTTTTCTAACGCGATTACTTCCCATTCGTCATCTGGGTTATGCGCTGTTTCCCGTACCCCTTCAGTTGCGGCTCTTTCAACCGACCAGCCTCGTTTGATCCGTTGTTTGAACGTCTGGAATGCTATCCCATTTTCTTCAGCAATAGGCCATGCTGGAAGGCCATTCTCTAGTGCGGCCAAGTCATCACGATGCCGATTTTCGAAGGCAGCACGGTCATATGGGTATTGGGTATGCTCGCAGGGAACAGTCCATACCTTCACTCCATTTGCAGCGTCCTCTAATCTCACCGCTGAGGCATCATCTAAGGGAAATGGTTTTAGACCGTAGCGGCAACAAAGCCACCAGGCATCTTCTCGACTTGCGGCTTTGCCGATTGTTTGACCGCCCAAAGGTGCAACAGAGTAAATCATCAATTTTTTCCTTTTCAAAAATGGTGCGAGCGGTTCTCTTGGAGTGCCCTGTGAAACAAGATGTAAGTACTCGGGACCGTTGAGAAAACAGCTGCGCGCTGACATTTTCCACGATTGGAATAGGCTGCTGCAACTTCGATCCGTCAGTACGATCAAGTTCGGGTTTCAGGGTTGCGGCGAATGCCCGAAGAGTGAGTTGTAGTCGCCGAAACCGAGCGTCGCGCCCAAAGCTCGCTCTGGGCCGATGCTTGCGCAGGCTTAGTGGCTTACGCTCCCATGCTTCGCAGCTACCTGATCGAAGATATTGTTGCGTGCCTGGCGAGTTCAGAAATTGCGTAGCGAGGGGGTCAAGTTTACCTGAAGCCGTCGCACACAACGCTTTGAGGGCGTAACCGCCTCACGGCATTTCCCTCTCCCTGAAACGTCTGTTTCACCACTTACGTTAATAGCAGAATTGAACATTCACGCAGTGCGCTCCTAACGTAAGTTAATAATCAAAACTAACCTTGAAAATCATGCATTTACGGGTTGTTTGGGGCCGGATTGGCTCTTGATTGTCTAACGGAGATGCCCCTAGAATCGGGGGTGTTGGAACGTTCGTTCCGACACCAGCGTAAATACCAGTCTCTGCCAAAGGCCGTGAACCATGGATGCCAATAAAATGCGCCAGCAGATCGTGAAACTGCACCTCGGGATGTCGAACACCACGATCAAAGAGTTCGCTGAAAGCATCGGGTACAGTCGGCCAGCGGTGTCGAACGTACTTGCCGGGCGCAAGCGGTCGGCGGCGATTGAGGCGGCCATCGCCGCGCGCACGGGGTTTCGCGTCGAAGACCTGTGGCCAGCGGTGGTCTCAGGGACAAAGGAGGAGAAGCGATGATCTAGAAAATAGAAAAGCCCCGAGAGCGGACTCTCAGGGGCCTTCACGTCGATTGGTACCCGACACTCAGAAGGTCTCTCGAATCCCCTCAAAAGTCAAGTCTGGCGGCCGAGTCTTTTGACCCGATTGGTCGAGTTCGGTCGCCTTCCACCATTCGACAAGAGGAATGTGTGCGGTTCACCTTAACCCTATTGGTCAGGGAGTGATCCCGCACACCATTAAAAAAACATGGAAAAAGAAATCTTCAAAGCCCCACTGGGCAGCCGTTCAACACGCAATCTGTCTGAGGGTTCGCGCTGGCGCACATATGTTGAAACAGGCGGGTTCCGCCCGCATGGGGGAGACAGTCAGAAAGTCGTGTTTGACAGTCTCGCTGAGTTTGATGCCTTCACCACGACATCAGCGCTCTATCCCGTGGCGGATATGGTCGAGCAGCCGCCTGCCATCGAGTATGTCGACGCGGATGGTCGCGCGCGCCGAAAGGTTGTGGATCAGCTCTACACATTAACGGACGGGAGCAGGTTTGCTGCCGAGGTCAAACCGGCAGAACGCGCCAGGGCTCAGAACCTTGAGGCACAACTGGGCTATGTGGCGGCAGCGATGCCAGATGATTTCGCGGATAATCTGGTGCTGATCACTGAGGAAAACTACGACCAGTGGGAGGCGCTGAATGCACGGCGCTTGTTTGCATACAGGCGTGAGGATGACCCGGAAGCGGCTGCAATAATCGCAGAGCTTGCGTCTGAGATCGATCTGCCGGTTTCGATCCGAGAGCTGATAGTGAGAGCAGCAATCGGTGGCAGGGCCTGGCCAGAAATATTCAAAGCAATCTATGCAGGTGTCCTGCGCCCGATACAGGACGGGGTTATCGATCTGGGCATGCTAATCGAGGGAGGCGTGCAATGACTGATATCATTCGTCTCGAGCCCTATTCGCAGTTTCAGCAAGGTGGCGTCCCGGGTCTTCTCGTGGAGCAAGGGCCGTTAGGTGTCATCATCAGTCGCTGGAGTGAAGGAGAAATTGTCTTTGACGAGCTTACTTATGACGAGATCAGCACAGGTCTGAAATCAGGTAAACTTGTTATCCAGGATGGCTATCACAGTGAAGAGGCCGCCCGACAACGTGTGCAGTTTGCGGATCAGATCGTCACCCATCTGCCTGCAAAACAGCGCGCAACAGTCTTCTTCCGTCAGGCCTGGTGCGATCTTTTTCTGGATGCTGAAGCACGCGGAGAGATCGGCCGCTATTGGAAAGATGTGGAGATCTGGATCCGGAGTGTGGCGCAGGAAATCACGGTGCAGATTCCACAGCCTGATAAGGATGCCGGGAAGCGCAAATATGGAGGCAAGAAGCGGTCGCGAGACGAGATTGATCCGCCAGGCTCCTCGAGCCTGTTGCGTTGGGTGCGGGCCTATCAGGCCGGAAACCGCTGTATTCTCGCGCTCATAGACAAACGTTATCTGGCGGGACGGACGAAGGTTAAATTTGGACCCGAGAGCGCCGCCCTGCTTCGCAAATGCGCGGATCGATATGCGAGTTTCAAGCGCCCGTCGAAGAAGAGTGTCATTCGCCAGACCAAGCGAGCATTCCGGCTGGCGAACGCGTATCGGATAAACCAGGGCCTGCCGCCTTTGGCCATTCCCGCAGAAAGTACAATCTACAGGGAGATATGTCGTCTTGAGCCTTATCATGTGATGTGCCAACGGCAGGGGTTGGAAGCGGCCAACCGGCATTTTGCAATTATCGGCGAAGGTCTGAATGTCCTACGCCCCGGAGAGCGGCTGGAAATCGATGAATGGAAAGTCGACCTGATCACCTTCTTTGCAGAGGCGGGTGTGTTCGGTCAGCTGACTGAGGAACAGATCAAAGCTCTGCCAAAAGGGCGACGCTGGATCTATGTCGTGATTGATGTGCGAACGCGACTGATCCTCTCGGTGAAGGTCTGCGCGACCCCGAAAGCCGAAGATGCAATCGCGGCGTTGGATCTGGCAACCCGGGATAAGGCGGACCTTGCCCGTCTCTTTGGTTGTGCACTTCCGGACTGGCCCGGCACCGGTTTTGAAACTGTTGCCTCAGACCAGGGGACGGCCTTTGCGAATTTTGATTTCCGGGGAGCTGTGACAGATCTCCGGGGAACGGTCATGTTTCCACCTGCGGGCGTGCCCAAGCTTCGCGGACATATCGAGCGTTGTTTCAGAACCTTCGGTGTGGAGCTGATGGAATGCCTGAGCGCACGCACCTATTCAAACATCGTCGAAAAAGGTGATTTTGAGCCTGAAGATTATGCTGCGCTCGCGGATGACGAGTTGACCCGGATCCTGGTTCGCTTCGTTGTCGATGTATACAACAACAAACCCCATGGAGGCATCGGAGGTCAGACACCGCTGAACTGCTGGCGGGAATTGTGCTCGACCGTTGGCAAGCCCCGCCCTCCGAGCCGGATTGAGCGCCTCGGTGCATTCGGTCGGAAATATACCCGGAGTATTTCCGGGCGCGGGGTTCGCTTTGCGGGCATCTTCTACACCTGTGAGTTGGTCCGGCATCATTTCCTGTCCAATCCCGATCTCGAAGTTGAAATCCGGGTGGATCATCAGGATCTTGGCCTCATCGAAGTTAATCTCGATGGTGTCTGGGTTGTTGCCCGCCCCCTGGCGAAAGGGTTTGATGGTCTGTCGCTGGATCTCTGGACGGAGGCCTGCACCAATTTGCGCCGCCGTTTCGAGGCGGAAGCAGAACTGACACAGGATATAATCGATCAGGCCTTTGCCGATTTTTCTGAAGAGGACCGCGCGGCCTCGCAGAGGCTCGGGCTTTCGGCGCTTGCTCCGACAAAGGCAGATGTTGAGCGCAATCGAGAGCATCTCTGGCTCGGCCTGGAAGTCATTGCGGGTATTGCTCCCACGGTGTCCAGGAAAAAACGAGCTCTCCTTGATGGCGTGATCGCCAAGGCCGAGGTGGCACTACCTCAGGTGTCGGCAAAAACGCCTGAGAACGATGACGCGGAGAAGACCATGCCGGTCTCGCGTCCTCGCTGGCGGATGGAGGACGGGCAATGACGCATATGTCCCGTGAGGAGGTCAGCCACATCGTGGCTGACCTTGAACACCGCTTTATCGCTCATGACACTTACCTGGAACTCCGGGAGCAGATCGACGATATTCTCTACCGACGCAAAGCGCATACAGCTGCTGGCCGGGTGACAGCGCAACGCGGCATTGTTGTCATTGGCAATGCAGGTGCTGGCAAGAGTTTTGGCATCGAACATCTTCTGCAGAAGCATCCGCATGTGGCTTATGGAAAACCGTATAATCAGGCTTTGACAGTTCGCTTGGCGTCGGAGGCCACGATCAAGGGTGTCGGTCTCGATACCCTCGAGGCATATGGCTATGAGAGCAAAGGTGCCCGGACGGGACATTCGATCTGGCGGCAGGTGATGCGTCAGGCGCGTTCACATAAGACGCTTTTCCTACATTTTGACGAGGCGCAGCATATCCTTCGGACCAAGTCGAAGTCTGAGTTTGATCAGGTGATGCTGGTCTGGAAATCGTGCCTGGAATACGCTGAGTGGCCGGTCAGCCTAATCCTCAGCGGCACCTGCGAACTGCTGGATCTGATCAACCGAGATGACCAGCTTAGCCGCCGGTTCGATCCGGTACACTTTATGCCAATGACATTTGCCTCCCATGGGCACGAGGTGACGGCGGTACTGGACGCTTATCTTGATGCTGCAAAACTTTCGCGCGGCAAGACGCTCGATAATTCGACGTTCGTACGACGACTGCTACATGCGGCCCGCTACGAGTTCGGGTCGAAAATTGGGCTGATCATATCGGCTATCAATCTGTCATTGCGCGAAGGGAGCCAAGCCCTTGAGCTAAAACACTTCGCGGGGGCCTATCGCAAACAGAAGCGCTGTGTTGATGCATTAAACCCATTCATTGCTGAGAATTTCCGCTCCATTAAGACGGGTCAGCTTCTCAGCGGCGCAGAGCTGGAGATTACGCCAGCAATCAAGAGGGGGGCTGCATAATGCAGGTTTTGCCGATCCTCATCCCATTGATGCCGGGGGAGACCCCAGCATCCTTCGCATCCCGGCTTGCCTGGACGAATGGTCTTTCCTTTGCCTCGGAGTTCTGCACCGATCAGGGCTTTACGCTTCAGGCCATCGCTGACGGCGATGAAAGGGCCCTTTCGCGCCTCGCCCAGCTTGGCGGAGTAGAACTTGCTCAACTGATGCGCGGTGTCGTTTGCAAAGTGTCGACTGGGCAATACCGGCTGGCCGGGCAGCTTGTCGAGAAACGGTGGATTACGCGCAGGCGTCTGCGGTTCTGTCCTGAATGTGTCGCGGATGACATCATGACAGACACTGCCGGTAGTGCGGCACAAAGATGTGCCTGGCATGTGCCTTCGATCCGGACATGCCGCCACCACCAGGTCAGGCTGTATGACGACGACAGCTATTCGCACAGCCGTGGGCCACATGATTTTGCAGGGCGAATTCGTGACTTTGGTCTGGGGGAAGATCAGTTGAGAGAACTTGGCGTGCCGCAAGCATCAACAGGTCTCGAAGACTATCTGACCCGTCGGCTCGAAGGTGAATGCCAGGGCAATTGGCTCGACAGCATGGAGTATGGTGCGGTTGCGATTGGTGCTGAAATCTTCGGTGTTGTGGACCTGTTCGGTGTTGCTGCGAAACCGAAGTTCTTGTCAGAAGAAGAAAAGCGTTGTGCAGCTGCGCGAGGCTTTGAAATCCTGTCAGAGGGCGAAGAAGGCTTGTTGCGGCTGTTACGACGGCTTCATCTTGGCGCCGACTCTCCCATATCACTCTCGCGCAGAAACTACGGCTGTTTATACAACTGGCTCGAGCAATCTCATGCAGAGCAATACGAGCCCCTACAGGATCTGGTCAGGAAATTCTTCGTTGAAACCTATCCCATAGGCGAGGGCGGTGACGTGCTTGGTAAAACCTGCACAGCGCGCCGTGTCCACAGTGTTGAAACTTTGCGGCGCGAACTTGGGCTAGGGCACCGCCAGACTGTTGAGCTCCTATGTGCCAATGGGTTTCTAAAGCTGGACGATCATTCAGGCAAAGCTGTGACTAATGTTGTGCTCGACGCACAGGCGGTAGCGCCACTTGTCAACAGTTTTGCAGGGGCGATCTGTCAGGTTGCAGCACAGAAGAAGATTAATGCTCCAAGGGCGCAGTTTAGTGTGCTGGTTGCAGGCGGGGTAATTGCTCCGATTGCGGGCTCCCCAGTTAGGCGACCCTACTACGATGAAAAGCAACTCGACGCGTTTCTCGCCAGCATCGTTCCGCATAAAACAGCCACGAAAGCAGAGGGGCTTGTCGGAATTCAGTCGGTTTGCCGCAAGGCTGTTGCCGGTGCGGTCGAAGTTGTGGGACTGATACAGAAAGGCGATCTGAACACCATTGCGAGGGATGTCGAACAAGAAGGGTATCTATCGGTGCTCCTGGATCCGGAAGAGGTCGCTGATGCGTTGCGCTTGATCAAGCCAAATGGATATCTGCGTTCCACTCTGTCGGGTTTCCTTGGGGTGAATGCATCTGCCGTCCGTTACCTGGTGGACGAAGGCTATTTGGAGCTGGTTCGTGCACGTCACCCGATCTCCCGTAAGTCTGTCCAGGTGGTGCCTTATAGCTCTGTCGATCAGTTCCTCGAGCGATATATTCCTGGAAAGCACTATGCCGAGTTTCTGGGGTATAAGACTCGGAAGATAACCGATCAGTTAATCAGGGAACGGGTCTCGTCTATTCAAATGTGGGAAGAGTGCGGAGGTCGGATCTTCGTGCGAAGCGAAGTCCTGTCTGGGGAGGAAGAGCGGAAAAAACGTTTTCCGCTAAAGCATGCAGAAATCGCTTGGCCGGATCCGTGAAAGCTTGTCGTCGTTTGGTAAGCGGGCCAACTTCAGGCTACAGGTTCTTCGGGTGCTGTGTTGGAAATGGCCGATATGCTGGATCCGGCCCTGCAGGCATCAGGCTGTGATCCGGCGGCCTTCCTGCACAATCCTAGGCCGCTGAGCAACGACGGGGCCAGTAACATCTCGGGTGAACTTGCCGAATGGCTGGAAGAGAAGAAAATGGATAGATTCAGAGGGACACCATACCACCATCAAACAAAGGGCAAGACCGAACGTTTGCATCAAAACCTGAAGAACCGGATTCTGTTGGAGGGATAATATCTACATAATTTGCGAAGATGAGAAAGCTTAGGATTGCGCCGCTCGAAATGCTAGACGGGTATGCCGGTTCAATTAGCGAAACCTCGCAGGTCGCGCAGGGAGAATAGTCTTTCTAAGAGGGGATGACTTCCTTTACATCGTGTTTGGCTCGACGTCTGCCCAATGCTTGTTGACGGGCAGTGAGCGGGCGCGGCGGATGATGTCTTCGAAACGCACGGGCATAAAATCCCAAACATCGACACCAACGTTTACGCTGTTTTGCGAACCTTCCCAGTTGTCGTGCACATGGCCGAAAAGCTGAAGCGCTTCGCGACGCGCGTGGTTCCACGTAATCATCGGGTAGTGACAAAGTGTGTGCGCTTGGTTCTTGGCGCCGTCCCGTACCTCGGCAAGATGTGAGATGCTGGCCCAAGGCAAGGCCAGCGTCGGCTCCCGATCATGGTTGCCCAAGATCAGGTGCTTGCGGGCACCAGGTAGCTGGCCGAAGACCTCAGCGAGGTAGGAGGACTCTTTGGCTTTGGGGCCAAACGCAAAGTCACCGACAATCCACAGATCATCATCAGGGCCTACTGTCGCCCAGAGGTTCTCGATCATGGTAGCATCCATTTGTCCCACGCTGGCAAAGGGGCGACTGCAAAATCCGATGATATTTTCATGCCCGAAATGGGTGTCGGCAGTATACCAATTGGCCATATGTGTTCTCCGTTGTGCGTTGGTGACGCGGACGGAGACGGATGTATGCGGAGATGGCGATCATCATGAGCGAACAGCGCGAAACCGCCCGCAAAGATGTGCGAGCGCTAAGTTTGGGGTATTTGGTTGCGCGATTTCGTCATGCAGGTTCCATAGCGGGTTCTTGTGTATTTGGCCATCCAGGATCGAGTATCCCCCGTCGAGGGCCTCAAGTTTCACATGGAATCGCTGAGATTTGACCCCTCTCGTTCAACCTGAGGGCGGTTTACATAACACCCGTTCCGCGACGTTCGCGATTTGTAGCGGAATCGCCAATCATCCGGCGGTTGCGTAACTTGTCATTCGAGGCGTCTTTCGGCGATGACTGCAATGCGGGACTTT
>NZ_BAABWS010000006.1:0-59043 GCF_040371945.1 Litorivita sp. NS0012-18 | reverse complement strand
GACGGTTTTGACGGCGCTGAACCTGCTCACGGACATTGGCATCATTCGATCGATCACCCGTGACGAGGACGGCGCCAGCGATCATTTTCTGCGCGTGGCATGGGCGGTGAAGCTGCGGCGCGGTGTGGCGATTGCCGGATTGGTTCTGCTTTGTGGGGCATCGGTTTTTGTCTTGGCGCCCTATTTGGCCAAAGAGGGCACGGTCTATGCCGATCCACGATTGCCCGGACTGCTGGCGTTGACGGCTTTGGCTCCGCTGTTTTTGGGGCTGGAATCCACCGCCAAAGAACTGGCGAACCGCACGATGGAATTTCGCCGCTTTGTCGGGTTGATGCTGGGTGCGCGGGTCTTGTCGATCGCAGCGATGATCGGCTTTGCGATGCTTTCCCCGACAGTTTGGGCTTTGATGCTGGGCGCGTTGACCTTGAATATGCTGCAATGCGCCGGATCGCATCTTTTGCTCAAGGGGCCGAAAATGCGCTTTGTGCGCGATGCCGAGATTGAAGAGCGTCTGTGGAGCTTTGGCAAATTCATCATGGGTTCCTCGGCGTTCAACTTGCTGGGCAATTACACGGCACGGTTTTTCCTCGGCGCGATGATGCCCGCTGCGGCCTTTGGATATTTCGCGGTTGCGATGATCTGGATCGATGCAGGCCGTATGGTGATCTTGCGGGTCGGCGGCTTTGTCGGCCAAGCCACATTGGCAGAGGTCCAGCGCAAAACCCCTGCGCGCGTGCCGCAGGTGTTTCAGCGCCTGCAACTGGCGATCGACGGGATTTGTATCGTGGCTTTTGCCGCCTGTGTGACGGTTGGGCCCTATGTGTTGGGCCTGCTCTATCCCGAGCGCTTTGCACCGGTGGGTGATTATATTGGCATTTTGGGTCTACAATTTTTGGCGATGCGCTTTGCACCCTTTGGCGCGCTGTTGACCAATGCGGGCGATAGCCGTGCCATCATGGTCAACAGCGCCCTGCGTGCGGTCGGCGCGATGGTGATGGTGCCCGTCGGGTTTTCGATGTTCGGAATCAAAGGCGCGTTGATCGGGGCCGCCTTGGTGCCCATCGCCGGTGCGCCCTATTTCGTGATCAAGGCACGCCGCCTGATCACCCGCGGCTCGTTCGTGCTCGGCTGGGTCTGGATCATGGCGGTTTTGGCCATTGCCCTTTTGATCACCCAAACCGTGGATGTGCCTGCACCAGCTTAGCCTGCGCTAAATCTCGTAGCCAAAGGCCGCACAAACCCCAGCAGGAACCTGCAGGCGCAGGCTGGGCAGGTGTTCGGAGATTTCACCGCGCCAAGCCTCATTGCCATAATAGTCCTGATAATAGCTTAGGTCTTTGGCGTTGGATTTGGTGGATTTCTGGATCAGCTGAACCTCGGCGGCAGGGTCTTGCAACAGCGGACGCAGCCGCTCAAAAACCCCAGCTTGATCCAAGATGATATCTTCGAATTTCACCACCTGATAGGGCAGGCCAGCCGCCTCCAACTGTTGGATCAGCACATGGTAGGACGCCAGTTTTTCGGCATAAAGCGCGGCGGGTTTGAGGCTTTTTCGATCAAGATTTTCGCGCCCTGCGGTCTTCCAATCATACTCCAGAAAGGCGCCAAAAGAGGCCGGCCGAGCCGCAAGGTTTTCATAGGGGTTTTTGTATAGCGACAAAAGCCAAGACGCCGGATGGCGCACATTGAACACCACAGGCACCCCGTCAAAGGCAGAAATATCGTCGAAATAGGTGGCAGTATGTTTCCATGCGTGGGTCGGCGGCACCCCGTCAAATACTGCGTCAATCCGGCGTTGAAATTGCCCCTCGAAATAGGGTTTCAATCGCGCGGGTCCATATTTCGAGGCTTTGCGCCATGCCCATGTGCGGCGCATGAAATCAGGATCGTTTTCGCGCACCACCGACGGCAAAACCTTTGAGGCGCTATTTGTCTCGATCAACTTCTTAAGCGCATTGGTCGAGGTATTGCGTTCGCCAAAAATCTTGATCATGGGCGGGCTTTCTATAGGGGCGCCCCCGAAACGGCGGCAGGGCATTTGAAATATTGTCTCGCACAAAGAGGCGGGAGCCAAAGGCCCCTGCTCTTTGGGTCTTTTGCCATGCCGCAGAGCGGGTTGCACGTTTTCTTGGCCGCAGGTGCCGCAATCAACGCAGGACTGTGGCGAAGTGATCAAAATTGCCGCCGTTTCGCTGTGAATTGCCCTGCGTATAAGGATGCTTCGATCTGGCGCGGCAGGGCGCTTACATCCATCAGGCATAGAAAAGGGCCTTCGAGCATCCGCTCAAAGGCCCTCAGATTTTCAATCCGTTGCGGCGCGGGTTACGCCAGTCCGACAATCCCCGTCGCCGTGGTGCCCGTGGCATGGATGCGAATGGCGCGCACGGGAAACGGAATGCCCGCTGCGACAAAGACATCGCCCACATCACCGGCCACGGTTTGCACCCGCACGATGCCCGCCGCCGCCACATTGATGGCGCGGGTCGCCACGGCCAGATCGGCGCCGTCATCCGGCGTGACGGCAAAGACGCGGCTGGCGGGGCTTTGCAGGCTGGCTTGGTGGTTTTGGAAAATATCGGACATCGGGGCAGGCTCCTTGAAGGTTTGGCCGCACGTCTGGGTCGCGCGGCTGCGGCTTGGATTTGGCCCCGAAAATAGGCCGCAAGGGGTTAAGCGTTTCGCCCATCACCGCGCGGTGGCACCGCAAGCCGTCGCAGCAGGTAGAGCGCCGCCATGCTGCACAGCGCGCCCAAGCCCAGCCAGACACCGCCCGATTGCGCCGTATAGACTGCGCCGCTCAACGGATCAAAACACCGGCCGGCCTCGTTGAAGCAGGCGCGCCATTTATAGGAGAGGTGATAAAAGGCGGCAAAACAGCCCGCCGCCGAGAGGGCAAACAGCAAAACCGCGGTTTTGAGTAGGGCGCGCGCCACCGGATCGCGCCCTAGTAATAGCCATAGCCGTAATTGGCGCCATAGGCCCCGCGCGCATAGTTGCATTTGTTGAGAACGACGCCCATCACATTGGTGCTTTCGGCCACTTGGCGTTCCACCACATCGATCTGCGCGATCGAGGTTTTTTCCGCCTCGACGATGATCAAGGCCGCATCGACCTGATGCAAAAATCCGAAACTGTCATCGGCCCCGTGCAGGGGCGGCATGTCAAAGAGCATCAGATCGGGCGCGTAGCTGTCTTCGATCTGTTCCAGAATGTCGACCGTCTGGCGGCTTTGCAGCAATTCGGACGATTGCGTCACCGCCATATTGTTGAGGCCGAAGGCCAGATTGGCCCCAAGGCGGCGGGCGTGATCGGCAAATTCCACCTTGCCGCGCACCACATCGGCCATGTTATGGGCCGAGGCCTGACCCAAGACCTTGCCCAAGGCCGGACGGCGCAAATCGAAATCCAGCGTGATGGTGCGAAAATCATCCTGACGCCCCAAGGCAAAAGACAGGTTCGCCACAGTGGTGGTTTTGCCCGCCGAGGCATTGGGCGAGACCACAGCCACGCGGCGCCAGCCCTGTTCGCGGATCTGCTGCATCACGCGGGTGCGCAGCAAATCGTAAGGCGCGGCTTCCGATCCGCCGCTGACCGCCAGAACCCGTTTGCGCGCCAAGGCCCGCTCGTCCACATCCAGCGCCGTAAGCGCCTCCCATGCGGCCTCTTTGCCGTAAGAGCCGCGCGAGGCGGCCCCTGCGGAAATGCGCGTGCCTGCGGGGGCGGTGCCGTCCTTGCGGCTGGCGCGGGCTTTCTCCAAAGCGATCTGCAAACGTTCCATTTCGTCTATCTCCTGTCGCGCGTCAGCCGCGGAAGCCGATTTTATCCATGATCCGGTCGGCAATCAGATCGAGAGGTTTGTAATAGGTATGCACGCCGTACAGCATGGCGGGGATCAAGGCACAGACCAGCAAGATCGCCATAAGCAGCCGCATCCGGCGCATCGCCTTTTGTTTGCGCGTGCGCAGGTAGGGGATGGTCACAATCGGGGTGATCCCCAATTTGTTGACCAAATCCTCGGGGCGGCGCACCGAGGTGTTCAAAAGTTCGAGCAGGACGATCAACGCGCCCCCCGCGCCAAGCCCCGCAGCAACCCCCATCGCGGACAACAAAACACGGTTGGGTTTGGTTGGCTGGCTCGGCACTGCGGGCTGTTCGATCACCGTCACCCGTTGCCCGCGCGAGAGGGTTTCGATCCGCTCGCCGGTAGAGGCTTTGGCCAAACGCGCCACGGCACCGTTGTATTGGTTCTGCACGTTTTCGAAGTCACGTTGCAAGGCGGCGATGGCAATGGCATTGGCGGGGGTGCGCGACAATCCGTCGGTGATCCGCGCCAATTCCTCGTCGATCGCGGTTTTTTGCTCTTCGAGCAACTGCGTGCGGGTGTCGATCTCGCCGAGCTGCAAATCGAGCATGGCGCGCGCCGGATCGATCTCTTCGGAGGCCTGCGCGGCGGTCTCGTCACCGGAGGGGTCGTTTTGCTTGGCGCGGATTGTCTCTTCAAGCTGGCTGATACGGGCACTCAAAAGCTTCACCGTCGGGTGCTGCTCGGAGAAGACCAGCCGCGCTTCGGCCAGATCGTCCTTGAGCTCTTCGAGCTTGACCTCTTCGCTGCTGCGCAGATCGCGGGTCGTGGTATCGAGCCGCCCCGTGGCCTCATACATCTGTTCGAGGCGCAGGCGCTGCTCGCGCAGGTTGGTGATCTCGCGGTCAAGCTGCAATTGCCGGTCCTGAAGGCTCGATTGCTGGCTGCGCAGATAGTTCTGGTTCTCCGGCAAAGCATCGGCATTTTCGCTTTTGAATTTCAAAATACGCGCCGACTGGATATCCAGCTCGGCGCCAAGCCGCGCCACTTCTTGCTCGAAGAATTCTTGTGTCTGGCTGGCGCGGTCCGAGCGAAATTGCGCATCCTCTTGCAAGATCAAGGTCAGATATTCATTGAGAACCGCCGCCGCCTTTTGCGCCTGCGAAGCCTCAAAGCTCATCGTCATCAAGGTGGCTTTGTTGCGCCCCGAAGAGCTGCGGATCTTGGTGCGCGCGCGCATCCCGTCGACGATTTGGTCAGGGTTCATGTTCTCTTGATCGTCGAGCACATTGAGCCGTTTGGCGATGTCGAGCAGGTTGTTACGAGTCAAAAGCCGCGTTTCGAACAATTGCAATTGCTCTTCGGGCGGAAGTTGCACCGTGCTTTCGGCCAGATCGCCAGGGATTTGCGAGCTTTCCACCACCAACCGCGTCTGGCTGACATAGGCGGGGGGCAAGGTCATCGCCGCCGTGATTGCAAAGCCCGAGATCAGCCCCGCCACGATCAAGGCCAGCGGCAGGCGCCGGACAATGATCGAAAAATAATAATGTATCGTGGTCATCAGCTGTCTTCCTTCACTTCACGCACGGCGCCGAAAAAGACGCCATCGTCGAGCACGCTTTTGATTGTCGCCTCATTCACCACCGGAGTTTCGGCGCTCCATGCATAAAGCATCGACAGATCGCATAACTGGTTGACCAGACGCGGCACCCCGTCGGTATTGGCATAGACCAAGGCGGCGGCCTCGGGGGTAAATTCCGCCCCCGTGCCGCCCGCGGTGCGCAAACGGTGGGCGATATAATCGGCCACGGTGGCCGCATCCATTTCATTGAGATGGAAACTGGCGGCGACACGCTGCGCCAATTGGCGCATTTCGGGTTTGCGCACGATATCGCGCAATTCGGGTTGGCCGACGAGGATCAATTGCACCAACTCATCCTTATTGGCGTTGATATTGGTCAGCATGCGGATTTCTTCCAGACCTTCAACCGAGAGGTTTTGCGCCTCGTCGATGATCAGGACCACGCGCCGTCCGGCGGCATATTCCTCGATCAAGAAGTCCTGAAAGGTCTGGAACATTTTCACATATTCCATGCCCGCGGTTTCGATCCCGAAGGCATTGAGCACCCATTGCAACAATTCGCCCCGCCCGCCTTGGGCGTTGGAGATCAGCCCGACCGTCAGCCCCTCTTCCATCCGCCCCAAAAGCGCCTGTAGCAATGTGGTCTTGCCCGAACCGACCTCGCCGGTGATCAAGGTGATCGGCGCGCGCGACAAGATCCCGAACTCAAGCACCGAAAAGGCGCGCTGGTGTTGTTTGGACCAATATAGAAAGCTGGGATCGGGCAGGAGAGTGAACGGACGTTCGGTCAGACCGAAAAAATCCGCATACATCGCTTCAGTCGCCATAAGTCAATAAGCCTATCCCGGGGCAGAAAATAACCTGCAATTATGGTCATATATACGGGCAGCAGACTTCGGAATAAAGCCCAAGCCCCGCGTAAGAGGCGCAAATGACACCGGTTTCCCTCACCTTTCGCCGCGCTGCGGAAAAAATGCGCCGCATATCGAGATATTGTTGCCCAGATGGCGATCCGCGCGGCGCAACCCCTCTGTGGCCAAGCGGCAACTTACCCCCGCGTCAGAGCGCGAATTGATTCTGTTATTACCCGCCAGAACGACAACAATCTTTGTAAAATTTGAAGATTATGCCCGTAGTCTGCGCATAATGCCTATTTTAGCCGCAGTGCAGCATTTTCCTGAAAACAGCAAAAGATATTATAAATCAAAAACTTGCCGCATTTTTTGCGCAATTTTAGCAAAAGATTTCATTTACATCGCCTTAAATGCGACCTTAACTTGAAGGTGGAACTCGTCTGCTGATGCTGCCAATCCGACTATGACATGTATCCAAACGGCCCTAAGGCGGGCTGGTAGGATCAGTAATGTAAACCGGACCTGTGGTGCCATTGTGCCCATGTTATCATGTAGACACGACCGCTTTTAAAACTGGATACTTTTTATTATGACCCTTCACCTTCGCCAGATGCCTTTGGTGCCGACCAGCTCTACAAAGCTGCTGCCGCGCCGCGCTGGTCAGACCACACCGCCGCATTTTCGGCCCGATCAGGTCTATGCCAAGCGTTACAAACGCATTTTGGATCTCGCATTTATAACTCTTGCCCTTCTGGTCTCCGGCATTGTGCTGCTGCCGCTTATGGCCGTGATCATGCTTGCCATCGCCTTGGATGGCGGCAAGCCGATCTATACCCAAAAACGTCTTGGACGCGGTGGCCGCGTCTATGAGATTTACAAATTCCGCACCATGGTGCGCAACGCCGATGTGGAGTTGGAAAAACACCTCAAGGCCGACCCCGAGGCCCGCGCCGAATGGGATGCGCATCAAAAACTGGTGGTCGATCCGCGCATCACCCGCGTCGGGCGCTTTCTGCGCAAGACCTCGCTCGACGAGCTGCCACAGTTGCTCAATGTGATTAAAGGCGACATGAGCCTTGTTGGACCGCGCCCGATGATGGCCGACCAACGCGCGCTTTATGAGGGCGAGGCCTATTTCGCCATGCGTCCGGGCATCACCGGATCGTGGCAGGTCTCCGATCGCCATGCCTCGCATTTTGCGGACCGTGTCGGCTTTGACGACCAATATCACACCGACCTGAGCCTGAAGACGGATACCAATATCCTGATGCGGACGGTCATGGTGGTGCTGCGCGGCACCGGTTGCTGAACCGGCTGCTGCGGGTCACTTCGCTTTTTGGCTAACGGCTCTGCGCCGCCTTTGTTTCAAGGGCGGCCTTTGCGTATCTGCGGTGCCGCATTGCACCTGAGCGGCGCGATCGGGCGATATGCCGCGAAATCGCCTTTGAATTTGCGCAGTGTCGCTCACAATCAACACACATAATTGCGAAGACATCCCCGCCATTGACCTAAAGACACTCAGGCGCCTGACTGTTATGCTGCGCCTGTCATTCAAAGACTAGGAATATCGATCTTGAAACGCATTCTATCCGCTCCCGCATTGGCACTTGCGCTGACCTTGTCGCTTGCCGCCTGTGATAACGCTGAAACCCGCGCCCAAAAACATTTTGAGGCCGCGCAAGCCTATCTTGCCGAAGGTGATGGCGACCGCGCCTTGGTCGAGCTGCGCAATGTTTTCAAGCTGAACAGCGAACATGCCGAAGCACGCATCTTGATGGCCGAAACCCTGCGCGAGCGGGGCAACCTCAAAGGTGCCTATTCGCAATATCTGCGCTTGGTCGAACAATATCCGTCTAATCTTGCGGGCAATACGGCGCTGGCCGAAATTGCCTTCCAGACCAACAACCCCAACGAGGCGCGTAAATTCCTCGAAGCGGCCACGGCCATCGACCCCGATGTGCCCGCGCTGCAAGCCATCGGCGTGGCGATGGATTACCGCGATGCGATGCGCAATGATGACGGCACCGGCCGCGCCACCGCCATCGCCGCCGCGCGCAAACTGGTCGAGACCGATCCCGCCTTGCTCAATGCGCGGCAGGTTCTGATTGCCGAACTGATCAATGGCCGCGACTGGCGCGGGGCCCTTGGCGAGGTGGATGCAGGGCTTGCCGCTGCGCCGCTGGAGCGCCCCTTGCACGGGCTGCGCATCAAGCTTTTGGATCAATTGGGCGACAAGCCCGCCGTCGAGGCGCAATTGGTGCGCATGACCGAGCTTTTCCCCGAAGACCTCGCCGTGAGCAGCGCTTTGGTGCGCTGGTATATTGCCGAGGGCAAGGCCGACGAGGCCGAGGACTGGCTGCGCGCGCAGATCCAGCCGGACAACGAAGACCCCGGTGCGCGGCTGACCCTGATCCGTTTTCTGGCCGAGATCAAAGGCGGCGAGACCGCTTTGGCCGAACTGGACGCGCTGAGCAAACTGGACCCCAAACCCGTCGATGTG
This sequence comes from Litorivita sp. NS0012-18, assembly GCF_040371945.1. Classification (NCBI taxonomy): domain Bacteria; kingdom Pseudomonadati; phylum Pseudomonadota; class Alphaproteobacteria; order Rhodobacterales; family Paracoccaceae; genus Litorivita; species Litorivita sp. NS0012-18. The sequence continues at coordinate 50,305 of NZ_BAABWS010000006.1, read as the reverse complement.
GCCGCCCATCAGGTGACATTCGATGCGCTGCGCGGCGGTTTCATGTTCACCGCCGGTCAGCAGACCGAAGCGCTGAACCTGATGGAAAGCCTCGTTGCGGGGGCCGAACCGAGCGAGGAAATCGACCGGATCAAAGTCACATTGGCCCGTATGCGCGCCACCACCGGCAATCAGGTCGGCGCCCGCCAGTTGATCGAAGAGGTGCTCGAACATGACCCCGGACAGGTCGGGGCGCTGACCATCAAGGGCGCGTGGCTTTTGGAAGACGACAAGACCGACGAGGCGATCATCACCCTGCGCACCGCGCTTGGCGAGGCGCCGCGCAATGCCGATATCATGACGCTTCTGGCCCGTGTGCACGAACGCGAAGGCAATCACGAACTGATCGGCGAGATGCTGTCTTTGGCGGTGGAGGCATCGGGCCGCGCGCCCAAAGAGTCGCTCAACTATGCGCGCTATCTGATGAAAGAGGCCAAATACCGCTCGGCCGAGGATGTGCTTATCGAGGCGCTGCGGTTGCAAAACAACAATGTCGATATCTTGATGCAGCTGACCCGCGTGCACCTTGAAATGCAAGACTGGGCCCGCGCCGAACAAGACATCCGCCGTCTGGGCCAGATCGGCACCGAAGAGGCCAGCGCCGGCGCCACCGAGATGCAGGCACAGCTGTTTGCCCGCCAGGGCAAGGCCGATGACCTGACCAAATTCCTTGAAGACCGCGCCAATACCGGCGAGGGCGGCGACGGGGCCGCGGCGGCGGTGATCCGCTCGCATATCATGGCCGGCCGTGTGGACGAGGCTTTGGCGCGCGCGCGCGAACTGACCGTGCAAAGCCCCAATGATGCAGGGTCGAAATTCGTTCTGGCCTCGGTTTTGAGCCTGTCGGGCAAGACGGCGGAGGCCGAGACCCTGCTTCAAGAAGTGCTCAAGGACGCCCCCAAGAGCGAGCCGGCATGGACCACGCTTTATGAATTGCAAATGCGCCAAGGCCGCACCGATGAGGCCCGCGCCACATTGGACGCGGCGCAGGTCGCGCTGCCCGACAGCGGCACCTTGAAATGGGTGCGCGCCGGTTTCTTGGAGCGCGAAGGCGACATCGAGGGCGCGATTGCGATCTATGAAGGGCTATACGAGGAAAACAGCGGCGTGCCGGTGGTGGCCAATAACCTCGCCAGCCTGCTGTCCACCGCGCGCGATGATCCCGAAAGCCTAGAGCGCGCCTTTGTGGTGGCCCGCCGTTTGCGCGGCACCACCGTGCCCGCCTTCCAAGACACCTTTGGCTGGATCTCCCACCGGCGCGGCGAATATACCGAAGCCCTCGAATATCTCGAACCGGCGGCCAAGGCCTTGCCGCAAGAGCCTTCGGTGCGGTTGCATCTGGGCCTGACCTATCAATCTTTGGGCCGTCTGAATGAGGCGCGGCGCGAAATTGAAGCCGCCCGCGATATTCTGGCCGAAAGCGGGCGCCCCTATCCGGCGCTGCGCGAAGAGGTCAAAGCCGCCATCGCCGCCCTGCCGCCCGCGCAATAGGCCGCAAGACCTAGGGCGCGCGCACGCGCCGCCTGCCATATCTGGCCCGTCCCTTGACCTAGGGGCGGGCCTTTTGCCTTGGCGCGGGCAGGCCAGAGCCGCGCCAAAGAGCCGATGGCGCGAAATTCATGAGGGTTTTCAGTGCGGCTTTCCCGCTGCACCCCAAAAAATACTGGTATGGGCCGTATCGACAGCGTAGAGAATCCCTTAGGATTAACGAAATCTGATTGATCTGACGAAGATAGAGGGACCACCCATGTATAAATTTGTGATCGCACTCGCCGTGGCGGTGCTCGCACTGGCGGGGATGACGGGCGAAGCGGGCGCCAAGTCGCGCTACTCGATCCAGCCGGGCGACATTCTGCAAATTGAAGTTCTGGAAGATAAAACCCTCAACCGCAGCGCCTTGGTTCTGCCCGATGGCACCATCAGCTTTCCGGTCGTTGGCACCGTGCGCGCTTCGGGGCGCACCGTGGACGCCGTGCGCGCCAATCTGACCGCAGGTCTGGCGGGCAATTTCGCCACCACGCCCAATGTCTATGTCAGCGTCGCGCAACTGGGCGAGCGGGCAGGCCCCGCCGCACCGGCGACCATCTCGATCTACGCCATGGGCGAGGTCGCCAAACCGGGCATGTTCGAAGCCGAGCCGGGCACGACCTTGTTGCAGGCTCTCGCTTCGGTGGGCGGCTTTAGCAAATTCGCCGCTGTCAAACGCGTGCAACTGCGCCGCGCCGATCCCAAAACCGGCATCGAGCAGATCTATATCTTCAACTACAAAGGCGGCGGCATCGCCGGCTCAACCCCGCTTCGGGATGGCGATGTGATCGCGGTGCCCGAACGCAAGCTCTTCGAATAGGGGCATATCATGCGGGGGCAGAGCAGCAGCACAGAGCCTGAGAACAGGCCAGCGACCACCAAGAGCAAAACCAAAACAGCAGCGGGCAGATATCTGGCCGCTGGCAGCATCATCACCGCCCTTGCCGCCACCGGCGCGGGCCTGTCGGCGCAAGAGAACGGCGGGCTGGAGATGACCTTTGGCATCCGCTCCGAACTGCGCGCCACGGACAATGCCGAATTGGCCGTCACATCGGCGGGCAATGCGACCTTCTTTGACACAAGGCTCAGCTTTGGCCTGCGCTCGGTCACGCGCCGCTCGGCGCTGGACTTCGATATGTCCGGCGTGGCGCGGTTTGCAGACCTTCCGGCAGGATCCAACGGCGGCAACGGCTTTGAAGCCCCCGCCGTGCGCTTGGCCTATGCGCTCAACAACCAAAACAGCTCGCTCAAATTGGATGCCGATTACCAGCAAGCCGATTTGGCCTATCTGTCGCCGCTCAATGACGATGTTCTGGCCATTGATGACGCGGGCAATCTGGTGCTGGTCAACGATACGGGCACGCGCACCCGCTATAGCTATGGGGCGACCCTCAAAACCGGTATCAACGCGCCCTTGGGTTTGACCCTGTCGCTCAAGCGCAGCGGCTTTGATTACAAAGACACGGTCTCGGCCTCCTATTACGACAGCGATCGCCTCCGTATCGACGGCAAGTTGCGCTTCACCTTGGCGCCCGATACCGATGCGTTCATGCAGCTTGTCCATACGGATTTCGAAGCCGAAAACGCGGTGCAAACCCACCGCAAAAGCAACAACGTCAGCTTTGGCCTCACCCATGAGATGGATGAGATCACCACCGTTGAGGGCAGCCTCGGCTACGGCGAAACCGTCACCGACACCACGGGCGGTCGCAGCACATCGCAGGGCGTCACCGCCCGTGCCAGCATCACCCGCGCCCTTGCGGATGGCAGCATCGGCGCCAGCTACCGCCGCGAAGTCTATGCCAACGGCAACCGCGACAGCCTGCATGTGACCCGCGAGATGGAATTGCCGCGCGGCGCCTTGGCCTTCGACATGGGCGTGAGCAAATCTGATTTTGGCTCCGCGCAACTGGTCGGGTCAATCACCTACAACCACGCCATGGCCATGGGGCAATTCAACCTCGGCGTCACCCGCAGCGCTTCGACCAATGCCGACAACGAAGACCTGATTGCAACGCGGCTCAATGCCGGATGGCAATATGAGCTGAACGAGACGTCCTCCTTGATGCTTAATGCCGGTTATTTCCAAGTCGAAGATGGCGGCGCGGGCAGCTATTCCACCCGCGATCGCACCAATTTGCGCATCGCCTATAATCACGCGCTGACCGAGGATTGGTTGGTGAGCACAGGCGTCGAGCTGCGCAGCAGCCAAACCGCCGGTCAGCCACAGGCCCGCTCCAAAGCGATATTCTTCAGTCTGGAGCGCGAATTCACGATCCGCCGATGAGCAGGCAGGCGCAAAAGCGGGCCGCAGGGGCCCCGCTTGCGCTTTATGTGATCCTTGGGCTGTGCCTGATCCCCGAATTGGCCTTGATGGGTGCGGATAAGGGGCTTTGGGGCACCTCGCTTTGGCGCAACCTCGTTTATCAATACGGTGCCTTCTGGCCCGGCCTCTTGGACAACTGGCGCGCCAATTATCCGCTGCAATCGCTGACCATGTTTCTCAGCTACGGGTTCTTGCACGCGGGCGTCTGGCACTTTGGCCTCAATATGATGACACTGTTTTCGCTCGGCACGCCTTTGGCCAACGACTTTGGTCAAGGGCGGTTTTTGGCGCTTTATGCGGCGGCAATTTTCGGCGGGGCTTTGGGCTATGCGCTCTTGGGTCAAGGCTCCCAACCCATGGTCGGAGCCTCCGGCGCCTTGTTTGGACTGGCCGCCGCTTTCATCCGCCGCGATTGGCGCGCGGCCCCCGAAGGCAAAGCCGTGCAGGCTCTATTCTTGCCTATTTTGGGTCTGATTGCCCTCAATGTCTTGATGTATTGGACCATGGGCGGACGGCTGGCATGGCAAACCCATCTGGGCGGGTTTATCGCAGGATGGATGGCCGCAGTGTTTCTCGCTCCGCCTGCGCGCAGCGACTAACCGCCGTTTGCCGCCCGCACCTGTGCCTGTGTCTGTGTCTGCGGTTCCGGATCAATCCGCGCCGACGACGCCACACCGCCCGGCATCGGATCGCCATCCTTGCCGACACGGCTGCCACTGCCAAGACGCACGTTGAGGTCCACAAAGGCCCGCGCCTGTTGAAACCGCATCTGCGCGCGCAAATCCTCGGCGGCGGACAACTCTTGTTCGGCATCAATCAAATCACTGAGCGTTGCCTCGCCCGCTTCGACAAGGCGGCGGCGCAAGTTCAACGCATCGCCATAAAGCCCCGTCGCACGCGCCGCTGCGGCCAAAGCCTCGGTGCTGGCACGGTAATCGACAAGGGCATTCTCGACCTCCATGATCGCGCCCAAAACCGTCGAAGACCATGCCAGATGCGCTTGGCGCGCCGCCGAATGACGGGCTTCTACGCGCGCCTTGCCCGTCGCGGGCAGGGCGGGGAACTGGATCGCAGGACCAAGGTAATAGCTGGTCGCGCTGGCGCCGCTCGCCAAAGCATTGACGGTGATCGCACCGGTCAGCGACAGCGTCGGATAAAGCGCGGCGCGGGCGACATCAATTTCGGCAATTGCGCCGTAATAGACCCGCTCGCTGATGCGAATATCGGGACGGTTGCGCAGCAAATCGGCGGGAATACCCACCTCGGGCGAGAGGCTCACGCGAGGTTGCGGCGCGCGGCCAACCGACACGGGCAAATGCCCCGGTGCATGACCGGTCAGCACGGCAATCTCGTTTTGGGTCGCGGTGATGGCGGCGCGCGCTTCGGGCAGGCGCGCTTCGATGTCGGCAACACGGGCGCGCGATCGGGTGATGTCGAGCTTGGTCGCCTCGCTGCTTTGCGCCAAGGCGCGGGTCAACCCGAGCGTTCGGCGGCGCATCGATAATTCTTGCTCGCGCAGGCCAAGCACCTCTTGGCGGTAGCGCAGGTTCAAATAGGCATTGGCCAGATTGTAGATCACCAATAGCTGCGCCGCATCGGCTTCGGCAGCGGCAATCTCATAGCTGGCCATCGCGCTTTTGCGGCTGGCCAGATTGCCGCCCCAAGGGTCTAACATCCACGACAGGCCAAGCGTCTCGCTCGCGGTATCCTTGCCGGTTAATTTGCCGTCCAGCGACACCCGCAAAGATCCATCCGGCGCAGGCACTGTACCCAAAGTCGCGCGCGCCTCGACCACTTTTTCGCGCGCCTCGCGCAGGGAATAGTTTTGCTTGAGCGCCTCGGCAATCAATCCGTCCAGAACCGGATCTTGCAACCGCTGCCACCACATCGCATTGCTCAAAAGCACTGGACCCGAACGGCCGAACTTGCCGCCCGCCTTGCCCGCGCGGCCATAACCATCGCCAAATCCGAAACTGGGCGCGGTGTAATTGGTCGGGGCCAAACAGCCCGCCAGAAGCGCCATGGCAGAGCCGGCCAAAAGCAAACGCCCCAAACGCCGCGACGCGCGGCGCAACGCGCGCGTTTGCACGCCGGACACAAAAGCCCGCACAATGGGGGCCCGAAATACGGGGATCTGGATCATGCTTTGCCTCTCACGCCCCGCCTTTACCGACGGTGGCTTTGGCCCGATCCTGCGTGAGTGGGCATAAAAAGCAAGGAAAACCCCAAGATCTGTCACACATCCCGCGCATTTGTGCCCGCTATGCCGCAATACTGCGGCCACGCGCCAACCCGCAAAACCCATACCAGAGGCGATGTCAGGGCAGCACCTCTACCGCACGCTTCGCAATCTGACGGCCCGCAACCAAAGAGGGGTGATCATCGTCGCGGTAAAGCAAATCCGTGCCGTCATATTGCACACATTGTCCCGCAGCCCCCTGAGCGCAGACAATCGGCGCCGGATCGATCATCCGCGCGCCCTGCGCTTCTAAGGCATCCAAAAGCGCATCCGCACCCTTGAGCCGCGCCATCACGCGATCCGCAGGAATGGAAATTGAGCTGACCTCGCCGCCTTCAAACAGCGCTCTCTTTTGCAAGCGCAACGGCACGGACCACCCGGCTTCGGGAAATCCCTTTATCACCACCAACCGGCCCGATTTCGCCAAATCCGCCAAGCTCTGCACCGAGTATCGGATCACATCCGCCTTGCGATCCGGCCCTGTGGCGAAACCATCCGACGTCACCTGCACCGCACCATCCTTGCCCTTTTCAACGCCGCCAACCCCGTTGTCGAACCGTGTTCCGTCAAGGTTCAAAACCCATCTCGAAAACAAAAAGACCGGCGCGTCAGGCCGAGATAGGCTCGCATCATATGCCAGTTGCATCATGTCCTGACACCGCTGCGACACGGGCATGGGCAACCGCCGCGCGCCCAGCACCGGATAGCAGGCAGGATGGCTAAAACTGATCAACTTATAGCCCGCAACCGCCATGGCCTCGCGCATCGGCAACGAAATTGCCCCCGCGTGGGAATCCCCGATCAAGAGCGCCAATTTCTCACCTTGTGCGGAGTGCAAGCAGCGGCTCACACGGGCCGTATCCGGCGTTGTGTCGATGGCGCATTCATCTGTGTCCCGCCATGGCTCCAAGGCCGCTAAAGCCGCGTTAACCCCAGAGGGGACCGGGCGCGGCATCGACAGCATTGCCGCGCCCATCGCCGCAAAAGCAACCAATCCCACCACAGAAAGACCCAAAATGCGCGATTGTGTCAGCGCCAAACCAGGCCTTTGCGCCGCCACGTATCCTGGAGCACGAAATGGCGCTTCGACATAGCGCCACGTCAGGTACGCCAAGGCCAAAGACAAAATTGCCAATCCGCCCATCAAAGTCATGTCCGGCTCGTTAAATGAGCGGATACGCGCAAAAGCAAACAGCGGTTGATGCCACAAATAGGCGCTGTAGCTGATCAACCCGATGAACACCGGCGCGCGCCGAGCCAAAATCCACCCCGCCGCCCGATCCGCATCCGCAAAGAGCAAGATCAATGCCGCGCCCAGCACGGGCACCAAAGTGTAGATCGATGGAAAGGGCGTGTGTTCATCAAAGGCGAAAATCGCGAAAACGATCAATGCCAATCCGGCGCTGGCCAACCACGGGTCTGCTCCGCCCAAGCTCCGGCGGCGGGCGCTGGAGTGCCAAAAGGCGCAAAGCGAACCGGCCAATAGCTCCCAAGCGCGTGTCGGCAGAAGATAGAAATTCGCATCCGGATAATGGCGCGCGGCCCATTCGCACAAAACCAGACTGACCGCTGCGACCGATGCCGTGCCGATCAGGGCCCATTGCCCGCGAAACCGCCATAACAGAGCCAAAAACAGGGGAAAAATGACGTAGTATTGCTCTTCCACCGCAAGGCTCCATGTGTGGAGCAACGGCTTTTCCTCGGCGTCGGCGGCGAAATAGCCGCTTTCGCGCCAAAACAGCACGTTTGATACGAAGACACAGACCGCGATGATGCTGCGCGCGAATTGCTCGAAGGCGGTGGGCAACATCCACGCCCAAGCAAAGGGCAAACAAGCGAGCATCACGGCAAACAGCGCGGGTAAAATCCGCCGCGCGCGCCGCTCGTAGAACTTCAGGATCGAAAACCGGCCCTCTTGCAACTCGCGCAGCAAAATTCCCGTGATCAGATAACCCGAGATGACGAAAAACACGTCCACCCCGACAAAGCCGCCGCTGAAAATACCAAAACCGGCATGAAATAAAATCACCGGCAAAACCGCGACTGAGCGAAGCCCGTCGATCTCTTTTCTATACACGCTCAAATCCTTCTTGGTCTGCGCACAAACCCGCACGCCCCAACTCAAATCCCGAGGCGATCATATGGCAGCCCCCCCGTGAGGCAACGCCTTTCTCTCTCACGAGAGGGCTTTATTCCTCGCGAAAGGCATGGTCGAGATGGCGTGCCAAAGGATCGAGCAGATAGGCCATGGCGCTGCGGGCAGGGCGCTCTAGATAGCCCTCGACCGGAAGGCCAGGGCGCAGGGCATAGCCCTCCAAGAGCGCCAGTTCAGCGGCGGCAACCTCGACCTCGGCGCTATAGTATATTTGGCCGCTCATACGGTCAGTGCTGGTGGTTGGCGCAATCCGCTCAAGCCGCCCTGCAAGCTGCGGCGCTTCGCGCGGAAGGGCCGCGATGACCAAGCGCGCGGGTTGGCCGATCTCGAGCTGGTCGGCTTGACTGGGATCGACCCGCAGGGTGAAAACCAGACCCTGTTCTTGCCCAACCAATTGTAAAACCGTGGCCCCAGGCGCGATGACGCCGCCCAATGTGGCCTCCATTTCATGCACCATGCCGCCAATCGGCGCGCGGATCGACAATTGCGTCAGCCGCGCCATGGTGTTGAGGATTTGCGGGATCAACTCTTCGATTTCGGCATTGGCGGCGCGCAGTTCGGTCGCCACCTGTTCGGCCACTTCGCGCCGCGCTTGCAATGCGGTGATGCGGGCCTCTTGGCGCGATCCCGCAACCTGCGCCGCAGAGCTTTCCAAACCGGCGATCTGACCCAAAATCTCGGCCTCTATGCGTTGCAGTTCCAGCACCTGCGTGCTGCGCGCCAATCCTTGGTCCGCGAGGCTACGGGCATTGTCGATTTGACGGCGCAGGGTGGCAATTTGATCGCGTTTGGCACGGATTTGCCCTGCCAATCCTTGCAATTGCGCGGTGATTTGCACCTCGGCCTCGGCCAATTGCGCATCGCGCCCGTCAAACAGCGCGCGCCGCGCCGCGAAAATCCGGCGCTGTCCTTCTTCTTCGGCGCTCAGATCAGGCAAGGTAAAGGGCAGGGCGGGGATGTCGAAATCCGGCGTGGGCAAACCTTGATGTTCGCTCATCAATCGCGCCCGCAGAGCCAAAGCCGCCCCAAGCCGTGCCCGCGCAACCTCGAGGCTGGCTTGCAACAATGTCGGGTCGAGTTGCACCAAAAGATCGCCTTTTGACACGCGATCACCGGAGCGCACATGCAAGGCCGCAATGGTGCCGCCTTCGAAGCTTTGCACCACGCTGGGTTTGCCGCGCACATCGATTTGGCCACTCGCAACCACGGCGGCCGAGATTGGCACAAAGCTGGCCCAAAAACCGAGCGCAACGAGCAGCACCAAGGCCGCCACCGCGCCGAACCGTGCGAGCAGGCTTAATTCGGTCTGGAGCTGCGGAACATCTGCGGTTTGCATGGGGTCTCCTGTGCGGGTGAAGTGCGGGCGCGGGCATTGATCGAGGCCATTTCCTCGGCCCATCCGGTATCAATACCGCCCGTATCAATGCGGCCCGTTGCGCTCCGCGAAAGCGTTGCGGCAGGGGATTTGGGCACAAAGGACGGCATGGCCGTGCCCGCCGGTGCCGAAACCCCTGCGGGAGCAAAGGGACGCGATGGCGGCTCATGCGGGGCGCTTTGCGGGGTGGGGGCAGGCGCCTTTCCCTGTGCTGGCCCCTGTGCTGCCCCCTGTGCTGACGCAGCGGAGGCGGCCTGCATCTGGGCGGATTTGCCCACTGCAGGTTTCGCCGCACGCGCCGTCAAGGCCGGATGGGCGGGGCCGGACGGGGCGGCATTTGGACGGGTTTGAGGCGAAACAGGGCCTGTTTTTCCCAAAGGCGCGGCGCGCGAAGCAGGGGCAGCCGATGCGTTTCGCGCCCCCGCCTTACCACCGCTCAAGACCTCTTCTTTGGGGCCGAACTGTGCCACTGTGCCGGATTTCAGCACCATCACCTTGTTCACCGCTGCAATCGCCGAGGGGCGGTGCGCCATGACGATCACTGTGGCCTTGCGGGCGCGCAGGGCACGAATGGCCTGCGCCAATGCTTCGTCGCCTGCGGCATCGAGGTTTGAGTTCGGCTCGTCCAACACGACGATATTGGGGTTGCCATAGAGGGCACGGGCCAAGCCCAGCCGCTGGATTTGCCCGCCAGAGAGTGGTGTCGCGGCCCCGCCAACCATGGTCTCATAGCCCTGCGCAAGGGCCAAGATCATCTCATGCACCCCTGCCAGCTTGGCCGCCTCCATCACCGCCTCGCTTTTGCGGTCCGGTTCAAAACGGGCGATGTTTTCCGCAATCGATCCTGGCACCATCACCACCTCTTGCGGCAAATACCCGATGGCGCGGCCCAACTCTTCGCGCGGCCATTGATCGGGCGTGGCCCCATCAAAGCGGATTTCGCCCGCGTCCGGCGCCCAGACCCCCGCCAAAATCCGCGCCAATGATGATTTTCCCGAGGCGCTGTGCCCGATGACCCCAAGCGCATCGCCCGGATCGAGGGAAAAAGCGACCTGCGTGAGCATCCGCGCGCGGTCCGCCGAGGCGCGCACACCGGAGGGGAGCGGTGCGAATTTGGTCAAACCTTTGACGGTGATCGCGCCGCGCGGCGCGGGCAGGGCGACGCTTTGGGCGCGAGGCGCGGCGCAGGCAAACTCTTCGGACAACCGCCGATGCGCCGCCATCGCATGGCCGATGGTCCGCCATTGGCCGATCACTTGATCCACCGGCGCCAAGGCCCGACCCGAGAGGATCGAAGAGGCGACAATCATCCCCGCCGAAATTTCCTGCTGTAGCACCAAATAGGCGCCCATGGTCAGGATCGCCGATTGCAAGAGCATGCGAAACGCGCGGCTGGCGGCGCTGATCTTTTCGCTGGGTCCGGCGGCGTGTTGATGCGCGCCCAATGTGGTGCGGTGATGGGTTTGCCAGACCTGCGCCACGGCCCCGACCATGCCCATGGCATGCAAGGCTTCGGCCCCGCGCCGCGCGCCTTCGGTAAACTCGCGCTCTGCCGCATCATGCCCCGATGCGGCGCGGATCGGGGCGCGTGTGAACAGTTGCGCAAGGCCCGCCAGTACCGCCACAACCATCGCCCCCGCCAAGGTCAACCACCCCAACCATGGATGCACCACAAAGAGGATCGCCAAATAGAACGGCACCCATGGCACGTCCAAAATCCCCGTCATCGCGGGCCCCGACAAAAAGCCGCGCACCATCTCCAGATCGCGCAACCCGCTTGAGGCGCCTTGCCGCCGCACGTCCAATGTTCGCGCAAATACCGTCTCGCCAAGCGATTGATCCAAACGCATTGCCGCGCGCCCCAGAACCCGCGCGCGCAAGAAATCATAAAGCCCCAAGAAGCCGTAAAGCACGACCACAAGGCCAAAGAGCCCCAAAAGCGTCGGCACCGATCCCGATCCGAGCACACGGTCATAGACCTGCAACATATAGATCGATCCGGTGAGCATCAGCAGACCGACCGCCGCGCTGAACAGCCCTGCAAGCCCCAGCGCAGGCCGGATTTTCCGCAGCGCAGCGGGGTAGGAGGACACCGCCGTTTTACCGGCCCCGCCTGCGGTTCGATTTTGTGCCATGCCCGCCCTTTCGCATTGTGCCAGCCCGCAGCCAAGGGCGGCCCCACCCCCGCAAACACGGGGGAATTCATCACCGCGAGCATAGGCTTCAGAGACATTAAATTTGCTAATAGCCGCCGCGCGGCGGGCCGGTTTTTGCCGAAAATTGATTCGTTTAAACCGCGCTCAAAGCCGCAGCGCGGCGGGTAAAGGCGCTCGAATGCCGCTTTTTTGGGCGAAAAAACGGGGGCAAATTGCCGGAAAAACCGTTTCTTTGGTTAATTGGCCCTTAATTTAAAGGGCAAAACCGCTCTGTGATCTTTCTGCACCCGCAAAATAAACTACGCAGCTTTGATGAAATACCCTTTGGCGTGTGTTGCGACCTAGGGTAAAACAAAGGGTAATCGCGCTCACGAGTTTGGAGCGCAGACAGTTTGAACCGCCTCGCTGCCAGAGGCATTGGAGTATGACATGAAGACATTTTTGAAGACTGCCCTCGTCGCCACCGGCATCGCCGCCGCGTCTTCGGCCTCCGCGCTGACCATCACCGATACGGTGTTTGTCGACACCGGCGCCTCGGCCGGCGACCCCGGCACGATTGCCACCATGACCTTCTACGTTGGTGATGGCACCTATAGCATGTACACAATGGGCCCGACCATCGATCCGATCTTGTCGCTCTACGCGGGCGGCACTGCTTCGGGCACTGCGCTTGCCTTTGATGACGACAGCTGCCCCTATTCCCTGTGCGGCCCTGCCGGCTCCTTCAGCAACTCGCTGATTTCGGGCATCTCCCTGTCCGCCGGTCTTTACACATTGGCCGTTGCCGATTTCGGCTCGCCGGATATGTCCGGCGATGTGGTTTTGACGGTCACCGACGAAGACGTAACGCCGACCGTGCCGCTGCCTGCGGGCTTGCCGATGCTGGCCGGTGCTTTGGCTCTGTTCGGCCTGTCGCGTCGCCGCAAGTAAGCCTTCGGGCCGCGCGCCCGTTGCTATGAGATTTCAAACCCCCGCGTCTTTTGGCGCGGGGGTTTGCTTTTGCGGATATCGCCGCGCCGCCATTCGCCTCGTAATGTAGATTATGTAAAACAACTGCGCCCGCGAATGGCGACCCATCACATGATTGGCTTGGCCCAAGGATCATGCACCCCATATGAATTCGCTATTTCATCAAACGAATACAGTAAATTTTATTTACCAAACCCCCAAAATCCCCCTATAGATGGAGAGTGAATATTAAAGCCTTTTCAAATAAATAGACGAGTTTTGCTATCACCCCGCACCGCATGATAGCCAAGGGCACCCCACCTCAATCGCAGGCCCGCATGACGTGGATCGACATGGCCCGAGGCACAGCCATTATCTTGGTTGTTTTTGGGCATGTGTGGCGCGGCTTGTTCGAGAGTGAGATCATCTCGGATCACGACCTCTTTCGACACGTTGATCAGGCGATCTACCTCTTCCACATGCCGGTATTTTTCATCCTGTCCGGTTTTGTCTTTCGCACCGGCAAACGGCAAACAGCCGGCGCATTTATCAAGGGGCGCGCACTGCGTCTGCTCTATCCGCTGGTGATTTGGTATTACGCCTTTGTAGGCGTGAAAATTCTCATGTCCTCCCACGTCAACACGGCCTTTAGCCTCGACCGCTTGCTCAGCTTTCCAGTACCTTTTGGAACCCACTTATGGTTCCTATACGCGCTCTTGCTGATACAGATCATCTGCATGCCTCTCGCCTTTACCCAAACGCGCAGGCAGATACTGACCTTTTCCCTTTTGATAATCACCACTGCGCTACTGGTTAAATACGGGGTAGGATTTTTCAACATCTGGCTCAATCAGTCGATCTCCTACCTTCCCTATTTCCTGGTTGGTGTCGTCATGAAAGAACTCTCGTCCCGGGACCGGCTGCGGGCGATTACGCCAAATGCGCTCATCCTTTTAGGTGGCGGGGCCTTCTGCCTCGCAGAGCTTCTCCGCTTCATCGACGCCCCCATTGCGGCCCCGTTTTTGATCTTGGGGTTGCCTGCTGCGATCGGGTTTATTTTGCTTGTTGCCGGTGTTTGCGCGCGCTACTCGCAAAGCCTTGCCACCGGCGTTCTGACCCGATTGGGGCGCTCCTCAATGGCAATCTATCTCGCGCATATCTTTTTCACGGCTTTCTCCCGAACCGCGCTCGTGGAAACCGGTGTTGAAAACCTATGGTTTCACCTGCTGATCGGCACGTCTGTGGGCGTGCTCGGGCCTATGCTGCTTGAATTCGCGAGCATTAAAATGCGTTTGAACCGCGTTTTGGGCTTCTAAAGTCCGACGGAGAAGACTCCACAAGCACCTGTAATCAAACGACAAAAAGAACACGCTTTAGAATTTCGCGCAGATCCTCGGCCAAAAAGGCAAAACATCTTCGCCAACTCCTGTGCGAATGCTAATATGTTTTTCCCCACGATCGCCCATATTACGTGCCACAAAGGCCATCGAAATGCCAAAGCCATTGCTTAGGCATGCGACACGCGTCATCACAGCGCCCATATGTAGATCCACACCCCCACCAAAACATGAGCAGACGGAAGAGCCACAGATGAAAATTGCAGTTGCTGGTATCGGCTATGTTGGGCTGTCGAACGCCGTTTTACTTGCGCAGACCCATCATGTGACTGCTGTGGATATTTCGGCCGCGCGGGTGGAGATGCTCAATGCGCGGCAATGCCCGATCACCGATCCCGAGTTGGAAGAGTTTTTGGCACATAAGTCGCTGAACCTGACGGCGACCATCGATCCCAGCGAAGCTTATCAAGACGCGCAAATTGTCATTGTCGCCACCCCGACCAACTACGACCCCGACAATAATTATTTTGACACCTCCAGCGTCGAAGCCGTGATCAAAGCCGTTCTGGAGATCAACACAGAGGCCACGATTGTGGTCAAATCCACCGTGCCCGTGGGATTTATTGCGCAGCAACAGGCCCTCTATGGCACCACCCGCGTGATCTTCAGCCCCGAGTTCTTGCGCGAGGGCCGCGCGCTCTATGACAACCTCTACCCCAGCCGGATCATCGTCGGGGACCAATCCGCACGCGGGCGCGCCTTTGCAGATCTGCTGCTGGAAGGGGCGATCAAAAAGGATGTGCCCGTCCTTTTGACCGATGCCAATGAGGCCGAGGCGATCAAGCTTTTTGCCAATACCTACCTTGCGATGCGCGTGGCGTTTTTCAACGAGCTGGACAGCTATGCCATGGCCGGCGGTATGGACAGCCGCCAGATCATCGAAGGCATCGGCCTCGATCCGCGCATCGGCAATCACTACAACAATCCCTCCTTTGGCTATGGCGGCTATTGCCTGCCCAAGGACACCAAACAATTGTTGGCCAACTATTCCGAAGTGCCGCAAAATCTCATTCGCGCGATCGTCGACGCCAACCGCACCCGCAAGGATTTTCTCGCCGACCAGATCATCGCCAAACGGCCAAAGGTGGTCGGCATCTACCGTCTGGTGATGAAAGCGGGCAGCGACAATTTCCGCCAATCCTCGATTCAGGGCATCATGAAACGGCTCAAGGCCAAGGGCATCGAGGTCGTCGTCTATGAGCCGGTGCTCAAGGAGGATGCGTTTTTCGGGTCAAAAGTGATGCGCGATCTGGAGGCGTTCAAATCCGCCTCCGATGTGATCGTCGCCAACCGCGTGACCGAAGACCTCGCAGGCGCCATCGACAAGGTCTTTACCCGCGATCTGTTCGGCGCGGATTAGGCGCGCACCTCGGCCACCTCAAAGGCCCCTGCCCGCAGGATCGCCGCCGACAAGCGCCCCGTCTTATAGGCGCCGGTATCGACGTTGATATGGCCCATCTGCGCGGTGACGCGCGCCGCAATCACATGGCCATGCACGACCCATATGCCGTCGCTGCGCTGCATCCGCCCGTATCCGGTTTGCCCCCAAACCAGCGCCTCGTCGCTTTGGTCGGTGATGGCGCGCGCGGGATCGGCGCCCGCATGGCTGACCGCGACATTGCCGCTTTGAAACAGATGCGGCAGGGCGGCGAGCCAGTCGATCATCTGCGCCCCCATCTTGGCGCGCAAAGCCTCGGCCAGATCCGCAGGCGCCCCCCCTGCCCCGTCGATGCCAAAGCTCGAAAGCGTCTCTAACCCGCCGTAAGTGAGCCATCCGGCATTGTCTTGCGGATCGGCCAGAAACCGCAGCATCATATCCTCGTGGTTGCCTTTGAGGCATAGGGTTCCCGCGCGCTCGGCGCATAGGCTTTGCAAACGGCGCAAGACCGCCGCGCTGCCGCTGCCGCGATCAACATAATCGCCGACAAAGACGATCCGCGCCTCGGTCGGTGTCAGCCGCGCCAGCATCAAATCCAAAAGATCATCGCGCCCGTGGATATCGCCCACCACGGCAAGCGGCTCTTGCGGCGCCATGCCCTCGGCCGCCTGCGCGCCGCGGCGCATAAAGCGCGCCAGAAGGCTCAT
The DNA here is from genome assembly GCF_040371945.1 of Litorivita sp. NS0012-18. Lineage (NCBI taxonomy): Bacteria > Pseudomonadati > Pseudomonadota > Alphaproteobacteria > Rhodobacterales > Paracoccaceae > Litorivita > Litorivita sp. NS0012-18. The sequence goes on along the minus strand of NZ_BAABWS010000006.1, from coordinate 34,058 downwards.
CTATCCGCGGCCCTGCTGGCGATCCGCCAGTTGCCGCGCCAGATATTTGCCGTAAGCGGTTTTGCCAAAGGTCTCGGCATGGGCCTGCATTTGCGCATCATCGATCCAGCCTTTGACATAGGCGATCTCTTCGGGGCAGCCCGATTGCATCCCTTGGCGTTCGGACAGGGTGCGCACGAAATTGCCCGCATCGAGCAAACTGGCGTGCGTGCCCGTGTCGAGCCACGCATAGCCGCGCCCCATACGCTCCACCGAGAGCGTCCCGTCGGACAGGTAGCTTTCCAACAGCGTGACGATCTCCAACTCGCCGCGCTCCGATGGGGTCACGGCGCGGGCGCGCTTGGGCGCTTCGCCGTCAAGGAAATAAAGCCCCGTCACGGCATAATTGCTCGGCGCGACATCGGGTTTTTCGATGATCTGCTCGACCGTGCCATCGGGCGCGAATTTCACCACACCGTAGCGTTCGGGATCGGCCACATGATAGCCGAAGACCGTGCCGCCCACATCCTTGCCCCCCGCAGAGGCGAGCATTTCGGGCAGGCCGTGGCCAAAGAAGATATTATCGCCCAGAACCATCGCCGAGGGCGCGCCGTCCAGAAAATCCTCGGCCAGAATATAGGCCTGCGCCAAACCGTCCGGCGAGGGTTGCTCGATATAGGTCAAGCTCAGCCCCCATTGGCTGCCATCGCCGAGCAGGCGTTTGAACTGCGGCTGGTCTTGCGGCGTGGTGATCACCGCGATCTCGCGAATGCCCGACAGCATCAGAACCGACAGCGGGTAATAGATCATCGGCTTGTCATAGATCGGCATCAATTGTTTCGACACCGCAATGGTCAGCGGATACAGCCGCGTGCCCGAGCCGCCGGCCAGAATAATGCCTTTGCGCGCTTGTGTTTCGCTCATGAAATGGCTCCCAAGTCTTTCAATACATCGGTGAGGCCCGCGCGCCAATCGGGACGCGCGAGGCCGAAATCGGCAAGGCTGGCGCAGTCCATCCGCGAATTGAGCGGCCGCGCAGCAGGGGTCGGATAGTCGGATGTGGGGATATCGGCGACCTCGCAAGCCATGCCAGATTGCGCGAAAATCTCGCGGGCGAAATCCGCCCAAGAGACATCAGGCGCGCCGCTATAGTGTCTAATCCCGCTCAACTTCGGGTTTTGGATCAATTGCTCTGCCATGGCCGCGCAGGCCCGCGCGATCCCCGCCGCAGGGGTCGGCCCGCCGATCTGGTCGCCGACGACGGTCAGACGGTCCCGCTCGGCCCCCAGCCGCAGCATGGTTTTGACGAAGTTGTTGCCATGGGCGGAAAACACCCAAGAGGTGCGCAAAATGGCATGAATGCCCCCTGCGGCGCGCACGCCCTGCTCGCCCGCCAGTTTCGTGCGCCCGTAGGCGCCCAAAGGCGCGGTGGGATGATCGGGGGCAAAGGGCGCATCGCCCCCGCCATCGAACACATAATCGGTCGAGATATGCACGAAGGGAATGCCCAGATCGGCGCAGGCGCGCGCCATGGCGGCGGGGGCTTCGGCGTTGACCACCATCGCGGCCGCTTCCTCGGTCTCGGCGGCGTCGACGGCGGTCCATGCGGCGGCGTTGATCACGGCGGCGGGCTTATGGGCCGCAATGGCCGCAGCGCAGGCGGCAGGATCGGATAAATCGGCTCTATCCCTGCCCAAAAACACCGCATCGGGCAAAATCCGCGCCAATTCGCGCGCCACCTGTCCGGTTGAGCCAAAGACCAACATCACGCTTTGCCCAAACGTTCACCAACGCCCTCGCGCGCTTGCAAGGCGCGCCACCACGTCTCGTTGGCCAGATACCAGTCGACAGTTTTCTCCAGCCCCTCTTCGACCGTCACCGAAGGCGTCCAGCCCAATTCGCTGCGGATACGGGTGGGATCAATCGCATAGCGCGCATCATGGCCGGGGCGGTCGGTGACAAATGTGATCTGATCGGCGTAGGAGCCGCTCTGTTTGGGGCGTTTGCGGTCGAGAATATCGCACAGCGCCTGCACCAGTTGCAGGTTCGTGCGCTCGTTCTCGCCGCCGACATTATAGCTGCGCCCCAAGACGCCCTTTTGCACCACCAGCAAAAGCGCATCGGCGTGATCCTCGACATAGAGCCAGTCGCGCACGTTCGATCCGTCGCCGTAAATCGGCAGATCCTTGCCCGCCAGCGCGTTCAAAATCACCACGGGGATCAGCTTTTCGGGGAAATGATAGGGGCCGTAATTGTTCGAGCAATTGGTCAAGACGACGGGCAGACCGTAGGTCTCGGCCCAAGCCCGCACCAGATGGTCAGAGGCGGCTTTTGAGGCGGAATAGGGACTGTTTGGCGCATAGGGGGTCTCTTCGGTAAAGAGCCCCGTCGCGCCCAAGGTGCCGTAAACCTCATCGGTGGAAATGTGATGGAAACGGAAGGTCTCGGGCTTGCCTTGCGCCGTCCAATAGGCCCGCGCCGCCTCGAGCATATTATAGGTGCCGGTGACATTGGTTTCGATAAAGGCCCCCGGCCCGTCGATCGAGCGGTCCACATGGCTTTCGGCGGCCAGATGCATCACCGCATCGGGCTTATGCGCCGCAAATGCCGCATCCAGCGCTGCACGGTCGCGGATATCGGCATGGACAAAGGCGTAATCGGGGCTTTGCGCCGCCTCGGCCACATTGTCCAGACAGGCCGCATAGGTCAGCGCATCGAGGTTGACCACCTGATGCCCGCGCGCAATCGCCAAACGCACCACCGCCGATCCGATAAAACCGGCCCCGCCGGTAATGAGCAGCTTCACGCCCCGCCCTCCCATGTAAAGGGGCTGTCGAACGCAGCCAATCCTTGCGCCGCCGCATCCTTGTCCGAAAGCAGGGCCTCGGCCCCTTCGGGCATCGGCCAGTCAATGCCGCAGCTGTCCCAATGCACCGCGCCGTCACATTCGGGCGCATAGTGATCGGTGCATTTATAAACGATCTCGGTGTCATCCGTGAGGGTCATGAAGCCGTGCAAGAACCCCGCAGGGATCCACAATTGCGCGCCGTTCTCGAAACTCAATTCGGCGCCGGTCCATTGCCCGTAGGTGGGCGAGCCTTTGCGCACATCCACCGCCACATCATAAAGCGCACCGCGCCCGCAGCGCACCAATTTGCCCTGCGCATGGGGGGGCGATTGGAAATGCAAGCCGCGCACCGTGCCGGCGCGGGCCGACAGCGAATGGTTGTCTTGGACAAATTCGGGCAACTCGACCCCCGCAGCAAGGAGGGTTTTGCGGTTCCAGCTTTCGCTGAAAAACCCGCGCGCATCGCCAAAACGGCGCGGGGTCAGACGCAAAACACCTGGCAGATTTGTGCGGTCAATATCCATTATCAATCACTTCGTTAAACCGGTCCCATCAGGGGTAACAACCCGATCTAATGCTGTCACGCAGAAAACCCGCCGCAGTGGCGCGCTGTGATCAACGCGCATCGCCTGCGCGGGCGCACAAAGGTAAGGCCCTGACAAAAAAGCACAATTATAGCGGGCCATCGGGCCGGCGGCGGGTAATGCCGCGTTGCGGCAAAATTATGACGATTCGGTGCCGCGACCGCGGCCAATCGGCATTTATTGCGCCGCCGAACGCCAACAATCATCGAAATTTGGCAATATTGGCCGCGCGAAGGAAACAAAATCGCCTGAAAAATCGCCAAAATTAACGATTCCCCCTTTATTTCATGGGTAAAATCGGCGGAGCCTTGCCGATCCACCGCGATGTGGTATCTTGGGTTAAGCTTTTTTTAATTCATTCGAGGTCGCTGCCATGACACTCTTCACGAAAATCATCGCCCCCGCTCTGCTTGCCCTGAGCGCATCTGTTGCAGGGGCCGCCACTGTGACCGACGTCATCGACTTGCGCGGAAGCGGCGGGCTTGACCACTCCTACTCATACACCTCGAGCGAGGGCATGGGCGTCACCGCCACCGGCCATTACCTCAACAGCGACGGTTCGATCGGCACGCAGGCCTTGGTCGGCCAATACAGCCATGGTTTGGGTGTGACCACAGCCGCCACCACCAGCTGCCATTGGTGGCGCTGCAGCCATACGCCGGACGAGCATTATGTCGACAGCTACGGCCCCGACGAGGTCGTGCAATTCGCCTTTGACAGCGCCGTTTCGATCAGCCGCATCTACTTCTCCTATGTCAGCAGCTGGGATGATTTTTCCTTCTCGGTGATCAGCTCGGGCGGCGGCGTCATGTCGTTCAACGGCAATCTCGACATTCTGGGCCATAACTACGGCTATTATGATTTCTCCGGCCCGCTCGCGATCTCGTCGATCTTCGGCATCGGCGCGGCAGGCTATGGCGATTATTTCAAAATCGCCGCCCTCGAGGTGATCTGGGAAGAAGACGAAACGCCCGCAGTGCCATTGCCTGCGAGCGCGCTTTTGATGATCGGGGCCTTTGGCACATTCGGCGCCATGCGCCGTCGCCGCAAAGCCGCTTGAAACTCTCGCTCTTGAGGGCGATCTCAGCCCTCAAGAGAAATCCAATCCCAAACCGGACAGCAGCCCATATGTGGCCCCAGCGGAGACCGCGAGATCAAACGTGATCTCGCCGCTTGCCGGAACGGTGACGGGTTGGAACACCACTTGGTTCGAAGCGGCATCGCTTTGCGGATTAAGGGTCAAAACCTCGCCCTCATTTAACGTCAAATCGCCCAATCGCGCATCCCATGCCGCGCTATGGCCCGCCACCGCTGTGGCCGTGACCGTATCGCCGACGGCCAAACCGCCAATGGTGATGCGCGCCACATTGCTCCCCTGCACGTAGATATATTTCGACAGCATATCCACATCGTGAAAACGGCTGTCGGCAATACGGGCAAACGCATCGGCGCCCGCCCCGTTGCCACCATTGTTAAAGCTCCCCACACGCAGCACAGAATGCCCATCGACCGAGCCGTCCAAGAATTGCGCGCCGGTAAAGACCGGATACCCCGTGCCATTGGCATAGGCGATGATATTGTTGATCGGGGCGATGGTGGTGGTGGGCGCCGCCCCGACAGAGAACCTGTACATCAATGTCTTGCCTGCGCGGCTGTCCTGCGCCCCCTGCCCCAAGGCCCGCGCGGCCACCTTCGACAGGACATAGCGCGCAAAAGCATGGCCCGCGCCATGGACCCCATCTGCGGTCAACAGATCCGGATTACGCTCGATAAACCCGTAAGGATCGACATAGGGCACCTGACCCGCCGCGCGCCAATCAGGCGCATAGGTGTCGATCAAGGGGTAGATGGCATTTTCATTATAGGGCAACGATCCGTATTGATCCGTGTTCGGATCGGTATTGTCCACATCATTGGGATTGGCCGGATACCCCGCCTCGTCAATCCCGTAAAGCCGCTTGGTCAAAGGCAGGGGCACGATTTTATCCGTGGCGGTGATATTGGACAAAAGGGTGGTATATTGGTTGGTAAATTCCGGCTCTCCGCCAGGATAGGGTCGATGGGCGCTGACATTGTTACCGCCGATATGGGCGATATAGAGGTTGCTGCCCTCACTCGCGGCATGATCGGCTTTCGCTGCGGCCGCCTGATCGATGCCCTGCGCGATCCGGTCGCCCGATTGCGCATAGCTGACCACCGTGCCGGTAAAGCCAAGCGCCGCCGCATGGGCCGCGATATTGGCATTCACCACGTTATCGGTTTCAAACGCCGCTTCGGTGATCGACGCGCCGATGATGATCACCTTTTGCGCGTCCAAAATCCCCGCCAGCGGAGCAAGCGGCTGCGGGCCCGAATAGGACACATCCTGCGCCAAACTGCAGGCCGAAAGCGAATAACCGGATCCAATATCCATACGGGCGTCTCCTCAGAAGCTAGAGCGGTCAACCTGTAACACGCTGGTTAACAACACCTCGCCAGCCCGCGCGCCCTCCCCCTGAGCGCCGCGCCGGCGCCAAAGCAAACAGCGCGAAAACCGCCAGCTGCCATTTCGTGTTGCAATGCCGCCGCCCCTGCCATCAACAGCCCCGCAAAACGGCGGTTTCAATTGCCATTTGCGCGCCGATCTTCTTAGTCTGCCGCAACACGGGATGAATGCAGGCGGGACTGGATTTGCTAAATGTATCGATCATCGGGGCGGGCTATGTCGCCGATCTCTACCTGCGCTCCTTCGCGCTCTATCCCGATATCCGCATCAATGGCGTCTATGACATCGATACCGCGCGGCGCGATGCGTTTTGCGACTATTGGAAGCTGACCCCGATCGCGTCTATGCAGGCCCTGTTCGAGGCCACCGATGCGCAGGGCATAATCCTCAACCTGACCAATCCGCACGCCCATTATGACGTAAGCCGTGCCTGCCTTGAGGCGGGGCATCACGTTTATTCGGAAAAACCGCTGGCGATGCAAATGGATCAAGCCCATGAGCTGACCCGATTGGCCGAAACCAAGGGCCTGCGCATCGCATCGGCGCCCTGCAGCCTTTTGAGCGAGACCGCGCAAACCCTTTGGGCCGCCGTGCGCGAAGATGTCGCCGGAAAAATCCGCCTCGTTTACGCGGAAATGGACGATGATTTCATCCCGCAAGCGCCCTATAAAAAATGGACCTCCGACAGCGGCGCACCTTGGCCCTATGCGGATGAATTTCGCGTGGGCTGCACCGTTGAACACGCGGGTTACTACCTTGCATGGCTCTTGCCGATGTTTGGCCCTGTGCGCACTGTGGTTGCCGCCTCGGCCAACCTTGCCGACAAGGAAATCCCCGCCGAAGAATGTGCGCCGGACTTCTCTATTGGCGCGCTGTTTTTTGAAAGCGGCGTTGTCGCGCGGCTGACCTGTTCGATCCTCGCGCCCCATGATCACGAATTACAGATCATCGGCGACAAAGGGGTGATTTCCATCGATGAATGCTGGAAGAACGACACGCCGGTGAAATACCGCAAACGCTTCACCCTGCGCCGCCGGTTGATGCAGGCGCCCTTTGCCAAAAAACTGCGCCTGCCCAAGGGGGAAACCCATGCCAAATTGGGTCGCAAAGGCGCCGCTGCGATGAATTTCGCGCTCGGCCCTGTGGAGATGTTAGAGGCAATCCGCGATGCACGCCCCTGCCGGATGTCGCCCGATCTGGCGCTGCATATCAACGAGGTGACACTGGCGCTTCAAAACGCGGGAGAAACCGCCGGAGCGGTGCAAATGCAAACCCGTTTCGCCCCCGTTGCGCCAATGGCTTGGGCCGAAAAACTCGCCTAGTTCGGGCGTAATAGAGACTGTTTTGAAGGAAGACCGCCCATGACCAAGACCCCCATCGGTATCATTGGCACCGGACGGATGGCCGCCACGATGACCCGCGCGCTGCAGACCAGTGCAGAGTTCGCGCCTGCTGCGGTGCTCTCCGGCGCCCTGCCCCGCGCCACGGCATTCGCGCAGGCCCTAGATTGCGGTCAAGCATTTGATAAAGAAGAAGAGTTTTTATCTTCGAAGATCAAAGCCGTCTATATCGCCAATGCCAACGGCCAGCACGCCGCATTGGCCCGCGCGGCGCTCATGGCAGGGCTGCCGGTCTTGGTCGAAAAACCGCTGACCACCACGGCAACACAGACCGAAGCCCTATGCGCCCTCGCGGCCGAACGCGGCGTGACCTTGATGGAAAACATTTGGACCCTCGCCCTGCCCGCCTATCGCGCCCTGAAGAGCAATCTCGGGCCCGCGGCGGGGACGCAGCGGATGACATTTGATTTCTCGATGCCCGTCGCCCCCGCCGCCATGCCCGGCCTGTTTGATCCGGAAACGGGCGGTGCGATCCTCGATCGCGCGATCTATGGCTTGGCCTATGCGCAAGATCTCTTCGGCCGCGTCGCCGATGTCCAAACCAACCTGCGCCGCGGCGACAAGAGCGTCGATCTGGGCGCGACCTTATTGCTGACCCATGAGAGCGGCGCGCGTAGCATGATCACCGTGGCGCTTGATATGGGCGGGGCGAATAGCCTATCCGTCTCGAACGGCGGGCGGCACCTGTGCCTGGGCAGCGCCTTGGGCGGTGAGCACCTCCAGATCAGAGACTATTTCAGCCCAACATCGCCCCCCGCTGATGGGATTTACGCGGAAGGGAGGCTGGCCAAACTCAAAGCCATGCCCGCCCTGCGCCGCCTCAAAGCCCGCCTTGGCCACGGTATGGGTGCCTATCACGGTTTCGGGGCCAATATGTATCACCCCATCCTCACCGCCTTTGCACAGGCCCTGCCAAGCGGCGGTCAAAGCCCCTTGGTGCCGCATGATCTGTCAATCGCAGTGGCCCGTTTGATCACGGAGGCGCGCAAGGGATGACCACCACATCAACCGGCGCATCAACCGCCACGCCACCGCTCAAAATCGGCTATCTTTTGAACGCCTATCCGATGACCAGCACCACCTTCATCCGCCGCGAAATCCATGCGCTGGAGGCGCAGGGCCATGATGTGACGCGCTATGCGATCCGGCCATGGGACACCGCCTTGGTCGATCCGCAAGACATCGAAGAACAGGCCCGCACCCAGTATCTTTTGTCAGGGCGCACCAAGGCTTTGCTGGCGGATTTCTTTCGCGAAGCCGCCGCCAACCCGCGCGGCCTTCTTTCAGCGATCAAAGCATGGGGCCGGTTGGTCGGCAACGCCCGCGGCGGCGTCATCCGCCACGCCGCCTATCTCCTAGAGGCCATCTCGCTCAAGCGCGCCGCAAAACGCGATGGCATTGCCCATATCCACGCGCATTTTTCCACCAATTCGGCGGCAGTCGCCCTATTGGCCCATCGCCTCGGCGGGCCAGAGTTCAGCTTTATGGTCCACGGGCCCGATGAGCTGATCGATTGGGGCCCTGCCTCCTTGAAGTTCAAAACCCGCGAGGCGCGGTTTGTCGCCGCCATCTCGCATTTTTGCCGCACACAGGTGGCTTTGGCGGCGGGGTATGATCAATGGGACAAGATCCGCATTGTCCATTGCGGCATTGATATGGGCGAATTCCCCGCATCCACCGCCCCCTTTGGCCCCGATGCGCCCTTTGTCTGCGTCGGGCGGCTCTGCCCGCAAAAGGCACAGCTTTTGATCGTTGAAGCAGCGGCAAAAGTGGCTCTAACACACCCTGATATGCGTCTTGAGTTGATCGGTGATGGCGATATCCGCCCGCAAATCGAGGCGCTCATCGCGCAGCACGGCTTGCAAGAAAACGTCACGCTGTTGGGATGGAAAACCAATGCCGAGGTGCGCGCACATCTGGGCGCGGCACGCGCGCTTTTGCTGCCCAGCTTTGCCGAAGGCTTGCCGGTGGTGATCATGGAGGCACTGGCGCTCGGCCGCCCTGCGATCTCGACCTATATCGCCGGGATCCCCGAATTGGTCGACGGCAATGTCGGCTGGATCATCCCCGCCGGATCGGTGGACGACATCGCACAGGCCATGCGCGCCGCGATGGATGCCGCCCCCGAGACCCTCACCAAGATGGGAGCCGAGGGGCGCGCCCGCGTGATGGCGCATCATGATGCCGGTGCCAATGCCGCGCTTTTGGCCGAGCATATCCATGCGGCCATCACCTCGAAAACTTAGGGGAATTCATACGCTGTTTCGGCGCGAAATCGCGCTAGGACAGTAAGGAATAGCCTTTGCCGTGCTGGTAAGCATTCCCCCCTCGCGCCGGAGGCGATGCTTTGGCGGGTATACGCACCCCGAAGAGCGCCAGCCCCGCAATCCGCGACAGGCCCATCGGCGCGGCAAGGGCCCCCCATTGCACCACAACCGGCCCGATCAATCCCGCAGACAGCGCCAGACTCCAGATCAGAGCCACGTCCATATCGGGCCAAATCCGCAACAAAACGATGCGCGTGCCTGCGGTGAAAAACACATGGAACAGGTAGATCGCATAGGAGGCACGGCCCAAACGGGCCATCAACGCCGAGCGTGGCCGCAACAGCATCAACCCGCCGCAGGCCGCCGCCCCCAAAACCAAGGTCATTGCCCGCCGCGCAGGCCCTGCAAGCGTCACCGCCTCCAAGGCGAGGAGCGCGCCCATCAACACAGCCAGAGCCAATATGCCACCGCCCAGCACCCGCCGCGTCGTGCCGCCGCCCAAAAGCGCCTTCAGGCCGCGCCCTGATCGCGCAAGAATAAAGCCGGCAAAGAAGAACGGGCCAATATAGAGTGCATTATTGACCGCAAAAATATTGACCTCGGCCCGCGCGCCCCAAAGCCACAAAAACACCGTCAGGCCAAGCAACGCCGCCCCAACGCGCAACTCGCTGTCGGTGGCCGGTCGCAGGGCAGAGGCCCTGTCTTGGGTCATGTAGATCGCGCCGATCAATACGGCCATCAAAACAAAGGTCGCTTGCAGATACCAAAAATGCGCATAGGGCAGAACCGCGATGTGCCAAAGCGGCCCCTGCGGCCCGACCGTCAGGCTGCGCAGCCACCAAAACAGCGCGCCCACCACCAACATCGGAACAAGCAACCGCCGCGCCTTACCGGCAAGCCGCGCCCCTGCCCCGCGCCCTGCGCCCGAGGCCACAAAAACAAAACCGGAAATGAAGCTGAACAGCGGCATGCGCATGTCGATAAAGGTTTGATTGAGGAGGCTTAGCCAATGCTCGGGCGGCAAATGCAGCCCCGCACCGGAATGGCTGCCGACCACATGGTATGACACCAAAGCAATGCACGCGATGGCCCGCAACGTATCAATATCGTCGCGCCGCGAAGACATGTCCGGACCTGTTGATACAACCAAACCTGATACACCCATCGGGCCTCCTTGCCCCGCGCTTCTTCCATAGAAGACTGATCAAGGGCTCCCCTTCAGGAAGGCCAGAATATGGTTAGCAAAGTGTTAATTAGACACGACACAAACGGCATTTGGCGAAAATGAGCCGTCAAATGCTGTCATATGGTCATATGCAAAAAATGAGGGCAGGGCGGTTTTGCCCTGCCCCATATTATAGGCCCAAATGTTACAAGACGATCTAGTGATTGCTCAAACGCGCAGCCAGCCAGTCACGCAAATCGGCCTCGAATGTCTCGGTCACGCCGGCCCCCGAAATCACCAAGCGCCCTTTGGAACGCTGGAGCTGAACACCTTGGGGCTCTGCGGGTTTTGGCGCCGCATCAACCTTGTTTCGCGGTGAAACAGTCTCTGTTTTGGGCGCATGGGCATCAATGGCCCGCTCGAGCACGGAGATCTCATCGGCGGCACTGGCGGGCGGGGTTTTGCGCAGCCGGTCACGCAAACGCGCAGCAAATTCCTTATCGGCTTCAAGCGCCTTCACCAATGCAAGGCCAAGCCGTTCGGGAATAGCCGAGGCAAAATGCAGCCGATCATCGAGCGCATCATGCAGGCGCAAGAAACTGCCGATTTTCGAGCGTTTGGCACGGCTGGCGCTGGCAAACAGCCCCGAGAGCGCCGCAGAGGTATCTGCAAAGACGCCTTCGGAAGCCGCACGCGCGACGATGCGTGCCCGCTCGTAATAGCTCAGCCCGACGCGGATTTCGTTTTCCTCGACCATGGCGCGGTAGGCGTCCGATGCAGTCTCTGGACGCCGTAATAGAGCCTGAATCGTGCCAAAACGGGCAGGGTCCTCGCGGCTCAATTCGCGCAGCGCGCTCAGCCGCCGCCAGCCGGAAATCAACCCGAAGCGCCCACCGTCCAGCTCCACCACTTCGATCGGGGTCTGCTGGCCGCGCGCGCGCAGGCTCTCCATCAAGGCGGTCATCTCGGAGGCCTCCACCGCGATGCGGTCGCGCACGAGATATCCCTCGTCCACCGTATCAAGGGGCAGGCTTTGCACCAAACGCCCCTCGTCGCGGGCGCGGCGCACATCATCGGCAAGCTCTCGCAAGGCCGCCTCGCTGGCGGCTTGTCCGGCCACATGGGCGATGGGCGGGGTGGCGGCGGGGGCGTGACGGGCCACACCGAGCGGGAAGCCCGATTTGGTCTCCGGCGCGGCGCCCTCAGGGGCAGCGGCGCGGGCAGGGGTCAATCGTTTACGCTTGGCCATCGGGGCCTCCTTTCACCATCTGGGCTCAGCACACAGGGTTGCGCAAAACCGTAAATGTTTCGCACGCGAAACGCGCGGCACTTAAGGCATTGAAAAAATTGATTTTTTTGAGGCGTCCGGCGGAATAGCCATCAGCGAAACAGATCATTGCGCCGCCTCCATGCCCTTGTTTTCCTGTGCCAAAGCCAATTCGTCGCGCCGCCAAATTCCGAGCAAAAGCTCTTTGAAGCTGGCATAGGTCTGGTCGAATGTGGCGCGCCCGCGGGCATAGGTCTCGCGGTTGAAATCGCGGTAATCGGCCTCATAGATGCCGTTCACGCTCTCGCCCGCCTGTCCGATCAGCGCGGTGAAATCCTGACGGTGCGGGGCCAGACGGCGGCCCATATAGGCCTGGATCAATCCGGCCATCTCGGCCTGTTGCGCGCCGTCATAGCGGGTGATCACCGCGCGCACCGCATCCCATTCAAAGGCCAGCTCCTCGCGCCCCAAGGCCCGCGCGGCGATGTTTTCGCCCTCCTCGATGGAGGCGAATGTCGAATGCAGCATGTCAAAAAACCGCCCCGTCGAGTCGAATTCAAGGAAAGAGGCGCCCAGCGGCACCAAAAGGATATCGGCCGCGGCCAGCCCGTTGATCGTCAGATAGCCGAGGGCAGGGGGGGTATCGAGGAAAATCAGGTCATAGTCGTCCAGCACCCCATCGGCCTCCAGAGCCTCCGACAGCGCATCCCACAGCTTCCAGCCGCGCGATTGCATGCGCCAGACGGGGATCTGGAATTCGGACCAATAGAGATTTAGCTGTGCGCCAATGAGATCGATGTTGGGCCAATGGGTCGGGCGGATCACGTCGCGGGCGGTTTTGCCAAGCGCCTCGGTCAATGTATCGTCCATCGGCACCGGTGCCTCGCCGCGATCGACGCGGCGTTGGTTGTCGGCCTGCAGGTGCTGCGCATAATGGCGCGCCAGCAGCGGGAAAACCGTCGACCATTCATCCTCGATCTGCCCGCCGAAAATCGAGGTCATCGAGCCTTGGCTGTCCAGATCGACCATCAGCACCTTATAGCCGTCCAGAGCGGCGCTCATGGCCAGATGGGCGCAGGTCGAGGTCTTGCCCACCCCGCCCTTGAAATTCGCCACGGCGACGATTTTCGCGGGCAGGTCCTTGGGCCGGTAGGGGGCGTAGTTTTTCGCCTTGGACCCTTCGGCGGCGAAATGCGCGCGCAGGCGCAAGACCTCCTCGAAGGTGAACCATTTGGCGCCGCCCTCGGTCTCGCTGGCGCCTTGGGGCAGATCGGGGTTCTGGCGCAGAACGCGGCGGAAATGCGCAGGCGCCACGGGCAGGATGTATTTGGTGATCTCCCAAGTGGAGAAAAGCCGCAGCTTGCGGCTGCCGTCCTCGGAGAGCCCGCGCGAGGCCAGATCATCACGTCCGGCGCGGCAGGCCTCGGCCACTTCGGCAAAGCCGTCGGTGCCCTCTGGCGGGGTCAGATCCTCAAGCGCCAGATCCGGCGAGAGGTTGAAATAGGGGGGAAGGCTGTCGCTGCTCATATCGCGCCTCTTATCCTCAGATGTAACCTGTTTTCGCCAATGTACCACGAAACGCGTTACATGCAACGATTACCGGAACAAACCGGTTTTTTCTAAGCAAATACGGGAGGGATTCGGGCAGGCGATTCCATTTTGGCAGGGAAATCGCCGTGATTTTCGCGCCTGAGCCTTGTGGATTAATAGGCTTTTGCGATTTTTTATCCAAGTTATTTATATGTTATTGGATAGTTACGGGCGAAAACGCTTTTGGATTTTCGATTTAAGGCCTTGTTTTGACTTCTTTTTTTTAGGCGATTTTGAAAAGGGGCGACTCTGATCCCACGATAGGGCGACTCTGAAACCACGCAGGGGCGACTCCGATCCCCCGAAAGCAAAGGCTGGACGCACAGGCGCCGCGCCCTTAGCGTGGGTGTCAATGAAACACCGAAGCCGCATGTGCGGCGGGTGAAGGTTTCTAAATCGAGTTGAGCACAGGTATCGCTTTGACCGGCGCAAGATCGGCGGGCGATAAAATGGACAGGCTATGATGACATTGGCAGGATCCTTGCGGGATCGATGCGTCGCCTCATTCGGGGCAGCGGCGCTATGAGCGCGGCGGCGGGTGATATGGGCGCCTTGCCTGCGGGCGATTTGTTTGTTTGCGATTTCACCGCAGCGATGCCCAAACATGATCTGGCGGCGATGGAGCATCCTTTGTTCTCGCTCTCGACGCGCCCCGACAAACGCATCTTGCATTACGAACACAATGGCGCCGAGATCACCGTCACCCCTTCGGTCAAGGGACGCGCCACGATCTTTGACGCCGATATCTTGATCTTTTGCATCAGCCAGCTTGTGGCGGCGATGAATGCAGGGCGGGCGACGGCGCGCTCGATGACCTTGACGGCGCATGATCTGCTCAAGGCGACGGGGCGCGAGACCTCGGGCGATGGCTACCGGCGGCTGCGCGAGGCCTTCGAGCGTCTCGCCGGCACCCGCATCACCACCAATATCGTCACCGGCGAGAGCGAGACCACCACCGGCTTTGGCTTGATCGAGAGCTGGCAGATCGTGCGGCGCACGCGGGCGGGGCGGATGGTGTCGGTTTCGGTGACGCTGTCCGAATGGCTCTATCGCGCGGTCTTGTCGAAATCGGTCCTGACCTTGAGCAAGGACTATTTCAGCTTGCGCAAGCCTTTGGAGCGGCGGCTGTACGAGTTGGCGCGCAAACATTGCGGACGCCAGCCCGAATGGCGCGTCTCGGTGGAAACGCTGCTCAAGAAATCCGGATCGGCCAGCCCGCGCCGCGTCTTTCGCGCCATGCTGCGCGAGGTGATCAAACGCGGCGGATTGCCCGATTATGCCATGTATGAGGAGGCGGGCGATATCATCCGCTTTGCTCCCCATAGCGAGGCGGCTTTGGTCGAGTTGCCCCAAGCCGCGCCCCTGTCCGACGAGACCCGCGCGCGCGGGCGCGCCATCGCAGAGCCGGGTGCGGATATCTATGCGCTGGAGGCGGAATGGCGCGCCTATTGGGCCCGTTCGGGACGCCCGCATCTGCGCTCGGCCGAGGCGGCATTTTTGGGGTGGCTCAAAAAACGCAAGGTCTGAGGCAGGGGTTATTGCGTCCGGCTTTGGGCGCTACGGGCCTTGAGCCGTCGCCGTGCCCATGCGTGATAGGGGCGCTCCAGATAATGGCTGAGTGCCATGCTGACCCCAAGCGCAGCAGCGAGCATGGCCCACATCGCGGCGCTCGACGACAGCAGATCAAAGCCAAATGCCATATCGGCGGCGCGGATCAGCACGGAAAACAACAACAGATGCCCCAGATACAGCAGGTATGAGGCATCCCCCGCCAACAACACCGAGGCGGGTTGGCGCCCTTTGAGACCCGTTAGCCCGTAGACGATGAAAGCGGCGGGTATGCCGGCGACGATCTCGCGGCTCGCAGTGAGGCCCAAGAGCGTGCCGCTCATCAGATAGTAAATGAACAGCCCCACGCCGAGCAGCAGGGCAGGCAGGCGCAGCGGCGCGCGCCCCGCCAAAACCGCCATGGCGATCAAGATGCCGAACAAAAACTCCAACACTGCGGAATGCAGCAAAAATGCCAAGGGGCGCGGATCAAACATGTCTTGCACCCGCAGGGCAATCGACAATCCCACCCAAATCCCCATGGCCGTCAGCAATCCCGCGCGGCCAAAGCGGAAATAGCTCATGGCAAATATGCCGTAGAAGACCAATTCCATCGCCAGCGTCCAGGCGATGACGATCACATGATCAGGATAGGGCAGAATGAAAACCGAAATCAGCAGGGTTTGCAGATCGGGCAGTTTGGAGGCATCCCCCAGAACTTGCGCCAGCACCACGGCCAATCCGATATAACAGGCCAGCACCGCCCAATAGGGCGGCACAATCCGGTAGAAGCGTGCGGCGAGAAACTGCCGCGCGGTCAGATCGGGTTTTTGCGCCGCGGTGAAATAGATGATGAAACCGCTCAGTACGAAGAACAGATCCACACCGGATTCGCCATGTTCAAACAGGTTGAACACGCCCGTATAGCCGCCATTCAACACCGCCGAGGCATTGAGGTGAAACGCCGCCACCAAAAGCGCCGCCACGGCGCGCAGCATTTGCAGGCTCTCGATTTTGCCACTGGGTTTGTCACTATGAGGTGCGTTTTGCATGGGCGGCCTTGTCTCAACGGGAGGGAGGAGAAGTTCCAACTTTCCAGAACGGCGCGCGGCGCGCCACGGTTTTCGGGCGCTTTGGGCACGGGAAGTCAAATTTTGGGCGAATATGTCACCATCGCCCCCGAGGCGATCACTTTGTCTTGGGGCCGCTGGCGAGACGCGTGTAAATCCTTTATACAGACGCATAAACGCCCAAGAGCTGCCGCCTTTTTGCGGTGATGTTAGCCCAGATTTTATAAACCGGAATTGCCTCATGTCCCTCGCAAGCGATAATCTCCCCCCAACACATGCTTTGTCACGCTATGTGGGGCCGTTTTGGCTCTTGATGGCTGTGATCGCGGCGGCGGTGTTTTTCCAAGAGGGGCTAAACGCACTTTTGGCGGCGTGGCAATTGCCCGAATATAGCCACGGACCGCTTATTCCGGTCTTGTCCGGCCTGTTGTTCTTGCGCCAGTTGAAAACCGAACCCGTCCACCTTGGCGCGCAAAACGACCGCTGGCCGGGATTGCTTTTGCTCGGTGTGGCGCTGGCCTTTGGCGCTTTGGGAAAATTGGCCCAGATCGACGATATCACCGCCTATGCCACCATTCTTTGGGTTGGGGCGGTGCTGTTGATTTCCTTTGGCTGGCAACAGGGTAAACATTTTTGGCCACCGGTTTTGCACCTTGTCTACATGCTGCCCTTGCCCGGCGTGCTGTACTACAAGCTTTCGACATTTTTGCAGGCGGTCTCGTCGGAGCTTGGCGTGTGGTTCTTGCATGTATTGGGTGTGACGGTCTTCCTTGAAGGCAATATCATCGATCTGGGCGTCTATAAGTTGCATGTGGCCGAAGCCTGCTCCGGCCTGCGCTATCTCTTCCCGATCCTGTCGTTTTCCTACATCTTTGCCGTCCTCTATAAGGGGCCGATGTGGCACAAAGCGGTGCTGTTGATTTCTGCGGCGCCGATCACCGTGTTCATGAATTCGGTGCGCATCGCGCTGGCCGGTGTCATTGTCGAACGCTGGGGCCCCGAACATGTCGAAGGGTTTTCGCATTTCTTCGAGGGCTGGGTGATTTTCATGGCCTGCGTGGTGATCTTGTTCTTGCTGGCGTGGTTGATGCTCTTCATCCATCCTGACAAACCCAGCCTGCCCGATGCATTGGATTTGGACACCGATGGGTTGGTGACGCAAATGGCGCGGCTGCGCTTGGTCCAACCGTCGCGCGCGCTGATCCTTGGCACCTTGATGGTGACCGCTGCGGCGGCGGTATGGTATATGCGCCCCGCCGTCGAGACCGTCCAACCGTCGCGTGAACCCTTTGCCCTTTTCCCGCGGCAAATGGGAGAGTGGAAAGCCGGACCGCCCAAACCCCCCCTGAGCGCAGCGGTTGAACAGGTTCTGGGCGCGGATGACTATCATTCGATTGACTTCTTTAGCTCAAAAGAGGCCGCGAAGGTCGAGTTCTTCTCTGCCTTCTATAAGGACCAAACCAAAGGCGGCACCCATTCCCCCGAAATCTGCCTGCCTTCGGCCGGTTGGGAAATCGCATGGCTCGAGCGGGTCGATATCGCCCCCGAGGTCGGGTTTGACGCCCCCTATATGATCAACCGCGCGGTGATCCAAAAAAGCACCAACCGGATGTTGGCCTACTACTGGTTCGAACAACACGGCCGCCACGTCGCATGGGATTTTGCCGCGAAATTCTACCTGCTTTATGACGGGATCACGATGGGGCGCACCGATGGGGCGCTGGTCCGGTTGATCACGCCGATCGCGCGCGGCGAAACCGAAGAAGAGGCCGAAGCGCGGCTCCAGAAGATGTTCAAAGAAACGGTGCAAGTGTTGCCGCGGTTTGTGCCCAATTGAGCCACGATAGAGACGAAAGACCAAAGCCATGAGCACGACCGATCACGGGCTAGAGACATTTGACGGGGTGTTTGTATGCGGCGCGATGCGCTCTGGCACGACGATGTTTCGCCTGATGTTGGACACCCACGGGCAGATCGCCAATCCTGGCGAGGTGGATTTCCTGTTCGATTTTCTGCGCCCTGATCCGTCTCATCCGACGGGGTGGCGTTATGATCTGGGCGGGCTGCGGGTCGACCGGATTTTCCGCTCCAAACAGTTGCAGATCCCCCAAGGCACTGAGGGCCTCGATTTGCTTGCTGATTTTCTGACCCAGTTTCAGGCCCGCACGCCGGATAAAATCCTCAGCTTCAATCTGCATCACAATCTGGCCCGCGCGGCGCGGGTTTTGCCTGCCGCAAAGATGATCCATATGCTGCGTGATCCGCGCGATGTGGCGCGCTCTTCGGTGCCGATGGGATGGGCGGCGCGGCCGTATTACGGGATCGATCACTGGATCGCGACAGAGACAAGCTGGCAGCAGGCCGAGGCACTGGCCGATCCGGCGCGGGTGCATACCCTGCGCTACGAGACCCTGTTTCGCGATATGGACCGCGAATTGAAATCTGTCTGCGGCTTCATCGGTGTGGATTATAATCCGGCGATGTTGACCTATCACGAGCGCAGCAGCTACGCGCCGCCCGATCCCAAATTGGTCGAGCAATGGCGTCATAAATGCTCTGATTACGATATCGCCTTGGTCGAGGGGAAAGCGGGCGATTTGATGCGCGCCTGCGGCTATGCGCCTACGGGCGCGGGCCATGTGCCACGCGGGGTTGAGGCGCTGAAATTGAAGGTCGAGCAAAAGCTCTACCTGTGGCGATTCGGGATGAAACGCTATGGCGGCGCATTGTTCTGGAGCGAAAAGCTCAGCCGTCTGTTCAAGCTGCGCGCGGCAAACACGCGGATCCGGTTGCGGATGAACGACATCCATCAGGCGCAATTGAAATAGGCGCATGACCGTGGCGCGGGCCGAAACCTTGGGCGGCTCCGGCCCCAAGAGCCCCTAGCTGCGGTTATAGATATCCTCGTAGCGTTCGATGTCATCCTCGCCGAAATAGCTGCCGGTTTGCACCTCGATCAGATACATCGGCACTTTTCCGGGGTTGGCCATCCGGTGTTTGGTGCCCAGCGGGATATAGACCGACTGGTTCTCGCTCACCAATTTGACCTCTTCGCCCAAGGTCACCTCGGCGGTGCCTGCCACCACGATCCAATGCTCCGAGCGGTGCACATGCGATTGCAGCGATAGAATACCGCCCGGTTTGACCATGATCCGTTTCACTTGGAACCGTGTGTCGAGGCACAGCGTCTCATACCATCCCCAAGGCCGGTGATAGCGCGGATATTCATCGGCCTGTTTGACGCCTTCGGCGCGCAGGGCCTCGACGGCTTTTTTCACGTCCTGCACGCGGTCCTTGGCGGCGATGAGCACCGCATCGCGGGTGGCCACGGCGACGATATTCTCAAGCCCGACGCCGACCATATGGATATTGCCCTCATCCGAGCGCAGATAGCTGTCGCGGCTGTCGATCACCGTGACGGCGCCGTGGGTGGTCACATCCTTGTCCGGATCACACAGCGCATCCCACGATCCCAGATCGTTCCAGCCGCAGACCATCGGCACGGCGGCGACATGTTCGGCCTTTTCCATCACCGCATAATCGAATGAAATCGCCCGCGCCTCGCCCCATGGGGCAGGGTCCAAACGGAAAAATCCCAAATCCTCGCCGCCGCCGGCAATCGCGGCGCGGCAGGGCGCGACCAGATCGGGCGCGTGCAATTCGAAGGCGGCGATCAAATCAGAGACTGTTGCAAGGAACAGACCCGCATTCCACAGATGCCGCCCCGAGGCGACAAAGCTTTCGGCCGTCACCGCATCGGGCTTTTCGCGAAAACTGTCGAGGGGCCGCGCGCCAGTGCCGCCCGCTTGCGACAATTCCAGATAGCCATAGCCGGTTTCGGGGCGGGTGGGCGGAATGCCGAAGGTGACCAATGTGCCGCCATGGGCGGCCTTGGCCCCCTCGGCCACGGCGGTCAAAAAGGCATCGACATCGCTGATGACGTGATCCGACGGCGCGATCAAAATCTGTGCATCAGGGGTGTCCTCGCACAAAAGCGCCGCCGTCAAAACCGCAGCAGCGGTGTCGCGCGGGCTGGGCTCGATCACCACGCGGGCATCCATCAGCCCCACTTCGGCGGCCTGATCCATGGCGATGAAGCGAAATTCATCGCCCGTCAAAACCAAAGGCGCGGCAAAGCTTTTGGCGGCAAAGCGGCGCAGGGTTGATTGGAACAGGCTCTCGTCCGAGACCAGTGGCAAAAATTGCTTGGGGTAGGATTTGCGTGACAGCGGCCACAGGCGGGTGCCCGAGCCGCCACAAAGAATGGCGGGAATGATCATTTAATAGGTCCTGCGTGTCAAAAACGTCTGGGAGCGATGCTCTTCGAACAAAAAGGTTTTTACGTGGCGAGTAAAGCGGTTCTATCTGTGAATATGGACTGTCCCGCCGCAGCGCCGCAATTGCAGGGTTTTTGCCACAGCCGCCCCGTGGTATCGCAAGCCCGCCGGTTCGAGCGGTTTTGTTTTAGACTTAAAGTCACTAGACTTTTTTACCACGGGCCCTTTGATACGGGCTTTTTATATGCCCCTTTTAGACGTGCTTTTGACGTAGACTATCGGAAATGACCCCCATGCAGGCGACAGCCTCTCAAGACCCCACCGCCAAGGCCAGCACGCTCTTTATGGGGGTCGAGTTCACGGTGGATACCCCCGCCGATTGGCGTGCGCGGATTTTGTCCTTCGGGCGCGGTGCATTTGCCTATGTGGTCACGCCAAATGTGGATCATGTGGTGCAGCTCAATAAAAACCCTGAATTGCGCGGCATCTATACCGGCGCCGATTGGTTGATGTGCGACAGCCGGATTTTGAACCGTCTGGCACGGATGAGCGGCTTGGATTTGCTGCCCTATCCGGGGTCGGACCTGACCCGTGATCTATTGGAAGACGCGGATGCGCGCGGCAAAGAGATTGCGGTGATCGGTCCCGATGATGCGGCCTTTGCCGATCTGGCCGCGCTTTATCCCGACTTGGCGCTGCGCCATATTACCGCGCCGATGATGACGCGCGGCAGCGCCGCATGGCAGGCAACCTTAGAGGCCGCCGAGGCCACCCGTTTCGATATTTTGCTGATCTGCATTTCCTTTCCCAAGCAAGAATATTTTGCCGCCGATCTCAAATCGCGCGGGACGGCGCGCGGCATTGCATTGTGTGTCGGGGCCAGCGTTGATTTTCTCACCAATCGCCAAAACCGTGCGCCGCAGGTCATGCGCGACAACGGGCTCGAATGGCTGCACCGTTTGGCCAGCAACCCGCGCCGGATGTTTCGCCGTTACCTGATCGACGGGCCGCGAATTTTCTGGCTCTATCTGAAGCAAAAACCATGAGCGAAGCGGAGATGATGCCACAGCGGATCGACCTGTCAGACCATCCGGTGCACAGCGCCCCGCCCGTCGGCGCGCCCTATGTTTTGGGCCGTTGGCACAAGGATCGTGTCTCGCTCAGGGGCTATCTGCGCGAGGCGCAGATTTTCGTCAAAAGCCGCGGCAAGACCCATGACCCCAAACGCTTCATCATCCTCGGGCGGCCACGGTCCGGCACCACGCTTTTGGTGCAATTGCTCAATCAGGTGGCCGGTGTCGATTGCCGCGGTGAAGAGTTGCATTACGCGATGTGCAACCCTTCGGGGTTTTTGCTCAATATGGCCCGCAGTCGCAGCGCCGATGTCGCAGTTTACGGCACCAAGATCATCACCTATCAAATGTTCGAAGTGCAAAGGCTGCGCGACCAGCACGCCTTTCTGTCCCGTCTCGCCGACAGCGGTTTTCGCTTCATCCATATGCGCCGCAATACTTTTGATCAGTGTCTATCGCTGAGTGTCGCGCAGCAGACCCAGACCTATCATTTGCAAAAGGGCAGTGCGGCAAAGACCCTCGATATTGCGGTTGAACCTGCGATCATGGAGGCGCAATTGCGGTGGAATTTGGCGATGCTCGACTATGAGGACCAGCTTCTTGCACCTTTCGCGCCGCTGACCTTGAATTATAGCACCGCCTTCTCGGGCACCGAAATGCATCAACCCAGCATCGATCGCATTTGCGATTGGCTTGGCCATGCGCGCGCTCCGGTCAAGGCGGCGCTCAAACGCACCTCGGCGCGCACTAATATCACCAACCGCGCCGCATTAGAGACGCTTGCGCAAGATTTGGGCATGGGGAGCGCGCTGCATGACGGATAGCCCCCTTGCCGTGATCATCCCCGCCAATAATGAAGCGGGCTATATCACGCCTTGCCTTGAGGCGCTCTTGGCGCAGGTCAGCTGCCCGCCGATGGTTGTCGTGGTGTCCGCCAATGCCTGCACCGATGCGACCGTGCCCCAGACGCAGGCACAGACCGCGCGTTTTGCCGCCCTCGGCCACACGCTTATATGCATCGACAGCCTTGAGGGTGGAAAAACCGCCGCATTGGATCGTGCCGAGGCGGTGCTTGTCGAGATGGGGCAGGGCGCCGCGCCGCGCGTCTATCTGGATGCCGATGTGATTTGCGACACAGATTTGTTAGGGCAAGTGGCGCGGGCCTTGGCCGCCGATGCGCCGCTTTATGCAACCGGCCGTCTATGTGTTGCGCCCGCGCAAAGCCGCTTTACCCGTCTTTATGCGCGTTTTTGGCAAAGCCTGCCCTTTGTCAAAGGCGGCGCGGTGGGGGCGGGGTTCTTTGCGGTGAACGCTTTGGGCCGCGCCCGTTGGGGCGGTTTTCCACGTATCATTTCGGATGATACATTCGTGCGGCTGAACTTCGCGCCCCATGAGCGCATCGAAGTGCCTGCGCGCTATCACTGGCCGATGATCGAAGGCTTTGCCGCGTTGACCCGCGTGCGGCGGCGTCAGGATGCGGGCGTTGCCGAATTGGCCGCGCTTTATCCGGAGCTGATGGGGAATGAGGCCAAAGCGCCCCTGACCCGCACGCATCTGCTGCACCTTGCCGCGCGTATGCCCTTTGGGTTTGCGGCTTATATGTCGGTGCATCTGGCGGTGCGGCTCAAACCGGCAGGCAAGGATTGGAGCCGTGGCCGATGATGTGCCTGACACCTCGCACCCTAAGGATGTGCCTATGACCTTGACCGACCCGCTTTTCGCCCGAACCCGCATCAGCACGCCGCAAACCGACAATGCGCCGGTGATTGTGGTGGGCTTGCCGCGCTCTGGTTCGTCCTTCTTGAGCCATGTTTTGTCGCAGATCGGCGATTGGTATGTGTTTGACGATCTTTATATCCAAGACAAAGCCTATGAGATCGGCCTGTCTGATCATCAAACCCCGAGCGCCGAACAGTTAGAGACATTGCTGCATTTCATGGGGTGGCAAATTCGCGCGCGGTTGCGCCACACCACCTATGCCATCCCGAAGATGCGCGAAGATGAGGTGGATGCGATGAACGACGCGTTGCGCGCCTGCTTTTCAGGGCAAGACTACACTTGGCTTGAATTGCAAAAAGAATGGATGATGCGGCTCGCCGCGCGGTCAGGGTCGGCGCAATGGGGCTATAAATTGCCCAAAGCCTTTCGCAACCTGCCCGCTTTGCGCGCGGCCTATCCAGACGCCCGTATCGTCTATTTGCTGCGCCAACCCCATGAGGTGCTGCGTTCGTATAAATTCATCCCCGAAACCTCCGAAGACGGCCATCCGGGGCGGTATCATCCGCTGTTCTATGCGCTCTATTGGCGCGTGGCGGCCAAAAGCTATCGCACCGAAGCGGCGAAAGGGGCAGGCGACGTGACATTGGTGCGGTTCCACGACCTGACCCGTGACAGCCAAGAGACGGCCAAAGGATTGGCGGCGTTTTTGGGTGAGGATTTGGACAGCGAGATCACCAAACCCGAGCGGCCCAATTCCTCCTTCTCCGATCAGGGACCCAAACAGGATCTGACGGGATTGGAATATTGGCTGATCAACCGGCTTTGCAATGCGCAGATCGACGCGCTCGGGTTCGAGCGGCGCCGCAAACCGGTGCGGATTGGGGATTTCGTCGATATCCTGCGCGTCACGGGGCGGTTCATCATGTTCAAAATCCGAAACCGGAAGAAAATATAGAGCGGCGCATGAAAATCACCTTTATCCTGCCCTATGCGGGTTTGTCGGGCGGTATTCGTGTGGCGGCGGTTTATGCCTCTATGTTGGCGCAGCGTGGCCATGAGGTGCGCGTGATCTCGCGCCCGCCGCGCAAAGCGCCGATCAGGCGGCGTATCAAAGACGCCTTTCGCGGGCGTAGACAAAAGACATTGCCCGCCACGCCGCTTTTGCAGCCCTTGGGCGCGCATCATAAAATACTGGAACGTTTTCGTCCGGTCACGGCGGAGGATGTGGAGGACGGCGATGTGGTGATTGCCACATGGTGGGACACTGCCGAAGCGGTTGCCGCCTTGCCCGCATCAAAGGGGCGCAAATATTATCTTTTGCAAGACTACGAGAATTTCGCCCATCTGCCGCAAAATCGCGTCGCGCAGAGCTATGGTTTGGGGCTCAACATGCTGGCGGTCTCTGAGTATATCCAAGACGAGATACAGCGCCATCACGGAGTAAAATCCATTCGCCTGCTGCCCAACGGGGTGGACACGGCGCAATTCACAGCCCCACAGCGGGCCAAGGCCGCCTCATTGACGGTGGGGTTTCTCTATCAACATGCGCCGCGCAAGAACCTTGGCCTGGCGCTGGAGGCGCTGATCCAAGCGCGCCGCGTGATCCCGAACCTGCGGGTGATTGCCTTTGGACGCCATCCGTTGAAACCGGATATGCCGCAAGTCGAAGGCATGGAATACGAGATCGCGCCGCCGCAAGACCGCATCCCGCAGATTTACGCCAGCTGTGACGCGTGGCTCTTTACCAGCAGCCATGAAGGCTTCGGCTTGCCGATCCTTGAAGCCATGGCCTGCCGCACGCCGGTTCTGGCCACACCCGCAGGGGCCGCGCCGCAGATCATCCGCGAGGGCGAGAACGGGCATCTGTTGCCCTTCGAGGCCGGGGCTTTTGTGGAGAGGCTGACACAGATGCAGGCCATGTCAGCGCCACAATGGCAACAGATGTCCCAATCTGCCTACGAGACTGCGCAAGCGTGGAATTGGCAGCGGGCCTGTGATCGCTTGGAGCATATTTTGATCACTGACCTGACCTAGGGGAGCCGTGATTGACCCGTGGCCACAGGCATTGCGGCGGATTTCGGCAATATTTTGCGCACTGGGGAAACAGAGGGCTTCAGAATGCACTATTGTTGGAGTATCCGGCCTTGCTTTGAGTATATTTGGACCGAATGAGCACGTTTTTGCCTCATATAAGGCCTAGGAATTCCGCATTTTTAAAGGATTTTGCTTCGTGAAGAATAACCGATTTTTTGTGCAGGGCCTGAAGCCACCGATAGCGAGATTGCTTCGCTTTACATGGCTCCTTGTTTTTTCCTGCATTATGGAGATGCCAATTATGACGACGCAAGCCACGGCCGCCACAGGCAACGACAATCCAACTCTCGCTTATAACCTCGTAGGGATTTCCAGCTGGAACAGCGCGGAGCCTTTCTTGGACCTGATGAAGACCATGCGCGATTGGAATGGTGGCGTCACGGGTGATTGGAGCGCGACCATCCGCCATGCGGATTTGGCAGAAAGCGGTGTGTTCGACGACGACGGTTGGCCGACGGAAATTCCTGACGGGCTCTATGTTCAAACCGTATTTTCTTGGAGCCCCAGCAGCAATGCCGACCCACTTCTCGCCGAGCAGCGCAGCGGCACCTATGTACTCGACTATGAAGGCACCGGCACGATTGAGTTGACCGGCAATGCGACGATCTTGTCTCAAGAAGACGGTAAGATCATTTTCCGCAATGACACAGGCGGGACCTTCTCGGTCAAGATCACAGAGACGGACCCTGAAGGCACGGGTGATTATATCCGCGATATTTCTGTCGTGCCGCAAGAATATTACGACCTCTACGAGGCCGGTGCGACATTCAACCCGCAATGGATCAATATCATCGACGATGCCCGCGAGATCCGATTCATGAATTGGATGGAGACCAACAATTCCGATGTGATGACATGGGATGATATGCCGACAGCCGATGATCGCGGTTTTTCCAATATGGCCTCGATCGAGGATATGGTGGCGCTGGCCAACCAGATCGGCGCCGATCCGTGGTTCAACATGCCGCATCTGGCCGATGATGATTTCATCCGCCAGTTCGCGACCTATGTGCGTGACAACCTCGACCCCGATCTGACCATCAAGATCGAATATTCCAATGAGGTTTGGAACCCCGCCTTCCAGCAATTCCACTGGCTTAAAAACCAGAGCATCGAAGAATGGGGCCAAGGCGCCAGCATCGAATATTACACCAAAATGGCGGTGAATATGGCTCAGATCTGGGCCGAGGTCTTTGGCGACGAAGCCGAAGCACGGATCGTCAATGTTTTGGCACCGCGCGGCAATGAATGGAATATTGAGCGGGCCTTGACCGCGCCTACATGGGCTGAGAACGAGCCCGATGCTTGGGTTGATCCGACCACCGTCTTTGATGCGATTGCTGTGGCCGACTATTTCGGCGGCAAGACCATCCGCGATGCGGATATGCGCAGCGAGCTTTTGCAGATGATCGCAGATCCGCAGGTTGACGCGACCCAATGGCTTCACGACAAGATGCTGGACCCTGATTACGCAGGGTCCATCGCAGCCAATGCGATCCAGTGGCAAGAGCAAAAAGCTCTGATCTCAAGCTATGGCATGGACATGATTGCCTATGAAGGCGGCCAGCACGTGCACCATAGTTTCTCTGTTCGCGATTTGACGGCAGAGCAATCCGCCGCTTTGACCGAATTCATGATCGATTTTGTACGCAGCGATGCGATGGGCGATCTGTACCAACATCTTTGGGAGGCATGGTCAGCAGCCTCTGATGGTCCAATGATGATCCTCACGGAGGCGGGTATCGCCAACAAATGGGGCTCTTGGGGCACTTATGCCAGCTTGCTGGACGAAAACCCGCGCGCCGAACTTCTCGAAGAGATGAACGCCGTGACCGAAGCATGGTGGGACGGCGCGGAAGCGGGCGAGCATTATCAACAAGGCATTTTGGTGCAAGGCACCGCCGAGAGCGAATTGATCATTGGCACGGCGCAAGAGGATTACCTCACCGGCGGCGGCGGCGATGATGTCTTTGTCGCGGGTGCGGGCGACGACGGCATGAATGGGGGCGACGGGTTTGATACCGTACGCCTTACCGGGTCGCAGAGTGATTATTCCCTCTCACATCAAGGCGACGGCTACTTGCTCGAAGGGATCGAAGGATCGGATTACCTCTTCAACATCGAAGCTTTGGAATTTGAAGATGGTAGCATTTGGGAAATCGAGAACGGCACCTTTGGTGTGGTAGATGCCCAAGAAGAGACCTCCAATGTCACAGGCGTGTCGAGCCGCGACACGGCCGCGCTCATGCCAATGCGCAACAAGCCCGTTGATATTCTGGCTCAGGAATTGATTGATGCCTCGGACGCAGAGTCCGCTGTGCATATCGCCAAAATCAACCCCTTCTCCAATTTGGGGCAGGCGCTTGGCGATGACGTAAACAACACCTATTTTGTGGCCGCGCGAGATGCGACAATCGAAGTGAATGGCGAGGACATCGGCATCTCTTACTGGTCCGTCAATATGGACCGCACAGATCGCAATGGTGACACAATCACTGGCGATGCACAGCAGACCGCAGAGCTTTTGGGTGATCTGGTGCAAGGCGCGACGACCATCTACGGATCGGAATATGACGATGCTATCTATCTGGCCGATCTGGGGGGCAGCGTCTATGCGGGCGGCGGAAGTGACAAACTCAACGGTGGTGTCGGCTCTGACATCCTATCGGGCGATGATGGCAACGACTGGATTGATGGCGGCGCGGGCGATGATGTGCTGATCGGCGGTCTGGGCAATGATACCTTCACCGTGGGTGACGGCAACGATGTGATCCTCGACTTCACCGCAGATGACCGCCTCCGCTTTGGCAATTTCTTTGCCGGCGAAGAGGATATTGCCGACTATGCGGTCGCCACAGATAAGGGGCTCGAATTTAGCAACGGCGATGACAGCTTCATGCTCGTGGGATTGGGGATGGACGATCTGGATTGGATTTTCTAATCCGCCGCGACGGACCACGGCGCGGGTCGGTCATACCCGAGCCCGCATCATTTGGTTCGATGCCGTGGTGAACTTGCCTGTTCTTCATATCTTGACGGAGCGCTCCATAGCGCCCCCATAGGGTGCCCGTGATCAACCATAAAGGCGGGACCAGAGAAGAGTTCGGGATCAAGTCGATCAATCCTGCGGCCAGAACAAGCATGAGACCGATATCATAGTTGCTAGGATTCAGTTGTGTGCGGCGCAGCATCAGACGGATCGGGATCAGACACAGCAAGCCGAACACGCATAAGTAACCGATCCAACCATGGTTGCCGAAGAAAATAATCCAAGTGCCGTCGGTGACAGAGAGGTCCTCTCCGGTCTCGGTGTCATAGACCCGTGCGCGTCCCCATGCCCCCCAGCCAGCTATTGGCTTTTGCATCGCGCGTTCCAGTAGCACGTTTTCCTGCTGAATTCGGAAATTCAAAGACTGGGCGCGCTCTGGGTTCACTTTTGCCGCCCACTCCACCAAAGCGGTGGTTGGCACAACATCGACCGCCCGCGCCATTGGATAAAACAACACCACGGCGCTGATGGTCGCCGCAAAGAGCAACTTCAGTCTTTGCGGCATCAAGAACACCGCGCCGAGCATCAAAACGGTGATGCCTGTTGCGCCAAGGTTCTTTGACACCAAAAGGGTGAGCAACAAGAACCCCGTCGCCAGCCCCCAGAGCATCCGCGCCCGCGATGTTTCTTCCAGCCGCATCAGCGAGGCCGCAGCCAGAACCGCAAAGCTCAGGTAAATTCCGACACGCAAGCCATGGGCCAAAAAAACGATGGGGCGAAACCCACCAGCGCGCAGGTGCTGACGCCAGCCATGCGGGAAAAATCCATAAAGCCATGTGTTGAGCTGCGGGGCCATCCGGACTTCGAAGAGCACAAGGCAGGCATAGGCAACGCCGGTCAACGCGAGCATCCGCAAAAGCGTTCGGCTCGCCTCGGGGCGGCGTAAGTATCGCCAGCCGATCCAAAACGGCAACAACATGATGACAAAATTCAACATCATCGCGGGCATGTCATAGGGCCGGATCGCAGGTAGCCGCAAAGGCCCGTAGGTCAATCCGCTACGGTTGGTCAGAAAGGTGATGATGGTACTGAACAGCAATATCCCAATGAGCAGATAGGCGAGTTTGTCGCTGGGCGTTTTTGCCATCAGCATGGAGCTTGGCGAGGTCACCGGGCGCGCATTGGGGGCGGCCTTGCGATGCGCGGTTTGTGCATTGCGTTGCTGCGCAGCCGCACGTGAGGGTGCGGCACGGCGGCCCAAAGGCGTTGTGTCTTCTTCTCTTTCGGCAACGACGCTCACATCCGCCGCGCCGCGCCGTATCGCCAAACGGCGTTCGGTTTTCATCTTGAGCGCGGCAAAGATCAGCGCACAGATCGCGGGCATGCTTTTTTTGTCGATTGTTGGCAGAACGGGCAGGTTCACGCCGGTTTTCTCGGGCAAAAATAGATAGCCGATCAGGACCGTTAGAACCGCCGCCTGCAACAAAGTGAAACGGCGAAACAGCAAGGCAGCGACCAGCGGGAACCCGAACAGGGCGATATATGCAATGGCATTAGGCATCAGGGGCTTATGAGTGACACTATTGGGTTTTATT
Organism: Litorivita sp. NS0012-18; assembly: GCF_040371945.1. Lineage (NCBI taxonomy): Bacteria > Pseudomonadati > Pseudomonadota > Alphaproteobacteria > Rhodobacterales > Paracoccaceae > Litorivita > Litorivita sp. NS0012-18. The sequence continues at coordinate 4,108 of NZ_BAABWS010000006.1, read as the reverse complement.
AAAAGATACGCGTATCCCTCTCATAGCATTCCCAAACCGGATATGCGAAACTAAAGCCACATTTTTCGCCAAAGATATGCGCATTGCCCGCGCCGCGTGCTGTGACAGAATAGATAGATCAAAGCTGACCATGACCGAGGTTGAATACCCCCCCGCTGCGCCGCTGGATCTGGTGGTGTCGATCATCAATTTCCGCACCGCCCAAATGACCATCGATTGCGTGCAATCGGTGCTGGATGATATCGGCGATCTACGTGCGCATGTGGTGATTGTCGAAAACGGATCGGGCGATGGCTCTGATGTGGTTTTGGCCGATTGGCTGACCGCCGCACGCGCCGAAAAACCCGACATCGCCGTCAGCCTTGTTGTCTCGGCCGAGAACACCGGATTTTCCGGCGGTCATAATCAAGGCATAGGCGCGATGAAAGCGCGGTTCTATTTCGTGCTCAATTCCGACGCGGTGGTGCACAAGGGGTGCCTTGCGGCGCTTTTGGCCGATGCCGAGGCCCATCCCGAAACGGGTCTGTTTGCCGCCCGCCTCGAATATGACGATGGCACGCGGCAGATCAGCTGTTTTCGCTTTCCCACCCCCGGCTCTGAAATGATCCGCGGGGCGCAAAGCGGGCCGGTGACTCGGCTCCTCAAACGCTATGATATTCCGCTCGATATGCCCCCTGCGCAGGATCAAATCGAATGGGCCAGCTTTGCCGCGATCATGCTGCGCGGCGACATGATCGACGCGATCGGCGTGATGGACGAGGGCTATTTCCTGTATTTTGAGGACACCGAATATTGCCTGCGCGCGCGCCGCGCCGGATGGGGCACCCGTTACGTTGAAAGCGCACGTGCGATCCATTTTCGCGGCGGCAGCGCACCTGTTAAATCTTTGGCCAAAGCGCGCAAACGCCTGCCCGCTTATTACTACGCCTCGCGCACGCGGCTGATGTATCAATCCCACGGCCGCATTGGTCTCTTGGCTGCCAATCTCGCGTGGTATCTGGGCACGGGGGTGACCTATGTGCGGCTCTTGCTGACCCGCAAGGTCAACACTTTGCCCGTTGAACGCGAAATGCGCGATATCTGGACCAATTTCATGCATCCCCTTGGCGACAGGCGCGCCCCCAAATGAGTAAAGCCAACCCTGATTTCATCCTGATCGGTGCAATGAAATGCGGCACGACGACTTTGGCGGCGCAGCTTGGCGCACAAAGCGGCATCTTTATCACCACTCCAAAAGAGCCGAATTTCTTTTCCGACGATGCCATTTATGCGCGCGGTGTGGATTGGTATGGCGCGCTTTATAAGGGTGCGGGCGCCGGTGATTTGACCGGCGAGGCCAGCACGCATTACACCAAATTGCCCACCTACCCACAGACGATTGCGCGGCTGCAATCTGCGCGGATCGCACCGCGATTGATCTATATGATCCGCGACCCTCTGGACCGGCTGATCTCTCACTACATCCACGAATGGACCCAAGGCGTGATCTCTTGCCCGCTGGATGAAGCGCTCGAAAAGCATCCAGAGCTATGCGCTTACAGCCGTTATGGCGAACAGATCGCACCGTGGTGCGATGCCTTCGGTGCGCAAAATATCCTTGTGATGACGATGGAAGAAATGAAGCAAGATCCGCAACGTGTTTTGGACAAAGCCGCCGCGCATTTGGGGCAGGCGGGGCTGACATGGTGCGATGATTTGCAGCAGATGAATGTCTCGGCCGAACGCATCCGCCGCTTGCCGCTACACGGGGTGATTTTCGACAACCCGCTGGCCAGATGGCTGCGCCGCGCGCTGGTGCCGCAATCGGTGCGCGACCGTCTCAAAGCAGGGCGGCAAATGCAAAACCGCCCGAAATTGAGCCCCGAAGACCGCGCCCGCCTGACAGCCGGTTTTCGCGCCGATCAATCGCGCCTCAAGGCGCTGTTTCCAGACAATGACAGCCTCGATATGGCTTACAAGAAATTCGCGCCCTAGGCGCACCGGACGGAGCCGACACCCGATATGAGCACTGCCCCTCTTTGCGATTTCTTCATCATCGGTGCTGCTAAGGCTGGCACCACCAGCTTGCATGCGCGGTTGCAGGCGCATCCGGACCTGTTCCTGACCGAACCAAAAGAGCCGGAGTTTTTCGCCCGCGATGATCGTTATGATGCGGGGATCGACAGCTATGCCGCCCTATTTGACGACGCAAAGCCGGACCAATTGCGCGGCGACGCCTCGACGCTCTATAGCCTTGCGCCGCTGTTTCCCAAAACGGCCGAACGTATCAAGACCCACTGCCCCGAGGCCAAATTCATCTACATGCTGCGCGAGCCGGTGAAACGCAGCTATTCCTACTACGGGCAATTGGTCAAAAACCGCCAGAACGCCACCCAAGATTTCGAAGTCCGCCGCAGTTTCGAGGACTTCCTTTACGGTGATCGAGCGGCGCTATGCCCGCGCGATGATTTCTTTGCGCCTTTTGATACCCACTTTCCCGATGTGCCCGAGGTCCTCACAGCAGGCAGCCACTATTGCAGGCAAATCGACGCCTACTTCGCGCATTTCGCACCCGAAAAATTTCTGTTTCTGGCTTTTGAAGATTTCATCAAGGACCAAGACGCCGCCACGGCCAAAGTCCTTGAATTTCTTGGGGTGGATCCCGCCAAGATGCCGCGCCAAGAAGCAACATCGGTGAACCGCGCGGTCGATCACAATCGCACCGTTGCGCAATCTCGACAAGTGCGCGGCCTGATGCGCCGCCTTGGGCCGGTGGCCGCGCTGCGCCATCTGTTGCCGGACGGATTGCGGCAAAAACTGCGCAGGCGGGCCTTGGCGCGGATGCCGCAAGACACCGCCAATACCCATGTGCCGCCGCCGATGCACCCCCAGACCGCCGCGAAATTGGCCGCAGAGTTTTACGCCGATTTTGACCGGCTCGAAACCTTGACAGGGCTGGACCTGAAAACCGCATGGGGCAGGGGCGCCAATGGATAATTCCGCACATATTGCCGCCATTGCCATTGGCCGCAACGAAGGCGAACGCCTGCGTATCTGCCTTGCGTCTTTAGGGCAAGCGGCGCGGGTGATCTATGTGGACAGCGGATCAACCGATGGCTCGCCCGCCTTGGCGCGCGCGCTTGGCGCCGAAGTGGTGGATCTCGATATGAGCCAGCCGTTCACCGCTGCCCGTGCTCGCAACACCGGATTGGAGGCCCTGCGCGCCGCAGGCACGCGGCCCGAGTTTGTGACCTTCATCGACGGGGATTGTGAATTGCAGGCGGAGTTTGTGCCGCAGGCCATAGCCAAGATGCAAGCCGAGCCTCGCGCTGCCGTGGTCTGCGGGCGCCGCCGCGAGCGCCATCCTCAAGCCTCGGTCTATAACGCACAATGCGACCGTGAATGGGACACGCCCGTGGGCGAGGCGCTGGCTTGCGGCGGCGATGCCTTGATGCGGATGGCCGCGCTCGATGAGGTCGGCGGATATGATCCCAGCCTGATCGCGGGCGAGGAGCCGGAGATGTGTGTGCGGCTGCGCGCATGTGGTTGGAGCATTTGGCGCATTGATGCCGAGATGACGTTGCATGATGCGGCCATGACCACCTTCGGGCAATTTTGGAAACGCACGCGGCGGGCAGGTCATGCCTTTGCCGAGGGGGCCTATATGCACGGGGCCGCGCCCGAACACCATTTTGTGGCCGAAACCAAACGCGCGGCGGCATGGGGGTTGGCCTTGCCGGTGGTGAGTGTCTTGCTGCTTTTGGCGGCTCCGGCGTTGGGGGTCTTGGCACTGTTGCTTTATCCTGTGCAGATTGCCCGTCTGGCTCTGCGCGCGGGCGGGGATCGCGCCGCATGGCAGAATGCCGCGCTGCTGACTGTGGGCAAACTGGCCGAGGGCCAAGGCGTCGCCGAGTTCCACCTGCGTCGCCTTTTGGGCCGCCGCGCTGGCCTGATCGAATACAAGTGAGACCGTCATGAGCGCGCCAAAATCGCTCGGTCGCCGCGCGGCCACAGCAAGCGGCTGGAACCTGATCTGGGTGGTGGGGGAGAACGCGCTGCGGCTCGGATCGAACCTGATCATGACGCGGATTTTGCTGCCCGAAGCCTTTGCGATGATGATGATCGCAAT
>NZ_BAABWS010000005.1:0-96619 GCF_040371945.1 Litorivita sp. NS0012-18 | reverse complement strand
CAAGTCCCGCAGTGCGGACCTTTGCGTAAAACGCAGCGAATTCATACTTTGAACCCAATCTTCCCGTGACCGTGCCGATGCTCCACTGCGGGTGCATTTCCCGTTTTCAGCCCTTCCGCGGCACTACTTACCCGCGCTGCAAATCATTAAACGCCGATACTAAGATGGCACCGCGCTTATTGACCGCGCGCGCCACCGAGTTGGCGCACAGGAAGTGGCACCGTTTTGGGATTGACTTAACCGTCATCTGAACCCATTTTTAATGCTGAAATCGAGGGTCTATATGCGCCTACTCGCCGTCATCGTCCTGACCAGCCTCATGATGCTGGCCGCCTTGCCGGAAAGGTCTGCGGCAGGGCGTGCAATGCACGATTGTGCGGCCTGCCCAGAAGGTATGTTTTCCACGGATCGGCAGGCCCCCGATCATCACCAAGACGCTGACGCATCCTGCGATGATATGGCGAACTGCGCATCCCATGCCCTTCTCGATAATACTCAACCTTTGCGTGACGATGATCTGCTACAGCTCCGTCATGCGTGGCCAGAGCCTCAAAATGGGACGACGATAAGCCTGTCATTGGATCTCCCTCCTCCTCGCGCCTGAGCCAGTTCCAGTTGAACGCGGATTGATTTCGGTCGATCCATCATCAGAGCGCGCGGCCCGCAAAGCCGTGCAGGACAGGATACTCCCATGAACAAATTCACCCTCGCCGGGGCCGCGGTTCTTGCCGTGGCGCTTGGTGCCTATGCAGTCACCCGCTCCTCCGAGCAAACCGCCCCGGTTCAGGAAACCACGGCGCCAGCGGATGGCGCTCCCATGGTGGCCGTCACGCTTCCCGATACGCTGTCGCCCGAGGGGACGATGGGGAAGCGGGCGTTCGATGCGGTCTGCGCGGATTGCCATGGCGAAAATGCCGCCGGGAAAATGGGGATCGCCCCGCCGCTGATCCACAAAATCTACGAGCCGTCGCACCATGGCGACATGGCCTTCCAGATGGCTGCTGCGAACGGCGTGCGCGCGCACCATTGGAAATTCGGAGACATGCCGCCGCAGCCCGAGGTAACGCGTGCGGATGTAATCGCGATCACCGCATATATTCGCGAAGTACAGCGTGCGAATGGGATCAAGTGATATGAAGATGACACGACGCGCGTTCTGCGCTGGTCTGACATTGGCTCCGCTGGCACGCCCGGCCTACGCTCAAGACATGCGCCTCCTGACGGCCCAAGCGGCCACGGCCCAGCTTGCCCCCGATACCTATCCGGCCACGCCGGTCTGGAGCTACGACGGTACGATCCCTGGCCCGGTCATCCGCGCCGCTCAGGGCAGCCGGTTGCAGCGACGACTGGTGAACACGCTGGAGGTTCCGACCTCGGTTCACTGGCATGGCATCCGTATCGACAACGCCATGGATGGTGTCGCGGGGCTGACCCAGAACGCGGTGCCGCCCGGTGAGAGCTTCGACTACGCTTTCGATCTGCCCGATGCAGGAACCTACTGGTATCACGCGCACGCCAACTCGGTGGAACAGGTCGCGCGAGGGCTTTCCGGCGGTCTGATCATCGAAGAGGTAACACCGCCGGATGTGGACCGAGACGAGGTCCTGATGATCGACGACTGGTTTTTGGACCCCGATACAGGTCTCTTCGTCGATGATTTCGCAGCGCCGATGACGCGCAGCCACGGAGGCCGGATTGGCAACCTCGTGGGGGTGAACGGGCGCTATGATTACAGGCTTTCGGCGCGGCAGAACGAGCGGCTGCGGCTGCGGCTGATCAACGCGGCCAACGCGCAGATCTTCGGCCTGAAACTGGAGGGGCTGACCGGCTGGACGGTGGCTCTCGACGGCATGCCTCTCGGCGCGCCGGAACCGGTGACGGATACGCTTGTGCTTGCTCCGGCTCAGCGCATGGACCTGATCGTCGATGTCACCGCCGAGGAAGGGGAAACCGCAGGACTTCTCTTTGCCGCAGGGGATGATACTTGGCGCATGCTGGCCAAAGTCTCTGTTGAAGGCCGTGCTGCGTCAGTGCCGCGCGGTGCGCCTCAGCCCTTGCCACGCAATCCGCGCATGGAGATCAAGGGCATCGACACCGCGCCTGTCCTAGAGATGCCGCTGCAGGGCGGTGCGATGCGGGGCTTGGAGAATGCGAATTTCAACGGACAAAGACTGGGCTGGCAGGAGTTGGTGCAGCAAGGACAGTTCTGGGCGCTGGCCGGACAGGCCGGGCTGGGGGAGACGCCCTTTGCCACCCTGTCGCGCGGCGAGACGGCCCGCATCCGCATGACCAATGACACGATCTTCCCGCACGCGATGCACCTGCACGGGATGCATTTCAGGGTCCGCAAGGAAGATGAAAGCCTTGGTCCGCTGCGTGACACGGTCTTGGTCATGCCCAACGAGACGACTGAAATCGCCTTCGTTGCGGACAATCCGGGAAAGTGGCTGCTGCATTGCCATATGCTGGGTCACGCAGCTTCAGGCATGACGAACTGGATCATGATCACATGAAGGGCCTGTTCGAACTCACAGCGGCGCTTGCGGGCGTGGCAAACGCTGTCGCGGCAGAGGAAGACATGAATGGCGCATCTCTGTATGAACAGCACTGCGCATCCTGCCACGGGGCAGAGCTTCAGGGGCAACCGGACTGGCGCAGTCGCGGCCCTGAAGGACGCCTGCCTGCGCCACCCCATGATGCAACGGGCCACACTTGGCATCATGGCGACGACGTCTTGTTCCGTATCACGCGGGATGGGACTGCCGCAGTGGTCGGTGGGGAATATGAGAGTGACATGCCCGGCTTTGGTGACAGCCTGAGGGATGCGGAAATTCGAGCGATCCTCGATTACATCAAATCCACCTGGCCGGAGCGCGAACGCGCCTATCAACGTGAAAGAACTGAGCAGGAGTAGGCCGAAAAAATCAACTCTTAGGGAACATTCCCCCACTGGAAGGTTGTTGTTCCCCTAGTACCACACGGAGGTGACGATGGCCTATTCCCGCTATTTCCTGATGATTGCCGTGTCCACGGTCCTGATGTTCGGGTTGATGTACCTGAACACGTATCTGGTCAGCCATATCTTTTGGTCGGAAACGCGAGCATACATGGCAATCGTCATGGGGGCGGTCATGGCTTTTGTCATGCTGGCCTTCATGCTCGGCATGTACAAGAACCGCACACTCAATGCCGCGATTTTCGCGGGCTCCATCATCGTTTTTGCAGCGGCACTCTGGCTGGTTCGCAGTCAGGTGACGGTGCAAGATCGCTCTTACATGCGGGCGATGATTCCACACCATTCGATCGCCATCATGACCTCTTCCCGCGCGGAAATTACCGATCCCAGGGTGCGGATCCTTGCGGATGACATCATCTACGCCCAAGACAAGGAAATCGCGGAGATGCGTTATTTGATCGCGGACATTTCGGCGAATGGAGAAGCGACCCCTGCTGAAGATGAACTGACAGCCGAACTGAAATCTGCTCAGGACGCCCTGTCTAGCGAGGTCGTCTCCAGGATTGATCCGGAGTTCCTGACGCAGGCTGATATCGCTCAGGTCTTCCCAGACGGGGCCGCTTGCAGCTTCACCTACACCGAGACGAGCCTGCCTGTGTTCGTGTCGGGGAACGACACTGCTTTGGTCAAGATAAGCGGTGATCTCGTCCAACTTGATAGCCGGGGAGAAAGCTTCACGGCTGACCCAATCACGATACAAGTGCACGACACGGAAGGTGACAGCCTTCAGGACTTCGTCATCAACGCGGGCCCTGATTACGAGGCCGGTTTCCGCGGTCAGTACACCTGCACGAATTGAGGAAGATAATCATGGCAAATGATACCACGAAAACCGCCGTTCTTTACCGCATGGTCATGCCTGAGCACACATGCCCCTTTGGTCTGAAATCCAAGGATCTGCTGGAACGTAAGGGCTACGTCGTCGACGACCACCACCTGAAGACCAAGGAAGAAACCGAAGCCTTCAAGCGCGAGCATGACGTCAAGACAACGCCCCAGACCTTTATCGACGGGGAACGGATCGGGGGTCATGACGACCTGCGCGTCTTCCTCGGGATCGACCCACCCAAGGAAGAGCAGAGTGATACGACATACCGTCCCGTCATCGCGATCTTTTCAGTCTGCGCTCTGTTGGCGCTTGGACTGGCGTGGCACCAATACGGGACGATCCTGACCTGGCAGAGCTTCCAGTGGTTTATCTCGTTGTCGATGACGGTACTTGCCATCCAGAAGCTTCAGGATGTCGAGCAGTTCTCGACCATGTTCCTGAACTATGACCTGCTGGCGAAACGCTGGGTGCCCTACGGCAAGGTCTATCCCTACGGCGAGGCGCTGGCTGGCATCCTGATGACCGCGGGCATCCTGACATGGATTTCCGCACCCGTTGCCTTGTTCATCGGGACTATCGGGGCGGTCAGCGTGTTCAAGGCGGTCTACGTCGATAAACGCGAGTTGAAATGTGCCTGCGTGGGTGGGAACTCAAACGTGCCTCTCGGCTTCATTTCCCTGACCGAGAACTTGATGATGATCGTGATGGGCCTCTGGGTGGGCCTTCGAGCCCTCGGCGCATGAGGTGAGAAACGGGGGCGTCATCGTGATGCCCCCGTTTCCGACTGATCAGCCTATAGCTTTGCTGATTTAGCCGACGTGCTCCGGCGCAACGGTGGAGGTAAAGGTCGCGGTGACAAGCAGGATCATAAGAAAGGCTACCACCTCCCAACGGATCGACGTCCTCAGCGGGCCCGCGTTTCCTGTCTCAACCAAGTTCGGTGTCAGCCGAAGCTTGTTCATACCTGCAAGGCCAAGAAGCAGAGCTACCACTGCCAGTTTCAGCATCAGGAATTGCCCCCAGGGTTGGGTCAGGACCGCGACTGGATTGCCCGCAAGGATTACCAAGATTACCACACCTGCAGCAACAAGCAGCCCGACCATCACAAGCGCCGCCTTTCCGAACCGTTCGACAGTGCGCACCGCTGCCTCGTTGCCGCGCCCAGCCATGTCATAGAGCGGATAGAAGCCCCCGATCCAGAAACTGGCAGCAAGGATGTGGATGACGAAAAGCGTCGAAAGCGCCAACCTCGGATCTCCGGTTGCATGACCACGCAGCGCGAAACTGATGGCGACAAGAACAACACCAAGGGCCGCCACAGGTCGTGTCCAACCGCGATTGAACACGATGGTCGCGATAGCCATAAGACCGAGAATGCCTGCCTCTACTGACAGCCCAAGTGGACTGGACAAGGCAATCTGGAGCATCATCGGATCAAGCGCACCACCGAAGCCGCCGTAGAAAAAGGCCGCGCGCAGTGGGATATTCAATGCGCTGAACACAATACCCCCCACAGCTGACCATGCAGCAAGCCGCCTAAGGCGACGGCTTGCTTTGGTATCCAGCTCCTTGAGGAGCCAGAGGTTAATGACGGAGCCCGCCGCAAGCAGGACACTGACATACATCCCCGCCTTGACGAGGATCGAGGCGATCTGCACCGGTTCCAGTGCGGCAAGAACTCCGCCCATGATCAGTTCGCTACCTTGAACGCGAAGCTGCCATTCATCGGGTGGCCGTCCGGCGACATGCCTCGCCAATCGACCTTATAATTGCCCGGTGCGAGCTTGGGCAGCTTGCCTTCCCAGGTTTTCACGGACTCATTCGCAGCAGGACCGTTGATCTTGTAGGTCTTACCGTCCGGCGCTTTCATCGTGACGGTAGTGATCTTCATGGGGTCTTTGAACATTAGGTGCATGACCTTGGTGTCCGCGCCGACCGTCTGGCCGTTGCCCGGCATGGTCATCATGCCCTTGCCGTGTGCCGATGCAGCGCCTGCGCTGAGGGCAAGACTGACCGACAGCGCGGCGGAAGTCAGGATAGTACGTAGTTTCATTGGGAATCTCCCTTTGGTTGGTTTGGGTTAAAGTGGTGGCCCCCAGCGGTGCTGCATTGGGTAGTCAACAGCTGCCGATGAGGGCCAAGAAACATCAGAACATGAATTTGACGCCGACCACGCCGGTCAGATCATCAATGCCGTGGCCGTTAGTGCGCAGGATGTCGGCTGTTCCGCCAAAGGCGCGCTCGTAATTCACACCGATGTACGGGGAAACGCTGCGGCCGATCAGGTCGTAGCTCAGTCGCAGTCCCAGCTCGACTGAGCCGCCGCCCGCCGCGATTTCGCGCGCGGGATCATCCGCCAGCGGCAGGCTGACTTCGAGAGACGGCGTCAGGATCAGCCGGTTGGTCAGCAGAGCTTCATACTCCACTTCCGCCCCGATGTAGGGGTATTCGGAAACGTAGAGCGCCGCCTCGACCTCGAACCACTGCGGCGCAAGGCCGGTGACGCCAAAAGCGCCATAGTAGCGCTCGGGCGCGCCGTCCGGCGTGGAGGCAGCAACCCCGACGAAGCCATCAAAGAAATCGGTGATCGGCTTCTGGAGGCGGATCTGGTTCTCCATCTCTTCGAAACCGCCGCCTTCGATCTTTGCACCTTCGCTCTTCCAGACGAGCCGCAGCTCGTCATTGCCCGTCCAGGCCTCGATCCCCCAGGCAAAGGAGCTCCCTTCATCGCCCATCCGGTATTCCAACTTTTCGGTACGCACGCCCCAGACTGTCGGGGAAACGCCCACCTCAGCCATCGCGACTGAGGTGAAAGTCAGCGTAAGCGGAAGCCCGAGGGCCGTTCCAAGTAGTAGTTTTTTCATGTGATTGGTTTCCTTGAAATACGTGCCCATCAGGACGGGCCGCCTTCGACGATGACCTTGCGGAACATGCCGCCCCCCGCGTGATAAGAGAGGTGGCAATGGAACGCCCACTGGCCGGGAGCGTCGACTTCGGTCTCGGTGTAGAGCGTCGTTCCAGGCGCGACGCTGACCGTGTGTTTCACGGGGTCGTATGCCCCTTTGCCGGTGTCGATGATCGTCCACATCCCGTGCAGGTGCATCGGATGCGCCATCATGGTTTCGTTGACGAACTTGAACCGGACGCGCTCGCCGTACTTCAAGCGGATCGGATCGGCGTCCTCGTATTTCACGCCGTTGATGGACCAGATGTAGCGTTCCATATTGCCGGTGAGGCGGATCTCGATCTCTCGGGTGGCGGGACGATCACGATAAAGCGGCTTGCGCGCGGTGAGGTCTTCGTAGCCGAGGAACTTGCCGCCATTTGCCGCCGTCGGGATCAGCCCGCTGCCAGGTGCATAGAAGGCAGCGCCCGGCGCACCCTCAGAAGGAACGACGGGCATGCCCGTGGACATATCCATACCGCCCATATCCATACCGCCCATATCCATGCCGGACATATCCATGCCGCTCATGTCATGGCCGGAGTGATCCATCCCCGACATGTCGAACCCGCTCATGTCCATGCCCGAATGATTCATTCCGGACATCATGCCCCCCATGTCTGCCATGGTAAGCAGAGGCTGAGGCCGCATCTTGTAGTAGGGGCCAACCATGCCTTCAGACGTTGCCAGCGTGCCCCGCACCATCGCAGTGCGGCCCGCGCTCTCGCCGATGATCGAATAAGCTTTGGCCTCACGCGGCTGGACGATAACGTCATAGGTTTCGGCCACTGCGATGCGTAACTCGTCCACCGCGACCGGCCGCACGTCATTGCCGTCGGCCTGCACCACCGTCATTTTCAGACCGGGAATGCGCACATCGAAATAGGTTGTCGCCGAGGAGTTGATCAGGCGCAGGCGCACCTTTTCGCCGGGCTTGAAGATGCCGGTCCAGTTCTGCTGGGTGCTGGCCCCGTTGATCAGCGGCGTGAAGCCCTGAACATCCTCGATGTCCGTGGGCATCATGCGCATGGCACCCCACATCTTCCGATCCTGAAGGGCGGCTTTCAAACCCTCGGCACCCGCGTCCTCGATCAGGTCCTGCGCCGTGCGTTGCGCGCGGTTGTAATAGTCTGCCGAAGATTTCAGGTTGCGGAAGATCCGCGATCCGCTGTGCGGGTGCTTGTCCGTGAACTGCACCACATAATCGCGGTCCGTCGGAACGGCCTCACCGCCCTTCGGAGAGATCACGATGGCGCCATAGGCACCGTCAGGCTCCTGGAAACCCGAATGGCTGTGGAACCAGTAGGTGCCTGCCTGCTCGATAGGAAAGCGATAGGTAAAGGTCTCTCCTGGTTTGATACCATTGAAGCTGATGCCCGGCACCCCGTCCTGCTGGAACGGCAGGATCAGACCATGCCAATGGATGGACGTGCTTTCGCGCAGATTGTTCTTCACGCGGATAACGACGTCTTCGCCTTCCTGGAAGTGCAGGATGGTCGGAGTTTGGCTGCCATTGTAGCCGATCCCGTTCTTCTTGAAGGTTCCGGTGTCGATCCGGACCTTGTCGACTGTGATGTCGTAAGTGCCAGCTTGCGCGGGCAGGCCGAGGCCAAGCCCCAGCACTACGGCGAGAGGCCGCAGAAAATTTATGTGTTTCATGTGTTTTCCGTGAGCGCGGACCAATAGATGGCCCCGCAAAGAGGAGATCACTGTTGAGCAGTGAAGGAAGGGAGAAGGATCAGATGGGCCGGAGGTTTGAACCCGAAAAGGCCACAAATGATGGGATTGCCTGACGTAGCCGCTCAGGCTACGCCGCAATCAACGCCAGACAGGCGCGATCAGGACAGAGGAGGTCGAAGGAAGGAAAGAAGAACGGACTGCAGAGCCATGCTGGGCTCGGTCGGGTCCAGGTCCGCGATCCGGAAATCTTTGTGCAGGTCGACAGCAGACGTATTTCCAGACTGATCTGTGCAAGCAACGCTGGCACAATGAAGCAGTCCCATTGGCTTTGGCTGCTGCTCAGTCTCGAAGGCAGTGTCGGCCATCGGATCCTGAAGAACGTATACTTCGTCACCATGCACATGCTGAGCCGCAGGCTCTGCACAATGTTCGGCCATCGGCATCACATGCGCAAATGCACTCGTAACAACGAGCTGCAACGCAACAAGAATGATGAAGACCCTACCGAGCACACAGTTTCCTTTCGTCCATCGACAATAAACACTTCCCGATGGTCAGTCGTCAAGTCGGAAAGAGCCCTCCAGTCGCTGGAAGCTCACGACTATGTGTGAAGCGGTAAGCTGAAATCGACATCCGCTATTGCGCATGGCCGACGCTCTACCCGCCTCAAGCTGCGGTCGCAGCGAATGGCAGGAAGGTCCGCACAGCCGACCTTGGCATCAAAAGCAGAGAACGATCGGTGATTGAGTAGCCCCGAGCACTTAGGCCGACTCGTATGAACGCCAATGCTGTCTTTGTTGGCGCTAGTAGTTCACCTGCTCGAAGCCGTAGTTCCCTTCATAGTCACGCCAGTCGACGAAGACAGAACGGTGATAGATGCTGGGGCAATTTTGGCCCCAGCGTTCGAGGCCGATATGGGCGGAGGGTAGGGCGGTGATGGAAGACCTCTGCCAGGCGAAATCGCCTTGGGTTCCGTATGTGCCGACGACCACGGTGGCGCTACGTTTGCAGTCGCCGTCACGTCCGGATTCATGCTGTCGCGCATAACGGACATCATAGACACGGATGGACCGCACGAAATTGAACTCAGGTCCGCTGATATCGATGTCCGCGCGATCTTGAACGAGCTGGGCGGGCCTATCGGCGAGTACAAAGTCATTAGGGGCTCCTGGAGTGCGCCAAGTAGCCTCAATCGGGGTAGCGGCGTCTTGCGCTGGAAAAGAATGTCGCGGCCCAGTGCTTTTGTTCTGGAAGAACGCTTCAAAGATGCGGGCTGCACTGTTTGATGAAGGAGAGGTCTCATAGGACGCGCCCATGGGACAGCGCCAGATTTGCAATGGCGGTTTCACCGGCCAGGGCGTAATCCGCCGGATGAATTCGGCGCGAGCCCGAGCACAAGGGACGGAAGCGGGCCAACCACCAGAGAGACACAAGAGGATCGCGCAATCGATCGGGTATGTCTGCGCTCGGGCGGACACCGGTAGAGAAAGGCCTGTCACGGTTATAGCGACTACGACCGAGGGAAGAAGCTTCTTGAGTAAATGACGCATGCTGAGGACCCTCTGTGACAGACCTCAACATACATACGATAATATACCATTGCAACACTACGTATAAAGTCGCATAATGAAGTTTATGTTAAATGTTGAAGGGCGCGCCTGGCCGCCTGAAAGCCGTCTTGTAGTAAAAAAACGGCATGGTTCGGCCCAGAGTTTGGCACGTTGCCGCGCGACGGAATTACCAAGTAGAGCTGGTTATCAATCATTGGCAAAGCGCCTTCATTTGAAGCTAGACTGAAGACAAACCTCAAGCTTGGTCTGCTCAATTGGAACGGCACTTCTCCACCCGCATGCCGGGAATGGCATTTCTCAGAAACGTCCTGCTATTCAGTCTCGCAGGATTGCTGCCGGTTTTAGTCCTCTACATTGCGCTTTCGCCTGGATTTACAACCGCTTTGGCTGGCGGAGGTCCCGCTCTAGGGCGATTTTTGCGGCAGGTTTTGCCGAACGGTTTGCCAGTAGTCGTGATGGTCAACTACGTCGGTTTCTTTCTCTTCGCACTGTCTCACGAACGTTCCGGTAGCGGTCGCGGTCGCGATCCGGGGGCCTACATCGTCGTCGACTTCTTCTCCAGACTCGGTATCTTCATTGGTCTTCACGCCCTAATCTACGTTGTTTCAGCCGACTGGTACGGATCGTTTGGCGGAAGCCGTGCAACAGCTTTGCAGGTTGTAGCTCCAACACTAGCGCGTTCCGCGCTATTCGAGAACATCTCGGGGGTCTATCTCTATGCGACTTTGGTAAGCGCTATCCCTCTTTATGTTTCAGCGGCCTGCCGCTCATCACGCCTCGCACCGGTCGTTCGTTTCTTTCCCGAACCTATCGGATCGGTCGCATTCGCGCTTCTGATATTTGTAGCCGGGGCGGCCTGCTTGACAGCTCTGGCAACCGTCTTCGTTCGTCTGGAGGCCTAGGTAGGCACGGCAGACCGCCTCTGGGCGATTGCTCGCACAATCGCCAGAACCCAAATCCCGGCAAGAACAGCACTCCAAAGTGCGTTCCAGCTTGCCATTGATAGAGTAAGGAACTCCCAGGCGACCTCGTCGCACATGACCAGGTTGGACGGACCCGAAGATGCAGATGGGAGAAGATCCGAGCCGGTCATATTCGAGAAATCCAGTCCGGACCCGGTGCAAGATGTAGGCCCTTGCCACCAGTCACGTTCGACACCCGTGTGGTACACTCCGATAACAGCGGTCGTCGCTGCGGACACGGCGCCAACAGCTAGGAAAAGCAGTGGAGCAAGTCCAATGGCCAAGAACACTCCTGCCCCAATCGCCAGGGCATGGGGATACCTTTGCCAGATGCACATCGCGCATGGTGCATATCCAAGTGCCTGAAAGACGAATGCTGCCAGAAGAAGAGCAGTGGATCCCCCGGCAGCGAGCAGCCCAAGTTGTTTGCCTGTCACTTATGCCTCGTAAAGTCAGATTGGTTTGGCCCTAGGTTCGTTGGGCGAAAAGCTTAAACCCTCGCGCTGTGCAATAACCCGCATGCCTATTCGCCGGTCAGCAGCTTTTTTCGAGCGGTGTAGTCCTCAGCGTCTATTTCGCCCTTCGCGAAACGCAAATCGAGTTCCGTCATCGCGTCAGACTTTCCGCGCACGCTCGATCCACTACCCGTATTGCGAACGAACCAAACGACACCCGCAACAACCAATCCCAGGACAACGATCCAAAGGATAGGACCAAACATCATGCCCATCCCATATCCCCAGCCCGACATGTGCCCGTAGCCGTTTGGATCGGCCAAGGCAGGTGTCGCGAAAAGCACTGCAAGCAAACCCAATCGATACATTTTCACCTCCTGGTCCAAAAGGCGTCGCTGACCATCGACCCCAGCCTTTGGTACCCGGTCAACAGCCTGTTTTCACGGCGAGAAATGTATCAGTTTGTAAAGTTGACCGTGGCCCGGACATGGCGGTACTGCCAGTCTCAGTCAGAGATAGGTGAAGTAAGGACATGGATTCTGGAAAGCGATCGACGCTCATTACACTCGGTGCGATTTTCGCGGGATACGCGGCTCTGCGCACAGTGCCGTCGCTTTTGCCTGAAAAACTGGAACTGGAGCCGCTCAATACCCCCGCGGGCTTTCGGAAGTACGTCGCGGGTGACACGTCAGGCGGTTTTGATCCATTCGTAGGGCTGGGTACCCGCGAAAGCGATGCCGTCATCGCTCGCAAGGAAGCTGCGTTCGAGCGTGTCTCGAACAGTGTCTGTGACGCTCTCTACGGCGAACTTGGAACCAATCCTGCAAGGGTGCCGATCGCGTCATTCTCAGACTACTACTGCCCGTACTGCCGCATTCAGACGAAGCGGCTTGCGGAAATGACCAACGCGATGCCAAACGAGGTTGCTGTCGCATGGCACGAGCTTCCCTTGTTGGGTGATAGCTCAAATCTGGCTGCCAAAGCAGCCCTCGCGGCAAAGCGTCAAGGGGCGTATGTCGCCTTTCACGAGAGGCTGATGACAACGCCCTTCCAAGCAACGCCGGAGTATCTTTCGCGTCTCGCGGGCGATCTTGGAGTCGATGAAGAACGTTTGGTCGCGGACATGGAGAGTCCCGAAGTCGTGCGGGAGTTGGAAAACAGCTCAGCGCTTGCGCGTGTGTTCGCCTTTGTTGGAACGCCGGCGCTGGTCATTGGTCGTACGGTTGTTCAAGGGCAGATCAGCGACAAAATGGTGCGAAAGATCATCGAACTGGAAAGAGAAGAGGGTTGGAACGCAGCGTGCGTCACAGTGTGATCGATTTCAGTCACGGAGGCCGACAAGTGCGTGACGAGAATTGGAGATACCATGAATAGAAGACAGTTCTGCGCGCTCGCCGCTGCGATGGTGTTGCCTAGTGTCACACGGGCTGCGACCCGCGAAATTTGGTCGGCATCAGAAGTTGCCGAGGCGCTCAATGAGGAAGCAATAACTCTGCTGGATGTTCGCACTCGTGCCGAATGGGCAGAGACGGGCCTTGCGAGGGGAGCCTGGCCGGTCAACATGCACGAGCGAGGCTTTGAACAGCGGCTCTTTGCGGCACGTGATCTCGCGGCTGGACGGCCCGTCGCGCTGATCTGCGCCACTGGCGGTCGCAGTGCGCAGCTATTGGCAGCCCTCAAACGTGCCGGATATACCGGCTTTATCGATGTCTCCGAGGGAATGCTTGGCTCGCGCCGCGGTCCCGGTTGGATCGCGCGTGGTTTGCCGATCACCGATCTCGAAACGGCACTCGCAGCGATGCCGCAAGCGCTGCGCTGAATGGCGGAAGAGGCGGTGACACCGCGATTGAAATGGTTTGCTACGCGCATCATGGCCATATTCGCAGTGTGGGTTACGCTCGCACATCTGGATGTCGCGCAAGCCGCCGAGTCGAATGTTTTTGAAAACCCGGCGGTCACCGCTCGCCTGATTTCAGCCGAGGATGGCATCACACCGGATGCAGCCTCTGCCTCTCTCGGACTGGTTCTTGAATATGGTGAAGGATGGAAAGGGTATTGGAGAACGCCCGGCGAGGTGGGTCTGGCCCCGGAAGTTGGCTGGAAAGATTCTTCCAATTTCGCTTCTGCCGAAATCCTGTGGCCTGCACCGGATCGCTTTGAGGCCTTCGGCATCGAGAACTTCGGGTATTCTGGCTTAGTCGTCCTGCCGATCCGAGCGACGCTGAAAGACCGTGGCAAGCCCTTGCAGCTTCGCGCCAGCGTGACGCTCCTGACATGTTCCGATGTCTGCGTCCCTCATGCCTTCGATCTGGCTCTGGATGTACCGAGCGGCACTGGCATTGATCAAGTGTCCGCCGACGCAATCGCAACTTTCGTTGCGCGCGTTCCGGCGAACGCGGACGAAAGCGATATCAGGATCACGACCGTGGCCCATGACGAGAAGTCTTCTGCACTCGTTGTCACAGCCGAAAGCGACCGACCATTCGAGATCGTCGACGTCTTTCCCGAATTCGGGCCTCTGGTGACGTTCGGCAAGCCTGATATCCGGCTCAACCGCGATCGATCAGATTTATGGGCTCGCATTCCTCTGAACGCGTGGTCGGACGAGCATACAACCCCGTTCCTTACGGTGACAGATAGCGGACGGGCGGTCACAGCTCCGGTGGTTTTGAGTACCGACGTCCCTGCCCCGCCCTATGAAAGAGCATCATCGAGTGCCAGCGCACTTCAGTTGGCAACGATCGCTGCGATCGCCTTTCTGGGAGGTCTGATCCTGAACGTGATGCCCTGTGTATTGCCTGTCCTGTCGATCAAGCTCGCTTCGGTTCTGAAAGCATCAGGCCAATCTCAACGGATCATTCGGAACGGGTTTCTGTTTACCGGAATGGGTGTCCTGACATTCGTCTGGATGCTCGCGATATTCGTTCTCGGCCTCAAATGGGTCGGCGTGTCGGTTGGCTGGGGTATCCAGTTCCAGAATCCCGTCTTCGTAGCACTGATGTTCATCGTGATTGCCATTTTTGCAGCCAACGTGTTCGGATTGTTTGAGATTTCCCTGCCGTCTGGCATGCAGAATCGCCTCGGGGCGAACAGTACACGTTCCGGGTATGCGGCTGATTTCGGCACCGGTCTGCTTGCCGCCGTTCTGGCAACCCCGTGTTCTGCGCCGTTCCTTGGGACAGCGATCACCTTTGCCTTGGCAGGCGGCGCGACCGATGTGCTCGTCGTCTTCACCGCTCTCGGGATCGGACTGGCGTCGCCCTACCTGTTCATTGCGGCACGCCCCGCCTTGGTCGAGCGTTTGCCCCGCCCTGGCCGTTGGATGCTGTTCGTTAAAGCCGGCCTTGGGGCTCTCCTGTTAGCGACTGCCGGATGGCTGCTTTTCATACTTGTTGGGCTAGCGGGGTGGCCTGGCGCTGCGCTCGTCGCCGCCTGCACCACTGTTCTGATCCTGCTGCTCAAGACAGGTCGGCCACGCGGAGCTTCTAGAAGCAGTCTGGTCGCCGCGAGTCTCATACTGCCCCTGATCTGGGTCGGTTTGTTCACGCATAAATCCCGGCCCGAAGATCCGACAGCGAAAACCTACTGGCAGGCGTTCGAGCCGCAACAGATCGCAAGATACGTGTCAGAGGGCCAGACCGTGTTTGTGGATGTCACCGCCGATTGGTGCCTAACCTGCAAGGCCAACAAAACGCTCATCTTGGATCGTGGGCCGATTGCTGGCAGGTTGAGCGACGAGACGGTAATTGCCATGCAGGCCGACTGGACCCGACCGAATGACGAGATCGCCCGCTTCCTTGAACGCCACGGACGCTACGGCATTCCTTTCAATATCGTGTTCGGCCCAGCGGCGCCGTCCGGTGTGGTGCTGCCAGAAGTTCTGACGCAAGCAGTTGTCATTGATGCGCTGGCCGCTGCTTCAACACGAAAACCCGGAAACGAATGACGAGACTATTTCAGAACCAGGTTCGCTACTGAAGCGACAATCCTACCATCTGTGTCGTCGCTGTCGGCCGATATGGCCAGACCAATCAGTGTACCAGGATCATCGCCGAACGCTGCTCTGAAATCTCCTGCCAGATCCACGCTTTCCCGATGCTCCCCGGAGCCGCTTGTACGCAGGACTTTGGTGCGCAGCCGTGGAGAATATGGGCTGGGCAAAATGGACCCGACTTCATGTGCCCCACCCCACACATAGATAAGAGCGCGGGCGGATTCTTCGCGCAAAATCCGCCTGGCGTTTCCACCAGAAAGTGCGTCGGCGCGGGTTTCATCCACAAAGACGAAATAAACTGACAGATTGCGATCGTCGCTCCCCTTGACCGTCAGATCCGTCGCAGTGACGCCCTCTTGCACGCGCCACGCCCATCTGGCCTCAACAGCGTCTCGTTCAGATTGATCGACCGGCCGCCACAAGAGTGAAACTGTCCCATTGGAAACCACGTCCAGTTGTCCTCCTCGCTGGACGTAGTCGTTGGAAAACAGCCTTAAGAACCCCTGCTCCCTCCAGCTGCCGTCGAACTCCACGAGCGCTTCGGCAAACCCCAGCCCAGGTTGCAGCGCAAGCAACGCCGCGAAGATCGTCCTTCTCGTATCAATCACGTTTTTCACAACCACCCAAGTGCGCGTGCAGGCATCCACAGCCCCATGAAAATCATCATCAAATTCTCGGTCAGCGACACAAATCCCAGTGGTACATTCGAGCCTCCGCCGACGCAGGCGCACTTCAACTCCCGCTTGTCGATATAGACCGCTTTAACGACCGAAACAGCGCCTATGGTCCCGATAATCAATGCAACGGGCGCGCTTATCCAAACGAGAGCACCGGCGACCATGAGAATGCCAGCCAACGCCTCGCCAAATGGGTATACATATCCGTAACGGACCCACCGTTGCGCCAATAGATCGTAGTTCAAGAACATCGTGGAGAAACCTTCGACATCCTTCAGCTTTTGAACCGCGAGAAAACACATTGAGATTGCGATGAACCACTCAAAGGCGCGTAAGGTGAAAATGGACCCGAAGGAAGCCCAGCTCAGCCCGAGCGCCATTAGGAAAGCAACCGAGAAGATCGCGATGACGGGTTGATAGGTGGTTTCGTCCGCTCCTCGCACCTCCTGTCCAAAACGCTTCCGGAGCGCGTCGTACCCACCAATACGTTCACCGTTGATGAAGGTTTGAGGCGTCGTCTCGACGCCGTGCTCCTTCTTGAATGCGTCGGTCTCCGCGCGAGACGTGAGGTGGTGGTCCTCTACCTCGTAGCCCTCCCGCTCAAGTAAATCCTTCGACTTGAGCCCGTATGGGCAGAGGTGATCCTTCATCACCATTCGATAGAGAACGGCTTTTTTCGAATCGGATACGGTATCTTTCGGCATGATCAGCTCCTGTCGGTTTGACGTCACGCGTTGCAGCGTGTCCAGCCGATGAACCCGGCTCGGGATCCGGCATCGAGCGTGTAAATCAGCGTCGACTTGGCAAGTGCGTCGTCCGAAGACCCGTCCTCGGTCGGCGTTATGGAAACCGCCATCCCATCAGTCGAAAGCGAGACAGCGCCATCGCTCGCAGTCTCCGAGGCCGAGAGGCGGATCAGGTCGCCGCTCAGCTTCATCAGAGCCACCGCTTCGCCGTCGACGTCGCCCATGGCAACAGTAGGTTCGGCTGTGGCGGTGAAGTTGAACGTGCAGGCCGCGCCATCGGGAAACAGCTTGGCGATATCGGCCTCGGTCAGGAATTCCGGATCAATGGCGGCAACCATGGCGGTCGACAGCGCCTCCGAAAGCGGGACGATCTGTGCTTCAGGTGCCTCCTCCTCGGTCCCGTCGCCATTTGCCTCGATATCCTCGATCAGGTATCGCATTTCAGCGATTTCCTTGTCTTGCGCATAAACGATTTCATCAGCAAGCTTCTGGACGCGAGGGTCTGACAGGTTCGATCGCGACGACGTCATGATCGCGATGGAATGGTGCGGGATCATAGCGCGCATGAAGCTGGTGTCGCCAATTGTAACCTGGCTTCGAACAAGCCAGAGAGCCCCAGCAAAAACGACGATTGATCCGAGATAGATTGCAGCGTTCATCGCCTTGCTCTTGTACATACCGAGCATGAAGGTCAGCATTACAAGGGCCATGGCCGCACCCATCACGAAGGCCATGTAGAAGCGTGTTTCGGACCAGAACAGATGAGTCCACTGGTAGGTATCAAAGTACATCAGAGCGAGCATGATCGCCGTCGACGTGCCGATCATGGCAAAGAATTTGCCATAGGATGACGTCGAATGCCCCGATGCTTTGTCCCCCGCAATCTGCCGCGCACCGTGTGAGGCAGTCGCTGCTTGAGTATTCTGATGCGTTGCGTCAGACATGATGATCCTCCGAAATAGTTTCTACAGAAACAACCCTCCAGCGCTGGAGGGTTCCGAATAATTAGGATTATCTTTTCTTTTCAGGGGGCTCTGACATCCAGTTCCGTCATCATGCCCGTCGCCATATGCGCCATATGGTGACAATGTAGCATCCACGGCGCCACTTCGCCCGCGTCGAAGGCGACGGTCACCATTCCCATCGCGGGGACATGAACTGTATCGCGGACAGCGCCTGCGATGCGGGTTCCGTTGATGTCAACGACCTGGAAGACATGACCGTGTAGATGCATCGGATGCGCCATCATCGACATGTTGTGAAACATCATTTCCACCCGTTCGCCCTGAAGGACCGCAATCGGTGTGTGGCGTCCCCAAAGCTGGCCGTTGATCGTCCAGGAATAGGGCGCCATCGCCCCGCCGAGCATCACCATATGGGTCCGGTCCGGGCGCTTGATGTCGAGCGGGTGCCTCGCACGGAGAGCTAACTCCATCGCAACATCGCCTGAAAACGCGGGATGCGTGCTGTCGCTTTGGTTTGCCAGCTTTGAAACTTCAGCGCCCGCTGGCGCAAGGATGAGCCCGGTCCGTTCCTGTGCGCCCTCGCGGAGAGCGAGAACCGGCACCGCCAGCCCGCTTTCAGGCATCGTGAGTTCGATATCCACCCGTTGTCCCATCGCAAGCCCGAACCGCGAGCCGCGCAGGGGCTCGACCGGGTCTCCGTCCACAGCTACCAGATCGCCCTGCACATCTCCGAGATCAATCCAGAACGCAGTCATCGAAGAAGCGTTGATGATGCGAAGAAGAACACGGCCCCTCTTATCAACCCGCACAACCTCAGGATCGTCGAGTGTCCGGTCATTCGCAAGATACGCGTCAAACTCGAAATCATTCAGGTCCATAGCCATGCCGCCATGACCCATGCCGGGCATCGCCATCGCACCATGATCCATTCCGGCGCTGCCAGGTACCTGCATGGGGTCCGCACTGTGGTTACCGATTATCCGACGCGGCGTCGCTTCCATGCGGCTGCCATGCTGAACCATACCGTGATCCATCGCAGCGCCAGAGGTAAAATCCGCCAGAATCTCTTCCCCGGACCTGAAAGAGAAGTCATGCAGGAACATCACCACTTCCTGCCGATCGCTTCCCGCGTCCTCGGCGCTGCGCACGATGAGGGGCGCTGCCAAAAGATCGATCTCCTGAGCCGGAACATGGCTGTGCATCCAATAGGTGCCCGGGCGCGGCACGAAATCGAACATCCGGCTGGACCCCGGTGCGATCATGGGCGCGGTGTTTGAAACACCGTCCATGGAGTTCGGCGGAATCTGTCCGTGCCAGTGCACGATGGTCTCATCCTGTAAAGCGTTGCTCAGTTCGACCCGAAAACGTGCACCGGGATCCAGAACCAGACCGGATCTTCCAGACCCATCCAGAATTCCTTTGACCGTCGCCGCCCTGCCCCCAATGTCGAGCGTTCGGGTGGTGACCTGAAGATTATTCGCGCCCATCTGCGCGTTGACCGGGCTGCCGAAACGCGCCGGAAGAACTGCCATGCCGAGCATCGCCGCAGAGCCCGAGAGGAAGGTGCGCCTCGAAAGAGACTTCATTTTCTGATGCTTTCAAAAGGGCGCTTTCGCCCGTTGCTACACGCTGGTGTCGTCGTTCAGGCTCCCGCCGGGCCGCCCGCCAGATCGCTAAGGATCGGACAGTCCGGGCGATGGTCGCCGTGGCATGACCTGACCAGATGCGAGAGTGTCTCGCGCATGGATTGAAGCTGCGCGATCTTGTCGTCGATCGCTTTCAGGTGTTCTTCAGCGACCGCCTTGACTTGCGCACTTTCCCGGCTTTCGTCCTCATAGAGACTGAGCAAAGTCCGACAGTCCTCGATGGAAAATCCGAGAGCGCGGGCGCGACCGAGAAATGCGAGCTTGTGCAGATCGGTTTCGCGAAACGCCCTGTAGCCATTGCCACTTCGTTGCGGGCGCACTAGCCCGATATCCTCGTAGTAGCGAATGGTCTTCGGCGGGATGCCCGAGCGTTCCGCGACTTCTCCGATGTTCATGGGTACGAGCCTCCTATTCCGCTGGTTGGGTCTTGGTTTGCGGGATATGCCTGCCAGGTGAACGTTGTTCGTTCATCGCCGGCGCGATGCGGCGCAGGCGCAGGGCGTTGGTCAGGACCGATACCGAAGACAGCGCCATCGCACCCGCTGCAAAGACCGGCGACAGCAAAAGCCCGAACGCCGGGTACAACACCCCTGCGGCCACCGGGATCAATGCCACGTTGTATCCGAACGCCCAGACCAGGTTCTGCCGAATATTCGACATCGTCCGCTTGGACACCTCCACCGCATTCACAACACCGCGCAGATCGCCCGACATCAGAACCACGTCGGCCGACTCGATCGCCACGTCCGTACCGGTGCCGATGGCGATGCCGACATCCGCATGTGCAAGCGCGGGGGCGTCGTTGATGCCGTCGCCCACGAAAGCGATCTTGCGTCCCCCTGCCCTAAGGTCATCAAGCGCCGCGACTTTGCCGTCCGGCAGCACACCAGCGATCACATGGTCGATCCCGGTCTCACGTGCGATGGCCTCCGCCGTCTCCTGCTTGTCGCCGGTGATCATGGCGACCTGAAAGCCACGGTCATGCAGGGCGGAGATCGCAGCGCGGCTTGCGGGTTTCACCGGATCGGCGACCGCGATCACGGCGGCCAACCTACCATCGACCGCTGCATAAAGCGCAGTACGACCGCAACTGGCCAAATCCTGTTCGGTGTTGATGAGAGCGGAGATCTCGACATTCTCGCGGAGCATGTAGCGATCTGCGCCGACCATGACCTCCTGACCGTCGACCATGGCCGCGACCCCGTAGCCGGTCACCGACCGGAAACCCGAGGCAGACGGAACACTGATACCTTCACTCCGCGCACCACGGACGATGGCTTCGGCAATCGGGTGCTCTGACTGGTCCTCTACGGCGGCGATCTGGGCGAGTACGCGTTCCCGGTCGAAATCTTCGGCGACGACCACATCCGTCAGCGTTGGTTTGCCTTCTGTCACCGTGCCTGTCTTGTCGAGCGCGACCACGTCGACATTCGACAGCTCCTGAAGGGCGTCTCCTTTGCGGAACAGCACGCCCATCTCGGCCGCCCGGCCCGTTCCCACCATGATCGAGGTCGGGGTGGCCAGCCCCATGGCACAGGGACACGCGATGATGAGCACGGAGACCCCGGCCACCAGCGCAAAGGTGATCGCCGGATCGGGGCCGACCACCAGCCAGATTACCACCGTCAGGGCGGCCAGGGCCATGACGGCAGGGACGAACCAGAGCGTGACGCGGTCTACGAGCCCCTGGATCGGCAGTTTGGCGCCCTGCGCGTCTTCAACCATACGGATGATCTGCGCGAGCGTCGTATCAGCGCCGACGCGAGACGCCCGGAAAGTCAGGCTGCCCGTGCCGTTGACCGTACCGCCGGTTATCGTTGCGCCCGCAGCCTTGGTCACAGGAACAGGTTCGCCGGTGATCATGCTTTCATCGACGTTGCTTGATCCCTCGAGGACCTCTCCATCTACCGGAATGCGCTCGCCTGGACGTACAAGGATCGTGTCGCCCTTTCTCAGCACATCGACATCCACCTCAACGGTTTCACCATCGCGGAGGACACGCGCGGTGCGCACCTGTAGCCCGAGAAGGGCCTGGATCGCGGCGCCTGTCCGCCCTTTGGCACGTGCCTCGAGCCAGCGGCCAATCAGGATCAGCACAACAATGACAGCGGCGGCCTCGAAATAAACCGCACGCACACCCTCTGGCAGGAGTCCAGGCAGGAAGGTGGCGACGATAGAGTAGCTCCATGCGGCCCCCGTTCCCACGGCGACAAGACTGTTCATGTCTGGTGCGCCGCGCAGCAGCGCCGGTATGCCCTTGGCAAAGAAATGCCGCCCCGGGCCGAACAGGACAATGGTCGCCAGAACGAACTGGATGATCCAGGAGGTTTGCGTCCCGATGCTGTTTTCGATGGCCATATGAAAAGCCGGGATCAGGTGAGACCCCATTTCCAGCACGAAGACAGGAAGGGTCAGCGCAGCTGCTAGCAAGACGTTGCGGCGCAGCGTATCCGCTTCCTCAGCCTTGCGTTCGACGCGTGACTGGCTGGCGTTCGCTTCAGCGACTTCCGCCGGGTAGCCAATGGCGGATGTCGCGGCCATCAGTTCGGCAGGTGTAACCGCTCCTTCGAGGTACTCAATTACCGCAGTTTCTGCGGCAAGGTTCACCGTGACCGACAGTACACCTGGCACATCTGCGAGCGCTTTGTCGACTCGCCCAACACAGGACGCGCAAGACATGGACGCGATGTTCAGAGTGATTCGGGCCGTACGCGCCGGGTACCCCAACGTGTCGAGCGCATGCGCGGCATCTTGCAGACGGTCCGGGCTATCGACCGACAGGCGTGCCTGTTCTGATGCGAGGTTGACCGAGACATCCGAAACGCCTGGCAAAGCTGAAAGGGCCTTTTCGACACGGCCCACGCACGACGCGCAGGACATGCCAACGATGCTCAATGTGGTGTGCGTGTTATGGGTCATAACGAATCCCTTCGAATTGGCTTCGATCCTGACATAGGGCTTCCAGTCACTGGAATCTCAAGGGGTAGGATGCAATTTTCTTGGAGCCAATTTCTTTTGTTGCCTTCCACCAACTGGAATCTCTATCTGATCTTCAATCTACGAAAGGACCTCGCATGAAATTCCACGTTCCTGATATGAGCTGCGGCCACTGTGTGGCCACGATCGAAAAAGCGCTGAAAGCCGCAGACCCGACGGCAACCCTTCGGACAGACTTGGACGCACGCACGGCAGAAATCGAGACGGCGGTCTCATCCGATGCCATTTCTCAAGTTCTCGCGACTGCCGGGTATCCTTCGACCGCCCTGGAGGGCAGTCAGTGAAAATGAAGGTTCGGACCAGACCGGCCTTTATAGCCTTGAACACGGTGGCAGTCGCGCTGGCATTGACCGGTTGCGCGACAGCACCAGCTGTCGATGCGGACGGGGCTTTCACGGAATTGCCCGAGCCACTTGTCGGTCTCGCTGCGCCCTACCAGAATCTTGCCAAGGTGCGGCTCGATCCGAATGACAATTGCTTTTGGTATCTACACGATGGTCCTGTCGAAGCGACGTGGCTCCCGTTGAGAACATCCCGGGGCAATCCGATTTGCCAAGCCGCCAGCTAACTCCAGATACTGCCAGCGCACAGGTCTTGAATTCAGCCGCCTATCACATCTTCGGGCGGGTAAAGGTGCGCGGTCTTGCCGGTTTCAACATTCGGATAGAGATCGTTGATATGCGCCATGATCATACGGACACATCCAGAGCTCGCGCGACCGCCAATCGATCTCGGTTGCGGTGAACCATGGATACGCAGATAGGTGTCCCTGTTCCCGACGTAGAGATAGAGCGCACGCGACCCCAAAGGGTTAGTCGGGCCTGCGTCCATTCCGTCCGCATGCTGCGCGTACAAATCTGGATCACGTTCAATCATTTCATCCGTCGGACGCCAAGTCGGCCACTTGGCCTTGCGCCGGATCGTGTAGACGCCAGGTTCGTACAATGACCCGCGCGCGATCGCCACGCCGTAGCGCATGGCCGTGCTGCCGCCTGGCTCGATATGATACAGGTACCGCGCAACGGCATCGACGTGGATGTCTCCCGGGATAAGGCCAGCCTTTGCTTCGACGCGAACCGGAAGAAAACGTGGAGGAACCCCCCATGGATTGGATGATGATGGCTCGTATCCGGGGGGAGTAACTTGCGCATCCCAAACTTCCCACATGTCTCGCGGAGATGAGGGTGATGCCGCCAGTGGCATGGCGAGAGGTCCAGAAAAGAGCATTGTCGCTCCGACCAAAAAGTGTCGCCGCGGCAAACGGGTTATTGCTGTATCTCTGTCACTCATCTTACCTGCGTTCAGTCGCTGAAAAAGTCTTGGTTAGGTATCGGCTGCTCTGCCACGTGCAATTTGCCCGCAACTATTGTCCCGCAGCGCGGGCTTCCTCGGCAAGTTGGATCATCTGGTCCGCTTCGATGACGCCGGGCACCAGAGCGTCGCCGATTACGAATGACGGCGTGCCGTTAAAGCCAAGCGCGCGGCTGAGTTCCATCGACGCCGCGATATGCGCATCGATCTCAGGCGCCTCCATGTCACGTCGCAGCTGTGCGATATCCAATCCGACCTGTTCCGCGACTTGAATGACAGACGCTTCTTCTGCCCGCCCTGCCATTCCCATCAGAGCCCAATGAAACTCTTCGTATTTGCCCTGCTCCCGCGACGCGAGCGCCGCGCGCGCTGCGAAAACGGACCCGTCGCCAAGGATCGGCCACTCCCGATAGACCAGACGGACATTCGGATCTTCTTCCAGCAGTGCTTCAATGTAAGGCTTCACCCGACGGCAGTAGGGACAGTTATAGTCGAAAAATTCGACGACCGTTACATCGCCCTCTGGGTTACCGAGAACTGGCGCGTTCGGGTCGTTTTCCAAAAGATCGCGATTGTCCGACAGAACAGTTGCCGCAGCCTCGGCTTGGCGCTGCTGTTCCCGCTGCTCGATGATCTGCACCGCCTCGAGAACGATTTCGGGGTTTTCGCGAATGGCCTCGAGAACAAGTTCCTTCACGCGATCTTCGCTCAAGCTCTCCGCTTGCGCGGCAATCGGGACGATCAGGGCCATCACCGCCACCAGTTTCCAAACCAAATTCATGTCAATTTTCCCTCTTCCGCGTCTCACCTTCGGTTCGCACGGCTTGCATCTCCTGCACGCGCTCCGGCCATGTCGACTTGATGTATCCAAGAATGTTCCAGATCTCCTGGTCTGAGAGTTGATCACCGAAGCCGGGCATGCCGCCGTCGAATTCCATACCCTGAGAAGCCATCAGCGCGCGGCCCCCGAGTTTCGTGTACTCCAAAAGAACCTGATCTCCGTGATGCCATGTGTGGCCGGTCTCGTCGTGCGGAGGTGCCGGCAGGCGACCGTCTTCGCCCGGGCTTCGCCAGTCATCCTGCCCTTCCAGATTGGCCCCATGGCAAGCCGCACAATTCTCAGCGTACAACGCCTCACCCGCCGCAATATCCACGTCTTCCGGCATCACACCAAGACCCGAGCCTGCTGCATCCGCCGTCCAGAAAAAAGCTCTGGCTAAAGCAACAAGGACCAAGCCTACCCCGAGGATCGCCGTTCCCCGGATCATGCCACTTCGATCCAGGTCATCATGCCGGCGGCCGCATGCGACAGCATATGGCAATGCAGCAGCCACTTGCCGGGGTTGTCCGCCACAAAGGCGATATCTCGGACCTCACCGCGTTCCAGCAACGTGGTATCCCGAAGCGGGCCAAGGCTGCCATCAGGCGATATCTCGTGGAAGTGCATGCCATGCAGGTGCATTGCGTGGGGGAACACAGTGTCATTGGTGATCTTCAGACGCACTGTTTCGCCGTGTGATAAGGATGCGAGTGGCGCACCGTCCAAGCCGCCGACGCTGCCATTGAACGCCCAGAAGTTTCCAGATTGCATCATTTCGCGCATCGACGACATCCGCCCACCCATCATCGCGCCACGCATGCCGCCCATCGCGCCGCCTTCCATGAGGAGACTCAGATCGCGGGCCCCTGCCAGTTGGGGCATGGCGTGGTTGTTCGGTGGAAGCGGCCCCGGCGCGGCTCTTCGCGACTTGGCACCGTCACCTGTCACTTCGAACGCGACCTGCGAGAAACTCTCATTGCGGTCGAACTGCACGATGTGCCCTGCCCCACCCGTCTCGGAAGTAACATCGACGATAAGGTCGATTCGCTGCGCGGGAGCCAGCAGGAAGGTCCCCTCGACCTCCCGTGGCTGGGCCAGGGGCATGCCATCCAAGGCGACAATCCAGCCCTCGAGACCGTCCAGTGCCAGCTGGAAAATACGCGCGTTCGACGCATTGATCAGGCGCAATCGAAGACGCTCATGACGATTGACCGGTTTGGACAAGTTGTACTTGCCGTTGGTCGTGATGTAATTCCCGAGCCGCCCCGCATGGCTCAGATCATGCATCGCCCCGAACGTCTCCGCGATCTGAGCCGTGTCGGGATCAATGAGCCAATCGTCGAGAACCAGGACCTCTTCGTGATCGATGTCGAGGGGGTCGGGCTCTTCGACGATCAAAGCGCCGTGTAAGCCGCGCGCCACCTGCTCGAACGAGCGGTTGTGCGCGTGGTACCAATAGGTCCCCGCATCAGGCACAATGAAATCGTAGTCGAATGATGTTCCAGGAGCGATCGCTTCCTGGGTGAGACCGGCCACACCATCCATGGAGTTGTCGATGCGGATGCCATGCCAATGTGTCGAAGTCACGTCGGGCAGACCGTTCACCAATCGCCTTTGCACCCTTGCACCCTGCACTACCCGGATTTCCGGCCCCGGCGCCATGCCTTCAAAACCCCAGATACGCGTTGAGCCGTAGTTTTCCGGCAAAAGCTGAATATCGGCGACACGCGCGTTCAACTCGGGCGAAGCGGCCGCGGCACTTCTCGCCCCAAGGGCAGCGAATGCTGTTCCTGTCGCGATGAACTGTCTTCGGTTGAGTTTCAGGGTCATCAAGTGCTCTCAGTTCTCGGACAAGTCGTTGTCCATGATATAGCTTGCCATCGCAGCGAGGTCGGCATCACTCAGAAACGCTGTTCCATAATTGACGACTTCTGCCATGCTTCCCCCAAAAACATCGCCTTCGGGTGTGATCCCAGTGCGCAGGGCATAGGCCAAGCTGTCCACGTCCCAACCCCCGGCCTGTAGATCGGAGGCCAGAATGGAGGGCGCGCGCTTGTCACCCGGTAAGCTGTCGTTTCCGGCGAAGATGCGGCTCGCGATCCGCGCGCCTGCCAAGTTCCGGTCCGTGTGGCAGGCACCGCAATGGGCAGCCCCCCTCACGAGCCACTTTCCGCGATTCCAGGCCTCGCTGCGGCCTGCCTCTGGAGCTGTATCCGGCTCCGAAAGGTAGGCGGCGCGCCAAAGCTTCAATCCCCAACGTTGATCGAATGGGAACCCGGCCTCGTGTTCAAGCGATGGTTCTGGGACCGCAGGGACGGTTTGGAATGCTGCCCAGAGGTCGGCGATGTCCTGGTCCGTGAAGCCCGCGTAGAAAGGGTATGTGAAGGTCGGATAATACGGGTCACCGGTAGGCGAAACACCCTGCCGGACGGCCCGCGCGAAATCGGAAATTGTCCAGGCCCCCATCCCATGATCGGGATCGGTCGTCAGGTTTGGCGGATAGAATGTCCCGAAGTCGGTCTCAAGAGGTGCGCCTCCTGCCAAGGGCGCGCCGCCTGCCTCGAAATCACTGTGACAGGCAATACAACCGGAGGCGCGTGCAAGATATGCGCCGCGATCAACATTGCCTTCCAGTTCCTGAAGCGCGCTCGGAGGTTCGACTCCGATCGGCCAGGCCATCAGGCCAGCAACGCTGGCCAGACCCAATACACCGACGAGCAGCAAAGACTTGAACAGGCGCGACACGCGTCAGTTATCCTCTGCGCGAAACTTCTGATGACAGGCCGAACAGGTCTGCGTCACGGCCATGAACCCGGCATTGACCGGCATTTCAGCCAGCATCTCTGTGGTCATCATCTGCGTCGGAGCGGCACCCATCATGGTCTGCCCGGTTCCCATCATACCCTGGCCGGATCCCATCATGCCACCACCCGGCATCTCACCCTGCCCTGCCAAACCATTGTCGGCCGCCAGTTTCATACCTTCAGCACTGGTCCGGAGCGCTTCTGCCAGCGCCGTGAACTCTTCCCAATCCTCCCAGATTGTATCAAGCGCCTCGGAAGGTTCCCCATTCGAGCCCTCAGGGAACAATTCGGTCATTTGCGCCCCGGCGTGCCCGATCATCGTATCGGCGGCATTACGCACGACGTCAGGATCGTACTCGGTCTGCCCGCGCATCATGGGTGCGAGACGTTTCATCTCGTCTCCCATCTCGCCCATCGCGTCCATTCGTTCTTTCATCACACCGGTCGCACCGGAATGCGCCAATGCGGCCAAGCCAACTGATGAAGCAACGAGGGCCGTCATCCAAATTCTTACGTTCATGTTGCTTCTCCTTCTGCTCGGTTCTCAGTTGATACCGTTCGCCCGTTGCAGCTCACGGACATAGGCAATGATCATTTTCACATCTCCATCCGTCACGCCTTCGACCGCCGGCATATTTCCAAAGCGCCAATGATGAGCCCGCACCCCGTTCTTCGCCGCCAGCAGAAACGCTGCGTCGCCATGGTGACTGGGCTCATAGATCTTGTGCACAAGCGGTGGCGCCACGCCGTCCTGACCGGCGGCATTTGCGCCATGGCACACCGCACATTTCGCTTCAAACGCCACTTTTCCGATTTCGGCGTTGGCCGAGAGCGTATCTGGAACCGTGACATCCACCATTGCCGGGCCAGGGCTATCCGAGACATTTGCAGCAACCGGAGTGTTGGTGTCGTTGCTCCCTGACCACCAAAAGCCCAAACCCAGCAATGCCGCCAGTGCGAGTGCGATGACAGTGTACTTTCCCATCAGATCAGCTTGACCTGAGTACCAACGGGAACACGATCGAACACTTCCTCAATATGCTCGTTGTAGAGGCCGATGCATCCGTTTGAGGATCGCCGGCCAATCTTGCGCGTATCCTGCGTGCCGTGAATTCGATAGTACTGCCACGAAAGATAGAGCGCGCGCGTTCCAAGCGGGTTCTCCGGGTCACCGCCCGGAATACGTGCAGGCCATTCCGGGTTCCGTTCGCGCATTGAAGGTGTCGGCGCCCAACTCGGGTTTTCTCGCTTTTCCACGACTTCGGTATACCCACGCCGCGTCAACTCCTCCGACATCGGAACAGAGGTCGGGTAGAGTCGCATTTCTCCATCAGCCGTCCAGTGTTGGAGCACTTTCGACGACGTGTCCGAAATGATCACTCCGACCCCGAGCGTGTCAAAGTGGTCTTCCCAGGCGTGGGTCCGAAAAGATGAAATGTTCCGACGTACAGCGTCGCTTGTTTCTGCCGCCGAAATGGATGGCGAAAGCATTACCGCCGCCCCCAAGCTTCCTGTGAAAGCTCGCCGGGACATCGCAAATCGGTTTCTTGTCTGCATGGTTGTGCCTCATATCCATGTCGAACGCTTTGTTTTCTATCGAACTTCACGCATTCTCGGAACGCTTTGGGCCCTGCTTTTTTGTAAGGAAATGTATCAAAGCGGGATGCAACAGAACCGATCAGTCTTCGCTCCTTTGAGCAGGCAAAGCGCCGTCTGAAACGGGATCGACCTGCGCGCTTTGCTCCGACATTGACGTGTGAGGCATTGCCAAGGGCAGGATAATCCGTGCGCGGAGCCCGCCTTCGTCACGGTTCAACAACTCGATGGTCCCGCCATGTTCAAGAACAATACTACGAGCGATGGAAAGGCCCAAACCATGACCGCCAGTGTCGAGAGAGCGGGATTGTTCGATTCTCTGAAAAGGCTGGAACACGTCAGCGATATGACCTTCGGGGATGCCCGGTCCTGTGTCGTCGATCCGGATTTCGACGCCAGCACCGGTCACATCCCAGGACAGGACCGGATCCTCCCCGTACCGTTGCGCGTTGTCGATGAGATTGCGTAACGCACGACGCATCGCCTTTGGCTTTATCTGCATTACCGCTTCAGGCCCCATTCGCAGATCGAGTCCGCCATGTGTCCCCGTTTGGATGTTCGAGAGGTATTCCGCCACATCGATGCGCTGCAGGTCTTCGCCCTGCCCAACACCGCGGGCATAGGCCAACGTGGCCTCAACCATATCCTGCATTTCATCGAGCGACGCCGAGATACCCTCTTGCGTTTCGACGTCGTCCACCATTTCTGCCCGGACCCGCAGTGCTGTCAGCGGCGTGCGCAGATCATGCGCGAGTGCGGCGAGCATCCGGGTCCGGTCCGTTACGAAACGCGCGAGCCGCGCCTGCATGTCATTAAAAGCGATTGTCAGGTTTCGGACTTCGCTCGGACCGACCGGCGTTATCGGTCCTTCTCCGCCCCCACGACCGAATTCCTCGGCCGCCGCCGCGAGCTCGTTCAGTGGTCGCGTCAAGCGTGTCAGAAGAAACCAGAAGATCGCAAGAAGCAGCACCGCGGATGTCAGCGCAAATGACAGAGTGGATGTCCATGACCATTGTATCGGTGGTTTCTCGAACCGCGTAGCGACATTCAACCAACGACCTCCCGCAATGGCGATTGAAACTTCCATTTCGATAGCCGCTAGCGTGCCTTGCATCATCTCCGCATGCATCCTCGCCATCTCTGGAGAGAGATTGGGCAAAGGCAGGAGTCCCTGTTCGATCTCGTGGACCTCGACCCGAATGTCGCGGCTATACCCGTCATTCAGAAGCGCACGGATGCGCGCCTCAACGGCTCCATTCTCGTCGTGATGCGTGTGCGTCACCGATGGACCCTCGCCAAGCTCAAAACGCACCAGAGGCGAGGTTGCCGCCGCAACGATCTCATCGTGCAACTCAGGCGGCGCACCTTCGATCAGCCGGGCAACATTGGCGGCACGTCCCGCCGCCTCGCTTCCAATCGCCGCCTGGACCGCCAGCGACCTTTCATCGACGAACAGCCAAAGCCCCACGACCTGGGCAACGAACAGCACCGAAACGACAAGAAGCGCAATCTGCGTGCGAAACCCCAACCGCATCAGGCTTCGAACTCCACATCGCAATTCAGGCAATAGCCGCCGTTACGGACCGTCGAGATGATCCGCGGTCTCAACACATCCGGCTCGATCTTCCGGCGCAGCCTGGACACCTGATTGTCAATGGTCCGGTCCAGCGGTCCAGCAACGCGACCGGCGCTGAGCTCGAGCAAATCATCACGGCTGATAACCGCGCGAGGGCGCTCCAGAAACACCGTAAGCAACTTCGCCTCAGCTGTCGTGAGCGTGATCGTATCGCCGTCTTCCCTGATAACGTGTCCGGCATCGTGGTCGAACGTTACACCGGCAAACCGGGCCCGTTTCCCGGCCAATTCGCCGCCGTGCGGGGGCAGTGCACTATTGGAGCGCCGCAGGATCGCCTTGATGCGCGCCAGAAGTTCGCGTGGATTGAACGGCTTGGCGAGATAGTCATCCGCTCCCGTATCAAGACCCGTAATACGTTCATCATCCTCGCCAAGTGCTGTGAGCATGAGGATGGGAGTGGTGCAGTTCTCTTGACGCAATCGTGCGCAAGCAGAAAGTCCGTGTTCTCCTGGCATCATGATATCCAAGACAATCAGATCGATACTTTCTCTGGCCAATTTGGCATCCATCTCGACCGTATTGCCCGCAGCAGTGGCCTGCATGCCGTTCTTCTCTAAGTATCGGGTGACCGACTGGCGTATCTCGGCATGATCGTCGACGACGAGGATATGCGGCTGCAAGGTCATGATCAGTTGCGCTCCGCCAGAACTGCGCGTCGGATTGCAATACTGTCTCCGTTCTCGTCGGGCTGGGTCCAGGCCAGATAGAAGTCCCGGCCTAGTCGCGCCATACGCGGGAAATTCACTGACGCACCTGCCGAGTTGATGGTCAGGATTTCCGGTGAAATGCATCCCGCGTCATGATGGACCTTGCAAAGATAGAGCGCTTCATTCCCTTCAACCCATTCGACCCAACTTGCCAGGGCCGTCCCATCATCGAGCAGTTCAAGATCGACCCGCCCGACTGGATTGCCTTGGTCAATCCGGACCGGTGTATCGAAGTTGCGCCCGCCATTGTCAGAGAAAGCAACTTTGACAGCAGCAACGTCATTGGCGCCCGTGAACCAGGCGACGGCTGCATTCCCGCCCTCGGCGTCGATGGCCGGACCGTTCACGGGACAGCCCGACAATTCCCATCCATCATCGTGGACCGAAACAGGCGTTTCC
Organism: Litorivita sp. NS0012-18; assembly: GCF_040371945.1. Classification (NCBI taxonomy): domain Bacteria; kingdom Pseudomonadati; phylum Pseudomonadota; class Alphaproteobacteria; order Rhodobacterales; family Paracoccaceae; genus Litorivita; species Litorivita sp. NS0012-18. The sequence goes on along the minus strand of NZ_BAABWS010000005.1, from coordinate 64,864 downwards.
CATCCCTTTTCGGTCAGTCGTGCAACCGAGATGTCCCGGATCTCTCCCTCGGTGCGGTCGCGATAGGCGGCAAGGATTTTGCCGTCCCCCGTCGCTGCGAGGCTTGTCTGGCAGCACGAACAGGTCTGCAGATCGATGGCGACGTCATCGCGGAGCACACCACCGCTTGTCAGCATCGTCGCGCGCAGCTGCATGGCGTCCGGCGCGGTAGGTGCCTTATCACCCTCAGCCCCATAGGCGCGCCCATCGAGCCAAATCACCGCCAAACCATCCTGTTTCGCAGGCCACATCGAGACGAAACCGTGCTGCGCAAATGACCGGTCCGCATGCGGGATCAGAGGTTGCCCCCAGGTCGTGCCGCCATCATGCGACAGAGAGATCTCAACCTGGTAGTCAAAACTCGATGGACCGATTTCCCGAAGCCAGTGCACGGCAATCGTTCCGTCGTCGAATACGGCGATTCCGGGAAAATCGGCCCAGTTGACGAAGAGATCGTCTCCCTGTTGTACGAGACGCGGAACGGACCAGCCTTCGGCCGTCCGGACTGCCATCATGACTTTGGTCTCTGGCCCCACCTGCTCCATCCAGCTCATGTAGAGCGTATCCTCATGGCTCGTCAGTGACGGTTCATTGGCACCCGGAGGCGAAGGTGCGGGCACATCCTCGATCTGTTCAAAGAGCGTCGAACTCATCTGTGCGGCGACCGGATGCGGCGTCATTGCCAGAATCGCGGCACTAAGTACGACGATCAGTCCGAAACAAACCGGTCCATGGCGCCACCAGTTCGGCCACGCGCGTTTTCGTATGTCAGAACCACACTTCATAAGGCCCAGAATAGTTTGGTTTTTCCCGAATGACCCGAACTTCCTTTGTCGCAAAATGTATCAAGCGTCACGGAGGCCTTGACCCTCCAGTCACTGGAAGCCCTAGGTCATGTCTCATGAAGCGTGAGATTGAAAACACCACCGACCGTGTTGTCGGATCCCAGAACACCGCCACTGTTCATCGGCCAGCATGGGTCGGAGCAGGCCTGTTCGGGATAACCGCACCATTGCATCTTTTCCTCGAGCCGAATGCGTCCGTCGCTGTCGCCGCAGTTACACTTGCACTGATTGGCGGAGCTTATATCGGTTTCGGCGCGGCGGATGGCAAAGCCCGTGTGTTCTGGTCCGAACTGGCGGTCGCCATTCTTTTCGGGACAGCTGCCGTATTAGGGATGCTCTGGCATTGGCTCGCCCTGCCGCTTGGCCTTGCGCTTCATGCTCTCTGGGACCTGCTCCACCACAAGCCGAACAAACTTGCGCGAATCCCCGGATGGTACATCCCTCTTTGCGTTGTCTACGACCTGCTGGCGGCGTCCTTCTTGATCCTGCTCTACGGAGTATGGATGTGACCCGTCTCATTCTTCTCGTTCTTCTAGTGCTCCTGATTATCGCGTTGGCTTGGCGCGATGCATTCGGCTTCGAAATCGATCTTCCGCAACGCGAGGAACTCCAAGGATGGATTGATGCCGCAGGCCTCCTCGGACCTGTTTTGGTGGTCGCCCTCATGACAGTGGCAATCGTTGCCAGCCCCCTGCCCTCTGCGCCCGTCGCACTCGCCGCCGGGGCCGCTTACGGACACACATTTGGGACGATGTTGGTTGTCCTCGGAGCCGAGCTCGGCGCTGTCGCGGCATTCTTGCTAGCGCGCGGACTAGGGCGACCTTTTGTTGAGAGACATGTCGGACAGAAGCTGAGTGAGGGATTACTCGGCTCGCAGAATACGCTGACGTTTCTGGTATTCGGCAGCCGTCTGCTGCCGTTCCTGTCCTTCGACATGATTAGCTATGCGGCGGGCCTCAGCAACCTGCACTTCTGGCGATTTGCCGTCGCCACTCTGGCCGGAATCATTCCGGCAAGCTTTCTTCTCGCGCATCTCGGCAGTGAAGCGATGAACGGAGATGCGCGCACCGCGACTTGGACGGCGGCGGCGCTTGGTGGCTTCACGGCCCTGTCTCTTGTCATCGCGATCTGGCGCGACCGCGGCAACACACCAAAGGAGGACTGACATGGCTGCCCATTCTCACGCCGGACATATGCCATCATCCGGAAAAGCTCTGGTTATCTCCGCCTGGTTGACAGGCGTCTACTTTGTCATCGAACTCGCCGTCGGGCTTTGGACCGGCTCGATCGCCGTGCTCTCCGATGCGTTTCATACACTCTCTGCGGTGGGCGGCGTCCTTGTTGCGATCATTGCACAACGTATTGCGCAACGGCCTGCCGACGCGCAACGGAGCTTTGGCTGGTACCGTGCCGAGATCATCGGCGCGCTGGTCAATGGCGGCTTTCTGTTGGGCATGGCGCTTCTCGTCATCTGGATGGGCGTGATGCGGCTCGGCAATCCGATCCATCTGCCCACCGGTCCTATGCTGTGGGTGGCGTTCGGTGGATTGGTCACAGAGGTCATCTCGCTCGGCCTGATGTGGAAATCGAGCCGCGACGATCTGAACGCACGCGGCGCGCTTTGGCACATTATCCAGACCTTCGTCGGTAGCCTGTTGATCATCGTGACGGCCCTGGTGATCCAGTTCACCGACTTTCTTCAAATCGACCCGATCCTTGGGGCCGCATTCGGGGTCGTTCTGCTCTGGGCCTCGATTGGCGTCATTCGCGAAGCCGTTCACATCCTCATGGAGGGGACACCAGAGGAGACGGACCTCGATGCAGTGATCGACGATCTCCGTGATCTGGACGGTGTCCTCGATGTCCATCATGCACATGCCTGGACCCTGACAAGCGGCAAACATGCCTTTTCCGCGCATTTGCGCCACTCTGATCCGCATGATGCCGCGGAGATTCTTGAAAACGCGTACAGTCAGCTGACCCGCGACCATGGCTTCCATATGGTGACCCTGCAACTTGAGACCGACTGCCTCGACGAACGACATGCTCAAGACCTTGACGTGACGCGCGACACGAGCGGCAGCACGCTCGACATGGACGAGCACCCCGCTACAACTGGTGATAAAACAAAAGGGAGCCACCACCATTGAAACGACGAGTTTTTCTGATTTCCACGGCCTCTACAGTCCTGGCTAGTCCGCTGTGGGCAAACACCTCTCCAGTTATCCAGGTGCTGAAGACACCGACATGCGGCTGTTGCACGGCATGGGTGGAGCACGTCCGACAAGCCGGTTTCGCGGTCGAGGCGGAAAACGTTGATCAGGACGCGCTTTACGCATTCAAAGACAGGCTGCAAATCGCCCCGGACCTTGCCGGGTGCCATACTGCGGTTGTGGGCGACTATTTCATTGAAGGCCACGTGCCTGCCTCGGACATCGAGCGCCTTCTTGCTGAGCGGCCCTCGGCGCGCGGCCTGACCGTACCCGGCATGCCGATGAGCTCGCCTGGAATGGGCGGGCCCGGCGCGGGAGATACCTTTGATACGCTGCTTGTGGGCTCGGACGGATCAACCTCCGTTTTTGCCAGCCACAGTTAGAAAGCCTCCGGTAAACGATAGATACCGCGGGACGGGTTTGTGACACGTCCCGCCTCAACGAGCGCCCGAAGCGCGCGATACGTCGCCTCGTGGCTCAGACGCAAGAGCGCCGCGAAGTCGACAACTTGGCCATCGAGAAATCCGGCGACAAGCCCGGCCATCACACGCTCTTCCGCGCTTCGAATGCCGACGATTTCGAGAAGCTGTCGCTGCGCCTGTATCTGTCTGGCAGCGTGACGACCATAGGCGCGCGCGAACTCAACATCTTCGAACGCTCTTAGGACAGCAGTTTTGTCGATCCTCATGAAATCACCCGCTTCGATCACAAGAGCGTCGCAGTGGTAGCGTTCCGAGAATATCGAGGCCTCGGCGAAACTCGTCCCAGCTTTCGCACGATGGATCACGAAACGCTCGCCATTCGGTCCAACACGCTCAAGATGCACCCGCCCGGTTAGCACGATGTACAGTCCCGTCGTCTCGGCGCCTTGCCGAAAGAGGGTTTCGCGAGCCTCAGCGGAGAAGCGTTTCTGCGCAGAATGTGGGAGGCGGGCGTACGGATCAGGTATCATATGATTGAAATCATATTCAGAGATCCGTGCTCTTGCTAGAGCTTGCCGAAATCATCTTCGCGAAGGATCAACACATGCGTTTCCCCATTTTGGTATTCTCCCTTCTGGTTGCAGCCCCTGCGTTTGCTCAACACAGCCACTCAGGAAACGACCACACGATGGCGGACCCACAGGAGTCCGGCCAATCCGGCTTCGCTGCCCTGACCGAAATCGTGACGATCCTCAGAGACGACCCCGAAACCGACTGGAGCGCGGTCGATATCGCCGCTCTCCGTCGACATCTCGTCGACATGGACTTGCTGACCACGGAGTCCAAGGTCGACGTCATCGAACGCCCCGAAGGAGCCAGATTCGAGATACGGGGAACTCAGCATGTTCTTGGGGCGATCCGCGCCATGGTGCCGGCCCACGCACCTTTCCTCGCTGCGGAGACGGGTTGGGATGTCTCAACCGAAGAACTTGAAGACGGCGTGGCTATGATGGTCGATGGTGACGCTGCACAAATCCAGGGTCTGGGCTTCTTCGGAGTGATGACGATCGGGGCACATCATCAAGAACATCATCTGATGTTGGCAAAAGGAGAACGATCTAACAACTGAGAAGCGGATTCATTGGGTCGTTTAGTAGCAATACCTGAAATTGCAAACGGCCCGATTTCATGCCCTTGATAGGCTATGCACGCGTATCCACAGAGGATCAGACCCCCCTGCCCCAGTCAGAGGCCCTTCAATCTGCGGGATGTTCCGAGATTTTCGAAGAGCACGCCTCAGGTGGAAATCGTGCGCGGCCTGTGCTTGCCCGCGTGCTGGAGCGGATTGGCAAGGGCGACACGCTGGTCGTCGTGCGAATCGACCGGCTTGCGCGGTCCTTGTCGCATCTTCTCGAAGTGATCGAGCGTCTGGAGGCCAAGGGTGCCTTCTTCCGCTCCCTGCAGGACCCCATCGACACCGCTTCCCCGCAGGGCAAATTCACGCTGCAAGTTCTGGGCGCCGCGGCCGAGTTCGAGCGCGCGCTAATACGTGAGCGCACAAAGGCCGGGCTTGCCTCTGCGCGCGCCAAGGGCCGCGTTGGTGGCAATCCTGGGCTGCGCGCCAAGGATCCCGCTGCGCTGCGCAAGGTGCGGCTGGCGCGACAGGACGGCTACATGGAGCGCTTGAACGAAATTGCGCAGGATTGGGCGCCCCATGTGCGCCGTTTGCGCCCCGATATGGCTTGGGAGGACGTCCTGCGGATCATCAATGGCCCCCTGCCCCCAGATCGCCATTGGACACAAAGCCGACTGCTCCGTGCCGTGAAGGCCTATGTGCGCGACGGGTTCCTGCCCGATGCAGTGCTTGGCCGCGCCGGACGGCGCGAGACCGATGACCGCCTGCCGGCCATCGTGGCGGCCATCAAAGGGTCGGACCCGGATATCACGCTACAAGCGATCTGCGACCGGTTGGAATCCATGCGTGAGCGCACCCCTCGAGGCCGCACCAGCTGGCAACCGTCCTCCGTCAGGATGCTGTTGGAACGGGCGGAACGACTTGGTCTAATTTCATCAGAATCGGCTCACTCCCGACTGTAACTAGCAGGGACTCATCCAACTGAATCTATCGCTCCAGACGCCGTCAAAAGGTCAATTGTGCCACTGGTTGCATGGGTTTAGCTGAAATCATCCAAACAATTCGGATTGGTAGTTGGAAGCGCGATCGTGTCGACTTAATGCAATAAAATCAAACGTTTGCGACTATCCTGAAGCGACTGAACGTATTGGTGCTGTGGATAACTTTCACACTACATCTAGATTCTTCTTGCCGGACTCACCGGATCGTGGCATTCCCATCCTGACGGCAAAACGCGTCAGATACGCTGTACACCGTCAGAATGACCAAGAGCCTCAACAGAGGCCGAGAGTGGGCGGCAGGATATGGATGATCGTAACGTTGGATACGCGCAAGGCATAGGGTCTTCCGACATCGGAGCATTTGCCGACAATCTGGCTGAGTCTTTGGATCGCCAGATGAAGATCGCTTTCGAGCCCGAAGAACGAAAGTCCCTGCGCCGTTTCAGTTCTACCGAGGTCGCCAGCCTCTTACGCGTGAGCACATCTAACCTACGCAACCGGCACAAGGACGGCAGCTTCCCTGAAGTGCATACAGACAACCGCGGACACCGGTTCTACACAGCCCAAGAGATTGATGAGTTGCGCGATATTCTGGGGCGCACTGGAAAGAACGCAGAAAACTACCGCCCTGGTCGACGTGAGGGCGATCGTCTCCAGGTGATATCTGTCGTCAATTTCAAAGGCGGATCGTCAAAAACGACAGCGACGATACATCTTGCACAACGGTATGCCTTGCGAGGCTACCGAGTATTGGTTTTGGATCTCGATCCACAGGCAAGTCTGACCACTTTTTTCGGTTTTCGGCCTGAGCTCGAGTTCGCTGAAGGCGGCACAATCTATGATGCTCTGAGATATGAGGAGCAAGTTCTACTCTCCGACGTCATCCAAACGACCTACTTCCACAAGCTCGATATGGTTCCGGCGGGCCTAATGCTCTCGGAATACGAAACTGAGACGGCAAACGCCCTCGCCCGTCGGGTGCAGCCCATATTTGCGGAGCGCCTCGCCTTGGCGCTCGAGGAAGTTGAGGCGAGTTACGACATCGTGCTGATCGACTGCCCGCCTCAACTTGGCTTTCTGACCCTAACGGCGTTGGCAGCCTCGACGGGACTCCTGGTAACGGTCGTGCCAGGCATGCTCGACATTGCTTCAATGAGCCAGTTCCTGAAACTTGCTTCGGAAACGGTAAAGGCTGTCGAAGAAGCCATTGGCAAGCGCGTTACATGGGACTTCGTAAAGTTCTTGATCACGAGATACGAGCCGTCGGACGGGCCTCAGACCCAGATGGCGGGCTACCTGAGATCGATCTTGGCCGGACAGGTCATGACTGAGCCAATGCTGAAGTCTACAGCAATCTCGGACGCCGGTATGACCCAGCAAACCGTCTACGAAGTTGATCCGAGCCAGTTCATCAGGAAAACGATTGATCGCGCTCTGACCAGCGTGAACGGCGTTGGCGATGAGTTGGAACAAACAATTCAAATGGCATGGGGGCGTCGCTGATGGCCCGAAATATCTTCAATCAGCCTCCAAAGGACGAGAAGGAGAGCGCAGCCCCCTCCCCTACCCCGCCAAAAGCGGCAAAACTGCCAGGATCTGTTGGCGGCTTGCGCGACTCTTTGCGCGAAATCACCGCGAATTCCATTCGGGACCTCGAGCCCGATCAGATTGACATGGATGGTCTGCGCGATCGGTTGGTTCTGGAGGATTCCAGTATTGATGAGTTGGCCGAAAGCATTCGCAAGCATGGGCAACAAGTGCCGATTATGGTCCGACCATCAGCGCAACCGGACAGATACCGCATCATCTACGGACGACGCAGGCTTGCAGCGATCCGCATGGTCGGCGGAACGGTCAAGGCGATCGTTCGGACCTTGGATGACGACGCATCTCTGATCGCACAGGGCCAAGAGAACAACCTCCGACTAGACCCGTCTTTCATTGAGAAATCTCTTTTTATCAAAGAGATGCAGGAATCAGGTTACAAGCCAAACGTCATCCAGGATGCTCTCGGCTTGACACGGCAGGGCGTGTCCAATCATCGCGTCGTCATAGAGCAACTGCCAGAAGGGCTTGTACAGCAGATAGGGCCGGCACATGGCATCGGACGACGGCAATGGGGTGACCTGGCTGCTTTCTCAAAAAAGATAGATCTGGTGAACACGGCCAAAGAGGTGATTACCGCCCTGCCCGACGACACTCCAAGCGCGGAAAAGTTTCAGGCAGTCTACTCAGCTTGCTCGAACAAGGCGCGTAGCGACAAGAAACAAGCCAACGGCAGCCTAACGTCCGTCGTCAAAGATGCGGACGGTAGCTCTGTGGGAACGCTGACAGTCGATCAGAAAACGATCGCCATCAAGATCGCCAAAAAGGACCACCCAGAATTCGGCCAATGGATCGAAGAGCGCGCGGAGGCAACGCTTTTGCAGCTCTTCGAACAGTGGCGGAATGAGAGCGGCTCTGGGTCCTAAGCCCCGAGCCACACAGAGTAACGCGAGCAGAGGAGAAAAGCGAAGACCAGAAAGAAAAGAGCCCCCCAAAGTTTCCCCTGGAGAGCCCTCATCATTCGATTAGCACTCATGATGTAGCAACCTCCAGCAAACCGGTCAAGAGTCACCGATTCGGTGGACGGATTTTTATTGCCTTTTTCTGAGCGAAATCTCGGGAAGAGACTGGGAAGTTGTGGGCCGAACGGTCGTCGTGAACAAGCCATGGCATTTACAAAACTATCGATCAGATCCGCTGGTGCTGATGCATCACGCGGCTCAATTTCTGCGGCTGAAACCGACATTTGGACCATCTTCAGGGCGCTGAGAGATGCCCGCAGCGTGTTCGGTCTGCGTCCTGGCCATATCCAAACACTTCAAGCAATGCTCAGTTTCTTGAAACCAGGCCACGGCGAAACGGTTTTCGCGTCCAACAACTCGATTTGCCAGCGCGTCGGCGGAATCGACGAACGGACCCTCCGCAGACACATAAACCGTTTCGTTGAACTCGGTTTCATCAAGCGCAATGACAGCTCGAACCGAAAGCGCTACCGCGTTCGCTCATCCGGCGGTCAATGCATCAGCTATGGACTGTCTCTAGCCCCCCTCCTCCAACGTGCGAACGAGCTTATCGCCATCGCACATGAGATGGAAAACAACCGGCGGGATCGGATATTTGTCCGCAAACAGATCCTTACAAAGCTCGCCCATTTGGAAGAGCATGATCCAAGCAACACATTCATCAACCACGCACGGAGAGCTCTACGCAGGAAGCTGAGCCTGTCCGAATACCGCGCGCTGCTCGCCAACACGGACAGCGAATGCCAGAGTTTGTATGCCCCAGATGACTCACCAGAAACTATGGAATTGCCCGCCAATGACGGACAAACTGTCCGGCACCAATCTAAGTCTGAAGAAGAAAAAAAAGATTTAGATAGCAACATAGGCAATGAAGCTCTGAAACCAGACTTGCTAACCTCAGTCTGTAATCAAGCGACATCGTTCTCCACAGAGAGACTTAGAGACTGGTTGGACATTGAAAACCATGCTCGAACACTTGCACCCATGATGGGCATTCACCCAGAAACATTCGAGAAAGCCAAGGATGCAGTAGGAGCTCAGAAAGCGTCATGCGCGATTTTCATCATGCTAGAACTTGGAAAACGCATCCGGGACTTTGGAGCGTATTTTCACAGTATCACCTTGGGCCAACGTCAAGACCAATTTGATCCAGTGGCTTTGATCAAGCGTCTGTCTAAAACTGCTATGCAATCCGCCTAGTGTCCACCGCGGTGGACGTCTGACCGGCAACTAGCCCAATGACGCGCGGTCTCTCCACGTGCATCGAAGCGACCGAGCCAATTACACTAGGGCGATAACGCACGGTCAATCCGTGTTCCTCCGACCCGCTGATGTCCACCGCGGTGGACAGATCAGGCACCAAGTCTCACAACTCACATGCGTGACAGCCGCTCTTCATCATCCACCACTTCCAAAGAACCGGTATTGTCAGTCCAGACCCACAAAACGATGTTCAAGTCCGATGATGACGCGCCCTTCGCAAAACTCTGGATCAGAAGCCCCGCAAACCGATCCGCTATGAGGGCGCGTGCTAAATCCTGTGTCGGCACAGGTTGGCCATCGAGCATCTTCATGCGCCATGCAGGATCGACAAGCATCGCCTCGGTCGCGTTATACCGGTCAAGTCCGTCCTGATCGCGGGTATCGAAAATAGGCCCAAGGTCAGCATTGTAGGACACCAGGATCGTGGGTTGCAGACTGCCGACCTGGTTGGCTTCTCTAAGAGCGGTCGCGGGATCCAGCGAGGTGTAGAGGGCAGGGGTGCCCTTGGCATTAAAGCGCCCTCCATAGAGTTCGGCGCCTCGTCCGGACAGAGGTTCACGCGCATAGACCGGGTTCAGGGCGCGATAGAGTGGCCCTGCGTAGCGTCCATCTTTCAGGGGCATCAGGCAAAGACGCCCGCATCGACCGCATCGATGTATTCCAGAACTTGCTGAGCTTTGCCTTCCTGAACCAGCTGCATGGCTGTTCGGCCATCAAAGCCGGGCAGGGGCTCTGACCGGTACCATGCATAGGCCATCAATTCCGAGCCGAAGCGGCGTTCGACTTTGTTCAGCACCTCTACCAATTCGCGCAGGCGACGCTGCGTTTTGTCCGAACCGATGCGGGCTCGCCTCTGCAGCGCGTCCTTGCCCAAGCCGACGGTCAATGCGATCTCTTCTGCTGATGTGCGTAGTACCGCGGCGATCTTGCGCGGTTCGAATTGCCCGGCTTCAGCAAAGTTCGTGATGTGCATGATCTATGCTCCTACAGTGATACTGACGGTATATAGCGGCAATATTGCCGAAATTCAAGCTGTCAGGAGGTAATGTGACTTCTTTTCCCATGCTAATCCGTAACGCTGCATTGCTCTGAACGAAGCAAATCCTGATTTTTGGGCTTGAGAAGTCGCCGTTGGAGCGCATTTGCCGATCGAGAACGTCAGATAAGTTATTGATAATATGAGAAAGACTGCAGCAGTCGGACCGGAGTTACCGATATAGCTTGCCGATCTTGGATCGGAACCGCCACTTACTGCATGCAGTCACTGGGGTCCGCGGTGGTGTTGGACCCTCGGCCATTACCCCGGACCAGTTGGCTGGTGAAAAGTGAAAGTGTTCTTCGGGTTTTGTGACCGACGGATGAGGGCCTTTGGGGTCCCTCAGATGGGTCCGGGCCGGGTTCCGGTCTGCCGTTCCGGATGAAGGGCATTCCCATGCAAACAGGTGTCTTGCGCGTGCTCCGCGCAACCGCCGCCTCCCGGTGGCGACATAGAGAGCTGCGCCGAACCGGCGAGAAGGAGCTGGCACGGCAGCTCGAGCGGACGGCCATTCTCCGCGATCTCGGCTATCTCAAGCAGGCCGCGTCATTGCCAAATGCGCATGTGATCTGCGGAGACGGTGGGACATTCCTCCATCTCGGTTGGACCACCGTGTCGAGTTTCGCGCCGATCGAGCGCTTTCCCTTGGCTGCCCTCGCGGTCGCACGAGGAACCCCGTTCATCGATATCCGACCCATCAGTGACGTCATCGCCATCGCGAACCTGCCGCGGGTGGCGCGGGACGGATCGGTCGATCCTGACCCTTGCGGTCCTGGCAGCTCCGTCTCGCTGACCACCTACATCGACATGGTCGAAGCCCTCGGTGCCAGGATCGCCAACGATCCGCGCCCCCGCCAGTCAACCTGATCACCATTCCCTCTCACCAACACTCGAAAGGAGGCCAGCCATGGCCCGATCCCGCACGCCCAAATTCGATGCCTCCGAGGTCATCACAAACGAAATCATCCGCATCATCGAGCGCGGCGTCTTGCCGTGGCGCAAGCCCTGGACCGCAGGCGGCAGCTCACGCCCCCTGCGCGTGGGCGGTGAGCCCTACCAGGGGGTGAACAACTTCCTGCTGACCATGCGCACCGTGATGGCGGGCCACAGCTCGCCATTCTGGATGACACTGCCTCAGGCCAATGCGTTGGATGCAAAGGTGCGCAAGGGTGAGAAATCCTCTGTAGTCGTCTATTACGGCCAGAGCCGGAAAGACGCCGGCGGCGAGGATGACCACGGGGAGAGGGATGATCGCTCCGAGGAGGCCCGCGTGTTCCGCTTCCAGAAATCCTACCGCGTGTTCAACGCCTGCCAGATCGATGGCCTACCCGACAGCTTCTTCCCCGATCCGGAGCCCGCGCCCGAGCATCCGCCGTCCGAGCCCATCCCGCACATGCAGGCGTTTTTCGATGCCATCGACATCACGACCGTCTTCACAGGGACGGAAGCATACTATTTGCCACCTGTAGACAAGGTGTTCATGCCATCCATTTCGCGGTTCGAAAACCCGCGGAACTTCTACGGGGTCTGGGCCCATGAACTGGCCCATGCCACCAAGGCGCGCCATCGGCTGAACCGCGACTACGGTCTCTCGCGCTTCGGCAACACGGCCTATGCCCGCGAAGAGATCGTCGGCGAGCTGACCTCGGTGTTCCTTGGTCAGACGCTCGGCTTCACGGCGCATACGCTCGAGATGAATGCAGCGTATCTCTACAATTGGCTGCGCGTTCTGCGCTCGGACAAGGGCGCCATCTTCAAGCACGCCGCTGACGCGCAGCGCGCCTGCGACTACCTGATCGCACGGTCGGAGGCGGGCAGGGCAGGGGAGGTCGACCAGGCCGCTTGAGGGGATGTGTGTCGGCAAAGGGAAAGCAGGCTTTGAGAAGGGTGTTTCAAACTTCTCAAAGGACATACCCATGACCAACGCAGCACAGCCTCTGACAGACCGCCCAGACCCCGCCGTAATCGCCGCTCAGAATGACGCTTTCCGCAAGCTCGCCTGCCTCGGGATAGCACCAGAGGCGCCTATCCAAGGCCGGATGCACGTCACCCGATCGCTCATGGAGGCAGGGGACGGCTTCATGGCCGAGGCGGTGAATGTCACGGGGGCGTTCGACACGTTCGAACCCGAGAACGACCCGGAGGGCTGGCATGATTTCGGAGCGGTCGAGATCCGGGGCGAGACCGTGTTCTGGAAAATCGACCTCTATGAGGCGGATTCCGACTTCCGCTACGGGGCCGAGACCCCAGACAATCCGGCCACCACCATGCGCGTGCTGACCATCATGCTGGCGCGCGACTGGTAGAAGGGCAGGGGACACTTCCCCCTGACATCTCAGACGATGAAGGCCCGCTGCCCCAAAAAGGCAAAGCGGGCCTTTTGTCGTGGTGATCCCCGATGCCGGGGATTGGTCACGCGCTTGATGGCGCGGGCCGCATCTAACTCACCAAGAAGGATATCCCATGACCGCAAGTTTCAATCCCGCTTCCGTCGCCATCGGCGATCTGACAGCCCACCCCGCCAACGTCCGCAGCAACTCCCCCGAAACCTACGACCCCGAGAACATCGCACATCTGAAAGCCAGCATTGCGGTGCTGGGTCTCCTCCAGCCGCTCCTGGTTCAGAAGATCGACGGCAAATATGCCGTACTCGCAGGCGGTCGACGCCATGCCGCGCTGAAGGAACTGGTTGCCGACAAAGCCGCCAAGGGCTTCACGGCGAAGACCAAGATCGAGTGCCGCCTTATCCCTGAGGAGTGCGACCTCACCACGGCTCTGTCGCTCGCCGAGAACATCACGCAAGCGCCGATGAATGCCATCGACGAGTTCGAGGCTTTCGCCCGGATGATGGAAGTCGACGGCCAGACGCCCGAGACCATCGCAAAGACCTTCGGCACGACGGTTGCCGCCGTCAAAGGCCGGTTGCGTTATGGCCTGATCCACCCCGACATCCGCGCCGCGGCCCGGGCCAAGACGATCACGCTCGACACGATGAAGGCCTTTGCCGAGCACCCGAGCCAGGAGGTGCAGAAGGAGGTCTATGAGGCGCTGACCAAGGAAGACAGCTACCTGCAGGCCTACACCGTCCGTCAGGCGCTCAAATCCCGCGGTGTGCAGGTCAGCGATGATATCGGGGCCTTTGTGCGCGAGGACTACGAAGCGCGGGGTGGGGCCATCGCGGCCGATCTCCTGGAAGAGCATTCCGTGCTCGAGGACGCCGCGCTGGTCGAGACCATCTTGCTTGAAAAACTCAGTGCCGTCGCCGAAGAGGCCCGCGCAAAACTGGGCTTTGCCTGGGCGGATGCGATGGTGCGCTATGATTATGCGACTATGGTCGACTACGGCCGCGTCTATCCCGGCCCGATCGAGCCAGATGAGGCCGCCCAAAAGCGCATCGACGAGATCACCACCGAGCTCGAGCAACTCCAGCTCGAGATGGAAGATGAGGGGCTCGCAGACGATGCCTACAATGCGCTCTACGACCGCGTGGACGCCTTGGAAGAGGAAGCCCGCGACCTGCAGGAAGCCTACAGCACCGAGGATCTCGCCCGTGCAGGCGTGATTGCGTCCTGGTCGAGTGGACAGGTGACGTTTCATGTTGGCCTTGTGCGTCCGGATGACACCGCGAAAGAAGAGGGCGCGCGCGGCTCCTCGGCCAACCCGACCGGGGAGGAGGCCCCGGACGCCGGGGAAATCAGCTACCCGGCCTCATTGGCCGAGGACCTCAAGACCGAGCGGGCGATGGCGCTCGGGGCAGCGATGGCGCTGCATCCTGAGGCCACGCTCGATCTGTCGCTGTTCAAGCTTGTCAGCGACGTCCTGGGCACCGGGATGAGCGTCACGCAGGCGATCAAGGTCGAGGCCCGCAGGGAATACCGTAGCCACGCCAAGATGGACGAGATCGACGAGACCTCGCTTGAGCAGGTGGCGGCGGCGCATGATGCGCTTGACCTTTCCTGGCTCGATGACACCCGGTCCCCTGCCGATCAGTTCGCGGCGTTTCGCGCGCTGGAGGCAGGCGAGAAGGCCAAGCTCGTCGCTTTTGCAACCGCCAGCACCACGCAGTCCTGCTTCGCGCAGGACCGCCAGCGCGACAGCCTGATGCATGACTTCGAGATCGAGATCATGCCCGACATCCGAGCGCATTGGGCGCCGAACGCGGCGCTCTTCAATCGCTTCAAGAAGGCCTGGCTCTTGAAGATCGTCGGGGAGGATCTAGGCCTCGCCCAGGAGGCGGTGACGCTGGCCTCGTCGAGTAAGAAGGAGATCGTCGCCTTCTGCGACAAGCTCTTCGCCGAGCCCTTCGCCACGCTCACCGACGCACAGCGTGCCGCCGTGGCCGCCTGGTGCCCGCCGATGATGCAGACCGCCGGTGTCGCCTGTGATGAGGCGGAACCCATTGAGGAAACCCCCGAGCCTGACAGCGAGGTCGCGCGAGCGGCCTGAGTCCAAACGCGACCCGCGCGAGCCATGCCGCCCGCGCGGGTCGATCCTCCCACACTCAACCGAAAGACATCCCCATGGCTATTCTCAAGTTCTCTACCTCCGCAGTTGCGGCGCAGATTGCGCATGCGCGCGCCTGCAAGACCTTCCTGCCCAACTGGACCGGACCCGTGGACAGGCCGGCCCTGATCCTCATCGTCGGCAACGGCGTGCATCTGCGCTCGAACGGCATCGACGGCACAACCACCCGCATCGTCACGACCGAACAGGCCGATCCGTCCTTCGCCTTTGCCGACGGCATGAACCCGTTTCGCGACACCGATTGGATGGCGCAGCGCCGCATGGCGTTTCGCGATCTGACCGGCCAATTCTACACCGACATTCTCGACGATGTGCAGGTGCTCATCGACCGGGGGCAGGGGGCGATCCGGCTCGCCACCGATGGCCACAGCATCCGCGTCTTCGTGCGCCGGGCCTCGGACTATCTGATCGGCGGAACCTACGAGGTGCCTTCAGGTCTTGGCGGCACCTTCCGGGTCATCCTCAAGGATGCCTGCGATACCTTCGCGATCGTCCAGAACTGCGGCAATTGCGAGGATTTCGACGCCATGCAGCCCTATCGCGTGCCGCTCGATGCGCTGATGGAACTCGATGACCGGAGGGCGGCTTAACGCGCCCTTTCTCAAACAAGCATCGCCAATACCCTGCCGGGCCTGCGGCCCTCTTGGGACATTGGCGACAACAATTTTCCCTACGAGAGAAAGGACTCTGAAATGGGTTGGCTCTTCTACACCGACGGCCGCGTCAAAACCTACGCGGATGAGAAAGCGGAGATCACCAGGCTTTGTACCTTCGAAGGCGACAGGCGCAAAACGGAGCTGGTCAAGGCCTGCAAGGTTGGCTCCACCTGGTATTCGGCGGCAAGGGTCACCAGTCTCGACGGCACCCCTGTTGAAGACGCGACCTATGTCACCGATCCTGACGGCTCGATCACTTTCGCCGCCGTCTTCCTCACCGCCTACGACGATGGGTGTTGGGGCTACAAGGATATGGAGGAAAGCGCTGGCCCGAACGAGTCTCGCGCTCCCCTTGGGCTGATCGAGCTTCTCTCCAACCTGAAAGACCCGGACAGCTATGCCCATGCCTGGCGCCAGCGCTGCAGGGATTGGGCTGCGATCCCGGACTACGAGGAAGGCGACAAGATCAGGCTCGCAGCACCGGTGACGCTCACCGATGGCAGCACCTGCCAGATTGTCACCGCGACGCACTACAGGCGGGGTCGGCAAAAGCGGCGCTGCTACCGGATCGAGGAAACCGGTGGGCTCGTACGCCTCTCGAAGGCCACGCTTGCGGGTTCGGAGCTGCTTAGCTCCGCGAAAGGTGCTGCTAGCCCGGTGCTGGCAGAGTATCTCGCGGGGCGAGAATAGGTGCTGCGCCGGACAGCTCATCGACCTGCCCGGCGACAACAGATCCTGCGGCTTGTCTTGACAAGACAATGCAAATGCATTACCTACTCGAACAACAAAGCCCCTTTTTTCAGGAGACTGCCATGACAGTGCTCACACAAGATGTCTCGAAGCTCACTGATCGGTATCAGACAACCGTGCCGGCAGGTGTGCGAAAGCAGCTCAAGCTGGGCAAGGGCGACCAGATTCGCTACTGCACCGAGCCGAGTGGCAGGGTCTATATCGAGCCCGTGCGCGCCGAAGAGGATGATCCCGCGCTCGGCGCCTTTCTCGATTTTGTCGAGGCAGATATCAAGGCGCATCCGGACCGCATTCGGGCGTTCGATGGGGCTTTGCATGACCGTCTTGCAGCACTGGTCGGAGACGTTGACGTCGATCTGGATGCGCCGCTATCGCCCGAGGATGAATGAGCGGCGATAGCGTGCCCGCAGGGGCGCCCCTTGCCGTAAACGGATGGTCAATTTATGCGCATCCGCTCTTTCTGGACCAGCTCGAAGGGCTGATCGAGGAAGTTGAAGCGCGTAAGGCACGCGATCCAAAGACATGGCGCAAGAAAAACCCGACGAAACGGCTGGCCGCCATCTTCAAGCTGGTCAACGAGGCCATACCGGCAGATCCGGGTGCCGCCGCCTACCGGCAAGGCAGCACGCTCGGGGATCACCGCAAGCACTGGTTCCGGGCGAAATTCTTCCAGCAGTATCGGTTGTTCTACCGCTTCAACAGCGATGCCAAGGTCATCGTGGTGGCCTGGGTGAACGACGACAAGACTCTGCGCGCCTATGGCAGCAAGACGGATGCCTATGCGACGTTCAAAGGGATGCTGGAAGATGGCAACCCACCTGACAGTTTCGACGCGCTCTTGAAAGAAGCAGCGGCGGCGGGCAAGCGGTTCGAGGCGTCCCTGGACGCGGTACCTGATCGGTGAGTGGCCCGGTTAGCTGTGAACCTTACGGCCTTGCCGTTTACGGCACCACTGTGGGTGATGTAGCATCGACCCATAGCATAGTCGGAGAAAGCGCAATGGACCCAACGGGTAAGGAACAGCCGCACCTCGGTCTCGAGGAGCATTTCCGTGGCGGCTGATGTCAATTCGTATGACGCGTGGTTTCGCGCGCAGGTACAGACCGCGCTTGAGGATGCACGCGGTGGAACTTCACAGGTTCAGGTAATGCAGGCCGCGCAGGCCTTGATTGATGCGAAGCGGCAGGTCGAACCCAAGTCCTGACCAGGCCTTGGAGGTCAGCGCGGTCTGATCCCGTCACCACGGAAAAGTGAAAGCGGGCTTTTTGTCCTTTGGAACTCAGACCCTGATCCAAAGGAAAATCCCCATGACCAAACCCAAAACGGCGAACCCGACTTTTTCAATCTCCGACGCTGATCTCGCCTCTGCCCTCGCGCAGATCGGCGCGGAGGTCGACAACCAGCCCCTGCGCAGCTCAGCGCTCGCGCGGATCATGCGCGAGACGTTTCATGGCAGCGATGCCGGGGGCGCCTGGGACTGGCGCATGGCATATGACCTGATGCAGGCTGCGGCTGTCCAGGTGCTGCTGCGTGGGGCCGACGCGGCAGGTGACATCGCTGCTGCAAAGCTGCGCGCCTCACGGCTGCTGACGGAAACCCGCCGCTCAGAGCAGCAGATCCGGCTGCAACAGTTCTCCACGCCGCTGGCATTCGCGGCCCTGACGGTGCGGGCGGCAGCCATTCGCAAGGGCGAGACCGTGCTTGAGCCGTCGGCTGGCACTGGCGCCCTGGCTGCTTTCGCCGCCCGGGCCGGTGGCACGCTTGTGCTCAATGAAATCGACCCCTTTCGCCAGCGCCTCCTGCGCGCGGTTTTCGGCGGCGAGGTCACAGGCCATGACGGCGAGCATATCGATGATCTGCTGCAGACGCCGGTTCTGCCCGACGTGGTAGTGATGAATCCGCCCTTCGCCTCTTCGGTCGACCGATCCCGCGACAGGCACATCGCTGCCAAACATCTCATTGCGGCTGCAAAGCGTCTGGCACCCGGTGGGCGGCTGGTGGCGATTATGCCGCCGGGATTCACGCCCGAACGCGATGCCGCGCATTGGTCCCGCGCCTGCGGTCTCCTGACGCCGCGCTTGGCGCTGACGATGCCGGGGCAGGTCTACCGCAAGCTCGGAACCTCTGTCGAAACCCAGCTCATGGTCTTCGACAAGGTGCAGGAGGACGGCGAAATGATCCGCGTCCCTGTGCAGGATCTGGATGAGGCCTTGGCATATGTCGATGCAGTGGCCGCAACCCGGACCGAGATGCGCGCAGTCCAACGGGCGGCAGTGGTTAGTCCTGCTCGGCCGACCGTTCCATCATTTGCCCCACGCAAGACCGCCGCTGTGCCTGCCGCCATCTCCAAACCTCGGGACAATGCGGCTATCCCGCTCACTTTCACGAGCCTGGATATCGCGCGCGACAACACGCCCGTCTCGGACATCTATGCGCGCTACCGCCCGCAGCGGATCGAGATCGCGGGTGCGCAGGAACATCCCACCCCGCTCGTCGAAAGCATCGCCATGGCTTCTGTCGCGCCGCCGGTGCCTTCAGGCACGGCCAGTGCGGAACTGCGCCTGCCCGCCAGGCTGATCGAGGAGGGACATCTCTCCGAGGCGCAGCTGGAAACCATCATTATGGCGCATGATGCCCATGGTCGCGACCTGCCAGGGCGGTTCTCCATCGATGACGACCAGACCAAGCTGACGCGCGCCGATGACGACCCGGATGCACGTGCCTATCGCCTCGGCTACTTCCTCGGGGACGGCACCGGTTGTGGCAAGGGCCGCGAATGCTCAGGCCTCATCCTCGTGAACTGGCTTTCCGGGCGCAGGAAGGCGATCTGGGTCTCCAAATCCGCCACGCTCATCGAGGACGCCATCCGCGACTGGACCGATCTCGGCGGCTCGCCTGCCGACATCCAGCCGCTCTCCAAATGGAAACCGGACCAGCCCATCCCGATAGGCGACGGCATCCTTTTTGTCACTTACGCCACGCTGCGGTCCGCGGGCAAATGCGGCACCACGCGACTGAGCCAGATCTTTGAGTGGATGGGCGAAGACTTTGAAGGCGTCCTCGCTTTTGATGAGGCCCATGCCATGCAGAACGCCGCCGGCACTGAACAGGGCAGGGGGGTCAAACCCTCCCAGCAGGGCCTTGCTGGCCTGCGGCTGCAACTGGCAGCACCCCGCGCTCGCGTCTTCTATATTTCGGCCACGGGCGCCACGAGCGTGCACAACCTGGCCTATGCCGCGCGTCTCGGTCTCTGGGGACAAGGCCCCGAATATCCCTTTCCAAGCCGCGAGAGCTTTGTCTCGGCGATGGAGGCGGGCGGTGTCGCGGCCATGGAAGTGGTCGCGCGCGATCTCAAGACGCTCGGGCTCTACACGGCGCGCGCCCTCAGTTTTGATGGGGTGGAGTATGACGTGCTAGAACACGCGCTCACTCCGGCCCAGATCGAGATCTACGACGCATACGCGGCTTCGTTTCGGACGATCCACCACAATCTCGAAGCCGCGCTGACTGCGACCGGCGTCAACGACGCCTCTGGCGAGACCAATGCCTCGGCCGCTCGCGCCTCGGCCAAGTCCCGCTTCGAGAGCACGAAGCAGCGTTTCTTCAACCATCTCCTGATGGGCATGAAGGCCCCGACCATCATCCGCGCGATCAAGGACGATCTTGCAGCGGGCAAGGCTTGTGTAATCCAGGTGGTTTCGACCGGCGAGAGTCTGCTGAAACGTCGGCTTGAAACGATGGACGCGAAAGACGAGCTCGTCGAGGGTGCCTTGACGCCGCGCGACTATGTTCTGGGCTACCTGGAACAGGCCTTCCCGATCCACGCGCAAAAGCTGGTCGAGATCGACGGCAATATGGTGGCCGAGCCGCTCAGGGACGAGACCGGCGCGCTGGTTGTCTCGCGCGAGGCGCTTGCCCTGCGCGACGCGGCCATGATGGAATTGATGACGCTGGCTCCGATCCCCTCGGCGCTCGATCAGATCCTCTGGACCTTTGGCGACGAGGCCGTCGCAGAGGTCACGGGGCGGTCCATCCGGCCCCTCAAGGCCGAGGATGGCCATCTCTTTATCGAAAAGCGCGCCGCCAGCAGCAATTCGTCGGAGACCCAAGCCTTCATGGATGGTGAGAAGAATGTCCTGGTCTTCTCGGATGCGGGCGGGACGGGCCGGTCCTATCACGCGGCGCAAACGGCGAAGAACCAGAAACGGCGGCGGCACTACCTGCTGGAGCCCGGCTGGCGCGCCGATGCGGCCATCCAGGGGTTGGGCCGCACGCATCGCTCGGCCCAGGTCAGCGCGCCCTTCTTCCGGGTCTGCACCTCCGATGTGCATGGCGAGAAGCGCTTCACCTCGACGATCGCCAAGCGCCTCGACCAGCTGGGGGCCTTGACCAAGGGCCAGCGAGAAACCGGCTCGCAGGGCATGTTCCGCGAGGAGGACAATCTCGAAAGCCCGATCGCGCGGGCCGCACTGCGTGGCTACTATGCCGATCTTGCCGCCGGGCGCGCCGAGGCGATGACCTATGAGCGCTTCACCGACTGGACGGCCCTGCGACTGATCGACAAGGACGGCGTGCTCCTTGAAGAGCTGCCCCCGATCCAGCGGTTTCTGAACCGGGTTCTGGCCCTGCCCATCCACATGCAGAACGCGCTCTTTGCCGAGTTCATGCGCCGGATTGCCGATCAGACTGAACGGGCGCGCGCGGCGGGCACGCTCGATCTCGGCGTGGAAACCCTGCGTGGCGAAAGGATCGAGCAGGTCTCCACCGAGGATCTCTGGACCTGCCCGAAATCCGGCGCGGTGACGCGGATCATCGGGCTCGAGGTGACGGACCCGGCCCACGTGCTGTCGGCGGATGACGCCCTGTCGCGCAATCCCGACAAGCTGCCGATGGTCAATCGCGCCTCCGGCCGCGCGGCGCTCATCTCGGCGCGCCCTATGCAGATGTATGACGAGGACATTGTCACGCTGATGCGCAAGGCGGTGCGGCCAAACGGGTCCAGCTATCTGGAGGAGACGCGGTTCGGGTCCTCGGCCTGGGAGAACATCGGTAAGCCCGAGTTTGCAAGGCTTTGGGATTCCGAGGCTGCCTCCTTGCCCAAGACCACCACGACCAAGCTCTACCTGTTGACAGGGCTGCTGTTGCCGATCTGGAAGGACATTCCGACCACCAATGAGCGCATCTACCGGGTCACGCCCGACGGGGCGACCGCGATGATCGGGCGGACTCTGAGCGAGGAAGGGGCGGCCGCGCTGCGCGCCCGCTTCCTCGTCTCCGACCCGCAAACACCGCAGGAGATGTTGACCGCCGCCCTCGGCACCACCGCGCCTGTCGATCTGGGCCGGGGTCTGACCCTGACCTGTCGCCGTGTCGCAGGCGAGATGCGCCTCGAGCTGGGCGGCGCGGATCGGGGCATGATTGATGGCCTCAAGGCAATGGGGTGTTTCACGGAGATCATCGCCTTCCAGCTGCGGGTGTTCCTGCCGCATGGGGACGGGATCGACACGGGAAGCATTCTGGCCCGGATCGTGGGGCAGGAAGCCGCCATGACGTCAGAACAAGCCGCCTGAAGAGTCAAAGCGAGCTTCCGGTCGGGCGGCGTGGATCGGGATTTGGCCGATCTGCGCTTTCCGGGCGCGCGCTGACCAATGCCAGGCCCGGCCCCCCAATTGCAGATAAGAGGACAGACCCATGACCAATCCCCAGATCGACTATGCCGCAATGGCGGCTCAGTGGCGTGCAGAGCGCGAAACCACCTTGAAGGCATCTCGAGCGGAGCTGCTCGCGCAACTACGTGCGCTTGGCATCAGCGAGGTGACTGCCGAATACGAAGGCTATGGCGACTCCGGCAATGTCGAGGATGTGACGGTTCAGCCTGCAGAGATCCGACTGCCGGAGGCGCTTGCCACAGAGATTGGCGATTTCGCCTGGTCGCTCGCCTATCACCATCACCCGGGGTTCGAAAATAACGAGGGCGGCTACGGCACGCTGACCTGGGACATAGCACTAGACAGCATCACCCTCGATCACGCGGACCGCTATGTCGAATGTTCGCACAGCTATGTCGAGGGTCTTTGAGATGGCCCATCCGCTTCATCATGCTGAAAGCTCTGCCCGGAAATTCGGCGGGGTGACGTCTGACTATCAGTCCATACATGACTGGTTCGATGCCTCGAAAGAGCACCTTGCGCTTTTCACGCACCGAGCCATGCGCCACCACGCTCAAGGCCTGTTCGAGGCGGAACGGGTTTTCGGCCTGACCCTGACCAATAGCGCGGGTCGTGACATACCCGTGCGCTGGATCGGCGAGCAGCATGTCCGCGAAGACTGTCAGGGCCGTATCCCGAGCATGGCGGACTGGCTGCGACGGATCCAGCCCGAGCCATGGATGGCCAATGGCCATATCAACCGGCATGTCGGCTCCGAGCCCTGCGGCGACCCAAGGGTTGCCTGGGCCTCCGAGGTCGCCGCCGGCAGAACAGTTCTTGGCCTCAAGGATTGGATGGCGGCGCGCGCGATGCAAGCGGCGCAGAGTGCCTGACAGGACCCGGCTTTTTGCCAATTGAATGCCGCACGGAAGCCCGGTTGGAAGATCGGGCTTCTTGCGTCGTTTCCCCACCATTCGTCGTCTGGAGGACCTTATGACACTCGATGAAATCAAGGCGGCCGTCGATGCCGGCCAGACCGTGCATTGGACCAATACTAGCTACATTGTCCACAAGGACCGGCTCGGTCAGTACCTCATCACCTATGTGCCGAACGGTAGCTGCATCGGCCTGACCGACCGGGAAGGGCAACGGTTGAACGGAAAAGAGGCGGAGTTCTTCATCGCGCGATCGGAGGACGGCGCGGAAAATCCGGGCAGCCAATCAAGACCAGACGGGCAGGGGAGGGGCGTAGCACCCGGAGGCGCGGGGGCATTCCCACTCGGACGGCAGCTTTGACCCGTGGGCGAGGCTGAAAGGAAAGAAGGCTTTCTGATTTGTGATCCCTCAAGGGGTCGAGAAAGCAATCCCGGATGCGCTGGCAAGAACGTCAGGCACCGGCCAATCCAAAAAGGAAATATCCCATGTTCGCAGGAACCCTCACCCGCAATGTCGAGACCGCAGCCGCCGAGTACACCGGCATGATCCACTCGACGCGCTTTGATATCGCCATCCAGCTGGAAGCGCGGGCCAAGATGTCCGAACGCAGCCCGGATTACGACGTGACGGCGGTCAACAAGTCTGGCCGCAAGGTGCGCATCGGTACGGCCTGGAACGAGACCGGCACGACCAGCGGCAATCCCTACATCTCGATGCAGATCGATGTCGGTTTGGGCCCGTTCCGCGTCAATGCCGTGCAGACGAAGGAAGCGCGCGCGGCCCAGAGCGGCGAATTCGAGATCATCCCGCTGGTCTCGAACGGCCTGATGAAATCCGGCTCGATCTCGGGCGAGCTCACCGCCATGGACGCTGACAACGCCTTCACCGGCTACATCGCCAATATGATGTTCGATCTGGAGTTCATGCTGATCGAGAACAGCTACAAGTCCGAGGAGACCCACCCAGACTACCGCATCGAGGTCAGCTCGCCCCGGGGCACGCCGATCCGCGTTGGCTCGGCGTGGATGGCCAAGAGCAGCCGCACGGGCAATGACTACCTTTCGCTGCTGATCAACACGCCCGATGGTGATCTGCGCGTGAACGCCGTGCAGAACGAAGAGCAGCGCGGCGGTCAGACCTTCTCGATCATCCCGTTCATCGATAGCGGTGAGCCGTCGCACGATGCGGGCGCGGGGCTGTCGCTGGTCGCGTGACCTTGGTACGAGGCTTGAACATCTGAACTGCAAGGGGAGCCGTGGGATCACGGTTCCCCTTTTTCTGTGCTGGTATGCTTGAAGGAACCCAGCGTGCATTGGAGACGTTCGTTTCGTCCGCAGCGAATGCAACCGAAGAGCCCGAAGGGGCTTGGGTACTCAGAGTTGGACACGAACAGAATGGCGCATTGGTATACGGCGGATACCCACTTTGGGCATGAAAATATTATCACGTTCTGTAATAGGCCTTTCGCCAATACCGACGACATGGATGCCACCATGCTCAAGAACCTTGCGGACCGTGTCGGACCAGATGACGATCTGTGGATCATCGGCGACTTCGCCTTTGGTCGAAAGGCAAAGGATGTCCCGTTTCTGAACGAGGTCTTCAACCAACTACCCGGAGCGCGCAAGCACCTGATCACTGGCAACCACGATTTCCAGCCCACGCTGGAACTGGACTGGGATACTGTTTCGCCATTCATCGAATTGCGTGATGGGCCACAGAAGCAACTGAATACCCTGTGCCACTACCCGATGATTACGTGGAACCATGCAAGACGCGGGGCACTACAGTTCTTTGGGCATGTCCATGACAACTGGAAAGGGTCATCAAACTCGGTAAATGTCGGGGTTGATGTGTGGGATTTCATGCCGGTCAGATACGATGACATCGCGACTAGGGCAGCGAGCTTGCCAATGAATGCTCATTGGAATGAAGTCGAACCGTCGTAGTGGGCGGAAGACGGACGTTCGCTACGACGTTGATCAACGGCAGCGATGCGCAAGTAGAAGACATTCGCAAGGGGGAGTGCGGCTGGCGAGAGACTGGCGACGGGCACGGCGTCACGCTGGTTGCCACCGACATAGGCCTTGCCGCCATCGACATCGAACCTGACACCTCCGCTGCCCCCGAACCCGAACCCAAGACGAGCACGCCGCGCGAGGGCATGAAGCAGGTCACGCTGATCGACATGCTGCGAGCGACGGACGGCGCGACCACCGAGGAAATCATGGCCGCGACGGGCTGGCAATCGCACACGGTGCGCGGCGCGATGGCCGGGGCGCTGAAGAAGAGGCTCGGGCTCGAAGTGACCGCGGAGAAGGTCTAGGATCGGGGGCGGGTCTATAGCCTGCCGAGAAGTGACGTGGATGGCTCCTTGACCGACAGCTAACCGCGTGCAATGGCTTGCGAAATGCGCGCTCGTCGAAGATCTTACTGCTTGACCTCGCACCTCACTCCGCCAGAGTTGGCGACGCCGTTAATTAACAAAGGCTATAGGATGCCCATTTTAGTGAAAAACTCCCTAGCCTTTGTGGCATTCGCCGTTATCGCTGCGATTTTGAATGCGATTGTTTTTCCTGGTCCCTTGGAAAGCCCCTACGCCGAGGGCATCGGAAAGGCCGTAGCGTGCTGGGGGCTAGCATATCTAGTTACCTGGGCCGCAAAGAAAAATCGTAGCACGTGGCTGTTTGGCGTTTCTATGCTCATCCTGGTTTTCATGCTTTTCGTCCAGCCAGGCCTGATGGAGAGCATGGTGAATTCCGGCTAAACTTCGTTGATATGATGTATGCAAAAGCAATCACCACCCTTGCTGTTCTCTTTATGACGGGCCCAGTTGCAGCGCTCGCAGAAGAAATAACCGTAGGATCTTGCCCATCGAGCATTGTTGTAGACCGGTCAGGGGAATGGGCCGCGCTTTCCAACGATGTTGAGACAGTTGAAATTCTCCGGAGCAATCCGAACAGAACAAACGAGGTTGGTGCGGCTTACGTAACAGATGATGCAAGCATGTTGGAAGTTGTTGTCCTTTCACTTCGCGGACTCGAAGATTTCCAAGGTAGAATTAGCGAAGATGATTTCAGCGCGCTTCGTGCAGAGTTCGCGGCAGCTTTTCAGGGTCCCTCTCCAGAGATGCAAACAAAAATCGACCAAGTTATTGAAGGCAATCTCTCTGGAACCGGCGCAACGGGCCGTCACTTGAAATACGAGCCCACGATATCGAGCCCAGGCATTTTCATTGGGTTTGCGGTGACAGAGATGAACATTCTCGGCTCGGGAGCGACTTTATTTGAGACCGCCATGAAGATGCAGCACATCCGTGGCTGCGTAGTGCAAGCCAACTTTTCTATTGCCGTCTCGCCGGGCTCCAGGGCGCGCTTAGAGCAGGCGATTTCTGACTTCGTAATGCGTTAGGTTGCACGGCTCACCATGAAAAATGTTCTCTCGGTCCTTGTAATTGCCTTAATGTCTGCGCCCGAGGCGTCGGTCGCAGACATCCTTACAGTCATAATTGACCCTAGCGCGCTTCCTTATGAGATTGGCCCCAGCAAATACGAAAACAGTCCTAGTAAATATGAGAATAGCTCCAGCACGTACGAAAATTCCGACAGCAGATACGAAAACAGCCCCAGCAAGTACGAGAACAGCCCAAGTAATTATGCCAATCGCGTTGGCGGCGGGCGAAATCTCGTCACAGAGGATAATAAAGCGCTTGGATACTATGTTTTCGGCGAAGGTGGAATCATCAACTTTTACAACTACAACTCCCGTCGCATTGCCTATCTCCCTGCAGGCGGCCACACACAGAGCGTGTTCACCGATGGCGATTGGTGCGGCACGATTGGCGAAATTCACGGAGAGTTGGTGTTGGGCATTTCTCAGTCCTGCTATTACGCATTTCTCCTTCAGAACTAAGACTACTTAGAAGCGGCTGCATCTTGTTCGCTCGGTAGAGCGACGTCTGACTGATCGGCTTTTACCTCGTCTAAAATGCGACCACCCCCATCGATAACGGCTTTTTCCCGGTGAATTTCTGCCAGCCCTGGACGGCGGATCGGTGACCATCAGCTGAGGCTTCATCGGGCCGAGCAGCCTCTCGACATCCGTCGCTAACGTGCTGACATCAGCCATCCGCTGCGCCAGTCACGAAGGTCAGCTATGGGCCGAACCCTCTCGTTCACTTGTCACCATTTCCAAACCTCACTGTTTTCCAAACCCGCTTCCATCCTACGGGGCGGCGAATAGGAAGCGTGCCAATGTCCCCCGGAGCAGGGCTACGCCACTGAATATCGACGTAGTCGCAGGAACCGCACTTTGAGCAGCCGAAGGGGGCGATGTGGCAGGGGTGGGAAGCCTCAACCACGGCTGCAAGGAAATGGACACAGCGGCGACACAGACGGCAGCGCAGAACCATTAGTTGGCCGTCACGTGCCGCATCGCGGATCGTTCGAACTGGCTTACCAGGATGAGGATGGATCGGCGGATAACCGGCGGGCATGATTCCTCGCACACAAATAGTGAAGGAACAAAGATAGAACATTTGCCAGTGCTGATCCAGACCGCTAAGTTTCCGGGATGTGTAATCTCTATTCCAACACGACGGCTGCCGACGCCATGCGCGGCCTCTTTAACGTCGAACCAAGCATGGATTACATGGGCAATGCGGAACCGCTAAGCGCCATCTTCCCCAAGTATCATGCCCCTGTTCTGCGTGTTTCAGATGGGGCACGGGAACTTGTTCGGATGCATTGGGGCTTTTTGATGCCGCAAACGTCCAAGAAGACCGGGCTACCGATCCTGCCACGGGCCGTGAACAACGCCCGTGACGACAAGTTGCAGACTTCACCATTCTGGCGTGAATCCTTCCAGTCACGCCGATGCCTCGTCCCTGCGTCGTCCTTTTGTGAAGCGAAGGGCAGAAATCCCGCAACGTATTATTGGTTCGGCCTCACGTCTGAGGAGCCCGACGAACGCCCGCCATTCGCATTTGCGGGGATTTGGCGGCATTGGAAGGGAAACATCAAAGGTGAGCTGGTTGAGGAAGATACCTACTCGATTGCCACCACGAAACCGAACGACTTGGTGCGCACCATTCATCCCGACAGGATGCCGGTCATTGTTGCGCCCGAAGATTATGAAACTTGGCTAACAGGAACGGCAGAAGCGGCATCCAAACTTCTGCGCCCGCTTCCCGCCGACCAGATGCGGATCGTATTGAAGGGTGAGAGCGAGAAATCCGACCCGCTAAGGAACTGAGGGAGTATCTGTTGGGCTTGACTACAACCAAATAGATCTAAACATTCTACATATGTTCCGGCGAATTCGGGCCGCGATCTAAACAAAATTCCAAGCGTTTTCAGAAAGATACCTAGTCTTGCAAATCCGTGTACACCGGTTCGATTCCGGCGCTCGATCTAATACTTAGCAGAAAATGCGTCACCCGGTTTACGGCTTGGCTTACAGACACCGGCACGGTTTTCCGCTTGTCTGACGACCGGGCGCGCTTCGATTTGCCCTCGGCTAAGTCAGATCAGATGTGGCCATTGCGCACGAACATCTCATAATTAAGCGCGAACATCCGCGAAGAATTTGCGTCAGCAGCGAACTGCTTGAAAGAGCCCATAGTTCCGGATGCTGCGCCAAGACCGAATGACCGCTTGCCCCGAGAAAGTGGACTTGTAGTATCGATTGAGGCCGGTGGTGGCTCGTTTCCATTTGCAGGAGGACTGTAGAGCCAGTGGCCCAATTTTCTCTCATTTCATCGCCCGGACGCACTGCAGATTCGGCATGGTCTACTGTTCACTCTTGGTACGGTGGGTTGCCTCGGCTTGCGGAAGAAATGTCTTGGCCCACCGGTCCAAACAAGCAGCCTTTGCATTTTTTGGCTCAACTGGACCTATCACAAATCTCATCCACTGTAGGCAATCTTGGTTGCCCGACAGAAGGCCATCTAGCCTTTTTTGCCGATACAGAGTTCGACCAGCCTAAAAACGCCGCACGACATAAAATCTTCGATGAATATCATTGGCCCTGCGACGTCACCTACATGAAGAACAGTTCGGAAGGGTATACTGCATTACCCATCGACGCGACCCCGGTTTACGGCGGAGGCTGGCAATACTATTTCCCAGGAGGGGATCCCGAACACCCGCCCAAAAGCTTCAGCAGGCTTGCGGTCGACTTTAAGGACTTCAACGGAACTTCGCAGAACCTGACTGAAAGACTGAACCTACATTGGAAGAACAATCCGTCATATTCTCCCGCCCCAGGAGAGTTTGAAGTGGTCCCGGAAAACTGGACAGTCAGCTAAGGTGTATCCCAAACCTTTGGAGGGATACAATAATGGCAAAGCGCCGGAATTTTACAGATCAGTTTAAGGCCAAGGTGGCGTTGGAAGCGCTGCGTGGCGACAAGACGGTGCAGGAGATTGCCGCGAAGCACCAATTGCATCCAAACCAGGTGAGCACGTGGAAGCGGCAAGCCATCGATGGGATGGCCGATGTCTTCTCCGGGGGAAAGCAAACAGGTCCGACGGAGGCTGAGGTCAAGGACTTGCATGCTAAGATCGGGAGGCTGGCGGTCGAGAATGATTTTTTGTCGGAAGGGCTCAAAAGGTGAGCCCGGCAAAGAAACGCGCGATGATCCAGCGCGATCACCCCGATCTGAGTATCAGTCAGCAATGCAAACTGGTGCAGTTGTCGCGGTCGGCGTTCTATTACACACCGGTTGGGATCGACGCGGACACGCTGGCGATGATGAAAGAGATTGATCGCGTCTTTACCCGTTACCCGTTCTTCGGGTCGCGCCAGATCGCGGCCTATCTGCGCCGAGAAGGGATTGTTGTTGGGCGTCATCGCGTCAGAAGGCTGATGGCAAAGATGGGCTTGGAAGCAATCTACAAACGCCCTAGAACCAGCCGGCCGCATCCACAGCATCCGGTCTATCCGTATCTGCTTAGGAAGATGCAGATCGACCGACCGAACCAGGTCTGGTGCGCCGACATCACATTCGTCCCGGTCAGGAATGGCTTCCTGTATCTCGTGGCGATCATGGATTGGGCGACGCGCAAAGTCCTGAGCTGGAGGCTTTCAAACACGATGCACGCCGACTTCTGCGTCGATGCGCTGAACGAAGCCATCGCCAAATACGGCCCGCCAGAGATCATGAATACGGATCAGGGCAGCCAGTTCACCGGATCGGCTTGGATCACCACGCTGACCGATGCAGGCGTGCGCATCTCAATGGATGGGCGTGGCCGATACTTGGACAACATCTTCATCGAGCGGCTATGGCGCAGCCTGAAGCAAGAGGCGATCTATCTGGAAGAGATCAGTGACGGCTTCCAAGCCCGAAGGGTCATCAAGAACTGGATGGCATTCTACAACGCAGAGCGCCCTCATTCCGCGCTTGATCGGCAAACGCCGAACGAGGCATATTGGACAAGCTTGGAAGAGCAAAAAGCAGCATGAAACCTAAAAACGATACACCTTAGCAAAGCTGCAAACCTGTCCGAAAAGATGGGACCACTTCAATGGGCGTTTCTGGCCAACGATACGGCCCTTGTTCCATGCAGGACGAAGTGCGCGAATGGCAGGTAAGTTTGGTGTTTCCATGACTGATCCTCCGATCCGCCAATCCCTCCCACAACGACAACCCGACGTTGACGGGAACACTTTATCACAAGATGCTGCGTTGCATCTGAGGTCGGCTTGGAGCCCATTTTGACAGATGCTGCACAATGTATCAAAGTCGGCTTTTGCCGTTGTTCCTGATGGCTATCGTCTTGCATGCTGGCCTTGAGGAGAGCGCGAAATGTGTCTTTGCGCGGACCGCAACCCGGGCACATGTCAGGTTTGGCGCTTACGCCGCCGCAGAAAACCAAAACCAACAAAACCGGTCAAAGCCAACGCCAATGCCGGAGGCGCGGGAACTACAGGGGTCGGCGGCGGGGTTATCACACCATCACCAGAAACAGTATAGACCAAACGGTTGTCAGTGTTTTGCAATGAAACGAAACTTGAATCGTAGTCGCGTAGGCCGTCAAGGTTCTCTGCGCCTAGGTCAATCAGTCCCGCGGTCCCGCCGGTCCCGCCGAATGTGGTCGGCGATCCGCTACCCCACGACAGAATACTGTCCGTGACCGCGATGGTCACGTAATAGGTGTCGGCGCTCAGGGACAACCCGCTGAAAATGGTTGTTAATCCTGTGATGGACCCATAGGTGCCGGAAAAAGCATCAATCTGTGTGAGATCCCCAACACCCGTGCCCGGTCCAAGGTCGGTCGTCAGATAGGCATTACCAGTGCAGTTGCTACAGAAAACATCTGCGTCGATGGATACGCCCGTGTAATCCGCATCAAGCGTGAAGCTGATGGTTAATGCAGAGTAATATTGATCTCCGGTTGTACCAACACCAATTGGTCCGGCGGCAAATCCACCTGTTCCCCCGCCCGAAACCGATACGAGGGTCGCTGCACTGACAGACACGCCCCAGAACATGGCTGCGACCAAAACTGCAACTGCATATGTGATATGCTTCATTTTCCACCCCAAATTTCTTCATCAAGCCCAAGCACGATGGTGGCCTATAGGTTGTACCGGAAAAATGCACTAATCGGAAACAGAAACATTCGAAATCCCGATCAATTGCAGAGATCCGTTAAGGGACCCCTTGGTAACCTTAAAGTCATCTGCGTCTTTCCAGCAAATAGGAGCCGTCGCGTTCAAAACGGCTTTGCCGATAGCGGGGCCGTTGTCTTTGTCTACCAGACCAACCACGCCCTCGGTTATCATCATTGTCCCCAATACCACCCCTATGATTCCGGCAACGATTAGAATTGCAGCACCATCGGTCACGAAAATAATAATTAAGGTCACAATGATTGCAACTATCGTTAGTATTTCTTCTGTCACCGCAATCGCTGGATCTTTGTCAAGCCAGTGATTGGTAAGCGGGGGCTCGGCATCTTCAAATGTGAACGTTTGCTCGCCAGGTTTGCCATCTGCTTTTTGCGCAAGCTTAATGCTCAACGCATTGATGGTATGGCACATGGCTTTGATTCCCGGAATGATCGGAGCACATGTAACCGCTTCGAAACGCAGGAAGGTGCCGTCCATGGTAACCTGGAGTGTTTCAAGTGTAACATCATGAGAGGTGTTATTTTTCTTATCTTTTACTTTGTAAGGGACGCTGGACTTGTTGTGAATTGACAACCCGTCTTTCGATATCTCGAAGTCATCCACTTTTGAGCCTGGAAAGACCTTCGGCAGTGTCGGTAGGATGAACTTTTCTATCAGGCGTGCCGACGATATTAAGAATGCCGCTTGTTGTTCTTTTTCAAGGATTGAAGAACTAATTTGCCGTTGTAGACCAGAGCTTGACCGACCTTCGGTCATGTTGAGAATAGCCAGAACGCCTTCCGCCTGATAGCCGACATCGGAATAGGCATAGGCCGTCGAAGTCGGCTGCATCCATTGATATTCTTTATCGGCCTTTCGGTTTAGATTCACTGTCGCGAAGACATGTGAAAAATCGCTGATGTTGGCGTTCAGCCAGGCACCGATCAATTCCAAAAACGCAGCCTGGGCCACAAAAGATGGTTGTTCATGCCCACCATAGGAAATTTGACCCACCTGGACTGCCGGGTCTTTACTTTCCTTGCCGTTCCAGATCACCAGATCGTGCCCCGTGCCCGAAGGAAAACTTTGATTGGAAGGAATAAATTCCATCCGCAAAAGGATCGGAACTGTGACGTCCTGAAGGTGTTCCTCCGTCTTGTCGGGTAAAGTTACTGACGCTTGGGGTACTGGAATGACAAAATTCACAAGCTGGTTCGACCCGCCCGGCGCAATTTGCCAACTGCCAAATACGCCCTGTGCCATAATGCCATCCGTAGGGTCATCTACCTGAAAGGCCTTCGGATAGGCGGCGCTGTTTGTCAGCGCCGCATTGACCTCGGAAAGGCGTATCCCGAAAACGGTATCCCAGCCATCGGTTGGTGCAAGACCCGACATTTTTACCCCCTTAAGACTTGGTCAATCCAAAGATCAAATTCGTATCCAGTTCAGCCGATGTGAGCCGGTATTTTGGCGTATTCGGAAAGCTCATCGCTTTTTCCATTGCCGCGTCAAAAAACGGTTCCAAATCGCCGGAAATCGAAGACTGGCCATTCGCGATTGCCGCGACGATCCCGTACACGACGGCGGGTGTGCCAAAGACAAATGATGTGGCGCCGGCCACTTTGGCAACGGTCATCAGCCGCGCGCCAAGTGATTCCAGCTCGGGCGCTGTGCCGGTTATCATGCCTCCGCATATGGTTGCGGTTTCGGCTTCTTGCGCGGCTTCTGAACCGCCTGACACCTCTTCCAGGCTGATGGAGGCCGCATCCAAACCTTCGGCCGCGACTTCTGCAACTTTGGCCACTTTCCCCGCGCCCGCACCGACACAAGCCGCGAGGAATGAAACGACGCCCGCAGCAATCGACAAAACGTCCACCGCAACCGTCGTCGTAACCGACCCGCCACCGGTTCTTTTTTCTTCGTTCAGCGTGAAGTGGTTGTCGGAGGTCAATTTGACAGAGTTTTCAGATCGCATCGTCAACTTGATCACAACGCCCAAGGCATAGTCATAGGACGCATCGACAAAACCGATTTTCAGCCGTTTGCCATCAATCGAAATTTCAAAGTTATTCTCATTGACGTAAGGCTGAACTTCTTTCCCGTTATCCAGCTTCATCTTTTGCATGGTCAGCTTTTTGTTGTTATTGATCGCGGTCCCATCGTTGTGAAGCGTAAAGTCGGACATCGGCGGATAGTCGTCTTTGTTGCCAAACATCAAAGGTGCCACTGGCAAGAACATGTGCTTCAGCGTTTTGGCCGAACTGACAGCAAGCCCCCCATCTTTTCCGGCCGGAATCGCGCCCAGATCAACCTGGTAGGTTAGCCGACTGGTTAGCACGTCTTTTTCTGCCTGAGAGCCGGGCTCGTCAATCAATGCCAGAACGGCGAAAACGCTGTTAGCTGTGGTAGCATTGGAATCTGGTTCTTTGACCGCATAGCCAATGTGCCACGGGCGCATCCATGTAAAGCCCGGCTGATGCTCGAATTCCACCTCAAGGTCCACGACCGCGAACACATGATTGAATTCCTGTAGGTTGGTCTGAACCCATTCGGTCAGCAAAGCGGACAATTCAGCCTGGACCAGCACATTCGCTTGCGCCGGTGTCGGGGGTGAGGCGCTGGGTGGCGTGCCTGATTGCCTCTTGTCGCTTAGCCGCAATTCGCGTCGTGCGCTGTTGCCTGGCTGTGGAAGGTACGAGGCATCGACCGAAAACAATGTTGTCGAGGTGCTAGGGTCAAGTGTGAAGTCATTGCCTTGAATGGTTACAGTGCCGCCTGTAATTGGCACTTCGATCAGTATGTTTTCCCCTGAACCACCGGTGGTCAAACGCCAGGTTCCACAGGTGATGTCCATCGAAGAACCGCCCGCACTGGCGGTTTGTTGCAATCGTGTCGGGGAAGCGCCGGAAGTTGCGATCGCCGCATTCACCTGATCGTAGTTTAGCGCGCCGACCACATCCCAGTTAAAAATATCAAGTCCCATTGTTCATCCCTTCTTGTTTGTATTTTCAAGCCCCATCAAAAGGACACCTTTCAGCTGCGCCGAGGTCAGCTTGTAGGCACCGCCATTGGGAAACGTCAGCGCTTCAAACAGCCCGTCTTCAATAAAATCGGCCATATCGAATTGCGTTTTAGAGTTAAGCCCCGCAACCCCTTTCAGAATCCAAAGGATGCCGGTCACCGTCCCCCCAACAAAGGCGGCCGCTGCTGCCACTTTGGAGATAACTGCAAAACGGGCACCCAGCTCCGTAATGCTGGCTACGCTTCCTTTGAAAATACCCCGGCAACAGCTGATCGTTGCTTCCGAGGTCAGCGAAACGTCATCTGTGACCGCGATGGTGGTGTCCACAGTAGCCGAAGTGGCGGCGTTAACTGCGCCGGATGCCGCCTTGACAATCCGGCTGGCACCGAAACCCACAATCGCCCCAACAAGTGAAACCACCCCGCCCACGATGTTCACGATGTTGACCCATTTTGCGGTTTCAACGCTGCCGTCGGTGTTATTCGTGTAATCGTTCAGTTGCAGTGCTTTGACCTTTTTGCCGAGCGGATCGGTGGTTTCCTGCAATGAAATTGTCAGTTGCCCGTGGTAGTTCAATTTCACTGTAATGCCAGGGCCGCCGCTGAAGGTGATATCGTTTGCTGTGATTGAAAGGTACTGACCATCAACTTCCAGATTAAAGGCCTTCTTGGGTACTGTCGGATAGACAGTCGTAGGGTTCTTCTTATCGGGCTTTCCATCTTTGCCTATAGGATCCAACTGCATCCCCTGCATTTTGATTTTTTTCAAGTTTTGAATTGATCGCCCGTCGTTGAAAATTACGAAATCTGAGGTTGGGACATCCTTTGCGTCTTCAACCGTTTGAAACATATAGGGAACCGCGGGAAGCATCATATGCTTCAAGAACACTTCCGGTGCCAAAACCAAACCGCCGTCAGCACCATTTGGGATCGCCTGAAGATCGACCGAATACGTTGTTTTTTGAATCATCGCCTGCTTCTGGGCTTCTGTCGGCGGCTCATCAATCAACGCCAGAACACCGAATACAGAATTGGCGGTCGTGGGTGTTTCACTCGGCTCGGCACAGGCGTAGCCGATGTACCATGGGCGCATCCAGCCAAGGTTCTTGTACTTTGCGAACTGCGCTTCAAGATCGACGACAGCAAAGACATTGCCAAATTCCTCGATATTTTTCAGCACCCAATTGTTCAGCATCAACCCCAGCATTGCTTGGGCCATCCCAGAGGGTTGCGCGGGCGCGGGCTCAGTGGCCGACGATCTGTCGCCCGTCGATTCCTGGGTTGCGGTGACGCGCAGGTTCTTTTTTCCGGCAGTTTGGTCAGGCGTATGATCAAAGAACTTTGCGTAGACCTTGAAGATCGTCGAAGCTGGCGAGAGGTCGTATTCTTTGCCAAGAAATGTGATCGTCCCACCAGTGATCGGTACGTGGATCATCAAATTCTGCCCCGCGCCCCCGGTCGTCAACGTCCAGGGGCCACATGTGGCATCAAGGATTGTTGTGTTGCCTTCTTTGTCAGTGTCGGTGATCTGAAGTTGCGTGGGCGAAGACGCTTGCGCGGCGATTGCGGCATTCACCTCATCATAGGTTACAGCTGCAACCATGCTCCAATTATGTGTGTCAAGTTGGTCGGACATTTGAATTCAACTTCCTAATAATTGCCTTGAATATAAAATGCTGAGGCCAACCCACCGCGGATCGGCTTAAAGGTACCTTTCCCTCCCCAGGTCACGGCCGCAATCGCGTGTTCTGAGATTTTCTTGCTGGACGTGACCCGGTTGATCGCATCGCTTAGCGCAGACCCGATCGCCGCAACAACCGCATCAAAAATAAGTCCTGCGATCAGGTCGATCAGTTTGGCCCAATTCAAAAGGGGCGGCACGTGCACCTTCTTTGCAAATGCAGGCTTTCCTTTGACGTGGAATTTGACCGACTGCGATTTTGCATCGAAGGTTGCGGTCATGACAGATGACGAATGAAAGGTCATGTTGATCCCAAGTTTCAGAGAACAATGCCCATGCAGCGCCGTTGAAATTACATCGTCGGACACCACCGCCGAGGCGCCGTCGATCACTGGGTCATAGGTGATCAGACCAACTTTGATATGATGCAGGTCAATGTGATGTTTTGTATGCAGTGTATCCTGTGCATTCGCGCCCCAATCAGTGCCGACCAAAGTGTCAAGGGTTTCAAGGAATTCCTTATCGAAACCTCGTTCGTGTTGGTCAAAGTCAAAAAAATCACGGGGGCCAGAAACCGCAAGATTGGCAACGCTCGTATGCAAGGATTTTGCATAGGCGGGCGCGAAAACATTCTTGAGGAACAAAGTCTCGCTTATGGCCATTCCAGCATTGCAATCAGAAGCCAGCAAGCCGGTGCTCAAGTTTGTCGGCAGGCCGGTAATAGAGCGATTGTTTGTGACCGCAAAAATTGCCAAGAGTTGGCGATTGGTCCCAACCTCTTCACCATATGAAAATGCGCATTTCTTCGGTTCCAGCCAGCTGATGCCGCTTGATCCAAATGGCTCGATGTGGGCCAAAACAAAGGCGACTTTGCCTGCATTGGCAACAAGCGTTTTGGCAACTTCCATTCCCAACATTGCCTCCTGAAACGGTGTCAGGCTGGCTTTTGGTGAAATGATCCCATTTGGGCTGACAGGTGTTACAGTGGCTGCAGCGTCAGGCTTTCCAGCCGCCTCAAAATCGAACACCAACTGTTGTCCACCGCCAGTCGGGGCAGGTAGAAGCGATAGCTTGATGTTCAAAAGAACTTTGCAACCAGAAAGTTGAACAGATGTATCAGACAACTTCAACGTGCCCTGCGTAATCTCGATGGCGATGCGCACATATTTTCCGCTGCCGCCCCGGACAATTTGCCATCGCCCAAGTTCAGCTTGAATCGATGCTCCGCTTTCACTCGCGTTTAAGCTTTGTTTGATAGAGGCTGTATAGTCGCCAAGCTCGGTATTAATCTCGACGATATCTGACACATATATAGTATCCCAGCCTAACAAATTCATATTGCGCCATCCCCGAGAAGTTGACCTAAGGTAAAACTACGGCATAAAAAAACGAATGCGTCAATCTTGATCCGTTTGATTCTTAGTTTTCAGAAGAACTTGACTTGAGGCCTGGCAAATACCGACCCACCCTCGCCGTTAGCATGCCCGGCTTCCATTTTCGCTGCGGAAGGTCGATGACCGGCTCACCACGAACACAGATACGAAATCAGCCACGATTCTTGCCGCCAGAGCAGATATCAGCAATGCCTGCTCACGCACAATCTGGATATCTAAATGGTTGTCGCGTGGGCTACCTGCCACCGTTCTCTTTCGATTTGAACCCCATAGAGCTGACGTACTCCAAGCTGAGGGCCCACTCGTGACGCATCGGGTCACGAACCTTCACAGAAGCCTTCGACGCCAAAGAAAAATAGAGTTGCCGCCATTAGCGCATGCGCGGCGAAAGCACACATTGTCCCGCGACCCGGTCATTCCCAAAGAGAGAATGCTGCATACTGCACGAATGTCGGTAATGCGGGCTGCGACCGCAGCATATTGATCCTTGAGCCAACGGCAGGAATGGGCCGTAAAGCGTCATTGCCGCGATATGTATCGCAGCGAAAGTCGGCAATGAGCCCAAACCTCCCGAATGCTGCGATCTAAAGGAATGTCTTCTTTCTCTACCCAAGAAGTGCGCTAGAGTGGTCCTCGCATAGCTATGTTTAACTCATGGGGCGTAAGAATTGAGCACACTAGACAGACGAGTCCGGGTATTATTTGTTGGGCGTCAAGCGAGAGGTTTGGACAAAGACATCTTTCTTAGGCATCTGAGGCACAGCCATTTCTTGTCAGCTAACTTGTCTTTTGACAGCGCCTCCAAGGTAAACATCCCATCTGGTCAGGTTGTGCCTGATGACTACTTTTTCGATTTTCCGGCAATTGATGAAGAGGCGTGGTGCAACGTCCTCGTATTTCGAAATGCATTGGAGGGGAACTGGTTTGCCCGAAGCAATTTTGGGGAGTTCTGTCACGACAGTAGGAATTCTATTGTTGTTGCAGCAACTACCTACGAACTTGAGGATTTCTCAGAAGAGGCCGGGATCACACTGGAAAAAGCGCTTGCTGCAAACGTTCTGCGCTCAATTGTATCTGCAGAGTATGTGAAATCTGGCGGAAAATTCTGGGACTTGTATACAAGGTACTCGGAGGAGGATGCGTTTGCATTCTGTAAGGATAAAACAGAAATTGTAGACAAACTGGTCAACGGGAGGCTCGGAGAGCGCCCCAAGAAAGTCCTTGGATCAAACGGATATACGGATGATCGCCTCGCTAAGCTAGAACATGACCTAGCCAAACTTTCTCAGTCCGCCATGGATCGGTACTTGATAGTTGCGCGGAGGAATCGTGACATTATCATTTCGGCCACTTTTTTCATACTTGGAGTTCTGGCCACGTTAATGTTCGAAACGCTGCTCGCTTAGCTCTTAAACAACGTAGAGTCGAAATTCTGCTGTTGCATTGCAACGGCAGCTTCGTCCGCATCTTACCAGTTCACGCACGGTGCAGCGAATTTCCGCTTTTGACCTCGGCGGCTGAGTCCCACAGATTTTTAGCGCTCTTGGGATGCGTCGTTCCGAGGCGATTATTGTGCTCAACGAAAACTAAAGACATAGCCTTCCGGCCTCCCCAGCTCGGCTTCGCGTGTCGCAGGGGAGAACGGCCCTGCGGTCCGTCGCGCATTCGGCCATGCGGCCTCACCGCGGCGTTGCACCCAGGCCCCCGGTTTGCCCGCCTCGCGAGCACGTCCCTCCCCGGCCGCTCCGCCGGATTGCGCTCTGGTCTGTTTTGCGGGGCAAAACGATCCCGCCGCTCCATCCGTCTCCCGCGTCCGGTCGGGCCGTTTGCCTGCTCGGGTCGGGCAAACCTACCGTCAAAACACACACACATGAGTGCGGAAGCATATCCTCCGGATGGCCCCCAAATCAGCCCGCGTCAAGGATCGCAAAACTTTTCGGCGAGGGCGGGGCCCGTGGCGCGGTGCGGTCCCGTGCGTGAGGGTGCGCATGTGTCCGGTGCTGCGCGCAGAAAACTTTTGCGCCCGGCAAGCCGGCGGCTGCGCCGTCCCTGACCCGGGCAGATTCGGAAACCAGGCATTCGGCCATGCCCCCACACTCACGTGGTGGCCTTGGAACCGAACACTGGAGACCAGACATGGCTTACGACACCGCAAACACCTACGAGACCATCGAGCTTTTCGGGCTCACGGAAAAGGACGCACAGCTGCCGATCCCGGAAGATCACATCCTGACCGACCACGTCATCCGCGAAAGCTTCGAGGCTCTGCTTGGTCAATTGCGCAATACCGGCCTTGAGGCAGAAATCGAACCGCTGGCGCATGGGCTCGCCACGATCCTGCAGCGGCGCAAGGTGGCGCTCGGCAAGGAGGTCGACCGCACCGCCGACAAGATCGGCGCGTTGGCAAAATCCCACGATGGATCGGAGATCGCCGAGACCGCGCTCGAAGACGCGCAGGCGCGCTTCCTGCAGCTGCGCGAGATTGTCGGCGCCATCGAGGTGATGAGCGAGGCAGCGGCGGAATGCTACGAGATCGAGACCGGTCACGCCTTCATCCCGGCAGCCGGGTCGCGCGCAAACGTCCGGGCGCAAGAGACCGGGGCGGTCTTCGAGGCGCGGCAACTGCTGGAGCAGCACGACCGGGAAACCGCCGAGAAGTCGAAGGTCGAGGGCGTGCCTCTGATCGTCTCGGGCGCAACCGACTGGACCGATGTCGATGTGATCTTCAACACGCTCGACAAGGTTCGCGAACGGATCAGGCAGAACCGCAATCAGGAGATCTTCCTCTGCCACAAGGGTGGCAAGCACGGGGCGGAGATGATTGCGGCTCGGTGGGCTCGGGCACGCGGGATAGCACAGGCGCGCTTTGATCCGCGCTGGTCCGCGCACGGGCGGGCGGCACCGTTCAAGTGCAATGACGAGATGCTGGACGACAAGTTCGCGGCGACGGGGGTTGTTCTCTTCGGTGGCAACGGGGTCGCGCTGAACCTCGGCCAGAAGGCGGAAGCGAAAGGTCTGACGGTCATGCGGGTTGCTGACCCGGTGAAGAAGGCGTCGCAGGATTGAAGAGAGGGGGTCGCGCTTGGCGCGGCCCTTTCGTCATGTCTCATGGCGCGGGCGGTCGGTTACGCAAGATCGACAGGCTGCGACGCCCAGCACCGTCATCCCTCTACCCGGTCCGTCAGAGTTCGGCCCATCCACATCGGTACGGGCTGGGGATGGTGCGCACCACGCACATCGTCATCAGCGCAAAACCGAGGGGTCGAGACGTCGCACTTGAGGCTGAAGACTTGCGCATCCCTCGGGGCGTGTTTCGGAACATCGCATCCACGCGGGCGGGCTCCGTCAGCACCCCGGCTAGGCTCGCCGTGACTCGGACGCGGATGGTGGCAGCTGCGTGATGGCAAGGCTCATCGGGATCTCTCCTTTTTGCTCATTGATGTGGATCGCACGGGGTCGGCCCGTTCGTGCCCTCAGCTCACGCTTCGGCAAGCACAAATACGGCTTCCACGGCTGGCCGCAGACCCTCCGCATTTGCGCTTGCGACCGGGCCTCTTGCCCCCGTGCCGGGTGATCCCCATCGCAACAAGGAGTAACCCAAATGACCAACCACTACGTCGCCACCGTTCCCGTCAAGTTCACCGATACCGATGGCCAGGAGCGCACCCGCTTTCAGCGCGTCGGCGCGATGTTCCGCAACACCCGCAACGGGGATGGATCGGAGTTCTTCAGCCTCAAGCTCGACTTCCCGGTCGCGGTCTCGGAGCTGGTGATGTTCCCACCGAGCGCGAAAGATCCCCAGGACTAAATCCTCTGGCGAGGATGGGCCGCCCCAGGACGATCTTGGGGCGGCCCGATCCCTGTTACAGGGATGCCGTGTCCGGCGGCCAGATCGCCCGAGGTGACCTCCTCTTGGTGCAGGTCCCTGCGCGTTCAACGGACGCACTCTCCCCGGAATGATCAGGCCGCGACAGGGCGG
Source organism: Litorivita sp. NS0012-18 (assembly GCF_040371945.1). NCBI lineage: Bacteria > Pseudomonadati > Pseudomonadota > Alphaproteobacteria > Rhodobacterales > Paracoccaceae > Litorivita > Litorivita sp. NS0012-18. Next base: position 23,139 of record NZ_BAABWS010000005.1, on the reverse strand, counting down.
ACAGTCAGCCTCAAGGGGGCCATCCGCAAAAACCTATCGGCCAGGGCCTCCCGGTTTTTGCGGCAGAGATTTGGCGGAGCCAAATCTGGCCCTCCTTGACCCTGACTGTCCGCCCTGTCGGTGGGGTTTGCGCCCGCCCGCGGTTCCGTCCGAACACTTGGCGTTCGGCCAGACTCTCGGGCGGTGCTGGGGAAGGGGACCCATTGGACAGGTGGGGTTCTTGATGGCGAGGGGGCAGGCCCGCGCCCCTACGGGCTGCGGGGGAAGCGGACACCAAGGCTGCCTGAGCCTGAATGCCACGTAAGTATATAATTGACAGATTGTTATATTATCGTAAGGTGGGGTCAGCCTTGGTGGAAGGTGGCAGGAAATAGGGGGTCTTTCTTCGCATGTCTCGCTCAAAACGCCTCACAGATGCGGACCGCATGGAGATCGTTCGCGAAGCCGTGGAAGGCGTTTCCACTTCAGTGCTGGCGGAACGCTTTGGCGTGTCGGTGCGGGCGATTCAGTACACGCTCAAAGCTGATGCCGAGCGCCAGACGGATGCCGCTATTCCGGTCTCAGCGGTCAGTGTGAAAGTCACGGCTGCGGAGCTTGCGGCGCTCGACGAGGTGCTGGCCGAGGCCGGAATCGAGAGCCGAGCCGAAGGGCTGCGGCGGCTCATTCAGGCGGCGGGCGGAGTGTTCGTTCCGGACGCGCAGATGGCGGCCGAGATGGAGCGCTACAGGGCCTCTCTGCACGAGGTCGGCAATGGGGTCGCGCAGATCGCCAAGTGGATGACGCAGGCCAACCGGCAGGGGCAGGGGGCTGATGGTGGGACTGGTGCCGAATTCTCGGAACTGCGCCTTGCGCAGATGCGTGGGCTGGCGCGGTTCATTCTGGATTCTGCTGACGAGATCGACCTGCTCCTGCGGCGCCGTCGCGACGCGATGCAGCTGGAGGCCACGGCCGCGCTGAGGGAGTTTGCCCATGCGGCTGAATGATGCAGTCGACGCTGTCACCGGCGAGGTCTTCCGGGATGGCTGGAGCCGGATCCGGGGCTCGATGCAGGGGCTGCATGTCGCCAAGCAGAGCCAGCTTGTGCGCGCGGCAGCGGGACACCGGCCTGCGGTCTTCAAGGCGATCCGGGGCGGGGGGACGCATACCAAATCGCAGCTCGCAAACCAGCTCGATTACCTCACCACCAAGTCCACTCATATCGTGGACAGTAGCGGGTTCCTGGATGGCAAGGCGAAGCTCGAGGCAAAGGACATCAAGGACCTGACCGAGCGCTTTGCCAAGCGGTGGGATGCGGGCTTCAAACCCAAGCTCGGGCAGACCACCCACATGCTCATGTCCTTCCCCATCGGCACGCGCGGCGAGGATGTGCGCGACATCGCGACGGATGTGGCCGAGCGCTTCTTCCAGACTGATGAGGGGCATTTCGATTACATCATTGCGGTGCATGAGGACCGCGATCACCCCCATGCGCATCTGGTGCTGAACCGCCGCTCGCAGGAAGGCGAGTTCTTCTTCCTCGGCCGCAATCACCGCTTCAACTATGACGACTTCCGCCTCGCCATGGTCGAGGAGGCGGAGAAGTATGGCGTGCGGCTGGAGGCCACGCGCCGGGTGGATCGCGGGGTTGTGCATTACCCAGCCCGCACCAGCGAGGTCTACGCCGCGAAAGAAGAGGGGCGCGCACCCCGCGAGCGCGAACGCGTGGGGCAGGACCTGACCCGGACGCTGGCGGAGATCGCCAATACCAGAACCGTCTACCATTCGCTTGCAGCGGAGGCTTCGCGCGAGGCCCGCGAGGATATTGCCGCGGCGCTGTTCCGTGCGGGCGAGGTGCTGGCGCGCGGCGGGCAGGTGGACCGAACAGGAGATGTGTATATGGCCGAGGATCAAAGCTTCGAGGATCTGAGAAGCCTCTATGCGGAGAAGCTTGCGCGGGTGCAGGGCATGATTGCCGAGAAGTCAGACGCGGAACGTCCCGTGCTGGAAAAACGCCTCATCGAGATCCAGACGCAGGTCCAGCACATGCAGCCTCTCGGTTTGCGATCATCCGTGCTGTCAGAGACCCCCTCGGAGGGCGGGATCTATTCCGAAGCCAATATCAACGCCAGCCAGCGCGAGCGTCTGGCAGAGCCCGATCTGAGATCGCGCATTGACGCGGCACTACACGGCACCGGGATCAGCACATCGGAAGTGGTGGCCCGGATCGAGACGGGCGCCTCAAATGCAGCGCTCGAGCATCAATGGATCGCCAATGATCTAACACGCGTGGCTGAGGCGCGGGATCTGAACCTCGAGCGCCGCGCCGATCTGGAACAGGCGCGCGACATTCTAAATGACGTGCATGTCGCGCTCGGCACGATGCTGGAACGGGAAAACGTGCTGCGCCGGGATGGTGTCATGGAAGCGGAACCGGTCGGCGAGCAGTTCCATTATCATGAGGGCGCGGTCCGGGCGATGGAAGGGACAATCCGTCAGGAGATGCGCGCCGAGGGTCTGACAGTGCAGCAGATCGAGGGCCGGGATTGGGAGGTTGTCTCGCGGGCAGAGCGCCGGATCGAGACCGAGCAGCGCGCGTATCTCGAGGCACATCCGGAGCTGCTCGCACGTCCAGGCGATGTGATAGACCGGTCTGAACCCTACAGGGAGACCATCACCGATGTAGCCCGCGCCAGTGCGATCACCCGCGAAGTCGACCGCATCATGGAGGGACGCGACCTCCGTACGCCCGTTGCAGATGCCGTCACGGATGACTTGCGCGCGCGCTATCCGGACATGCCGTCCCACCTCGCCCGCGGGCTCGGTGCGACCTATGCCGCTGTCGTCGAGATACGCGACACGGAGGCCATCAATCAGGTTCGCCGCGACAACGAGTTGCGCGAGGGGCTTGCGGTTGGCACGCGCGACGACCTCCTCTCAGCCCGCGGTGAAACGGCGCCGCAGTCTGCCCGTACCGACCGCCTCGCAGACGAGATTGCGCGTGTCCTGGAGCATGAGCGGGCGGGAGAGTTGTCCGCGCCCTTCGAGACCGAGGCGGAGCGGGACGCTTTCCGCGACGAGATCGCGCGGGTGCTGGACGTTCGCCAACGCGACCGGCTCACATCTGGCGATGCCGATGCGCTGGAAAAGGTCCTCGAGGACCGTCTCGACCGGCTCTATGTCGCCAAGGTCTACTTGCAATCGGATGCCGCGACGGCCAACACCGAGGCCTTGCGCCAGGTGGTCGATGAACTCGCCGACGCCGAATACGAAAAACACCGCACGGCAGACGTCGATGGCGAAACCGAGCGGGGACAGGTCCATTGAGCGGCGCCATGGGAAAGGCGCGGATCGCCACGGGTGTCCTGCTCGTGATGCTGGTGGCCGCCGCCATGGGCTATACGATCGCCTCGGCGGTTTTGACCTACCAGGATATGGGCTTCGGGGCCGAGATCGACTTTGCCTATATCGCGCAGAACTATCTGGCGATCCTCGATCGCCGCCCGGAGGACGCGCAACTTATCCACCTGATCATCGGCAGCTTTGCCGCCGCTGGCATGATGCTGAGCCTCGCCCTCTCGGGGTCTGCCCTCACACGGTTTGGCCAGACCCATTGGCAGACCGCGCGCGAGATGAAGGCCAATGGCTTCTTCGGGGCGCCCGGGACCGGGTTCATCCTCGGCAAGCTGGGGACGCCGGGCTCCCGCGCCAACTACATTTGCTCCAAGGTCTTCCCCCACGCGCTGATCGTGGCCCCCACGGGCCGCGGCAAGACCACGGGCTTCGTCATCCCGAACCTGCTGACTTGGCAAGGCTCCGCCGTGACGCTCGATGTGAAGGGCGAGTGTTTCGAGGCCACGGCCCGGCACCGCGACGCCCAAGGCGACAAGGTCTATCGCTTTGCCCCCACCGATTGGGAGGGCAGGCGCACGCATCGCTACAACCCGCTCCTACGCATCTATGAGTTGAAAGATCCCGCACGCCAGCAGATGGAATTGCAGCTCCTCGCGACGCTCTTCTTGCAGAGTGACAATGACCGGGTGCAGGGGCTGCTCAAAGGCGGGATCGATCTCTTCGTGGCGGCAGGCCTGCTGGCATTCCAACGCAAGCGCCCGACCCTGGGCGAGATCTACCGCATCGCCGCTTCGGGCGGGAACAAGCAGAAGGAATACTTCGCGCGCGGCCACGAGGTGGACAACCGGGCCGCCAAGTTGATCTTCACCCGGCTGGCCTCGACCAACAACGACACGCTGACCTCCTATGTCTCGCTCCTGATGACCTCGGGGCTCGACCAATGGCAGAACCCTGCCATCGATGAGGCGACGGCGGTGTCGGACTTTGACTTCCGGACGATCCGCAAGAAGCCCTTTTCGGTCTATCTTGTCGTCCAGCCGCTGATGGTGAAGCCGCTGGCGCCGCTGATCCGGCTCTTCTTCTCCGACCTGCTCTCGGCCATGCAGGAAAAGGATCCCGGGCCGGATGAGCCCTGGCCCGTGATGATCATGCTCGACGAGTTCAATCGCTTGGGCAAGATGCCCATCGTGGTCGAGAGCATCGAGACCCTGCGGACCTATCGTGGTCACCTGGCCGTGGTCACCCAAACCATCCCCGCCCTCGATGAAATCTACGGCGAGAACACCCGCCGCGCCCTGCAGGGCAATGCCGGCGTGAAGCTTTACCTGACGCCCTCCGATGAAAAGACCGTCGAGGAGCTGAGCAAGGCGGTCGGCAAGACCACGAAGACCGTGGTCACGCGGTCGCAATCCATCGGCAAGAACCCCTTCGAGGGCCGCAGCCAGTCCACACGGACCGAAGAAAGCTCGCTGTTGCCGGAAGATGAGGCCCGTCGCCTGCCGCTCGATGAAATTGTCATGGTCATCGATGCCCAGATGCCGGTCCGTGCAAAGCGGATCCAGTATTTCGACGACCGGCTGTTTAAGGCGATTCATGCAGCGCAGACGGGAGAACTGCCGTTTCCGGAGCCGGGGGGAGGGGAGCCGCAGGGCAATCTCCCGTTGAGCGTGCGCGCCATGCCGATGACTCCGCCTTCAAACGGACCAGGTGGGTCTGACGCCGTTGTGGAGACCGCACACCAAGATGCTGGCAGCCAAACGTCAAAGCAAACCGACGTCGCTCCAAAAAAGACCGCGCCTGTCGTTCAAACCGTTATCGCCGAGGAACAGCGCCAGATGGAGATGGATTTTGGAAGCCAGGTCGCCGATGCAGAGGCAGCGAGCGTAGCTGATGAGGCGCAGATGCGCTCTGCAGTCGATGGCTTGGACGACATGGAAGCGATGCTGCGAGAGGAGGATGGTGAAAGGCTGGTTGCGCGATAGGGTGGCGGGCATGGCGACCTGCGCGTAGCTTCCGTAACGCTGAATGTCACAAACGATGCTTTTTGACGCTGAAAAAAGGGGCTGGTTTGCATGACCGTTCGATCTTTCGCTCGGAACGTCGTGGGCAGGGTCCAGCCATCTCCACCTTGTTCAGATTATGCCCCGAGACGGCGCAGCCGCTTGTCGATCTCGGCGGGGGGTAGGAAGACCGCCTCATCCGCCCGCCAGATTTGCAGTGCGGAAACAAGAAGCTCGACCTCGCAGACTTCGGCGGCGTGCAACTCGTCTATGATCCACAGGACGCCATGAACGCGCACGGCGCGGGCGGTGGCGACTTTGCGCAGAAGATTGTCGCCGGTCAGGAGGATGCCGTTTTCCTGGCAGGTTGTCGTGACCAGAGCGAAGCAGTCATAGGCTGACAGACGGCTGTGCTCACGCTTGAGCGCAACCACCTGCGCGACTTGCTCGGCTGGCAGGTCATAGGTGGCAAGGCCACCATCTTCGAGCATCCGCCATTCCTGAGCCGTGAAGTCGAGAAGCTCCTCTTCACGAATGGGCAGGGGCACGATGAAGCGATAGGGCAGCCGCAGCAGGACGTGCAGCAACTCTCCCTTCTTCAAGTCGATCAGACAGGACGCATCATTGACGACAACACAGGTCACTGGTCACGAGGCCCCCTGATGTCGCGTTCGACAACGCTCAAGGGGAGCCCGAGCATTTGCGCCGCCCGCACGGGGGAAATCATCTCCTCGCCGAGCGCGCGCCAGACGAGGCGCTCGAAGCGCTGCGGCTTCTCGAAAGCCGCGAAGCCCTCGCCTGGACCGATAGGCTCCGGCTCCTCGCGCCGCCAGCTTCGCGCATAGGTCTTGAACGCATATTCCACAGCACTCTTCGACAGGATGTCCACCTGGCCGAGCCGCACGAGCATCGCGGCGGCAGAGACGCCATAGGTGCGCTTGAGCCGCATGATCTCTATCCAGGTCATGCCGTGACGGTTTCGGCCAGCTTCCTCTTCCAGATGCTCACGCGGAATGAGGAACGCCCCCGCGAAGCGGTGCATCGAGGGTTCCTTTTTCAGTGCGGCATTGCCGGTTTCGGTGATGATCCGGTGCGCGAGTTCGTGGGCGAGGTTGAAGCGCTTGCGTTCGCCATTGGTGTGCCGCGAGACGACGATCACCTCAGTCGGTGCGCCCTCCGCCCGTTCGACATGACAGGCCAGCCCGTTGATGCGTTCCGGGAGATCGGCCTCGATGACCTTGAGTCCCTTATCTTCGAGCAGCGCGGTCATACTCGGGATCGGGTCGATCCCAAGCTGCCACTCGCGCCGCACGTCCCGCGCCTTGGCGTCGATGGCCTCTTCATCGGCCATCATGTCCACGCGCAGCGCGGCGAAGGGGTCTTCAGCGGGGTGCATGTCGAGGATGTCCTCGATGGCAAGATAGTCTTCGAGCTTCTCGATCACAATGGATTCCGCCATCGCGCGATCCTGCGCCGAGGCGGTCGAGTTCTTTCGCCACTCGACGCTTTCCAGAGCTTCGACCTGACCGCCGAGCAGGAAGTCCAGTGACACGCCGAGCGCCTTGCCGAGGCCGACCAGCACCGACGAAGACGGCATCATCTTGTCCGCCTCGTATTTGCTGATGGCCTGCGCTGACACGCTTGGGGTTACGCGCTCCGCGAGCGCTTGCATGGATAGACCCGCCCGCTTGCGGGCAAGCCTGAGTCTTTGTCCGAACATGGTCCTCTCCCGGCGGTTATTGTTGTGGTTGATAAGCGCCATTTCTTCCTGTATATTTAAACATAAGGTTGTCGCATCGTCAACCGAAATCGACACGTGAGGCTTGAAATGTCTAAGAAAAATCAGCATGTTGTGCCGCATGAAAGCGGTTGGGCAGTGAAGGGGGCGGGTAACTCCCGCGCGTCTTCCGTCCACGGCACGCAGCGCGAGGCCATCACAGCCGCGCGGGAATCCGCCATTCGTCAGGGCAGCGAGATGCTGATCCACGGCGAGAACGGTCGCATCCGCGAGCGCAACACCTATGGCAAGGACCCGTATCCGCCGAAAGGCTGAAGGGCATAAGCGGAATGGATGTCAGGATGAGCAACGGTGGGAACAACAGGCAGATACGTCGCATCCTCTCCATCGACGGGGGCGGGATTAAGGGCACGATGCCCGCTGCATTCCTCGCGGGGCTCGAGGAAGATCTGGGCCAGCCCATTGGGCGCTATTTCGATCTCATCGCGGGCACATCGACGGGTGGCATCATCGCACTCGGCCTTGGCCTCGGCCGCACGGCAAAGGAACTGCTCGAGCTTTACGAGCGTCGCGGGCCTGTCATCTTCGGTCAGGACAATGCGGATGATGAACCGCTGGGGAGGATACGGCAGGCATGGCGCACCCTCACCGCCACAGGTCGGCACGTAGTCGGTCCAAAGCACGATGCGGCAATTCTTGCTCGTGAACTCAAGGGCGTTCTCAACAACGATCTGATCGGGCAATCACAGACCCGGTTGGTGATCCCGGCGTGGGATGCCGATCTCCGCAGCCCTTATACCTACAAGACCGCGCATCACACACGCCTGCAAACCGATTATCGCAAGACTGCGCTTGATGCCGCCCTGGCTACGGCAGCGGCACCTACGTATTTCAAGCGACATCGCACTGCTGATGATATTGGCCTGACCGATGGCGGGACATGGGCCAACAATCCCACAGCCATTGCTGTCGTCGAAGCCATCACTCTTCTGGGGTGGCATCCGTCAGACCTGCGCATTCTGAGCCTGGGGTGTCTGGACGAAGTCTACATGCTGCCCGAAAGTCCCGGGTTTGCCGGACTCGGCCTCAACGTCCTCAACCTTTACGCGGATGGGCAATCACATGGCGCCCTCGGCATGGCAAAACTTCTGACGGGACACCCTTACGATGGGGATCGCATCTACCGCATTTCGCCGTCTGTCCCGAGCGGGTTTTTTACCTTGGATGACACCACGAAGATCGGCCGCCTCAAGGGCCTCGGTATGTCAGAAGCCCGAAAAGCAAAGCCCCACCTGACCCCGATCTTTTTCACCCAGCCTGCCGATACCTTCGTGCCGGTCTATCAACTCAAGGAGAAAGCGGCATGAATCAGATGTTGCGACAGCCGCTGACCGACTGTGATATTCGGCGGCGCACGCAGATATTCACCATCCTGGACGAGATAGGCGAGGATCTGGACCTCACTGAAACCCAGTTTGATCGTGCGCGCCAGAGCTATGGCGCCGTCGGAGACTGGCTGTCCGGTTCAACTGATCCCCTACTCGTCAGTGTTCTGGTCTATCTCCAAGGGTCCAGTGCGCTTGGAACGGCCGTGAAGCCAATCGGGCGGCGGGAATTCGATGTCGATCTGATCTGCTTTTGTGCAGGTATCGCGTCTGGCATCTCACCAGCGACCCTGAAGGCGGCGGTTGGAAACCGGCTCAAGGAACACGCCACCTATGTGCGCCTTCTCGAAGAAAAAAAGCGTTGTTGGCGTCTCAACTATGCGGGGGACTTCCACCTCGACCTATCCCCGACGATAGCAAACCCGGTCTGCGGCAACCGGGGCGAATTGGTGCCCGACCGGGCTCTGAAGGAATGGCATCCGACAAACCCGCGGGCCTACAAGACCCTGTTCGATGAGCGCGCCGCACTCCGGCCTACCTTTGTGGGCAAGTTTATCGCCATGCAGCGGGACGAGGCGACGGTGGAGCCGTTCCCCGTCCGAGAAGCAGTGAAAGGCATCCTGCGCCGCATCGTGCAATTGCTCAAACGGCACCGCGACGTTTTTTATCAGAACAACACGCAAGACGTGGCCCCGATTTCCGTTATCATTACCACCCTTGCGATGCAGTCCTATGCCTATTGCGTGCGCAACCACGTCTTCCATGACGAAATGGATCTGTTGGTCGAAACTATCCGGATGATGCCGCACTTCATCGACCGCCCCATTCTGGACGGACGGCGGGGCTATGCCATCCTGAACGAGACAACCAACGGGGAAAACTTCGCCGACAATTGGAACAAGGATGAACGCCGGGCACCAGCGTTCTATGCGTGGCACGCACAAGCTCTGTCCGACTTTGAAGTCCTTCGCGATGCTGTTGGTCAGGACCGTGTGTCATTGAACATGGAGCGTTCGTTCGGTTCCGGTGTCACCGGACGGGTTCTCGGCAACCGCGTCAATGCGGTGTCGGATGGTCGCAAATCGGGTCTGCTTTCTGTCGCACCTGTGGTCGGGCTGACGACATCGAAGGTCGCAGCATCAACGACCGTGCCCACAAATACGTTCTTCGGTGATTGATGATAGGACGAGGCGGGCAATACGACCTGACCCTGTCGCAGCAGCTGCTGTTCCTGAAGGCAAGCCCGGCTATCAGTGGTGTGGGGCAGGTCCGCGCAAACAAATTGACATGGCAAGAGCCTATACAACCGACCGCCTTGGCGCGCTCCTACCTTGCCACTATCACGTTTCAGCCGGGTCAAACGCCCGGTGTTCAGATAGACGACCCGAATCTGGAGTTGCTGGCGGCAGGGCGTCCTTTGCCTCACGTCTACAGAGATCCGCTGCGCCTTTGTCTTTATCTTCCAGGTGCCAGGGAATGGGACGCGCGGAAGCGGATCGACCAAACCATCATTCCGTGGACTTACCTTTGGCTCTATTATTTCGAAGATTGGCTTTGGTCAGACGACTGGAAAGGTGAAGGGCAACACCCTGGCGAAGAGCCTGAGCCAGTTGGCAATCGGGCGATGCGCAGGGCCGTGGCACGGTGCTAAAATTGTCGATTCCGCCTGTGGCAGAAACGGTCGTGTTTGGCCACGTGCCTTGTGTCGCGAGGGATCAACCGTTTAGCAATGACAAAAACCCGCGGCGAAACCTTTGCAGTTTTGGCAAGTTTTTGGCACCTGGCTGTCACCGCCTGCCCAACCTACCAAGTCTCGAAAGCTGCGCAAGCATCCGAGCGCCGGTCCCGGTCCCGTCGCCGGCGGGAGATGCGGTTGCCCCGCCCGCAGTATTGGGTCGGCTTGGCAACGGTTGCACACCGAAGAAATGTCGCGCACGAAGTGCTGCGTATTCCGCGCCAGTCGCACCTCCGATGGCGTACCGGTTGTAGACTTGCTGGCTTCCTGCAAGCCCTCGAGCAAAGGCATAGCTTCCACCGAATCCAGCAGAGAGCGCTGGCATCATGATGTTTCCAGAAATAGCACGCACCAGGAATGGCGTTGCTATGATGAACCCCTTTGCCATCAGCACCATCATGAAGAAGGGGATGAGCGCGCCGATGTTGGAGGCCCCTTCCGGATCGCCCAAATCAGCAAGAAGCGCACGCGAGACCCCCGTGATCGTCGCGAACACGCCGGCAACGACAATCGGGTACATCGCGAAGGAAATCAGCGCTGAAAGCCAGCGCGCGAAATAGTCCTTGGTCACTTCAAAAAGGGTCAGGAAGATCATGATCGGTGCAATCCCGATCAGCAGAGCGATCATGAGCCTGGACGCAACGACTATAAACGCCGCCAACCCACCGAGGATCGAGAGCAGCAAAACCCCCAGGGTGTCCAACAGGGCACCGGCCATCCAGTTCAGTTCAGACCCCGCAGCATTCAAATAGTCCCCGAGCGCCGCGATCAGGTCATCGAACTCCTCTGCGAAGGTACCGGATGGGCCCGGTGATCCGCCGCCGACAGAGGCCACGAGCGATCCGGCAATGCTGTCGATCCCGTTCAGGATCGCCGCAGCAAGGATGTTGAACTGTACCCAATTGGTTGCAAATGCGCCTATCAGCCCGATCTTCACGGCGAGCCAAAAGGCCGTGCGCCCGTCCATGGCGCGGTATTGGTAGATGGCGTTGATGAAAACCAGAATGACAACGAGCGTAGTGCCGAGTACGAGTATCGTTCCGACTGTTGCGGCGACCGCACCGAATTGCGTCTCAGCAGCGGTAGTCAGATAGCCTTCGGCCGTTTCCACGAAGTAGGTGACGACACTCATGAAACCCTACCAGTTTCCAGCAGCTTTGCAGATTGGCATTGCTTCGCGCCGAAGCTTATTTGCCTGCCGTCGGTATTCTGACGTCGCTTCCACGATGTCCCAGTATTCAGATGCGGCGAAATTCTCGACGAAGACGCCTTCAGCTGCCTCCCAGGGCGGATACCGCGTAGGACATTCACAGCCTTGGGCTTCAACGATGCGTTGCATGCTCTGCGCCCGATAGATCTGTTGGATCAGGAGCCGTTTGTGGGACTCGCGCACATCTATGTTTTGCATCCATTCTGGCTCTGGAGGTTGATTAGGGCAGACATCCGGTTGGTTTTCGAGGGTTGGGATCAGGCTCCGTTCAGCGACGCCAGCGGTTGCGCTGAGAGCGACGAGCAGGCTTCCGATTGCAGCGGCTCGCATCATTCTGATGCTGCCTTCGTATCAGCGGTCTCGCGCTTCAAGAACGTGGTATAGCCGTAGTCACCGGCTTCAGCTGTAATGACTTCCCACCCCTCAGCGCCGCGCTCATTTAAGGCGCTTCGCATCGCGTCGTAGTCCTTTTGCTTCTTCACCTGGAAGAACAGGATGTCATATTCAAAGGTCTTCATTGGGAAGCTCCGATTTCAGTTGCGCCGGGGAGGTAGAATTCGGTGATGCCGCGTTTGCCGTCATGGCGACCAGCCTGGATGATCACGTCAATGGAATTTTCGATGTACTGGATCATGTCGGCATAGGTCATCGGGATCTCGGTTTTGAGCGCGGCGATTGCGAGCCGCTGCACGGCCAATTGCGGGGTTTCGGCATGCAGCGTGGTCATGGACCCGCCATGGCCGGTGTTGATGGCTTCCAGAAAGGTCATGGCCTCCTTGCCGCGCACCTCGCCCAGGATGATCCGATCGGGGCGCATGCGGAGCGTCGCAGTGAGAAGCACATCGGCGGTCTGGAATTCCGCGTCGCGATTGGCGATGAGGGTCACGGCATTCGGCTGGGTCGGCAGAAGCTCGGCGGCTTCCTCGATGGTGACGATGCGTTCCTCGGACGGTACGTGAGAGAGGATTTTGCGCGCGGCTACGGTCTTGCCGGTGGAGGTGCCACCCGAGACGATCATGTTGAGTTTGTTCTCTACGCAGAAGGTGAGCGCATCATCGATCAAACCCGCGGCCACCACGGCGCGTAAGGCGCGCTTCTTTTCCACGCGCAGGTCTTCGAGCTTGCGTTCTTTGCCATAGAGAAAGTCGAGCGCGATACCCTCGAGCGGCAGGCTCGAGAAGAACCGCAGGCTGATCGACATGGCCGAGAGTACGGCGGGCGGGGTGATGACCTGTGCCCGGATCGGGCGACCCTTGTAGGTGATCGATACCGAGACGATGGGGCGATCCTTGCTCATCGTTGTATTGGCCGAGGAGGCGATCTGGTTGCCGAGGTCCCTGACCTGAACGCCCCTCAGCCTTTGATCCAGCGCGCGCATGAAGTGATCGCCCCGGAATTCGCCCCAGCAGCTGCCATCAGGGTTGATGCAGATCTCAATGACATCGTCGCGAGCGGCGGCGTCGATTCGGTCGAGGGAAGTTTCGAGATAGCTTAGTGACATGGGCTCAGAATATCTCCAGATCGCGGTCGACCATGACCGTGACGCGGGCGCCCTGGTCGACATAGATGACGGGGCCGATGGAGAGGTAATCGCCAATGACGCTGTCCGTGGCATCTGCCAGATCATCGCCAACGTCTTCGAGAACGTCGGCGGCAGTCTCATCCTGAACCTCGGAGGCGGCGGCACTGGGTGCGGCAGAGATCAGCGAGATCAGGGCAGCCGACCCGAAACGCTCGGCAAAGCGCGTGTCCACAAAACCGGTAACACCGGAGCGACCCAGTTCATCGCCCCCGAATGAACTGATCTGGACGGTCTGATTGTCAGGCAGGATGATCCGGTCCCAGGCGATGGTGACGCGGCGCTGCGCGATATCGACGCCGGAGCGATAGCGTCCGATAAGGCGAGAGCCACGGGGGATCAAAAGGCGCGCGCCATCGACGCTGTAGACATCTTCGGAGACAACGGCACGCGTCTGGCCGGGCAGGGAGCTGTCGAGGGCGGTTTCCATGACGGCTTGGATCATGGTGCCCTGTAGAATCGTGTTGGAGGGATTGGCGATCACCTCGGCCTGCGTCACGGTGGAGGGTAACGCACCGTTCAGCACGAAATCCGTCACCTCGCCGAAGGTGCGTTCGGTCAGAGCCGTTTCATTCGCTCCGGAGGCACCGCCAAAAGCGATGGTCGGTGAGGCGATGCGGCGCTCCTGAAATGCACGTTCTTCTGCGGCGCGGCGTTCGAGCTCGGCCAGAAGTCTCGCCTCTTCTTCGCGGCGGAGCCGTTCTTCGTCCCGCGCGCGCAGCTCGTCCTCAGACGGCCCCAAGGGCGCGGGGGCAGGACGGTTGGCTTCCAGTTGAGCCAGTTCCAGATCCATGCGTAATTGCTCAAGGCTGCGATCCCGCGCCGTCAGTTCGTCCTGGAACCGTTGCTGTGCTGCTTCCGAGGCGGCTTGCAGCGCCGCGATCTGAGCGGTCAGCGCGTCGATCGCCTCTGCGGCGGCGGTGTCTTCCTCGACGACCGGTTCGGGGGCGTTGCGCAATTCCTCGATCTGAGCCTGCAGGGCGGTGATTTGCGCCAGAAGCTCCGCGTTCGGCTCGACTGGGTCGGGTCCGACGAACACAACCTCGGGCTCGGGCGGGGGCAAGGTCTCGATGGTGCCAAAGCCGTCCCCTTCGTTTTGAAAGACGTCCGGGGTGGCCGTCGGCAAGGCTTCCTCTTCGTCGGGCTGTGAGAGGAGATAGAGCAGGGCAGCACCTGCGCCGATGACGAGGGCCACGATCAGCGCGAGAAGGGGCGACCGGCGCTGCGCGGCCGTGGGGGCGCGGGCACTGCCTTTCTCAAGGGCGGCGAGGCGCTTTTCCAGCTCGGTGTTCTCGGTATCGCTCATGGGGCGGCCTCCGGGGGCGCGATCGCCTCAATGCAGACCACCTCTTCGCCAAGTCGCAGGACCCATTGGCGGTTCACGCCGCTGACGCGGATCACGCCGTCTTCAGGGGTTTGCGTGTTGACCGTGCGCTCACGGCCGCCCGCGTAGCGGAAGATCGCTGGCACAGGTGCATTTCTCGGAAAGGCGAAATACGTGAACGTCCCGTCATCCCAGATGCGCGTTGGCGTGAACTCGGTCCGCGCGCTGGCACCGTAGTTGTAGTTCGGCGCCTGGGCCGCGATGGCCCGGGTCGGGCGCGCAGCGTCGTCTGGATAGCGGAACTGCACCACGTAGAAGGTCGGGCTGCGGACCTCCTGGACGTTGAAATAGTAGCTGCGCCTGTTCGTATAGACGGTCACATTGGTATGGACACCGCGCGCGACGGGCTTGATTGCAAAGGCAAGGCCGCCCGGCACGCCATCGATCTCAAACCCTTCCGTGTCGCCCGCGATAATCGAGCGGATGCTTTCACCCTCGCCGAACTCGACCGTGGTGACATGGGTGAGCGAGACACTGAGGCGGTAGACCTGACCTTCTTGATATGTTGCCAGCCGCACGCGGCTGTCATTTGGGCCACCGCGCGGGATGGCTTCGGCGAAAGCGAGGACCGGCAGTAGGGCAAAAAGGCCAGCAACAAAGAACTTATTGATCAAACTAATTCTCCAATCTGTCGGAGCGGATGGAATATTCGAGCACGGTGAACCCAAACGGATTGGTCCAGACCTCGTCGATGGAGCGGCGGGTCTCGGGGCGGAACTCGAAGAGAAGGGTCGCGGTGAAGAGCCCGGTTTGGGTGCCGTTGATGGAGGTCAGACGCTTGCGCAGGCGCACCGTGGCGCGGTTGGTGCCGATCCGGTTGATGCTGAGGATTTCCACGTCGAGCCGGGCGTTCGGCCCGTAAACCGTCGGCGGGTAGTTCTCGTTGGCGCTGTTCCAGATCTGGCGCAACCCGCTCTCGGCAGCCCCGTCAGAGCGGCGCAGGACGCTGCGGATGCGCAGGTCGTTGTCGAGCTGGTTGTAGACCTCGCGGTCGGTCACATAGCGGAACACTTCCGCCTCGATGATCGCCTGGTTGGCGGTCACCGAGGAAGCGCCCACCGATGCTTCGGGGAGTGCAAAGCCGGTGGCGGGATCATAGGGGACAACGACGGGGGGCGGATCGACATCGAGGATCGAGACAGCTGCCGCGCTCAGACAGCCGATGATGCCGAAGACAAGGCCTATCAGGCCAAGACGCTGCCAAAGCCGTTCACGGCGCAGGGCACCGTAGACCAGCTCTTCCTCGATGATCTCTTGTTCACTCGCCACGCGTCACACCCCGCACTCACTCGGCCCGCAGCTCGGGCAGCGTGAAATCCATGAAGCGCTGCTCCTCGGCGATGGTGGCGGCATCGATCACGCCGCCGGTGCCATCGCCCACGGTTTGAATCGCTTCCAGCTGCCACATCGCCACGAGGGCGATGGCCAATTCAGCTGTCACGCGCGTGTTGAGATCGACGCTTTGCTTGAGCTCTTCCATGTCGTCGATGAGCCCGACAAGGCGATCGACCCGCTCGAGCGATTGGCCGGCATCCTCATAGCTGTTCTGGGCCGCCGTCGAGACAAGGGCACCGGTGGTGGCCTGCGTCGCCACGCGATTGGCCCCGGGATTGCCGCTGGTGGCCATTTCCGAAAGCGTGTCATCGTCAAAACCGAGATCAGCCAGAACCCGGTCCATCTGGGTTTCGATCTCGCCCGCACCGGAGCCAGAGAGCCGGAGAAGTCTCCGGTCTTGATGGCTTCGATGGTGGCGAGGATGTCCCCGAATTCCTGATCCAGCAGGCCGTTCAGCTCGTCCTCCATCTCGGTGCGGATGATTTCAGGAAGCTCTGCCAATCGGGTCAAGGCTTCATATGTTCTTTGCAGCTCCGCGAGTTGGTCCGTGAGTGTCGCAAGCTGTTCGCGGAGTTGCGTCAGCTGCTCATTTTGCAGGATCTCGTCTTCGATCATCTGCTGGAGCTGCTGGATGTTTTGCGCGATGTTCTGGGTGTCGACGACGGGCACGCCTTGCGCCATGGCGGGAGTGAGGGTGGCGAAATGCAAGCCAATTCCAAGCGTTGTGGCCCAGGCCGTTCTCATGAGTAAATGTCCCATTAGTCAATTTCCCTGATCGTGAATTCCATGAACGCGCCTTCGGCCATGCGGGCGCTGGCCTGGGCCAGCTCTTCGGCGGAGAGCACGCGGGTGCGGGCGGCCTGAAGCCGGATGCGGGCGGCCACGAGACGCACCAGTTCGGCGCGGGCATAGGTGTTGAGTGCGACGCTCTCCTGCACGTCCTCGGTTTCGGAAATCCGTTCGACGATATCGCGGATGCGCATGGCGGCTTGCCTGATCGCGGCGGGTGAGTTGCTGCCATAAAAGGCCGCGCCGTGCCCAGTGAGCGAGAGGTTGGCATTGGCCAGAAGCGCGGGGTCGATCGTGCCAAGCGCTTCGATCCCGCCGATACGGGTCAAATAGAGGTTATAGCGTTCGGGGATCACCTGGACGTAGTGCTGGGTCTCGCGGAAGGGTGGCACGCCGCCATACTCGAAAACCCGGCCGGGTCCGGCGTTATAGGCCGCAAGGGCGTTGATGATGTTGCCATCGAAGGTGTTGAGCTGTGTCGCGAGATAGCGTGCACCGCCATGCACCTGCAGGTAGGGGCTGTCATAGTATTCCGGATTGATGCCCAGATCGCTGGCGGTACCGGGCATGATCTGGGTGAGGCCAAAGGCGCCGACGGGTGAGCGGGCGCCAATCGTGAACCGGCTTTCCTGCCAGATGAGCGCCTGTAGGAGTGCGCGCCATTGGACCGGGGAGAGGCCCGCACGGCCAACGCCGGCAAAGCCGCTGGTCTCCTGAGCCACGCGGATAATGAGCTGCTCGATGTTTTCCGCCGCATCCCCGAACATCTGCGCACCGCCGGGATTGGGATCAATGTCACCCGTGCCATAGACCGCCTCGACAGAGCGGGCTGGATCGCCACTGCCGCTTTCCAGGCCCGAGACCATCGCCGGCAGTCCTTGACCGCCGAAGCTGGTTTGGGCATCGAGGATGCGTTGCAGGGTTTCCAGCTGCTCCCGTTCGATCTCGGCGATGAGTTCGCGCACGGCAAGCTTGTCGGCCTGAACAGCCAAGTCTGCCTCGCGATCGCCGGTCTCGACGATGTCGCGCGCGGTCAGCCCACTGTCATTGGTCGGCACGCCTTGAGACAAGGCGAGACCGGGCAGCAGGCAAAACGCCAGGATATGAGGCAGGCTAGACTTCAATGTCGCCCTCCGGGGTGCCAAGGGGCGTGAAGTCACAATCAGGCGCGACAGGTGCTGTGGACGCAAGGAATGTGAAGCAGTTCGCCTGCGGCTCCTGGTACTGGGTGCAGGAGGCCAGTGCGCCGAGCGCAGCCAAAGCGACAAGAATACGGATCATGAAAGCCTCCAAAAATCTGGGCGGTCGCGGTAATCGGAGCCGACAAGCGCTTCGCCCTTTTCCATGCCGCCAAGGATGGTGAGATTGGGTCCAAGCGCGCTCAGATCGGCATCGACGACGATCGAGCCCTGATCGTCGCGGATCAGCGCCAAGCGGCTGTTGCTGCCCGTGTTGAGAAGGACGTCGAGCTCCTTCTCCGTGAGGTTCAGCATGGCGTAATCCGCAGGCTGCGCGCGGATATTGGGCAGCAGGATCTGCGTCGGAACGGCTTCGACGATGGTCTTGCCGGTCCGGGTGCGCTCAAGCTGGCTGGCATATTGCGTCATCATCACCGCGACGGTGTTCTGCTTGCGCGCAGTCACGAGCCAGTTCGACAACCGTTCGGCGAAATATGCGTTGTCGAGCGCCTTCCAGGCCTCGTCGATCACGATGATGGTGGGGCGGCGGTCCTCGATCTCGCGCTCGACCCGGCGGAAAAGATAGGACAGGACCGCCATCCGTTCCTTGTCGGCCTCGCTGTCGAGAATGCCGGTCAGATCGAAGCCCACGACATCGCCCTTGAGCGAGAACGTGTCCTCGAGGCTCTGCCCGAAGATCCAGCCATAGCGGCCGTCTTCGGTCCACTCGAGCAGGCGCTGGTGCAGATCGCCGCCGTCATCGGTGGACACGAAGAGCGATGCGAAATCCCGCCAGTTCCGTAAGGCCGGGTTCGTGGCCTGCGCGTTTTGGCGCACCACTTCCTGGATGCGGTTGGTCTGCGCCGGCGTCAGCGGCTTGTCGGCACGGTAGAGCAGGGTGGCAAGCCAATCCGAGAGCCAGGCGGTGCCGCGCGCATCGATCTCTGTCCAGAGCGGGTTGAGACCCGTGGGCTGGCCGGCCTTGAGGGAGGCGTAGCGCCCGCCGTTGGCGCGGACGGCCATCTCCATGCCGAGGCGGTAATCGAAGACGAAGATCCGGGCGCCTGCGCGACGGGCCTGGGTCATCAGGAAGGCCGACAGCACCGATTTGCCCGACCCGGGTCGTCCCATGATCAGGGTATGGCCGCTGGTGGGTTCTTTGTCCGGGCTGCCCTGCTCGTGATGGGAAAACCGGTAGGCGCTCTGCTCGGGCGTTGGCAGGTAGGTGATGACCTGACCCCAGGGCGTTTTCTCCGCAGGCTTGCCAAGCTGGGTCCGATGAAACGCCGCGAAATCCGCGAAGTTGCGATTGGTGACGGCGCTTGCACGCACGCGCTTGGGCTGGTTGCCGGGATGCTGGCTGAGGTAATGGGCCTTTGCGGCGACCCGCTCACCGATCATCTTCACGCCCTCAGTCGCGGCGGCGTTCACGATCTCGGCGCTGAGGGTTTGCAGTTCTTCGAGCGTGTCGCAAAAGAGCGTCACGACCATGTGATGCTCGCCGAAGCTTTGGCGCTTGGCCTCGAGATCATCGGCGGCGATATCAAGGGCTTCCATGAGCGAGAGGGCGGCGTCCTGGCTGGCCTGCATCTGGCGCTTTTGCCGCTTGATGCGGCCCGCCATGAGGTTCGAATTGATCGGCGTGAAGGAGTGCGTCACGATCATGTCGACCGGCAGGTTCAGCATGTCGAACATGGTGCAGGAGGTGCCTTCCGAGTATTCTCCGATGGTGAAGCTCTTGCCGTAGCGGTGGCCCACGACGCCCTCGGAAAGCTCGAAATGGTCGCCGTGAAACGTCACGCGGGTATTGGCGACGTTGAAGGACAGAAAGCCGTAGGTGTTGGCCGGGTAGAGCGGCAGCTCCTGCCCGGTGTTGAGCGCCCCCAGAAACCCCACCAATTCCCCCGATGCGGCCGAGAGGAGCCGCGGCTTGAGCTCGGTAAGGCCTGACAGGAAGACGTTCACGGCCTCGCCCAGGCGCTGCAGGCGTTTGCGGGTCTCTTCTCTCAGGCGGTCCGGCGCGCTGCGGCCGAGGAACGGCAGGAGGCTTTTCGGGGGCGCGCGGTGAATGATGGTGAGCGTCAGGGTCTTGTCGCGCAGCCCGCTGGTTGCAAGTTTCGCGCGCCAGCGCCGGTCGACCTCTCCCGCAAAGCTGTCCTCACGAATGGGGTCCAGTTCCGGTTTGATGGCCTTGGAGACCTTGTGGACGTAGTAGCTGAATTCCGGTCCCAGTTGCGCGATGACCCGGGCGAAGAGCGCGGTCACCTTGTCGAGATAGGCATCATCCGCGGTGTAGCTGTTGATCCCCTCGAGCCGGATGCAGCGGAAGAGCTCGTTGACCCGGGTGCGCACGGTCTGGTCGTCGACGAGGCTCACATAGGGCAGCGTATGCGCAAGGCGGGTCTCGCGCGCATACCACTCTGGCGTCATCGTGCGGGGATCGAGCGCTGCATCACGGGCGTCATCACGGGGCATAGCTGTCCCCGCCGTGGATGGACCGGTTGCGCGTGGGTGGCGTCTCCTGCAGCGCCGTCATCATTACGTCGATGAAACGCGGGTCCCAATCCGCGGCCTTCCAAAGCACCGGATAGCTCAGGGCGGCGAAACCCAGCACCGCGATGTGCTGGACCCAGACGAACAAGAGCACCGAACCGAAGAGCCAGACCATCGCATACATGATGGGCAGGCCCAGAAGCTTCGGCGGGCGCACGAGCCCAAGAAAGAGGGGCGAGCGTTCAGCCACCGGCAAAGACCGCAGCAACGATCGTCGGGGCAGCCGCGACACCGGCGATGCCGACCAGGACCCAGAGCGCCTGGCGCAGATCGATGATGTTGAAGAACCAGCTGAGAAAGACCCCGAGAACGGCAAGCGTCGCGATGACAACGCCAAGTGGGCCGGTCAGCGCATCGACGATGCCCTGTAACAGGCTCTGGATCGGAGAGAGATCGATGCTCTGTGCTAGGGCGGGCTCGGCAATGAACAGGAATAGCGCCAGCGAGGCGACAAAGAGGTTTGAAATCTGTCTCACGAATTTGATCCTTCCAATCGGGCCACGACAGCCATGACGCGGGCCACGTGGTTCTGGGTTTCTCGGTAAGGGGGAATGCCACCGTGTTGGCGCACGGCTTCCGGCCCCGCGTTGTAGGCCGCCAGCGCCAGATGCGGATCGCCGAAGCTTTCCAGCATCATCGCGAGGTAGCGAGCGGAACCGTCGAGGTTCTGTTGTGGATCGCGCGGGTCGACGCCGAGGTCGCGCGCGGTGTCGGGCATAAGCTGACCAAGGCCAATGGCGCCCGCGTGTGAGATCGCATCCTGCCGATAGGCGCTCTCCACTTCGATATTGGCGCGGTAGAGGCTCAGCCAGTCCGTGACGGAAAGCTCCGCGCGCCTTAGGCCGGGATGGCTGGCATAGCGCAGGGCCGTGGTCTCTATGGCGTTTACGACATCGGCGCGGGGCAGGGGTGCCGGACCGACATGAGCTGCAAAGCGCATCGCTTCACGCTCTGGCACAGTTGCAACGCTGCCGAAAATCGCAAGGTCGTCGGCTGCCGATCCCTGACCGATGCCGTCATTGTAGTTCCGAGCAAAACTGCTCTGAGACCGGGATGGGGTCAGAGAGCCGTCGCTCTCCATGACCAGGACCATTTGCGCTGAGGCTGGTGCTGCGATCAGCCAGAGACAGACAAGGTTAGTTGCCAGCGCCCTCGTCTGATGGGGCGAGCTTGTGGCTTCGGCTTGTCCCCGCTTCAAGCGGCAGGTCGACATGCGCAAAGCCAAGGCCAATGAAGAAAGACACCACGCCGGAGATCGTCTTGAATTCGCGGATCTTGATATCGTTGTAGGTCGTCCGCGTGCGGGCTGTGACCAGAAGCTTTTCGACGCCGTCGTCAGAGACGGCACGCATGATCCAGACCCCGTAATAACTGGGGCCTTTCTTATGTGCCGACTCCTGGCACAGGATTTCTGCGCTATAGCCGCTTTCCACGAGTTCGCGGAACCTGGCTTCCGTAACCACATTTGGTGCTTCGATGTCCCAGTTCATGGCCCGGCTCACGCTTTCTCCAATGGCGCAACCTCGGGGCTTCCTACTTGAACCCCAGAGTTACGATAGTATACTATCAACCGCAAGATGTAATATCGTGCTTTAGCTGTAGTTTGGTTACGCAAACACTAGTCACGGCTAGTGTCCGCGATCAAGGAGATAACAGGTTTGAGAAACCCACGGTTGACATGCCTGCTCCAATTACAAGCTGTGGCCCTCCTGATTTGCCTCCCCGGGCCGGTTTTGGCGGAATCCTGCTTCGCCCCGGCCCGTCCTTTCCTACCAAGCGATTCGCAGGCAGCGCGGGACTATGCGGACATCATCCGTGGCGATTTCGAAGATTACATCCAGGATATCCAGAGCTACTTCCGTTGCCTCGACGGCGAACGGGCCCGCGCTTTCGAAGAAGCGCGGGAAGTCAGCGAGGACTACGGCCGATTTCTGCAATTGGTAGGGGATTGATGGGCAGCCTCGGGAGCATCAGACTTGCCGCCCATGGAAACCAGACGCCGATACCACCCTCAAATATCTATTTTTTAGATAACAGATTTCATCCGCTAGCGACGTCACAAAAGGTATGTGACGCGTGGCAAAGACAATCAGAAGCACGGGACAGGTGGCACTCTGCCAGGCGTTGGTCGACGCCCGAATCAAGGCAGGCCTTGGACAGGCTGAATTGGCGACCAAGCTCAGATGCCACCAATCCCTCATTGCCCGCCTTGAAAGCGGCCAGCGCCGAGTCGACGTCGTCGAACTGGTCGTCCTCGCCCGCGCCATCGGCTTTGACCCCTACGAGGTTCTCGCGATCGTTGAAGCCGCCACGGAGCCCGACCATAGAATTTGAGAAAAATGCAAATTTGGGGCGTACCGCTTTGGATGTCCCTTCGTGAAATCCGCTACCTCAAGGAAGAGCAGTTAGCCAACATCCACCAATTGCGTCATGCTGTGCAGGCGAAGCCTGGGAACACGATGCCGCGATTGCAGCGCCAAAGTGCAGGAAGTCAGTAAACAGTGGACGATGATAATGGTGAAGGCGTCGCGATTGCCAATCTGATCGGGACCGACGGGCGCAGCGTTGTTGGTTGGGTTTATAGCTGGACTACAGGCGCGCACGCGGTGATGTGGGACGTCCATGGACCCCAGCCGGTATCGAAAATCCGGCCGGATATAAGTGACGAACAGAAGCAAGAAATCGACTTCGACGGTTTGAAACGGATCGGAAACGGCGACAGCAAATAGGCTTCTCAGGTAGCCGCCAGTTCATATTGACGGACAGGGTACGCTGGCATACCAGAAATTGGGTCGGCACGCGGCAATGCGGACTCTGAGCCCTAAGTGCAGAATGCTGCACCCCGCATCAACGACGGCTTTCAATGTTCTGCCGAGGCAGCGTCTTTTTTGGAGGGGCAAAGCCTTCCAAAATTATCGGAAGG
>NZ_BAABWS010000004.1:0-107148 GCF_040371945.1 Litorivita sp. NS0012-18 | reverse complement strand
TGCGGCACCACGATCAATTGTTGCGGATGTTTGAACCGCGCCAGTGATCCGGTGATACCTGCCTTGATGCGCTCAAGGTCCAAAACCCCCTGCCCGCGCGCCACCAAAATACCCACCACGGTTTCACCGAAATCGGGATGGGGCACGCCGATCACTGCGCTTTCCAAAACACCGTCTTGTTCATCAAGCAGCATTTCGATCTCTTTGGGGTAGATGTTATAGCCCCCCGAAATGATCAAATCCTTGCTCCGCCCGACGATATGAAGATAGCCGTCTTCGTCAATCTGGCCCAGATCGCCGGTGATGAAAAACCCGTCCTCGCGCAATTCCTCGGCGGTTTTCTCGGGCATCTGCCAATAGCCTTTAAAGACATTCGGCCCGCGCACTTCGATGGCTCCGATCTCGCCTTGCGGCAGGGTTCGGCCAGTGGCGGCATCGGTGATTTTCACCTCCACACCCGGCAAGGGGAAGCCCACCGTGCCCGCGCGCCGCGCGCCGTCATAGGGGTTTGAGGTATTCATATTGGTTTCGGTCATGCCATAGCGTTCCAATATCCGGTGACCGGTGCGGGCCTCGAATTCAAGGTGGGTTTCGGCCAAAAGCGGTGCGCTGCCGGAGATGAACAGGCGCATATGCTGCGCCATTTCGCGGGTGAAGCGCGGATCGTCCAACAGACGCGTGTAAAAGGTCGGCACGCCCATCATGGCGCTGGCCTGCGGCATCAGATCAAGAACCGTATCAACATCAAACTTGGGCAAGAACAGGATCTTGCCCCCCGCCAGCAAGCTGATGTTCGTCGCCACAAACAGGCCATGAGTGTGGAAAATTGGCAAAGCATGCAGCAATACATCCTCGGACGTAAAGCGCCATTCGGCGGTCAGTGTCTCGCAATTGGAGAGCAGATTGCCCTGCGTCAGCATCGCGCCTTTCGAGCGCCCCGTGGTGCCGGAGGTGTACAAAAACGCCGCCAGATCATCGGCGCCGCGCGCCGCCGTGTCGAAACGGACGGGCATCGGTTCGGCGCGCTGTGCGAAACTGCCACTGCCATCGGCATTCATCGTCTCCAGCGCCGCACCGCAGTCTTGCGCGACGGGGTCAAGCGCGCCACGGCGGCTCTCGTCGCAAAGCAAAACGCGCGCGCCGCTGTCCTTGACGAAATAGGCGACCTCATCAGCGGTATAGGCAGTATTGAGCGGCAAGAACACGATGCCGGCCTGCACACAGGCGGCATAGATCGCCAAGGCCTGCGATGATTTGGCAATTTGCACCGCGACCCGCTCGCCCGATGTCACGCCCAGATCGATGAGCACATGGGCATATTGCGCGGCCAGCTGCAAGAAGGCGTCATGGGTCATCACCGCGCCATCGGTCATTTGCAAAAACGCCGTGTCCTTGCCGAGATGCTGGCCGAATAGCCGGTCATAAAGAGGGTTTGTCATCATCAAACTCCTTGGCTTTGAGGGGCCACCGAGGCGCTCAGGGTTCTTACACCCTCCGAGGCCACCACGGTTTTTTCGCCCACAAACTGCTCGTGGTTTTGGGAAATCTGGTTCAGGTCGTAGAGGTAGTTGACCATCGTGCCATTGGATTGCGCGCGCCCGTTGTCGGAGGTGTCGGCCTCGGCATGCACCGCATGAACCATCGCACCATTGCCAAGATGAAACCGCGCGACCGGATCATAGGGCATGCCATCGGCGCGTTTGGCCTGCGTCAGATAATAAGCCGCCAAGGCTGCGTCGTCCTCGGTCTTTGGCGCGCCGTGGCCCGCTTGCGCGATCCATCGGTTGAGCGAAGGAATGGGCGAGAGCGTCACAAATGTTGTCAGGGACGGCAGTTCTTTGGACAGGTCGGCCACCACCTGCTTGATCAAGGAATTGCCAAACGAGATGCCGGCCAGTCCCGATTGGCAGTTGGAGATCGAATAGAAGACCGCAGTATTGGCCTCTTCGGCGTCAATCGCGCTGCGATCCTCCGCAAGCAACCCTTGGACCGAATTGGGTATGCCCTTGGTCAGGGCCACTTCGACAAAAATCAACGGCTCGTCGCCCATCGCGGGGTGAAAAAACCCGAAACAGCGCCGGTCACTGGGTTTGAGCCGCAGGCGCAGATCATCCCAGCTGTCGATCGAATGCACCGCCTCATAGGCGATGATTTTCTCCAAGATATTGGCGGGGCTGTCCCAATTGATCGGGCGCAGAACCAAAAACCCGCGATTGAACCATGACGAAAACAGATGTTTGAAATCGACATCGAGCGGGCCAAGATGCGGGTGCTCTTTCATCAGGCCCAACAAATCCATCCGCATCGAGACAAGCTGCCCCGTCGCGCCCGGCACTTGGTTGAGACGGCGCGCGAGTTCTTGCCTGCGCGGCTCGCAGGCATCGGCAAAGGCGAGATAGGTCTTTTTGCTCGGCGCCTCTTGATAGGCATGAAGGGCGGCGGTCACATCCTCAGGGACGATCTCCATCTCATGGATCATGAAGTCGAAAAACGCGGCTTTCTCTTCAAGGTTCATGCCCGCGTAACGATCCAGAATGTTGCGCGCCAAAGCAACGCCGGAAATCTCGCCATGACTGCCCAGCAGGGCGGCGCAGAGTTCCGTGGTGGTGCGCCCGTCCACCTCGCTTGACCGCGCCTTGCGATAGCGCCGCTCGAAAACCGTCGAGATCAACCCGCTGAAATAGCTCATATCGCGCCTCCCATCACCGCGTCGGGCAACCACGTCGCAAGGCCGGGAAAGAAGCACAGCAAAATGATGGCAAGCACCATACAGGCGACAAAGGGCAAGGAGCCGAGCAAGATCGTCTTAAGCGAGATATCCGGCGCGATTCCGTTGATCACATAAAGATTCAACCCCACCGGCGGCGAGATCAAGCCGATCTCCATATTGATGGTCAAAACCACGGCAAACCAGATCGGGTCAAACCCCGCCGTTGTAATGATCGGCAAAAGGATCGGCGCGGCCATCAAGATCACCGCAACGGGCGGCAAAAAGAACCCCGCCACGAGCAAGAACAACATCACAAACCCCATCAGGACCCAGCGGTTCACATCCAAAGTGCCGATCCATTCGGCGATGGATTGCGTGATGAACAGGCTCGACAACATATAGGAAAACACGCCCGCCGCCGCGATGATAAAGAGGATCATCACGCTTTCTTTGGTGCTGTCGCGCAAGATGACCCACAAATCGCGCGGATTCCATAATTTGTAGATCACCATCGCAATGGCCAGGCACAAAAGCGCGCCCACCGCCGCGGTTTCGGACGGCGTCGCGATGCCGCCATACATGGCGTAAAGCACCCCGACGATGATCGCCAAGAACGGCAGGACCCGCGGCAAAATCTCGAATTTCTCGCGCCAGCTATAGGTGCCGGAGCTGAGCAATTGTTTGTCGCCCGACCGCCATGTCGAATAGAGCGACCAGATCATGAACAAGAGCACCAAAAGCAATCCGGGAATGACCCCTGCGAGAAAGAGCCGCCCGATAGAGGTCTCTGTGGCGATGCCGTAAACGATCATCGTCACCGAGGGCGGGATCAAGATACCAAGCGTACCGCCCGCCGCAATCGAGCCTGCCGCCACCCCGTCGGGATAGCCGCGTTTGCGCATCTCGGGGATGCCCATTTTGCCGATTGCCGCACAGGTTGCGGGGCTTGATCCCGACATGGCCGCAAAGAGCGCGCAAGCTCCCAGATTGGAGATCACCAACCCTCCCGGCACACGGGTGAGCCAGCGTTCAAGCGCCTCATAAAGATCCGCCCCCGCGCGAGTCGAAGAGATCGACGATCCCATGATGATGAACATCGGGATCGAAAGCAGCGCGAAGTTGTCCAGCTTGCCAAAGAGGATTTCGGGCAAAAGCTCCAGCGAGCGCAGCCCGTCG
The DNA here is from genome assembly GCF_040371945.1 of Litorivita sp. NS0012-18. Taxonomy (NCBI): domain Bacteria; kingdom Pseudomonadati; phylum Pseudomonadota; class Alphaproteobacteria; order Rhodobacterales; family Paracoccaceae; genus Litorivita; species Litorivita sp. NS0012-18. The sequence continues at coordinate 103,262 of NZ_BAABWS010000004.1, read as the reverse complement.
AAGATCAGCAAAAAGCCGGTCGAGACGATCAACAGCCCGATGGCCACCGAGACGCCGGAGAACAGGATAAAGATGGTTGAAAGGGCGACAACCGCGCCGAGGAAGAGAGGATCCATTATTGCCCCTCCAAACCGAAGGGCGCGTCGATCTTGAGGATCACAGCGACCAGATCAGCAATCAGTTGCAGCAAGAAAAGCCCAAATCCCACGGGCAGCGCCAGATAGGGGATCCAGAGCCGCACGCCCCAAACCGTGTCCGATTTCCAATTGCGCTCGAAGGTCAGATGCCAATGCTCGTAGCCGTAAAAGAGCAAGATCGCCACCATCACGATCGACAGCGACAGCGTCGCCAGACACATGTAGTAGCGCATCTTTTGCGGCAACATCAGCGGGATCAGATCCACATTCACATGCCCGCGCAAGCGCTGCACATAGGGCAGGCCAACCAAAGTGGCGCCGATGGCGAGATAGATCACCGCTTCGGTTTGCCAGATGGTCGAGGTGTTGAGCACGAAGCGCACGAAAATCATCTGGCAGGTGATCGCAACCGCGGCGACAATCATCGCCGCAGAGCACCAGCCCGCGACAGTCGAAAGCGCCGCGACGCCGCGCAAAAAGAGGTTGTTGCCGGTGCGCGACGCAGCAGCAGAGCTTTGGCCAGCCATGACAGCTTTCCTTCCAAAGATTAGAGAATTTGCCTGTGGGGTGGGCGGCGGCCGATCAGGGCCACCGCCGGTTTTGCATCACTCGACGGCGAGCGCCATATCCAGCAAGGCCTGCCCGTCGGGGACTTCCTCAACGAAGGATTTATAGGAGGTCTCTTGCGCGATGGCGCGCCATGCGGCGAAATCCTCGGCCGACATATTGGCGATCTCGACGCCCGCCTTTTCAAAGACTTCGACCGATGCGGCATCTTGCTTTTTGGCCTCGGCCAAGTAGAAGGCCTGCGCTTTCTTCGACGCCTCCAACAGCGCGGTTTGCTGCGCTTCACTCAGCCCCTCAAAGGTCGATTTGTTCATCAAGAGCGGTTGATACATGAACCAAAGCGCCACATCCCCCGCAGGCGTATAGCATGCCGCCTGTTCGTAAATGCGGTAGGACACGAAGGAGGAGGAGGACGTATTCGCCGCGCTCAAAATCCCCGTTTGCATGGCGTTGTAGATTTCCGACGAGGCCATCGACGCGATCGAGGCCCCTGCCCCTGCGAGCATTTGTTCAAAGGCTTTGCCCGCCGCGCGGGTTTGCAATCCGGCCACGTCTTCGGGTTTGGTGATGCATTTGTCTTTGCCGACAAAACCGCCCGCAAGATAACCATGCACCAGAACCATCACATCGTCTTCGGCCATTTTTTCTTCGAGCGCCTTCATGAAGGGCGAGGCGCTGAGCCGTGCGGCGTGATCGTGGTTCTTCACCAGACCGGGCATCAAGGTGAGGTTGAACGCTGGCTGCTGCCCGCCCGCATAGCTCAGCGGCAGAACCGTCATATCCAATTGCCCTCGGCTCAGCGGACGGTATTGCTCGCGCGGCTTGAACAAGGATTTGGATCCGAAAATCTTGATCTCCAGATCGACCTTCGCGGCGGCCACATCATCGGCGACCATCTGGGCCACTTGGTGGCGCACGTCTTTGTTCGACCATTGGTGCGACAGGCGCAATTCGGTGGCCTGCGCCAGCGACGCGGCCCCCATCGCCGCGGCCATCGCCGCAGCCGTTAGAAATGTGTGTTTCATGATTTCCTCCCTAGGGTAAGCCGACTCTCCTCCGTGTCGACGATGGTGCATGATCTCTGATTGTGCATCCTTGGTCAACCATCTTGTATACAAGAATATGACTATTGCACCTCTCAGAGATTGTGTAATATATCAAAGCTATGAAATCGAACCATGCCGATCAAATCGCTGAATCGTTGGAACAGCTTGTATTCAAAGGGGAATACGAGGACGGACAGCGCCTTGACGAGATCAAACTGGCGGCCCATTACGGCGTGTCGAGAACCCCGGTGCGCGAGGCGTTGCAGCGGTTGGTGATGTCCGGCATGGCGGTGCAAATCCCGCGGCGCGGGGTTTTTGTCCGTCAACCTGGTCCGGTGGAATTGCTTGAGATGTTCGAAACCATGGCCGAGCTTGAGGCCGCCTGCGGGCGGCTGGCGGCGGCGCGGATGCCCGACGAAGGGTTGGAGCGGCTGGCGCAGGCCAACCAAGGTTGCAAGGATGCGGTCGCGCGCGAGGATGCGGCGGGCTATTACCTTGAAAACGAAGCCTTTCACCAAGAGATCTATCGCGGCGCGGGCAATTCGTTTCTGCAAAACGAGGCGTTGCGATTGCAAAACCGGCTCAAGCCCTACCGCCGTGTGCAATTGCGGTTTCGCGGCCGGATGGCGCAATCTTTGGCCGAGCATGAGGCGATCGTGGCGGCCCTGCGCGCGGGCGATGCGCAGGGTGCGGCGCAGGTCCTGCGCGGTCACGTCACCGTTCAGGGAGAGCGGTTCCAACAGCTTATGGCGAGCCTCAAGAAATAGCGTGCCTTTTGCCTAAGCGTCGCGCGGCTGGTTCGCGCCCAAGACCGAGACAAGCATATTGCGCGCGCGCAATTTGGCCCCGTCGATCACGCTGAACAGCGAGGGCACGAAGAGCAGCGACAAAAGCGTCGACAGCAGCAGCCCGCCAATCACCGCAATCGCCATGGGCGCGCGGAACTCGCCGCCCGTGGCGCTGCCGATCGCGCTTGGCACCATGCCCGCCGTCATCGCGATGGTGGTCATCACGATGGGCCGCGCGCGTTTGTGCCCCGCTTCGATCATCGCCGCCGAATGGTCCAATCCGTCCTGCATGGCCTCCAGCGCGAATTCCACCAGCATGATGGCGTTTTTGGTCACGATCCCCATCAACATCAAAAAGCCGATCACCACCGAAAGCCCGATCCCCGCACCGTAGATATAAAGCGCGAAAATCGCCCCGCCGATGGCCAAGGGCAGCGACATCAAGATCGTCACAGGGGTAAGGAAGCTGGAGAAGAGCAATACCAACACGACATAGACGAGCAAAATCCCCGCCCCCATCGCAAGGCCGAATTGGGTGAAAATCTCGCCCATGACCTCGGCGTCGCCCCCTGCTTGGATCGAGGTGCCTTCGGGCAGAGCGATTTTGGCGGTCAGCCCCGTCACCGCCGCCGTCGCAGGCCCCAAAAGCGCATCGCCCTCTAGATCGGCCTCGATGGTGGTGCGGTATTTGCGGTCATAACGCTCGATCGAGCTTGGCCCCGCCGCCAGCGCCACATCGGCCACCACGCCCAAAGGCACCGCCCCGCCCGTGGTCGAGGGGATGCGCAATCCGGCCATGCGGAACAGATCGCTGCGCACGTCCTCTTCCATCCGCACCAAAATCGGGATTTGCCGCTCGCCGCTGTTGAATTTGGCGCTATTGGCATCGGTGTCGCCCAATGTGGCAATGCGGATGGTCGTGGCCAAAGCCGCCGCGCTCACGCCCAGCTCGGCCGCAAGTTCGGGGCGCGGGGTGATCTGGATCTCGGGACGCAAAAGCGCCGCCGCGCTGGAGGCGCCGGTCACCTCGGGCAAGGCGTTCATTTCCTTGGCCAAGGCCCGCGCAGCCTGCGCCGTGGCGGCCACGCTATCACCCAGCACGTTGATCGAAATATCGCGGCTGCCGTTTTCGTTGAGCATGAACAGGCGCACATCCGGATAGTCGGCCAGACGCGCCGCGATGTCGTCGATAATCTCGAAGGACGAACGCTCGCGGGTCTGTTTTTGCCCGAAGCCGATGGTGAAGGTGGCCTCTGTATCGCGGCCATCGACGAAAACCGTCTCGACCTCTGGCACGGCAGTGATCCGCGCCGTCACATCGCGCGCCGCCGCGCGGGTGTCCGACATCAAGGATCCGGGCGGCAATTCAACCGAGGCGCTGGCGCGGCCGGTGTCGGAGGGCGGCACGAATTCCGTCGGCAACAGCGTCGCCGAGAAAATCGAAACGGCAAAAATCACCACGCCCAAAATCAAGGTGGCGCCGCGATTGCGCAGGGTCCATTTCAGCACCCGCATATAGGCGCGCATCACAACTCCGTCTTCGGGCTCATCATGCCCCGCCCCGTCGCGCAGGAAATAGGCGGCCATCATCGGCGTGATCAGCCGCGCCACCAAGAGCGAGAACAACACCGCCACGGCGACGGTGATGCCGAATTGTTTGAAATACTGCCCCGCGATGCCGGACATGAAGCTGACCGGTGCAAAAACCGCAACGATGGTGAAGCTGATGGCGATGACGGTCGTGCCGATCTCGGAGGCCGCCTCTTCGGAGGCTTCATAGGCCGGTTTGCCCATCTGGATATGCCGGACGATGTTTTCGATCTCGACAATCGCGTCATCGACCAAAATCCCCGTCACCAAGGTGATGCCCAAAAGGCTGACCGTATTGAGCGAAAAGCCCAGCATCTGCATCACGATAAAGGTCGGGATGATCGACAGCGGCAAAGCCACCGCCGTGATGATCGTCGCGCGCCAGTTCTTGAGGAACAAAAACACCACGATGATCGCCAATGCCGCGCCTTCATAAAGCGTTTCCATCGCCGAATGGTAATTGCCCTCGGTGTAGATCGTCGCATCGTCGATCAAGGAAAACGTCGCATTGGGATAGGCGGCGCGCAGGTGATCAATGTGCTCTTTTGCGCCCTCGGCGGCCTGCAGATCGCTTTCGCCCGTGGCGCGGAAGATGCCGAAAGAAACCACAGGTTGCCCGTTGAACATGGCAAAGCTTTCGGGCTCGGTCGATCCCATCCGCACCGTGCCGAGCGCATCAAGACGCACCAACCCGCCCGCAGGCAAGGTGATCGGCGTCGCGGCCAGATCATCGAGCGTGGCGGCGCTGCCCAAGGCGCGGATCGAATATTTCTGCCCGCCCAGATCACCGCTGCCGCCGCCAAGGTCGATATTGGAATTGCGCAACTGGTCGTTGACGCTGCTCGCGGTGAGGCCAAGCGCCAAAAGCCGGTCGGGGTCAAGCTCTACCTGCACCGCCGCATCCGCGCCGCCGACACGGCTAACCTTGCCGACGCCTTTGACCGAGGTCAGATCGCGCGCGACAACCTCATCGACGAAATAGGACAGCTCCTCGATCGAGCGGGTCGGATCGAAAACCGCATAGGTCAGGATCGGCATGCCGGTCACATCAAGGCGCTGGATCACCGGTTCGGTGATCGCTTCGGGCAGCTCGCCGCGCACCGAGGCGATGGCGTCTTTGACATCGTTGAGCGCGCGGTCGGTGTCGGTCTCTAGTGCAAATTCAATGGTCAGCGTTGCGGCAGAATCGGCCGCCGTCGCGGTCACATGTTTCACGCCGGTGATATCAGACACCGCGCCCTCGACCGGTTTGATGATCTGGTTGCTGATCTCGGAGGGGGCCGCGCCCGATTGGCCGATGGCCACGGTGATGATCGGCACGTCGATATTGGGGAATTGCGTCACCGGCAGGCGGAAAAACCCGACCATGCCGACAATCATCAACATCAAGAACAGCGCGAGCGAGGGAACGGGCTTGCGAATGGCCCAAGTGGAGAGGTTCATTTCGCGGCCCCTTCACCGTCACCGGCGGGCGCGGGAGTAATGGCGTCTCCCTCGCCAAAGAATGCGCCCGCCTTGGCCACCACGACCTCGCCCTCGGCCAAGCCTTGGACAATCTCACGCCGTCCTTGCCAGATCAGCCCCGCCGTCACCGCGCGCCGCTCCAAAATGCCGTCGGTGACCACGAAAACCGTGGTGCCGCCCGCTTGCGACATCACCGCCTGTGTCGGCACGGTGATCGCCCCGCGCCGCGCGGTGATGATCCAGCCGCTGGCAAAGACGCCAGGGCGCAGGCCCTCTTGCCCCGCGATGGTGACGCGCAAAACGCCAAGGCGGCTGGTCGGGTCCACCGTGGCGGGCAAACGGCGCACCGTTCCGTTGGCCGCGCCGCTGCCTGCGATTTGCAATTCGGCGCTATTGCCCTTGGAAATCTCGCTCAAGGCGGTTTCGATCACCTCGGCCTCAAGCTCGACGCTGCCGTCCTTGATCAAGCGGAAAATCGGCTCTCCCGAGGTCGAGGCGATGGCGCCGATCTGGCCGTTTCTGGCGGAAATAGTGCCGCTTACGGGGGCTTTGAGCGTGGCGTGATCAAGGTTGAGCGCGGCGATTTCCAAGGCGGCTCGGGCGGTTTGCTCTTGCGCCTGCGCGACGATCAACCCGTCTTGCGCCGAGGCCAGATTGGCATCGGCGGTTTGGGCGCTGGCGGCGGCCTGATCGAGGCTGGCTTGCGTGCTTGCGCCGCGATCGAACAGCGCCTTGGCGCGGGTAAAGGCGGCGCTGGCCTGTTCGGCGCTGGCCTTGGCCGACCGGATCTGGCTTTCGGCTTGGCCGATGGCGGCCTTGGCGCGGGCCAGTTCGGCCTCGGCCTGTGCCAGTTGCGCCTTGAGCGTGCGGTCATTGAGATGGGCCAAAACATCGCCCGCCTCGACGCGATCTCCGGTGTCGACCATCAACGCCTCGATGGGGTAGCCGCCCAGTTGCGGATAGATCAGGACCTCTTCGCTTGCCACCAATGTGCCTGAAATAGCCACCCGCCCGACCACTTCGGCGCGCGCAGCATCGGTGACGGTCACCACGGGCAAATCGGGCAGCTGCGCCGCTTCGGCCTGCGCGCTGCCCGCGCCTGCGCTGTCGGCCTGCGCCGCTGTGGAAAAGGCCAGCGCCGCGCTAAGCGCCAAAGCGGTCGCGCGGCGCAAACCGGTGGAAAAGGGGCGGAGTAGATCAAGCATAGCAAGGCCTCGGTCATGGAGCGCCGCAGCGCGGCATCTTTGCTACCTAGGAGCGCGCGGCATCGAGGTCAATCAGTTTGTTTAGTCTTGACTGAACATAATGAATGTGTGAGACCCGCAAAACACCCCAAGCGGGACCAAAGCAGGCCACAGATGACCCAGACCCAAGACGAAATCCGCACACAGTTCATCGAAGACATGGGGCTGATGGCCCAAGGCGACGGTATGGCGCGGATCGCAGGTCGGATTTTGGGGTTGTTGATCTTTGACGGCACCAGCGCGTCCTTTAGCGATCTGGCCGACGAGCTTCAGGTCAGCCGCGGCAGCATCAGCGTCAATGTGCGCATGTTGATTGACCGCGGCATCATCCGCAAAACCGCCAAACCCGGTGACCGGCAGGATTATTTCCAGATCGGCGAGCGGCCCTATGAAGACATATTCACCCGCCTCGTCACCCGCGCAGGGCAAAATGCCCAAACCATTCGCGCCACCCTCGAACGGATTGGCGCGGATGATCCGGCGCGGCGCGCGCGGATCGCTGATTTCGAGCAATTTTACGAAGCCCTAGCCGACTGCGCGCGCAGCGGGGCCGAACGGCTCGCCAAAGGAAAAGCGGCGGACAAATAGCCGCCGCCTCGCCGCCGCACCCGCGCAGGGGCCTTAGGCGTTTTCATGCTCTTGGGCAAAGATAGGCTCGATTTCGGGGCCCCCTGTCCCCATTTGCAACACCACTTTGCCGGAAAAGAAATTCTTGCGCCCATAGAGCCGGATCATCACCGGCGTGCGGCTTTTGAAGCGGCGCAAGATCGTGTCGTTTTGCTGTTTCTCGACGCTCACGGAGGCATCCGCGAGGTTGAGCAATTTGAGCGCGGCGGCCTTGCCCGACAGGTTCAGCCCCCATTCCGAGCGATCCGAAAGCGCCACAACACCGCGATCCGCGCTGGAAACCTCGGCGATAAACACCATGCCTTCGGAGGCAATCACATCCAGCCCCTGCGCCGCCTTCATCAGGTCGCGCAAACGAGCGGCGCGGGTGATGATGCGCGGTTCAAGCTGGACCAAGGCCGAGCCTTCACCCGAAAAGGTCAAACTGCCGCGCGCCGAGGCCCCCGCCGCCTGAGCGCCCGCGCCCGCGTCCATGTGGAAACTGGCGCCGCGCGTATCCTCAAGGCTCTCGTCGCTCTCGAAGCTTTCGGTGACCAAGAGCCGCTCGTCGAGCATCTCGGACAGGTTGCCGATCCGCTCGAACACAAAACGGTTCGCCGCCGCCGCGCGTTTGGTGAAGGTGCCGTAATCGCCCACCCGCACCGGCGCCCCCAAGGGCCAGACCGGATAATCGAGGCGGCTATAGGCGCGCAGCAAGGCAAGATAGGTGTCAAAGGCCGACATGATCAGGCTCCTTTTGAATGGTTTGCGGTGAAACAGTGACGGGTGCAGGCCGGTCATCGGCCATCCACAGGCAATCGCGCACCTCGGCGCGCGAGGGTTTGAAATCGCGCGTGGCGGTCCATGCAATCGGTTGCGCCATCGGGTTGTTCGCCCCCTGCATGGCATGGGCGAAGCCGTTGACCGTATTCTCGATCAACCCGCGAAACAGCGGCAAGAAGAGCGAAATAAAGGCGGCCACGATTTTGCCGACGAGGCCGCTGCCTTCGACCCAATGTTTTTGCCGCGGCTTGGGATCACGGCGCAGACCGACGCGCCCCGTTTTCGCATCAAGGAAAAACGGCATGAGCAGATCGGTGGTGACCATGAGGTCGGTGCCCAGAAAGTTCAGATCAATCCGCGCCTGCGCCGAAATCGCCAATCCGCCCTTGGCGATCTTGAAACTCAGCCCTTCGAGCACCGGCTGATAGCCGCCCGCCTTGGCCAGTTTGACCTTTTTGGCCAGATGCACCACCGCGCCTTTTTTCGCGAAGGGCGCCTTGGGCCGGAAATTCGCGTTCAGCCACGGCAGCACTTGCGCCGCCATATAAAGATCGTTCGAGACGGCGAAATAGGCCGAGGCATCGCCCTTGACCAACGCCGGATCGACACGGGTCGGGGCCATGGCGGCGCTCGGTTTGGCGCGCGATCCGAAAAGCGCAAGGAAATGCGGGCCGTCTTGGGTTTCGAGGTTGGCCCAATCGTGATGCGGCAGATGCAGCCACGCCGCCTCCGGCGCGCCGCGGGTCTTGATATGGGCAAAGACAAAGGCCACCTGTTCGGCATGGGCGTTGAGGCAATCGGTCAGCGCCTCTTTGACCACGGCTATTTGCATATGGGTCAATCGCCCCTGCGGCACGGTCAGATCGATCGCATGGGCCAAACCGCCGTTTGCGCCATCCTCTTGGCCGATGTCAAAGACCAGCTTGTGGCCCTCGGCCCCGCCCGCCTCCGGCAACATGCGCAGGCCGATTTCGACCAACAGCTCCATGCCCGCCAGATCGGTGCGTTTGCGCCGCACCACGCCGCGGATGCTGCCCGAGACGACGGGCAAGGCGACATAGAGTTTTTGCACAGAGCCGCCGCGCACGATCCGCCAAGGGCCAAAACGGCCCTCGATCTCGATCCCGTCTTGTTTGAATTTGAAATCGCTCACCAATCGGGCGGCGTTTTCGGCCAAAGCGGCGTTGAGCATCGGCACGCTCACGGCGCTGAAAAAATCCCATCCGGAGAGGTTCATCACATCACCCGCTTGGCCATCAGGCCTTTGAAGGGGCGTTGGAAGCGTTGCGCGAAACCGTCCGCGCCCAGCAGGCCCTGTTTCACGCCTTGGCCCAAAAAGCCGCCCACTTGCAGCCCGCCGTTGAGGGCGGCAAAGGTCGGGTCGAAACGCGCGCCGCTCGACCATGTGACCGCCGAGGTGGCATTGGCGACCAACAGATCGATCGGCGGGCCGTCATTGCGGGTCGAGTCCGAGACGGCCTTGATGGTCAATTGCCCCGCCAAGGCCGCCGCCGCGACCCCCGCGCCGATCAAGATCGCGCCGCCGGTCATCACCGCGCCGACGACGACCGCCACCACTTGGATCGCGGTGAGGATGGCGTCGATGATATCCACCGCCCGATCCTTGCGCGTCTCGTTGACCGGTTTGACGGGCGGGCCGCTGAAGCCGAGGGTTTTCTCGCCTTTGGAGTTTTTGGTCAGGCCGAAATTGTAATGCGCCGCCGCGGTCGAGACCGAATGCACCCCTGGTGCGACGCGGGTCGCGGTGCGGCTGTCGACCACCAGTTCGGTATCACGCAGCCCGATGCGCAAGACCTCCAGAACCGGATCATAGGTCTTGCCATCCTCGCTTTTCACCCCGCGCAACTGCACCGGTTTGCTCAGCTTGAGACCGGTATCATGGGGCGCAAAGGCGAGGTGTTTTTGCTTGAGCCCGTCATAGGCCATCTCCAGCCCCGGCGCGATCATGTCGCGCAGCACGCGGCTTTTGGAGACGGTAAAGGCGGCATTGGCCCCTGCGGGGATCATATCGGCCTGTGCCTGATGGATCAGCCCCTTGGCCGAGCGCCCGCCGGTCTGGCACAAAATCGCCAGAACGCTGTCTTCGGGATTGGCCGCATTGCGCCCGAAGGCATAGGACACCTCGGTCGGCTTCATCCATGAAAACGCCTTGCCCTTGGCATCCTCCTGCGTTGTGCGCACGATATTGACGGTGGCAAAGACATGGGCAAAGGCCGTCAGATTTTCGTTGAGCCAGCCTTCAAGCCCCAATTTGATCGCCGCACGCTGCGCGATGCGCAGCCCGTCCATATTGTCGATCTCCAAAAGCTTGGCCGGACGCGCCGCATGATCGGCGGCCATGAGCATCCGGCTGGGCCGCGTGCGGATCACCAAAAGCTGTGTTTCCTCGGCGGTGCCATCAGGCCCCGCCCGCATCAAGCCCGAGGGGATCATCTCAAGCTCGACCCGCACGGCGGCGGTGGCGGCGGCGATATGCACCCGCATCTCGCCATGCTCCAGCGTCAGATCGCGCAGCGGCACTTCGAGGTTGATCAAATGCCCGTCGCCCCCCGTGCCCACGCGCCACGGATCAAAGCGCGCGGCGATGCGGGTGCCGCCGGTTATCTCTTGGTCAAAGCCATCGGGCGTGGTGCCCGCTGCGGCGATGGCTTCGTTCATATCGGCGATCTTGACCACCGAAACGAGGTCCCAGCCGTTGGTCTCGGCAGGGCGCGCGCCGCGCAGGGGCTGTGTGATCTCGACCTGCGGAGGGGCGCTTACGGATGAAATATCAAGCATGTCTGGTCCTTTCAAAATATGTCAAAGAAACGGGAAGGGCGGCGCGGATGCCCTCTTCGGCGGCGCGCGACTCAGGTGTCTGCGCCGCTGGGGCCCTCGTTCACCGGCTCGCCCGCGACTTGGAATGCGCCGTTGAGGGCAATGGTTTGCACATCGAGCGCATCGCTCGCGGGCCATTCCACCGGCGCCATGACCTTGGCCGCAAACTCGCGAAAATCAGGCAGGCGGTTCTTGGCGGCGTCGCTGCCGTCGGCGGCCAATTGGTAGATCTGATCGACGATCAAAACCCCCGACATCACCGCCGTCGCCCCGCCCCAAAGCGCCGCAACCTTGGTGCTCATCAAGGCGGACAGGCCAGAGCCGCCTTTCTTGGTCAATTCCTTGGCCCCTGCGGCGATGATCTTGCCGCCCGCCTCGGCGCTGCCTTTGGCGGTTTTGCTTGCGATCTTGACGCTGGCCTCGGTGGTTTCGGCGGCGACTTTGGGCGCGGTTTTGGCCATCACCCCCCATCCCGCCGCCGCGAATGGCGCCAGAATGGTCAAGATATCCACCACCAAAAGCACCGTATCGACGACCTGCCCCGTCGAGGTTTTGGTCAAGGTCGCGCTGTGGAAGGCGGTGTCATCATCGGCCAGAGGGATCAGCGAAAAGCGGCTTTGCGGGTCCAGCGCGACGTCGAGCTTGGTGCTGAACGTATGGTTGGCCTCATACCAGAACCACCAAAAGGGATGTTTGAAGTCCTGATAGCGGATTTCGAGATAGTGATCCTCGAAGGTGAGGTTGAACCCGTTGGCAGGCAGGCTCGCCGTGCTGGGCTTGTCCTTCTCGCGGCCCTTGAAATCGGGCATCTCCAAGGGGCGGGTGTTGCGGATCATATTGCCGCTGGCGACCACTTCGAAATAATCGGCGGGCCATTGCGCGCCGCTGTCGTCGCCTTCGGGTTTGGCAAAACTCGTCGCCGCACCGGGCAAGATGAGTTTGCTCAAGAACCGCTCTTTGGAGATCAGGAAAGCGGCGCTTTGGCCTTCGGGGATCGCGGTGGGCGAGATGTCGGTGGTGGTGGGCACGGGGCGCGGCTCTGCGCCGTCTTCGGGATCGTCGCACATGCACAGCACCGCAAAAATCCCCGTCGCGCTACCCTCGGAAATCACCGAATAGGTGGTATGCACCGGCAAGAGCCATGTGAAATCGCCCTGCTCCTCGCGGGTCTTTTCGCTGATCCGGCCATTGAGGTTCACCGCCGCAAAGGCATGGTTGAACTCGCCCAGATTGAGCGGATCGTTGATCCAGCTGGTGAACATCAAATTGATCGCGGCGACATTTTCCTGCTCGGCCGGATCGGTTGATGCGGGCTGTGTATGGGCGCCGCTCATCGCCGGATAGGTGACATTCAACACCGCCACCGCCGAGACCGCGCCAAGGCGGTTGGCCAAAGGCGCGCGTTGCGGCAGGCGCACGCGAAATTCATGCATCTGCCCGCCGGTGATCAACCCGCTTTTGTCGGTCTTGTTCGCGCGATCATCCGTATCGGGTTGCGGCACACAATCAAGCTGCAGCGAGATGTCGATGGTCACGCCTTGGCGCACATAGGTTTGCAAATCACCCGCCAGATCGCGCAGCTTGAGCGTCAATTCCGGCACCGGCAGGCTCATGCCCAGCAAATGCCCCGCCCCCGAGGTCAGCGCCCAATCGCCGAATATGCCGGTCAGGCTCTCGCCATCCTCCCCCGGTTCGTCGAAATCATCGGGCGAGCTTTGGGCCTGCGCAATCGCGCTGTTCACCTTGTCGAATGTGACGGCATAGACGGTGTCCCAGCCCCGCGTCGAGGCCATGGTTGAGGATTCGCCCAAGGGCGTTGCTTGCTGGTCCAGCATGGTTTTCTCCGATTTTCTTGAGGGTTAGGTCTCATCGGGCGCGGCGCATCGGCGCGCCCGATGGCGGCGCGTTATGCGCGTGATTTGCGCCGCGCGGCGGCGATGGCCCCGAGCGCCGAGAGCAGCAAAACGCCTCCCGCCGGCACGGGCACCGGCGCAGGCGTGCCGGTGATTTTGAACAGGTGATGTTGATCGCCCAATTCGAAGGTCGAAAACGAGGCCACAACCGGATTGAGATCGACAATCGTGCCGGTGCTGACCAGATCGATATAGCGGTTGTCATAGACCGGATTGAACACGCCGCCCGCCAGAATGCCGCCCTCGTTCACCGCAAAGGTAAAGCCGTAGGTCAGCCCTGCGAGCAATTCATGACCCGCAAAAAACTCCAAAACCGTGCGGCCCGATCCGATGGAAAATTCCTCGACGCTCACGTAATGGCCATAAAGCCCGTCCGGTCCGGGCGCATTGCCCCAAAGCACCGCTTGGCCGCTGCACAGATCGGAATAACAGCGCACCATGGTTTCCAAGGAGATATCGGTGATGTGCTGTTTGACGTCAAAAGCGGTGCCGATGCCGCGATCCGCGACCAGCGGACCAAGGGCAAAACCGCCGCGGATCGCTTCACCGGTGATCTCGGTCGGATCATAGACGGGGATGGCGGTGACGGCCTCGGCGCGCGTCGGGGCAAGGCCCGCAAGCGGCGCCGCGAGGAGCGCAAGCGCCAAGAGCGGCACGCGCCCTGCGCGGCGGCGGCGCAACGGGTCAAAAATATGCGATAGCGTTGAAATCATAAGGGGTCTCCTAATCGGGCGCGGCAAGATACGGCGCATCGCGCCAAACCTATGAGCCGGACCAAAGCGGCAAAAACGGCAATTGCCAATTGTTCACTCAAACGAAACAATGCGGCGCTCTTTGGGGTAATTGTCCCCGATTGCGCCGGTTAACCTCAAAATGCCCCGCCGCGCCCCCCCGCGCAGTGACGCGCGTCACAGGCGTAAAGGTTTTTTAATGAATATGGACGGCGCGGGCGCCGCGCCCCATAGTGCCGCCCTATGACACCCGACCTGCCCGCCACCGATCCGTTGCAAAGCGCCCTGCTCGCCGCGCTGGACGATGAGGCACGCGCCGCGCTTTTCGCCCGCGCGCAGCCGCGCCGCTTTGCCGCCTCCGAGGCGATATTCCATCAAGGCGACGCGGGGGATTTCCTGTTTGTGATCGACGCGGGCCGTGTCGAGATTTCCACCACCGCCGCCAATGGCCGTCGCGCCGTGCTCAACCATATGGGCGCGGGCGAGATTTTGGGCGAGATCGCGGTTCTGGATCGCGGGGCGCGCAGCGCCGATGCCCGCGCCGCCACGGATGTCGAGCTGCGCGTGCTATACCGCGCCGATCTGATGGCATTTCTGGCCGAGCATCCCGCCGCCATGGGGGCGCTTTTGGCCGAGCTTTGCGCGCGGGTGCGCAACGCCTCGGAGATGTTCACGCTGCAATCGCAAATCTCGGCGCAGGCACGGCTGGCGCGGGCGCTACTGCGGATCGGGGCGAAATGGGGCGCGGCGGATGCGCGCGGGCATATCAAAGTGGCGCAAAGCTTCTCGCATGGCGATCTGGGCGCGCTGTGTGGATTGGCGCGCGAAAACGTCAGCCGCCATATGAAGAGCCTCGCAAAGGCGGGGCTGTTGCGCTTTGACGAGGGGCAATTGACCCTTCTCGATCTCGAAGGGCTTGAAGAGATTGCCGACTCTTGATGCGTGACAGGCGCGCCGCGGCGCCCGCCTTGCCAAACCCAGCCGCCCCTAAGCCAACCGGCCGTGCGGTGCGGCGGTGACCACGGCGGCGCGCACGCCCTCGCTGGCCCCTTTGAGGGTGTAATTTTCCGCCTCCTCAGGCACCTGCTGGCCCGCCGCGATAAAGCAATCGGCGCTGATCACCGCGCTATGGGGCGGGGCATTGGCGGCCAGACGGGCGCAGATATTGACCGCATGGCCAAAGATCGACACATCGCGAAACAGCCCGCGCGCCGCTTGCACCGTGCCGATATAAACCGGCCCCGTATGCACCCCCACGCCCAAGGGCACAGGATCATCGCCCTCGATCCGGCACAGGGCCTTGGCCGCCGCAATCGCCTTTTGCGCATGACCTTCGCCGCAAAATCCGGGCGGGAAAACCGCGACAATACAATCGCCGTAAAAGGCCATGATGAACCCGTCATGGGCCGTGATCAGCGCGGTGCCGCGCTCCAAAAATCCGTTGATACGGGCCGAGACATCGGCGGGCGGCATGGTCTCGGCGGCCCCGACCGAGCCGCGCACATCAACGAAAAGCACGCTCATCTCGACCTCCGCACCGCCGGGGAAGGTCTCCAGAAATCCGTCGCAAGCGGCGCAGTAATGCGGATTGCGGCTTGAGGGTGCTTTGCCGCGCTTGCCCATGATCCACCCGCCCAGCCCCGAAAACGGCACAAGGCACAGCCGGCAACGCGGATCGCGCGGCAATTTGCGATGCAGCCAATGTTGCTTGCTCAGCACCGGATGCCCGCCCGGGCCAAAGATCGTCGCCCAAAGCTCGCGATTGCCATCCTCGCGCTCCAACGGCGCGTCTTGCTCGCTCATGTCCAAAACTCCCTTGGCATTTCGCTGATAAAAAGGTTGCGGCCCGCATAGGGGTCGATCTCGGGGCTGTTGCACACGGCGGTGGAGTTGAAATAGGTCGGCCCCGCCGTGATGGCGCGCGCAGGTGCCATGCCGCGATACAAGGTGGTGACCGCCGCGCCTTCCTTGAAGGGCGCACCGAAGGGGATACCGCCGCCGCCCGCAGGGTCGGCCTTCAGGTCGATCGCAGGAACCGAAACCACGACCCCCGCCGCCAATAGCGCCGGATCGAGCCATTGCGGCGGCTCGGCCAGCGTCATGATGTGATCATAATCGGGGCCCCAAGCGGGCGCTTCGAACCGCCCCGTCGCCAATGCCGCCGTTTGCAGGTTCGTCGCATGGGCCTCGCCGACGACGCGCCCCTCGCGCATCCGCGCATGGCCCCAGATGAAATAGCTCGGATGATCCGGCTGCGGTTCGTGATGGGCAAAGGGGCGCCACAAGATCACCCGCGAGATGCGCACCTTCACCATGGCCAAGGCAGGGCGGCAATATTTGCGCGCCCAAGGGAAGAAATGCTCGTCCGGCTCGGCGGGAAAGGGGCGCATGCCTTGGAAGATATTGCCGGTAAAGTCCTCCGTCGCGCCCGACGCCAGATCCGGCACCGTCATTTCCGTCAGGCTCGGATCGTCCTCTGTCCCCGCATTGCACAGCACAAAACAATCGCGCGGCGCCACGGCGCGCATCTCATTGAGCCGCGCCAAGACATCAGCCTCCAGTTCAATGCGCAAGACGATTTGATATTTGTGAATCTCGCAGTGGTATTGCGTCATATGCACGCCGAAAACCGGATGCTCCGGCAGATGTCCGCCCGTGAGCACAAAGGCATGTTGATGCGGGTGGTTTGACACATCCGGCCCGCTGGGGGCGATATTCATATGGACCATCTGGCGCCTCTTTCTTGGTCAGTTCTTGCGCGCGGGCGCATGTAGCGCCAGCCCGTAGATATCGGCGATCTCGGTTGCTGCCTCGCGCGCGCTGCGCCGCAGCGCCTCGATCAGATCGGGGATGATGTTGCCGCCGTCCCTTTTGCCCGCCGTGGCGGTGATCCACGGGTTCTGCATCGTCGAGATCAGGAAATCCAACCGCGCAGGCACCGCGCCGGACAGCCCCGCGCGGGCGGCGAAAGTCGCGACAAAATCGGCCCCGTAAAGATCGCGGGTAAAGGCGGAGGCGGTGACGAAAAGCGCGCGCTCGGGGGTTTCGCGCTGCTCGTCGCGCTGCAAGGACATTTTTTCGAACAGCAGCCGGTTATAGGCATTCATCACCTCCGCATCGCGGTTCACCCCGTCACGCAGGCGCAAATTGAACGCATAGGCAAAGACCGACAGATCGGGGCCAAGGGCGCGAAAGAGCACGCGCAAATCCGCATCGGCGTCAAGCCGCGCGGTGATCTGCGCATTGCTGCCGCTCACAAGATGGCGGGCGATGCGGGCGCGCTCGGCCTCGATCTGCGCCTTGGTGCCGCCCTTGGCCTCCATCGGCAGGCGTTGGAACGGGGTGATGGCAAAGGGATCGTCCGGCGCGGCGCAGGTCACCGCCGCCGCATAAAACCGTTTGGCCCCCCACAAGCAGCGGCCCAAAAGCCGTCCGTAGCCGCTTTGGTCGGTGGGGATCACGCGGTGCGACAGGGCCACGCCCACCGCCGCCGCGCCCGGTTTGCTGCCTTCGATGCCGAAGGTGCCGACCGTGGGAACCGAGACGTCATGATCGATCACCGGCGCCGAGAATTGCACCAGCCGCGGCATCCGCCCGTCGCGATAGCACAGGGCCCCCGCCGGATAGGGGATAAAGCCCGATTTATGCGGATCGATGGTGATGCTGTCGGCCTGCGCCATTTGCGCGAATTGCGCCGCGACATAGGGGCTCATCGCCTCTTCGGGGCAGGTGTCGAACCCGCCGGTCATATCGTCGGGCAGGGCGTTCTTGCCCGATTTGGGCGCGCGCAAGAGCGCGGCGAAATAGCCGCCCCATGCCGCATCGCAATGCAGCGCGAATTCCATCCCCATCTGCCGGTATTCGGCGCGGATGGCGCAGATTTCGGCCAAAGGGTCCACCGCGCTTTCTTCGGTCGATCCCATCACCGCGACCACCTGCGCCACGGGGATCTGGCGGGCAAGGCAGTCGTCCAGAATGCGGCGCAGGGCGGGCATATCCATGCGCCCGTCCAAATCCACCGGCACGGCGCGCAAGGCCCCTGCCCCCAATCCCAAAAGCGACGCGCCCTTGAGCCATGAGTAATGCGCCGTGGCGGGCACGATCACCACCGGCGCGGGGCGCTCCGGCCCAAGGTGGCGGCGGAAAAATTCGACCATCCCGAGGTGTTGCAGGCTCTGCGCAGTCCATGCGGCGGCGACATCGGCTTGCGCCAATCCGGCGGTCTTGGCCGTGCGCGTCAGCAGGTCGAAATTCTCGCCATTGGGCAGGTTCAAAAGCTCCCACGGGCCAAGCTCGAGCAAGCGTTGCCGCCCGCGGCGCAGGGTTTGCACCGTCACGCCGCGCGCCTTGGCCAATGGCGCGCCCGCCGCCACGGCCTCGCGGATCGCGGCGGCCATGGGCAGCGCATGGCATTTGAGGTTGCGCGCGGCCCATAGGCTTTCGAAATTGGCCACCGATCCGCCGCAGGTGATATGCCCCCAAGGGCGCGCCTCGCCGCGCGTGCCAAGATCATATCCGAGCATCTCGCACAGGTCTTCGCCGACGATCATCTCCAGCGCCGTGGTCACCGGCGAGGCCTCGGGCGCGACGTTGTTTTGATTATAGAGCAGCCCCGCCAGATAGCCCGTCACCGCCGGAAGCGTCTGGTCCCAATACATATGCGACTGGTTGCGATAGCTGGCCAGAGGGATCGAATTGCGCAATTCGCGGGTGATCTGTTCGAGCGCGGTTTTCACCTGTGCCAAGGCGGCCTTATGTTCACGCGAGCGAAGCACTTTGGCGCTGACGAAATCGGGGTCCTCGCGGTGGAAATCGCGGCGCAGCTGCGCATGGGCGCCAATCGCCGTTTGCGCCAGATCATGCAGCGCCGCCTCGTTTTCCGCATTCGGTCCCAAGAACCACGCCGAAGGATGGATCGCCTCTTGCGGCCCGTTCGCCCCGCCGCGGCGCAGCCGCTCGGCGATGGCTTCGATCTGCCGCGAAACGGCGCGGGCGTGGGTCGTATCGGACATGGCTCTCTCGAAATATTCGGTTTTTCTTAATCGCGTTAACCATGATGCCCCCACGGCAAGTGAGTCAACGCCTTTCCCCCTGCACCGCGCAAAGGCGCGCGCGCGGCAAGACGCGACGGCGCAAAAGATTGTCATTGCGCGGCGGCCAAAGACCTGCACCAATGCACGAGCCGAGGCGGCGGACAAATGTCAGGATCGCGAGGGCATGGAGGAAAGCGGCGGGTAGGAAATTTAATTAGCTTGCATATCATTATCTAGCTATATAAACTGCGGAAAGGAGGAGCGTTGCCATGATTGACTATGAGGCCCTGATGGCGCGGGAGTTTCCCGTCGTCGAGCATCACTATAGCGAAAAGGATACGATCCTTTATGCGCTGGGGCTGGGGCTGGGGACCGACCCCTTGTCGCCCTCGCATCTGCGCGCGACCTATGAGCGCGCCGAGGGCTTCGGCGCTCTGCCCGCGATGGTCAATGTTCTGGCCTATCCAGGGTTTTGGGCGATGGAGCCGGATACGGGGCTGGAGTGGCAAAAAATCCTGCACGGCGAGCAAAGCCTGACCTTGCACGCGCCGCTGCCCGCGCGCGGCACTTTGGTCGGCAAGGTCCGTATCACGGGCATTGTCGATAAGGGCGCCGAGAAAGGCGCGTTGATCTATTCCGAACGCGACATGCACGACAAGGCGACGGGCAAGCGGATCGCCACCGTGGCCAGCACCACATTCGCGCGCGGCGATGGCGGATTTGGCGGGTCCGATGACGCGGTGCGCCCCGTGCACACAATGCCCGAGGGCGACCCCGATACGGCCTTCGAGTTCAAGACCCCCGTCGGCGCGGCGCTGATCTACCGTTTGTCGGGCGATATGAATCCGCTGCATGCCGATCCCGAGGTGGCGCGCGGCGCGGGCTTCGAGCGGCCGATCCTGCACGGGCTGTGCAGCCTTGGCGTGGCGTCATGGTCGATCACCGAGGCCTTGGCGGGCGGCGATTTCACCGCCCTCACCCATTTGCAACTGCGGTTTTCCGCGCCGGTCTATCCGGGCGAGACGATCCGCACCGAGATGTGGCGCGACGGCGCTGACATCAGCTTTCGCGCCCGCGTTCTCGAACGCGATGTCGTGGTTTTGAACAACGGGTTGGCCCACCTGCGCGGCCCCCGTTTCGATTGAGGAGACGAAAGAATGAGCGACCGGCCCCTGCCGACAATCTACCCCGAAACGCAGTTCTATTGGGACGGCGCCAAAGCGGGAAAACTCTTGCTCAATGCCTGCGGTCCATGCGGCGACAAAGCCTATTTCCCGCCGCGCCCCTTTTGCCCGCGCTGCGGCTCGCGCGATGTGTCCGTCATCGAGGCCAGCGGCAAGGGCCGCCTTTATTCCTATATCATCAACGAAATGCCCGCCCCCGGATATACGCCGCCCTTTACGGTCGCGGTGGTCATGCTCGACGAGGGGGTGAAGATGGTCTCCAACCTGATGGATTGCCCCGCCGATCCCGAGGCGCTGGTGCTTGATATGCCGCTCGAGGTCACCTTCGAGCAGCGCGGCGACATCGCCATTCCGCAATTCAAACCCGCCGGAGGTGCCGCATGAGCCGCGCTGAAATCGCCATTGTCGGCGCCGCCGAAACCACCCGTATGGGCAAAGTGCCCGAATTGTCGCAAACCGGCCTGCATGCCGATGCGGCGCTCAATGCCATGGCCGATTGCGGCCTGTCCCCTGCCGATATCGACGGGGTGGCGACCGCCGGACATGACGTGGCCGAGATCATCCAATACCTCGGCATCACGCCGACATGGTATGACGGCACCTCGGTGGGGGGCTGCTCTTTCATCACATTGGTGCGCCACGCGGCGGCGGCGATTGCCACCGGCCTGTGCAAGACCGTTCTGATCACCCACGGCGAAAGCGGGCGCTCGCAAAACCGCGGCCACCGCCCGATTTTCCCCTCGATGCAGCAACAGGAATTCGAATCCATATATGGCCCTTTGTTCCCGCCGTCGCGGTTCACCCTACCGGTGATGCGCAAAATGAAAGACGACGGATTGACGATCGAACAATTGGCCATGGTCGCCGTGGTTCAACGCGAATGGGCCTCCCATCATCCGCGCGCCACGGCGCATGATCCGATCACGGTCGAGGATGTGCTCTCCTCGAAAATGATCGCCTATCCCTTCCGCAAGCTCATGTGCTGTCTGGTCTCGGACGGCGGCGGCGCGCTGATCTTGACCAGCGCCGAACGCGCCCGCGATTTCCCCACCAAACCCGTCTATTTGCGCGGGCTGGGCGGCGAGAGCATCGAAGGGCCGATGATCTCGCAAATGGAGAGCTTCAGCTCGTCCAAAGCCTTTCGCGTCTCGGGCAAAATGGCCTTTGACAGCGCCGGTATCACCCATGCCGATGTCGATCACCTGATGGTCTATGACGCCTTTGCGCATTTGCCGATCTACGGGTTGGAGGATCTGGGCTTTGTCGAACGCGGCGAAGGCGGCGCCTTTATCGCCGAAGGTCACACCCGCCCTGGCGGCAAGCTGCCGCTCAACACCAATGGCGGCGGGCTGAGCTATATGCATTCGGGCATGTATGGGATGTTTGCCTTGCAAGAAAGCGTGCGGCAGATGCGCGGCCTCTCTCCGGCGCAGGTCGAGGGCGCGAAGCTTTCGGTCGTGCAAGGGGTGGGCGGCATGTTCTCGGCGGCCTCGACCGCCGTTCTCACCAACCAAGACCAATGGTAGGCCTTGCCGCCGCCGCGCTTTGCCCCAGCGCCGCGATGACCCCAAGAGCCGCCGCAGCGGAGGTATCGCGTCATGGCTGAGGGCGCTTTGGCAGGGCTGCGCGTGCTTGATCTGACCGACGAGCGCGGGATTTTCACCGGACGGATGTTGGCGATCATGGGGGCCGATGTGCTCCAGATCGAACCACCCGAAGGCAGCCGCGCGCGCCGCATGGCGCCGTTCGACGCGGAAGGCGCATCGCTGTTTTGGGCGGCCTATGGCGCGGGGCGGCGGTCTTTGGTGCTGGAGCGCGAGACGCAATCCGCGCGGCTGATGGCTTTGGCCGCGCAGGCCGATATCGTGCTCGAAAGCGGCGCGGGGCAGGACGCGGCGTTTTGCGACACGCAGGCGTTGCTGCGCGTCAATCCGGCGCTGATCCATTCGATCGTGACGCCCTACGGGATGGACGGCCCCAAAGCGGGCTATGCGGCGAGCGATCTGACCCTCTGGGCGGCAGGCGGCGCGTTGAAACCGACCGAGGCACAGGCGGGCATTCCCACCCGCATTTCGCTGCCGCAGGCCTATCACCATGCGGCGGCGGATGCGCTTTGCGGCATCATGGTCGCGCTGGAGGCGCGGCACAGCGGCGGGCGCGGGCAACGGGTGGTGACCAGCGCGCAGGCCTCGGCCACGCAATCCACCCTCAGCCTGTCGATGGCCGCCGTGATCGGACACCCCAATTACGTCTTTCGCGCCGAGGTGAAATCGAAGAAGAAAAAAGAGCTGGACCTGTCGGGCTCCGGCTCGCGCACGCAGCGTTCGAAATGGCCGGTCAAGGACGGGCTGGTCGAAATGCATCTCGCGCTCGGCCCTGCGGCGGGACGGTTTACCAACAACCTGTTTGCGCTGATGGCGCGGCGCGGCGCCTGCGCCGAAAAATTCGCGCAGTGGGATTGGATCACCCTGCCCCCGCGCATCGAGAATGACGAAATATCGGACGACGAGATGGAAGAGGCGCGCGCTCAGGTCGCGGCGTTTCTGGCCGGTCTGACCAAAGCCGAGGCGGTCGCCCTCGCGCTGGAGCACCGCTTGATGCTTGCCCCGATCATGACCGCCGCCGATCTGGCCGCCAGCCCCCATGCCGCCGCGCGCGGCTTCATGCAGCGCGTCGGGGCGCTCGATTTGCCGGGCAAGCTGGCGCTGGGATTTGACGAAGGATTTGCCCCGCTGCGCGCGGCGCCGCAATTGGGCGAGGGCGGCGCGCAGGCCGAGCGCGACTGGCAAGGCCCGCGCAAGCAAGCCCGAGCCTTTGCGCCCGCTTCACCCGCCGCATATGCGACAACACCGCCCGCAAAACCGTTGGAGCATCTGACGGTTCTGGACCTGTCGTGGGTTGTCGCCGGTCCGATGATTGGCCGCAACATGGCCGATTTCGGCGCGCGGGTGATCCGCGTCGAAAGCGCTAAAAAACCCGAAGTGGCGCGGCTGACCGGTCCGTTTCCGCAAGGGCTGCGCGATCTCAACCGCTCCGGCCTTTATGAGAATTGCAACGCGGGCAAAGACGGCGTGACCCTTGATCTGGCCCATCCGGCGGCGCGCGACAGCTTGCGCAAACTGGCGGCCAAGGTCGATGTTCTGGTCGAAAGCTTTGCACCGGGGCAGATGGACAAATGGGGGCTGGGCTATGAGGCGCTTTGCGCCGATAATCCCGCTCTGGTGATGCTCTCCACCTCCTTGATGGGGCAATCGGGGCCTTGGTCGGCCTTGGCCGGTTTTGGCAATATCGGCGCCGCCATGTCGGGGATACAGGCCTTGGCCGGACGGGTCGGGGCCGATCCGGTCGGCCCCTACGGCCCCTATACCGATTTCGTCGCGCCGCGTCTGGCTTTGCCGGTGCTTCTGGCGGCGCTGGAAGAGCGGCGGCGCACAGGGCGCGGGCGTCACCTCGACGTCAGCCAAGCCGAAGCGGGGATGCAATTTATCGCCGAAAGCTTTGCCCAATATAGCGCCACGGGCCGCGCGCCGCAGGCGCAGGGCAACCGCGACGCGCTGATCGTGCCGAACGGGGTCTTTGCCTGTGCCGCGCCCGAGGGCGAAACCGCATGGATCGCGATTTCGGTGCCCGATGACGGCGCATGGGCCGCGCTGGCCGCCATAACGGGGCGCGCCGATCTGGCCGATCCACAGATGGCCGATCTGGCGGGGCGCAAACGCCATGAAGACGCCATCGAGACCGCCCTCGCGCAGTGGTGCCAAGACAAGGACGCCCACCGGATCGAGGCGCAATTGCAAGCGCGGGGCATTGCGGCCCATGTGGCCGCCTCGCCCAAAGATCTGGCCGCCGATCCGCAACTGGCGGCATGGGATCATTTCCAATCGCGCCCGCGCGCCGATGGCACCCCCGCCCATCACGAAGCCTGCCGCTTCCAGATGAGCCTCACCCCCGCAACGGTGGGCCGCGCCGCGCCCGATTATGGCCGCGACACCCGTCAGGTGCTGCTCGAGATGCTGGGGATGCAGGCGCATGAGATCGCGCAGCTGGCCGCGCAAGGCGTTCTGGATTAGCGCAGGCCGGGGGGGCGCGCCGCCGCCCCCTGCCCTGCCCTGTCCTCCCGATGGATTGCGCCCGAAGGGGCTTTAGGAAAAATTGAACCGCGGCGCCTCTTTGCGGGTGAAGCGGCCTATGGCGTCCTTGTGATAGGCGCTGGTGAGGCAAACCGCCTGCGCCTGCGCCTCCAGTTGCAGCAAGGCATCGCTATCAAGATCAAGCGCGCGGCCGGATATGGATTTGGTCAAGGCAAAGGCCACGGGCGAGGCATCGCACATCATCCGCGCCAAATCGCGCGCACGCGGCAACAGCGCCTCGGGCGTGGTCACCTCCATGCAAATGCCGATGCGCTGCGCTTCTTCGGCGGCGACGGTGCGGCCGGTATAGAACATCTCGCGCGCGCGTTGCAGCCCGACCATCCGCGGCAATGTATGGAACAGATTGCCGTCCGGCACCGCGCCCACCTTGCAAAAGGAGGCGTTAAAGCTGGCCCGATCCGAGGCGAGAATAATATCGCCGGTCAGCGCCAGCCCCAGCCCCGCGCCATAGGCCGGACCATCCACCGCCACGATCACCGGCACCGGCAAATCGCGCAATTGTTTGAGCCACCCATGCAGGTGGTTCATCCGCGGCAGGATGTCTTCGGAGCCGCTGACCAGCCCCGCCTTGTGATTGGCGAGCATCCGTTTCAAATCGCCCCCCGCGCAAAACACTCCGCCCGATCCGGTCACAATCAAGGCGCGCATATCCGCGTCTTGCGACAGGGCAGAAAGCGCCTCGGCAAATCCCGCACGCATGGCCTCCGAGAGCGCATTGCGCGAGGCAGGCTCGGTCATGGTGAGGGTGACAACGCCGCCCTCACGGGTGAGGGTCAACGCGCCGTTCATGGGGCGGTCTCCTTGAGGACAATGGATTTGATCTTCAGTTTGTCGATCTTGTTGGTGGCCGAGAGCGGCAGGGGCCCGTGCCAGATCTTGACCCCGCGCGGGGCTTTGTAATGGGCGATGCGCGCGCGGCAAAATTCGGTCAATTCCTCCTCGGTGGCGCTTTGGCCTGCGCGCAAGGAGACGGCGGCGAACACCATCTCGCCCCATTTGCTATGGGGCAGGCCGATGACGGCGGCTTGGGCCACGGCGGGATGTTTGCACAGGGCGTTTTCGGTTTCGATCGGATAGACGTTTTCGCCGCCCGAAATGATCATCTCTTTGGTGCGCCCCGCGATGGTCAGATAGCCGTCGTCATCCATCACCCCCGCATCGCCCGTGTGGAAAAACCCGCCGCGCATGACATGGGCGGTCTCTTCGGGGCGGTTCCAATAGCCGTTCATCACCTGCGGGCCGCGCACGACGATTTCGCCCGCCGTGCCGTTGGGGACAGGATTGTCATCGGCGTCGAAAATACGCAGATCGCAATAAAGGGCCGGCTGGCCAACGGTGCCCAGCTTGTCCTGTCGCGGATTTCCGGGGACGTGATCGGCAGGCACCAGAACCGACAGAACCGGCGAGGTTTCGGTCAACCCGTAGCCTTGACAAAAGGTGATGCCCGGAATCGCCTCGATGGCGCGCTCCATCAATTGCAGCGGCATCGGCGAGGCGCCATATGTCAGCACGCGGATCGAGGAGAAATCGAACGCGCCAAATTGCGGATGGTTCATCACCATATCGAGCATCGTCGGCACCATGGTCATGGTGGTGATCTTTTGCTCTTGGATCATCCGCAACGTGTCGACCACTTCGAATTTCGGCTGCACGACCATGGTCGTGCCATAAGCCAGCGCGGTGAACACGCGGCTGCCGGTGCCCAGATGGAACAGCGGGCCGGAGAGCAGCAAAATGTCGTCTTGGCGATAGCCGTATAGATGCCCCGATCCCGTGGCATTCACCAAGAAATTGGAATGCGAGAGCATCACGCCTTTGGGCTGGCCCGTGGTGCCGGAGGTATAGAAGAGGATCATCGTCTCGTCCGAGCGGCTGGCCACATCGTCAAAGGCGGTTTCGGGCACTTCGGGCGCGGCCTCGATGAGGGCGTCGTAATGCAATGTGCCTGCGGGCAGCGCCGCATCGGGCGCCTCCCAATCGGCGTAGATCAGGGTTTTCAAAGAGGGGCACTCTTGCATCAACTGCGCGGCATGCGGTTTGAAATGGCGATCCACGATCAAGACCTCAGGCGTGGCATCGCCGATGACGCCTTGCATTTCCTCGACCGACAGGCGGTGATTGATCGGCACCGAGATCGCGCCGATCATCGAGGGCACCACATAGGTTTCGACGATCCAATGCGAATTGAGCCCCAGATAGGCAACGCGGTCCCCCGCTTTGACCCCCAATTGCTGCAATTGCCACGCGATGGCATGGGTGCGGCGGCTGAGCTCGGCCCAGCTGAAATCGCGCCCCTCGAAATGGGTGGCGCGCCAATCGGGGCGGGCATAGGCATATTTGCGGATATAGTCAGCAAAGCGGATCATTTGCGCGCCCCCAAAAGCGCGCGCCCGATGATCTCGCGCATGACCTCGCCGGTGCCGCCCGCGATGCGCCCGACGCGGGCATCGGCCCATGCGCGCGCAATCGGATATTCCCACATATAGCCGTAGCCGCCAAAGAGTTGCAGCAGGTCATCCAGCCCGCGGCACAGGGTTTCCGAGGTCAGCATTTTGCCCATCGCCGCATCGACCGCATCCAATTCGCCCGCCATATGCATTTCGAGACATTTGTCGGTGAAAACGCGCAGCAACACCGCATTGGCCTTGATCTCGGCCAGCTTGAAACGGGTGTTCTGGAATTCGGCGATGGTCTGGCCAAAGGCCTTGCGCTCGGTGACATGATCCACCGTCCATTGCAAAGCCGCCTCAAGCGCCGAGGTGGCGCGCACGCATTGCAACAACCGCTCTTGCGGCAGTTGCTCCATCAACTGGTAAAACCCCCGCCCTTCGGAGCCGAGCAGATTGGCCACAGGCACGCGCATATCGTCAAAGAACAATTCGGCCGTGTCCTGCGCCTTCCATCCGACTTTCTCCAAAAGCTGGTTGCCCTTGCGAAATCCTGGCGTATCGGCAGGCACGAGGATCAAAGAGGTGCCCTTGGCCCCCAAGGACGGGTCGGTCTTGCAGGCCAGCACCAGAATATCGCAATTGCCGCCATTGGTGATAAAGACCTTTTGCCCGTTGATGACGAAATCATCGCCGTCGCGGATGGCGGTGGTTTTGATGCCCTGCACATCCGATCCCGCCGCAGGTTCGGTCATGGCAATCGCGCCGATGGCCTCGCCCGCCGCCATTTTCGGCAACCATTCTTGTTTCAACGCCTCGGAGCCGTAATGGAGCACATAGGGCGCGACGATATCGGAATGCAGCGAGAACCCCGGACCCATGGCCCCTGCTGCGGAAAGCTCCTCCATCACCACCATGGAGAAGAGAAAATCCGCCCCTGCCCCGCCGTATTCTTCGGGCATGGCGGCGCAGAGCAATCCGTTCTCGCCCGCCTTTTTCCATGCCTCGCGCGACACCCGCCCGTCCTTTTCCCATTGCGCGTGATGGGGGGTGATTTCTTCGGCCACATAGCGGCGCACTTGGTCGCGAAACATCTCGTGGTCTTGGTTGAATACGGTCCGTTTGAACATGGTAGCTCCTCCCTGATGCTGCGCTGGCCCGATCCGGCGCTGGCCTATCGGCCCGCAGCTTGGCCCCTATATAATTAGCTTGCAAACATTTATCAAGCTAATTACAAAGCAGGGGAAAGCTGAACGAGAGGAGAAACCACATGCTGGAAGGTAAAGCAGTCATCGTCACCGGAGCGGGGCGCGGAATCGGTCGCGATATCGCTTTGATGATGGCATCCCATGGGGCAAAAGTCGTGGTCAATGATCTGGGCGGCGCTGCGGACGGCGACGGCGCAGACGCGGCCCCCGCGCAAGAGGTCGTAAATGAAATCCAAGCCGCAGGCGGCGAGGCCGTGGCCAATTTCGGCAATGTTGCCAATCCCGCCGATGCCAAAGCCATGGTCGAACAATCGATGGACGCCTTTGGCACCATCGACGTGATCGTCAACAATGCGGGCATCTTGCGCGATGTGATCTTTCACAAAATGAGCGAGGCCGATTGGGACAGCGTGATTGCCGTGCACCTCAAGGGCAGCTTTAACATGGCCCAAGCCGTGGCGCCGCAATTCAAGATGCAGGCCTCGGGCTGTTTTGTGAATTTCACCTCGACCTCGGGGCTGATCGGCAATTTCGGGCAGGCGAATTATTCGGCGGCCAAAATGGGCATTGTCGGCCTGTCGAAATCTCTGGCGCTGGATATGGCGCGGTTCAACGTGCGCTCCAACTGCATCGCGCCCTTCGCGTGGTCGCGGCTGATCGGGACGATCCCCGCCAAGACCGAGGCCGAAAAAGCCCGCGTCGAGCGGATCAAGGAGATGACCCCCGCCAAGATCGCCCCGCTCTGCGTCGCTCTGGCCGATCCGGCCTGTGACACCACGGGGCAAATCTTTTGCGTGCGCAACAACGAGATTTTCCTGATGAGCCAACCGCGCCCGATCCGGTCGGTGCATCGCTCCGAAGGCTGGACCCCGCAAACCGTGCGCGACCATGCCCTGCCCGCGATGAAGGCCGATTTTTACGATCTGGATCGTTCGGCAGATGTCTTTACTTGGGATCCGGTCTAGCGGTAAGTGCAGGGCTGTCCCGCGGGACAATTTTGGCCTATGGTTCCGGGTTATCGATCGACGAAAGGCATGATGACATGCAACAGGGTGTAGCAACCGTGCAAGAGCGCGCCTCGCTGGGCGAGGACAACAATCCGATCTACCAAGACATTGCGCGGTTTCGGGCCATCTTGTTCGATGCCATTCTCAAGCCCCATGACATGACCATGTCGCAAGGCTGGGTTCTGGTGCATCTGCTGCGCGAGAACGGGTTGAAGCAATCCGAACTTGCCGACCGGTTGGAGGTCGCCACGGTGACCACCTCCAAGCTCATCGACCGGCTGGAGGCGCGCGGCTATGTCGAGCGCCGCGCCGATCCCGAGGACCGCAGATCGAACCGTGTCTATGCCACGGCGCAGGCCAAAGCCCTTGTGAAGATCATGACCCAGACCATTGCCGAGGTCGATGCCATCGCAAACCAAGGCGTCAGCGCCGAGGAACTGGCCACCACGCTCAAGGTGCTGCACAAGATGCGCACCAATCTGCGCGGCGCGTTAAGCAACAGATAATCTGCGCGCCGCGGCACGCCCGCCCGCGCAGATCTTCCCTCATAAGGACAACGAAGATGCCGACACATGCATCCTCCCCCCCGCTTGCGGGGCTGCGCATCATTGAATTCGCCGGCATCGGACCTGGCCCCTTTGCCGGTATGATGCTGGCCGATATGGGCGCCGAGATCATCCGCATCGAGCGGCCCAATGCCGCCTCTCCCACGGGTCAGGGCGATTATGCGCTCGACTTCATGGCGCGCGGGCGCAAATCGATTGCGCTGGATATGAAAGCCGCAGGCGCGGTGGAACTGGCGCTCAAGATGATCGAGAGCGCCGACGGGGTGATCGAGGGCTTTCGCCCCGGTGTGATGGAGCGCCTCGGCCTTGGCCCCGAAGTCTGCCTCGCGCGCAACCCGCGCCTTGTCTACGGGCGCATGACCGGATGGGGACAGGACGGGCCGGTGGCGAAAACCGCAGGGCATGACCTCAATTATATCGCCCTGACCGGCGCGCTTTGGGCCAGCGGCGAAGCCGGCCGCGCGCCCAGTTTCCCGCTCAACCTTCTGGGCGATTTCGGCGGCGGCGGCATGTTCTTGGCCTTTGGCATGGTCACCGGATTGCTCAAGGCCGCGCGCAGCGGCGCGGGCGATGTGGTGGATGCGGCCATTGTCGATGGCACCAGCGCCTTGATGACGATGATCTACAGCCGCCGCGCCATGGGTCTTTGGCGCGACGAGCGCGGCGCCAATGCGCTCGACGGCGGGGTGCCGTGGTATGGGGTCTATGAATGCGCCGACGGCGGATGGATCACCATCGGATCGCTGGAGCCGCAATTCTGGGCGGTGCTGCTGGACCGGCTGGGGCTGCGCGCCGAGGAGATGGGCGATCGCAGCGACCGCAGCCAGTGGCCCGCCATGCGGCGGCGGCTGACGGCGCTGTTTTTGTCGCAGCCGCGCGACCATTGGAGCGCGCTTTTGCAAGACAGCGATGCCTGTTTCGCCCCCGTGCTCAGCCCCGCCGAAGCCCCCGATCACCCGCACAACCGCGCCCGCGCGATTTTCACCGCCGACGGGGCGCAGCCGATGCCCGCGCCGCGCTTTGCCCGCTCGAAAACCCCGCTGCCCAGCCCCCCGCCCGAACCGGGCGCGCAATCGCGCGAGGTGCTTGAAAGTATGGGGTTGGAGGCCCGCGTCATCGATGCGTTTTTCGCCAGCGGCGCGGTGTCCTGACCGCGCAAAGACACCCCCACGGCCAACCCACAGGCAACACACAGGCAACCCGCAGACCCTACCCTGCCGCACCTGCCCCGCCGCAACGGCCCCACCACTTGAGGAGATACGACCATGACCATGCCCGCACGATTGCAAAACCTGCGATTGCCGCTGATCGCCAGCCCGCTGTTCATCATCTCGACCCCCGATCTGGTGATCGCCCAATGCAAGGCGGGCATTGTCGGCTCCTTTCCCGCCCTGAACGCGCGCGAGAAAGACGGCCATAGCCTTGAGGAATGGCTGACCCGTATCCGCGAAGAGCTGGACCGCCACAACCAAGCCAACCCCGACCGCCCCGCCGCCCCCTATGCGGTCAACCAGATCGTGCACCGCTCGAACGCGCGGCTGGAGCGCGATATCGAGATTTGCGCCAAACACGAGGTGCCGGTCTGGATCACCTCTTTGGGCGCGCGCGCCGAGGTCAACGAGGCCGCCCATTCCGGCGGCGGGATCGTTTTGCACGACGTCATCAACAACCGCTTTGCCCATAAGGCGATCGAAAAAGGCGCGGATGGATTGGTCGCCGTGGCCGCCGGTGCAGGCGGTCATGCGGGGGCGCAATCGCCCTTTGCCTTGGTGCAGGAAATCCGCGACTGGTTCGACGGGCCGCTGTTTTTGTCCGGTGCCATTGCCAAGGGCGATTCGATTCTTGCGGCGCTGGCGATGGGGGCGGACGGGGGCTATGCCGGATCGGCCTTTATCGCCACGACCGAGGCCAATGCCGCCGAGGGCTACAAAGGCATGATCGCGCAAAGCAGCGCCGAGGACATCGTTTATTCCGACCTGTTTACCGGCGTTTGGGGCAATTACCTCAAACCCTCGATTGCCGCCGCAGGCATGGACCCCGACCATCTGGAACGCTCGGACCCGTCGAAAATGAGTTTCGCGGAAAACCGTGAGAAACCAAAAAGCTGGAAAGAGATCTGGGGGTCGGGCCAAGGCATCGGCGCGGTCCACGGCGTGGTGCCGACCGCCGATCTGGTGGACCGTCTGGAGCGTGAATTCAAAGCGGCGCAGGCGCGTTTGGCCAAACTGACCGCGCGCGGCTGACCCCGTGCGCGCAGGGCGCGGCACGGGAGGGTCGCGCTTAATTAGATTGCTAGATAATAATTATCATGCTATGCAAATATCAGAGGAGAGTCAGGAGCATTGAAATCCTGACCATAAGGGAGGAACTACAATGAAATTTCGTATGAAAAGCGCCGTTCTGGCGGCAACGGTCTCGGCCATGGCTTTTGCCGCGCAGGCCGAAACCACATTGATTGCCAATGAACCCGGACCCAACCGCGGCGTGCGCGCCGATGCGGTGAATTACATCGCCAAACAGATCGCCGAGCGCACCAATGGCGAGGTCACGGTCGATCAGAACTGGGGCGGCGCGCTGTTCAAAACCTCTGCCGCTCTGGATTCCTTTTCCACCGGCGTGGCCGATATGGGCGTGATCATCGGGGCCTATGCGGCCTCCGAATTTCCCGAATTGCAAATGGCGGGGCTGTTGCTCAACAAACCCGCGCATCCGTGGGTGATGATGCAGGCGGTCTATGAGATGTTCACCACCAATGAGCGTCTGCAAGAGCGCCTCGAAGAGCTCAACCTCGTCTATCTGGCGCCCTTCTCTCTCTCGCCCGCGATCCTTGCCTGCCGCGGCGAAGGCATCCGCTCTGTCGCCGATATCAAAGGCGCGAAAATCGCCCG
Organism: Litorivita sp. NS0012-18; assembly: GCF_040371945.1. Taxonomy (NCBI): domain Bacteria; kingdom Pseudomonadati; phylum Pseudomonadota; class Alphaproteobacteria; order Rhodobacterales; family Paracoccaceae; genus Litorivita; species Litorivita sp. NS0012-18. The sequence continues at coordinate 71,131 of NZ_BAABWS010000004.1, read as the reverse complement.
CACCGGATCGTCGGGCGATGTTCTGGCCGCGCTTGGCGGCAATATGGTCAGCATGCCGATCTATGACGTCTATCAGGGCATGGAAACCGGATTGATCGATTGCTCGGTGACCTATGCCTATTACGCCGTGGCCTCCAAGTTGAACGAAGAAATCGATACGATGACCGAGCTGCGCTATTCGACGGTGACCAGCCTTGGCACGGTGATCAACAAGGACACATTCGAAAGCCTCTCGCCCGAGCACCAACAGATCATTCTGGGCATCGGGCCGGATGTCATCAACTACTACGGCCAGAACCTCGAACAGGCCGATATCGACGCGATGAAGGTCCTCAGCGAGGGCGAGAATGCGGTCGATTTCGTCAAGCTCAGCGATGAGGACTATGCGGCCATGGACAAGGCCGGCGCGCCGATGTTCGAGAAATGGAACGCCGATGCCAAGGCCGTGGGCACCGACGGCGAGGCCTTGCTGGATGAGCTTTACGGGCTGATCGACAAATGGACCAAGGTCATGGAGACCGAAGGCCTGCCGTGGAAACGCGGCTAGGGCAGCGGGCGCGGGCCCCGCGCGATTGATCCGCGCCCTGCCGCGCCAAGGGGCACCCCCTCCGCCAGCGGCAGGGCGCAGCCCATCCCACCCACCGACAATTGCGGGAGATCCCCCATGTTCAAACGGATCGAGTATGTGCTCGACACGCTTGGCGCTGTGGCTGTTGTGCTCTTGTGCCTGCTGATCACGGCCAACATCGTCACGCGCGAATTTTTGCAAGTCGGCATTCCCGACAGCATCATTTTGGTGCGCGAACTCATGGTGCCCGCGATCCTCTTTCCGCTCAGCGCCGCCACCGCCAAACGCGCCCATGTGGCGATCGAATTCATCGCCAGCCATTTTCCCGACGGGCTGAACCGCTGGATCGCGGTGCTGTCGGCCCTGATCGGGTTGATCGTGGTGACGACGCTTTTGGTGTCGGGATGGATCGAGTTTGCCAAAAACTTCGAGCGCGGCGCCCATTACGGCGGAGATTTCCAACTGCCCAAATGGCCTAGCCGCGCGCTCTTTGTCATCGCCATCGCGATGTTCTGGCTGCGCCTGATCCAGATTTTGTGGATCGACCTCAAAGCTGCGGTGACGGGCATCCCCGCACCTGCCGAACTTTAAAGGAGCCCGAACCTATGGATCCGGCGACACTTGGCTATATCGCTTGCGCGGTTGTTATCTTTCTCTTGGCCATCCGCGTGCCGATTGCCTATGCAATCGGCGGCGTGGCGGTCGTGGCGATTTTCATCGTCTTTGCCACGCGCACCGGCACATTCATGCCCGAACGCGCGCTTTGGACCACCTTGAAACTGTCGTTCTCGTCCAGCTTCGATCTGGTGCACAGCTATGATCTGTCGATGATCCCGCTGTTCATCGCGCTGGGGCATATCGCCTATAAAGCCGGCATCACCACCGAGATTTACGAGGCCGCGCGCGTGTGGCTGGTGCGGATCCCGGGCGGTGTGGCGATTGCCTCTGTCGCGGGCTGCGGCGGGTTTTCGGCGATCTCCGGCTCCTCGATTGCCTGTGCCTCGACGATGGGACGGATTTGCACGCCCGAGATGCTGCGGCTCAATTATGACCCGCGTCTTGCTACGGCCTCGGTCGCGGCGGGCGGCACGCTTGGCTCGCTGATCCCGCCCTCGGTGCTGTTTATCATCTACGGGATTTTCACCGAAACCTCGATCAGCCAACTGTTCATGGCCGGTTTCCTGCCGGGTTTGCTGTCGCTTCTCGGCTATGCTTTGGTGATCGTGCTTTGGGTGCGCCGTTCGCCCGAAATCGCCCCTGTGCCGGACCAGAAATTCACCGCTTCGCAAAAGCTGCGCGCCGCGCTTGGTGCATGGCCTGCGGTGGTGCTCTTCTTGATGGTGATCGGCGGCATCTACGGCGGGATTTTCACCGCGACCGAAGCGGCGGCGATTTCCTTGCTCTTTGCGACGCTCTTGGGCATGGCGCGCGGGTTCATCAAAACCGGCGATATCATCCCGCTTTTGCGCGAAACCATGTCCACCACGGGGGCGATTTTCTTTATCGCGGCCTGCGCCAAAATCTTTGTCGCCTTCATCGCCCTGTCGGGCCTGTCGAACGATCTGGTTGCCTCCTTGGGCGAGGCCAATATCGGGCCTTGGGTGTTTATCCTCATCGTTTGCGTCATCTATCTGGTGCTGGGGATGTTCCTTGATCCGGTGGGCATCATGGTTTTGACCCTGCCTTTGATGATCCCGATGGTCGAAAGCTATGACATGAACCTGATCTGGTTCGGGGTGGTGATCGTCAAACTGCTTGAAATCGGATTGATCACACCGCCGGTGGGGCTGAATGTTTTTGTTCTGGCTGCGGTGCTCGAAGACAAGGTCGAGATCGGCAAAATCTTCTCCGGCCTGTGGCGTTTCCTCGGCATTGATCTGGTGGTTTTGCTGCTATTGGTGACGATCCCGTGGATCTCGCTTGTCCTGCCTGCAACAATGAATTGAGGACCGAAGATGAGCGTTTTCACTCCTCCCGCTGTCGAGAATGAACAGCTTTTGAGCCTTGGCGCGGCGATTGTCGCCCATGCGCGCGCCGTGCCCGATAAACCCGCCGTTATTATGGGCGATCAAAGCCTGAGCTGGGCCGAATTCGGCGCCATGGTGGCGCAGGTTGCGGGGCGGCTGCGCGACGACGGTATCGGGCGGGGCGATTGCGTCGCCTCCTTGGCCGAGAACTCGGTCGAACATGTAGTGCTCTATTGCGCCGTGGTGGCGGCGGGGGCCTGTATCGTGCCCCTGCCCTTCTCGGCCACGCCCGACGCCTTGACGCGCATGGTCCAAGACAGCGGCGCGCGCCTGCTTTTTGCCTCGCCCGCGCAGGCCGAAGTGGCCAAATCCTTGGGCGCGCCGCAGGTTCTCGATCTGGCCGATCTGGCCGCATGGGCCGCAAGCAGCGCCCCCGCCGCCCCCGCAAAGGTGCGCCCCGACGATCTGTTCAACATCATCTATTCATCCGGCACCACCGGATTGCCCAAAGGCATCTTGCACGATCACCGGTTCCGCTCGCGGCAATTGCAACGCATCACCCGCTTTGGCCTCGGCGCCGACGACCGTTTGGTGATTTCGACGCCGATCTATTCCAACACCACGCTGTTCGGGATGCTGCCAGCGCTGACCTTGGGTGCGACGCTGATCGTCATGGGCAAATTCGACACGCTGGAGTTTCTGAGGCTCAGCGCCGCGCTGCGCCCGACCCAAGCGGTTCTGGTGCCCGTGCAATATATGCGCCTGATGGCCGAGCCGCGTTTTGACGACTTCGACCTGAGCAGCTACCGGTGCAAATTCTCGACCTCCGCCCCCCTGCCCGCCCCCTTGATCGCACAGATCATGGCGCGCTGGCCCGGCAATCTGATCGAGGTTTACGGCATGACAGAAGGGGGCATCTCCACCGCGCTCAACTGCGAGGCCTTCCCCGCCAAATGGGACACCGTCGGCCGCCCCGGAGAGGGGGTGGACATGCGGGTGATCGACGCCGAAGGGCGCGAATTGCCCCAAGGCGACTATGGCGAGCTGGTCGGCCGCGCCCCTTCGATGATGCGCGCCTATCATAACCTGCCCGCCGCCACCGCCGAGATGATCTGGCGCGACGCGCAGGGCCGTGATTTCATCCGCTCCGGCGATATGGGCCGCATCGACGAAGACGGCTTTGTGCATCTGATGGACCGCAAAAAGGATATGATCATCTCCGGCGGGTTCAACATCTATGCTGCCGACCTCGAAGCCGCCCTGCGCCAAAACCCCGATGTCGCCGACACCGCCGTCATCGCCATCCCTAGCGCTGATTGGGGCGAAACCCCGCTCGGCTTTGTCGTCCTGCGCGCAGGCGCAACCAGCAGCGCCGCCGATATTCTCGCCGCCGCCAACGCGCGGCTGGGCAAGACACAGCGCCTGTCACAGGTGGTCTTGCGCGACGCGCTCCCGCGCAGCGAGATCGGCAAGGTGTTGAAAAAGGATCTGCGCGCGCCCTATTGGCCGGACTGACCTGCCGCCTAAAGGCGAAAAAGGGCGTTGCCGGGTTCTGTTACAAGTTCTTACCACCTCTCGCTTCGCACCCGAATTTGCGACGGATGGGCAGTACAAGCAAGCAGCAAGGTGTTTCGGTGACGGTTGATTTTAAGGGCGCGCATTATCGGAAATCCGTGATCTTACACGCCGTCTTTTTCTACGTCCGCTAAGCTATCTCGTATCGAGATCTTGAGGAAACTCTTGCCGAGCGTGGGATTAAAGTTGACCACACGAGCCTTAACCGCTGGGTTGTAAACTACGCACCCGAGATTGCTGCCAACGTGCAGCGCCGAAAGCGCAAGTTGGTAGGGACTTGGCGCGTTGATGAGACCTATATCAAGGTTCGCGGCAAGTGGACGTGCCGGTACAGCGCTACCGACCGGCGTGGCAAAACCCCTGATTTCATGCTCTCAGAGCGTCGCGATACCGCCGCTGCACGGCGCTTCTTCAAACAAGCGATCGCTACAAATGGCCACCTGGTCGGGTCAACATTGACAAAAGCGGCTCCAAACTTGCGGGCCTTCAGGCGGTGAACGTGATCCTCAAATTTCAAGGTAATATGCAGCTGATTATCATCAGGCAGAAGAAAAACCTCAATAGGCATTGCCAACTTGCTGAGGCATCTTGGTGCGTCTAGCGTTTTGTCATGAAAATTCCAACCAAGATGCCGCGCCTGAAGGGCTATCGTTTCCCCCGTGAAGTCGTGGCCTATACCGTAAGGGCCTATCATCGCTTCGCGCTCAGCACGGCGGACGTCGAGGATCTGCTGGCTGAACGCGGTGTAACCGTCAGCCGCGAAACCCTGCGCAAACGGGTGAACCGGTTTGGCCAGAATTTTGCCGATTGAATCAAGCGTGGCCGTCCCGCCGCTGCAGATAAATGGCATCTTGATCAAGTTGTGGTGCCGCTCAACGGCGTCAAAGTTGGGTTATGGCGGGCGGCGGATGCAAACGGCGATGTGCTCGATATCCTTGTGCAGCCGCGCCGAAATGCCAAAGCTGCCAAGCGTTTCCTTGCGCGGTTGATCGCCCGCTTTGGCAAACCGCGTGTCGTCGTGACCCCCTCTCGGAACATTGCTGCGCAATACCCTGCTGGGCAATGGACAAATCGCGCAGTTACATCAAGCCGATCCGGCTCTTGCGCCTGAAGCTGATCATCGGACGCACAAAGGTCTCAATAACCGCATCGAGGGGTCACGCCGACCAACCCGAAAGCGAGAGAAGGTCATGCCGGTTCAAGTCGGTCCGGCAAGCGCGAAGATTCCTCGCGTCCACCATCAGATCAACACAATTTTCGCCCCCGCCGCTACCGCATCTCCACCGCCTCCTACCGCCACGCAAGATCCGATGCCTTCGACCTGTGGCACGACTATGCGCTCGGAATGACCGCCTGAGAAAATCACCCCTAGGGGCCGTTAAAGGTCGGTGCCGTTAAGTTGGCAATGCCCCTCTTCGTCATCAAATCCATGTCGCGCGAAATCACATTGGGCGAGACATTTCTCGGCGTGGTGCCATTCGTGATTTTGGATATTTTGCGGGTCGTTCTCTTGGTCGCTTTGCCCTGTTTGTCACTGTGGCTGGTGCATCTGATATTCTGGTTTAATCGCGGGGCAGCTGTTGGGCTCGATCACAGCAAGCGAAGGACCCGTTGCATCTACGGACGATCATCGGGCCGTTGTAAAAAAGACATTACCCTGATTACGCGCATGGCGCTGCGATCAGGTCCTCATAAGGCGCGTCCGACATAAGATTGGAAACGGGGCCTTGCCGCCAAAATGGACCTTCGTCCACAGCACAGCATCGCCGCTCACCGCTTTGGCGCACCATGAAGGGCGGTATTTCGCCCGTCACCTCCGCGCCACGCCCCAAGGCCCGAGGAAATTGACCATGCCGTTTTCCCCTCCGCCGCGGACAAGACATCAGCAAAACCTATCATGATGCAGAAAGTTTTTACTATTTCTAATGGCATCCGCCGCGATAAGCCTGACCCACAACCATAAAGGCGGGGAGGGCCTGATATGACCATCACATTCAAAACATTTGCAATTTCTGCCGTGATCGGGGCGAGCTTTGCGGCGGTTCCCGCAGCGGCAGAGCCGACCGGCACGTTCCGTTTCGCAGAGCAAGCCAAGCTGATCACCATGGATCCGCACCAACATACCGGCGGCGGGTCGTCCTATTTGCGCCCTGTCTATGAGGCGCTCTTCGACCGCGGCGTGGAAGGCGAAATCATTCCGGTCCTCGCCCAAAGCTATCGCGCGCAGGACAAGAGCATCGTTGTGACACTAAAATCCGGCATCCGCTTTTCCGACGGCACGCCTTTCACCGCCGAAATCGCCGCGCAAAACCTCAACCGCGTGATCGATCTGGGCGTGAATGCCGCGATGAAACTGGCCGAAAAGGCCGAAGCGACGGGCGAGAACGAGATCACCATCACCCTCAAAAGCCCCGATCCGTCGATTGTCGAAGCCCTGACCGGAACCGCAGGTATGATGGTCAGCCCCGCAGCGCTCAACGATCCCGCGCTGGACCGTAATCCCGTCGGCACCGGCCCCTATCTTTATGCGGCAGATCAATCGCGCGAGGGCGAATTGCGGGTCTATACCCCCGCCCCTGCCTACCGCACGCCGGACGATCAGGGGCTGGCGCGGATCGAGATTTCCGAAATTCCCGACAACACCGCGCGGCTCAATGCGCTCAAGACCGGACAGGTCGATCTGGCGATTTTCCTGTCCTCGCCCCAGGCGGCCATCATCGAGCGCACCGCGGGTCTGCGTTTGCTCAAGCAACCGGGCGGGACGACCTACCATCTGTCGATCCTTGATCGCGAGGGCACGCAGGTGCCCGCCTTTGCCGATCCGCGCGTGCGCATGGCGATGAATTACGCGATCAACCGCGCCGCCTTTTCCAAAGCGGTGGAATTTGGCCTGTCGACACCAGCTTCGCAGCCCTACACCGCAGGTTTGTGGATGCACGACCCCGCGCAAGAGGGCCGTTATGCCTATGATCTGGAAAAGGCCAAAGCCTTGATGAAAGAGGCCGGATACGAGGACGGCTTCAGCTTCACCATCCCGTCGATCCCGATCTTTGCCTCGCGGCTCGAAGCGGTGGCGGGCTTTCTCAATGCGATCAACATCACCATGAATATCCAGACCGTCGAACCGGGCACCTTGGCACGGCGCAGCCGCACCACGGATTTCCCCGCCACCAATCTGGTCTGGAACAACGCCATCGATCCGAAATTCATGACCACCTACTATGTGGGCGAGGATGCGGTGTTCAATCCGTTCAAGATCAAGCCCGATCCCGAATTGGTCACGCTCAGCGACGCGGGCCTTGCCAAAACCAGCGAGGCCGAACGCGCGCCGATCTATTTCAAGATGTTCGATAAGCTGGCGCTCGAAAGCTACATGATCTTCATCACCACCACGCCGATCCTCTTCGGCGCCTCCGACGCGGTGGCGGACAATCCGACGGTCAAATTCCGCCCTGGCACAGACACGCCCTATTTCCGCGGTCTGCGGGTCGGCCAGTAACAGCGGCAGCGGGAGCAAACTCATGGTGAAACTCATCTCGCAGCGTCTCATGGCGATGCTGCCGCTTCTCCTGATCGTGTCGATCCTGACATTTTCCTTCACCGCGCTCTTGCCCAGCGACCCCGTCGATCTGATCATCGGGGATCGCGGATCGGAGGAACAATACCAGTTGGTGCGCGAAAGGCTCGGGCTGAACGAGCCTTTCGTCGCCCGCTACCTGACGTGGCTGGGCAAGGCCGTGCAGGGCGATCTGGGCACGTCGTTTTTCAATTCGGTGCGGGTCTCTGACGCGGTGCTGCTGCGGATGCCCGCCACTTTGTCGCTGACGCTGGCGGCGGTGCTGATTTCGGTGGTCGTCGGGCTGGGCGCGGGGATCGCGGCGGCATTGCGGCCGCGCTCGTGGATCGACCGTCTCGCCACCTTTGGCGCCACCATCGGTCAGGCGATCCCGAATTTCTGGTTCGGGCTCATCTTGGCTTCGGTCTTTGCGGTCACTTTGCGGTGGTTCCCCGCGACGGGCTATGTGCCGCTGTCGGCCTCGCCGCTGGGCTGGCTGCAATCCATCACCCTGCCCGCCCTCGCGCTTGGCCTGTCGACCAGCGCCGCCATCGCGCGGCAGGTGCGCTCGGCCATGGTCGGGGTGTTGCAACAGGACTATGTGCGCGCCGCCCGCGCCCAAGGTCTGTCGCCGCGCCGCGTGATCTTTCGCCATGCGCTCAAAAACGCGCTGGTGCCGGTGATCACGGTCCTGTCTTTCCAAATCACCGTCCTGTTGGGCGGCGCGCTGATCGTCGAGCAGGTCTTTGCCATCAATGGCATCGGATCGCTGGCCATTGCCGCCGTGCGCCAACAAGACATTCCCATGATCCAAGGCATCGTTCTGGTGCTGGTGCTGATCGTGATGGCGGTCCAACTGGTGACCGACATCCTTTACGGCCTTATCAATCCAAAGGCGCGCCCCGCATGACCGATATTTCCGCCCCCTCCTCGCCCGCTTCCCCTTCGGCCCCTGCCGCCAAGCAGGCGCCGCCGCGCACACGGCCCGAATGGATGCGCCCCGCCACGCTGGCGGTGGTGATCCCCTCGGCGCTGGTGCTGGTGACGCTCGTGGTCTGTGCGCTCTTTGCGCCGTGGATCGCGCCCTATGATCCGCTCACGCAAGACCTGATCGGATCGCTGCAAGGGCCATCGGCGGCGCATTGGCTGGGCACCGATGATTTGGGCCGTGATGTTCTGTCGCGGATGATCTACGGCAGCCGCATCGCGGTGATCGCCGCCGCCGAAGCCACGGCTCTGGCGGTGCTGATCGGCGTGCCGATCGGGCTGTTCATCGGCTATCATGGCGGCTGGTGGGACTGGATCACCATGCGCGTGGTCGAGGCCATCGTCTCGATCCCCGGTATCATGGTGGCCATCGTCATCATCGCGATTCTGGGCACCGGATTGCACCGCGCCATGTTCGCGCTTGGCATCCTTTATTCGACCGCCTTCTTGCGGCTGGCCCGTTCGGTCGTTCTGGCCGAACGCGAGGAGGTCTACGTCAAATCCGCCCGCGTGATGGGCGCCTCGCCGCGCCGCATCCTGATGCGCCATATCTTTCTCAACATCGCGCCGCCGCTGATCGTGCAGGTGACACTGACCATCGGCGCGGTGCTTTTGGCCGAAGCGGGGCTGAGCTTTATCGGCATCGGCGTGCAGCCGCCGCAAGCCAGTTGGGGCACGATGCTGAACACCGCCTCGGCCTATATGGAATTGAACGCCTTTCTTGCCGTGCCTCCGGGATTGGCGATTGTGGCGACGGTTCTGGCGGTGAACCTGCTGGGCGATGTGCTGCGCGATTCCATCGGGCGCGGTATCCGCGTGCCCGCCAGTGGCCGCCCCAAAGACCAGCCGCGCCGCGCCGCACAGGTCAAAACCGCCGAGGGCCGCGCATGGACGGCGCAAGAGGACGATGCGCTCTTGGTCACGGGGCTGGAGGTGATGGTCTCTCCCAAGGGCGGGGCCGAAGTGCCCGTGGTCACCGATATGTCCTTGCGCATCAAGAAAGGCGAGACTTTGGGTCTGGTCGGCGAAAGTGGATCGGGCAAGACCGTGACCGGATTGGCGCTGATGGGGCTGATCGGTGCGGGCGGGCGGATCAGCCAAGGCGCGGTGCATCTGGACGGCACTGATCTTTTGACGCTGTCGCCTGCGGGTCTGGAGGCCGCGCGCGGCAATGATGTCGCCATGGTGTTTCAGGACCCGACCACCAGCCTCAACCCCAGCTATACCGTCGGCAGCCAGATCGCCGAGGTTCTGCGCGTCAAACAGGGCCTGCCGCGCCGCGCCGCATGGGACCGCACGATCGAATTGATCGACCGTGTGGGCATCCCGCGCGCCGCCGAGCGCGCCCGCGCCTATCCGCATGAATTGTCGGGCGGGATGGCGCAACGGATTGCCATCGCCCGCGCCTTGTCCTGCGCGCCCAAACTTCTGATTGCGGATGAGCCGACCACCGCATTGGATGTCACGGTCCAGCAAGAAATCCTCGATCTGTTCCGCGATCTGCAGGACGATCTGGGCATGGCGATGCTCTTTGTGACCCATGATCTGGCGGTGGCGGCGGATATTTGCGACCGCATCTCGGTGATGTATTGCGGCGAGATCGTCGAAACCGCGCCGGTGGACCGCTTGTTCGCCCGCCCCAAGCACCCCTATACTGCGGGTCTGCTCAGCGCCATGCCGCATGGCGTGTCGGGCAAACCGCCGCTGCCGGTGATCCGCGGCTCTGTCCCGACACCGGGGCATTGGCCCGAAGGCTGCCGTTTCGCCGCCCGCTGCGCCTATGCCGCCGACAGCTGCGCCCGCCCGATCCCCCTCACCGGCGATGGCCCCTTGGTGCGCTGCGCGCGCGCCGCCGAACTGAACTTGGAGGCGGCACAATGAGCGATGCCCTACTGACGATCAAAGACCTGCATGTGCGCTACGGCGGGCGCTCGCTTCTGGGGTTGAAAACCAAAGGGTTTGACGCCGTCAAAGGCGCGAACTTGACCATTCGCACGGGCGAGACTTTGGGTCTGGTCGGAGAAAGCGGGTCGGGAAAATCCTCGATCGCCAACACGTTGTTGGGATTGGTGCCCGCCTCAGATGGCAGGATGGAGTTTGACGGCACCGATCTGGCCGCGCTGCCCAGCGGCTATCCCCCCGCATTGCGCCGCAAGATCCAAGCCGTGTTCCAAGACCCCTATTCCTCGCTCAACCCGTCGATGACGGTCGAACAGATCATCACCGAACCGTTGAAGCTTCACACCGACATGAGCGCCGCCGAGCGCCGCGCAAAAGCCGCCCAGTTGCTGGAACTGGTCAAACTGCCCGCCACTCATTTGCCGCGCTATCCCTCGGAGTTTTCGGGCGGGCAACGCCAGCGCATCGCCATCGCGGCGGCTTTGGCCTTGCAACCCAAACTGATCGTTCTGGACGAGCCGGTCAGCGCCTTGGACGTCTCGACGCAAAACCAGATCATCAACCTGCTCTACGAGCGGCGCGATGCGCTTGGTATGTCCTATCTGCTCATTGCCCATGACCTTGCCTTGGTGCATCATATCTCCGACCGGATTGCGGTGATGTATCTGGGCCATATCGTCGAGGAAGGACCGGCGGACCGCGTGTATCACGCGCCCGCGCATCCCTATACCAAGGCCCTGCTCGAAGCCGTGCCCTTGCTTGATCCCGCGCGGCAAAGGGCGCGCCGCGCCGCGCGCCGTGCTGCGCCCGCCGCAGATCTGCCCCGCAGCGCCGAGGCCGGATGCCCCTATCGGCACCGCTGCCCCGTTGCGATGCAGCGCTGTCATCACGAAGCGCCGCCTGCCCTGCCCGTGTCCGGCGGTGGCACGGCGCAGTGTTTTCTTGTCGATACACCCCCCGTCGGGGATCATTCCGCACAGGAGGCGGCCCTCACATGAATATGCCTTGGAGCGCAAAATGCGACACCTATAGAATGGCGGTACGCGCCGTTTCGGTGCCGGACGGCAAAGGCGGCAATATGCCTTTGCTGTGCCGCTTTCCCGCTGGCGCGCAGGCCAAGGGCATCGTGGTGTTCTGCCACGGGCTCGGCTCCAGCGGGCAAGCCTATGGCAGCATGACGGAGGCTTGGGTCAAGCAAGGTTATCTGGTGATCCACCCGACCTTTGCCGACAGCATCCAGTCCGTCGTTCGCGCCCATCCCGAATTGGGCATCGACCCCGAGGACGAAGACCTGCCGCTCTGGGTGCGCCGCTATCCGCAAATCCGCCCGCAGATGCTCGAAATCCTGCATGACCCTGCGCATTGGCTCGACCGCGTGCGGATCGTGCAGCAAGTGATGCAGCATCTGCCTGTGGTGCTGGAGGCGGCGGGCGTGCAGGGCGCGAGCCTGCCCATGGCCATCGCGGGCCATTCCTTTGGCGCCTATACCGCGCAGCTTCTGGCGGGGGTGCAGATCGAGCTTTACGGCGGGCAGCGCCATTTTCGCGACGACCGCTTTTCCGCCGCCCTGATCCTGAGCGGTCAGGGGCGCGGGCAGCAGGGCCTGCGCGAGGGATCATGGGACACGATGACGGGGCCGGTGCTGACCGTGACCGGCAAACAGGACGGCGGCGCAAAGGGGCAGGATTGGCATTGGAAATGCGAGCCTTACGAATTGGCCCCTGCGGGCGACAAATGCCTCGCCGTGCTTGATGATGCGGGCCATTACCTTGGCGGGATGACCCCCGAGGGCAACACCGTGCCCCATCAGGCCGAGGCCTTGGCTCTGGTCACCACGGCCTTTCTGGACGCCTATGTCACCCGCCGCTCCAGCGCGCGCAACTGGCTCGATCTGGTCGAGGACCGCATCGGCGATTGCCCCGTGATTTTCAAACGCAAATGACGGCCTAAACGGCCCCCGACATCTGGCGCGAGGCCGCCGAAAGCGCGGCGCGGAAGGCGGCAAGGCCGATCACATGCTCATGCTCGACCAAGGTCAAGAACCCGACCTCGATCGGCGGCAGGCGCAAAAAATCCGCATCAAGCGTCACCAAAGGCCGCCCCGCATCGGGCGCGTCCAGAACCAGACGCGGCACCACCGCCAGCAGAGGCATTTCGCGCAAGATCGTCATCAACCCATGCGGATCGGCCGCAACTTCGACGGCGATCTGCGGCTCCGAGAGGCCAGCGTTGCGAAACGCGGCGGCAAGCCCCATGCGGTTTTTGGAATTCTCGGGGGGCAAGGCCCATGTCGCCGCCTCCAGATCGGCAGGCGTCACCTTCCCCTTTTGCGCCAAAGGGTGGTCTTGGGCGCAGGCCACCACCAGATCGGTTTCGAACAGATGCGCGTGGCGCAGGCTCTTTTTCATTTCGCTCGGCACGACCTCCCAATCGATGCGCCCGACATAGGCGTTGATTTCCCCGTCCCAAAGCGCGCGGGTCATATCCATCGCCAACCCCGAGCGCAGTGCATAGCGCACAGGCGCCGCATCATCGCGCGTCATCCGCAAGGCGGCAGGGATCACGTTGAACATCATCGCCGGATTGGTCCCGATGCGCAAAACCGGCGGCAGCCCTTCGTCCAGCTCCTGCGCAAGGGTTTGAAAGGTCGCCAGACCCGAACGCGCGCGCTGCAAGGCAAGCCGCCCCGTCGCGGTCAATGTCACCCCGCGCACCGAGCGTTCGACCAGAACCGAGCCAAAGGCAAACTCCAGATCCTTGACCATCTGCGAGACGGCGGGCTGCGTCAGGCTGAGCTGTTCGGCGACGGCGCGCAGCGATCCATGCGCCTCGATCAACTCCATCAGGCGCAGGTGGCGCAAACGAAGACGATCCAGATGCTGCGGGGAGTGAGCCATAAATTATTCCTATCACATTGCAGAATTTTTGAATTTTTTTTATTGCGAAGCGCACTCTATTGCAAGGAGGGAGAAGAGATTTCCGGCGCTGGCCGGATCAGGGAGGGCAGCGCCATGAAGCGCAGTTTCGACACCAAAGCTGCGGCGCAATCGCAGAGCGCCGATGCGCCGCAGCACGGCGGCTTTCGCCCTTTGGAGGGGATGCGCGTGATCGACCTGAGCCAAGTTCTGGCAGGGCCCTTTGCGACCTATCAACTGGCGCTCATGGGGGCCGAGGTCATCAAGATCGAAAAACCCCTTGAGGGCGATTGGACCCGCAACGGCGGCCCCTCCAAGGCGCTGACCGATCTGGGCATGGGGGTGAATTTCCTGACCGTCAATGCTGCCAAGAAATCCGTCGCGCTGGATTTGAAAACCCCGCAAGGCATGGCGGCGCTCAAACGCTTGATTGCCGGTGCGGATATCTTTGTCGAGAACTTCAAACCTGGTGTGATGGAGCGCCTCGGGCTGGGCTTTGACGCGGTCCGCGCCCTGCGCCCCGATATCGTTTACTGTTCGATTTCCGCCTATGGTCAGGACGGCCCGATGCGCGGGCGGCCCGCCTATGACCACATCATCCAAGGCATGTGCGGCATCATGCTGACCACCGGCCATGCGGGCGACGGGCCGACCAAGGTCGGCGCGCCCTATGTCGATTTCGCCACCGGCATGAATGCGGCCATGGCGGTTCTGGCGGGGCTGTTGGAAATGCGCCGCACCGGCAAGGCGGTGCGCCTTGATGTGGCGATGCTGGACACGGCGCTGATGATGATGGCCTCGCTGGTCACGCAGCATATGACGACGGGGTGGATGCCCGCGCAAAACGGCAATGAAGCATGGAGCGCCAGCCCCTCGTCGGGCGCCTTCGATACGGCCGACGGCGTGTTGATGCTGGCCGCGAATAACGCGCGCCAATTTGCCAGACTGTGCACCGCCTGCGGGCGCGGCGACATTGCGCGCGATCCGCGCTGGTCCACGCCCGAGGCGCGCCATGCCAATGCCCCTGCCCTGCGCGCCGAATTGGTGGCGCTGTTCCTGACCCGCCCTGCGGCGGACTGGGAAACCTTGCTCGCCGCCGCCGATGTGCCCGCCGCGCGGGTGCGCAGCCTCGACGAGGTGACGCAAGAGCCGCAATTCACCGCCCGCGATCTGGTCTCGCAAATGGCGATCAACGGCCATGACGCCCCCGTGCATGTGCCCAATATGTCGTTCAAGGCCGATGGCACAAACCCGCATCCGGCCCATGCGCCTGCCCGCCTTGGCGCCGATACGCTGGAGGTGTTGCGCGCCGCAGGGCTGAGCGAGGCCGACCTCGCCGCGCTCGGCGATACAGGCGCACGAACGGGTCACGGCGCCGCCTGAGCGGCCCGCCGTCTCGCCGCCCGATCTTGCTGCCCGATCTTGTCCATGCGTCCCCCCGCCCGCTTGGCGCCCCCCGACCCTGCGCGCTTTTTGAGGAAAGAATGATATGAGCCAGACCGACCCCATCGCACAATTTCCCGCCGGTCCCGCGCGGGGCCGCCATGAAAACGGGTTGCAGGTCTATCGCGGCCTGCCCTACGCCTTGCCGCCCACGGGCGCGCGGCGCTGGCGGCCCCCCGCGCCTCTGCCCGACCGGAGCGAACTTCGCGATGCGGGCCGCTTCGGCCCCGCCTGCCCGCAACCCCAGCGCCGCGCGGGCAGCGTTTATGAATGCGACATCCCGCTCAAGGACGAAGACTGCCTCAATCTCAACATCTGGGCGCCCGAGGATGCCAAAGACCTGCCGGTCCTCGTCTGGATTCACGGGGGCAACCTTCTGCGCGGGGCGGGCAGCGAGGCGCTGACGGATGGCGCGGCGCTGGCACGGCGCGGGCAGGTGGTGGTGACGATCAATTACCGCCTCAACATCTTGGGCTATCTCGCCCACCCCGAACTGAGCGCCGAAGACCCGCAGGGCCTGTCGGGCAACTACGGGCTGCTCGACCAGATCGCCGCATTGCAATGGGTGCAGCGTAATATCGCGGCGGTCGGCGGCGACCCCGCCAATGTCACCGTGGCCGGAGAATCCGCCGGCGCGCTGAGCGTCTATTACCTGATGTGCGCCCCTGCCGCGCGCGGCCTGTTTGCCCGCGCCATCGCCCAAAGCGGCCATATCTGTTCGGCGCAGCACCTGAGCCGTGAGGCAAACGGCATGGGCACCGGACATGACACAGGCCTGCAAACCGCCGCCGGGCTTGGCGCCAAGAGCATCGCGGATCTGCGCGCATGGGACGCGCAGGAACTGGCTCTGGCGGCGGACCGGATCGGCTTTGCCGCGCAGGGGGTGGTCGATGGCGTGATCCTGCCCGACCAGCCGCTGCATCTGTTCAACAGCGGCAAAACCGCGCCCGTGCCCCTGCTGACGGGATTTAACAGCGGCGAGATCCTGACCCTCGAATTCCTGATGCCGCCCCTGCCCGAAAGCGGCGAAGACTATACGGCCATGATCAAGGCCCGCTACGGCGATCTAGCGGGTGACTTCCTCGCGCGCTACCCCGCCAGCGATATCAAAGACAGCACCGAACGGGCCGTTGGCGAGGCGCTCTTTGGCTGGACCGTTTTGAGCGCGGCCAAGGCACAGGCGCGCGCGCAATTGCCGGTCTTTGTCTATTATTTCGACCACGGCTACCCGCAGGCACAGGCGCGCGGATTGCACGGGTTTCATGCCTGCGAGCTGGCCTATCTGTTCGACACGATGGAGCAATCGCCCCCCGCATGGCCCAAGGCCCCGCGCAGCGGCGCCGAGGCCGCTTTGACCCGCACCATAGGCGAGTATTGGACCAGCTTTGCCAAGGACGGACAGCCGCGCAGCGACGGCGCGCCGCTCTGGCCCGATTACGGCACAGGGCGCAGGGGCGCGGCGGATCAGCCCGCAGATGCGGCAGCACAGCAGGGCGCAGACCGCCCCGCCGCCGCGGGCGCGGTCTTGCATTTCGCCGATCAACCCGCCCTGCGCTATGACCTCTTTGGCGGCATGTATGACTTGATCGAGGCAGATTTCGCCCGCAAACGCGCAGCGGGCAATCTGCCGTGGAACTGGAGCGTCGGCGTCGCCTCGCCGCTGCGCGGCCCCGATGAAACCCGCTGATACGCAATCGCTCAGGCGATGCGCCGACATGGACAGGCAAGCAAAAAGGACAGGACGACAATGATTGATTTCACCGGAAAAGTGGCGATTGTGACCGGCGCGGGCGGCGGATTGGGGCGCGAACATGCGCATCTTCTGGCTGCGCGCGGCGCCCGCGTTGTGGTCAATGATCTCGACCTTGGCCATGCGCAAACCGTGGCCGATGAAATCGCCGATGCGGGCGGCGCGGCGCTGGCCCATGCCTGCTCGGTCACCGATTGGCCCGAGGTCGAAGCCATGGTCGCCCGAACCATCGCTCATTGGGGCCGCATCGATATGTTGGTCAACAATGCGGGCATCTTGCGCGACAAATCCTTTGCCAAGATGGAGCTTGCCGATTTCCGTCTGGTGATGGAGGTCCACGTCATGGGCGCGGTGCATTGCTGCAAGGCCGTCTGGCCACAGATGCGCGCGCAGGGCTTCGGGCGGATCGTGATGACGACCTCCTCTTCGGGGCTTTACGGCAACTTCGGGCAATCCAATTACGGCGCCGCGAAAATGGCGCTGGTCGGATTGATGCAGACCCTCGCTTTGGAAGGCGCGCGCGACAATATCCGCGTCAATTGCATCGCGCCCACGGCTGCGACGCAAATGCTCGACGGGCTGTTGCCGCAGGCCGAACTGGATCTGCTAAAGCCCGCCCATGTCAGCCCCGCGATCGTGGCGCTGCTGCGCGATGACGCGCCCAGCCGGACCATTCTTTGCGCGGGCGCGGGAGCCTTTGCCGCCGCCCATGTGACCTTGAGCCAAGGCGCCTATGTCGGCACCGGCGAGGGGGCCGCCGAGGCCCTGCTGGCGCATTGGTCGGATGTGACCGCGCGCGGCGGCGAAACCGTGCCAGGCAGCGGCGCGGCGCAAGGCCGTCAGGAGCTTGAACATGCGGGATATACCCGCCCCGCCTGATGCGCGCGCCTGTGCGCCGCGCGGCGCTCAGGACCAAACAGGCGTCATCAACCCCGAGCTCCCCGTCGACCCTCGGCACCACGCGGCACCCCGCGGCCCCCCGAGGCAAACCTTGGCACCCCATGGGGCCCAAGGCCGCGCCTGATCCGGCCCCGCCGCCCTCTCGCCCGCTGTTGCCCGCCGCCTCACACGCTCTACCGCCCACAACCCGAAAGGCCCCGCCGCATGACCGATCTCAAAACCACCCGCCCGATCATGGAGGTCCGCAGCATCGCCGAAGTCCAAGCCATCGAAGCGCAGGATTATCGCGCTTTGGTCACGGCGCGCGGGATTTATGATCTGCTGCGCGCCACCGCCCATCACGGCGGCGCGCGCCCTGCCCTTACGGTGCTGCGCAGCCCCGATCCCCAAGACATCGGCAGGGCGCTGAGCCATGCGCAATTGCTCGGCGCAGTGACGCGCGCGGCCAATATGTTCCGCAGCTTGGGGCTGACGCAGGAGCGCGGTGTGGCGGCGTTTTTGTCCCCCACTTTGCCGCAATTTCCCGAACTGCTTTTGGGCGCGCAGGTCGCGGGCGTGGCCAGCACCCTCAACTACCTGCTCAGCCGCGACGCCATCGTCGATCTGCTCAATGCCGAAGCGGCGCGCATTCTGGTGATCCCTGCGGCGCATCTGGACGCCGATTGTTGGGCGCGGGCCGAGGCCATCCGCGCCGAGGTGCCCAGCCTTGAGCATGTCTTGGTGATCGGCGCGCAGGGGCCTTTGCCCGAAGGGTTTCGCGCGCTTGATCCGCTGCTCGAAGCGGCCTGCGAGACGCGGCTCGATTTTGCTCCGACCACTGATCCCGACGCGGTAAGCGCCCTGTTCCACACGGGCGGCACCACCGGACGGCCGAAACTGGTCCCGCTGTCCCATGGCAACCAGATCCACGCCGCTTTCGGCTTCGGGCAGGTCTTTGGATATTGCGAGACCGATTGCGTGCTCAACGGATTTCCCTTCTTTCACG
The DNA here is from genome assembly GCF_040371945.1 of Litorivita sp. NS0012-18. Classification (NCBI taxonomy): domain Bacteria; kingdom Pseudomonadati; phylum Pseudomonadota; class Alphaproteobacteria; order Rhodobacterales; family Paracoccaceae; genus Litorivita; species Litorivita sp. NS0012-18. The sequence goes on along the minus strand of NZ_BAABWS010000004.1, from coordinate 52,586 downwards.
TCGGCGGCACGATGACCGTCGGGCTGGCGGTGCTGGCGGCGGGCGGCCATATGGTGATCCCCTCGCCCTATGCCCTGCGCCCGCGCGAGGTGGTGCAAAATTACTGGCGTCTGGCCGAGGCCTTCGGCGCCACCGTGGTCAGCGGCGTGCCGACCTCGATCGCGGCGCTGAGCGCGACCTATCCGCAGGATCTGCGCCTTGACGCTCTGCGCATGGCCGTCACGGGGGGCGCGGGCCTGCCCGAGAGCGTGGCCGAGGCCTTCGAGCGCAAGATCGGCGTGCGCTTGTATGAAACCTACGGCATGACCGAAACCGCCGCCGCCATCGCCTTTACCCCGCGCCACGGCGATCCGGTCCGCGGCAGCGTCGGGCTGCGCGCGCCCTTCTCGCAGACCCGCATCATCCAAAGCGGCGCGCCCGACACCCCCTGCCCTGCGGGGGTCAGCGGCGAGGTGCAACTGCGCGGCCCACAGGTTTTTGCGGGCTATGTCGATCCGGCCCATAACAGCGGGGTGCTGGACGCCGATGGCTGGCTGAGCACCGGCGACATCGGCTATCTGACCACCGACGAGCGGCTGGTTCTGACCGGACGGGCCAAGGATCTGATCGTGCGCAGCGGCCATAACATCGACCCCACGGCGATCGAAGAGGTCGCCAACCGCCACCCCGATGTCGAGATCAGCGCCGCCGTCGGCATGCCCGACCAATACGCAGGCGAGGTGCCCGCCCTCTTCGTCGTCGCGGCGCAGGGGCGCGAGGTCGACATCCGCGCGCTGCAAGAGATGCTGGAGGCGCAGCTGCACGAGCCGCCGGCCCGCCCCAAACGCATCATCGTGATCGACGCCTTGCCGCTGACGGCGGTGGGCAAGCTGTTCAAACCGGCTCTGCGCGAGCGCGCGATCGTTGAAAAACTGCGCCTTGAGATTGCGCAGCATTGCGGGCCGGCTTCGGTCTTTGAGGCCGAGGTCGGCACAGACCCGCAGGGCCGCACCGCCGTGAGCGCCACTGTGGCCCTCGCGGGCACAGAGGCAGATGCGGGCGCGGGCACGGACGCCGGCACAGACACGGGGGCGCAGCAGGCCGAGGCCCTGCGCGCGGCGCTTGCTCCGCTGCCGCAAAGCTATGCGCTGTCATTCGAGACGCCGCGGGTGCGGCTAGGGGTCGAGGGCGGCATTGCGACGCTGACCCTTGACCACCCGCAAAGCCTGAACGCCGCATCACGGGCGATGATGCGCGGGCTGGAGGTCCGGCTTCGGCAACTGGCCGCGCTGCCCGATCTGCGCGCGGTGATCATAACCGGCGCGGGCCGCGCCTTTTGTGCGGGCGGCGATCTGATCGAATTTGCCGCCGCGCGCGACGCGGGCGGCCGCGCGCTGATCGACACGCTGGCGCATAACCAACGGGTGATCAGCATGATCGAAGAGCTGCCCGTGCCCGTCATCGGCGCGGCCAATGGCATCGCCGTGGCAGGCGGGTTGGAAATGCTGCTGTGCTGCGACATGGTGATCGCGGCGCAAACCGCCCGCCTTGGCGACGCCCATGCCCGATACGGCATCGTGCCCGCAGGCGGCGCGAGCCTGCGCCTGCCCGAACGCATCGGCGCGGCCCGCGCGGCGCAGCTGTTTTATACCGCCGAGATGATTTCGGCCGAAACGGCTCTGGCGTGGGGGCTGGTGTGCGAGGTGGCGGCGCCCGAGGATTTGATGCAGCGCGCCCGCGCCAAAGCCGCGCAAATCGCCGCCAATAGCCCCGAGGTGATCCGCCAGATGAAGCGCCTGAGCATGGCGCAGGCCCAAGACCCCGCACGCCGCGCGCGGCTGGCGGCCGAAATCACCGCCTTTCAAGACCATCTGAATGGTGCCGATCTGGCCGAAGGGCTACGCGCCTTTGCGCAAAAACGCGCGCCCGACTGGCCCCGAGGCAAGACACGCTGACCGCCGGCGCGGCAATCCTATTGGCCGCGCGCGGGCGCGCTCAGGTCTCGGCGAGCCATGCCTCGGCCTGCGCCTCTTCGCCAAAATCAAAGCTTTTGATCGTCATGCCGGGAAACAGCGCGCCCTCGACGGTGGCGGCTTTGCGCAAGAACCCCGAATCCGACACCACGGCACATTTGTCGAACTTGGCCAGCAGGCCGAACATTTGCGGCAAACGCGTCATCTCGACCCCCAAAGCGCCCAATGTGGGAATGGTGAAATCGGTGATCGTGTAATACATCCGCCCGTTTTTCACGCCTTCCGACAGGGCAATCAGCTGATCCAGCCCCGCGCGCATGCCATCAGCGTCCAAGGCGCCGCGAAATTCGATATCCACCCGATTGGCGGACGGTTTTGTGACGTTCAGCATCTTGTGGTCCTCCTGAGTTACGGGGGAATCATAGCGCATAGCGCCGCGCGGGGCGTTGACGCAGGTCAACACAGTGCCGCCCGAGGCCGCATTCACGGCCCGCCCGCTGGCGCGCAAGGTCGCGCTTGGGGGGCGCTCAGATGCCTTGAAACGCCATATCGAGCGCGCGGGTGATTTGCGCGTGATGGGCATCAAGGCTGCCCAAGGGCGCGCCCATTTCGGCCAAGGGCACGGCGGCGAGGAATTGCGTCACCATCACCACCTCGGCCTCGCCGAGCAAGAACACCGGATTGAGGTGGCGCGCGGGTTTGGGCGCCGCATCGCGCGCCATGAGCGGCACGACAATGCGGGTGTTCAGCGGCTCCAGAAGATCGGCCTGCACATCAAGCACCAAAGCCCCGCTGGCGAGGCGGTAAACATCATGGCGCGCCACGTCAGAAGCGCCGGAAACCGGCTAAGGGCAGCGGGTTTTGCGCGGCAAAGCGGTTCGAGCTGTCGAGCGCCTCGGCGTTCTCATCGCGCCAGTCTTCGGCGCGGCGTGCGCGCAGGGCGGCGCGGATGCCCTCTTCGGCGGCGCGCGACAGGTTCACACGGCTTTCGCGCGCGCGGCTGACAAGGGCGGCGTCGAGGCTCAAATTGGTGGGCTTGCGCCCTTCGGGCTGCGGCATGGGAGGCTCCGGTGTAGGATGGGCATGGGTGTCGATACCGCCCACCCTATCACATCCCGCCCCCATGCGCCAGAACATGCGCATGAGCCTGCGCATAAATGCACGCAAGGACGCGCAGCGCAGGGGCCGTGCAGGGACCGTATGACCCCAATGAGCCGCAAGGACGCAGGGCCAAAAAAGGCGGCATTGATGCGCAAGACACCAATGCCGCCATAATCGGTCAAACGCTCTGGGGAGACAGAGAGCGACCATGGCCCGATGCGATAGGGATTACGGCATCCGGGGTCCGGCCCCTGCCCTCACCGCCTAGCGAAGAGGTAAGCTTCCAAGCGGGTCAGGCAGATGGCGCGGGGGGGGAGGGGCTTTCAAACGGCGATCTTCTCCATCCCGAAATCGAAAGCCACAAGACGCAATTCCTGACCGACCTTGGCCTCGCCATAGGTGGCGGGGATCAGTTGCAATTCGACATCAAGCATCCCGCCGCCGAAATCGGACAGATCGACCAATGTATCAAGCTCGCCATGGGCGACCAACTCGTCCAGCACCAGCACATCGTTGCAATAGAGCTGGATCAGCATCCGCCCCGTCACCTCGACCTGCAAATACAATTGCTCGGCACCTTTTTCGGCGTCCAGTCTGGTGCGCAGGCTGCCGCCTTCGGTCTCAAGCATGATGCGGCGCCCGTAAGCGCGGCGCACCCAACCCGTAAGCTCCACAGGCTTCCAACGCGTGGATTGAAGTCTACTCAACATCCCTGTTCTCCTTTGCCAGATCGGCAGGGCCGACGCGGTCAATCACCTTGATCATCCAACCCAAAATCTCCCTCTGACCGCCCTCGAGCTTGCAGGTTTCGGCTACAGACACAGCCTCTTCGCGCAGCTCCGGCCAGCGGTGGTAAAAATCGACGAGATCCTGGATGGCATGATCGCCAGTGGGTGGCAGCATCGTAAAACCCTTCGGTTGATGATTACCCGTTAACCCTACGATAACCTTTGCACGGGGCGTGCGTGAATAAACTGTGAAGTGCTTTGTTCGCCATTAATCCGGTGTTAACGTTTCCCCAAGGGAAGCAGGAGAAAACGCTTTTGACAGCACGACTTGAGATATCCTTGTTCGGCACCTGCGCCATTCGCGTGGTCGGCAGCGAGACCCGCGAGATTCGCGGCGCCAAGCATCGTGCGCTCTTTGCCCTGCTCGCCACCGCCCCCTTGGGACGGCGCACGCGCACCTATTTGCAAAACACGCTTTGGGGCTATGCGGGCTATGACAGCGGGCATCAAAACCTGCGCCGCGCCCTGTCGGATTTGCGCAAGCTGATGGGCGAGGATTTCGACGCTTTCGTCCATACCACCAATAGCGATATCGAGCTTGACCTCGAATATGTCACCTTTGTCGGCACCCCCGATGCGGGGCTGTTTCTCGAAGACCTCAACATCAACGAACAGGAGTTTCGCGATTGGGTGGACGGCATCCGCGCCGCCCCCGAACAGGTCGCCGCCCTCTACCGGATCACCCCGCGCGCGCAATTGGGCCGCCCGCGCCCGCGCATCACCGCCCTGCCCCTCACGGTTCTGACCCCCGACCCCGAATTGCGGGTGCTGGGCGATTGGGCCGCCGAGGAAATGTGCCGCTCCTTGTCGCGCTCCAACCTTTTGACGGTGATCTCGCATCTGTCGAGCCGCGCCATGGCGCATCAGATGATCGATATCTCCTCGGTGCGCGAAACGCTGGATGTGGATTACCTGATCACCGGCACCCTGCGCCGGTTCAAAGGCGATCTGGTCGCCGATTTCGATTTCGTCGATGCGCGCAGCGGCAATATTTTGTGGAACCGCAATCTGGCCTGCCCCGCCGGTGATTTCACCGACCAATTGCAAGGCCGCCTTGTCAATGTGATCCAAAGCATCGGGCGCACCATCGCCGATGCGGCGATCCATTATGTGCGCGACCGCCCGCTGCCGATGATCGAGGATCAACATCTTGTCATCGCCGGTGTCTCGCTCATGCACCGCCCGCAAATGCGCGATTTCCTCTCCTCGCGCGACTATCTGGTCGAGGCCGCCAAACGTATGCCGCGCGCCGCCGAGCCGCATGCGTGGCTGGGCAAATGGTATGTTCTATCGGTTTTCAAAGGCTTTACCACCGACCGTGCGGGCGATACGCAAAAAGCCTTGGACGCCACGGCGCGTGCCCTCGATATCGACCCTGAAAGCAGCTTTAGTCTCACAATCGACGGCTTTGCCAATAACAACCTGCTCAAGAATATGGATGTGGCCGAGGCGCGCTATACCGCCGCCTTGGATGTGAACCCCAACGAGAGCCTGTCTTGGCTGCTGCGCGGGGCGCTGATGGCCTTTCAAGACGATGGCATGGCCGCGATCCGCGCCACGCAAACCGCGCGCTCGCTCTCGCCCATCGACCCCTTTGGCTATTACTACGACAGCCTCGCCAGCACTGCCTATGTCTCTGCCGAGCAATTCGAAAAGGGCCTCGAATTTGCCGAGCGTTCCTTGGCGGTCAACGACCGGCACCTGTCGACATTGCGCTCCAAAGTGGCGGCGCTGCACAATCTTGGCCGCCATGAGGAAGCGCGCGAGACCGCGCTGATGATCTTGCGCCGCCACCCCGAATTCAGCCTTGATGAATATCGCAAAAGCCACCCTTCGGCCGACCACCGCGTCGGCAAAATGGTGATCGAGGCGCTGCACTCTTCCGGCATTACTTAAATTTTTGAAAAGGACTTACAGAATGGCACAATATGGTGGTTTGGGCGGTCTCGGCGGCCTTGGTGGACTTGGTGGTTTGGGCGGTCTCGGGGGGCTTGGCGGCCTCGGTGGCTTGGGCGGTTTGGGTGCGCAAACCGGACTTGGCGGCTTTTTGGGCGCGGGCGATGTGGGCGGCTATAGCGGCGCGGCGACCGCCGGTTTGATGACCACCGCCGACGGGCTGCGCCATCTGGCAGGCAATGCGGCGGCGCCCGACCCCGCGCCTCTCGCCTTTGACGATCCGAGCAACCTCAACCGCTGGGCGCAATGGGTGCGCGGCTCGCTCTATATCTCCGAAGTGTTTCCCGCGCTGACATTTTCCACCGATCCGGCGGCGCAAACCGTCACGCTCGATTTTGACGGCGCGCCGATGGTGACCTTGGCACGGCCTTCGGATGCGCTTTTGGCCGATCAGATCGAATTCGTCTCTAACTATGCCGATTTGCGCCCTGACCGCGCCTCCGAGATCACCTCGCAACTCGGGTTTCCAACCGAATATTTCGCCATGATCCTTGGCCTGCATGTGGGTCAGCACCCCAAAACCTTTGAATTGCTGATGGCCGTGCAGGTCATGGCGGCCCATGCGGCGATGATCGTCAAACATGCGCTCGCCGTGCGCCGCCCCGACCAGATCGACGGGCGGATTTTGCCGATGATCCCGACGCCCGGGCATGGCAGCTTCCCCTCGGCCCATGCCACCGAAGCCTATACCGCGCTGACGGTTCTTGAAGGTCTGGTGGGCGCATGGGGCAGCCTTGGCGATATGGCGCCGCGTCTGGCCATGCTGCGCGGTCTGGCCGAACGGATCGCCGTCAACCGCACCGTGGCGGGCGTGCATTACCCGATCGACAGCTGGGCCGGAGCGGCGCTTGGCACCGCGCTTGGCCGCGCCTTGCTGGGCCGCTGCGGACAGGCCCCTGCCGCCCTGCCCTCCTTGAGCTACACGGCGCAAAACAGCGATTTCAACGATCACGATTTCACCCAAAGCGCCGCCGCCCACGGGCTGACCGAAGGGCCCGCCTATAGCGCCGCGGCCGCGCCCAATTTCACATGGCTGTGGGATCTGGCCGCCGCCGAACACCAAGCGCCGGCAGGGGTGTAACCCATGTATGCAAAACGCGAACCCAAGGAGCGGATTTCGAATTATTCGGGTCCCTACGAGCGCTATGTCTTCTCCGAAGAGCTGGGCCAGCCCTTCGCCTTTCCGGCCATCGCCGATGAAACCTCGGGCTATTACACGGCGCTGTTGGAGGGCACCGACACCTTGCCCAGCCACCCGCGCTTTGAAACCCGCCTGCCGCCGCTGTGGAACCCTCTGGCGCGCAAACGCACCATCGTGCCCTTTGCCTTCTACGACAAACAGGCCAACGACCCAAACCGCCGCCCCCGCGTCGACCGCGAGATCGCCTCGCTGCTCGATGCGGTGACCGAAGACAGCACCGCGCGCAGCGCCATCCGCCCGCGGTTTCGGGTCAATTTCCCCATCGCCCCGCAGGCATGGACCGCCACCTACCACCCCCATTGCGATATGGACAACTGGACGGTGCCCGCCACCCGCCCCAAAGCCATCATCGCGGTGATCGACGACGGGCTGCCCTTTGGCCACCGCGCCTTTCTGGACAGCACCGGCAAAACCCGCGTTTCGCATATCTGGCTGCAATCGGCCCGCGCCAGCGCCCCCCATAGCGCTGTGCCCTTCGGGCGCGAATATATGAACGGCGAGATCAATGCCCTGCGCGCCGCCGCAGGCGATGACGACGCCGCATTTTACCGCAATTCAGGTGCAATAGACCCTGTTTTGGATGAACTTGGCCCCCATATGCGCCGCTCTATGACCCATGGCGCCCATGTCATGGGGATGGCGGCGGGCAATGCCTCGGTTTACGGCGACAGCACGCTGGGCGACGATATCCAGATCATCGCCGTGCAATTGCCAAATACCATCGCATGGGACACCTCGGGCTTTGGCAAAGAGATGTATATGCTCAGCGCCATCCACTACGTCTTTGACCGCGCCCGCGCCATTGCCACCAAATATGCCGATGATCCGGCCAATCCCGAGGAATTGCCGCTGATCCTCAATTTCAGCTACGGCTGGAGTGCGGGGCGCCATGACGGGCAATCGGAAATGGAACTGGCGATCGAGGAACTGCTGGCCGAGCGCCAGTCCCTGCAACCGAAAACCGAAATCACCATGCCGACGGGCAACAATTTCGACAGCAACATGCATGCGGCGATCAGCGAGGCGGCGCTTTCGACCGGCAGCTACCGGATCGGATGGCAGATGCAGCCCGAGGACCGGACCTCGAATTATCTCGAAATCTGGCTCCCCGAGGGGGTCGATGGCGCGCCCTATTCCGTCTCTGTTACACCGCCAAAGGGCTATTCTCTCTCTGCGGGCGGCACCATCCCTGTGACCCCCGATTTCGGCCAGATCGGCGATCCGCGCCGCTTTACCGAATTGGAGATGGACGGGGAAAACATCGGCCAGCTTTCGGTCGATCTGCACCGCGGCAACCGTTGGCGCATCTTGGTGGCGCTGATCCCCACGGCCTTTGTGCGCGCACAAAGCCGCCGCGCGCCCTCTGGCCTGTGGCAGGTCGAGATCACCCGCGATAGCGCCGCGCCCGCCTTGCCCGCGGGCGAAGACATCCGCCTTTGGGTGCAGCGCGACGATGATCCCAGCGCTTTGCAAACCGGCGGGCGGCAAAGCCGTCTGGTCGATCTGGCGCCGCGCGGCGCGGGGCCGCACGCCCCCCCTGCCCCGCCATATCGGGTCTATTCCACCGCAACTGGCCCGATTTCGGGTTACGGCAGCTTGAGCGGCGTCGGCTCTGCGCCGCGTGTAACCCGCGTGGCGGGCTATGTGCAGGTCACCGGCACCCCCGCCTCCTATAGCGCCGCTGGCGGGCTGCGCGTGCAAGGCGGCGTGCCCGCCACATGGGGCGCGCAAACCACGGTCAGCGCCGTGGCGGATCAGTCTCTAATCCTGCGCGGAACGCCTTCGATCGGGTGCCATTCGGGCGGGCTGTCGCGGCTGATCGGCACCTCTGGGGCGACGCCGCAGGTCGCGCGCCGGATGGTGATCAACGCCGCCGCAGGGCGCGATGTGATGGCGGGGTTTGCCCCCTGCCCTGCCGTGCCCGCGCGCGAGGACCAAGGCCCGACCAGCGCAGCGCAACATCGCGCCCGTATGGGCGATGTGATCACCCCGCCGCTCGGGCAATAGATGCAATCAGTGGCTTAGCGCGAGAGCGACGCGCTAAGCCACTGATAAAAAACAATTTTTCTAAGCTTTTCGCGGCGAAACCTATGGTTTTTCGAGCAGGTTTTGCAATTCCACCATAATCATATCGACCAGATCGGCATTGACGGGCTTGCCTTCAAGCCGGATCAGATAGCCGCGCGAATCCGCCTGTTTGCGCAGGGTGACGCCGCTGGACAGCCGCAAGGTATCGGCCCCCTGCCACCCCGGTTTTGGCAGCGCGGTTTTGGGCCGCCCGCCGCGCGAGCGGTCCTTTTCCTTGGCCTCGAATTCGGCCAAAGCGGCGGCGATCAAATCCCATTCCAGATCGGGCGTCTCGCCCGCGTCGCTGGCCAGAACCTCGCGCAGCCGCGCCTCGCCCCCCATGCGCAGCGCCGCCGCCACCCGCAGCCCCTCACGCTCCTTGAGCGCCTCGGGAAAACGCAGCATGTCGCCCAGCTCCTCAAAAATCAGCGCGAAGCTGCGGATCTTGGAGCGCTTGGCTTTCGAGGCCGCCGGAAACAACGCGTTCACCGCCTCTTCGGTATTGGCAAAGGCCCCCTGCTGCGCCGCGATCACCGCGATGCGCCCGCGCTCGAATTGGCTCAGCGAGGCGCGCACTTCGTTCTCCTCGACCATGGCGGCAAAGGCCCCGCCCATGGCCTCGGGGTCGCGCAGCACCGCTTTGATCGTGTCGTATTTCCCCTGCTCCGTGAGGGCGCGCAGGTTGCGCACCGCCATCAGCCGACGGTAGCCCGAGAGCAATCCATAACGCGGCGTATCGACTGCGTCCGCACCCGCGCCGAGCAGGTAAACCTCGATCGGAAGCCGCAGCCCGTTGGCGGCGATAGAGGTCTGTAATTCCGTCATTTCCTCGGGGTCGATCACCGTGCGGTCGCGCACCATCGCATCGGCCTCAATGACGCCCAGAGGTAGCTCAAGCATAACAAGCCCTTGCTCTTGCGCACGGCGCAGCCGTTCGGCATCGGCGCTGTCCTTGGCCTGTTTGGCGCGCTGCTGCGCGGGGGCAACCTCATGGGCCTCGGCGGCTTCTGCCGCGACCTGCGAAATCGGCGCCATGGCGCTTTTTCGCCCTTGGGTTTCGCGGCGAAACTCCTCCTCGATCCGGCTCAGATCATCGGCCGTCGGGGCCTCCAGCTTCCTGCGTTTTGCCATCCTATTCCTCCTCGCCCGCTTCGGCGTTCTGCATCTGTAAATCGCGCCACCACGTGCCCAAAACCACTTCCTTGATCTCGGCCCAAGTGCGGTCAAACGTCTCGCGCCCGCGCACATAGGTATCGCGGTTGAACTCGCGATAATCGGCCTCGTAGATCCCGTTCACCTGCACGCCCGCTTGACCGACCATGGCGGTGACCTCCTGCCGGTAGGTGGTCATGAAATCGCCGAAATAGGCCTGAATCACATTGGCCAGATCGGTCTGCTGCCCCGCATCGAAACGGGTAATCAAAGCCCGCACCGCGTCCCATTCGAACTTCATCTCCGGCAAGCCGTCACGGCGCCGAACGCGGTTCTCGCCGTCCTCGATCGAGGCGAAGGTGGAGTAGAGCATATCGAAGAAACGCCCCGTCGAATCGAACTCCAAAAAGGAGGCCCCAAGAGGGACCAAAAGGATGTCGGCGGCGGCGAGGGCGTTGATCGTCAGATAGCCGAGGGCAGGGGGCGTATCGAGGATGATAATGTCGTAATCATCGGTGATTTTTTCCTTCTCCAAGGCATTGGTCAGCGCATCCCATAGCGGCCAGGACTTGAGCTGCATCCGCCAGACGGGGACCTGAAACTCGGCCCAATAGAGGTTCAGCTGCGCGCCGATCAGGTCGATATTGGGCCAATGGGTCGATTGGATCAGGTTTCGCGGCGAAACCGTTAAGGCTTCGGTAAGGGTTTCGTCGAGGGGCAGGGGCGCCGCGCCGGAGGCCGCGCGCACGGTGTTTTCGGCCACCACATGTTGGGCGTAATCCTTGGCCAGAAGCGGAAAGGCGGTTTCCCATTCATCAGAGACTGTTCCACCTAAAATCGACGTCATCGAGCCTTGGCTATCGAGATCGACCACCAAGACGCGATAGCCGTCCAGCGCCGCTGACATAGCCAGATGCGCGGCGGTCGAGGTCTTGCCGACGCCGCCTTTGAAATTCGCCACTGCGATGGTTTTGGCGGGCAGGCCCTCGGGCCGCCACGAGCGGTATTCACGGTTGACCGCGCCTTCCTCGGCGAAAAAATCGCGCAACGCGAGGACCTCTTCGAGGGTGAACCATTTGGAATTGCCCTCGCCTTGGCCTTGCGGCAAATCGGGGTTGGCCTTGAGCACGCGGCGCAGATGGGCGGGCGCGACCGAGAGCAGGTAGCGACAGACTTCCCAAGTGGAGAATTTGCGCAGACGCTTCTTGCCATCGGGGGAATAGCCCCGCTTGGCCAGATCATCGCGCCCCTTGGCGACAAAGGCAGCGGCTTTCGCGAATCGCGCCGTGTCGATAGGATCAGAGAGCTTGCCCGCCGCTTTTTCCGGATCGATATGGAAGTAGGGGGGGATCGGGCCTTTGCCAGAAGATGCCATGTTACCTCGATGATGTTCGCATGTTTCTACGATATTACGATGAATATCGCACATCCAAGGCCAATTGGGAATCGCAACCCGCTCTTTCAAAGGAAAAATAGTGATCCAAGAAAACAACACACCTATATGTTGTAGTATCTTTAGGAGTCTTTAAGACTCTTTAAGCGCAGAAATCCATTAAATTTCAATAAGATAATCCATTCTGGGTGCCCGATCACGGGACCATGCGGACCCGAGAACAGGATCAGGGGGACCAGTTTACGGGATCAAGGGTCCCGATTCGCGGGAGGAAGGGCGCCAATGCACGGGTTTGGCTGAATTAGGGTCGATTTTGCTTGATCCAAGCGAATCGCCGTCACAGCCCATCCCGCAAATGGGTTCCTTTGGCGCCTCTGCGCTGGTCGTGCCGCACCCCGATGCCCCACGCGCCACAGCCCGCAAAGGTTCCTTGAAGGGACTTGAAGACGGGTACCTTTTCGGGCAAGTTAAGGCAATAGAGCAGGAGGTGGAGAAGAATCCGTGCAGGACATTCCACGCGAGCAATTATCAGGATCCCTGCGCCGCGGCGCGGTGAAGAAACATGTGGCGGCGATCCATGTGTCCGGCAAGCTGACGCTGCTCCAGCGCAAGCTGTCCAATGTCTTGTTGCTCAACGCCTATGACATGTTGACCCGCGAACAGGTGTTTCAAATCGATGCGCGCACCCTATGCCTCATGGTGGGGTATAATTCCAACGATATGGACACGCTAAAACAGTCTCTACGCGGCCTTGCAGAGACTGTTGCCGAGTGGGATATGCTCGATGCCAGCGGCACGCAGGAATGGGGCGTCTCCTCGCTGCTCAGCTATGCCAAGCTCAAGGGCGGGATTTGCGAATATGCCTATTCGCCCGCCTTGGCCGAAAAGCTCAGCGATCCGCAGGTCTTTGCGCTGATCAATCTCAATATCCAGCGCCGCTTTACCTCCGGCCATGCTTTGGCGCTTTACGAGAATTGCTATCGCTTCGTGCGCACCGGAAGCACGGGGTGGTGGAGCCTTGATCTGTTCCGCAGGCTCATGGGGGTCGCGGACAGCAGCTATTACGAGAGCTACAAACACCTCAACGCCAAGATCATCAAACCGGCGGTGGCCGAGGTCAACAAGACCTCGAACATCATCGTGACACCGGAAATTCGCAAACGCGGCCGCACGGTGAGCGAGATCCGGTTCAAGATCGCCGAAAATCCGCAATTGGCGATTTTGGACATCGATGACGGGGCAGGGCTGCGCAATGCGCCGGTTTACACCAGCCTGCGCGAGCTTGGCGCGAGTGATCGGTTGGCGCGGCAATGGGTGGCCGAACATGGCGAGGATTATGTGCGCGGCAAGCTCGATTATACCCGCGCGCAGCAAGGGGTGAAGGATCCGGTGCGGTACCTTTCGGCGGCGCTCAAAGCCGATTACCGCGCGCCCGAAGCCGCGGCAGCGGCGGCGCCGGTGTCCGAGAGGGCAGGGCGGCTGGCTCGGATCCGCGATCTGGTGGCCGCGCGCAGCCCGACGCAGCGCGATGCCGACAAGCGGCTGTTCTTGTCGCAACTGTCCGGCGCCGCCGCGCGCAGCGATTTCGAGCGCCACGGATGGATGTCCGCGCTGAACTTCGAGGCGATCGAAGGCTTCTGGCGCGGCCTCGATCCAGAGGCATTTGAGGCGGAATAGAGTCTGTTTTTGGGCCTAGACCAGCGCGCGCGCGTTCATGAGCCGATCCGTCCGGCTGAGCCGCCGTGCAGAAGCCAGCCTTACCGAAATCGCCAGATGGACGGTTGAAACCTTCGGGTTGAGCCAAGCAGGGCTTTGCGAGGCCGAATTGCACAACCGCTGTGAAAGTACTCTGAATGGTCAAGCCCATAGCCGGAGCTGCGCAGGTCTCGTTGATGATGTCGAAGACCTGCGGTTCATCAGGGCAGGGGAGCATTTCCTCGTCTTTCTGGATCGATCGGACGAGGTCAATATCGTGGATATCCTCCATTCCCGCAGCGATCTCCCTCGCCATGTGGCCTCACTTTCGGCTTTGAAGTCCGAAGACTCCTGATCCACGTCACAACCCGGCTGCCTGCGTCAGGTTCACTCGGAACCGGTCGCGGCGGCGTTGATAGCGGCGGGTCATTTCGGCTGAGGCGTGCCCCAGTTGCTTTTGCACGTAGCGTTCGTCGACTTCGGCCGAACTGGCGAGCCCTGCGCGCAAGGAGTGACCGGAAAACAGCGCGAGCCGGTCCTTTTCGGGCAGCTCGGACCGAATTCCGGCGTCCAGAACCGTGCGTTTGATCAGCCGAGCGACATGCTTGTCGTTCAATCTCGCTTCGGAGGCCTTTTTGCCATCGCGCGAGGTGCCGACAAAGACCGGACCGAAGTCGATCTTGGCGAAGCGCAGCCATTCTTCGAGTGCGTGCACGGGGCAGGTATGGTCCTTGGAGCCGCGGCCGATCTCGACCTCGCGCCAACCGGTTTTGGCGTTGAGGGTCAGGAGGGCACCCTTGTCGAAGATCTCGATCCAGCCGCCAGAGTCCGGCGTGTCGTCCTTGTGAACGTCGAGGCTGACGATTTCCGAGCGCCGGAGGCCGCCGGCATAGCCCAAGAGCAGGATCGCCCGGTCCCTCAACCCGCGCAGGTCGTAGGGCAGGGTGGCCACCATCGCGAGGATGTCTTCGGCCAGGATCGCTGCCTTCTGTACCGGGGGACGCGCATGCTTGCGCTTGATCCCTGAGAGCACGGTGGCGATATGGCGGTTCCTGCGATCAAGGTTGAAGCCGCGCTGCGCGTAGTTCCAGGCGAGACCGGACAGGCGGCGGTCTATCGTACTGACCGACAGGGGTCGGGACGCCGACTGCGAAGGGGAGGAGCCTGATCCGGACGCCAGATCGGCGAGATAAAGCCCGATCATTTCAGGTGACGGAGACAGCGGCTCGACGCCCTTCATCCGGCACCAGCGCGCGAAATGCGCCCAGTCCTTGGCATAGGCCTTCAGCGTGTTGTCCGAGGCCGCGGCGCGGGCATAGTCGCGCGCGGTGTCGACCAGCCGATCGAGGGTGCCGGACCCAGCCACAAAGGAAGGCAGGCTCAAGGCCTCGCCGTCAGGACGATCTCTCTCGTTGTCCTCGTTGGCCGAAGACCCGATCGGTGGTTCTGAGCTCGATTTCTCGGTGTTTTCTGACATGTCGCCGAGCATATTCATTGATGTCCGATAATGCAAACGTCCTCGACACTCGGATCGTAACGCTGGCTTTTGTGTTGGTTGCTGTCGTCGGTGTGATGGTCCTGATTTTCCCCGGCCTTGGTGCCGAGGTGCTTACGTTGATGGTTGTGGCATCCTTGCTTTTGGAGGGCATCTACTCCATTTTGTCGTCCCTCTCGCTCAAAGTGGGACATGCCGGATAGATTTGGATGTTCGCATCTGGGATCGTTGCTTTGATCGTGGGCTTTTTGATCCTGTTTGGTTGGCCCGATACCGCCAATTGGCTTTTGGGTCTGGAACTTGGCTTCAATTTCCTGACCACGGGTGTTGCGTTGATCCTGTTGGGGCGCGCCCTGCAAGATCCTGTGCTTTCGGCCTCTGGCACAATGATGAGCTCGAAATGACCGCCTGACACAAATACACTTGGCGGCCGCTTCGCTCTGCTGCCGTCAGGTTGGCAATCCCCCGTGCGCGGCTCCTATAGCCCGTGCACGCCTGTCAGTGTCAGCTTGGTAACCAGCTTGGCGTAGTCATCTCTCGCCTCGTGGCCCGTGCTGCTGTTCCACATATAAAACCAGTTGAGCATGCCAAAGATCGACATCACCGTCGCACGTAATTTACGCGGGTCATCGGTAAAAACATCCGGCGCGATGCTTCGCACGATGTTGCTCATGTGGACGACCATATCGCGTTGATAAGATTTCAGAATTTTCTGCTGCTCTTCGGGCAATAGCGGAATGCCTTCGGTCTGGATCTTATGTTCGTGGTCCATACCTTCGTAAGATTGCAATGTCTCCACGATAACCCGCCCCAGCTGATCGGGCGGTTCAAGCCCGTCCAGCGCCAAACCGGTGATGCGCGCGCTAAGCGCCGACAGGTAGGTATCCAGAATGTCGAACAGCAGCGTGTCCTTACTGCTGTAGTAGTGATAGATGTTCGCTTTCGATATCCCGCATTCCTTCGCAACCTGCGACATCGACGCCCGCGCATAGCCTTTGTCGGCAAACAGGCGTGCGGCGACGCGCAGGATGTGAACGCGCTTGGCGTCGTGATCTTTGGCAATGGGTCGAGACACAGCTATTCCTTGTTACGATTGTCCACAACGCGCACGGCTTTGCCTTGGCTACGTACAATAGTGCCTGGTTGCCCTACAACAACTTCGGTCGAGACACCAACCATATCCTTGATATGCTTGGTCAACATGCGGGCCGCAGCTGTCTTGGACAGTTCATCCGCGGCGTCGGGTTCGGCCTCTACGAGCACGCGCATCGCATCCATACGACCTGATTTATAAAGTTCGATCTGGAAATAGGGTGCAAGCCCCCCAGTCGCCATGACCTGTTCTTCAATCTGGGTCGGAAACACGTTAACGCCGCGCAGGATCATCATGTCATCGGACCGGCCTGTGATTTTCTCCATCCGCCGCATGCTGCGAGCGGTGCCAGGCAAAAGCCGCGTGAGATCGCGGGTGCGGTAGCGGATCATTGGCATGCCTTCTTTGGTCAGGGTGGTGAAAACCAGTTCACCTTCTTGACCATCTTCGACAACTTCGCCCGTTACCGGATTGATCACCTCGGGGTAGTAGTGATCTTCCCAAACGTGCAGCCCGTCTTTGCTTTCGACACATTCGTTCGCCACGCCGGGGCCCATGATCTCGCTCAGCCCGTAGATATCGACCGCATGCATATCAAAGGCCTCTTCGACCTCTTTGCGCATGGCGTTGGTCCAGGGTTCGGCACCAAATACACCAACCTGTAGGGACGAATCGCGCGGATCGAGACCCGCTTTGCGAAACCCTTCTAGGATGTTGAGCATATATGACGGGGTCACCAGAATGCCCTTGGGTTCGAAATCGGTTATCAGCCCCACCTGCTTTTCGGTCTGGCCGCCGCCCATCGGCACGACCGCTGCGCCCAACCGCTCGATGCCGTAGTGCGCACCTAGCCCGCCGGTGAACAGGCCATAGCCGTAGGCATTGTGGATGACATCCCCCGACCGCAGGCCGGACGCACGCAAGCTGCGTGCAAGCGTATCGGCCCAGATATCAATATCGTTCTTGGTATAGACGACCACTGTCGGTTTGCCCGTTGTGCCCGACGAGGCATGAATGCGCGCGAGCTTCTCCCTTGGGACCGCTGACAGACCGAAAGGATAGTTATCGCGCAGGTCATCCTTGTAGGTGAAAGGGAACTTGGCCAGATCCTTCAACTCTTTAAAATCATCGGGATGCACGCCCGCCTCGTCAAAGCGTTTGCGATACATTGGAACGTTGTCATAGGCATGGCGCAGCGACCATTTCATCCGCTTGACTTGCAAGGCCGAAATCTCGTCGCGGCTGGCAATTTCGATCGGGTCTAGGTCGGCCTTGGCCGGGCTCAGGTCTTTCATGTCGGGTCCTCCATCCCTTGGATCATTCTTCGAACAACTGGCCTTTGATCGACCGTGACAGGCCGCGCATTTCGGCGATTGTTGTATTTTCCTGATTGCTGACGCGCACGTCATAGATGCCGCTACGTCCGCTCAGGGACGTCTCGTGCGCGGTTGCGGTCAGCGTATCACCAACGCGGGCGGGCGCGATGTAGGTGATCATGTTGTTTTGCGCGACCGTCGATTGGTTGCGGCTATTGCAGGCAAAGGCAAAGGCGCTGTCCGCGAGCGAGAACGTGATGCCGCCGTGACAGATTCCAAGTCCATTGCAATGATGTTTTTGAACGACAAGCGAGATCTGGGCGGTGCCTTCATCGACAAAAACCAGCGTCATGCCAAGCCATTGCGAGGCTTCGTCATCCGACCACATCGCTGCGGCGGAACGCTGTGCACGTTCTTTTGCGTCCATGCTACTTCCCCTTGAACTGCGGTGCGCGTTTTTCCAAAAAGGCCGATACACCTTCGGCATAATCGGCGCTTTCACCACAGGTTTTCATATAGTCGGCCTCAAGATCGAGATGTAGGTCAAGCGTATCTGTTGCCGCGGCCTGAATCGCTGCCTTGCTCAATCCCAGTCCCAGCGTCGGTCCGTTTGCGAGTTGCGCAGTCATCGCGCGTGCATGCTCCATCAACGCATCGTCAGGAATGGCCTTCCAAATCAATCCCCACTCTTCGGCTCGCTCGGCTGGCAGTGGCTGAGCGGTCAAAGCCAGACCCTTCGCGCGGGCCTCGCCCAACAGGCGTGGCAAATGCCAACTTCCGCCAGTGTCGGGGATCAGGCCAACCTTGGAGAATGACTGAATGAACTTCGCGCTATGGGCCGCGAGCACAATATCGCATGCCAGAGCAATGTTGGCTCCCGCCCCCGCCGCAACGCCGTTCACCGCGCAGACGACCGGAAATTCCAACGACCGGATCAACCGCACCAGCGGAGCATACCACGTGCGAACCGTCGCACCCAGATCGGGCGGCGATGTCATCGTTGAAGGATCACGGTCCCCCAAATCTTGACCGGCGCAGAACCCTCGTCCGGCACCTGTAAGAAGAACGGCGCGCATGCCAGTGTCACGCGCCTCCTCAAGAGCTGTCCGAAGAGCGAGATGCATCTCGTCATTGAAACTATTGAGTCGGTCAGGTCGGTTCAAAGTAATTTCTGTCCAGTTTTCATATGCTTGCACAAGAATCGAGTTGGTCATTTCGTGGTCACTTTCCGGTAATCATAAATTGATCCTTGCATAGTCCGACCAGTTGGTCAATTAATGTTACAGCAACGATTCTGGTGGAGGGCAATCGTGAGCATTGTCGATGTAGGTATCGAAAACGGGCTGGCTTGGGTGGCGGGCTGATGTTCGCCGTGTGGGTCGCCGGTGACGCCGCACTCTGCACAGCGTTGAACACGCTGGAGGCACAAAGCCTGGGGTCATGGATCAGGGGCAAACGGTTTCGATAACGACTAAACGAATAGAAATTCAAGAGGAGGAAACCATGAATAAATCACTGCTAGGAACGCTGACAGCGCTGTCGCTGGTGGCCGCTTCCACCGCTCATGCCGAAGCCGAGCATACGCTTGTGTTCTCAAGCTGGGTGCCGCCGACGCATAACATCAACACACAGATGTTGCCGAAGATCATCGAAATGATCGAAGAGGCTACAGATGGCCGCGTGACCGGCGAAGTCCGCTTGGGCATCGCCCCGCCGCCTGCACAAATGGACCTTGTTTTGGATGGCGCGGTTGACGTTGCCTATGTGTTCCACGGGTATCAGCCAGGCCGCTTTGTCGGGTACAAGCTGGTTGAATTGCCCGGTGTGGAGACCACCGCCGAAGCGGCCTCCGTCGCCTATTGGAACTTGCACCAAAACCACCTTGCCGCGCTCGATGAACACCGCGGCGTCAAGGTGATTGGTCTGCATACCCATGGCCCCGGCCAGCTGCATACCAACACCAAAGTCGAAAGCCTCGCGGAGGTCTCCGGCCTCAAGCTGCGCATGCCTGGTGGTGTGGCCAGCGATGCGGGTGCGGCCCTTGGTGCCACAGGGATTCAGGTTCCGGCCCCGAAGGTGTACGAGACGCTTTCCTCTAACGCCGCTGATGGGGTGATGATGACCATCGACAGTCGTCAGGGTTTTCGTCTGACAGAGGTGGCGCCGCATTATTATGAAATTCCCGGCGGCTTCTTTCGCGGGTCTTTCGCATACATAATGAATGAAGACGTCTTTGCCGACCTGCCCGAAGATCTGCAAGCCGCGCTTGAGGAAAAAGTCTTTGGCGAACCCATCAGCCGGATGTCCGGCGCGGTATGGGACGAGGGTGATGCGTTCAGCATCCAGCTGACCAAGGACACCGAAGGCAATACGATCACACAAGCCTCGGCTGAAGATATCGCCGTCTTCGCGCCAATCATCGAGGACGTAACTGCCAAGGTTCTGGAAGAAGTCGGCGCCAAGGGCATCGACGCCGCAACGGCCCTTGCGTCGTTCCGTTCCGAACTGGGTGTCAAGTAAAGCATCCTGATCCAAGCAGCTCGGGCATCGCATGATGCCCGGGCCCGCTACTGCGTGGAGACGCCGAATGTCGACGTTCAAGAAAGCCTTTCAATTTCTGGTGCGGCTGCCGATCTGGCTTGCTTGTGCCTGTCTCTTCGTTCTGATGGCGATGACCTTCTCGGACGTGATCTTGCGCTCCAGTTTTGACGCACCGATCGAAGCGGCAACGGAAATGACCCGTATATTCGTGGCCGTCATGGTGTTTTCGGTCATGCCGCATATTTCCGTGACAGGCGGGCATATCGCTGTCGATCTGACCGATGGCTTGTTTCAACGCTACCGGCTGACGCGCCTTCGAAACGGGGTGATTTTGCTCCTTTCTGGCGTGATGTTGTTTTGGCCGGTGGCGCAGGTCTGGAAGCTGGCGGAACGGACCCGCGGCTATGGCGATGTCACCGAGTATCTCGGGCTGCCTCAATTTTTGACCATGTATCTGATCGGCGCGGGGAGCACCCTTGCGGCTGTTGCCATGGTCATCGCGGGGCTGTTGACCCTGTTCCTACCCAAAGTCACGCGGGAGCTGACAACATGACCGCTGCATTGATTGGATTTTTCGTCGTTCTCATTCTTGTTTTGCTGCGTCTGCCAATCGTGTTTGCGATGGGTCTCGTCGGGACGCTCGGTTACGCGTATGAGCGGGGCGGAAGCCTGTTCGATGATCGCGGTCTTCGGGCGTCCCTGTCGATGGTGGGGCGTCAGGTCACCGACACGGCACAAGATTACGGCCTGTCCGTGATCCCGCTATTTATCTTGATGGGCCTTTTCGTGAACAAGGGTGGCATGGCACGCGAACTATATGCGGTCTCCAATGCCTTTCTTGGCCATATGCGCGGCGGGCTGGCAATGGCGACGGTCATGGCTTGCGGCGGGTTTTCGGCTATTTGCGGGTCATCGCTGGCCACGGCAGCTACCATGTCCAAGGTCGCCATGCCCGAAATGCGCCGCTTTAATTATTCCGACAAGCTGGCCACCGCCTCCATTGCGGCGGGCGGCACGCTTGGCATCTTGATCCCGCCCTCGGTGATCCTTGTGATTTATGGCATCCTGACCGAAACCTCGATCGGCAAGTTGTTCATGGCCGGGATTATTCCGGGTGTTCTGGGTATCTTGTTCTATTTTGGCGCCGTGCGCTGGACGGTCTGGCGTCAGCCCGATGCCGGACCGGCTGGTGAGCGCACGTCGTGGCGCGAACGGATCGTTGCGCTAAAGTCGGTCTGGGCAGTGCTGCTACTGTTCTTTTTGGTGATCGGCGGCCTATACGGCCTGTTCGACTTTGAGCCGATTAACCTGACCTTTTCTCCGACCGAAGCTGCAGGGATGGGCGCGATGGGGGCTTTTGTCATCGCGCTTTCGCGCGGCGGGCTTGATTTCAAAGGATTGATCGAGGTTCTGACGGAAACCGCACTGACCTC
The DNA here is from genome assembly GCF_040371945.1 of Litorivita sp. NS0012-18. Classification (NCBI taxonomy): domain Bacteria; kingdom Pseudomonadati; phylum Pseudomonadota; class Alphaproteobacteria; order Rhodobacterales; family Paracoccaceae; genus Litorivita; species Litorivita sp. NS0012-18. Next base: position 31,403 of record NZ_BAABWS010000004.1, on the reverse strand, counting down.
GGCGAGTCTTTTCGCCGTGCTGATCGGGGCGCAGGTTTTTTCAAACTTCGTCAATGTTGCGGGCATGCCCGAGGCGCTGATCGGCATTGTGACGGCCTATGATGTGTCGCCCATGATGGTCCTGCTGATGATTCTCGTTGTCTATATGGTGCTCGGATGCGTGTTCGAGAGCATGTCGATGTTGCTGCTGACGGTGCCTATTTTCTTCCCGCTGGTGACTTCGCTGGGCTTCGATCCAATCTGGTTTGGCATCGTCGTTGTGGTGGTGGTTGAGATATCGTTGATCACCCCGCCTGTGGGATTGAATGTGTTCATCCTCAAGGGGGTCGTCGGGGATGTTTCAACCGGCACGATTTTCAAGGGCGTCACACCGTTCTGGATTGCCGATCTGTTTCGCCTCGCGCTGATTGTGGCCCTGCCGATCCTCGTTCTCTACTTGCCAAACCAAATGGGCGGTCTGGGTCATTAACGGGCCAGCCGATCGCGAAAGGAAATGATATGAGCCTTCTTGAAGTCAAAAGCTACGCGGCGGGTAAATGGGTCGCCCCTGATGCAACCGCGCGCAGCATCGAAAATGCGGTCACGGGCGAGGCTTTGGGCCGCGCGGGCAATGACGCGCTCGATGTGCAGGCAATGCTGGACTATGCGCGCGATACGGGCGGGCCGGCGCTGCGCGCGCTGACCTTCCATGACCGTGCGCGCATGCTCAAGGCACTGGCGGCGGCATTGGGCAAACACAAGCAGGCGCTTTATGATCTTTCCTTCGCCACCGGAGCCACGCAGGCCGATCACATGATCGACATCGACGGCGGTATCGGCACGATGTTCGTTTATGCCTCGAAAGGCCGCCGCGAAATGCCCGATGCGCATATCTATGTGGATGGCGAGGTCGAGCAGCTGTCGCGCGATGGTAGCTTCTTGGGCCAACATATCGCGACCTCGCTTCAGGGGGTGGCAGTGCACATCAACGCCTTTAACTTTCCAGTCTGGGGCATGTTGGAAAAACTCGCGCCCACACTTCTGGCCGGTGTGCCCGCCATCGTGAAACCCGCAACCGCCACCTGCTACGTGACCGAACTGGCCGTGAAAATCATGATCGATAGCGGCATCCTGCCCGCAGGTGCCTTGCAGCTGGTTTCCGGCGGTTTGGGCGACATGCTCGACAGGCTGACCTGCCAAGATATTGTCAGCTTTACCGGCTCTGCACAGACCGCGTTCAAACTACGCTCAGCGCCGCATATCATACGCAATTCGATCCGTTTTGTGGCAGAGCAGGACAGCCTGAATGCAACAATCCTTGGCCACGATGCGGTCGCCGGAACGCCGGAGTTTGACCTTTTCGTAAAGGAAGTGCATCGCGAGATGACCACCAAGGCGGGTCAAAAATGCACCGCAATTCGCCGCATCATTGCCCCGCATGCGCAGGTTGATGCCGTCATAGAAGCGCTCAGCGCGCGACTGGTCAAGACCGTCATTGGCAATCCGCAAGCCGAAGGCGTCCGCATGGGCGCGCTGGTGTCCAATAGCCAAAAGTCCGACGTGTTGGAGAAGGCCGCAATCATCGCAACTGAAGCCGAACGCGTCTTTGGAGATCCGGACAATTTCGAGACCCAGGGCGCGGACGGGGGCAAAGGCGCGTTCGTCCCGCCCATGCTGTTTCATTGCGCCAATCCCGACGCGGCGACCCGCATTCATGATACCGAGGCTTTCGGCCCTGTTTCGACCGTCATGGGTTACCGCGATCTTGATCACGCCATTTCGCTTGCCAATCGCGGTGAAGGCTCTTTGGTGGCATCGGTGATCACTCATGACCCGAAGATCGCGCAAGAGGTTGCTTCGGGCGCAGGCGCATTCCACGGCCGGCTCTATTTTAACAACCGCGACAGCATGAAGGAATCCACGGGTCACGGATCGCCCTTGCCGCACATGGTGCATGGCGGCCCCGGACGTGCAGGCGGCGGCGAGGAGCTGGGCGGTGTGCGCGGCGTGATGCACTACATGCAGCGCACGGCCATTCAGGGCAGCCCCGACATCTTGACACAGATCAGCGGGAAATGGGTGCCAGGAGCGACAGAAAAGCCGGCGCCAGCGCATCCGTTCACCCGCAATTTTCATGAATTGGACATCGGCGAGACGATCCACACGGATCCGCGTGACATCACGCTTGCCGACATCGAACATTTCGCTGAATTCACGGGCGATACCTTCTATGCGCATATGGACGAGGACGCCGCGAAGCGAAACCCGTTTTTCCCCGGACGCGTCGCCCACGGCTATTTGCTACTCAGCTTTGCCGCCGGTTTGTTTGTGGAGCCAAACGAAGGACCGGTTCTCGCCAATACCGGTCTGGATTCGCTGCGATTCATGAAACCCGTCGAAGCAGGCGACAGCATCAAGGTGCGTCTCACAGTCAAGCACAAGACACCGCGCAACGACGACTATGGCGAGGTACGCTGGCACGCGACCTTGACCAACCAAAATGATGAACTTGTGGCCGAGTACGAGCTTTTGACGATGAATGCCTACGAAACCTAGGCTTGGAGAGCAGGCAAATTCCGACTAAGGATTTGCTATGAAACCCACACCGTTCCAAACTGTGATAAACCACCTGACAAGAGACCAGATCCCGCGGGTCTGGTCTTTCTTGATCTCTGTTTTCGGTGAATTGACCCAAGACACTGGGGCCCGGATCAGCGGCAACTTACTACGCCACATCTCCGAGCAAGTCGGTATCAAGCCCGAAGCAATGCGCGTGGCCATACACAGGTTGCGTAAAGATGGCTGGATTGACAGCGAACGGCATGGGCGTACCAGCACATATTTTCTTACAGAGCTCGGGCGCTCGCTGAGTGCGTCAGCATCACCGCGCATTTATTCGGCGGATCAGGCTGCCGAAACGGCATGTTTTGCGATGTTCAATCCAGGACAGCCGATCCATCACGACGACCCTCTCGCAGTTTGGGTTTCTTCAAACGTATTGATCACTTCAGCAAATTTGGACGCCGCGCAGACTTTTGTCTGTGCGATACACGAAGACACCTTCATGCCAGAGTGGATGACGACAAAAATTTGTGATGAGAAAATTGTGGAGATGTCTGCGCTCTTTGCCGCACAGTTGGCGGATATCAAACCTCACATTGACGGCGCGCCCGATCTTGGCATTTTGGAGGTCGCGGCTCTCCGCGTTCTCTTGATCCATAACTGGCGGCGTATCGTCTTGAAAACGCCGCTCTTGCCTGATCACGTGTTTCCGAGCCATTGGCAGGGACCCCGCTGCCGCGAAATGGTTTCGCAATTGCTCCACAAATATCCGAGACCAAAATTGGATGAACTGGAAGCCTTTATTGCAACCGATCCGGTTCAATAGTGTCTGCCGGTAGGGGATCGAACTCGGCGCTCTCGCCTTGCAGTAATTTCAGCCTCGCAAAGCAACGATACGGGCATTCGGTGTTGTCGCATCATGCCGGTGAGCATTGCTGGTAGCGGACCGCATGGATCGTCAGCGTCGATGCGCACTCCGCGATCAATCACAAACGTCACCGTTTCGCACACCAGATCATTGCGCAGGCGGTTTGGCTTTGTTGCCGGTTCAATATGAGCCTTTGCGAGGTCGAGAAATTGCTTTTGCGCCCAGCACTCCGCCGCTTCGTGATGGCGATCCGATGCCACATGCTCAACGCTTTTGACGCCTGAAACCCGTCCGGTGTGACATTTGAAAATGCAAGCTCTGTGACTTGGCAAAAGCCGTCAGTTCAGTTGGCGATCCCATCAAAACAGCGATCGGTCAATTGATGGCGAAGAGCAGTCCGTAACCGCGTTTGATCTTCGCTCGGTACGTATCGTCCCATCCGACTAGGGTATCATCCAAGACCCCCCTAATCATCGACAAAATCCGGCTGGGGCGGGCAAGTTGCACAGAACAGAAACCTGCAAATGTGGTGCCCCCTCGTGACCAAGATTGACCAGATCGAGACCCTGATCCTCGAAGTTCCCACCATTCGCGGTCATGTGCTTTCGATGGCCACGATGCGTACGCAAACTGCCGTGCTGGTCAGGGTCAGGTTTTCGGACGGCTCCGAAGGCATTGGCGAAGGCACGACGATTGGCGGGCTGAGCTATGGACCTGAAAGCCCTGAGGGCATCCAGTTGGCGATCGAGACCTATATCGCGCCCGCTTTGATTGGCCGCAACGGCGACGACGTGAATGGTGCGAACCAGCTGATTGATAAGCTGGTAAAGGGCAACCGCATCGCCAAGACGGCAGTCGAGATCGCCCTTTGGGACGGGTTGGGTAAGCGCTTGGGTGTTCCGGTGTCGCAACTGTTCGGCGGCGGCGTTCACGATCACCTGCCCGTCGCATGGACGTTGGCCTCCGGCAATACGGACACCGATATCGCCGAAGCGCAGGAGATGATCGAAAAACGCCGGCACAATATCTTCAAGTTAAAGATCGGCAAGCGGTCTGTCCGCGAGGACGTGGCGCATGTGGCAAAGATTATAGAAGCCATCGGCGGCGCGGGCACCGTGCGCGTGGACATCAACACGGCTTGGTCGTTGCACGATGCGCGCTGGGGTCTCAAAGGCTTGCAAGAGGCCGGTTGCGAACTGGCCGAACAGCCGGTGCCCGCACGCGATCGACGCGCCATGGCAGAACTGGTCAAAGGTTACGAGATTGCAGTGATGGCCGACGAGGCATTGAACGGCCCCGAGGACGCATTGGACGTCGCATCAGCGCGGGCGGCGGATGTCTTCGCGGTCAAGATCGGGCAATCCGGCGGTCTCAAACGCGCGTCTGAGGTGATCGCAATCGGGCAGGCTGCGGGGCTGGGCCTTTATGGTGGCACGATGCTGGAAACCGGTCTGAGCACGGCTGCGGCATTGCAGCTGTTCTCGACGGTGGGGGAGATGGCATGGGGCACCGAACTCTTTGGTCCGCTACTTCTGACCGAGGACATTCTCGCCACCCCGATCGTCTATCGTGATTTCTGCGTCGAGGTGCCCCAAGGGGCGGGCCTTGGCGTGGCTCTTGATCCCGACAAGATCGAATTTTTCCGCCGTGATCGCGAGCGGACAATGAAAGCCGTCGCCGGAAAATAGACCCGCGACACCGATATCCAATCTAGCCAGGGCATGTCAGTAGGCGCCAAGGCGGTCAGGAGGAGGACCACCAATGTTCAAGCAATCCAATCTCGATGAATTCGAAGCGCGGCTCGACGGCGCGATACAGGATGACCCGGAAAATGGCGTGTTTCGCTGTCGCCGTGACATCTTTACCGACGAGGAGCTTTTCGAGCTTGAGATCAAGCACATTTTCGAAGGCAACTGGATCTACATGGCGCATGAAAGCCAGATCCCCGAGCCGGGCGACTATCTTACCCTGACCATGGGCCGCACGCCCGCTGTCATCACCCGCGACAAGGACGGTGAGTTGCACGCGCTGGTCAACGCCTGTTCGCACCGTGGTGCGCAGCTTTGCCGTTTCAAGCGTCGCAACCAAAAGACATTTACCTGCCCGTTCCACGGTTGGACCTTCTCGAACACCGGCAAGCTTCTCAAGGTCAAGGATCCGAAGGGCGCGGGCTATCCCGAACAGTTCAACAAGGACGGAAGTCATGATCTGACCAAGGTTGCCCGCTTCGAGAGTTACCGTGGCTTCCTGTTCGGATCTTTGAATGCAGATGTGAAGCCGCTGGAAGACTACCTCGGTGAGGCGCGCAAGATGATCGACATTATGGTTGATCAGGCCGACGAGGGACTGGAGGTGCTGCGCGGATCCTCGACCTACACCTATGACGGCAACTGGAAGCTTCAGGCCGAAAACGGTGCGGATGGCTACCATGTCTCTGCCGTGCATTGGAACTATGTGGCGACGACTGCACACCGCACCGACGACGGTAAGGAAGACAACATCAAGGCAACCGATGCGTCCAAATGGGCCAAGCAGCGCGGTGGTTTTCATGCTTATGAAAACGGTCACATCCTGCTTTGGACCGAATGGGCCGACCCGACAAACCGTCCAGGTTATTCGCGCCTCGAAGAGTGGACGGAGAAATTCGGCAAGACCAAAGCCGATTGGATGGTCGGCGTTCTGCGCAACCTGTGCCTCTATCCCAATGTCTTCTTGATGGACCAGTTCTCCAGCCAGATCCGCGTCTTTCGCCCGATCAGCGTGAACGAGACCGAGGTCACCATTTACTGCATTGCGCCCAAAGGCGAGAGTCAGGAAGCGCGGACCCGTCGCATCCGCCAGTACGAAGATTTCTTCAATGCTTCCGGAATGGCGACACCGGATGACACCGAAGAATTCCGAGCCACACAGCGCGGCTATGCGGGTGCTGCACATGCCCAGTGGAATGACCTGACCCGCGGTGCGACCCAGTGGATCGAAGGCCCGGACGAAGACGCCAAGGCCCTTGGCATCAACCCCGTCATGTCCGGTGCCCGCACCGAGGACGAAGGGCTGTTCGTTATTCAGCACAGCAATTGGTCCAAACGGATGGGAGAGGCCATCGCCAAGGAACGCGAAACCGCGCCAAAAGCGCCGGTGGCAGCCGAGTGAGGAGGAAAGACAATGACAACTGCAACGCTTGACCGCACGGCCGATACGACAGTGAGCTATGAAGACATTCAGGCCTTCCTCTTTGCCGAGGCGCGCGCGCTGGATGATCGTGAATGGGACACATGGCTGACCTTTTATCACAAGGACTGCCCGTTCTGGATGCCCGCATGGGATGACTACGACACACTCACCGAGGACCCGCTGAACGAAATGTCGTTGATGTACTACCCCAACAAGCAGGGGATTGAAGATCGTGTGTTTCGGATCAAGACGGACCGGTCTTCTGCGACCTCGCTGCCGGAACCGCGCACCAGCCATTACCTGTCCGGTATCGAGGTGGTGAGCCGTGAAGGCAGCCAAATCAAGCTGCGCTTCAACTGGCAAACGCTGAGTTATCGCTACGGCAAAACCGACCAGCACTGGGGCACATCGTTCTACACGCTCGATACCAGTGGGCCCAAATTGTTGATCACCGACAAGAAGGTGGTCCTGAAGAACGATCACATCCACCACGTGATCGACGTCTATCACACCTAAGCCCGTTCATTTCGGGAGCCTAAAGACCTTTGCGCATCCACATCAGGGTGCGCGGCCAAGGGAGGAGCATGCCTTGACGATCTATAACGTTGCCTTGAATTTCGAAGATGGCGTCACGCGCGTCATCCAATGCGATGACGATGAGAAGGTGACCGATGCGGCCTTCCGTCAAAAAATCAACTTGCCGATGGATTGCCGCGATGGCGTTTGCGGCACCTGCAAGTGTTTTATCGAAAAAGGTGAATACGAGCTGGAATTCTACATGGACGAGTCGATGAGCGACGATGAAGCCGCACAAGGCTATGCGCTCACCTGCCAGATGACCCCACAGAGCGATTGCGTTGTTCAGGTTCCGGTCTCGTCCGCCATCTGCAAGACCGCGCCGGAGGCTATCGAGGCTGAGGTGAAGGGCGTTGATCAGCTGTCCGAGACCTCCTTTGGTTTGCGGGTAAAGCTGGCCAAGCCGATCAACTTTCTGGCGGGGCAGTATGTAAACCTGTCGATTCCCGGCACGGACAAGCACCGGTCGTATTCTTTTTCATCCGCTCCGGGTGCGCAGGAGGCCAGCTTTCTGATCCGCAACCTACCGGGCGGGGTGATGAGCCGCTATCTTGGCGAGCAGGCGAAGGCTGGCGATGCTCTCACTGCAACGGGTCCGATGGGAACTTTTTACCTTAGGCCAATCGAGCGCTCGCAGGTTTGGCTCGCTGGCGGCACTGGTTTGGCCCCGTTCCTGTCGATGCTGGAGCAGGTGGCAGAGCAGGGCGCGGAGCACCCGATTACCCTTTACTATGCCGTGACCCGTGCCGCCGACCTTGTGGAACTGGACCGAGTAAACGCCCTTGCTGAAAACATCGGCAACGTCACCGTGATCACCGTTCTGGCCGCCGAAGAAGACGCGCATGAGCGCAAGGGTTTCGTGACCGATCACCTCGGCGGGGATGATCTCAACGACGGGGATTGCGACGTTTACCTGTGTGGGCCGCCGCCGATGGTTGACGCCGTTCGCGACCACTTCGGCAAGCTTGGCGTAGATCCGGCGAATTTCTACTATGAGAAGTTCAACCCCACTGAAGCGGAAGCGGAGGCCGCATGACCAACCGTTTCGAGGGTAAAATCATGGTCGTGACAGGGGCCGCTCAGGGTATCGGTCGCCGAGTTGCTGAACTTGCCGCATGCGAAGGTGCGAAGGTGCTGATCGTCGACCGCTCTCCTGCTCGCAAAGACGCGGTGAGTGCGATCCGCAACGCAGGGGGAACGGCCGAGGCGATTTCGGTGAACCTTGAAACATGGTCTGGGTGCGACAAAGCCATCCAGAAAGCGATGGATCTGTGGGGTAGGATCGACATCCTCGTCAACAATGTTGGCGGCACGATCTGGGCCAAGCCATATGAGCATTACGAACCCAAGCAGATTGACGCCGAAGTGCGACGGTCGCTGTTTCCGACACTTTACTGCTGCCATGCAGCCATTGAACGGATGCTGCCGCAAGGCTCAGGGACAATCGTCAATGTGTCGTCCATTGCGACCCGTGGCTTGAATCGCGTGCCCTACGCGGCGGCGAAGGGCGGAGTGAACGCGCTCACCGCGAGCCTGGCTTGGGAAGTCGCCGAACGGGGGGTGCGTGTGGTTGCGACTGCTCCAGGCGGAACCCAAGCCCCGCCACGGGTCGTGCCGCGAAACCCAAACGCCGAAGAAGAACAACGCGAAGATTGGTACCAAACCATCGTCGACCAGACGATCCAGTCCTCGTTCATGAAACGATACGGAACGCTCGACGAACAGGCAGGCCCAATCCTGTTTCTTGCGTCGGACGAGGCCTCCTACATCACCGGCGTTACCGTGCCGGTGGGCGGGGGCGACTTAGGATAGGCCCTGAGGAGGGGTCAGTAACCAACTGGAGGAAATTCACAATGAAACGCACAATCCTGGCGGCCCTCGGGTTCGCCACCAGCTTCGCTTTGCCTGCTGTGGCAGCAGAAGACATCAAGGTGGGCCTGTTGCTCCCTTTCTCGGGCGTCTACGCGTCGCTTGGCAATGAAATCGAGACCGGCTTCAACCTCGGGCTGCGGCAGTTCGGTTCCGAAACCGATGTGACGTTTGAGGTCGCCCGCGAAGATACCGAGGTGAAGCCGCCTGTCGCGCTTGGCAAGGCCAAGAAACTGATCTTGCAGGATCAGGTCGATGTCATGGTCGGGATCGTCAGTTCCGGTGTTCTGGGCGCGGTGCGCGACATGGTGCATGGTGCAGGTGTGCCGCTCATCGTCGCGAATGCTGGCAATGACGCAGCAACTGGCGAGTCCTGCTCGCCCTTCATTACGCGGATGTCGTTCTCCAACGGTCAGATCAATCGCCCGATGGGCACCTGGATGGCGCAACAAGGCGTCAAGAAGGTATTCACGCTTGCGCCTGACTACGCCGCTGGTCGCCAGATGATCAATGCCTTCACCGAGACCTTCACCGCCGCAGGCGGCGAGATCGCAGGTCAGGAATTCACTCCGTTCCAAAAGACGCAAGACTTCGGTCCCTATCTCGCCCAAGCCAAGGCCAGCGGTGCTGATGCAGTCTATGTTTTCTATGCGGGCGGCGAGGCGATTTCCTTCGTCAAGCAATATGACAGTTTTGGTTTGAAATCCGACCTCCCGCTCTATGGCTCGGGTTTCCTGACCTCTCCGTTGTATGTCAACGCGCAAGGCGATGCTGCCAAGGGCGTAATCACGGCACTACATTATGCTCCGACAATTGACAGCGGTCTGAACGCGGCTTTCGTTGACGCGTTCATGGAAGAAACGGGACGGGTTCCTTCGGAATTTGCAGTGCAGGGTTACGATGCGGCTCGTTCATTGATTGAGGCGACCAAGAGCGGCGCAAACGACCGAGCATCTTTGGCAAACGCGTTGCGGCAGGTTAGCTTCGAAGGGCCGCGCGGCAAGCTATCGATTGATCCCGCGACCAACAATATCATCCAATCCGTCTATGTCTATGAAACGGTCGCAGGCGAAGCTGGACTGACGCAGAAAATTCTCGCTCAGCTTCCCGCAGAAGCTGACCTGGTCAACGGATGCAAAATGGCACCGGTCTCCAAATGATTAAATTGCCTCGGCCGCACGCCTGCGGCCGAGGCATCACGTCCGAGGAGGACCTAGCTCATGGCACACGATCTTGGATTCTGGACACTTCAGGCATTGAATGCCTTGCAACTGTCCATGCTTCTGTTCTTACTTTCCATCGGCCTGACGGTCATTTTCGGGCTGATGCATTTCGTTAACCTCGCGCATGGTTCGCTTTATGCTCTTGGTGCGTATTTCGCGGCCTCGCTGGCGGCTGTGGGCGGCTACTGGATGGGGTTCTTTCTGGCACCTGTGGCGGTTGCCGGGGTGGGGATCCTCCTCTATTCCGGCCTTATCAAACGGATGCGGAAATCGGGACCTATGGCACAGGTTCTCGTCACATTCGGTCTGATCTTTGTCCTGCTCGATCTGACACGCATCTTTTGGGGGGATCTGGCGCTCGCGATCGACGTGCCAGCGCTGCTTGGCGGTCGTCTTGACGTCCTTGGTGTCGCCTATCCGACCTACCGGCTGTTCATCATCGTTTTGGGGCTCGCCATCTTCGGCGCACTTGCTTTCGTGCTGAGCCGAACCCAGATCGGCGCAATGATCCGCGCGGGTGTCGATAACGATGCCATGGCTGCCTGTCTGGGCATAAACGTGGAACGGCTATTCTTCATCGTCTTTTGTGTGGGCTGTGCCCTTGCAGGCCTAGCGGGGGCCGTCGCGGCACCGCTTTTGAGTGTGACGCCTGATATGGGACTGCAGATTCTGATACCGACGCTGATCGTGATCGTGATCGGGGGGCTCGGCTCGCTCAAGGGGGCCATCGCCGGATCGCTGATCTATGGCATTGTGCAGACCTTTGGTGCCGTTCTGGCCCCTGGGCTGGCCTCAGTCCTCATCTACGCGCTTTTGGCTGCGGTCCTCGTGATCAAGCCCGAAGGCCTCTTTCCCGCGAAAGGATAGACGATGTTTCGCCACAACACTCTTCGTTACACCGCTCTGGCCCTCCTTGCGGCCGGTGCTCTCTTTCAAGCATTCACCGCCGAATATTTCGGGCTGGAGATCCTGACCGAGATCGTGATCCTTGCCATGCTGGTTCTGGCGCTTGACGTCGTTGCGGGCTTTGGGGGCATGGTCTCGCTCTGCCATGGCGCTTTGATGGGGATCGGGGCCTACGCCTATGCAATCCTGTCGACAAAGGCTGGGATCGCGCCGCCGGTTGCCATGGCTGGCAGCATCGGGCTGACTGGCGCGGCTGCTTGGGCCATTGGTGCAATCGGCTCGCGCAGTCACGGTATCTATTTCATCATGGCGACACTTGCTTTCGGACAAATGGCTTATTCCTATGTATTCGAGGCGCCGATCTTTGGTGGCGACGATGGGCTGGGCGGCATTTCCCGACTGGATCTGGGTTTCATCGGCGTTGATCTGAATGACAGTCGCAGCTTTGCGCTGTTCTGCCTGAGCGTGCTTGGCGCCGTCTATGGCGCGTCGGTGGTGATCTTGCGCTCCGGTCTGGGCCGCTCGTTCACCGGTGTCATGCACAATGAGCAGCGGATGCGCGCGCTTGGCCTGACGGTCTGGCGTGTAAAGGCCGATGTGTTTGGCCTGTCCGGCATGATCGCGGGCCTTGCCGGTGCGCTGGCCGCGCAGAACATCATGTATATCTCGCCGGGGCTGCTCAGCTGGACCGTTTCAGGCGAGGCACTGGTTGTTGTGATCCTCGGAGGGCTTGGAACGCTTGTCGGCCCCCTGATCGGAGCGGCGGCTTTTGTCGTCCTGAAACATGAGCTGAGTTCAGTCACGACCTATTGGCACCTTGTTGTCGGTGTCATCCTGATCGCCGTCGTGACGAGCCGCGCCAACGGCATCTTCGGCTGGATCGAGGCCCGATGGGGCGGCGTATTCGACCGCCGTCTTGCTGATGCAACCCGCAAACACGAAACCGAGGAGGCGTTGACCGATGCTTGAGACACGCAATCTGGACAAAAGCTTTGGCGCCGTCCACGTCACGCGCAACGTGTCGTTGAAGCTGGAACGAGGCGAGCGCCGTGTTATCCTCGGACCGAATGGGGCGGGCAAGACGACATTGTTCAATCAGCTCGTTGGTGAACTGACCCCCGACAGCGGATCGGTCCATCTTGCTGGTGAGGATGTCACCGCGCTGCCGGTTGCCAAACGCGCCCGTCGCGGGCTTTCGCGCAGCTACCAGAAAAACACGCTGTTTGACGGTTTGACGGTCGAGGAAAACCTTGGCCTTGCCGCGGCGGTTCACACGGGCAATGGGACAAATCTTTGGTCGGACAGCCTAGCAAAATCCGAAGTCCGAGAAATTGTGGAGGAGGTCGCCGAGCAGGTGAATCTAATGCCCTTTCTTCACGCGAAAGTGTCCGAGATCAGCTATGGTGTGCGTCGACAGCTTGAGGTCGGCGTGGCACTGGCCACAAAGCCTCTTGTCCTGCTTATGGATGAACCGACCAGCGGTGTCGGGCCGGAAATGTCCAAAGGATTTCACGATCTGCTGAACAATCTGCCGCGCGACCTGACCATGCTGATCATCGAGCACGACATGGACCTTGCCTTTGACGTGGCCGACACGATTACGGTGCTCAACTACGGCGAAGTGGTTTTCGATGGTCAGCCCGACGCGGCGCGAGGATCGACTCTGCTCAAGGACATTTATCTGGGGAGCTGGGAAGATGCTTGAACTGAATGCAATCGAATCCGGCTATGGAGAAACGCAGGTTCTGTATGGATTGTCGCTTCGGGCACAGCGGGGCAGGGTCATGGCGATCCTTGGTCGCAACGGTGCTGGCAAGTCCACAACGCTCAAAACCATCATGGGCCTTTTGCCGCTGACGTCCGGCGAGATCCTGTTCAACGGGGAGCCGATCGGAGGGCAACCCTTTGATATCGCCAAAAGCGGTATCGCATATGTGCCCGAAACACGTGACATCTTCCCGTCGCTTAGCGTGCGTGAGAACCTTGAAATCGCGAGCAAGCGGTTCGGCGGGTCAGAGGCTGCATGGACGATGGAGCGGGTGCTCGATCTGTTTCCGCGATTGGGGGAGCGTTTGGACAACGGCGGCACGCAGCTTTCGGGCGGAGAGCAGCAAATGTTGGCGATCGCGCGCGGCTTGCTAATGAACCCCAAGCTGCTGATCCTAGATGAACCGACCGAGGGCCTAGCTCCGATCATCGTCAAACTGATCCACGACAAGCTGCAAGACCTCAAAATGGCAGGACTGTCCATGATCATCGTCGAGCAGAATTTCGGCTTTGCAACCTCTTTGGCGGATGACGTTGTTGTGGTCAGCAAAGGTCAGATTGTTTGGACCGGTGATGCCGAAGCCATCAAGCTTGACGAGGAGGCCCAGCATACATGGCTGGGGGTATGAACATGGCGCTCAGGGTGAAGATGATTGAAACCACACGGCGGTAGCGTCCAAATATATTGCTGCTGAGGGGCCCGAAAATGAACTGGCTCGGGCGACGCCAAGCGAACCTCTAGGGCAAGACAACCGCTGCCGAAGCGGAGGAGATTTGCCGCCGTCGGGCCAAGCAAACGAGGAGTGATTTGGGCATCGACGGCTATCTGCTGACGCGGGATCGCATGTTCGGCATCGTGACGTGCCGCAGGGCCTGATATCACTTCTTCAAAGGGCTCTTTCGTGCGACCTTCTGAGCCAAGGAGACAAAATTCTGGACATGGACTCCCTGTTCATCCAGTCGATAGTTCATCGAAAGCTCGGTCCGCGCAATCTCGGGTTCGATGTCGAGAAATTTCATACCCTTGCGCGGCGCATTTGCGACAGACGCGGGGACGATACACACGCCTTCGCCGACCGCGACAAGGCTCAGGGCGGTTTGCAGATCCATGCACCAGATGCGAAGCGGCACTTTGAACCCCGCAGCTTCAACCGCTTTGAGAACCATATCCGCATAGCTGGGCCTAGGCCGTTCGGGGTATAGGATCAGGTGATGTGTCATCAGCCGTTCGAGCTTGGCCACCGTGCGGGTGCCTGTATCGACGATGTCCGGCAAGGCGAGGATCAGCTTTTCCTCGACCAAGTGCTTCGACAGGAATTCCGGATCTTTCAAGGTTGGCCGAGCGAAGACCACGTCGAGTTCGCGCGACACCAAGGCCCGATGCAATTCGGCCGTGTTCATCGGGATCAGGCTTAGGTTCATTTCGGGATAATTTGCTCGATAGGACCGGATGATGTTGGGCAAAATTCCGAATGTCGCAGAACCGACAAAGCCGATCCTGAGCCGTCCTTCGGCCCCTTGTCCCAAGCGGCGCACTTCCAGTTGCATGTCTTCCAGTTCTGCGAGGATAGCTTTGCCACGCTTGAGCAACCGCTCACCGGCCTGTGTGAGGGTGATCGCGCTTCGGCCTCTGTTGAAAAGAGTGGCTTCCAACTCCTCCTCGAGTTGCTTGATCTGTCGACTGAGTGGCGGTTGCGCCATATCGAGACGCTCGGCAGCGCGACCGAAATGCAGCTCGTCCGCAACCGCGATGAAATAGGTCAGCTGTTTGAAATTCAATTTTGCCGTCCTCCCAAGAGCTCATGATACGCCATACCCGTAAATGAAGACAGGCCCCCGGCATGCGAGGGCCAATCTTCTGGGAAGTATCGGGGATTACTCTGCGGCGATTGCGTTTTCGTCAGCCGCAGTCTTGAGAACGAAGTCAAATTCGAAGTGCAGGTCAGTGCCCAGTTCCTTAGACGCAGGCTGGAACTTTCCGATCAGGCTTTTCTTGACCGCAAAGACGCTGTCCTCTTCGAGCCAATCGCTGTCCGCATCATAGATCTGGCTGATCAGCGGGCGATAGCCGTCTTTGGAGATGATGAAGTGCATGTGCCCCGGACGGTTTGGGTGGTGGCCCATGAAGCGCAGCAGCTCTCCGGCGGTTTCATCGTCCGGAATCGGATAGGGGACGGGACGGACCGCGATAAATGCGTAATGGCCGTTTTCGTCGGTTTCGAACCGTCCGCGCAGATTGTACTCGGGTTGATCGGGATCGAGGTTCTCATAGACGCCGTTCGGTGCGTCTTCCCAGACATCCATCGTCACACCGGCGATTCCGTTGCCGTTCTCATCGTTGATGTAACCCTCGAAATAGGCGGTTTCTTCGTTGTCATAGTGCTTTTGGATGATCGAACCGCCCTTGGGCAGAACCGGCGGGTTTTCGCGGTAGAACGGGCCCAGAACGGTGGATTCACTTTCGTTGCCATCGACAGGGTTGGTCATCATGTCGACGAGAACTTCGACGCCGAGGATGTCGCCCAGAAGGATGAACTCCTGACGATTGTCGTTGCAGAGCTTGCCCGCGCGGGCGAGATAGTCGCAAACGAACAGGAATTCGTCATGCTGCAGCTGCACGTCTTTGATGAAGGCGTGCAGATGCGTGACCAGCCCCGTGGCCAGTTGGCGCTGACGCTCGGTGATGTCTCCATGCTTGCCGAGGCTCGCGATCACGACGTCGGTAATGTTGTCTTGGTTGACGATGCCCATGGGTAGTTCCTCCTCCTGAAACATTAGGTATTCGGGGTGAGACGCCGTCGCGCCTCTCGTCCTATAGCCATTGCCCAATCCGTCGCGCAGCCCAATGCCCGCCACGGTATGGGGTGATACCGCCGATGAGAGGCGCATTGTGGGCGAGGCATTTCTTGAAAAGTCGCAATGCAGAGTATTGCCCCATACTCTCGCTGGCATGGCCCAGAGACCCTCGGTCATGGCAGCTAGTCCCCAGCTTATGACCGTATGGGAGGCAAATGTGATCGATACCTTCACACAAATTCAAACCCGCCTTGAGGCAACACCGCATTTGCTGCGCCTTGGCCGGCTGTTTTCCGAAACCGTGCTCATCGATGTGGGGGGGGTGGAGTTCTACCTATCCTTCGAGAAGGGACACATCGTGTCGGTCAAGGAAGGTGCAAGCCGAAAGACGCCTTGGCGCTTTGCTTTGCGGACCGATGCCGAAGCGTTGAACAAAGTCTGGGAAGCCCGGCCCGAGCCCGGCTTCCATGACATCTTCGGGCTGGTAAAGATCGGCCGTGGCCGGATCGACGGCGATATTCTGAGCCTCGTCAAGAACCTGCGTTTCTTCAAAGAGGTCCTAGGCCTCGCCCGTGCGCAAGAGGAGTTGGCAGTATGAGCATTGAACCGATCACAGGGCGCTATGTCACCATCTCCGTGGGCGGTGTCGCGCACCGTATTTACTTCGAAGAATCGGGGCAGGGGCGTCCGATCATCTGCCTGCACACCGCCGGCGCCGACACCCGCCAGTGGCGTCATCTGATGAATGACGCAGAGATCACCGTATCGAATCGCCTGATCGCCTTCGACATGCCATGGCACGGAAAATCCCTGCCGCCCGAAGGGTTCGAGACACAGGAGTATTTGCTGACGACAGAGGCCTATATCGAAACGGTTCTGGCCGTGATCGAGGGGCTGGGCCTTGACCGTCCGGTTCTGGCAGGTTGTTCGATGGGCGGGCGGATTGCGCTGCAACTGGCAGCCCTGCATCCGGAAAAATTCAGCGGCTTCATCGCGATAGAGGCCTCGGATTTCCAACCTGCATGGTACGATATCGACTGGTTCCACAGGCCTGATGCCCATGGCGGCGAGATGGGGGCCGCTCTCGTATCTGCCAATATCTCGCCATATGCGCCCAAGGCCGAGCGCTGGAACACGCTTTGGATGTTTATGCAAAGCGGCCCGGGCGTGTTCCGCGGCGATCTAAGCTTTTATACCCGCGATGACAGTTTGATCCCGCGCCTGCCAACGATTGATACGAAGCAAACGCCGGTGCACATGATCGTCGGTGCCTACGACCTGACATGTACGCCCGAAGACGCCGAACGCACGGCCAAGGCCATAACGGGCGCCACGCTGGCGGTCATGGATGAACTGGGCCACTTCCCGATGAGTGAACACCCTGAGGGCTTCCGCCCGTTCTTCATCGAAGCACTGGAAAAGATGCCAAGCCCCGCGGTGCAAGTGGCCTGACCAATAGCCCAGCACAGGAGAAGCCGCCATGCGCATGACCGCGAAAACCCGTGCTCCCGATGCAAGACGCACAAAAAGCCGATGCGGTCTGGTGGTCTTTGCCGATGACGAGCGCAAGGTCGCCAAGGTATCGCGAAAGCCTCCGGCACGGATCGATCTTTGCGTTTTGAAACCGGAATCTGCGCAATCGGGTGGCCGTCCAACCGCGTCCAATGGAACAGTAATCTCATGAACTGGTCCTCCCCCACTGAAGTGGTCCACCGTATTATTTAGGAAAACGGAGGGCCGAGATGGCTATGAAACGTCACAAGCCGGAAGAGATCGTTACGAAGTTGCGACAGGTTGAAGTACTTGTCGGTCAAGGCGCAGCGCGTGTCGATGCGATCCGACAGGTTCGTATTACCGAGCAGACCTACTACCGCTGGCGCAAGCAATATGGTGGGATGGGGGCCGACCAGCTAAAGGAGCTCAAACGCCTTAAGAAAGAGAATGAGCGACTTAGAAAGGCAGTTTCTGACCTGACTTTGGACAAGCTCATCCTCGCGGAGGCTGCAGGGGGAAACTACTGAGCCCCGCGCGTCGCCGGGCTTGCATCGATCATGTCCGTACAAGGTTCCGATTGTCTGAGAGACGCGCTTGTCGTGTTCTCGGGCAGCATCGCTCGACGCAGAGGAAGGTTCCTCAAGGTCGGTCCGATGAGGACCAACTGGTCGCGGACATGATTGAGCTGGCTCGCCAGTATGGCCGCTATGGCTACCGTCGCATCGCGGCCTTGCTGAGAGAAGCGGGTTGGGAGGTGAACGATAAGCGTGTCGAACGACTGTGGCGACGTGAGGGGCTGAAGGTGCCTACCAAGCAGCCGAAAAAGGGGCGGCTCTGGCTGAATGACGGATCTTGTGTTCGTCTCCGGCCTGAACATCGAAACCATGTCTGGAGCTACGACTTCGTTCATTGCCGGACCGAGGACGGAAAGGTCTTCCGAACGCTGAACATCCTGGATGAGCACAGCCGGGAGTGCCTCGCCATTAAGGTGAAGTGTCGGTTGAACTCGGGAGATGTAATCGATGCATTGAGCGACCTGTTCATCCTGCGCCGCGTACCGTCGTTCATACGCTCCGACAACGGTCCTGAGTTTATCGCTCAAGCGGTTCAGGAATGGATCAGCGCAGTCGGGGCAAAGACGGCCTACATCGAACCCGGGTCGCCCTGGGAGAATGGATATTGCGAAAGCTTCAACGCGAGGTTCCGCGATGAGCTGCTCAATGGCGAGATCTTCTACAGTTTAAGGGAAGCCCAGATTCTGATCGAACAATGGAGGAAACACTACAACACGAAACGACCGCACAGTGCGTTGGGCTATCGCCCACCAGCACCGGAAACCATCGTCCCGATGGACCCGAGGCCGGTCATGCACTAACACTCAAGCCGGACCACTCAGATGGGGCTGACCAGTCCTTTATGGCCCACCCAAGATGCCCTTTCAAAGGGGGCTGGTCACGCTCAATTCGGCTGTCTCGCAACTTCGTAGGAGGCTTGAGAAGGAAGGTTCTCACGGGCTTCTCATATCGCCTGCCGTCAGGGAAAATCAATCAACCGTCCGTGCCGATCAATAGCACGCCGCAGGCCGTGTCATTTCCCGCAGGCACGGTTACAAGTTTCGTCCACCTGCCAAGTCAGACCGACCCACTGGCGGCGCGTTCCGATGCCGTGGCCGGTCCGAGGCCCGAACCTGCGGACCCATCGATACACCGCCGAACGTTCAACTGCTCGGCCGCACTCGGCGAGAAAATCGGCGGTGCTCTGATATGACCGCGGAGAAACGACGGCATATGACGCGAGACTTGCCGGTCATACCGAGCCTTATTGAAGCCCCGACTGATCCATGAAGCCGTTTAGTGCAACACTCCGCGCGCTTTTTGGAACAGACGTAAATGCACGCCTTAGCCAGGGTTAAACGGCAGCACCAATTTCGACGGATACTGCCCGCCGGTGTGGATTGTATGGGTCTTGCCGCGCTGCATGGGTGGCTCTGGTAAATCGGGCAAGAGGCCGGGCAACAGATGTTTGCCAGAGATTTTCAGCCGCAATTGTTCGCCTTTATGCCAGCGCATCGCGACAGGCCAGAAGGGGATCTCCGCCTCAACGATGTCGCCTTCAGGGATGAAGCGCTCCTTATCCAGCAACAGCTCGGGCTGGTGGGCGGGGGCATCGGGATCAAGCCCGCGCCGCGAGACACGGAGCAATCCATCCGGCCCGCCAAAGAACGCCGGCGCCATGGCCTTTGCCCCGAGAGCAAACACCTTTGGCATCCACATGCGCCCAAGCGGCAGGCCAAGGTCGACCGTTTGATGCCAGAGCTGTTTGCCAGAGGCACTTAGCTTCTGGATATAAACGAACAAGTCGAGATCATTGTGCCCTTGAGCGCTAACCCAAAGCGCCAGCAGAGGCGTTCCGGCGATCTCAATGTCCGCGTCAAACCGGTGCAGGAAGTCGACTTCGGGGTGCTTGTCTTGGAGCGCATAGCCTGTTTGGCTCTCGGCTGATGGGAGGGCAGGGGAAAGCTGTTTGCTCCCCGCGTCAAGGAACAGGGTGCGCGAGGAAACCCCTTGCGGCGGGAAGCTTGCCTCGGGACGATCAATGATATCCTTGTGCCCCGGATCAAGCACACACATGCGCACTTTAGGGGTCTTCTCCCAACCGTTTTCGATACCACGCAGGGTCGCATCAAAGAAGCGGCGCAGATCGTCGGTATAGGCGGGGTTATAAAAATCGGGCCACTCTTGGGTGTTGTGAATGCGCAGCCATTTGGGGCTGGTCAATTGGTTCCACGCGCTAAAGGTTCCGCCGGTATGGGCCTGATTTGTATAGCTGGCGACCACATAGGCGGGGACGTCTATGCGCTCGATGGGCGGGGTCTTGTCGGCCCAGTATTCGTTGTAAAGCGGCTCGCGTTCGGCCATTGCCGTGATGTCTTCGACCTTGCCCGCGCCATACATTTTGTTGCGAATAAAATTCGGGAAAGCCAGTGCGGGAATGCCGCCGCGTAGGGTGCTGTTGCGGTGCGGATCACAGAGCCCTTCCCAAGGCGCGATGGCTGTGAGATGCGGCGGGCGCTCGGACGCAATGCGCCACTGTGACATTGCCAGCCATGAATTTCCCGCCATGCCGATCTTGCCCGAACACCAATCAAGCGTGGCAAGTTCCTCAATGGCGTCGGCCCCGTCGCGGCCCTCGCCTTGGCTCAAAAACCAAACATCGCCTTCGGAGTTGAACGCGCCGCGAGCATCGATCTGGACGACGGCATAGCCGTGGGCACACCAATAGGCGGGGTCATTGCCCTCCCAAGATTGCAGGCCCGAAACGGCTCCGCGTTTGATCCCGAAACGGTTTGGAAAAACTTCGCTCTCATCAAGCGTCCAATAGCCCGTATCGCCTTTGCCGTATGGGGCCCAATTGATGATTGCGGGCACGGGCGCATCGCTTACGGGGCGGAACACATCGGCATAGAGCCGCACGCCATCGCGCATGGTCAGCGCCACATCGCGATCGACAAGTATATCGCAGGTTAAACGGCGCCCGCCCTTGGCGTATTGGTATCCGGCAACAAGCCGTTCCGTGCGCGGATTGGGCGGGCCTTTATAGCGCGAATATTTGTCTGAAAGAGGTGTGAGCGGCGTAAAAATGATGTCTGGCATGTGGTTCCCTCCCCGGTCCCATAGCTGGTTTCTCAAAATAGAACGAGCACTCTATTCTTGATTGTTAAGCGCAAACATGATGAAAAGCAAACATGAAAGCACCGGTTCAATCGCGCAGCGAAGATTCTACGGATAAGATGGTCGATGCCGCGCTCGCGCTGGCCGAGACGGATGGGCTTCGCGCGGTTACAATTGCGCGGATCGCGGCGCTCTCGGGCTGTTCAAACGGCGCGCTATATCATCGGTTTGGCAATCGTGAAAGCTTGCTTAAGGCAGCCTCGGCGCGGATGCTCTCGCAGATCGAGACCCAGATGCACGCGGCCTTGGACAGCATCGGTCCGGATCTTAGTGACCTAAACGCTTTGCGTGCTCTGGCGGCGGCAAACCGAGCGGTTTTTGAGCAACACGCAGGGGCTTTGCGCGCCTTTATGATTGAAGGCAGGAGCATCGACGCGCTTGCCAAACAGGGCTTTGGCGCGAGCCAAAGTGTCGGGCACGACGTGATTGCGTGGCTAACGGCGCGCTTTGATTGCCCGCGCGCGCGCGCCAATGCCGCGTTCCGGTTGCTGTTTTCTGCGGGGGCTTTGATGCTTGTTGTCGCGGATGATCGCCACCTTACAAATATAGAGGTCGGACCAGACGATGCGGTACATGACCTTGCTGAAATACTGTTGCGGCTGCTTCGCTAAAGGCCGTTGAGCGGGGCGGCGCAGTCGCGTGTCGGCAGGTTTGCGGGCTTGGTCGAAGGGGCGCGCGTGGCAAGGTATTGCGTGACACCACCGTGTCGGTCACGGTCGTATTCCTGATTAACCGTAATCTGCGACGACCTTGTCGGTGAGGGGATAGGCCTGACACGAAAGCACGTAGCCTTGCGCCACTTCATAATCCTCAAGCGCGTGGTTCGCGAGCATCTCGACCTCGCCCTCCAGCACCTTGCATTTGCAGGTCGAACAAACGCCGGCCTTGCAAGCATACGGTGCGTCGATCGCGTTTTCGAGGGCGGCATCAAGGATCGATTGATCCTTATCCATCGTGAAGCTGCGGGCCGATCCGTCCATCGAGATGGTGGCCTCGGTCGCCTTGGCGGTGATACCCGCGACGCCTGTTCCGGCTTTGCGCTTGAGGCGTCCGGGCTGCGCACTTGCGAAGAGTTCGAACTTGATCTGATCCTCTGTCAGCCCGTGGTCGCGCAAGGCCGCGGCAATGCCGAGCATCATCGGTTCCGGCCCACAGATGAACGCGGTGTCGACGCTGTCTATGTCGATCCAATGCTCGAACAGAGCCTTGCATTTGTCTGTATCGACGCGACCCGTGAACAGGTCGATATCCTGCGCGTCGCTTTCCAGCACATGGATGACCGTCAGCCGGCCCATGTGGAGGTTCTTGAGGTCCTCTAGCTCTTCGCGGAACATGATCGTGTTCACACCGCGGTTGGCGTAAACCAGCGTAAAGGTGCTGTCGGGTTCGCGCATCAGAACGGTTTTCATGATCGACAGAACCGGCGTGATGCCTGACCCGCCTGCAAAGCCGAGGTAGGTTTTTGCGACCTCCGGCGTGATCGGCGCGTGAAAGCTGCCCATTGGCTCCATCGCTTCGAGGGTCATACCGGGGAGAAGGTTTTCATTGGCCCAGGTGGAAAATGCGCCGCCCTCTACCTTCTTGATCCCGACCTGCAAGACACCGTCGTCCTTGCCTGCGCAGATCGAATAAGAGCGCCGCACTTCGGTGCCATCAAAATCCTGACGGAAGGTGAGATACTGACCTTGGGTGAAATCGAAATCGCCACCGTTCACTGGCTTTAGCGTCACGACAACCGCATCGCGGATCGTTTTGGTGACGTCAGTGACGGACAATTGATGAAAACGCGCCATCACATGTGCTCCTTAGATGCATTTGAAATAGTCGAAGGGTTCGAGGCAGTCCGCGCAGCGCCATTGCGCCTTGCAGGGGGTCGATCCGAACTGGCTTATTCGGGTGACATTAATTGATTTGCACCGCGGGCAGCAGTCCGGCCCCCCTGCGGCACGGGGCGGCGCGATGCCATAATCCATGAGCTTTGCACGCCCCTTTTCCGACAGCCAATCGGTGGTCCACGGTGGGCTGATCTGGGTCTTGATGCGCACCTGCTCGATGCCTCGGTCGTGCATGGCCGTTTCGATGTCCATCGAGATGACGCTGGTGGCCGGACAGCCGGAATAGGTGGGGGTGACGGCGACTTCTAACGTGTCGCCATCCCACGCCACATCGCGCACGATGCCCAGATCGACCACAGAAATCACCGGGATTTCAGGGTCTGGCACGTCGTCCAGCCAACTCCAAATTTCCGACATTTCGGGCTTCATATCACCACGAAGCTCCGGGATAGGCGCGCTGCAACCATTGCATCTGTGTCAGCATGTGACCCAAATGTTCGGAATGCTGAAAACCCGATTTGCCGCCCTTATGGGCAAAGCCGCTTTCGGGGATGCGCAGGGTCGCTTCAGCCAGAACAGACCCGACCTGTGCATCGTATCCTTCGCGCATGGCGGCGATGTCGGGCGCAATGCCGGCCGCGGTCATGGCTTCGTCCACCGTGTCAGCGACAAACATCTCGCCCACATAGGGCCACAGGAGAGTCAGCGCCGCCTGCATCCGCGCATGGCTTTCGGATGTACCGTCGCCCAACCTGATGACCGTGTCGCCCGAGCGTTCGACATGATATTGAACTTCTTTGATCGACTTTGCGGCAATGGCAGCGATCTGTTCGTGCGATGATTTGGTCAGCGCCTCAAGCATGGCCAAATGCCAAGCGTCAAACAGAAACTGGCGCATCATCGTTTGGCCAAAATCGCCGTTAGGCTGTTCGACAAGCAAGACGTTTCGGAAATCCCAAACATCGCGCAGCATCGCCAGATCGTCGGCTGTGCGGCCCTTGCCCTCGACATCCGCGGCGAGGCCAAGCCACATCTGTGTCTGCCCGATAAGGTCAAGCGCTGTGTTTGCCAGCGCGATATCCTCTTCCAGTGCCGGAGCATGACCGCACCATTCACTGACACGGTGACCCAGAACCAACGTGTTATCGCCCAGCCGACAAATAAATTCAAAGAGTTGAGCTTGGTTGACGCTTGACATCACATCGCTCCCACTTCGTCGGGAATGTCGAAAAATGTCGGGTGCCGGTAAACCTTGCTTTCCGACGGTTCATAAAGCGGGCCTTTGGACGAGGGCGACGAGGCGGCGATATGGCGCGCCTCAACGACCCAGATGCTGACCCCTTCGTTGCGGCGGGTATAAACATCGCGCGCATTCTTGATCGCCAACTCCTCGTCCGGCGCATGAAGCGAGCCGACGTGGCGGTGGCTCATGCCGTGTTGGCCGCGGATGAACACCTCCCACAGGGGCCATTCTTGGCGCTTGGGTTTGGTTTGGGTTTCGGGCGTGTCGGGATGTGCGGATTTGGAAGAGCTCATTCTGCTGCTACCTTTCTGATCTTGCTTTTCTCGGCATGGGCCAAAAGCCCGTCGCGCACCCATTTGCCGTCGTCCCACGCCTTGTTACGCGCGCCGAGACGTTCGGTGTTGCACGGACCATTGCCTTGGATCACGTCAAAGAACTCATCCCAGTTCGGCTCGGCGAAATCGTAACCGCCCTTTTCCTCGTTCCATTTCAGGGTCTCGTCCGGAACGGTCAGGCCCAGATACTCGGCCTGAGGCACGGTTTGATCGACAAACTTCTGACGCAACTCATCGTTACTGTTCATCTTGATTTTCCATGCCATCGACTGTTCGGAGTGGACCGAGTCGGCGTCTGACGGGCCGAACATCATCAGCGATGGATACCAGAACCGGTTCAGCGCGTTTTGCGCCATCGCCTTTTGCTGCGCGGTGCCCTGCGCCATTTTCATCATGATGTCGTAGCCCTGACGCTGGTGAAAGGACTCTTCCTTGCAAACGCGGATCATCGCCCGCGAATAGGGACCAAAGGACGTGCGCTGCAGCGGCACCTGATTCATGATGGCCGCGCCATCGACCAACCAGCCGACCGCGCCCATATCGGCCCAAGTCAGCGTCGGGTAATTGAAGATCGAACTATATTTCATCCGCCCGTCGAGCAGCATTTCCGTCAGCTCGTCGCGCGTGACCCCAAGGGTTTCTGCCGCGCAGTAAAGGTACAACCCATGGCCCGCCTCGTCTTGCACCTTGGCCAGCAGGATTGCTTTACGCTCCAGTGTCGGGGCGCGGGTGATCCAGTTGCCTTCGGGCAGTTGGCCGACAATTTCGGAATGCGCGTGCTGACCGATCTGACGGATCAGCGTCTTGCGATATCCTGCGGGCATCCAGTCCTTCGGTTCGATCTTTTCGCCAGCGTCAATGCGGGCCTGAAATGCGGCAAGCATTTCAGGATCTTCCCGCGTTGCTTCGGATTTAACCATCTGTGCATACATGTCGTTTTCCTTTCGGGTCAGACGCGTTCAATGATAATTGCAGTGCCTTGGCCCACACCCACACACATCGTGCAAAGTGCGTAGCGCCCGCCAGTGCGTTTCAAATGGTGCGCGGCGGTCAGAACCAGTCGCGCACCAGACATTCCAAGCGGATGGCCCATCGCGATGGCCCCGCCATGCGGGTTCACCCTCGGGTCGTCATCCTCCACACCCAGCTGGCGCAGCGTCGCAAGCCCCTGTGAGGCAAAGGCTTCGTTCAGCTCAATAACATCCATCTGGTCGACCGTCAGACCCGCGCGCTCAAGGACTTTCTCGCTCGCTGGGGCGGGGCCAATGCCCATGATGCGCGGCTCGACCCCCGCAGACGACATGCCGACAACCCGCGCCATCGGGATCAGGCCGTAGGTCTTGGCGGCGGCCTCCGACGCGAGCAGCAAAGCAGCCGACCCATCATTAACGCCGCTGGCATTGCCTGCCGTAACCGACAAATCTGGACCGTTCACGCCTCGAAGCTTAGCCAAGGCCGCAGCGTCGGTGCCAGGGCGGGGGTGTTCATCCGTATCGACGATGACAGGGTCCCCCTTACGCTGTGGCACAGCGACCGGAACGATCTCGTCCCTGAATACGCCTGCCGCCTCCGCAGCGGCCCAACGGGCCTGCGAGCGTGCGGCAAAGGCATCCTGATCCGCGCGACTGACGTTGTAATCAGCGGCGACATTGTCCGCTGTTTGCGGCATGGAATCGACACCATATTGCGCCTTCATCTTGGAGTTCACAAAGCGCCAGCCAATTGTCGTGTCATAGACAGCGTTCGACCGGCTAAACGCGGCTTCGGGCTTGGGCATCACAAAGGGCGCGCGGCTCATGCTTTCAACGCCACCGGCGATGGTCAGGTCATAGTCGCCCGCCTTGATCCCGCGCGCGGCAAAACCTACCGCGTCCATTCCGCTGGCGCAAAGACGGTTCACCGTCGTGCCGGGGACATCTACAGGCAGACCAGCAAGCAAGGCCGCCATACGCGCAACATTTCGGTTGTCTTCGCCAGCTTGATTGGCAGAGCCAAAAATCACCTCGTCAACTTTCGACCAGTCAATATTTGGATTGCGCGCCATCAGAGCGGCGATGGGCAACGCCGCAAGATCATCTGTACGAATCGAGGACAGCTTGCCGCCATATCGCCCGATCGGTGTGCGCACGCCATCACATATCAATGCGTCCATTGCAAATCCTCCCCAAATTAATCGACCTCATGGTCGGCATACTGGAATCTGTGCCTGCGATCAAGCTTAAAGTTACCAAAATTCTTGATGTGGTAAATTTTGTAACATATTAGGTGTCTTTCATCGCCACTCGGTCAAAAGCCAATGAACGCGCGCTTGAAATTAAGTTGAACTTGATTTTCGATGTTGCGGCAACAATACTGCTTGACCATCGGCGTGAACTTTGGGGGGGTCATGAATTCATTAATGCTACAGCCTCACCAAGAGGTCCCAAAAGAAATCATCGAAGCGGACATTCGCAAGTTCTGTGGCCGCTTTGATTTGGAACCTGCGGCGTCAAGCGGCACGATCAAAGGCAGCGTGTCGGCGCAACCTGTTGGGCCTTTCCAAACCGTGGGAGTCGCATTGAGCCATCTGCGCATCATACGCGATGCGCAGGCGATCAAACGCGACCCCGGAGAGCATTTCTTTTTGCTTACCCAACGCAGCGGCACCAGCCGTGTCGTGCAGGCCGGACAGGAGGTCGTCCTGAAACAGGGCGATATGTTCTTGGTGGATTCGACCCAAGCCTCGGTGTTTCATTACGATCAGTCTCTATCGCACCAGCTTTCATTTCACATTCCGCGTTCGGAAATGCTCGGGCGGTTTGGCCAATCCGTCAAGGGCGGCACGACGGTTTCACGGGACGATCCGCTTTGGTTGGCAATCAACGCGGTCATTTCTAAAATGATCGATGGTCAGGAGCACCAAAGCCACCTTGGCGAAGCATTTTTCAACCTGCTTGGCGGCTATTTTGTCGGCGCGCGAAACGCCCGAGATCCATCGGACTCTGAACGGTTGTTGTCGCGGGCCTTGGCGTTGATCGACCAGCATTGCAGCAACCCCGATTTTGGACCGAGCAGCCTTGCAACCTCGCTTAACGTGTCGAAACGTACCTTACAGCGCCATTTTCAACCGCTCGGAGAAACGCCGGGACAACGGATCTTGATGCGCCGTTTGGCTTTGGCACATCGACGGTTGACCGGCGCGCTCATCGCAGGGTCAAAGCAAACAATCACAGACGTGATTTTAGATTGCGGCTTTAATGATGTGTCATATTTTTATCGTGAATTTCGCAAGAAATACGGCGTGGCGCCTGGCGAAGTTGTGACGCGCCATTGACGCATTAATCCAAAAGACCTGACGGCCTTGCCCAAGTTTTTGCAAGATCGACGGCTTATCCTTCCAAGACACCCGCGCGGGGGGCGCGGGGAATTTTGGGAGGAAAATCAATGAACAAACTCATGCGCCGACTCACCGGCAAATCGGATGCAGGTGACAGCGTAGGCGACACTTTTGCTGTCATCAACCCATCCACCGGCGCCGTCGCCGGACATGCGCCCAACATGACGGGCGCGGATTTGAACGCGGCAGTGGCATCCGCCAAGGCCGCATTTGAGACATGGTCACTCAAGAGCGATGAAGAGCTGCAGGCAGCCTGCGCAAGCGTCACCGCAAAGATCGAAGAGCATTCGGCGGAACTGGCAGAGCTGGTCACGCTTGAGCAGGGCAAGCCTCTCAATGGGCTTGGGTCACGTTGGGAAATTGGCGGCGCGGGCGCTTGGGCGGGATACACCACGGGGCTTTCGTTGCCGGTTAAGGTTTTGCAAGACAACGAAGAAGGCCGCGTAGAACTGCACCGCAAACCTGTCGGTGTGGTGGGCTCCATCACGCCTTGGAACTTTCCTGTTCTTATTGCGATTTGGCACATTATTCCCGCGCTGCGCACCGGTAATACGGTTGTGATCAAACCATCGCCGCTGACCCCGTTGTCGACCATTCGGTTGGTTGAAATCATTAACGATGTATTGCCCAAAGGCGTGGTGAGCGTTGTGACCAGTGATGACAAGTCGGAAAATCTTGGTGCGTTGATGTCTTCGCATCCCGACATCCGCAAGATTGTCTTTACCGGCTCTTGCGGCACGGGCCAAAAAATCATGCGCTCGGCGGCTGAAACCATGAAGCGTCTGACGCTTGAAATGGGTGGCAATGATGCAGGTATCGTATTGCCCGACGTTGATCCCAAAGCGATTGCCGAGGGTCTGTTTTGGGGCGCTTTCATCAACAACGGCCAGACCTGCGCCGCGATGAAGCGTCTTTATGTGCACGAAAGCATCGCAGACGAAGTTGGTGCCGCCTTGGCCGAATTCGCCAAAGCCATCCCGATGGGCGACGGCATGAGCGAGGACAGCATCCTTGGCCCCGTTCAAAACCAGATGCAGTTCGACAAGGTAACGCGCTTGGTGGCGGACGCCAAAACCAAAGGCAAAGTCCTGTGTGGTGGCGAAGCGGGGGATGGATTGTTCTTTCCTGTGACCGTGATTTCGGGCCTTTCGAACGGCGATCCGCTGGTGGACGAAGAGCAATTCGGCCCCGCCTTGCCGATCATCGCCTATTCGGATGTCGAAGAGGCGATCAAGATGGCCAACGACAACCCCAATGGATTGGGTGGCTCGGTGTGGTCCAATGACCTTGACGCCGCCAAGAAGATCGCAGCGCGGATGGAATGCGGATCGGTCTGGATCAACAAACACGGCATGATCCAACCCAATGCACCGTTCGGCGGTGTGAAATCTTCGGGCCTTGGCGTGGAGTTCGGCGAGGAAGGCCTCACCGAATACACCGATATCCAAGTGATCTTTAGCTAATCCAAACATCGGCCTGCTGCGCTCTGGGAGGATAGCAATAGGCCGTTCTTACGGCATCAACGGGAGGAAAACTTGATGACGACGAAATCGAATAAAACCATGACGCGGCGGAGCTTTTTGGGCCGAACCGCAGTAGCCTCGGGCGTTTTGACCTTGGGCGGCGGGCTGCTTGGCGCAAGCGTCAATCCGGCCAACGCCCAAGACGCGGCCTATGACTATATCATCGTCGGC
Source organism: Litorivita sp. NS0012-18 (assembly GCF_040371945.1). Taxonomy (NCBI): domain Bacteria; kingdom Pseudomonadati; phylum Pseudomonadota; class Alphaproteobacteria; order Rhodobacterales; family Paracoccaceae; genus Litorivita; species Litorivita sp. NS0012-18. Next base: position 1,978 of record NZ_BAABWS010000004.1, on the reverse strand, counting down.
GCGGGGTCGGCAGGATGCGTCTTGGCCAACCGCCTGACCGAGGACGGCGCATCTGTGCTGATCGTCGAGGCCGGTGGGCCGGATAATTCTGAAATGATTTCAACGCCCATGCGCCTGATTGAACTGTGGGGTACCGAATATGATTGGGGCTACAGCACCACACCGCAAGAGCATGCAGTCGGGCGTTCGCTGTATTGGCCACGCGGCAAAACCCTTGGCGGATCTTCGTCACTTAACGGCATGATCTATGTGCGCGGTTGTGCTGCGGATTACGACCAATGGGCCAATGAGTTTGGCTGTGAGGGGTGGGACTATGCATCCGTCCTGCCGTATTTTAAAAAGTCCGAAGATTATGCCGGCGGCGAAAATGAGTTCCACGGGGCAGGCGGGCCGCTTCATGTGACCACCGAATTTACCCCCCATCCGGTGACTGCGGCTATCGTTGAGGCGGCCGTTCAATCGGGCGTGCCACTCAATGAGGACACCAATGGCGCCGATCCTTATGGGGTGGCCTACACCGATCTGAACACCAAGGACGGTAAACGTGCCTCGACGGCCTCGGCGTTTTTGCGCCCCGCGCTGGAACGCGAGAACCTGACCCTGATCACCAATGCACGGGTGCAGAAGGTCGAGATCGACGATGGCCGCGCGACCGGCGTCACTGTCATGCAGGATGGCAAAACCATGACCCTGCGTGCCAAGGGCGAAGTATTGGTCTGCGGTGGTGCAGTGGAAAGCCCGCGTATCTTGATGCTTTCCGGCATCGGCGCAAAGGACGAGCTGGAGGCAATCGGGATCGAGACCAAGGTTGATTTGCCGGGTGTGGGCAAAAACCTGCACGACCACACGCTGTGTCCGGTGATTTATGAGGGTGCAAAGGATATTCCGCCGCCCTCGGATATGGCGATCCAAGTGTTACATGCGCATCTGTTTGCCCGCTCAAACGACAGCCGTTCCGGCCCCGACATGCAGCCGTTGTTTTTCCACGTGCCCTACTACACGCCTGAGCAAGAGGCCCCGACGGGGAATGCCTTTACGTTGCTTGCATCTGGCGTAAAACCGACATCGCGCGGGTCGATCACGTTGAATTCGGCCGATCCGGACGACATGATGGACATCGATCCGCAGGTCCTGCAAACCCAATATGACGTTGATATTTTGGTGCAATCTATCAAGCAGATGCGCGAGATCGCGACGCAACCGGCATTGGATGAATGGCGCGGCCGTGAAATCTATCCGGGTGCGGATGTTCAAACAGATGAGGAACTGGCTGCTTATGCGCGGTCCGCTGTTTTGTCTTATCACCACCAGAACGGCACGTGCAAAATGGGCGTGGACGAGATGTCTGTTCTTGATCCAAGCCTTAAGGTGAGGGGCGTTGACGGCTTGCGCGTCGTCGATGCGTCGATCTTCCCGTTTGTCGTGGCGGGCAACACCAACGCTCCGACAATCATGGTGGCCGAAAAAGCGGCCGATATGATCAAAGCGGGGTAAACCCGTGCCTCAAAACGGTGAACTCTGGCGGTGCATTGCATCGCCAGACTCTTATATCTCTTGCGCAGTCCGTTGCATTGCCCTTGTGGAGATCGCAGCGTTTCAGCCAACCATGCCGTGAACTTCGATGCTTTCGTGGGTTTCCACTCCTGTCCCAGACGCGAAATCTGAGCCGGAAACTCCCGCTTCAAACGGTCCCGTTTTCGGGGGCAGGGCGATACTCACGCGTAACTTCGGATAGCATCGGCCCTAGCCATTCACCTCAATGCTTTGATGACGCTTTGGCACTTTGTCGACGAATTCGGCTTTGACCGCCGCCATCGTTTTTTGTCGCCCACGGAAGCGGAGCATGGTCTTCGCCTTTTCAAAGCTGATCTAGTCATTGCCATCATGTTCGCCGTCCAGAGTAACGACAGAACCGGTACATAAATCGATAACGTCCGGCCTATGGGTGTCATTCTGGGCTCAGGCGGAGCAGGCACGC
>NZ_BAABWS010000003.1:0-242952 GCF_040371945.1 Litorivita sp. NS0012-18 | reverse complement strand
GGGATATTGTCATCTTTTCTTCAAAAATATCAAAAACCAAATAAATTCAATAAGATACGAGCTTGCCTTTGTTCGAGGCGGCTGCATTTCGTGGCATGGTGCTGCGCTGCGGCTTGGGGCCAAACAGGCGCGCGACCCCACATATTGGGTTACCCACAGGGTTATCCCCAAGATGGGTCGAGACTCGGCCCACATCACCCCCGATTCAGGGGTGGAATCGCGCCACGCCAGCCGGAATCGCAATGCGCCGCGCGACTCGGCGACAAACCTCGGGCTGAAAACGCAAAAGCCGCGGAGCAACCGCGGCTTTCACTGATCTGCAGATCAAACGGGCTTCAGGCTGTTTGGGATTTGGACTTGCGGCGCAGCGCACCCAGACCGGCAAAGGCCCCGATCATCAGTGGCAACCCCGCAGGCAGCGGCACGGCAGGGGCGATATCGAAATCAATGCTACCGATTTTGGCGGAGGCGTAAATCGAGCTGCCCACCAAGGCGTCGAAATCCACCGCGATCAAGAAGGCCTCTCCCGCACTGACCGAAACCGGGCCAGAGGCGAAAGACAGCGTTTGCGTGGCCGAGCTGGCGAACATCAGATCCCCCGCCACTTCGGTGCCTTCGACGCTGACATCAAAGGGCAGCTGGTCTGCTTGGCTGGTCAGCGTATGCCCGCCTCCGGTCATGCTGTTGAACAGCAGGTCCTGATCGGCGACGATCGAGATTGAATACATCCCGTTTCCAGGCACGCCGAAGGAAAGACCGCCACTGCCTTGGCGAAACCCGTCGGCGCCCCTCGAGGTGGCGACGAAAGAGAAGTTCACGCCATCGACGGTCGCGCTGGTGGTCGGGACGGTCGATGTGGCAAAGGGCGCGGTTGTGAAATCCAACGTGGCGGCTTGGGCGAGTGCAGCGGTGAAAATCCCCGCTGCGAGGGTGGTTACAAAAGTCTTCATTATTATGTCCGTTCAATAGAGCTTGGTTAACGCGCGCAACAAAGTACGAGTAACGGGCAATAGTTTGAACGAGACCGCCTGTTTGCGTCAAGTATGGCATCCCCTAGGGCCGCCCTTGGGGCGCCGCCATGCCCATTTTAGAAACAATGCGGGCGGATCGGGCGGTATTGTCCGCGCATCACCGTCACCTACTCCGCGCGCGGCCCTGCCTTTGCCTTTTAATGCGTCACTCCGACCTTGCCGTCTTGGCTTGGAAACAGCGTATTCATCGGAACGGATTGCCCGTCCGCCATCACCACCCGCACATGGCGGCGGCGCATCTGGCGCGGCTCGGACACGCCGACGGAATGGGCGATGGTCTCGACCTCTTTGATCACCTGTTTGGCGTAATGGGCCACGCGTTTGTATTTGTCTTCGACCACAAGGCCCGCCTGCAAGCGCGGATCATGGGTTGTGATCCCCGTGGGGCAGGTGTTCTTGTTACACTTGAGCGCCTGAATACAGCCCAGCGCAAACATAAAGCCGCGCGCGGAGGCGACGAAATCCGCGCCTGCGCATATCGCCCATGCCACATCAGAGGGATTGACCAATTTGCCCGCCGCGATGATGCGGATGCGGTCATGCAGCCCGTGTTTGTCGCGCAGATCGACCAGCATCGGCAGGGCCTCGCGGATCGGCATGCCAACCAGATCGATCAATGGCATCGGCGCCGCGCCCGTGCCGCCTTCGCCGCCATCAATGGCGATGAAATCCGGTGCGCAATCAGGGCCGCGCTCCTCGATCAAGGTGAAAAGCGGGTCGAGCGCTTCTGGCGATCCCATCACGGTTTTGAAACCGACCGGTTTGCCCGTCACCTCGCGGATATGTTCGACCATATCCAAAAGATCACCCCAATTGTTGATCTCGCGGTGGCGGTTCGGCGAAATCCCGTCCTGCCCGATCTTGAGCCCGCGAATTTCGGCGATCTCCGCGTTGACCTTTTCGCCGGGAAGAATGCCGCCCTTGCCAGGTTTTGCGCCTTGGGCCATTTTGAGTTCGAACATACGCACCTGCGGATGCTCGGCCACTTTGCGCAGCTTTTCGTCGCTCAGGTTACCATGCTCGTCGCGCACCCCGAATTTCGCGGTGCCGATCTGGAACACCACATCGCAGGCCCCCAGAGTATGAAAGGGCGAGATGCCGCCCTCGCCGGTGTTGAGCCAAATGCCCGCCTCTGCCGCGCCGCGCGACAGAGCTTCGACCGCAGGGCGCGAGATCGCGCCATAGCTCATGCCGGAGATGTTAAAGATGGATTTGGCCACATAGGGAATTGCCGCCGTCGGCCCGATCAGCATCGGATCGGTTTTGGCGAATTGATCCTCGAGCGGCGGAAAGGCCGCATTCATGAAAATCGGCGTGCCGGGGGCCGACAGGCTGCGGGTCGAGCCAAAGGCGACGGTATTGCCCTTGCCCGTGCCGGCATGGGTGACCCAATCGCGCTGTGCGCGGTTAAAGGGCATTTCCTCGCGGTCCATCGCAAAGAAATACTGCCGGAAGAACTCGCCAAGGGTGGAGAACAGATGCCGGAAGCGTCCGATTACCGGATAGTTGCGCCGGATCGCATCGCTGGTTTGGGCTTTGTCGACTACAAAGAACAGCAGCGCCATCAAGGCCAGCCCCCCGAGCACCAATACAAAGACCAAGGCCAATACCGTCAAGGCGTGCGTGGCAAATCCCATATCCATCCCCGATTGATGTGTGTCAAAGTCAGCTTTAGCGCTATGATAGAGGGTAGGTTCACACAAACACAGGGGGCCATGGCGCGCAACAACCGCTTTGCGCTGTGCCGTCGTCTTGGGGGAGGAGACCCGATGATGCTGAACGTGATGAAGAAAACCCTGCGCGCGGGATTGGCCTGCGCGGCCTTGGTTCTGACGCCCATGATCGGCCATGCGGAAGAGACACTCGTCAGCTATACGACCGAGGAAAGCTATGACGATGTGATCTTCGGGTTGGAAAATGCGATCCTTGATCAAGGCCTGCTGATCGACGGGATTTCGCATGTGGGCGAGATGCTCGAGCGCACGCGCGCCGATGTCGGCTCCGATGTGGTGCTCTTTGCCAAGGCCGACGTCTATAGTTTTTGCTCGGCGCAACTGTCGCGCAAGGTGATGGAGGCCGATCCGATGAATATCCGCTTTTGCCCCTATGATATCTTTGTCGCGCAAATGCCGGACGATCCTGATCACGTGATCATCGGCTACCGCCAATTCCCCGAAGGGGCGATGCAAGAGGTGCAAGCGCTTGTCGACACCATCGTGCGCAGCGCGATCAGCATCGACTAAAGGCGCTGCGTCGCGTCTGGCCAAAGCGATCCGCAATGACAAAAGGCGCCCAAGACGATGGGGCGCCCTTCCTTTGCTGTGCGGGCGAAGCTACCCGAGGCGTTTGCGCCGCTTCATACCGGCCACACCGCCCAGCGCGCCGATCAGAAGAAACGCCGACGCGGGCAAAGGCACCGCTGGGGCGGCAACCGGAACGGCGATCCCGCCGACCTGCACCTCGATGCGGGTGGTCGGATCGAGAGAGCCGCGCCCGAAAATCGTCATGATCCCAGTGTTTTCAAAGGCTGTGGCATCGGTGACCAGCGACAGGAAATAGCTGGTCTGATGCACTTCCTCCGCCAGATAGTGGTTTACCAGCGGAAAACCGAAATCAAAGGTCAGCGTATCCCCATCGGCCGAGCGCGACGCCGAGGTCGGTCCGACATCGCCCGACCCGTCGGTGCGATAGGAGGCATCAACCGCGAAATCGCCGTAACCGCTGATCGAGAAGCCATCAATATAGAGAATGCCAACCGTCCCGAGGGTATTGACCGGATCGCGCAGGCGCGGCGCAAAGATCAAAGTCTCGAGCAGCGCCGACACGACCACTCGGTTTTGCACGTTATAGCCCGCAGCAAAAAGGTCTGCGCTGTCCAGATCGGCGAAGATGAGGCCATCGTTGACCACCGTGCCGCCAAGTTCGGGGGTTTCGGCAACGGTGGTTGCGGTCATGGCAATTGTATCGCCAGCCGTGAGCGGCAAAGCGCCCGCTTGCGAGGCGCCAAAGGTCAAAAGAGCCGCCGCGCACAGCGGGGCAAGTCCGGTCATATTCATTGTAAGTCTCCCGTGAGATCAAAGACGGGTGCGCAGGATGCACGCCAACGCGTCCGCCGGAAAAGTAAAAAGTCTTGTCTTGATAATGGGGGCAGTATAGCGCCGTTTCGCGCTCAAACATAGCTGGCAAATAAGGCGGAGCGGAAATCGGCCCATTGGCGCCTGCTCCCCGCACAGCAAAAAGGCCCGCGCCAAAGACGCGGACCTTAGAGCCGTTCTTTTCACAGCGGCGTTAATGCACGACGGCATCATCGGGTTTGGGCCGGTTGCTGGCGCCCACACGGTCGCCGATAATCAACCCGTCCGCACCCGAGCTGACCGCGATCACCTCGCCGTCCTTCACATCGCCCGCAAGCAGCATTTCGGCCAGCGGATCTTGCAAGGCGCGTTGGATCACACGCTTTAAGGGGCGCGCGCCGAACACCGGATCATAGCCTTCATCAGCGAGCCATGTTTTGGCTGCCTCGTCGATCTCCAGCGTGATCTTGCGCCCCGCCAAACGGTTGGCAAGCAAACGCAACTGGATCTCGACGATCCCGCCCATATCCGCGCGGCCCAGACGGTCAAAAATGATCGTCTCGTCCAGACGGTTGAGGAATTCGGGCCGGAAATGCGCCCGCACCGCATCCATCACATCGCGTTTGGCGTCGGAGGCATCAGAGCCGTCCGGCAACTGGCTGAGCGCCTGCGCGCCGAGGTTGGAGGTCAGGATAATCAAGGTTTGCTTGAAATCCACGGTCCGGCCCTGCCCATCGGTCAAAACCCCGTCGTCAAGAACCTGCAACAGCACGTTAAAGACATCGGGGTGGGCTTTTTCCACCTCGTCGAACAGCACCACCTGATAGGGGCGGCGACGCACGGCTTCGGTCAACACCCCGCCTTCGTCATAGCCCACATAGCCCGGAGGCGCACCGATCAGGCGGCTGACCGCGTGTTTCTCCATGAACTCCGACATATCGATGCGCACCATGGCATTATCGTCATCAAAGAGGAATTCGGCCACCGCTTTGGTCAATTCGGTTTTGCCAACGCCGGTCGGCCCGAGGAACAAGAAGCTGCCCAGAGGGCGGTTCTCGTCGTTGAGCCCGGCCCGCGCGCGGCGCACCGCATTGGCCACGGCTTTGACGGCCGCGTTTTGCCCGATGACGCGTTTGTGCAACCCGTCTTCCATGCGCAAAAGCTTGTCGCGCTCGCCTTCGAGCATCTTGGTCGTCGGAATACCGGTCCAACGCTCGACCACTTGGGCGATCTGCTCGGGGCGCACGGCCTCTTCGACCATCACGCCATCCTCGCCTTGGCTTTCCGCCTCGCCGAGCTTTTTCTCCAGATCGGGGATCACGCCATAGGACAGCTCACCCGCCTTGGCGAGATTGCCTTCGCGCTTGGCGATATCCAATTCGGCCCGCGCCTTATCGAGCGCCTCCTTGATGTCGCGCGCACCGGCCAGCTTGTCCCGCTCGGCCTGCCATTTGGCGGTCATCTGGTCGCTACGCTCTTGCAGGTCCGACAAGTCCCGCTCCAGCGTTTCCAAACGATCCTTGGAGGCCGCATCCTCTTCGAGCCGCAACGCCTCGGCCTCGATCTGCATCTGCAGGATCTGCCGGTCGAGCGCGTCCAGTTCTTCGGGTTTGCTGTCCACTTCCATGCGCAGACGGCTCGCCGCTTCATCCATCAAATCGATGGCCTTGTCGGGCAAGAAGCGGTCGGTGATATAGCGATGCGACAGGGTCGCCGCCGCCACCAGCGCATTGTCGGAAATCCGCACACCGTGGTGCAATTCATATTTCTCTTTGATGCCGCGCAGGATCGAGATCGTATCCTCGACCGTCGGCTCCGTCACCATCACAGGTTGGAACCGCCGCGCCAGAGCCGCGTCTTTTTCCACGTATTTGCGGTATTCATCGAGGGTCGTCGCGCCCACGCAGTGCAATTCGCCCCGCGCCAAGGCCGGTTTGATCAGGTTCGCCGCATCCATCGCGCCGTCCGATTTGCCCGCGCCGATGAGCGTGTGCATCTCGTCGATAAAGAGGATGATTTCACCCGCCGCATCCGTGACCTCGTTGAGGATGGATTTGAGCCGCTCCTCAAACTCGCCGCGGTATTTCGCACCGGCAATCAGCGCGCCCATATCCAGCGCAAGCAAACGTTTGTTGCGCAGGCTTTCGGGCACATCGCCGTTGATGATGCGCAGAGCAAGCCCTTCGGCAATCGCGGTTTTACCCACGCCCGGCTCGCCGATCAGAACAGGGTTGTTCTTGGTGCGGCGGCTCAGCACCTGCATGGTGCGGCGAATTTCGTCATCGCGGCCGATGATGGGGTCGATCTTGCCCGCTTCCGCCGCCGCAGTCAGGTCATTGGTGTATTTTTCCAAGGCTTCATAGCTGTCTTCTGCGCTGGCGCTATCGGCTTTGCGGCCCTTGCGGATGTCATTGATCGCCGCATTGAGCGTTTGCGGCGTCACGCCGCCCGCCGCCAATGCCTCTTTGGCACCGGATTTCACCAAGGCCAGCGCGGTCAAAAGCCGCTCGACCGGCACAAAGCTGTCGCCCGCCTTTTTGGCGAGGCTTTCGGCCTCGGCCAGAACCTTGGCCGTGGTTTGATCCATATAGGTCTGGCCCGCATCGCCCGACACTTTGGGCATTTTGGCCAGATTTGCATCGACGGTTTGCAACACCGCTTTGGCCTGACCGCCCGCGCGGGTGATCAAGGTGCTGGCAAAGCCTTCGGGATCGTCCATCAGGGCCTTGAGAATGTGATCTGGGGTCAATCGCTGATGGTCTTCGCGCATCGCAATTGTTTGAGCCGCTTGGATGAAACCGCGCGCACGCTCCGTGAACTTGTTCAAGTCCATCGCCGTTCTCCTTATATAAAGCGCCCGATCCGGTGGTGGCGCCCGCTCAGCGGCACGCCCCTTAATTTCGGGCCTCACGGATAATTTGGGGAAAGACCGCCCCCCCTTCAAGGGCCGCATTGGCGAAAATTGCGCGTAAACCGGCGCAGGGGCAAAGGCGGCTGGCGCGCTCGGCCCTTGGCGATCCTCACGGTAAGGCGACGCGTGGGAACTTTTGCGTGAGTGGGGCGTTAAATGAGTGAAAGCGCGCCCATATCTATAAGTGCGCGCCCGAAAACCCGATAGGCGCCCCGCCAAACGAGCAGAAAGGCAACACGCCATGCATACCGAAAAACTGCAATTGAACGATGTCCGTTATAACCCTGCGCTCAGCGCTTTTGAGGCCAATGTCACGCTCTACGAGCGCGGCGAGGCCTATATCTATCCGTGCCAGATGGCCGCGCCCATGGACGCCCCGTTTCGCGCCCTTGCCGATGGGCTTTGCGAGCGCGCGCTGCGCCAACACAAGGCAGCGCGGGCCAGAGCGCTCGACCTTGGCGCGCTGCGCATGAGCCGCAAATCAAGCGCGACCGAACGCGCGGTCCATTTGATCCCCGCGCAAAGCGAAACGCCGCTTTACGCCGCTTAAGCGCGCGGGGCGCGAAACGCCCCCGCGTTCCTCACAGAGCAAGCCCGACCGCGGGCGCACGGTTTGTCATGGTTCCGTGCGCCCGTTTTTTTATAGCCGCAGCGGGCAAAGCCTTGACCCGCAGGGCTGGGGCCGCAACAAGGGCGCACAGTTTGCCCTTTCGCGCCCCTAGATCAGAAAGCAGCCCTCATGACCCAGTCCCCTCGCCCCGCCGATGACCGCCTTATTGTTGCAATGGATGTGCCCAATGCCATCGCCGGTTTGAAACTGGCCGAGGATTTGGGCGATGCGGTCAGCTTTTATAAAATCGGCCTCGGGATGCTCACCGGCGGCGGATTGGCGTTGGCCAACGAGCTCAAACAAGAGCACGGCAAGCGCATCTTTCTCGACATGAAACTGTTCGATATCGGCGCGACAGTCGAAGCGGCGGTGCGCGGGCTGGCACAATTCGATATGGATTTTCTGACGGTGCATGGCGATCCGCATGTGGTGCGCGCCGCCAAAGAAGGGGCCAGCGGCAAGGATCTGAAGATCCTCGCGGTGACGATCCTGACCTCCTTGGATCGCGGCGATCTGGATGCGAGCCTGATCAAGTCGGGCGCGCTCGCCGATCTGGTGCTGGAGCGGGCGCATAATGCCTTCGAGGCGGGCGCCGACGGGGTCATCGCCTCGCCGCAAGAGGCCGCCGCGATCCGCGCCCTGCCCTCGGCGGCGGGCAAATTGATCGTCACCCCGGGCGTGCGCCCCGCAGGGGCCGATCTGGGCGATCAAAAACGCGTGGCAACCCCTGCGCAGGCAGTCAAGGACGGGGTCGATCATATCGTCGTCGGACGCCCGATTTGGAAAGCGCCGAGCCCCGCAGAGGCGGCCGAAGCGATTCTCGCGCAGATGCAGCAAAGCTGATCTGCGACGCCTCCTCCCCCCTAGGGCACCCAAAATAGAGGCAAAAACCGCCGCCGCACCCCTATATGTTGTGGATATCTCCGACATTCGCCTAAGAATCGGGTGCGCGCGGGGGCTGGCGCGTGTTAACTTCCTCGCCAATTGAGAGATGAGTTTACCTATTTGATCGGGGGACGAGAGAGAATGGCCGTTACCATCAACGCAGGAACACCGGTTTCCAGTAGCACCAGCAAACCGGCGCAAAACACCGCTTCGCAAAGCGGCGCGCCTGTGCCGCCCGCCGCGCCCAAAGGCCCCGCCCTGTCGGGGGAGACGCAAAAAGCCCATAACGATCTGGTGCTCTCCTATCTCAAGCTGCGGCGCATGACGGGGCTGCTTGGCTTTGTGCTGCCGATGTTGCTTTTGATCATGGCGGCCACGCCAACGGTCAATTTCATGCCGTCGATTTCGGAGTTCTATTATACGCCGGTGCGCAGCCTTCTGGTCGGGGTGATCGGCGCAATTGCGATCTTCCTGTTTTGCTACAAAGGCTATTCCGCCGAGCCCGACCGCGTGGCCCAGCGCCCGATCGAGAAAATCCTCACCGACCGGCGCGTCTCTATGGCCGCGGCTTTGGGGGCCGTCGGTGTGGCGATGTTCCCGACCTCGTCGCAGGTGGCGACCACGCCGGTGCCCTTGATGGTGCAATGGCTCGGCTCCGGCGGCTCGGCGCTCTTGCACGCGCTGAGCGCCTTGATCTTCTTTCTCGCGCTGGCGGTGATGTGTCTGGAGAACTTCCGCCGCGCGCCCATGGGCCGCGCCATGGACCGCATCCGCGCGGCAGAGCATTCGATCTATTCCGCCTGCGGCAATATCCTCGTCGGATGTACCGCGATTTTGGTGCTGCTCTTCGTCATCGGCGCCGTCGGGCGCGACGCGATTGCGCATTTCGTGGCCGAAAACCATTTGATCTTCTGGTTCGAGACCTTCGGCCTTCTGGCCTTCTCGGTCGCATGGCTGGTCAAGGGCGAAGGCCTGACCTCTATGGTCAAACTCGTCGCCTCGGCCGATGAGGCCGACCGCATCCGCGCCGCGCAGATCGCCGCTCAAAAAGCCGCCAAGCACGAAGAAGAGGCGCGGTCTTTGGAAAACCCGTTTTCAAACGCCGCCGCGAGCGAGAAGAAATCCTTGTTCAAATAGTAGCCCTGCCCATCCGGCGCAGCCTCGACCTCATTGGCCGTTGCCCCGAAAGGGCGGCGGCCATCGCCTTTATCGCATCGCGGTCGGCGACCGGCCACGCAAATAGGCCGCGAGCCAGTCTTGCAAATGCGGAACGGCGCGGGTGTGAGTGATAAAGGCCTCAGCCGTCATCAACGCCATGCGTTGCCCCTCATCCCCGAGGCGCAGGCCGCGCGCAGCATCGGCAGGCAAATGCGCGGCAAAAAAGGCAACCGTGCCGACCGGGCGCGGGTAACAGGCTTGCAGGCATAGCTGCTCGGCGCGCAGGACGGCCCCGACCTCTTCAAAGGTCTCGCGCAAGGCGCAGGCTTCGGGCGTCTCGCCCGCCTCGGCAAATCCACCGGGCAAATCCCAATGGTCGGCAAAGGCGATATTGGGCAGATCATCGCGCAAGAGCGTGACCAGTTTATCGCCGACAAAGAGCGCCAGTTTCGATCCTGCAAATTCCATACCGCTCCCCCAAGCTTTGCTCTATTCTATCCAAGTCGGCGGCGCGGGCCAGCCCTGGCGCCGCTGCGCCGCCCCTGTTTTCCCGCCCTGCCCGCTCATTTTGCCCTGCCCCAATGGTTCGGACCGATAGATGCCAAGCGCCCCGCCCGCCACTGCCACCCCGATGCCCAGCCTGTGCCGCGCCTGCCTGACATGTTTTGACGGCGGCGGGCGCTGCCCCTCGTGCCGCAGCCCGCGTGTGATCGCCCATGCCGAATTGTTCGACCTCGCCATCGCCCATATGGATTGCGATGCCTTCTACGCCTCGGTGGAAAAACGCGACAATCCGGCCTTGGCGGACAAACCGGTGATCATCGGCGGCGGGCGGCGCGGCGTGGTCTCGACCGCCTGCTATGTGGCGCGCATTCGCGGGGTGCGTTCAGCCATGCCGATGTTCCAAGCACTCAAGCTGTGCCCCGACGCGGTGGTGATCGCGCCGCGCATGGAGGCCTATGCCGAGGCCAGCCGCGCGATCCGGCAGATGATGGAAGAGCTGACCCCCGCGATTGAACCTTTGTCCTTGGACGAGGCATTTTTGGACCTGCGCGGCACGATGCGGCTACACGGCGCGCCGCCTGCGGTGATGCTGGCGCGGCTGGTGCGGCGGATGAAAACCGAATTGGGGCTGACCGGCTCGATCGGGCTGAGCCATAACAAGTTTCTGGCCAAAATCGCGTCGGACCTCGACAAACCCAACGGGTTTGCGGTGATCGGCGAGGCGGAAACCGCCGCGTTTTTGCATGACAAACCTGTGCGGATGATCTGGGGCGTGGGCGCGGCCACGCAGGCCGCATTGGAGGCCGCAGGCATTCGCAGCTTTGCCGATTTGCGCCGCTGGGACCGGCGCGATCTTCATGCGCGTTTTGGCAATACGGGCGAGCGGCTTTGGCATCTGGCGCGCGGTCAGGACAAACGCCGCGTCTCGGCCCATAGCCCGATGAAGAGCATCTCGAACGAGACGACATTTTTCGAGGACACATTCGACGCCGAACTTCTGGACGGGCATTTGTGGCGCTTGGCCGAAAAAGTCTCGGCCCGCGCCAAGGCCAAATCCTTGGCGGGGCGCGTGGTAACGCTCAAACTCAAACGCGGCGATCACAGCGCCCTGTCGCGGCGCCTATCCTTGCGCGATGCCACGCAAATGGCCGATACGATCTATCGCACCGCGCGCGGTCTGCTCGATCAGGTCGGGCCAGAGGGACCATACCGTTTGATCGGGGTCGGCATTTCCGATCTGGTCGATGAAAGCAGTGCGGATCTGTCGGCGGACCTTCTCGACCAAGGGGCGGCCCAACGCGCCAAAGCAGAGCGCGCAACCGACGAAATCCGCAAAAAATTCGGCGCGGCGGCGATCGTCAAGGGGCGTGGATTGAAGCGCGCGCGCAAGACAGATTGAAAACTTTGCGCGTGGAAACCTTTTCGTAACGCGGGTTCGAATAGGGTCGCATGTCTCTAGCGAGGATCGCCCCATGGAAAATGACGTCATCATCGACAACATCATGAGCGCTGTCAGTGCGCATTCAAAATGGAAAACGCGACTTCATACCGGTATTCAAATGGGGGAAATCGATACCCCCTCCGTGCAAATCTCGCGCGATGATCATTGTGAATTCGGCCAATGGCTCCACGGTACGCAGATCGACGAGGAAACCAAGAGCGGCAAGCCCTATAAAGTGATCAAGCGGCTGCATGCGGAGTTTCACGGTTGCGCTGGCAAGATCGCCCACAAGGTGGAGCAAGGCGAGATCGACGCCGCTCGAGAGTTGCTCGAAGGCGACTATCGCGAGACCTCGCGCAAACTGATGCTGGCATTGACCCTATGGCGGACTGAACTGTCGTCTTGAGGGCTGCGCCCTGCCTCCTCGGCTGCAAGCGTTTCGCACCATAGCGCGGGTGCACGGCCTATTCTGCGGCGAGCGGAATTTTGCGCGCACCAAAGCGCGTGATATCGGCGATCACCCCCTCGAGCAGGGCTTTGAACGCTTTGAAATTCCCGTTGGGCCGGATCATTTTCTCGTTCATATAAATGGATCGGTCGATCTCGATCTGCACCGCGTGCTGGCCCCGCGACGGGCGGCCGTAATGCTGCGCGGTATAGGCGCCCGCGAAGGGCGTGTTACGCACCACGCGCAGCCCTGCATTGACCAAGGCGCGTTCGATCTGCTCGACCACTTCCTCATCCGCCGCTGCGCCGAAGCGATCGCCAAGCACAACATCAGGGCGCTTGGCCCCGAGGCGCGCGACGCTATCCACGGCTTCATGTGGCATGGAATGGCAATCGACAAGAATGGACATGCCGAACTCGCGGTGGCTGGCATCGAGCAATTCTTGCAGTTTTTGGTGGTAGGGCTGCCAATAGGTTTCGATGCGCCTCTGCGCCTCGCTCATCGGCATTTTACCGCGGTAAATCGCGCGCCCGCCCGCAACCACGCGCGGCACGACGCCAAGCCCCGAGGCCACGCGCGGGTTGAGCGCCTTGCCTTTGGCCATGCCGTCGATCAAGGCGGGATCAAGCTCATCCGCGCTGCGGTTGTAATCGATAAAGGCCCGCGGCGCGCAGGCCTTGAGCAGCGGCGCGCCGAAGGAGGGCGCCGCCTCGAACAGATCATCGACAAAGGCATCTTCGGAGGACCGGATCATTTGCGTGTCCAAAACCGACTTGCGCACAAAGCTCCACGGATAGTCCCGCCCGCTATGCGGCGAGGCAAAAACCACCGCGGTGCGGCGGCGCTCGGGCGTGATAACTTGATAGGCAAGCTTCGGCATAAATAGACCTTTCCGTGAATCAGCATGCCCCAAAACTTTCTACACCAAAAGCCCCTTGATCCCCCGCGCGACTCCTTTTATAGACCAGCGAACCGGCGCGGATTTCCCGCGCCCCTTTTTATGGGGCAAGGGGCCAAGCCGGCTATATGGGTGATTAGCTCAGCGGTAGAGCACTTCGTTGACATCGAAGGGGTCACTGGTTCGATCCCAGTATCGCCCACCATGTTTCTCGCGTCTGACCCGCCAGACGCACCCGCCGGCGCCCTTGTTTATAAGGGTAAATGTAATCAGAGGCGCAGCCTGCGCCGCGAATGAGGAGAAGACCTATGAAGGTTAAAAACTCGCTCCGCTCGCTCAAGAATCGGCACCGCGACTGCCGTGTTGTGCGCCGCAAGGGCCGCGTTTACGTGATCAACAAGACCCAGCCCCGCTTCAAAGCCCGTCAAGGCTAAGCTGCTGGCAGCACAAAATGATTTAAAGCCGCTTCCTTCGGGAGGCGGCTTTTTTCGTTGAGGGTCAAACCGGTGGCAATGATGCAACAAAAAGCCCGCCAAAAACCGGCGGGCCTTAGGGTGTTTGAACAGGCTGTACAAAGAGGGATCAATCGTAGCTGCGTTGATCCTCGATCACGAGGCCGTCTTTGGGCAGGCTGCCCGGCGCAACGATTTCCACTGTGCCCTTGAGTTTGAGCACATCTGCAACGCTGGCGGCAAAAGCAGCCGCATCGCCGCCCTGCGCTTCGATTTGCACGGTCATCGTGTCCATCTCGCCCGCCCGCGCCGCGATCACGCGGGCTTTGATGATCTCGTCGTGGCGCGCGACCAATTGTGCGACCTGCTCGGGGCGCACGAACATGCCTTTGATTTTGGTCGTCTGATCGGCCCGCCCCATCCAGCCCTTGATGCGCATATTGGTGCGCCCGCAGGGGCTTTGCCCCGCCAGAACCGCCGACAGATCGCCCGTGGCAAAACGGATCAGCGGGTAATCGGGGTTGAGAGTGGTCACCACCACTTCGCCCACCTCGCCCTCGGGAACGGGGTTGCCGGTGCCGGGGGTGACGATTTCGACGATGACGCCCTCATCGACGATCATCCCCTCCATCGCGGGGCTTTCGTAGGCGATATTGCCAAGATCCGCCGTGGCATAGCTTTGCAGGCAGGCGATACCGCGCTCGGCATATTCGGCGCGCAAGGACGGGAAGAGCGCGCCGCCGCCGACGGCGGCCTTGGTGATCTTGAGCTTGAGGCCCATCTCTTCGGCCTTGTCCAAGATCACCTTGAGATAATCGGGCGTGCCCGCATAGGCGGTCGCGCCGATGTCATGGGCTGCGCGGGCCTGAAGTTCTGTCTGGCCGGTGCCAGCGGGCAAAACCGCCGCTCCGACCGCGCGTGCGCCGCTCTCGAAAATCATGCCCGCAGGGGTCAGATGATAGCCAAAGCAGTTCTGAATGATATCGCCCTGCCCGATACCCGCCGCCGCCAAGGCGCGGCCCATACGCCACCAGTCATGGCCGATCCCGCCAGGTTCATAGATCGGTCCAGGGCTTTGGAAAATATGCGCAAACCCCGACGGGGCCAGCGTGGTCAAGCCGCCGAAGGGGGCGGAGGCGGCCTGTGCCTTGCCCAGATCAGATTTGCGCAAAACCGGAAGCGCGGCCAGATCGGCGGCAGAGGTGATTTTGGACGCATCCAAACCGTCCAGCGCCCCCGCATAACCGGCCAATACCTGCGCGCGTGCGATTTGTGCGGGCAAGGCTTTGGTCAGATCAGCAGCGCGGGCCTCATGGCTACGGGTTTCGAGCGTGTCGAAATGTCCGGACATCGACAGGTTCCTTCAGATGCGGCGCATAGGGCGCGAAATGGTCATTTTCCAAACAGAAGCGACAGGCGCGAGGCTTAGCTCAGCCAACGTTTGCGGCGACGGTATGAGCGCACATCGCGGAAGCTCTTGCGGCCCTCGTCGGACATGCCGAGGTAGAATTCCTTCACGTCGGGGTTCTCGCGCAGATCGGCGGCAGGCCCGTCCATCACAACGCGGCCCGATTCCAAGATGTAGCCGTAATGCGCATAGCGCAGGGCGACATTGGTGTTTTGCTCGGCCAGAAGGAAGGTCGCGCCTTCTTTCTCGTTGAGGTCTTTGACGATGCCGAAAATCTCTTCGACAAGCTGCGGGGCGAGGCCCATCGACGGCTCGTCGAGCAAGATGGTTTCGGGGCGCGACATCAGGGCGCGGCCAATCGCGACCATCTGTTGCTCGCCCCCCGAGGTATAGCCCGCTTGGCTTTTGCGGCGCTCTTTGAGGCGCGGGAAATAGGCATAGACCTTTTCAAGCTCTGCGGCGATCTCCGCCTTGGAGGCGCGGCGCGTATAGCTTCCGGTCAACAGGTTTTCCTCGACCGTGAGGTGTTCAAAACAGTGACGGCCTTCCATCACCTGAATGACGCCCTTTTGCACGAGGGAAGCAGGATCGAGCCCTTGGACCCGCTCACCGCGATAGGAAATCTGGCCTTTGGTGACCTCGCCGCGCTCGGAGTGCAGCAGGTTCGAGATCGCCTTGAGCGTTGTGGTTTTGCCTGCGCCATTGCCGCCAAGCAGGGCGGTGATCCCGCCTTTGGGGACCTTGAGCGAGACACCTTTAAGCACAAGGATCACGTGGTTGTAGATCACCTCGATATTGTTGACCTCAAGCAGGGTCTCTTTGGTGGGGGCGGCATCCAGCATCGCGGGCACTTCCTTTGTCAAATCTGATGGCACATCTCGTGCCGGTCGGTGTCCTCCGGCCGTGCTCCTCAACACGGCCGGAGTATCGAACGCGCAAGCTTACTTACAACCGGGTTCGATGTTGTTTTCCGCAGCGAATGCAGCGGAATCTTCGGCCACCAGCGGCGCAAGAACCTCTTGGTCCGACTGGAAGTATTCGGTGATCAGGCTCCATTCTTTGGCACCTGCATCCCATTGCGCCACGGCACCAAAGCCGTTGCCGCCGTGGTTTTCACACGAGACTTTGAACTCGGGGCCAAAGTTCGGCATGCCCAGAGCGGCCATTTTGGCTTCGGTCATTTCCAATGCTTCCATACCGTCGCGCATTTGCGCCGGTGTGATATTGGCCGTGCCGTGGATCGCTTGGGCGGTTTTGGCCGCTTCAACCGCGAGCATACCCGCATAGAGACCGCGGTTATAAAGCGCGGTGCCGAGCATATCACCCGCGCCGGAGGCTTTACCGGTTTCAATCAGGTGCTTTTTGATATCCGCGTAGATCGGATAGTCGTCGCCGAGGTTGTGGAAGGTCAGCGCCTTGTAGCCATTGGCCGCATCACCCGCAGGCAACACGTCGTTTTCCGAACCCGACCACCAGATGCCGATGAATTTATCCATCGGGAAACGGATGTTAGCGGCTTCTTGGATCGCCACTTGGTTCATCACGCCCCAGCCCCACATCAGGACATAATCAGGACGCTCGCGGCGGATTTGCAGCCACTGCGATTTTTGCTCTTGGCCGGGGTGGTCAACGGGCAAAAGGGTCAGCTCGTAGCCGTGCTTTTTCGACAGCTCCTCAAGCGTGCGGATCGGCTCTTTGCCGTAAGCGGAGTTGTGGTAGACCAGAGCGATTTTCTTGCCCTTCAGGTCGCCGCCTTCTTGGTCAAGCACGTGTTTGACCGCGATCGAGGCACCGTCCCAATAGTTGGCCGGATAGTTGAAGATCCAGTTGAAAACCGACCCGTTCTTAGCCGAGGTGCGCCCGTAACCCATCGAGTGGACGGGGATATTGTCGGCGGTGGCTTTGGGGATCAGCTGATAGGTGATGCCGGTGGACAGCGGTTGATAGATCAATGCGCCCGAGCCTTTGGTGCTCTCGTAGCATTCCACACCTTTTTCGGTGTTATAGCCCGTTTCGCATTCGATCAGGTTGGCTTTCTCGCCGCCGATACCGCCATCGCGCTCGTTCATCAGGTTGATGTAGTCGATATAGCCGTCAGCAAAGGGAATGCCGTTTGCCGCATATGGTCCGGTGCGATAGCTGAGCGCCGTAAAGGTCAGCTCGGCCATTGCCGGTCCGGCAAGCATCGTTACGGCAAGCGCCGCGGATACGAGTGTCTTCTTCATCGGTTTTTCCTCCCATGGTTGGTCCGATGTGGGTGGTAGAGCCGGAGTTATTTGTCGCCGGTCTCTTCTCCTCCGGATCTGCCCGCGCAATTGCGGACAGGCCCCTTTCGATTGAACCCGTCCCGATTAGTGCGGGAAGGGCCAAAGCCGTAATTTCTCTTTGGTCACGCGCCAAAGCTGTGCCAATCCGTGCGGCTCGGCGATCAAGAACACGATGATCAACGCGCCGACGATCATGAATTCAAGGTGCGCCGCCAGATCGGTCGGCCATCCAAGCGTGCCGACCAGAACGTTCTTGAGCAGCACCGGCAAGAGCACAAGGAAGGCCGCGCCGGCGAAGCTGCCGAAGATCGAGCCAAGCCCGCCGATGATGATCATGAACAAGACGAGGAAGGATTTGTTGATCCCGAAGACCTCGCCCACTTCGACCGCGCCCAGATAGACGCTAAAGAACAAAGCGCCCGACAGGCCGACGAAAAAGCTCGACACCGCAAAGGCCGTCAGCTTCGCGCGCAGCGGGTCCACGCCGATGATCTCGGCGGCGATGTCCATATCGCGGATCGCCATCCATTTGCGTCCGACCGAACCGCGCGTCAGGTTGCGCGCGATCACGGCCGACAGGATCACGAAGACGAGGCAGAACAGATAGGTCGCCCAGCTTTCGGTATTGGCGCCGGTGACCGGCACGCCAAAGACCGTGCGCTCGGGGGCGCTGATCTGGCCGGAGGCGGAATTGTTGTAGAACCACGGCACGCGGTTGAAGAGCCAGACAAGGAAGAACTGCGCCGCCAATGTCGCCACGGCGAGGTAGAACCCTTTGATCCGCAGGCTCGGCAATCCGAAGAGCACCCCGACCAGCGCAGTGATCGCACCGGAAATCAACACGTGGAAAAAGATGCTGACATCAGGAAAGGCGGTCATCAATTTATAGCACGCATAGGCGCCAACCGCCATGAAGCCGCCGGTGCCGAGGCTCACCTGCCCGCAATAACCGACGAGGATATTGAGGCCAATGGCGGCGATAGCATAGATCAAGAAGGGCAGCAAAACCGCGCTGGCCCAATAGTCGTTGATCACAAAAGGGATCACCGCAAGCGCGACAAACAGCACGAAATAATAGCGGTAGCGATCAAATTTGATCGGAAAGGTTTGGTTGTCGGCGGCGTAGGAGGTCTTGTAGTCCCCCGCTTCACGATAAAACATCTCGATCTACCCTTCGTGGTGTGGATGGGTGAAACCCATCGCTTTGTTATTGATGCGGTGGCCGCGGCTCAGCTTCGTGTAGGCGACGATGCCGCTGAGAAATCCGAGCGCTGCGAGGATAAAGGCGACATTGACCTGCTTGGCGGTCAGCCCCTCGGCGGTCAGGGCGATATAGCCAAAGGCCCAAAACCCCGACCACGCAATGACATTGGTGATGGCAATCAGCTTGTTCATCGCTACACCCTCTCGATGATTTTCTCGCCAAAGAGGCCTTGGGGCCGGAAGACGAGGAAGATGAGGGCCAGCACATAGGCAAACCAGTTTTCGGTCGCGCCGCCGAGCATCGGACCAAAGCCGTATTCAAACAGCTTCTCGCCGACACCGATGATCAAACCTCCGACAATCGCGCCGGGGATGGAGGTAAAGCCGCCCAGCATCAAAACCGGAAGCGCCTTGAGCGCGATCAGCGAGAGCGAGAATTGCACCCCCGATTTGGCGCCCCACATGATGCCCGCGACCAAGGCCACAAACCCCGCCAGCGACCACACCAGAACCCAGATGAAGTTCAGCGAGATACCAACCGAAAGGGCGGCTTGGTGATCATCGGCCACGGCGCGCATGGCGCGGCCCTGTTTGGTGTATTGGGCAAAGGCGACCAAAGCGATCACCAGCAAAGCCGCCACAACCGTGGCCACCATATCAAGATTGTCGATATACATGCCGTAATATGTCGCGCCCTCTGCGGCCCATGTGGCCGTCAGGTCTTCGATGAAGAACGAGCCGCCTTGCGGCAAACCGACATCGAGCTTTTTGATGTCGGAGCCCCACATCAAATCGCCAAAGCCTTCCATGAAATAGGCCAGACCGATGGTCGCCATGAACAAGATGATCGGCTCTTGCCCGACCAGATGGCGAAACACGAAACGCTGCACCAGCCACGCCAGAACCACCATCACCGCCATGGTCAACACGATCGAGGCGAGCGCCGGAAGATGCCATCCGAAATGGTGCACCTCGGTGCCGAACAGCGCATTGATCAGATGGCTAAAGGGCACCTGCCCTTCCATGATCCCGACCAAGGTCAGCGCCGCGAAAAGCGCCATAACCCCTTGGGCATAGTTGAAAATTCCCGACGCTTTATAGATCAGCACGAAGCCGAGCGCGACAAGGGCGTAAAGCACACCGGCCATCAGACCGTTGAGCGCGACTTCGGCGAAATTGAGTAATCCTACTGGCATATCCCTGTCCCCTTTAGTCGTGCGCCACGCCAAGATAGGCGTCGATCACTTCTTGGTTGTTGCGCACTTCATCGGGTGTTCCGTCCCCGATTTTCTTGCCGTAATCCATCACGACCACGCGGTCGGAGATGTCCATCACCACGCCCATATCGTGTTCGATCAGCGCGATTGTGGTGCCGAATTCGTCGTTCACATCGAGAATAAAGCGGCTCATGTCCTCTTTTTCCTCGACGTTCATCCCCGCCATCGGCTCGTCGAGCAGCAAGAGTTTCGGCTCGGCGGCCAAGGCGCGCGCCAATTCGACCCGCTTCTTGAGACCGTAAGGCAAGCGCGACACCGGCGTTTTGCGGATCGCTTGGATTTCGAGGAAATCGATGATCTTCTCGACCACTTCGCGGTGCTCGCTCTCTTCGCGCTCGGCTTTGCCCTTCCAGATCGCTTGCGCCAGCATGCCGGTTTTCATCTCGTTGAGACGTCCGGTCATGACGTTGTCCAAAACGGTCATGCCCTCGAACAGGGCGATGTTTTGAAAGGTGCGCGCGATGCCTTGGCGGGCCACCTGGAAGGGGCGCATCGGCGGACGTTTGGCCCCGTGGAACCACACTTCGCCCTCTTGCGGGTTATAAAAGCCGGAAATGACGTTGAGCATCGACGATTTACCGGCGCCGTTCGGGCCGATGATGGCGCGGATTTCGCCCTCGCGGATGTCAAAGCTGATGTCCTTGATCGCCACAACGCCGCCAAAGCGCAGGGTGATATTGCGCATCTCCATCATCACCGCGCCGATCTTGCGACCGTCTGCTGTGGTGTATCCGTCGACCTGCTCTGTCATCGGGCTGCTCCCCTGTTGTGCGGCACTCATTGCGCCGCGACCTTCTGCGGATTGACCGGCACGGTCGCCGCATCGCGCAACTGCAAGGTCGCGCTGATCGCGCCTTTGCGGCCGTCTTCGTAGGTCACTTCGGTTTTGGTGAAAATCTCGGGCGAGCCGTCATAAAGCGCGGTGATGAGATCGGCGTATTTCTCTTCGATGATCCGGCGGCGCACCTTGCGGGTGCGGGTCATTTCGCCGTCATCGGCGTCCAGTTCCTTGTGCAAGATCAAGAACCGCGTGACCTGACAGCCCGAAAGCATCGGGTCCTCGGCCACCGAACGGTTCACCTCCTCGACGTGTTTTTGCACGGTTTCAAGCACTTGCGGATGGCCTGCCAGTTCTTGATAGGAGGAGTAGGCGATATTGTTGCGCTCGGCCCAATTGCCCACCGCCGCCAGATCGATGTTGATAAAGGCGGTGCAGGTGTCACGGTCGTTGCCGAAGACCACGGCCTCTAGGATGTTGGGGTAGAACTTGAGTTTGTTCTCGACATATTTGGGCGCGAAAAGCGCGCCGCTGGCCAATTTGCCGACATCCTTGGCGCGGTCGATGATGCGCAGATGGCCGGTGTCCGGCTCGAAAAATCCCGCATCCCCCGTCGCGACCCAGCCTTCGGCGTCTTTGGTCGAGGCGGTGCTTTCGGGGTTTTTGTAGTATTCCACAAAGGTGCCAGGGCTGCGGTAGAAAACCTCGCCGCTGTCGCCGATGCGCACCTCGACACCGGGCGAGGGCACGCCGACGGTATCGTCACGCACTTCGCCATCGGGTTGCTGGGTGATGAACACGCCGGCTTCGGTCTGGCCGTAGAGCTGTTTGAGGTTGATCCCCAGCGAGCGGTAGAAAGCGAAAATCTCCGGTCCGATCGCCTCGCCCGCCGTATAGCCGACGCGCACGCGGCTCAGCCCGAGGGTGTTTTTGAGCGGGCCGTAGATGAACAGATCGCCGAGCAGATATTTGATACGGTCGATAAAGCTGACGGATTTGCCATCAAGGATCGCAGGGCCGACCTTGCGGGCATGGGCCATCGCCTTGTCGAACATCCATTTCTTCATCCGCGATGCATCTTCCATCCGGATCATCACGGTGGTCAGCTGCTCTTCGAAAACCCGCGGCGGGGCGAAATAATAGGTCGGCCCGATTTCGCGCAGATCGACCATCATGGTTTCGGCGCTTTCGGCGCAGTTGACGCAAAATCCGGTCCAATAGGCTTGGCCCAGCGAGAAGATGAAATCGCCCACCCATGCCATCGGCAGATAGGCCAACACATTCTCGCCCGCGCTCAGATCGTCGAATTCGGACGAATTTTTCGAGGTCTCGACGATATTGCGGTTGGACAGAACCACGCCTTTGGGGCGGCCCGTTGTGCCCGAAGTATAGAGCATCACGCAGGTGCTGTCGTAATCCAATGCGGCGCGGCGTTCGGCCAGATCGGCGCCGAATTCGTCGCGCGCGGCGCGGCCTTGCTCTTGCACATGGCTGAATTGATGCAGGCGGTGATGGTCGTATTTGCGCAAACCGCGCGGATCGAGATAGATCATATGCTCGAACTGGTGCAATTGGTCTTGCACTTCGAGCACCTTGTCGACCTGCTCTTGGTCCTCGACGATCACAAAGCGCGCGCCGCAATGGTCCAACACATAGGCCATCTCTTCGGCGGCGCTGTCTTGATAGACCGGCACAGGGATCGCGCCGACCGATTGCGCGGCGACCATTGACCAATAAAGCTGTGGGCGGTTGGTGCCGATGATGGCGACGAAATCGCCCTTGACCACTCCCAAATTCAGCAGGCCGAGGGCCAGGGCCTCTACCTCTTCGGCAGTCTCGGCCCATGTCCAAGTTTGCCAGATACCGAATTCTTTTTCGCGATATGCGTCCCTGTCACCGATCTCGGTGGCGTTACGGTGCAACAAAGCCGGTATGGACGTCAGTCCACCGGCCGCTTCGAGCGACTGAGCCAAATTTTCTCCTCCCAAATGCCGGTATGGTCCGGCTGGTGATCGCCTTAAAAGCGATTCTCTCCCCTCCTCAGGGTGCGGGTTTGAAACTCTACGTCAACTTTTTCGTAAACATTTCCCGAATCTAACGAATTGTAACAAGCCGATGCGCGCTCTTTGCGAGGCCGCTTGAGGGTGTTAGCCATAAACCGCGAAACGCGCGTTTTGCATCGGGCAAACCGACCGGATGCGGGCAGAAAGACGAATAAAATATGGTGACAAGCCCCAGCAGAACCCAAGCCATGACCTTGGCCGGCCTGAACCTGATCCAGCAGGCTTTGTCGATCTACGACCGCGATTTGCGCCTCGTGCAATGCAATCGCCCGTTTCAGGAAATGTTCGACCTGCCCGACGATCTGTGCCGCGCAGGGGCCGATTTCGGAGAGACGATCCGCTATCTCGTCACCCATGGCGAATACGGCGAGGTCGACGATATCGAGGCCTTCGTGCAGGTGCGCATTGAGGATGCCAAGGCCTTCGAGCCGCATTATTTCGAGCGCACCCGCTCGAACGGGCGCACCTTGGCGATCGAAGGCAGCCCCCTGCCCGATGGCGGTTGGGTCACCGTCTATACCGATATCACCCGCACCAAACGCCAAGAGGCCTTGCTGCGCGCGCGCGCCGGTGCGCTCTCCGAAGAGGTGATCGCCCGCGCCGAAGAGCTTTCCGCCGCGAACCGCCAGTTGGAGAGCACAGTGCAGGCCCTCGAAGAGGCCAAGCGGCAACTCACCTTGGCCGAGGCGCGCTCGCGGCTGACGGCGGAAATGATGCCCGCACATATCGCCCATGTGGACCGCGACGACATTTATACCTACACCAACCGCCGCCTCGGGGTGGTCATGCCCGGACGGCCGACCGATATTGTCGGGCTGCATATCTCGCAGGCCCTTGGCGCGGTGACCTATGAGGCGATTTCCCCGCATCTGGAGGCCGCGCATCATGGCAAGGCCTCGGTGTTCGAGTTTACCGATGTGATGTCCTCGCGCCGCTTGCGCGTGGCCTTTACCCCCGATCACGAGGATGGCGGCGTCTATCTGTTGTCGATGGATATCACCGAAGAGACGCAAACACGCCACGCGCTGCAACAAACCCGCCGCCGCGAAATGGCGGCGCAAATGACCAGCGGTCTGGCGCATGACTTCTCCAACCTTCTGACCATCATTTTGGGGATGCAGGCGCGGCTCGGGCGGATGCAATTGCCGCCGCAAGCGGGCGAATTGATCGAGGCGACGCTTTCGGCGGCGCGGCGCGGCGGCGCGCTTTTGAATTCCATCGCCGATATGACCGGCGCGCGGGCGGTGCATCCGGTGGCGACCGATATGTCGGGGTTTTTCGACGATCTGGGCACATTGGCGCGCTCGACCCTGCCCGATGACGTGACGCTTGAGATCAGCAACCTGATCCCCGCGCCGCGGCTGATGCTTGACCCCGGAATGGTGCAGGACTGCCTGATCAACCTTGTGCTCAACGCGCGCGATGCGATCCGCAAAGCCGGACGCAGCCGCGGCCACAGCCCGGGGCGCGCGCAGGGCCGCATCGTTCTGACCGCCGCGCCGGTGACCGACACTTGGGTCGATTTCACCCTGCGCGACAATGGCACCGGTTTTTCCGCCGAAGCCTTGGAGCGCGCCTTTGATCCGTTTTTCACCACCAAGGGCGGCGAGGGGTCGGGGCTTGGCCTGGCCATGGTGTATGACACGGCCAAGCTCTCGGGCGGGCGGGTGGCCTTGGCCAATACCGACGAGGGCGGCGAGGTCACGCTTCGCCTGCCGCTGCGGCCCGCGCCTGCGCCAACCTCGCCAGGGCTGGTGCTTTTGGTCGAGGACAGCCCCGATCTGCGCCGTTCGATCCGCGCCATGTTGGTCGATCAAGGCCATGCGGTGATCGAATCCGCCAGCGCCGAAGAGGCGCGCATCATCGCCGCCGAAGTGCCGCAAATCGCCTTTATCCTTTCCGATATCACCCTTGAGGGCGGGGCCACGGGCAACGATCTGTTGGACCAGTTGCCGCCGCAAGCGCCGCCATGCTATTTGATGACCTCGCTGCCGCCCGAACATCCCGACCACCAGCGCGCCATCGCCCGTGTGCCGGTGTTGCAAAAACCCTTTTCCGCAGAGCAACTTGCCGGTTTTCTGGACCTGCGCCAAACCGCGCCCGCCGCGCCTGCATCCCGCTTTGACCGCGAGGCCCCATGACCAAAACCGCCCCTCTCGTCACCATTTTGGACGATGAACCCGCGATCCGCGCCATGCTCACCGCCGCGCTCGAAGAAGCGGGCTATCGCACCATGGCCTTTGGCCGCGCGACCGAATTCGAGGCGGCGCTTCAGCGCACCGTGCCGGACCTATGCCTTGTCGATCTGTCGCTGCCCGACCGCGACGGGCTGGGCCTTGTGCACCGGCTCGCGCTGGAGCAAGGGGCGAGCGTCATCATCATTTCGGGCCGCGCACAGGTGCAGGACCGCGTGACGGGGCTGGAACTGGGGGCGGATGACTATATCACCAAACCCTTCGATCCCGCCGAAGTGGTGGCCCGCGTGCGCGCCCGTCTGCGCGCCAGCAAACCGGCCGAACAAAGCGGGCAGATCGCGCGGTTTTCCGGTTGGACCGCCTCCTTCGACCGCTATCTGCTCACCGATGCGGCGGGGGAGCAGACGCCGTTTTCCCATGCCGAGGGCGAGGTTTTGCGGCTCTTTTTGGAGCGGCCAAAACGGTTGATCAGCCGCGTGATGATGCAAGAGAGCCTTGGCGGCGCAGCGGGCGAAAGCTTTGATCGGGCGATGGATGTGCGCATCTCGCGGCTGCGCACCAAGCTGCGCGAGGACCCCAAGAACCCGCAGTTGATCAAAACCATTTATGGCGCGGGCTATATCTTTTTGGGCGATGTGGATTGGGGCTGAGGCGGGCGGGTCCTCTTGGCGCTCACCTTACGGAAGGCCGCGCTGCGCGCTCTTGATCCGCGAATCGCGCGGCGCTACGATTCGGGGCATGACATGCTGCCTCATGTATCACACACCGTCCAAAGGTCCGGCGCGCTACTACCGCGTCGAGATCGCGTTCAACCTGTTTGAAGAGGTCTCGGTGCTGCGCGAATGGGGGCGCAAGGGTGGCAGGGGCCGGATGGAAGTGGCGATATTCGCCAATCTGCGCCATGCCAGCGAGGCCGCCGACCGTTGGCGCGAAAGCGCGCTGCGCCGCGGCTATGACCGCGCGGCCTGACCGCCCTTCGGCGCGATCCGCGACGCCGCGCCTGCAAGGATATGCAGCCCGCGCGTGAGATCCTCGTCGCGGGTGTCCTCCTCAAACGCATGAGAAATCCCGTCGATTGAGGGCACAAACAACATCCCCACCGGCATGAGCCGCGACAGGTTTGCCGCATCATGCAGAGCGCCCGATTGCAAATTGCGCCAGCGCCCCGCCGCATGTTCGGTCGCCGCCGCTTCGAGCGCCGCGCGCATCGCTGCGTCCATGGGCACCGGCTCAAGGCCCAGCATCGACGAATAGCCCAAGCCCATGCCATGCTCTTGCGCGATCTCGCTTGCGGTCTCGCGGATGATCTCTTCCATCCGCGCCAGACGCGCCGCATCCCCATCGCGCCACTGCATCGAAAACACTGCTTTTCCAGGCACGACGGAATGGGCATTGGGGCTCAGGTTCACATGGCCGATGGTCCAAACCGTTTGCGGCGTGACCACATTGCGCAGCCGCTCTGCGAGGCGCGCGTTAAAGGCTCCCAGCGCCTGGAAGGCGTCGCGGCGCAGGTGCATCGGCGTGGTGCCCGCGTGGTTTTGTTGCCCCTCAAAGGTGATGCGCATATCGCGGATGCCGACGATATCGCTGACCACGGCGGCGGCCTCGCCCGCCTGATCAAGCCACGGGCCTTGTTCGATATGCATCTCCAAAAAGCCGCTGAACCGCGCCGGATCGACAAATGGTCCCGTCACCAGATGCGCCATAGCACCGCGCGCCTGCGCAAAGCTGATCATGTCGCGGTCGGTCAAGTCATCCGCCGTCTCCAGCGACAAACCGCCGGACCAGATCGTGCTGCCTGTGGTAACGCCAAAGCGGCCTTCTTCGTCTTGAAAACTCACCGCTGATACGGGCGGCCCGCCCGCCTCGATACTGGCGCGCGCGATCTCCAGCCCCGCGATGACGCCAAGCGCCCCGTCAAGCCATCCGCCCTCGGGCTGCGTATCGCTATGCGAGCCGATGAGCAGGGATTTTTCCGCCTGCGCCAGCCCCCAGACCGAGCCGACCGGATCAATCTCGACCAACAGCCCCGCCTGCGCCATACGCGCGCCGAGCCATTGGCGCGCCTCGATATCCGCGCGGCTAAAGGCGGGGCGCACCACGCCCTTGCCGATGCCCGAGGCCCCGATGGCGCGCAGTTCATGCAGATCGGCGAGAAAACGGTCGGGATTTACGGGTATCATGGGGCATCCTTCGGGCGCGCGGTTTGGCGTGACTGTGGCGCGGCTTTGGCGCGCTGTCAATTTATCATGATAAATACCCGCCGCACCGACACCCTTATTGCGGCTTTTACGGGGATGGAGCATTGCGCCCCGAGACCCTAGATTGCGGTCCAATCCATCCGGCCCTTGCGCCGGTCCCATATTGCACCTTCAAAGGGCCGATCCATGACCTCTCCCGCCTTGCACCTGTGGCTACGCGCCGAATCCCGATCCGACGAGGCCCGTACGGGGCTGACGCCCGAGGGGGCGGCGCAATTGATCGCGGCGGGGCTGCGCGTGACGGTCGAGCAAAGCCGCCAGCGCGCTATCGAAATAGAGGGCTACCGCGCCGCCGGAGCGCGCATCGCGCCCGAAGGCAGTTGGCCCGATGCCCCGCGCGATGCGGTGATTTTCGGCCTCAAGGAATTGCCCGATGACGGCACGCCCCTGCCCCATCGCCACATCATGTTCGGCCATGCCTATAAGGGGCAACATTCGGGCCGCATGCTGTTGGAGCGGTTTCGCGCCGGTGGCGGCACGCTGCTCGATCTGGAGTATCTGACGGATGAAAACGGGCGGCGGATCGCGGCCTTTGGCTATTGGGCGGGCTATGCGGGGGCGGCGGTCACCTTGCGCGCATGGGCCGCGCAGCAAAGCGGCGCGATCTGCCCGCCCGCGCGCAGCTATACGGACAAGGAAGCGATGAACGCCGATCTTGCGGCGGCTCTGCGCGCGGCAGGGGCGGCGGAAAAATCGCCCAAAGCCTTGGTCATCGGGGCCAAGGGGCGCGTGGGCACGGGGGCGGCGGACCTATGCGCCGCGATGGGGCTTGCCACCACGCTTTGGGACATGGAAGAGACCGCATCGGGCGGCCCTTTTGCGCAAATCCTCGACCATGAGATTTTCTTTAACTGTATCTACGCGCGCCCTGGCACGCCGGTCTTCGTCGGGCCGGATGCGCTTGACGCCCCGCGCGCGCTGACGGCGATTGGCGATATCGCCTGCGATCCCGATAGCGATTACAACCCCGTGCCGCTCTACCAGCGCGCCACCACATGGGAGGCGCCGGTGCTGCGCGTGGCGCAACAGCCGCCGCTCGACATTATGGCGATCGATAACCTGCCCGCGATGCTGCCACGCGAATCCTCGGCCGATTTCGCCGCGCAGCTTTTGCCCGCGATCTTGGACCTGACCGCCATGGGGCCGGTGTGGCAACGCGCGGAGGCGCTGTTTGCAAAGCATATCGCCGCGCTTTGATCGCGGCGCTGCGCCTCAGGGCCGCATCAGATCGTCTTCTTCCTCAGACGCCGACAGGCCCAGCGCCTCCAGCCCCGCCTCCAGATGATCCGCCAACAGCGGCGTGCCGATGAGATATTCGCTGGCGGGGGTGGTGGCCTCATTGGCGGCGGTGGCGATGGCCGCTTCCAACTCGTCCGCAGAGAAACTGTCGCGCCCGATCCACATCACCGCGACGAGGCTTGTCGCCTCTTCCTCGGTGAGCGTGTCGATAAATCCGCGCAACTCGCCCTCGGCGCGGCCAAGCTCGCGCGCCATAAGCGCCACTTGTGCGACTTTCCTAACCGAAATTTCCAACATATCGACCGTCCTTTCGCGCTTGGGTCGACCCCATTTTGCGGCAGGCAGGCGGTGCAGTCTTTGATCCTGCGCAAATGCGCGCGGGTCAGGAGAAGAGCCTGAAATACAGCCCGCTGGGCAAAAATTGCGCCAAACGAAAGAGCCATGCAAAGGGCGCGGGGAAGCTTTTGGCAAAGCTGCTTGAGCACATCAGTTCAAAGATCTCGCGCGCGGCGGCCTCGGGCTCCATGATCTGCGGCATTTTGAAATCGTTCTTGTCGGTCAAACGGGTGCGAATGAAACCGGGGTTGGCCAATTGCACCTTGACCCCCGTGCCGCGCAGATCGGCCTTCATACATTCGGCCAAGGACATGATCCCCGCCTTGGAGGCCGTGTAGCCGATCGATCCGGGAAGGCCGCGAAAACCGCTCAGCGATCCGGTCACCACCACATGCCCGTGGCCGCGCGCCACCATCGGCGGAACGATGGTGCCCAAACAGCGCAGCGCGCCGCCAAGGTTCACATCGGCCATAATCGCGGATTTTTCCGCGTCCCATTCGCCCGTGCTCATCGGCCAATAGGCACCGGCCAGATAGACCACCCCGTCCACCTCGCCGACCGCCTGATGCGCAGCGGTGACGGAGGCCAGATCGGTGACATCAAGCACCTGCACCTCGGCCTTACCAGGCAGCTTTGCGGCAAGGTCTTGCAAGGCCTCCTCGCTGCGCGCCGATAGCACAAGCTCGACCCCCGCGCGGCTCAGGTGATGGGCCAAGGCGGCGCCCAGCCCCTCGCTCGCCCCGATCAGCCAATAGCGTTTCGACGCCCAAGCGGCGCCGGATTTTTCGGATGTGGCGTGGTCGGTCATGGGCGGTCCTTTCGCATCAACGGCTCAATTCGCGCGCGGGCGGCGCGGGCCTGCTACGATAACGCGCGCCCTTGAGCTTTAGTTTCAACGCCTGCCAGAAAATAAGCGCCTGCACGCGGCGCGAGCCGAAGGGGCGGCGCAAGAGCATCCTCAAAATCCCCATTGTCGTCAAAGGCTTGCGCGCTCCGGTCAGCGTCGCCGTCACCCCGCCCGCCGCCGCATCATTGCCGCGGGTATAATCGATCAGAATGCCGATGTGATCAGGGCGGATGTCAAAGCGGAAGCTATAGCTGCCGCTTTGCGGCTGGAACGGCGAGACATGCAAGAGCTTTTGCGCCATGAGCGGCGTTTGCGCGGTGATGGCGCTGCCGTCCGCATGGGCGCAAAGGTAGCTGTGCCGGTCGCCAAAGGTATTTGTCACCTCCGCGATCACCGCGCGCAGCGCCCCCTCTCCGTCAGAGCACAGCCAGAAAGAGACCGGATTGAACACATGGCCCAACACCCGCGGCTGCGCCAAAATCTCAATACGTTCAGGGGCTTGCAGTCCCTCGCGCGCCAAGACCTCGCGCACCCACGCCGCGCCGCGCCCGCGCTTTGGCGCGCCGCCGTGGTCGCGGTCAAGCAGCGAGACCAGCGCGCGGCGGTTGCGCGCGAAAAGCCGTGGCGCTTTGACCTCGGCCTCGGCGTCCAAGAGCACATAGTCCACGCCATAGCGGAATTTATTGTCCACCGCGCCCTTGCGCCCGTGCCATGTGTGGCCTGCAATATGGTCGATCCGGCCCATCTGTGCCTCGCTTTGCGGTCTCACTGTGCGGTCTCACTCTGCGGCCAAGGGCAGCGGCAGGCGCGCTTCGATCTGATCGGCGACCTCAAGCCCGCTGGTCAGCCCGTCCTCATGGAACCCGTGGCGCATCCACGCGCCGCAGAACCATGTATTTTGCGTGCCATTCAAATGCCTTACGGCTTTTTGCCCCGCGAACATGGCACCATCATAGACCGGATGGCGCAGGGTGACCCTGTCATAGATCAACGCCTCGCGGATCGGGCGTTGGCTGTTGAGGGTGACGAACATCGGATCGTCCTGCGGGATCGGCTGCAAGGCGTTCATCCAATAGGTCAGATCGATCTGTCCGCTGCGGCGCTGGGGCGCTTCGGTGTAGTTCCACGCCGACCAGACGCGGCGCCGTTTGGGCATGACGCTGGCATCGGCATGGAGCACAATATCATTGGGTTGATAGCGGATCTGGCCCAAGGCGGCACGCTCTTCGGGGCTCGGATCGCTCAATAAATTAAGGCTATCGTCGGCATGGGTGGCAAAGATCACCTCGTCGAAGCCTTCCCATTCGCCGCCCCCTATGCGCAGCTCGACGCCGCCGGCGTGGCGGCGCACGCCGCTTACCGGCGCACCGAGGCGCAGGCGGGCGCCGCGGGCGATCAAAGCGGCCTCGAGACGGCGCACATATTCGATGCTGCCGCCTTGGACGGTAAACCATTGGTGTTGGCCGCTGTGGTGCAAAAGCGCATGGTTTTCAAAGAATTGCACCATGGCAGCGGCGGGAAAGTCGAGGATTTTCTCTTTCGGCGTGGACCAGATGGCCCCCGACAAAGGCAGCAAATAGCGGTCGCGAAACCACGCCCCCAGCCCCAGTTTGGCGATCAGATCACCCACGCTCATATCGGGGTCGTCAGCGGCTTCGAGCGCCTTGGCGTTAAACCGCGTGATATCGCGCAACATCTTGATAAAGCTCGCAGAAACCACATTTGACCGCTGCCCGAAGACCGCGTTCAACGTGTCCAACCCGTATTCGAATGCCCCGCCATCCAGCGAGGCGGCAAAGCTCATCCGGCTCTCGCATACCGGCACGTCCAGCTCGGCAAAAAGCTGCGCCATATTGGGATAATTGGCGTAGTTGAACACGATGAATCCGGTATCGACGGGTTGGTCGCCATTTCGTCCGGCAATCTTGGTGCGCGCATGGCCGCCAAGGCGCGGTTCGGCCTCGATCAAGGTGACGTCGTGGCGCATAGAGAGCCGGTATGCCGCTCCCATGCCGCTGATCCCTGCGCCGATAATTGCGATGCGGCGGCGCGTCGGGGTCTGTTCGAATGGCATGGGCAAGTCCTTGAAATTGGCCCGTTTCGGGCGGTCTGTATGACGTCGGTATCACGTCGATATTGCATCGGTGCAATAAACTTACGCGGGCGCGGCGGGTTCGGATCACTTTTGGCGATCTTCTTGCGCATGCGCGCGGCGCGAAGAACAGGTTTGGCGCGCCCGATCACCCGCGCGCTGCCCCCCGCGCAAATCCGCGCAGCAAAACGCCCAGCAAAACATCGGGCAAAAAAATCGCCACAAAACTGATCCGCCTTGGCGCGGGCTGCGTAGACATCCCATGTTACAAGACAGCCGCGCCCATGAGTTGAGCGATCTTCTGGATCACCGCCCGCCGCAAGACAGCGGCGCGGCTCTCTCGCCGCGCGCGGCATCCTGTGCTATGGATCATCGCAAGAGGACCACCAAGGCGAAGGCTAAACGGGTGACAGGACAAAAAGACCAGCCCGAGCGCGACTGGATCCCCCAGATGCAGCGCATCCGCGATGCCCGCGACGAAGCCGCCTTTGCCGAGGTCTTTGCCCATTTCGCGCCGCGCATCAAAGGCTATCTCATCCGGTCGGGGGCCGAGGGCGGATTGGCCGAGGAATGCGCCCAAGAGGTGATGACGACGCTGTGGCACAAGGCGCATCTGTTCGATCCGTCGCGGGCCTCTTTGGCGACATGGATTTTCACCATCGCGCGTAACCGTCGCATCGACGCGCTGCGCAAACAGCGCCGCCCCGAGCCAGAAGACCTGCCGTGGGGCCATGAGCCCGAGCCGCCGCAAGAGGAGGTTTTGGGCCTGCAACAAGAAAGCGCGCAATTGGCCGAGGCCCTCGCGACGCTGCCCGAAAAACAACGTGCTTTGGTCGAGCGGGCCTATTTCGCCGATCTGAGCCATTCCGAAATCGCCGCCGAGACGGGGCTACCGCTCGGCACTATTAAATCCAGATTGAGGCTGGCGCTTGACCGTTTGCGCCACGCGATGCCATGACAGACCAGATCAAACACCATCTCGATGACGCCCTGTTGATGGGCTATGCGGCGGGCAGCCTGCCCGAGGCCTTTAACCTTGTGATCGCGGCGCATGTGTCGATGTGCGACGAGTGCCGCGCCCGCGCCCAGAGCTTTGATGCGCTTGGCGGCGCGGTTCTGGAGGGCAATGCGCAAAGCGCGATGGCGCAGGGCAGCCTTGCCGCGACGTTGGCGCGGATCAAATCGGGCGCGCCCACAGCGCAGGCCGAAGCGGCCAAACCGGCCGATCCGGCGCGCAAATCCGCCAACGCCCTGCCCGCCCCCGTCCAAGATTACATCGGCGGCGATCTGGATGCGGTGAAATGGCGCCCGCTCGGCATGGGTGTGAAACAGGCGATTTTGCCCACCTCCAAAGAGGCCTCGGTGCGTTTGCTCTATATCCCCGCAGGGGCGGCGATGCCCGACCACGGCCACCGCGGCACAGAATTGACCTTGGTGCTCAAAGGCGCGTTTCGCGACGAAGAGGACCGCTTTGCCGCCGGTGACATCGAGATCGCCGATGAGACCGACACCCACACGCCAATCGCCGATATCGGCGAGGATTGCATCTGCCTCGCCGCCACCGACGCGCCGCTCCGGTTCAACGGATTTTTGCCCCGCTTGCTGCAACCGTTCTTCAAGATTTAGGGCGCAGCTCATGGGCAACAGGCGCGATGCGAGGCACAGCGCAGAGGTCCCGCCATGGCACCCTTGAGCGCGATGCCGCAATTGCGCGTTAGATGACGCGCGGTTTCGTGATAGAACGGGGAAAACCGCAAATCCGGAACGCGCATAAATGTCGAGCGAAGACGAGTTTTACGACGCCCTTTTCGATGGCGATATCGCCCTTCTGGATGAGCTTTCGCAACGCGTGTCTGATCTGCCTTGGGCCGACGGGGACGGGGGGCGCGAGGTATTGAGCACGGCGATCGGTTGGGCGAACGAAGCCTGCGTGGCATGGGTTTTGAGCAAGAAACCTGAAATCAACTTTGTTGATGATCAAGGATTTACACCTCTCAAGCACGTCCTGCAGATCGAAGGCGATCCGGATCCCTTGAACAATCGCAGCCAGAGCGCGCGAGCCGAGGTCACAATGCGCTTGATCGACCTGCTCATTGAAGCCGGGGCGGATATAAATTTGTCCGCGACATTGGGCGAAAGCGTTTTGCATACTGCGGCGATGTGGTCGTCACCGCGCGTCATCCGCCACCTTCTGGCTCGTGGCGCGGATCCGATGCGCTTTGATCACGAGTATGAGCCGCGCCAACCCGTCTATTACGCGAAGTTCTTCAAAAGATGGGATGCACATGCGGTTCTTGAGCAGGCAATGCAACCCCGCCCTCAGTAAGGCCGCAACACAATATCCCGAACATTCACCAACAGGTCCTGCGCGCATCGCGCAGCATCGCTCAATGGGGCAGAACGCGGGCATGCGGC
Organism: Litorivita sp. NS0012-18; assembly: GCF_040371945.1. NCBI lineage: Bacteria > Pseudomonadati > Pseudomonadota > Alphaproteobacteria > Rhodobacterales > Paracoccaceae > Litorivita > Litorivita sp. NS0012-18. The sequence goes on along the minus strand of NZ_BAABWS010000003.1, from coordinate 209,159 downwards.
CCGATTGCGGGGCCGGACGCCCCCTACTCCACCGCTTTGGCGGCCTGCGCCAGAGCGGCGGTGGCGGTTTCGGGGGTGTCGGGGGCCAATTCTTCGAAATCGAAATTGTCCAGACGCTGCGCGCGCCGTCCGGCTTTGTCGGCCGATATCTTGATCTCTGCGATGTCTTTGCTGGCTTGGCCGAAATGGCGGTCGAGGTTTTCGACGCGGCTGCCCAAACGGTCCACATCGCCGTGCAAAAGCGCCAGTTCACGGCGGATATTGCCCGCCTGTTCGCGCATCCTTGCGTCCTTCAAAATCGCCCGCATCGTGTGCAGCGTCGCCATGCAGGTCGTGGGCGAGACGATCCAGACCCGCGCGGCAAAGCCCTCGCGCACAAGGGCGGGGAAATTGGCGTGCAGCTCGGCGTAAACCGCTTCGGAGGGCAGGAACATCAGCGCCCCGTCGGCGGTTTCGCCCTCGATGATATATTTATCGGAAATCGCCTTGATATGCGCCTTGACCGAGGCGCGCATGCCCTGCGCCGCGCGGTTCAATTCGTCCTGCGTCGAAGCATTGCGCAGCGCCTCATAGGCCTCCAGCGGGAATTTGCTGTCGACCACAATCGGCCCCGGAGGATTGGGCAGATGGATCAGGCAATCGGCGCGTTTGCCGTTCGAGAGCGTCGCTTGCAGCGTATAGCTGTCCTTGGGCAGGGCCTTGGAGACGATATCGTTGAGCTGGATTTCGCCAAAAGCGCCGCGGGTCTGTTTGTTCGACAAGATGTCTTGCAGGCTCAAAACATCGCCCGACAATTTGGTGATATTGTCCTGCGCCTTGTCGATGGTTTTCAACCGCTCTTGCAATTCGCCCAAAGAATGCGCCGTGCGCCGCGCGCTGCCGTGCAGGTTTTCCTGCATCTGCTCGGAGACCTGCGCGAGGCGTTTTTCCATCAGTTGCAGCATCGCGGTTTGCGAGGCGGCCTGCGCTTCGGAAACATGGCTCAACCCGCCGGCAAGCTGTTGTTGCCCGTCGCCAAGGGTCTGCACCCGTTGGCCCAAGGCCACCATCTGCTGGGCCAAAGGTTCGGCCATGCGGGCGCTGCGCGCGGCGGCGCGGGCGGTCTGGACCAGCAAGAACAACACCAAAAGCGCCGCCCCGCCGATCAGCAGGACAAGCGGGTCATTGAGCGCAAAGCTGTGGCCGGAAATCTCGATCATGTGCGTCCGAACAGCCGCTCGATATCGGCCAGTTTGAGTTCAACATAGGTGGGGCGGCCATGGTTGCATTGGCCCGAATGCGGCGTGGCTTCCATCTCGCGCAGCAGGGCGTTCATCTCCTCGGCGCGCATCCGGCGGCCCGAGCGGATCGACCCGTGACAGGCGACGCGGCTGAGGATGGCTTCGATGCGGACTTGGACGGCCATGCTTTCGTTTTGGTCGGCCAATTCGTCAAGAATATCGAGCACCAGCGCGCGGGCATTGACCTCGCCCAAGATCGCGGGGGTTTCGCGCACGGCAATGGCGCCGCCGCCAAAGGGTTCAAGCGTCAGGCCAAGGCGGGCGAGGTCTTCGCCATGTTCCATCAAACGCGCCGCATCGCCCTCGGACATTTCGACGATTTCAGGGATCAAAAGGGCCTGCGCCGCGACGCCGTTTTCGGCCATCTGCTTTTTGAGTTTTTCATAGACCAAACGCTCATGCGCGGCGTGTTGGTCGACGATGACCATGCCATCGGCGGTCTGCGCGATGATATAGTTTTCATGCACTTGGCCGCGCGCCGCGCCCAGCGGCAGGTCTTGGACCTCGGGGGCGTCCTCTTGCGCGGGGGCCTCGATGCGGCCCGATGCGCCGCCCAGAAACCCGCCCGAAAATCCGCTCTCGAATTCGGCAAATCCACCCTCTGATGCGGCGGGGGCTTGGGCGGCATAGCTGGCCATGCGCGCGCCCAATGAGGGGCGGTCCATCTGGTAGATGCGCGCCGCGCCATTGGCCGTGGGCGCTGCGCCCTCGGCGCGAAACGCGCCCAAGGTCGCGCCCGCGACGGTGGTCGAGGCGCGGTGGCCCGCTTCGCTCAAGGCATGGCGCAGCCCCGAGACGATCAGCCCGCGCGCAAGGGCGGGATCGCGGAAACGGACCTGCGATTTGGCGGGGTGGACGTTCACATCGACAAGCTGCGGGTCGCAATCGATGAACAATGCTGCGGCGGGATGGCGGTCGCGGCTCAGGAAATCGAAATAGGCGGCGCGCAGGGCGCCGAACAGCAGCTTGTCCTCGACGGGGCGGCCGTTGACGAAGAGATATTGCGCCACCGAGGAGCCGCGCGAATAGGTCGGCAAAGCGGCATAGCCCGTCATGCGCAGCCCGTCGCGTTCGGTATCGATGCGCAGGGCGTTTTCGGCAAATTCGCGGCCCAAAATCGCCGCCAGCCGCCCGTGCAGGGCCTCGAACAATTCGCCGTTTTCGGGATCGGCGCGAAACACCACGCGCCCCTCGCCGCCGCCCGACACATCGCGCAGGGTGAAGCCGACCGAGGGTTCGGCCATGGCGAGGCGTTTGACCGTGGCGGTGATCGCCCCCGCCTCGGCGCGGTCGGTGCGCATGAATTTGAGCCGCGCAGGGGTGGCGAAAAACAGATCGCGCAGTTCGACCACCGTCCCCGCGCCCAGAGCCGCAGGGCGCACCGCTTCGGTCTTGCCGCCCGCGACGCGGATTTCGGCGGCGGCCTGCCCCTTGGCGCGCGAGGTGATGCTCAGCCGCCCCACCGCGCCGAGCGAGGGCAAGGCCTCGCCGCGAAACCCGAAGGTGTGGATGTCCAGAAGGTCCGAGCCGTCGATCTTCGACGTGGCATGGCGCGACATGGCCAAGGGCAGGTCCTCGGGCGCGATGCCGCAGCCGTCATCGGTGACGCGGATCAAGGTTTTGCCGCCATCCGCATAGGCCACCTCGATGCGCCGCGCGCCCGCGTCGATGGCGTTCTCGACCAATTCCTTGACCGCCGAGGCGGGGCGTTCGACCACCTCGCCCGCCGCGATGCGGTTGATCGCCCCCTCATCGAGTTGACGGATCACGGGGGCGGGGGCATCGGGGGCGGTAGGATCGCTCATATAGGGGTGCGCTTGGGACATGCCCCAAGACTTAGCATAGGATCGCGCGATTCGACTATGACAAGATGGGAGTTATCCACGGTGGATTTCGCGCGGCTCACCGCCCGAAAATTGCGCTTGCTTGCGCCTAGCCGCCGGTGGCGGCGCGATACCACGCGACGATTTTGGCGCGTTCGGCAGGCTCCATATAGGACAGGTTGGCGGGCGGCATGGCATGGGTCAACCCCGCTTGCAGATAGATCTCGCGCGCTTGGCGGGCGATTTGCGCCTCGGTCTCCAGCCGCACGCCTTTGGGCGGCCAATGCATCCCCTCCCACGCAGGTTCTGCGCCGTGGCACATGGAGCAGCGGCCCAGCACGATGTCATGCACCTCGGCAAAACCCTCGGCCTGCGCAAAGCGCAAGGCGGCGCCGCTGGCCTCTTCGGGCTCGCCCGAACGGAACATCGGCGCGGTGGAGAGCCACATCACCACGATGAACAAGACGGCAGTGGCCAACCATGTCCACGTCGGATTGCCTTTGCGCGCGTGCAGCGAGTTGAAATAATGCCGGATCGTCACCCCCATCAAAAACACCAGCGCCGCGATGAGCCAGTTCATTTCTGATGCGAAAGCCAAAGGATAATGGTTCGACAGCATCAAGAAGATCACCGGCAAGGTCAGATAGTTGTTATGGGTGCTGCGCTGTTTGGCGATCTTGCCGTATTTGGCATCCGGCGTGCGCCCCGCCTTGAGATCGGCAACGACGATGCGCTGGTTCGGCATGATGATGAAAAACACATTCGCCGACATGATCGTGGCGGTAAATGCCCCCAGATGCAGCAAAGCGGCGCGGCCCGAAAACACCGATGTGTAGAAATAGGCCATGCCCACAAGGATCACATAAAGCAGCACCATCAGCCGCGTGTTGTCATCGCCAAAGCGCGATTTGCAGATGCGGTCATAGGCGAGCCAGCCAAAGGCCAGCGAGGCGATGGAGATCAAGATCGCCTGCCATCCGGCGATATCGGCCACGGCGGGATCGACGAGGTAGAATTCCGAGCCGAGGTAATAGACCAGCACCAGAAGGGCAAAGCCGCTCAGCCATGTAGAGTAGCTTTCCCATTTAAACCAGATCAGGTCATCGGGCATGGCATCGGGGGCGACGAGGTATTTTTGCACATGGTAAAAGCCGCCGCCGTGGACCTGCCATTCCTCGCCATCCGCGCCGGAGGCCAGATTGCGGTCGCGGTGCAGGCCCAGATCCAGCGCGATGAAATAGAAGGACGAACCGATCCACGCGATGGCGGTGATCGCATGCACCCAGCGCACCGCAAATTCGATCCATTCGCCCATTGCTGCCAGATCATACATCGCGCATCTCTCCTGTCGGGTCACGGTTTTGCCAAGGCTATCGCAGCGGCCGCCTTTTTGTTAATCCTGCAAATAACACCAGCAGTTTCAAGAAGGCATTGAAAATGGCCTATGTGAACAACGTCAAAATGTTCGTCCGTGTCTATGAGTTGGGCAGCATGAGCGCGGCAGCGCGTGATCAGCGCAGCTCGCCCGCCGTGGCCTCGGCGCGGATCGGCGAGTTGGAAAAGCACCTTGGCGTGCGCCTGTTCAACCGCACCACCCGCTCGCTCAGCCCGACAGAGCACGGGCGGTTGTTCTATGACGGGGCCTGCGCGATCTTGGAGGCGATCGACACGGCAGAGGCCGCCGTGATGCAGGCCAGCCAAAGCCCGCGCGGCACGTTGTTCGTCGCCGCGCCTTTGGGGATCGGGCGGCGGCTCATCGCGCCTGCGGTGCCGCAGTTCAAGGCGCTCTACCCCGAGATCGACATCCGGCTGCGCCTGTCGGATCGGGTGGTGGATGTGATGGGCGAAGGGCTTGATCTGGCGTTTCATCTGGGGCCGCTGGGCGATAGCGATCTGAAAATCCGCGTGATTGCCGATTGCGCGCGGCTGCTGTGCGCGGCGCCGTCCTATATCGCCGCGCGCGGGATGGCGAAGGATGGCGAGGATTTGATCGCGGCGGGGCATGATTGCCTGAACCTGCGCTTTCCAGGGGCGCGCGAATTTCGCTGGAGCCTGCAAACCGCGAGCGGCCCGCGCGCCTATGCGGTCAGCGGACCGATGGAAAGCGACGATGGCGATGTGTTGACCGGATGGGCTTTGGGCGGATCGGGGATCATGATGAAGCCGCGTTTCGAGGTGGCCGAACATCTGGCCAGCGGCGCATTGGTCGAAGTGGCCGCCGCGACGCCGCCGGTGCCTGCGCGGCTGGCCTGCCTGACGCCGAGCCGCAAGCTGCGCGATCCCAAGGTGCAGCTATTTACCGAATTCATGATTACCAAATGCCGCGAGGCTCTGGCCGCGGCGCAGTAAGCCGACGGGCGCATCACGCCGAAGGGCGCTGCATCACGCCGATGGGCGGTGCATCACGCCAAAGCGCGCAGGAGCGGCCCGCGGCCCACTCTCTACCCCCTCAAAACAAAAATCCCGGGCGCGAGCGCCCGGGAAGTGCTTGTCAAAGACTGATCGGAAGGAGGTAATCAGCCCTTGGAGAATTCGGGATAGGCTTCCATCCCCAGTTCGGCGAGGTCGAGACCGTTGATCTCGTCTTCTTCGGACACCCGCAGACCCATGACGGCCTTGAGGATGAACCAGACCACACCGGAGGTGACGACGGTGAAGATACCCACAACCATGATCGAGTAGAGCTGGGTGCCCAGCGACGCATCACCATTGGTGAAGACAACCGCGATGGTGCCCCAGATGCCGCAGATCAGGTGAACCGGAATGGCACCGACAACGTCATCGATTTTCAGCTTGTCGAGGAAGGGAACCGCGAAGACGATGATCACACCGCCGGCAGCGCCGATCAAGGTGGCCGCACCCAAGGAGGGGGTCAGCGGTTCGGCGGTGATGGACACGAGGCCCGCCAATGCGCCGTTGAGAACCATGGTCAAATCCGGCTTTTTATAGAGGATCTGCGTCAGGATCAGAGCGGCAATCGCACCGCCAGCCGCGGCTGTGTTGGTGTTGGCAAAGATACGGCTGACGTCGGCGACATCACCCACGGTGCCCATGGCCAGCTGCGAGCCGCCATTGAAACCGAACCAACCGAGCCACAAGATGAACGTGCCCAAAGTCGCCAGCGTCAGGTTCGAGCCGGGGATCGGCACGGTGCGGCCTTCTTTGGTGTATTTGCCGATACGCGGACCGAGGATCAGCGCGCCGGTCAAAGCGGCCCAACCGCCAACCGAGTGCACAACGGTCGAACCGGCGAAGTCGAGGAAACCGGCTTGGTCAAGGAAACCGCCGCCCCATTTCCACGAGGCTTGCAGCGGGTAGATCACCGCCGTCAAAACGATCGTGAAGATCAAGAAGGGCCACAGTTTGATGCGCTCGGCCAAAGTGCCCGAAACGATCGAAGCCGTGGTGGCACAGAACATCAGCTGGAAGAAGAAATCCGAACCCGTGGAGGCATAGGAATAGTCATCCGCCGCATCGGAGGTCACGCCGACGGCTTCAAGAACGCCAGGGCCCCAAACGCCCGAAAGCACGCCGTCAACCGACCATGTGCCCAGCGGATACATCAGGTTATAGCCGATAAGGTAGTAGAAGATCGCCGCGAGCGAGAAGAGCGCGATGTTCTTCATCAACTGCATGGTGACGTTTTTGGAGCGCACCAGACCGGCTTCGAGCATGGCAAAGCCAGCAGCCATCCAGAACACCAAAAAACCGCCAACAAGGAAGAGCAGCGAGTTAAGGATAAACACAGTGTCGGTCGATGCGTTGACACCCGGCGTCGGGCCATCCTGCGCAAGGCCAAGGCTGGGCAGCGCGATCAGCGCAGCGGTCAACCCAAGTTTCGTGAGAGTTTTCATAAGTCTTTCCTTTCCCTCGGCGCCGCTTACAGCGCGTCCCCGTTCGTCTCGCCGGTGCGCACGCGCACGGCCTGCTGGACGTCCAGAACAAAAATCTTGCCGTCGCCGATTTTACCGGTCTTGGCGGTGTTGGTGATCGTGTCGACAACCTGATCGGCCATTGCGGCGCTGACCACGATTTCGAGTTTCACTTTCGGCACGAAATTCACGGCATATTCGGCGCCGCGATAGATTTCGGTGTGGCCAGATTGCGAGCCGAAGCCCTTGATCTCGGTTACCATCATCCCGCGCACGCCGATTTCGGTCAGCGCCTCGCGGACCTCCTCAAGCTTGAACGGTTTGATTGTTGCAATAATCAGTTTCACCTTGGTCCCCTTCAGTTACTTGTCACAGCTTGCGCCGCGAATTGCCCGCTCAGGAAAAGCCGCTATTGCGCCGTGGGGGAAGGCAATGCGGGGCTGGTCTTGGGCAAAACCCGCCTCTCGCGCCTATTTTTTGTGCATATTAATTTTGTTGCTCAAATTTTGATCGAAATTTTAACGCCCGCAGCGCGGGCTTTGCCTCAACATCCGCGCGCTTTGCCTGTATTGTGCCGCCAAACAACAATGCCGAGCAGGGCAATACATGAGTGATTCAGGTCGTCGTCGTCCGCCTTTGGTGGCGGACAAACGCTATTCCAAGGCCAAGCCTAAGCCTAAGCCAAAACCCAAGGCCGCCAAACCGGCGCGCGCGAAAGCCGCCCCCAAACGGCGCAGCCCCGCGCGCAAACGCGGGCCGATTGCGGCCTTTGTCTTGGGCGTATTTCGGTTCGTGTTTCGCATGATCTGGGGCATCGGGTGGCGCGTGGGCGCGGTGACGGCGATGATCCTTGCGCTTGGCGTGGGCTATTTTGCCTCGACCCTGCCCGATCTGGACGCGCTTTTGGACGGGCGGGCGCGCGGGTCGGTGACGTTGCTCGACCGCGAGGGCAATGTCTTTGCTTGGCGCGGTGATCAATTCGGCGGCGTGGTGACGGCGCAAACCGTCTCGCCGCATCTGCGCAACGCCATTATCGCCACCGAGGACAAACGGTTTTACCGCCATTTCGGCGTCTCGCCGCGCGGCGTCGCATCGGCGGTGCGCATCAACCTGCGCGCGGGGCGCGGACCTTTGTCGGGCAACGGCGGCTCGACCATCACCCAGCAGACCGCGAAGCTTTTGTGCATGGGCGTGCCCTATGTGCCCGAGGATTGGAAAAGTGAAACCGCCTATGAGAACGATTGCCGCCAAGGCTCGCTGTGGCGCAAGATCAAAGAGGCGACCTATGCTTTGGCGATGGAGGTCAAATACTCCAAGGACGATATCCTCACCGTCTATATGAACCGCGCCTTCCTCGGGGCGGGGGCGCGCGGGTTCGAAGCGGCCAGCCAACGCTATTTCGGCAAATCCGCCGCCGAGGTCAACCCCGCCGAGGCGGCGATGCTGGCCGGATTGCTCAAGGCGCCGACGCGTTTCGCCCCGACCAATAACCTCGAACTGAGCCAAGAGCGCGGGGCGCTGATCATCGGGTTGATGCATGACCAAGGCTATCTGTCGGATTCGGCGGCGCGCAATGCGCTCGACAATCCGGCCGAATTGTCCGAGGCCGCAGAGGCCAAGGCGGGCGGATATTTCGCCGATTGGGTGATGTCGTCAGGGCCGGAGTTTTTGACCCGCAACACCACCGAGGATGTGGTGATCCGCACGACGCTCGACCAGCGGCTGCAAAAGGCCGCCGAAGATGCGATGAATTACATCTTTGAAAACAAGGTGCGCGAGGGATCGAAAGCGCAAACCGCCATCATCGTGATGAGCGCCGATGGCGCGGTGCGCGCCATGGTGGGCGGGCGCAAAACCAAAGTGTCGGGCGCCTTCAACCGCGCAACTCAAGCCCTGCGCCAAACCGGATCGGCCTTCAAACCCTTCGTCTATGCCACCGCGCTCGAGCTTGGCTATAGCTATGACGACACGGTCGAGGATGCGCCTTTGACCATCAATATCGCCGGATCGGGGCCGTGGTCGCCGCAAAACTACGACAAGAAATTCCACGGCATCGTGACGCTCAACGAGGCCATGCGCAATTCGCTCAACATTCCGGCGATCAAGGTCGCGCAAAGCGTCGGGCTGGATATGGTGCGCAAAGTGGCGGAGGATTTCGGCATCCAAAGCGATCTGGCGGCGGGGCCTGCCTTGGCGCTTGGCGTGTCGGAAAGCACTTTGATCGAGATGACCGGCGCCTATGCGGGGATTTTGAACGGCGGCTCCTCGGTGACGCCCTACGGATTGGTCGAATTGCGCCTGCAAGGCGAGAGCGAGGCCTTGATGGACAATGGCGGCACCGGCATCGGCGAGCGGGTGATCCGCGAGGATGCGGCGCGCGAGTTGATCTATATGATGCATAACGTGATCGAAAACGGCAGCGGACGGCGCGCCCGTCTGGAGGGGCGCGAGGCGGCGGGCAAGACCGGCACCACACAGGCCGCGCGCGATGCGTGGTTCCTCGGGTTTACCGCCGATTACGTCACCGGCGTATGGATGGGATATGACGACAATACGCCGCTGACGGGGGTCACGGGATCGGGGCTGCCTGCGGAAATCTGGCACGAAACCATGGTGCGCGTGCATGAGGGCACCGAAGCGCGCCCCTTGCCGATGCTGCGCCCTGCCCCGCGCGCCGCGCCGCGCCAAGTCGCCCCCGCGCAGGCGCAACCGCAAAGACCGCGCAACGCGATCGAGCGGCTGTTGGGCGATATTTTGGGCAACCGCTAGCCCCGCGCCGCACGGCGGAGGCGGAGGCGGCCGCGTGGGCGAGAGCGCATCGGCGCATATGAGCCGCGCAAAGCAAAACGGCCGGCACCCAAGGCACCGGCCGCTGTTTTCAAGTCGACGTCGCCGTTCAGGATTTGCGGCGCATCAGGCCCAGAAGACCAAAACCACCCAAGAGGAGCGGCAGACCCGCAGGCAGCGGCACGGCAGGAGCCGGCTCGGCGCCGAAGGTCGAGATATTGTCGTGAATGCGGATGTAATCCACCGCGCCCGCGAAGCTCTCGCTCTGGCTGGTCGCAAAATCATCCTCGAAGAAGTTCAGCACATTGGCGCCCGACACGGCTTGGTTGGCGGTATCGGCCGCGCTCGCGATCAAGGCCCCGTCGAGGTAATAGGACAGAACCCCGCCCGAACGGGCAAAGCCGACCACAACGTCTTGGCCCACCGAGATCGAGCCGCCACCGGCGCCGGTGGTGTAGAAATCCAATGTGCCGCTATAGATATAGAGCCCCAGATCGGAGGCGAGATCCTGAAAATCGATCAGCTTGTTATAGCCGCCAACGGAATCGGTGACCGAAAAGCCAAGCTCGATGGCGTAATCCGTGGTGCTGGGCAAGGCATCGGTGAGGCGCAGACCTTGGTTGCCCGAAAAGATATATTCGCCGCCCGAGATCGTGCCGCCCGAGGCGACAAGATCATTGCCCGCGCCGAGCGTGTCGGCATAGGAGCCGTCGAAATCATAGCTGTTGATCAAAGCGGCCTGCGCCGTGCCGCCGGTGAGCGCAGTGGCACAGAGCGCCACGGTGCCGAGAAGTTTCAATGTCATCAATCAAGCGCGGAACCGAAACAATCCACCCGCCCGCATGACCCGCGCACAAAAACGGCCCGCGCCGCAAGGGAGGGGGCCGTTATTTTACGTCATCGCGCGCGGTGTATGCGTCATGGCGCGCGGGGTATCAGCCGGCTTTTTTCAGATCGGCGATCAACGCGTTGATATCGCCTTTGCGGCGGTCCAGCATCGAGCCGATTTCGGTGCGCTCGGTCAGGCGCAGACTGATCCCTTCGATGATCATGTCAAAGAACAGGTCCTTGCCCGATTTGTCGGAGACGAGGAATTTCACCTCGAAAGGCGCCTCGCCCTTGAGCTTCACGGTGGAAATCACCTCGTGATAGCTTTTGACCTTCCGCACGCCTTGGACGGTGATCACACCGCCGACGAATTCGTTGAACCGCTTGCCATATTTGCGCGACACATATCCGCGAAACGCATTGGTGAAATCGCGCAGCTGCGCGGGGCTGGCGCGGCGGCTGTCGGCGCCCAGCGTCGATTGCGCGATGATGTTCACATCGGCGTAGCGGATGAAGATTTTCTCGAAATCGGCAATCATCGCGCCCAAAGGTTTGCCCGAGGAAATCACGCGGTTGATTTCCGCCACGGTCTTGTCGACCAAGGCTTTGGCCTGCGCGTCGTTCAAGGCCCATGCGGCTTGCGGCAAGGCCGCCCCCGACAGGCCCAGCGCGGCCAAGGCGGTCAATGAAAAGCGGCGGCGTGACAGTTTACTCATTCTTCGGTTCCTCGAAACGGGGCGCGGATCGGCGCATACCGGCTTTATATAATCGTCTTACTCGGCAGTTCCATAGGGGTCGGCATAGGGATCGGCATAGGCCCCCTCCTCCTCGCCCACATTGAAACGGCGGTTTTGCATATAGATCGAGCGTGCGGCGGCGTAGCTGTCGGCGCTGTTGTTATACAGATCGTCCAAAGCATCGCCATAATGGCCGCGATCACCAAGGCGCGACAAGACGCTGGCACCGGTGCCATAGTATTTTTCAGGATCGGGCAAAACATAGGACAGAGGGTTGGTCACCAGATCGACGGCCTTGCCTGCGGCGGCGCGCTGCGTCGAGGGGCCGAGCACCGGCAGTTCGAGATAGCTGCCCTCGGGCAGACCCCAAACCGCAAGGGTCTGGCCGAAATCGGTGTCTTTTTCGTGCAGACCGATGAGGCCCGCCGGATCAAAAATACCGCCCACGCCGACGACCGTATTGAAGGCAAACCGCGCGGTGTTTTTGAGCGCGCCGCCCAGATCAAGCTGCAAAAGGTTGTTCACAACCGTGCCAGGCAAGGAGAGATTGTCGGAAAAATTCGACACGCCGTAGACCACAGGGGCCGGCACAATCGAGACATAGCCTTTGCCCGCAGGGGCCAAAATCGCCTTGTCGAGGGATTTGTTGAACGCGTGGACACGGCGGTTCGCCGCCTCGTCAGGATCCCACACACCATCGGAAAGCTGCGCGCCCTCGGGGGTCGCGCAGGCCATCAGGCCAAGAAGTCCGGTTAGAAACAAGGCGTTGCGGATCGGACGCAGCAGCTTGCGCACAGGTGAATAAGACAATGGAATTTCCGCGCTATTGAGCTTATGACCCTATCTAGAGGAACGCCGCGCAATGCCCACCCTTGGCGCCGGAAAACGCGGCAAGATGTGGCCAATTGGCGACAGAAACCACCCATCGGTCAGATTGTATTTTAAACTGCCCGTCAATTGACCAAAATCGAATAATCGCAACAAGGCGAAAACACGCTCATGAGCACCAAACAACAGATCGAAGCGGGCCAGCGCGAATTGCGCAGCGCAAGGCAGGAAAGCCGCACGCTTTACTGGGCCGTCGGGCTCTTTAGCTTCTTTGCCAATCTTCTGATGCTGACCGGCCCGCTCTATATGCTACAGGTGTATGACCGCGTGCTCGGCTCGCGTTCGGTGGCGACGCTGGTCGCGCTCTCGGTTCTGGTGCTGTTTCTCTATGCGATTATGGGGATTTTGGACTACGCGCGCGGGCGTGTCATGGCCCGTGTGGGCGCGCGGTTCCAATCACGGCTCGACCGGCGGGTCTTCGAGGCGGTGCTGCTCAAATCCGCCCTGCGCCCAGATGACAATAGCGCCACGGGGCTGCGCGATCTCGAAGCGGTGCAGCGGTTGATGACCTCGCCCGCCCTGATGGCGCTGTTCGATCTGCCTTGGACGCCGCTGTTTTTGATCGCGATAGCGATCTTCCACCCGTGGCTGGGGCTTTTGGCCTTGGCGGGCGGTGTGGTTCTGGTGACGCTCACCATCGCCAACCAGATCACCACACGCCAGCCGCAAGGCCGTGCCGCCATGGCCAATGTCCATTCCGAAGCGGTCAGCGACCAGATGCGCGGCGAGGCCGAGATGGTGCATTCCATGGGGATGCGCGATGCCGCTTTCGACCGCTGGCAAAAGCTGCGCGCGCGTGCCTTGCAAGAGCATGTGGCAGCGGCCGATCTGGGCGGGCTGTTCACCGCCTCGACCAAAACCTTCCGGCTGTTCTTGCAATCGGCGATGCTCGGCCTCGGGGCCTATCTGGTGCTGCAAAACGAGCTGAGCGCCGGTGCGATGATCGCGGGGTCGATCTTGATGGGCCGCGCCTTGGCGCCGATCGAATTGGCCATCGGGCAATGGCCCTTGGTCCAGCGCGCGGTCAAAGGGTGGGAAAACCTGACCGAGCTTTTGGGCGAGGTGCCCCCGCCTGCGGCGCGCACCCCCTTGCCCAAACCCAAAGCCTTGCTCGAAGTGCAACAGGTCACCATCGTCCCTCCCGGCGAGGCGCAAGCCGCGCTGCGCATGCTCAGCTTTACCGTCGCCCCTGGCCAAGCGGTGGGCGTGATCGGCCCCTCGGGCGCGGGCAAATCGACGCTGGCGCGCGCGCTCACCGGCGCATGGCGGCCTGCGGCGGGCAAAATCCGCCTCGACGGGGCCTCCTTAGACAATTACGACCCGCATGTTCTGGGCCAGCACATCGGATACCTGCCCCAAAGGGTGCAGCTTTTCGACGGCACCATCGCCGAGAATATCGCCAAACTGTCGATGACCCCCGATCCCGCCGAAGTCGTCAAAGCGGCGAAAAAGGCCGATGCGCATGAGATGATCCTCAAGCTGCCGCAAGGCTATGACACGCAAATGAGCGCCACCTCGGGGCGGCTGTCAGGCGGGCAAATCCAACGCCTCGGCCTTGCGCGGGCGATGTATGGCGATCCGGCGATTTTGGTGCTCGACGAGCCCAATTCGAACCTCGACAACGAGGGCAGCCAAGCGCTCAACCGTGCGATCCGGCAGATGAAATCCGAAGGGCGCTCGATCCTGATCATGGCGCACCGGCCTTCGGCGATCCAAGAATGCGATATGCTTTTGATGCTGGAGAACGGCGGGCGCGTGGCCTATGGCCCCAAAGACGATGTTTTGCGCGAAGTGGTTCAAAACCATAAACAAATCCAATCAAGCAAAACCCCTGGAGGTGTGCGATGACGGCTGCAAAACCCGCCCCGAGCCGCGCGCCGGCGCCGCAAAACCGCGCCGCGCAATCCTCTGGGGCGCAGGCGACGTCAGGCGCGGCCCCCGCACCCCAGCGCCGCCAGACCGCGGGCGGCGCGAGCGCCGATCAATGGCCCGCGCGCGCACCGCTCATGACCGGTCTGATTGCCTTGGCGATCTTGATCTTCGGCTTTGGCCTATGGGCCAGTTTCACGCAGATTTCCGGCGCGATCATCGCGGGCGGGCAGATCAAGGTCGATCAGAACCGGCAGGTCGTGCAGCACCCCGATGGCGGCGTCGTTGCGGCGGTTTTGGTCAAAGAAGGGCAAAGCGTCGCCGCCGATGACGTGATGGTGCGGCTCGACGACACGCAATTGCGCTCGCGGCTGGCAATCACCGAGGGGCAGCTTTTTGAATTGATGGCGCGGCGCGGGCGGCTGGAGGCCGAGCGCGATGGGCGGCTGAACGCCGATTTCGACCCGCTGCTCATCGCGGCAGGCGCACGCAACGGCGATGTTGCGGGGCTGATCAGCGGCCAGATGCGGCTTTTGGAGGCGCGCGCGCTCTCCGAAGCACAGGCCACCGAGCAATTGCAAAAACGCCGCGCCCAGATCGGCAACCAGATCGACGGGCTGAGCGCGCAAAGCGAGGCCCTGAGCAAACAACTGGCGCTTCTGGCCGAGGAGCTGGCCAATCAAAAATCGCTTTTGAATCGAGGCCTTGCGCAATCGGCGCGGGTCTTGGGATTGCAACGCGAGGAGGCGCGGCTTTTGGGATCGGCGGGCGATCTGACGGCACAAAAGGCCCAAGCCGAGGGCCGGATCACCGAGATCGACCTCGAGATTCTCAAGCTCGGCACCCAGCGGCGCGAAGAGGCGATCACCCGCCTGCGCGATCTGCAATATCGTGAATTGGAACTGGCCGAGCAGCGCCGCGCGCTGATCGAGCAACTGTCGCGGCTGGAGATCACCTCGCCGGTCTCGGGCGTGGTTTACGGCCTGTCGGTCTTTGCCGAACGGGCGGTGATCCGCCCTGCCGATCCGCTGATGTTCATCGTGCCGCAAGACCGCCCGCTGATCGTCGAGGCGCAGATCGAACCGATCCATATCGACCAGATTTTCGTCGGCCAAGAGGTCAATTTGCGCATGTCGGCGCTGGACCAACGCTCGACGCCCGAACTGGTTGGCCGCGTGGTGCAAATCTCTGCCGATGCGTTTCAGGACGACGCGACGCGCCTGTCCTACTACCGCGCCGAGATCGTGATTTCGGAGGGCGAGCAGGCGAAATTGCCGCCCGAATCCCCGCTGATCCCCGGCATGCCGGTGGAGGCGTTTATCCGCACGGCGGACCGCACGCCGATTGCCTATCTGGTCAAACCCTTCACCGATTATTTCACCAAAGCCTTTCGCGAATAGCGCCGCAAAGGGGGCGGCGGCGCGGGTGATTTGCCCCTGTGCAAGGGGCGCGGCGCGGGTTAGCTTGGCGGTGATCCGCCCGATTTGGGCCTGCCGATTTGGAGCCGCGCGATGAGCAATATGATCGAAACCCGCCTTGCCGATATGGGCATCACCTTGCCTGAGGCCCCTGCGCCTGCGGCCAATTACATTCCCTTTGTGCAGGTCGGCGATCTGGTCCATGTCTCGGGGCAAATCTCTAACGGCCCTGACGGGTTGATCATCGGCAAGCTTGGCCTTGATCTTGGTGTCGAGGACGGCGCGGCGGCGGCGCAGACCTGCGCGATCTCCCTTCTGGCGCAGGCCAAAGCCGCCTGCGGCGGGGATTTGTCGCGCTTGGTGCGGTTGGTCAAACTGGTCGGTTTCGTCAATTCCACCCCCGATTTCACCCAGCAGCCACAGGTCATCAACGGCGCCTCCGATTTCATGGTCGCGGTCTTGGGCGATGCGGGGCGGCACGCGCGTTCGGCGGTCTCGGCGGCCTCGCTGCCTTTGGGTGTGGCGGTGGAAATCGAAGCGATCTTCCAAGTCAAATGACCCCCTTGCCCGAACGCTTCTTGCGCGCGCCATTGGCCCATCGGGCCTATTGGGATCTAGCCCAAGGGCGCCCCGAAAATTCGCGTGCCGCGATCCGTGCGGCGATCGAGGCCGGATATGGCATCGAGATCGACGTGCAATTGTCGCGCGACGGCGAGGCGATGGTGTTTCACGACGATGCGTTGGAGCGGCTGACCGGCGCGCAGGGGCCGGTGGCCGCGCAGGACGCGCAGGAGTTGGGCAAAATCGCCCTCAAAGGCGGGGACGGCGAAACCATCCCGACGCTGGCGCAGGTGCTCGGCATCGTGGCGGGGCGCGCGGCGCTGCTGATCGAGATCAAGGATCAGGACGGCGCGCTTGGCCCCGCTATCGGGCGGCTCGAAGAGGCGGTGGCAAGGGCGCTTGAAGGCTATGACGGTGCGGCGGCGGTGATGTCGTTCAACCCGCATTCGGTGATCAAAATGGCCGCTTTGGCCCCTGACGTGGCGCGCGGGATTGTCACCTGTGACTATAACGCCGAGGATTGGCCGCGCGTGGCCGAGGCGCGGCGCGACCAGCTGCGCGAGATCGAGGATTATGACACGGCGCGCGCCAGTTTCATCAGCCACCAAGCCGCGGACCTGAGCCGCGCTCGGGTGGCGCAGCTTCAGGCGCGCGGGGCGCATGTCTTGTGCTGGACCGTCCGCTCGGCCGCGCAAGAGGCCGCCGCCCGCCGCGTCGCCGAAAACATCACATTCGAGGGCTATGCGCCTGATATTCGCGCTTGATCCCGCGCCCGCAGGCCCCATTTGGGACATCAAGGATGGGCAAAGGGGCCGCGAGGCGCAAAGATAGGTGCCATGAGCGAGACAGCCATTGAAATTGAAGCCGTAAGCGCGATTGCCCAGATCGGGCCGCGCGATTGGGACGCCTGCGCCTGCCCCGAGGCGGCGCAGGGGCGACCCGATGATCCCTTTACCACCTACCGGTTTCTCAAGGCGCTGGAGGACAGCGGATCGGTCGGGCGCGGCACCGGATGGGAGCCGCATTACCTTGTCGCGCGCCGCGCCGGAGAGGTGATCGGCGTTGCGCCGCTTTATGCCAAATCGCACAGTCAGGGCGAATATATCTTTGATCACAGCTGGGCCCATGCGTTTGAGCGGGCGGGCGGGCGCTATTACCCCAAATTGCAAATCGCCGTGCCCCATACCCCCGCGACGGGACGGCGGCTTTTGGTGCGGCGCGGCCATGAGATCGAAGCGCAAAGCGCGCTGGTGCAGGGCGCAGTGCAACTGGCCGCCTCCAACGATCTGTCCTCGCTGCATATCACCTTTTGCACCGAGGACGAGGCGGCGGCGGGCAAGGCGATGGGGCTGATGCCCCGCGCCAGCCAGCAGTTCCATTGGGGCAATGCGGGCTATGCCGATTTCGACGGGTTTCTCGCCTCGCTCTCGGCGCGCAAACGCAAGAACATCCGCAAGGAGCGCGCGCAGGCGGCGCAGTTTGGCGGGCAAATCCATATGCTCACAGGCGACCAGATCCGCCCCGAACATTGGGATGCGTTTTGGACCTTTTACCAAGACACGGGCGCGCGCAAATGGGGCACGCCCTACCTGACGCGCGGGTTTTTCGACGAGGCGCAGGCGCATTTGCGAGACGATATTTTACTGGTGCTGGCCGAGCGCGACGGGCGATTTATCGCGGGCGCGTTGAACTTTATCGGCGCTGACGCGTTATATGGTCGATACTGGGGCTGCATAGAGGATCACGCGTGCCTGCATTTCGAGCTGTGCTATTACCGCGCCATCGACTTCGCGATTGCGCAGGGGCTTGGCCGCGTCGAAGCCGGAGCGCAGGGCGATCACAAACTGGCGCGCGGCTATCTGCCGGTAAAAACCCATTCGCTGCACTGGATCGGCGAGGCCGGATTTGCCCGCGCCGTGGCGCAGTTTCTCGGCGAAGAGGCGCGCGCCGTGGACCAAGACATCGAGGTGCTGACGGATTACGGCCCGTTTCGCAAAACCCATCACGACAATGACAAGGAAAATCAATGACCGACCGCTTGAGCGACACCGGACGCGGCCCCCTGCTGGAGCCGCTATTGGCGACCGGATGGCAGGTCGAGCAGACGCGCGATGCGTTGAGCAAGACCTTCACTTTCGAGGATTTCCCCGAGGCTTTCGCCTTTATGACCCGTGCGGCGATCTGGGCGGAGAAATGGGATCACCACCCCGAATGGAGCAACACCTATAACCGCGTCGAGGTCACATTGACGACCCATGACGCGGGCGGATTGACGCCGCTGGATGCCAAGCTGGCGCGTAAAATGGACCAACTGGCAGGATGAACATGCAAGAGCTACTGACGACCGAAATCTATAACGGCACTTCGATTGCCGATGTTTTGACCCTCGAATTTCTGGCCTCGATGGCGGGATCGGTGCTCTCGGCGCTGGTGATCTTGCTGTTGGGGTTTGTCGTGGCCGGATGGGCGCGGCGGCGGCTGGTCAAAATGGGCGAGACCTATGCGCGGCTCGACAGCACGCTCTTTGCGTTTTTGGGCAATATCGCGCGCTATACGATCCTCGCCTTTGCGGTCTTGTTCGTTCTCAACACCTTTGGCATTCAAACCACGTCGATTGTGGCGGTCATCGGTGCGGCGGGGCTGGCCATCGGATTGGCGTTGCAAGGGACGTTGTCGAATGTGGCGGCGGGGGTGATGATCATCCTGTTCCGCCCGATCAAGATCGGCGATTTCGTCGAGGTCGCGGGCAAGACCGGCACCGTCAAGGACATCTCGCTCAATTTCACCGAACTGGCCGATACCAGCAATGTGCAGGTGATCATTCCCAATTCGCAGGTCTGGGGCGATGTGATCTCGAATTATTCGAGCAACAACACCCGCCGCGCCGAATGGACCTTTGGCGTCGGATATGGCGCCAACCTCAAGGATGCCGACGACATCATCCGCGCCACGATCCTCTCCGATCCGCGCGCGCTGAGCGATCCCGAACCCTTTGTGCAGGTGACCAATCTGGGCGACAGTTCGGTCGATTTTCTGGTGCGTGTGTGGTGTGACGCCTCCGATTATTTTGCCTTCCGCGCCGATATGACCCGCGCCATCAAAGAGGCCTTTGACGCGGGCGGGATCGATATCCCCTTCCCGACGCGGACCTTTTACCAAGCGGCGCAAACGGACGGATAAGCGCCGCTGCGGCGCGAGGCGGCGCGGGCGCGAGAATCGCGGCCCCGCCCAGATTGTCGCGCCCAGCGAAACGCATTGGTGCGCAATCTTTCGCTAACGTAGCGTTAATGTGTGATACGGTCCCGCAACTGCCCCCTAGTTGGGGGCGGGCTTAAAACGAGGGATACAGATGACTATTTTGAAAACACTTTCTTACGCCGCAACAGCAGGCCTTTTGACCGCCTCGGCTGCAATGGCCGCGCCGATCGTCTATGAAGGCTCCATCGCGCCGGGCACCACGGTTTCGGGGACGGTCGACGGGTCGGTTTGCGGGATCTGCGGCGAAGGAACCCCCGGAACCTTGGATTTTTGGTCCTTCTCGGGGACCGCAGGCGATAGCATCACCATCACCGGCACGCGTGTCGACGTCAATTTCGATCACAGCTTCGGGCTGTATTTCGGCACCACCTCGGCGGATGAAAGTCTGACGGCGGGCCATGCGTTCTACGGCAGCGATTTTGACACGATGAGCTTTCTGGCCTTCGCGGATGATCAGATTTCCCACGCCGGCCCCTTTGGCGATCCGCTCTTGTCGGGCTTCTCGCTGGCGCAAACCGGCATCTATACCATCGTTGTTGGCGCAGCCTCGGGGCAAACCGCGCCCAATTCGGCCTATCAACTGACCTTGGAGGGCAACACACCTGCCGCCGTTCCGCTGCCCGCCGGTTTGGCCTTGCTGCTTGGCGGTTTGGGCGGTTTGGGCATGCTGCGCCGCAAGAAGAGCGCCGCCGTCTAAGCCGCGCCCGCGCGCTGCTGCGCGCAAAACGCAAAAAAGGGCGCCCCCATTTCACAAGGGGCGCCCTTTTGCATCACGGCCGCGCGGCTCAGATCGAGGCCAAAAGCCCCTCGCCCGCCGAGACTTCGCACATTCCGGGGTTTTCTTCGGCATTGAGCACCGTCACCACCCCGTCCTCGACCAGCATCGCATAGCGTTTGGAGCGCGCGATCAACCCTGCGGGGGGGGCGGTGAAATCCATGCCCACGGCTTTGGTGAACTCGCTTTGCGGATCGCCCAGCATGGTCAACCCCGCCTCGGTCGCGCCGGTATCCTTGCCCCATGCGCCCATAACAAAGGGATCGTTGACCGAGATGCAGATGATCTCGTCCACGCCCTTGGCATCGAAATCGCCCTTGGTGCGGATAAAGCTGGGCACATGGGCCGTGCTGCACACGCCGGTATAGGCGCCCGGAACGGCGAAGATCACCACTTTGCGCCCGCCCAGTTTATCGCTCAACGCCACGGGCGCAGGGCCCTCGGCGCTCATGCCCACAAGCGTCGCATCGGGCAATTTGTCTCCAACCTTCAGTGTCATTCGTCTTTATCCTGTCTGTGAGTGTGTTACGTCTTGAGCCTCAATATAGGTGCGCCGCGAGCGCGGGCCAGATAAATCATGTGAGAGGACGGCGCGATGAGCCATATTGTCGTGATCGGAGCGGGCCAAGCGGGGGCATCGCTGAGCGCAAAGCTGCGCGGTTTGGGGTTTGACGGGCGGATCACGCTGCTCGGGGCCGAGGATGCGCCGCCCTACCAACGCCCGCCTTTGTCGAAAAAATACCTGCTCGGCGAGATGGACAAAGAGCGCTTGTTCCTGCGCCCCGAGAGCTTTTACGCCGATCAAGACATCACCCTGCGCAAGGGCTGCGCGGTCGCGGCGATCCACCCGCAAGACAAATACGTGAGTTTGGCGGACGGCGAGAGGCTCGACTATGACCAACTGGCGCTGACCACCGGCTCCGATCCGATCCGCCTGCCCGCCTCTATCGGCGGCGATCTGGCGGGGGTGTTCACGGTGCGCGATCTGCGCGATGTCGATGCGATGGCGCCCTATTTCACCGCGGGCAAAAGGGTGCTGATCGTGGGCGGCGGCTATATCGGGCTGGAGGCCGCAGCGGTCGCGGCGCAGCGCGGGCTCAAGGTGGTTCTGGTCGAGATGGCCGAGCGGATTTTGCAGCGCGTCGCCTGCGCTGAGACCTCGGCCTATTTTCGCGCCCTGCATGGCGCGCATGGGGTCGATATCCGCGAGGGCACGGGGCTGACGCGGCTCTCCGGAGCGGGTCATGTCAGCGGCGCCGAGCTGAGCGATGGCAGCGCGCTGGAGATTGATTTTGCCGTGGTCGGCGTCGGCATCCGCCCCTGCACGGATTTGGCCGAGGCCGCGGGGATCGAGATTGAGAACGGCATAAAGGTCAATTCCTTGGGGCAAACCTGCGATCCGTCGATCTGGGCCGCGGGCGATTGCGCCAGCTTCGCGCATGAGGGCGCTGTGCTACGCCTTGAATCGGTGCCCAATGCCATTGATATGGCCGAATGCGTGGCGCAAAACATGATGGGCGCGGACCAGCCCTATGTGCCCGTGCCGTGGTTCTGGTCCGACCAATATGACGTGAAATTGCAAATTGCGGGGCTGAACAGCGGCTATGACCGCGTGATCACGCGCAGGGGCGACAAGGAGGGCGCGTTGTCCTTTTGGTATTACCGCGCGGACAGGTTGCTGGCGGTTGATGCGGCCAATGATCCGCGCGCCTATATGGTCGGCAAGCGGTTGATCGACGCGGGCAAATCCCCCGATCCGGCGCTCATCGATGCGCCGGACACCGATCTCAAGAGCCTTTTGAAATGAGGATCATCGCGGGGGCATTCAAAGGCCGCGCCTTGGCCTCGGTCGGCAAGGGCGATGCGGGCGCGCATCTGCGCCCGACTACGGACCGCGTGCGCGAGAGCCTGTTCAACGTGCTCGGCGGCGGGCGGTTCGGCGATCCCATCGGCGGGGCGCGGGTGCTCGATATCTTTGCGGGCACCGGCGCTTTGGGGCTGGAGGCGCTTTCGCGCGGGGCGGCGCAGGTCTGTTTTGTCGAGGACGGGCGCGTGGCGCAAAAAATCCTCACGCAAAATATCGCGCTTTGCGAGGCCAAGGCGGCCTGTCAGGTTTACCGCCGCGATGCGCGCAAATTGCCCGCCCATGAGGGCGCGCCGTTTGATTTGGTGTTTCTCGATCCGCCCTACGGCAAACAGATGGGCGAGGCCGCGCTGCGCGCTGCATTGGCGGGCGGGTGGATCGACGATCAGGCCTTGATCGTGTGGGAGGAAAGCGCAGCCATCACCGCGCCCGAAGGCTGGCAGGTTCTGGATGCGCGCAAATATGGCGGCACGGTGATTTCCCTGCTCGAAAAGGCCTGACGCAGAAAGGCCGCCTCCCGCGCGGGAAGCGGCCCTCAATCGCGCGGCGGGCGCGGCTTAGTTCAGCGGACGGATGGTGCCCGCAGATTTGGCGACCATGGCGCGGGCATCGTCGATCAAAAACTGCCCGTCGAGGCCCTTTTTGCCCGCTTCAACGATCCAGTCGGCGACCACCTCTTCGCCCAGCGCCTGCATCCGCGCGGTCTGCTCGGGGCTGATCACCGCAAGCGTGTTGCCCGCCGCTTCCATCGCGGCGCGGCCGTCCTTGTCGCCGGTGTCATGGGCGCGCCCCGCCCAAGCCGATGCCATCTCGCCCGAGTTGGCATCGATCACCGCCTTCAAATCATCGGGCAGCCCCTCATAGACCTCTTTGTTCATCGCCCAGATGAAAAACAGGTTATACAGCGCCTTGTCGCCCGCGACATCGGTGTGGCTGTCGGCCAGATCGTCCAGCTTGAGCGAGGGGGCCATTTCCCATGTGATCACGCCGCCGTCCACCACGCCTTTGGAGAGCGCTTCGGGGAAAGCCGGCACCGGCATGCCGATGGGCGTCGCGCCCAATTTGTCGAGCAGCATCGTTGCCGCGCGCGACGGGCCGCGCAGTTTGAGCCCGCCGAAATCCTCGATGGCGTCGATCTCGGCGCCGCGTTTGTGCACGATCCCCGGACCGTGCATATGGGCGGCGATCACATGCACATCGGCGAAATCATCGGCAAGGTGCTTTTGCGTGAATTCCCACGCCGCGATCGAGGCTTCCTCGGCGCTTTTGGTGGTCATGAAGGGCATTTCCATCGCCTCGGCTTCGGGAAAACGCCCCGGCTGATAACCCGGAATAACCCAACCGCCGTCGATCACACCGTCGCGGATATAGTCATATTGCTCGGGCGCTTTGCCGCCCAATTGCATGAAGGGCACGATCTCGATCTTGAGGCGGCCATTGCTGTCAGCTTCGACCTTTTTGGCCCAAGGCTCGATGAAATATTTCGGGTTCGCCGAATTGGGCGAGACGAAATGTTGAAAGCGAAGCGTGACCTCTTGCGCAAAGGACGCGGTGGCGGTCAGGCCCAAAAGGGCTGCGAGGGCTGCGGATTTCATCAAGGTCATAGGCTGGCCTCCTTTTGAGGTATCCATTGGAATCGCTGCAACTGCCATGCGGCGGTGCAGCGGGATCAAGATGGGAAGGGTATTGCCCAGCCACAAGGCCCGATCAAGAGCCAAAAAGCGCATCAAACGCATTTAACCATTTGATAAAAAACAGCAAAGACGCGCAAAACCCGATCAGAGGGGAATTGCAAAAGCGCTTTCCCCTGCCGCGCAGACACACAAAATCGTAACAAATTTCCTGTAGCCCTATCGGGTGGTTCACCAGTGCATCGGTAATTTAACCAGTGCTGTTGTGATTAGTATGTGGGGTGAAAAGTTCCGGCGGGGGACAGGGTGAAAATCTCGAACCCGTCGGTGGTTACCCCGATTGAATGCTCGAATTGCGCCGAAAGCGATTTGTCGCGCGTCACGGCGGTCCAGTCATCGGCCAGAACCTTGGTCTCGGGGCGGCCCAGATTGACCATCGGCTCGATGGTAAAAAACATCCCCTCTTCCAGAACCGGCCCCGTCCCCGCGCGCCCGTAATGCAAGACATTGGGCGGCGAATGGAACACGCGGCCCAGCCCGTGACCGCAAAAATCGCGCACCACCGACATGCGGTGGCTTTCCACATAGCTTTGGATCGCATGGCCGATATCGCCGAAGGTCGCACCTGGGCGGACCACCTCGATGCCGCGCATCAAGGCATCATGGGTCACCTCGATCAGCCGCTCGGCCTTGCGGCCCAATTTACCCGCCACATACATGCGGCTAGTATCGCCATACCATCCATCCACGATCACCGTCACGTCGATGTTCAAAATATCACCGTCTTTGAGGGTCTTGTCGCTCGGGATGCCGTGGCACACGACATGGTTCACCGAAATACACGAGGCATGTTTATAGCCGCGATAGCCGATGGTGGCCGATTTCGCCCCCGCCGCATTGACCTTTTCCTCGATCAAACGGTCGATTTCTGCCGTGGTTTGACCAGGAAAGACATGTTCGGCGATCTCGTCGAGGATCGTCGCGGCCAGTTTTCCGGCCAGATGCATTCCGGCGAAATCCGCCTCTTCATGGATGCGGATGCCGTCTTTGGTCATGCGGCCGCGGTGCTCTTCGCCCATAGGTGTCTCGCTCACATCATATCGCTGGGCGCTTTGGCCCGTTTGGCCTCTATTTAGGACGGTTTTGCGCGAAGGGCCAGAGGCGCGCGGCAATTCATGCGCCGCGCGCCGGCGCAGGCGCGGGCAGCGGCGCGCCGATGGTGATCTCTTGCGGCGTGATGTTGCAGGTATAGGCATAGGCCTCGACCCCAGCCGCGCGGGCGCGCGCATAGGCGGCGGCATAGGCGGGGTCGATATCGGCGGCCAAACCCGTGCGGGTGCAATCGGTGCGCTGCACCAGATAAAGCATCGCGGCGCGGTGGCCTTGGCGGCGCATCTCGCATAGCTCCTCAAGGTGTTTTGCGCCGCGTTTGGTCACGCTGTCGGGAAATTCCGCCAATCCTTGCTGCCGCGACAGCGTCACGGATTTCACCTCCAGATAAAGATCGGCCTCGCCCGCCTTGCGCAACAGGAAATCAATGCGGCTGTTTTGCCCGTATTTTTGTTCGGGCAATATCTCGTCAAACGACGCGAACGGCGCCAATTGCCGCGCCATCAACGCCTCGCGCAGGGCGCGGTTGGGCACGGATGTATCGACGCCCGTGAACTGCCCGCCCCCGTGGTCCACAAGCCGCCAGCCGTAGCGCAGCTTTTTCTTGGGATCATCGTTGCGCTCGACCCAGATGCGCATCCCCGCCTCGGCCAGCCCCATCATCGATCCGGGGTTCGCGCAATGGGCCACGGCCTCGGTCCCGTCCTGCAGGCGGATATCGGCCAGAAACCGTTTGTAGCGGCGGATCAGCACGGCAGGCTCAAGAGGGGTTTGAAAGCGCATGGGGCAGGCCTATACCTGTGCGGGAGACGTTTCAAGGAGAGTGCCGATGCCCGCAAACCCCAGTGCCGCCATGCTTGTGATCGGGGATGAAATCCTGTCGGGGCGCACGCGCGATTCCAATATGCACCATCTGGCGGGCGAATTGACCCGCGCGGGCATTGATTTGCGCGAGGTGCGGGTGGTGTCCGATGATCGCGCAGCGATCATCGGCGCGGTGCAAGCGCTGAGCGCGGCCCATGACAACCTGTTCACCTCGGGCGGCATCGGCCCGACTCATGACGACATCACCGCCGAAGCCGTGGCCGCTGCATTCGACACGCCCATTTCGGTGCGCGATGACGCGCGCGCGCTTTTGGAGGCGCATTACAAACGCAGCGGCGGGCAGATCAATGAGGCGCGCCTGCGCATGGCGCGCATCCCCGACGGCGCGGCGCTGATCGACAATCCGGTCAGCATCGCGCCGGGGTTCACGATCCGCAACGTGCATGTCATGGCGGGGGTGCCTGCGGTGTTCGAGGCGATGGTGGCCAGCGTTCTGCCCACCCTGACGGGCGGCGCGCCGCTGTTGAGCCAAAGCCTGCGGATCGAGCGCGGCGAGGGCGAAATCGCGGGGCCGCTCGGCGATCTGGCCGAGAAATACGGCGATCTGTCCATCGGCTCCTACCCCTATGTCAAAGACGGGGTGTTCGGCGCGAATATCGTGATCCGCGGCCATGACGGTGCGCGCATTGATGCGGCGATGATCGAATTGAGCGAGGCCTTCCCCGCATGACGACCCAGCCACGCTATTTCGATGTGATTGACGCCACTTGGCCAGCATCAAACACCCAACAGATCGGCGGCTTTTTGGTGCGCGACGGGCGCGACGCGGACGGCGCCTCGGGCGGCAAACGCGTCAGCGCCGCCTCGCAAACCGGCGCGCAGTTCGATCCTGCCGATATTGACGCCGTCGAAGCGGCGCAGCGCGCGATGGACCAAACGCCGCTCTTCATGATCCGCGGGGGCGATACGGCGCTCGACAGCGCGCTGGCCGCGCGCGGCTATCGGGTGATTGATCCGGTGGTGCTCTATGGCGCGCCGATCGACGCCCTGGTCGGTGATCCGCCGCCCAAGGTTTCGACCTTTTGCATTTGGGGGCCTTTGGCGATCCAGCGCGATATCTGGGCGGCGGGGGGAATCGGCCCTGCGCGTATGGCGATTATGGAGCGCGCGGGCGCGCCGAAAACCTCGATCCTTGGCCGCATGAAGGACCATCCTGCGGGCACGGCCTTTGTGGCGATCCATGACGGCATTGCCATGGTGCACGCGATGGAGGTCCTGCCCGAGCAGCGCCGCCAAGGTTGGGGCCGCTACGCCATGCGCCGCGCCGCGATCTGGGCGCGCGAGCACGGGGCGACGGAAATGGCGCTGTTGTGCGTGAAAGACAACACCGCCGCCAACGGGCTCTACTCTTCCATCGGGATGGTGCCCGTGGGA
Organism: Litorivita sp. NS0012-18; assembly: GCF_040371945.1. NCBI lineage: Bacteria > Pseudomonadati > Pseudomonadota > Alphaproteobacteria > Rhodobacterales > Paracoccaceae > Litorivita > Litorivita sp. NS0012-18. The sequence continues at coordinate 182,199 of NZ_BAABWS010000003.1, read as the reverse complement.
GAGTATCACTACCGCAGTCTTGAGGGAGGAGAATAACATGCCCAAAGAGCCGACCGCGCTCGACCTGCCGATGGTCGATCCCTTGCCGCCCGCGACGCAAAAATATTTCGACATCTGCGACGAGAAGCTTGGCATGGTGCCCAATGTGCTCAAGGCCCATGCGTTTGACATCGACAAGCTCAATGCCTTTACCGCGCTTTATAACGACCTGATGCTGGGCGATAGCGCGCTGAGCAAGCTGGAGCGCGAGATGATCGCCGTGGTGGTTTCGGCGGTGAACAAATGTTTCTATTGCCTAACCGCCCATGGCGCGGCGGTGCGGCAATTGTCGGGCGATCCGATGCTGGGCGAGAAATTGATGATGAATTACCGCGTCGCGGATCTGGATGCGCGGCAACGGGCGATGCTTGATTTCGCGGTGCAGATCACCGAAGCCAGCGCCACCATCGAAGAGCCTCACCGCCAAGCCCTGCGCAATGTCGGCTTTACCGACCGCGACATATGGGACATCGCCAATGTGGCGGCGTTTTTCAACATGTCGAACCGCGTGGCTTCGGCCACGGCGATGCATCCCAATGATGCCTATCACGCGCAGGCGCGCTAAAAAGATCGGGCGGGTTTTGCGATATCAGTGCTCATTTGTGATTTTTCTGGCGGCGGCCTTTGCCGCCTCGATGGGGGCGGCGCAGCGGGCCGCGACCTTTGAGTTGTCGCTGCCCAGCAACGCGCGCGAGACCTATCACGACACCGTCGCACCGGCGAGCTATGCCTATGCGAGCGCCAATCAATCGGGCGATCTGGTGCCGTTGCAGCGCGCCGAGGGGCGCGTCAGCCGGACCGCATGGCGGGTGCGCTCGGAGGGGCTGGAGACGCTGCAACTGATGGCGCCTTTGGCCGAACAGCTGGAGGCCGAAGGATTTACCGCGCTGCACCGCTGTTTCGCGCAGGAATGCGGCGGATATGATTTCCGCTTTGCCCTCGATGTGATCGCCCCGCCCGATATGTTCGTGGACCTGTTCGATTACCGCTACGCCGCCTTTGCCCGCCCGATCCCGCCGCAGGGCCGCACTGATCCGGCGGCCGCTGCCGATGCGCCGCCCGCAAGCGAGGCTCAAGGCGATCCGGCGGTGCCCGCGGGCACCGAAACCGCGACCAGCCCTGCGCCCGTGGAGCAAACCGAGGTGGTCGTCCTGCTGGTCAGCCGAGCGGGGGCTTCGGGCTATGTTCAGATGGTGCATATCGCCCCCGTGGGCAGCAAAGCGGCCAAATCCGCCGCCGCCCGCGCCTCGGTGACATTGGACGCCCCCGCCGCAACGCCGCTGCGCGCGCAGGGTGCGAGCGCGCCCCTTGCCGCCGATATGCCCCTGCCCGAGGCGCTGCGCCATGCGGGCCATGTGATCTTGGATGATCTGAACTTCGAGACCGGATCGGCCACCTTGGGCGAAGGGCCTTTTGCCTCGCTCGCAGCACTGGCCGGCATGCTTTTGTCGGATGCCAAGCTCAAAGTGGCCTTGGTCGGTCATACCGATACGGTCGGCAGCCTTGAGGGCAATATCGCCCTGTCGAAACGGCGCGCGGGCGCGGTGGTGGAACGGTTGGTGAGCGCCTATGGCGTGCCGCGCGGGCAGTTGGAGGGCGAGGGCATGGGCTATCTGTCGCCGCGCACCGCGAATCTGACCGCCGCGGGCCGCGAGGCCAACCGCCGCGTCGAAGTGGTCTTGCTCAACACCGAATAGGCCCGCGCGCGGCGCAAAGACGTGCGGCGCAGCAACCGGCGCGGCAGATATCGCGCAGCACGAAAAACACAGAAAAAAAGCCCGGCATCGAAATGCCGGGCGAGGTGTGGCCTCTTGGGCCGGGGGGAAGAAACTCGGGGTCTGGTGTTACCAGTCGGTCGGGCCTTTGTCGGCAAAGGCATGGACCAGAAAATCGATAAAGGCGCGGACCTTGGGCTGTGTGAAACGCCCGGGGGGATAGACCGCATAGATGCCTTGGGTTTCCATCGGAAGCTCGGGCATCGCATCCTCGACAAGGCCCTTTTCGAGCGCATCGGCGTAGAGGAAGCTGGGCAGATAGGCGATGCCAAGGCCGGAGATCGCGGCATTGAGCAGCGATTGCCCGTCATTGACGCTCAGCCCGCCGGAGGTGCGCACCTGACGCTTCTCGCCCGAGGGCGCGGTCAGCTTCCACACATTGCCCGCCGATTGGTTCGAGTAATGCAACAGCTTGTGCTCGTTGAGATCGTCGATCTTGAGCGGACGGCCATGGCGCGCCAGATATTCGGGGCTGGCGATCATGCGTTTGGTGGTCTCGGTCAATTTGCGGGCGCGCAGCGTGCTGTCTTCAAGCTCGCCAATGCGGATCGCCATATCGAAACCTTCGGAGATCAATTCCACATAGCGGTTGTTGAGCACCATATTGACGGTGATATCGGGGAAATCGCCCAGAAACTCGCCCAGAACCGGCGAGAGATGATTGACGCCGAAATCCGTCGCCACCGAGATGCGCAAAAGGCCCGACGGGTCGCTTTGCATCGAGGAGACCAGCGCATCGGCCTCGCCGGCGTCATTGAGAACACGGCGGGCGCGGTCATAATAGGCCAGACCGATTTCGGTCGGCGAGACGCGCCGTGTGGTGCGGTTCAAAAGACGCGCCCCGAGGCGCGCTTCGAGCGACGAGACGTGTTTAGAGACAGCGGATTTCGAAATCCCCATCTTCTTTGCGGCATCTGTAAAGCCCCCTTGGTCCACAACCGTGGCGAAGGCTTCCATTTCCGTCAAACGATCCATTACCCGTTACCTCTGCGTTTTTATCTGTTGGAGCAGATATGACGGCACAATGGGGCGCAACTGGGGCGCGATGCGGACAATATCGGGGTTTTGTCACGGATCGTTGATGGCACGGAAACAGGGAAACAGATGTTTCGCGGGGTGCGATGGACAAGGCGCTTGGCGCGGGCGCGGCGCGCAATTGGTCGCCATGGCGCCCGTTTTTTCGGGCAGGATGCCTCCGGCGGGGATATTTAGAGAACCTGCAAAACGGGGCCTCCGGGCACGGCGGCGGGGCGCGGCCTCAGGGCGCGGGCGGGGCGTTACATTGTTTCGAGGCAATGACGCCGGAAGGCGCGTTTGAGCATGTCGAGCTCTTCGCGCAGCAATTCGACCTCGGCGCGCAGGTCGTCGGCAATCGCCTCGCCCGCGATGACCGAGAAGCTTTCGAGGGTTTCGCCGGTTTCCGCGTCATGGATCAAGAAGACATGCGCGCCCTCGCCGATGGATTTGACCGGCAGCGGGATGACCAATTGCCATTCACCCTTGTCGCGGTCTTCGGTCAAGGTCACCCCCGCCAAAGATTCGCCCAGATGGGTCACGTCGATTTTGGGTTGGTGGTTCTCGCCGCCTGCGGTGGTGATGATGCCTTCCCATTTGCCCTCGAAGAGGCGGGTTTTGGTGAGGGTCAAAGAGGTCATCGCGGGGCTCCTTCAAGCGGTCTTGGGCGGGCAATGGTAACGGGCCGGCGTGCGGCGGGCGGTCAAAGTTCGGCGCGCGGGCGGCGCGAGAAGGTCACATCGCGCAGCACGACTTGGTTCATTTCCGGCCCTTCGAAGATCAAATCAACCCAAGCCCGCTCGATCCGCTTTTCATTGAGGTGGGTGTAGGCGAGGTCGAATTCGACGGTGGCATGTTTGTCCACCACCTCCAGTTCGCGCACCATCTGTTCGGTGTTGGGGCCGTTCTTGATGTTGAGGCGAGCGAAAATCTCGAGCGGCTTTTCCATCTCGACGATCACATCAAGGCGCACCAGATGGCGCTTTTGCAATCCGGTCGTGGCCGCTTCGGGCAGATCGACGACCAACGACAGGAACGAGCCGTCGAAGCTGAAAACATCCATGCGCAAGCCGAAGGGTGCGAGATCTTCCTCGCGGCGGTTGCGCATCTGGCGCAGGGTCAGTTCGGACAGCGCGCAATCATGGAACAGCGTGACCTCCTCGCCCAGCATGGATTTGCTTTGGACCGAGGACATGCCGGGCGAGGCAAGCGGGCCGCGCCACAGTTCGGGGCGCCATGACCAATCGGCATCATGGGGCTTTTGAAAGGCGCTGGAGCCGATCATCGGCAAGGCGAGGCGGCTTTCGGCGACGTGGATCAATTTGTCGAGGTGGATCTTGAGCGCGCGGGCGCGGGCGCGCTGTGCGCGCAGGCGGTGCAAGGGGGCGGTATCGGCGTTTTGGGCAAAGCGCGCCCAACGGCGCAACGCGCGGCGGTGGGTCAGCCGGTCGAGCAAGGACAGGCTGCCCGCATCCAGCACGCCTGACGCTCCGCTGTTATCCTTGCTTTTGCTCATCGCCCCTTGCCTCATTGCCCTGCGCCGGATCGCTGCGGCCCGCCACTGGAGCAGCCTGCGGGTCCGATTTACCCGCATATTGTTTCGAGAATCCTACCGACTGTTTCCGTATTAACGAAAGTAGGTCATTGAAACAAACGCGGAAACAGCTTTTTGATGCGTTTTGCCCGTGGCTGTGTATCTGCCGTCCCGCTTTGCGCGGCGGCGGGGCGCGTGGTTTGCATGGCCGCAGGATATTGGGGCGGGCGCCGGACGCCGGAGGCCGTGGTTTCGGGCTTGGGCTGCGCGGCCACGGGTGTTGGCGCAGCGGCGGCAGGCAGAGGCGGTTTCGCGCGCTGCACGGCGGCGGCGGATTTAACGGGGCTGGCCTCGCGCAGGGTTTCGGCCAGCTTGCCGAGCAGGTCCAGCCCATCCTTGCCCGAAAGATCGCTGCCCTTGGGCGCATAGACCGCAAGGCCGATCATATGCCCGTTGATCACCATCGCCCCGCGCCAATGTTTGGGATCGACCTTGGGCGAGAGGCCTTCGCCGCCCGTGGCCAGATGCACGATGGTCAATCCGTCGCCGTTGATCTGGTCAAGCGCGCGGTGCGGCGCAAGCGCGGCGGCCATTTCATGGGCGCGCGGCTGCACGGGTATGAGCGAATAGGGCAGGACCGTAACCGTCATCACGGCGGGCAGAACCGGCCACTCGGCAGGCCGCCCCAAGAGGCTTTCGCAAGAGGCCAGCAAGGCAAAGCCGCCCGAGATCCCGCCCGAGGTCAGGCTTTTGGCATCGATGCAATAGCCCTTTGGCCCCTGCACCACCACCGCGCCGCGCACGATGTCGGCGCGGGCGCGCACCTTGCGCGCGGGCGCATCAAAGGCGTCGTCGCCGCTGCGGCTGGCAAAGCTGACGCCGCCGCCTGCCCCGCCGGCCAAGGGCGAGATGCAGCCCGACAGCGGCATGGCGAGCGCCAAGCCCGCCGCAACGCAAAGAAGGCGCCCGCGACCTGCGGGGCGCCTTTTTGTTGTCTGCGAAGTGTGCGGGGCGAGCCGCCCCAACATCCGACGCATCGCGCGCTTACAGATCCATATAGATGTGGCGCTCGGCCTTGGCACCGGGGTGCGTGACCGCGCCCAGACGGGTCGAGCCGACCAAAGCGGCATATTTTTGCAAAGCGCCGGAGGTGTAGATCGTCTCGCGCGGGCCTTTCCAATCGGCTTTGCGCGCTTCAAGCTCTTCGTCCGTCAGATCGACGCTGATCTCGCCTTTGATCGCATCAAGCGTGATAATGTCGCCATCCTTGATAAGCGCGATGGGGCCGCAATGGGCGGCCTCGGGGCCGACGTGGCCGACGCAGAAGCCGCGGGTTGCGCCCGAAAAACGGCCATCGGTGATGAGCGCGACTTTCTTGCCCATGCCCTGCCCCGACAGCGCCGCCGTGGTGGCGAGCATTTCGCGCATGCCCGGACCGCCAGCGGGGCCCTCGTTGCGGATCACAAGGACTTCGCCCTCTTTATATTCGCGCTTTTGCACCGCTTCAAAGGCGTCCTCTTCGCATTCGAACACGCGGGCGGGACCGACGAAACGCTGGTGCTGGGCTTCCATGCCCGCGACTTTGACGATCGCGCCTTCGGGGGCGAGGTTGCCCTTGAGGCCGACAACGCCGCCGGTTTTCGACAAGGGCGCGGCGACCGAATGGATCACCTTGCCGTCGATTTCGCGGGTAATTTTGTCGATTTCATCGCCGATGGATTCGCCCGATGCGGTGATGCAATCGCGGTAGATAAGCCCCGCTTTGTCCAGCTCCTTAATGACCACAGGCACGCCGCCCGCATCAAACAGGTCCTTGGCGACATATTCACCGCCTGGTTTGAGGTTCACAAAGTAAGGCGTGTCGCGGAAGATGTCGCACACATCGAAGAGGTCGAAATCGATCCCTGCCTCATGGGCGATGGCGGGCAGGTGCAGGCCCGCGTTGGTCGACCCGCCCGTGCAGGCCACAACGCGCGCGGCGTTGATCAAGGATTCCTTGGTGACGATATCGCGGGCGCGGATGTTTTTCGCGATCAGGTTCATCACCGCCGCACCCGAGGCTTCGCCATATTGGTCGCGGCTCTCGTAGGGCGCGGGCATGCCCGAGGAGTTCATCAGCGCAAGGCCGATGGCTTCGGAGACGCAGGCCATGGTGTTGGCGGTATATTGCCCGCCGCAGGCCCCCGCCGAGGGGCAGGCCACGCGTTCGAGGATATCAAGCTCGGCATCGGTCATATTGCCCGCTTGGTGCTGGCCCACGGCCTCGAACACGTCTTGGACAACCACGTCCTTGCCGTTCAACCGGCCCGGAAGGATCGAGCCGCCATAGATAAACACCGATGGCGTGTTGAGACGCACCATCGCCATCATCATACCGGGCAGGGATTTGTCGCAGCCCGCAAGGCCGACGATCGCGTCATAGCAATGGCCGCGCATGGTGAGTTCCACCGTGTCGGCAATGGCCTCGCGCGAGGCGAGCGAGGAGCGCATGCCCTCGTGGCCCATGGCGATGCCGTCGGTGACGGTGATGGTGGTAAACTCGCGCGGCGTGCCTGCGGCCGCCTTGACGCCCATTTTCACGGCTTGGGCTTGGCGGTTCAGCGCGATGTTACAGGGCGCGGCCTCGTTCCAGCAGGTGGCGACGCCGACCAGAGGCTGGTGGATTTCCGTGTCCGACAGGCCCATCGCATAGAGGTAGGAGCGGTGCGGCGCGCGCTCCGGCCCTTCGGTGACGTGGCGGCTGGGCAATTTGGATTTGTCGAACTGGGTCATGTCGGCCTCCCGTTGCGGCGCGGGTCTATGGCGGCGCCGGTAAGTTTTATGTTGCCAGACGAATAAATCACGCATCCCGCCTGCACAAGCGGTTTGCGCCGCACAGATCGCAGCGCCCGCGGCGCGGACGGACGCAGGCCTGTGGCGGGGTTAGGTGCACAAAGCGGAAAAGCGCGGCGGACCATTGCGAGGGGTCGGGGCATTGGATAGCGTGACGCCCATGACAAATGTCCCCGCCCCGCCGCGATCCTCGACCCCGCGCAGCTTTGCGCCGCCCTATGCGCGCCAAGCCCTCATGAGCGACGACGCCTATGGACGCGCGCAGCTTTGGCGGCTGGCGGCCAGCGTGGGTCTGGCCACGGCTTTGATGATGCTCGGCGGCCTCCTTTGGGGCTTGGCCTTGGTCTTTGCGGGCGCGCAATTCGTTCTTGAGGCGGGGGCGACAAGTGCCGCGCAGATGCTGGGCCTGCTGTATTTTTTCGGCTTCATGAGCCTCGGGGTGGTGATCGCCGCCAAGCTGCTACACGCACGCGGTCCGCGCAGCTTGATCGGCCCGCAGGCCTTGGAGCAAGGGCTGCGCGCACTGCTTTGGGTGGCGCCGGTCTATCTGCTCTATATGGCGATGCCGATGCCCGAGGGGATGGAATTGGTGCGCAGCGATCTGCCCTTGGGCACATGGGCGCGGCTCTTGCCCTTTGCGGTCTTGGGCGTGCTCATACAGGTCAGCGCCGAAGAGATCGCCTTTCGCGGCTTCTTGCAAAGCCAGCTTGCCGCGCGGTTTTCCTCGCGCTGGGTCTGGATGGTGCTGCCGTCCTTGGCCTTCGGCGCGCTGCATTATGACGGAGCCGCGGGGGCGGGGGCCTATCTGATCGTGGCTTGGGCGGCGATCTTCGGGTTGATCACCGCCGGTCTGACCGCGCGCAGCGGCTCGCTCGGCCCCGCAATCGCGCTGCATTTCACCCATAATATGGGGCTTGTCTATGCCTCGATGCAACAGGACCTATCGGGCCTGTCGCTCTACCATGTGCCGGTGCGATTGAGCGATGTGGAGCAAATCTTGCCGCTGATGGTCGCGGAGCTTGCGGTGATTTTGGTCGCATGGCTGGCGGCGCGCGTGGGGCTGCGCCGGTGAGCGCGCCTTTGCACCCTTCCGACATGCCGCCCTCGGGCACGCGCCCGCGCCGCCGCGCCTATGGCCCGCATGAGGCCTTGGTCCTGCCCGCCTTGGCGCGCCCGCAGTGGGAGCGTCTGGCGCTTGGGATCTTTGCGATCGAGATGCTCTATCTGTTCACCCTGTCTTTGATCGAGGCGGGGCTGGACCGGTTTTTTCCGGTGCTGGGCGAGGCGTTTTATATGGGCAACACTGCGCCGGGATTGCTTTTGCAATTTACCAGCTTTGGCGCCTTGGCGCTGTGGACGGCATGGGCCGCGCGGATTTTGCAAGGGCGAAGCCTGCTCAGCATGATCGGGCCGCTGCGCCTTGCGGCCGGTCACGGAGTGCGGGTGTTTGCGGCGCTGCTTGTGTTGTTTCTGGCGGTCGAGTGCCTGCCGCCCTATTGGAGCTTCGAGTTAATGGTCGAGATGCGGTGGGCGCTTTGGCTGCCGCTTTTGCCGCTCTCTTTGGCGGGGCTCTTGTTGCAAACGGGGGCCGAGGAGCTTCTCTACCGCGGCTATGTGCAAAGCCAGATCGCCGCGCGCATGCCGTCGCCGCTGGCATGGATGATCGTGCCCAATCTGCTATTTGCCGCTGCCCATTGGGACAGCGGCGGCGAGATCGTCGGCAATGCGCAATATATGATCTGGGCGTTTTTCTTCGGGCTGGCGGCGTCGGATTTGACCGCGCGCACCGGCACATTGGGGGCCGCCATCGGGTTTCACATGGCCAATAACGCCTATGCATTCTTGTTCTTTGGCGAATTGGGCGGGCCGGATTCGGGATTGGCCCTGATGCTGTTCGAGGCCATGGATGCGGGCGGCGAGGACATGGGCGACATGCTGCCGGGGGCGGATTGGATTTTGTCGCCCGCGCTCGGCATGGAGGTTTTCATGACCGTGCTGATGTGGGGCGCAGCGCGGGCGGCTTTGCGCCGGTGAGCCGCGCGCGCATTTGCACCGCCGCCCGCCGCTTCGCCGTTTGCAATTCGGCGCGCGGGGGCTTATTTGAGGCGAGACAATTTGCCTCGCGCGGCCCGACGGGCCACAGCCGCGGTATGAAGTATGGGGTGCTTTCGGCATGAACTGGATTAGCAATTACGTCCGCCCGCGGATCAACTCGATCTTTTCGCGCCGCGAGGTGCCGGAAAATCTTTGGCGCAAATGCGATGAATGCGGCACCATGCTGTTTCACCGCGAATTGACCGAAAACCAGAACGTTTGCACCAATTGCGACCACCATATGCACATCACGCCGCGCGCGCGTTTCGAGGCGCTGTTTGATGGCGGTATCTTTGCCGAGGTCGCGGTGCCCGAACCCATCGCCGATCCGCTGCATTTTCGCGATCAAAAGAAATACCCCGACCGGATGAAAGCCGCGCAAAAGAGCACCGGCGAGCATGAAGCGATGTTAATCGGCGCGGGCGAAATCGGCCGCACGCCGATCATCGCCATCGCACAGGATTTTTCGTTCATGGGCGGATCGATGGGCATGTATGTGGGCAATGCGATCATTGCCGCCGCCGAAGAGGCGGTCAAACTCAAGCGGCCTTTGGTTCTGTTTTCCGCCGCGGGCGGCGCGCGGATGCAAGAGGGGATTTTGTCGCTCATGCAGATGCCGCGCACCACAGTGGCGGTGCAGATGCTCAAGGAAGCGGGGCTGCCCTATATCGTGGTTCTGACCCATCCGACCACGGGGGGCGTGACCGCCTCCTATGCGATGCTGGGCGATGTGCATATCGCCGAACCCAATGCGCTGATCTGTTTTGCGGGTCCGCGGGTGATCGAGCAAACCATCGGCGAGACCCTGCCCGAAGGCTTCCAGCGCGCCGAATACCTGCTTGATCACGGGATGCTCGACCGCGTGACGAAACGCACCGAATTGAAGGGCGAATTGGTCACCATCTTGCGCATGCTCATGGGCCTGCCGCCCGCGATTTCGGGCGAATTGCCCGCGCCGAGCACCGAAGAGGCGGCTGCCGCTGCCCCTGCGGCCCCGACCAAAGGCGACGACAACGCAGGCAAGCCCGCGCAAGGCACCCGCGTCTCGACCGCCGCGCCTGCCAAAAGCTAACCTTCGGTGTTCGCCGCGCTTGTGGGACTGCTTCTGGGCATCGGATCATCCGCCGTATTGCTGCGCAGTGGCATTGCATCGGACCGGCGCGCCTTGGGCGCGGCGATCGCTGTGCTGCTGTGCGCCATCGCCGCTTTTTATCCGGTTTTCGCCGTAGACCATGGCGGGCTGTTCGGACTGCTGCTGCATCTTTTGATCGCGGCAGGGTTTTGCGCCTGCGCCTACCGCGGCGTCCTCGGCGGCCGCTCCGGCGGCATTTCTCTGTTGGCCTTTGGGCTGATTGCGCATGGAGCCTTCGACGCGGCGCTCATGTTCGGCCCGTCCATGGCCTTTGGCGCGCCGCATTGGTGGCCACAGTTTTGCGCCGCATATGACGTCACCCTTGGGCTGTTCGCCCTTTGGCAAAGCCGGAGATTGACCACATGACGACCGAACCCGCGCAACCCTCTGACGCGATTCTGGAGCGGATGATGACCCTGCACCCCAAGGTCATGGATCTGGTGCTGGACCGGATGTGGCGGCTTTTGGAGGCCTTGGGCAATCCGCAAGACGCGCTGCCGCCGGTGATCCATCTGGCGGGGACCAATGGCAAAGGATCGACCCAAGCCATGATCCGCGCGGGGTTGGAAGCGGCGGGCAAGCGGGTCCATGCCTATACCAGCCCGCATCTGGCGCGGTTTCATGAACGCATCCGTTTGGCGGGGGATCTGATCGACGAGGCGGCGCTGACGGCGCTGCTCGATGAATGCGATAGGGCCAATGGCGGCGCGCAGATCACGTTTTTCGAGATCACCACCTGCGCCGCCCTGCTGGCCTTTGCCCGCACCCCCGCCGATTACACTTTGCTCGAAACCGGCCTTGGCGGGCGGGTGGATTCGACCAATGTCGTCGCCCGCCCCGCGCTGACGGTGATCACCCCGATTTCCATCGACCACGAGCAATACCTTGGCACCACTTTGGCGCAGATTGCGGGCGAAAAGGCGGGCATCCTCAAACGCGGCGTGCCCTGCGTTGTCGGCCCGCAGCCCGAGGAGGCGATGGAGGTGATCGAGGCCCGCGCGGCCAAGCTCGGCGCGCCGCTGATGGCCCACGGGCAGCATTGGCATGCTTTCGAGGAGCGCGGGCGCTTGATCTATCAAGACGAGCGCGGGCTTTTGGACCTGCCTCTGCCCGCCCTGCCCGGCGCGCATCAGATTGAGAACGCGGGCGCGGCGATTGCGGCGCTGCGCATGGTGCAAAACGATCTGGCGGGGGCCTCTTTTGACGCGGTGGCCGAGGCGGCGATGCGCGATGTATTCTGGCCCGCGCGGATGCAGCGGCTCTCCCACGGCCCCTTGTGCGATGCCGCGCCCGAGGCCGAGGTCTGGCTTGACGGCGGGCACAATCCCGCTGCGGGCAAGGCCATCGCCGCGCATCTGGCGAGCTTGCCGCCGCGCGAGACGCATTTGATTTGCGGTATGCTCAACACCAAGGACGTCACCGGATATATGGCCCCGCTCGCGCCGCATGTGGCCTCGCTCACCGCCGTGCCGATCCCCGATGCGCCCGCGACCTTGAGCGCCGAGGAGACCGCCGCCGCCGCGACCCGCGCCGGTATCACCGCCAGCATTGCAACCGATTCTACCGCAGCGATAGAATCGATTGCCCAGAATCGCCCCGACGCACGGATTTTGGTCTGCGGATCGCTCTATCTGGCCGGTGCGGTGCTGCGCGAGAACGGCTGACGCCCGAAAAGACGGCATCTGTTAATGCTCTGAAAACCTCAGAAAAACGCAGGTTATCCCCAGAAAAATGACGTCTCCTACATCTTGGAGGAGCTACTGCATGTTGACCGTTTTGCCGCCACTCGCCTATATCTTGTGAAGGATATTTAGATATCGCTCCTGCCTGCCAGCACCAAAGGAGCGGCTATCGGTTGAGGGGATAGGACATGGAGCGGTTTGCGCGCATTGATGGATACGAACGGCAGGGCAGCAGCGCCCCGCTTTTCATCCCGCGCGGCGCGCATCTGGCGCCCAATCCGCCTGCGGGCCTGATCGCGCGGCCGATGTCTTTGGCGGCGCTTGCACCCTATCTGGTCATCGCGCTGCTCACCGCCTTTATGATCCCTGCCGCTGCCAGCGCCCAAGCCGTGCGCCTGACCGTCGATGCCCATGACCGCAGCTTTACGATCAACGGCCGCAGCTTCACAATCGACCGCATTCAGGACGAGACCCACGAGCTGACCGGCGAATATGCCAAGACCTCGCGCGCCTGCCCGCCGTTTTGCATCACCCCGATGAAAGCCACCGATGACGTCGAAACCATCGGCGAGCTTGAAGTGATGGATTTCCTCGAAGAGATTGCGGCGAAGAATGAAGGCTATCTGCTCGACACCCGCCTGCCCGGCTGGTTCCAGCAAGGCACCATTCCGGGCGCGGTCAATGTGCCCTTCACCACGCTCGAAGAAAGCAACCCCTACCGCGATGATATCGTCACGGCTTTGGGCGGGCTCAAAGAGGGCGACAAGTGGGATTTCTCGGCAGCGCGCCAATTGGTTATTTTTTGCAATGGCCCGTGGTGCTTGCAAGCGCCGATGGCGGTGCGCGCCCTGCGCAAGGTCGGATATCCGGCACAGAAGATCAAATATTATCGCGGCGGGATGCAGGTGTGGAGCTCGCTCGGCCTGTCCACCATCAAACCCTGACGCCGCACCCGCAATTATGCCCCCCTTCGGGCCCATCCGTATGAGAGGAAAGATCGATGTATAGAACGACCATGATCACCAGCACCTTGGCTTTGGCCGCTGCGGGCGTCTTCCTCGTGGAATTTGCCACCAGCAACCCCACCGCCGCGACCACCCGCGCCAGCACCGATTTGACCGCCCTGAGCGCCGCAGCCGCCATCGCCGCCGATCCGGCACCCTCCGAGGCCGCGCAGCCCGCCGTGCAAACCGAAGCCGACGCGCCCACAGCGCAAAAAGTCGTCTTTACCAAACCCAATGTGGTGACCGATGAGGACGCCGATAAGAACTCGCTGAGCGAATTGACATCCGGTGCGATCGATGACGCGCAGCGCAAGGAACTGGCGGGCGGCGTGCTGAGCGGTCTTGGCCTGTCGACCCGTCTGGCCGATTCCGATCCCAACACCCCCGACAGCCGCGATTTGCGCGGGATGACGGCGGGCGCCATTCGCCAGCTTGGCAAGGCCGAGTTTGACGTCGAAGTGCAAACCTCCAAGGAAATGCAGGGGCTTTTGCATTCGCTGATCGTTCAGGCGATCAATGAAGGGCGCCCCGATGAATACGTCAACAGCCTGCTCAACGAGGCCGCCGAAGCGGGGCTTGTCGCCGTGCCGCAATCGCTGGTGACGCCCGAAGGCAGCGTTGACACCAAAACCTTGATCGCCGCCATCGTGGACGAAGCCGCCGCCGCCTCTGACGGTGTGCGCCCCAACGCCCGTCCAACCACGCGCAAATTGGAAAAATCCGTGACCTATACGGTCAAATACGGCGATAGCCTCGCGGCGATTGCCTATGAATATTACGGCCGCACCTCGGCCTATCAATGGATTTTCGCCGCCAACAAAGACAGCCTGAGCAGCCCCGACAAAATTCAGGCGGGCCAGACATTGATCATTCCCGCGATCTGATCGCGCGAAGAGGCCGATCCGCCCCGCGTCACAGGCCGATGCGGGCACATTTGGCCGATCCCGACCTGTCCCAAGGTCACACCAAGATCACCCAAGATCTTATCTCAAAGCGAGACCGTCCCCACGGTCTCGCTTTTTGTTTAACTCGTGTTTGGGACAGGTTTGTGACGAGGTTGACCGTCGCTGCCTAGGCGGCGCCCTCGGCCCAATCGGCGCTCATCATCTCGCGCAAACGGCTTGCCGTGCGTTCGAATTCGAATGTGCCTTCACCCTCGATATAGAGCATTTCCGGCGCGGCGGCAGCCGAGGCGATCAGACGCACCCGCGCCTCGTAAAGCGCATCGATCAGCGTGACAAAGCGTTTGGCCTCGTTGAAATTGCTGCGCGACAGGGAGGGGATATCCTCAAGCACCAACACACGGCAGGCCTCGGCCACGGCCAGATAATCGGCAGGGCCAAGCATCTTGCCGCACAGATCAAAAAAGCTCGCCCGCCCGATGCCGGAGCGAAAGGCCGGAATGTCCACATCGCGGCCCTTGACGTGCAGTACCAAAGGATCGGCCCGCCCGCCGGTGAGATCATGCCAGATCGCGTCTATTTCGGCGCGGGTCTGGGCGGTGACGGGGGTGAAATAGACCGGATTTCCGGCCAGCCGGTCTTGGCGGTAATCGGTGGCGGAGACCATCTCATAGACCTCCATCTTGTCCTTCAAAATGTCGATGAAGGGCAAGAAAAGCTGACGGTTCAGCCCGTCCTTATAGAGATCGTCAGGCACGCGGTTGGAGGTGGTGACCACGACGACTCCGGCCTTGAAGAGCATCTCGAACAGGCGTCCGACGATCATCGCATCGGTGATGTCGCTGATCTGCATCTCGTCAAAGGCCAGCACGCGCACCGATTTGGCCACCGACCCCGCCACAGGGGCAAGCGCATCCTCGACGCCGCTTTTGCGGGCCTCATGCATCTGCGTGTGGATTTCTTGCATAAAGGCGTGGAAATGCACGCGGCGGGCAGGCACGTCGAGACAATCGACAAAGAGGTCCATCAACATGGATTTGCCGCGCCCCACCCCGCCCCACAGGTAAAGCCCCTTGGGCGGCTCGGGCGCGCGGCGAAACAATCCGCGTTTTTGCGGCTCGGCCAAGGCAGCGCGAATGCGCTCCAGCTCGGTCAAAACCGCCTCTTGCACGGGATCACGTTTCAGCGCGCCTTGCGCGGTCAAGGCCGCGTATTTGTCCATCAGGTTCATGGCAAGCCACATAGCGCGGCGCGGCGCGGATGTGTAGAGGGGATGGCGCGGCGCGGGTTCTTGCGCGCGGCTACTCTTTGATGAACCACGTCAACGCGGTCTCAAATCCGGCTTTGCCGAGCATCTCGATTTTCGAGGCCCACGCCGCAGGGCAGACCAGCAAAGCCGCGTGATTTCCCCGTGCTTCCAAGGCGCTTTCGCCCGCGCGCAGCAGCGCCAACGCGCCCGCACCGCCCTGCGCCAAAACCTGTGGATCGGCAAAATCGCTGTGGTAGTAATCGTCGATGAAACCGATGCCTTGGACGCTATGGGCGCTGGGGAAATGCAAGGCGGTGGCTGGTTGCGAGACGCAATATCCGCTGATCTGCCCGTGCTCGGACGAGACGCGCATATCGCGGTCCGGCAAGCTGAGGCTGCGCGTCATCCAGCCGCCAAAACGCGCGTCGGCCTGCGCATGCGGCTTCCAGAAGCTGTTCAGATCATGGAGCAGCTTTCGGTTCTCGGCGCTGGCCGCGACGATACCCGCAATGTCGGGCGGCGCCGCATCGCGGATCTCTTGCCCCGCACCGTCCTGCCGCGACAAAGCGGTTTTGGCAAAATACAGCGTCAAAGGTGCATAGCCCGCCTCTTGGATCACATCGAGAGGCCCGCCCGCACGCGCGCAGGCGGCCAATAGCACCTGTGCCCCTGCCGCGATCAAATCCTCCTGCGCGGCCTCAAAAAGCTGCGCAGCGCTGCCCGCGGGCGCATCCGGATGGACATAAAAATCATCCATAATCAAACCGGGCGGGCCGAAGTCCCCCGCATAGATCGGCGGCACCGGCAAAAGGATCGAGTGCACTGCGCCGATGATCTCGCCGCCCTCAAGCCCGAGCAACCATTGCTGCCGGAAGGGCGGGTTTTCTGCCTCGAGATAGCTGCGAATGCTTTGCGCGATCCGCTCCTTGGCATCGGCGGGCAGCGACCACAAGGACGCATCCTGCGCATGGCGCTGCTTTGCCGCGCGTAGCAAGAGCGCCGCGAGAGCATCGACATCGGCGAGCGTGGCGGCGCGCGTTGATAGGCTCATTCGACGTCTCCCACTGCAGCTAACATGTCAAAGCTTAGCGCGGCGCGGCGCGCCTTCAAGCGCCACGCCCGCCCGCCAGCCCGCCGTTGCGTGATGGGCCCCATCACAAACCGTCAATTGACCGCCGCGCAGATTTGCCGCAGATTTCACACCAGCGCCTATCGGAGAGCCTCATGACCCCTCGCCCGTCGATTTTCACACCGGTTTTGATCACCGGCTGCATCATCATTTTGATTTCATTCGCGGTCCGCGCCAGCTTTGGCGTGTTCCAGATCCCGATTGCCGCCGAATTCAACTGGCCGCGCGCCGAATTCTCGCTCGCCATCGCCATCCAGAACCTCGCCTGGGGCATCGGGCAGCCGATTTTCGGCGCTTTTGCGGAAAAGCTGGGTGATCGTTTGGCGATTGTGCTTGGCGCGCTGACCTATGCGGCGGGATTGGTGCTGTCCTCCTATGCGGTAACGCCACTCGGGATGCAGGCCTATGAGGTCTTGGTCGGCTTTGGCATCGCGGGCACGGGTTTTGGGGTCATTTTGGCCGTGGTCGGGCGGGCCTCGTCGGATGCGAACCGCTCGATGTCCTTGGCCATCGCCACGGCGGCGGGCAGCGCGGGGCAAGTGTTTGGCGCGCCTTTGGCCGAATTCCTCTTGGGCATGATGACATGGCAATCGGTGTTTTTGGTCTTTGCCGCGATGATCCTTGCCTCGCTTTTGATGTTGCCGATGATGCGCGCCCCTGCGGCGACCAAGGCCGAGCTTGAGGAAAGCATGGGGGCGATTTTGGGCCGTGCCCTGCGCGATCCGACCTTTGCCTTGATCTTTTTGGGCTTCTTTAGCTGCGGCTACCAGCTTGGCTTTATCACCGCGCATTTTCCCGCCTTTGTGACCGAGCTGTGCGGGCCGATCATGCCCGGCGGAGTTTTGCACGATCTGGGCATCACCACGACATCGGCGCTTGGCGCGGTGGCGATTTCGCTGATCGGGTTGGCCAATATCGCGGGGACGCTCACGGCGGGCTATCTGGGCAACCGCTTTAGCAAGAAATACCTGTTGTCGGGGATTTACGTTCTGCGCACCTTGGTGGCGGGGGCTTTCATTTTGATGCCGATCACGCCGGCGTCGGTCTTGCTGTTTTCGGTCGGGATGGGCGCGCTTTGGCTGGCGACCGTGCCGCTGACCTCGGGGCTGATCGCACATATCTACGGGCTGCGCTACATGGGCACGCTCTACGGGATCGTATTTTTCTCGCACCAATTGGGCAGCTTTATGGGCGTCTGGCTTGGTGGGCGGCTCTATGATGTTTACGGTGATTATACGTTGGTTTGGTGGATCGGCGTCGGCGTCGGAGCCTTTAGCGCCATCGTGCATTTGCCGGTGCGCGAGAACCGCGCGGCGGCGGTGCAGCCCGCCCAATAGCGCGGATCACTCGCCCTGCACCTCGGCGCGGATCGCATCGAGTATCGCATCGGGATGGGTATGGGTCAGGCCGTGGCCCGCGCCCTCCACAACCGTGTGATGCACCATGCGGTTCCATTTGGTCAGCGTGCCCATGGACCGCAGCGGAATGGTTTGATCGCGCTCGCCCCAGATCGCCATAACCGGCAGGTCCGCGCGGCTGATCGCTTGGTGGCGGGCTTCGAAAGCCTCGTCCAATATCCCGCGGATCGAGGCAATGACCCCAGGCACATATCCGCGAAAGAGGATTTCATCGCGCTGGCCTTGCGCCAATCCTTCAACCTTGCTCGCCGCCTCATCCGCATGGGCGGCTTTGCGCATGCTGGCGGGCAGCAAAAGGCGCAGCGCCCAATCGCCCAAGACCGGCAAGGCGAGGAGCCGCTCGACGGCCTTGCCGCGCTGCATCTCAATGCCCGCAGGCGCAATCAGGACCAGCCGCCGCAGCGTGCCGGGCGATTTCGCCGCATAGGCCGAGGCAATCGCACCGCCCATGGAATAGCCCACCATGGTGATGTCGTCGCGAATATCATGTGCCGCCAAGAGGTCTTCGAGCTGGCGCAAGAAAAACTCGGCGTTCTGCGCGCCGCTCGGGCGATCCGAATAGCCGCGCCCGTAAAGATCATAGGTCAGAACCCGAAAGCCGAGCGCGCCAAGCCCCTGCGCGAGGGCGGCGAAAACAAAACTGGGCGTGGTCAGCCCGTGCACGCAAACGCAAACCGGCCCGCGCGCCTGTCCATGCCATTGGTAATAGGTCACGCCTTGCGACAGTTCGGCAAACTCTCCGCTGGCCGACGCCCGCGCGGTTGCGTCCATTTTGCGCCTGCGCGCCTCCATGACAAAGGGCAACGCCGCCAAACCCGCCAAAATCGCAATTGCAATCCACATTCCCACGATACCTTTCCAAATCACAAATACTGTGGGCGGTTTCACGCGCCGCACGCCCCAAGCTTCCGCTAGGTAAGCGACCATATATTTGCGCGTGTGGGCGCGGCGATCTAGGGAAATTATGAAATTTGAGCGGCATCGAGGCATTAACGCCGCACAATCGGGACAATTGCTGCGCCGCTCAGCGCGCCTGCTGCGCCGTCAACAGCCCATGCCCGACGAGGCAATCGGCCCAGCCTTGCGGATGTTCAAACAGATGGGTTTGCCATCCGCGCGCCTTTGCGGCGGTGATATTGTCGGTGCGGTCATCGGCAAAGAGCAACCGCGCGGGATCAATGCCGCAATCTTTCTCGACCATCTCGTAAATCCGCACATCGGGTTTGATCACCCCCATATGGCCGGAAATATAGCGCCGGTCGAATTCGGCTAGGAACGGGTATTTCGTCGCCGCGTAGTCAAAGCTGCCGATGCCGAAATTGGTCAGCGCAAAGACCGGCATACCGGTCGCCCGCAAGGCGCGCAGCAGGCGGATCGAATGGTCAATCGGCGGGCTGGCCAATTCGATCCAGTCGTCATGCCACATGCGGATTTCGTCGCGCCACGCGGGATAGGCCTCGGCGGTGTCATAGATGGTCTGGGTGAACGCGCCGCCCATATCTACGCGGTCATTCATGGCGTGCAGGTCCACCTCCTTGAACATCGCGCGGCGGCGCGCCTCGCCGATTTTCGCGTCGTAATAGCGCTCGGGTTGCCATTCGATCAGCACATTGCCGATGTCGAAAATCACCGCCTCGATGGTCATATCATTGCTCCGCTTTTGTCGCTGATGGCATTGCGGGGCCGATCGGCCCAACGCCCGCCATTATTTCTTTGCCGCCCTGAGTTCGCGCTCCAGACTTTCCAAAAACCGCGAGCGGTCGGCCTTCGAAAAGGCCTTGCCGCCGCCTTGGCGAAACGGGTCCGCCGCGCGCAGATCGGCCATCAGATCGCGGGTGGCCAAGACGTTGCCGATATTGGCCTGCGTCAAGGCCTCGCCATTGTGTTTGAGAACCCGCGCCCCCGCCTCGACGCATTTCGCCGCCAAGGGAATATCGCCGGTGACCACCACATCTCCGGCGCCGCAGCGCTCTGCGATCCACATGTCGGCCACGTCCGGCCCGTCGGGCACGATCACCACCTCGACCATCGGATTTTGCGACATGCGCAGCCCGCCGTTGGCGACCAGATACATCTTGATCCCGTGGCGCATCGCCACGCGCTCGGCCTCGGCCTTCACGGGGCAGGCATCGGCGTCGATGTAAAGCGCGCTCATCCGTAAAGCGCCTCGGCGTGGAAGGCGACGTGATCCTCCATGAAGGAGGAGACAAAGAAATAGCTGTGATCATATCCCTTTTGCAGGCGCAGGTGCCCGTCAACGCGGGCCTGCGCGGCGGCGGCAAAGAGGGCCTCGGGCATCAACAGATCGATAAAATTATCCGCCGCGCCCTGATCCACCAAAAGCGGGATATCAAGCCCGTTTTGCCGCATCATCAATGTCGCGTCATGGCGCGCCCATGCGGCCTCGTCTTCGCCCAGATAGGCGCGCAGCTGCTTGCGGCCCCAATCGCCCGCCGTGGGGTTGCAAATCGGCGCGAAGGCCGACACCGATTTGAACCGGTCCTTGAGGCCCATCGCGAGGGTCAGCGCGCCATGCCCGCCCATGGAATGGCCAGTGATTGACTGGCGCTCCTCATCCACGGCGAAATTGCGGGTGATCAGCCGCGGCAATTCTTCGGCCACATAGTCCCACATCTGGAAATGCGGCTTCCACGGATCTTGGGTCGCATTGACGTAAAATCCCGCGCCTTGGCCCAGATCATATCCCTCGTCATCGGCCACGCCCTCGCCGCGCGGCGAGGTGTCGGGAAAGACCAAGGCGATGCCCTGCTCGGCGGCCCATCCTTGCGCCCCCGCTTTGACCATCGCGTTTTCATGGGTGCAGGTCAGGCCCGACAGATACCACAGGACCGGCACGGGGCCATGGGCGGCCTCGGCGGGCAGAAACAGGCCAAAGGTCATATCGGTGCCTGTGGCCTCGGAGCTATGTTTGTAAACGCCCTGCGTGCCGCCAAAACATTTGTTTTCGGAAAGGGTTTCCATGGGCTTAGTCCTTTTTCTGTGTCTCGCCTGCGGGTGCAAAGACGGTCATGATCTCGTCAATCGGTTTCTTGATCTTGGCAACGGCGGGCACGGTTGCATCCTCGGCGGGATGGCCCACCGCAAGGATCATCACCGGCTTTTCGCTCTCGCCCCGCCCGCATAGATCGTTCAAAAACCGCATCGGATTGGGCGTATGGGTGAGGCTGCACAGCCCCGCCATATGCAGCGCGGTGATCAGCATCCCCGTGGCGATGCCAACGCTTTCGGGCACATAGTAATTCTTGTAGCGCGCGCCATCTTGGGTGGTGCCGTAGCGCTGCGCGAAAATCACGATCAGCCATGGCGCGATGTCAAGATGCGGCTTGTCGGCGCCGGTGCCGATCGGCTCCAGAGCTTTGAGCCATTCATCCCCGCCGCCGCCTGCATAGAATTTCTCTTCTTCGGCCTCGGCGGCGGCGCGAATACGCGCCTTCATCGCGGGGTCGGAAATCGCCACGAAATGCCACGGCTGGTGGTTGGCCCCCGAGGGCGCCGTGCCCGCCGCGGCGATGGCGGCGCGGATCACCTCGGCCTCGACAGGGCGGGGAGAAAAATCGCGCACCGAATGGCGGGTTTTCATCAGCTCCAAGAAATCTGCCGCCGCCTCGCGCATCTCTGCGTCATCCATATCGGCGCGATCCGGCAAGGGCAGCGGCGCATAGCTTACTTCGCCGGATTTATACATCGCACCGTCCTTTCATGCCTCAATAAAGCCCAGCCACCCAAGCGATCACCGCCGATACCGTCACCACCGACAGGGCGGTCGAGATCAGAATCGTGGCCGACACGCGCTGCGGCGCGACGCCGAAATGCGCAGCAAGGATATAGACATTGCCCGCCACAGGCAGCGCCGCCGCCGCGATCATGACAGCGCTGGCATAGGGGTCAACCTCGAACAGAAGCAGCGCGCAAAGCGCCACCGCCGCAGGATGCAGCGCCAGTTTGCAAAAGCTCAGCCAGCCCGCCACCGAAAGCCGCTCGGCACTTTTGCCCGCGAGCGAGGCGCCAATGGCAAACAGCGCGCCAGGCGTGGCCGCGCCGCCCAAAATGGTGACAAACTCGTTGAGCGGCGCGGGCATCGGCAGGCGCAAAGCCGACCACGTAAGCCCCAAGGTGATCGAAACGATCATCGGGTTTTTCAACAGCCCCAACCCCAAAGCGCCGATGATGCGCGGCGACATCCGCCCGTCGCGCGCGCCGGTGATGATCAACACGATGAGCGAGCCGAAGACGATCAAATCGACCGCCAGCACCATCATCACCGGCCCCACCGCCGCCTCGCCCATCAACAGCGCAAGCATCGGTACGCCCAAAAAGCCGACATTTCCGATCACCGCGCATTGGGCCTCGACGGCGGCCTCTTGCACGCCGATGCCGCGCGCGAGCGCGACACCCGTGGCGACAAGGTAGATCGCCATCGTTCCGGCCAGATAGGCCAAAACAAAGGGCAAATCGAACACTTCGGCAAAGCTGAGATTGGCGGAAAAGCGAAACAACATGGCCGAAAGCGCAAAGTAGAACACAAATTTGGTCAGATATCCCGTCGCCTCGGGCGAGAAAAACCCGCGTTTCGCCGCGCCAAAGCCCAAAGCAATGACGGCAAAAAACGGCAGGGTTTTGAAGAAGATATCAATCATATGCCCTTGGTAGCATGCTGCGGCGGCGGGTCAATCGCCCGCGCCGCGCGCCGCTATCCCGAGCCGATCAAAGCCCCCGCCGCAAAGACCAATGCGCCGCCCAAAACCACTTGGAATGTCGCGCGCAAAAACGGGGTTTCCATATATTTGTTCTGGATCCACACGATGGCCCATAGCTCGATGAACACCACAACAAATGCGGTGATCGTCGCGGTCCAGAAATCGGGAATGAGATAGGGCAGCGCGTGGCCAAGCCCGCCCAGCGTGGTCATCACCCCCGCTGAAATGCCGCGTTTGACCGGTGATCCGCGGCCGGAAAGCTGCCCGTCGTCAGAGGCCGCTTCGGTAAAGCCCATCGAAATGCCCGCCCCGATCGAGGCCGCAAGACCCACGAGGAAGGTGGTCCATGTGTCTTGCGTGGCAAAGGCGGTGGCGAAAATCGGCGCGAGGGTCGAGACAGAGCCATCCATCAATCCCGCCAATCCTGGCTGCACCCATGTCAAAACAAACTGGCGATGGGCCGATCGGGCCTCGGCGGCTTTGGTGTCCGTGTCCAGATGCGCGCGCTCTAATGTGCCTGCGGCCTCTTGGTGGCCCGCTTCGGCAGCGGCCAGATCGCCCAATAGCTTGCGCGTGGCGGCGTCGGTGGTTCGGGCGGCGGCGGCGAGATAGAATTTCTCGGCGTCGCGCTCCATACCTTCGGCCTCTTCGCGGATGCGCTCGAGGCTGAGGTTTTCCATCAACCAGATCGGGCGGCGCGCGTAGTAACCGGCCACATGTTCGCGCCGGATCAGCGGGATCACATCGCCAAAGCGTGCCTTGTGCAGATCGATCAGGCGCTGACGGTGGCGGTCCTCTTCTTCGGCCATGCCGTCAAAGACCTTTGCCGTGCCGGGATATTCATCGCGCAGTTTTTTGGCGTAGGTGCGGTAAATGCTGGCGTCATCCTCTTCGGAGGAAATGGCCAGCGCCAGCACCTCTTGCTCTGACAGGTCGGAAAACCGGCGGCGGGACGTGATGAAACGCATATGGCTACCCTTAGGTGAACGGCATCGCGCCGCTGTCTTGCTTGCTCAAACTAAACCAAGTGGTTTATATTTCAATCTGTCAGGAGAGAGACATATGAACGCAGCAGATCGCCAATTGGGCGCGGGCAAAGTCGTGAACCGGCGCGGGCGCAAGTTCGATCAGGTGCTCGAAGGCGCGCGGCAGGTGTTCATGGCCGAAGGGTTTGACGGCGCCTCTGTCGATGACATCGCCAAGGTGGCAGAGGTCTCCAAGGCCACGCTCTACGCCTATTTTCCCGACAAGAAGCTGCTCTTCCTCGAAGTGGCCAAAACCGAATGTAAACGGCAGGCCGACGCCTGTTTTGACCTGCTGCAAGAGGGCGTGCCGCTGCGCGTCGCGCTTTTGGGCGGAGCACAGCAGATGATCCGCTTTTTATTGTCCGATTTTGCGCAGGGCGTGTTTCGCATCTGCGTGGCCGAAAGCGAGCGCTTTCCCGAATTGGGCCGCGATTTTTACACCAGCGGCCCGATGATGGCGCGTGACCGGTTGGTCGAAGTGTTCCGCGATGCCAATGCGGATGGCAGTTTGCACATTGATGATCTGGAACTGGCCGCCGATCAATTCGCCGAATTGTGCAAAGCCGATATCTGGCCGCGGATGATTTTCGGGATCACCCGCGATTTTACCGAAGCCGAAATCGCCCGCGTGGCCCAAGGCGCGGTTGACATGATCTATGCCCGCTATGGCGCTTGACGGGCGGGGTTAATCGATCCGGCGCAGCTCGGTTTGATTGTTCGCCCCGCGCCGTGTTTCAAAGATTTTCAACTCCGCCACCAGATCGCTCAATTTGCGTTTGCCGTAGGAACGCGTGTCGAAATCGGGCTTGTCGGCTTGGATTTGTTGCCCGATGCGGCCCAACGAATACCACTCGTCGTCTTGGTCGAGCTTGTCCATCGCATCGAGGAAAAGCTGGCGCGCCGAGGTGATCGACAGCTTGCCGCTGCCCGCTGGTTTTTGCGCGCTTTTCGGCGTGCCTGCGGCTTCGGGTTCGTCATAGATGTTTTCGATCTGCACAAAGCGGTTGCACACGTTGCGCAAAGCTTCGGGGGCTTTGGCCTCGCCGATGCCGATCACGGTCAGGCCCTGTTCGCGGATGCGGCTGGCAAGGCGGGTAAAATCGCTGTCGGAGGAGACGAGAACAAAGCCGTCGAAACGGCCTGCATGCAAAATATCCATCGCGTCGATCACAAGACCGATGTCAGAGGCGTTCTTGCCCTTGGTATTGGCGGTTTGCTGGTGTTGGACGAGGCCCAGAGCGCGGCTGGTCGCGGTCCATCCTTGCAACTGGCCCGAGGACCAATCGCCATAAACGCGGCGCAGGCCCGGCTCGCCGTAGGAGGTGACCTCCTTGAGGATCGCTTCGGCATATTTGGCCGGCACGTTATCGGCATCGATCAGAACGGCAAGCAGTTGGGTGTTGGAATTGGGAGTCATGGTGTCTTTCGTTGCTGGCCTTGCGATTTGACGCATCGGCGCAGCGCCCGTTCGGGCGAAATCTGTTGAGGCTAATCAACGCGGATGGAGAGCCCAGCCAGCGCCGCGCATCCTTCGCGTCCCGACATGACGTCGGTGACGATGCGCGCCTCTTCATATGTGTCTAGGAGCAACTGCCCCCGTCCGCCACTGATCGGCGACATTATCTTTGGCGCGTTGATCAATATGCCGCACAAAGTGACTTGCAGCACCTCGCCGACATGTCCTGCTGTGAGGGCAAAGAACCGCGCGGCATTGCGCTCCGGCAAGGTCAGATAGACCATGCCGCGCGGGCCGTAGCGATCAAAGCTGACGGCGGGCAATTCCGATACCGGCACTTCGATCGCGTTGAAACCGACGGCCAAGCGCAAAACCTGCGGTGCGCGGGCCAAGGCCTCGCGTTCTTGCTGTGTCATCGGCGGGGTCGGCAGGCGCGCAGGCAAGCCGCTCGGGATCCCGCCAACAGCGGGCGCCAAGACTTCCCGAGCGGATGACCCGCCCGCACAAACGCACAGGGCCAAGAGCATCGCGAGGCCCGCTTTCGCGCAGATCGCGCTTAGAGATGCACGCCCGTTAATAAAGCACCACGCCGCGAATGCTTTCGCCTTTGTGCATCAAATCAAAGCCCTTGTTGATGTCTTCGAGCGGCATGGTGTGGGTGATCATCGGGTCGATCTCGATCTTGCCCTCCATATACCAATCGACGATTTTGGGGACATCCGTGCGCCCGCGCGCGCCGCCAAAAGCCGTGCCGCGCCAGCTGCGCCCCGTAACCAATTGGAAGGGCCGCGTCGAGATTTCCGCGCCCGCAGGCGCGACGCCGATGATGATGCTTTCGCCCCACCCCTTATGCGCGCTCTCCAACGCGGTGCGCATCACGCCCACATTGCCCGTGGCATCGAATGTGTAATCCGCGCCGCCGCCGGTCAGTTCGACCAAATGGCCGACCAGATCGCCTTTGACCTCGGCAGGGTTGACGAAATCGGTCATGCCGAACCGCTTGCCCATCTCGATTTTCGACGGGTTGAGATCGACGCCGACGATCTGGTCCGCCCCCGCAAGGCGCAGGCCTTGGATCACGTTGAGACCGATACCGCCCAAGCCGAAGACAATCGCGGTCGATCCGATTTCGACCTTGGCCGTGTTGATCACCGCACCGATGCCCGTGGTCACGCCGCAGCCGATGTAGCAGATTTTGTCAAACGGCGCGTCCTTGCGCACTTTGGCCAAAGCGATTTCCGGCAAAACCGTATGATTGGCGAAGGTCGAGCAGCCCATATAGTGCAGGATCGGCGTGCCATCGAGCATCGAGAACCGCGAGGTGCCGTCGGGCATCAGCCCCTGCCCTTGCGTGCTGCGAATGGATTGGCACAGGTTGGTTTTGGGGTTGAGGCAATAGTCGCATTCGCGGCATTCCGGCGTATAGAGCGGGATCACGTGATCGCCGGGTTTGAGCGATGTCACGCCCGCGCCAACCTCGACCACGATGCCCGCGCCTTCATGGCCCAAAATGGCGGGGAAGAGACCCTCGGGATCATCGCCTGAACGGGTGAATTCATCAGTGTGGCACAGGCCCGTCGCCTTGATCTCGACCAAAACCTCGCCCGCACGCGGCCCTTCGAGGTTCACTTCCATAATCTCAAGCGGCTTGCCCGCTCCCATCGCAACCGCAGCTCTTGTTCGCATCTGGCATTCCTTCCGCACAGCACTTCTCGTTGCAGCAACCGTGGGCCAAAGCAGGCCGGTTTTCAACTGCCCCGAGGGCAATCCTTGCTATTTCGGGGGGCTTTGGGGCAGAATCTGCAAGGAATGTTTTCGTATCAGAGATTTATGTCACAATAGGAAATGCCTATGAGAGCCTGCGTCTTTCGATTTGCCGCCCTGCGTCCGCTGGCTTTCGGGCTGGCGGTGTTTTTCGCTCTGTCCGCCTGCCTGCCCGAGACGGAAGAGCGCGCGCCGGACGCGCCTGCTGCGGACCACGCTGCGCCGCGCGCGCCCGCCGCCAAGCCAAGCCCCTCGATGGCCATGCCCGAAGACACCTGCGGCGCGGGCGCGCAAATCATGTTGGTCGGAGAATATGTCGATGGGCGCAGCTTTGAGGGGCTGGCCCCGATCGTGCGGGTCATCGGGCCAAAACAGGCGGTGACCAAAGACTACCGGCCAAACCGGCTCAACATCGAATATGACAGCAAAGGCATGATCCGCAGGCTTTTTTGCGGGTGAGCGCGAGGGATCTCGCAGGGCGCGGGGCACGGATCTACCCAACAAAAAAGGGCGGCGCAGGGATACTGCGCCGCCCGATTATCTGGTGATGAATGACGGGTCAGACCGCTTCGAGCATCAGCGCAATGCCTTGGCCCACGCCGATACACATGGTGCAAACCGCGCGTTTCATCGAATTGTCCTGCAAGGTGATCGCCGCCGAAAGCGCGAGGCGCGCGCCGGACATGCCCAGAGGGTGGCCCAAAGCAATCGCGCCGCCGTGCGGGTTCACGTGATCGGCGTCATCGGCAAGGCCAAGATCGCGCATCACCGCGAGGCCCTGCGAGGCAAAAGCCTCGTTCAATTCGATCGTATCGATATCGCCGATCTTGGTGCCGGTTTGCTCGAGCAGCTTTTTCGTCGCGGGCGCGGGGCCGAAACCCATGATGCGCGGCGGCAAGCCCGCGGTGGCCATCGCGGTGATCTTGGCCTTCGGCGTCAGGCCGTATTTTTCCACGGCCGCCGCCGATGCGATGATGATCGCGCAGGCCCCGTCATTGACGCCCGAAGCGTTGCCCGCCGTCACCGAGCCGCCCTCGCGGAACGGTGCTTTGAGCGCGGCGAGCTTTTCAATCGTCGTGGCGCGCGGGTGCTCGTCCGTGTCGAAAATGACCGGATCGCCCTTGCGCTGCGGCAAGGCAACCGGTGCGATCTCGCGCGCCAAACGCCCCGAGGCGATGGCGGCAGCGGCGCGGTTTTGCGAGGTCAGGGCAAAGGCGTCTTGGGCCTCGCGGCTGATCTGGAATTGCTCCGCGACGTTTTCGGCCGTCTCGGGCATGGAATCGGTGCCGTAAGCCTTATGCATCGCCTTGTTGATAAAGCGCCAACCGATGGTGGTGTCGTAAATCTCGGCGCGGCGCGAAAAGGCGCTGTCGGCCTTGGGCATCACCAAGGGCGCGCGGCTCATGCTTTCGACGCCGCCGGCCATCACGACCTCGACCTCGCCGGAGCGCACGGCGCGCGCGGCGGTGCCGACCGCATCAAGGCCCGAGCCGCACAAACGGTTCATCGTCACACCCGGCACATCCTCGCCCAAACCGGACAAAAGCGCCGACATGCGCGCCACGTTGCGGTTGTCTTCGCCTGCTTGGTTGGCGCAGCCCATGATGACTTCGTCAATCTGCAGGTCTTTGAAGGGCGCGGCCACTTCGCGCATCACATGGGCCAGCATATCGTCAGGGCGCATGGCGGCCAGCGATCCGCCGTAGCGGCCAATGGGCGTGCGCAGCCCTTCACACAAGTAGACATCTCTCATGGGTTTTGGTCCTCGATTTGGGCGCATAGGGGCGCGCGGCCTGCCGGAGCGGCGGGGAAATTTATGGGCTATGGATATCAGCGGAAATAAATTCCGCAAGCCTGCCTGCGGCAAATTCTGCCCGAAACCCGCGGCGCGATGCGCGCAGTTTCTGGGCAAAATCCTCTATCTGAGAGCGGGTTATCGGCAAAAAAGCCGCGAAATCTCTTGATCGGCGCGCGGATCGGCGCAAATCTGGGGTATGAGCTTCGAGCCCCCCATTCCTTTTCCCAAAACCGGCGGCGGCCTTCCCGCGCCGCAGATCGCCTTTCATCGCACCGAACTTGGCCCGATCCTGTCGCTCTACGGGCGAATGGTGGCGGCAGGGGAATGGCGCGATTACGCGATTTCATGCCTGCGCGACGTGGCGGTGTTTTCGGTGTTCCGTCGCACGGCGGAAAATCCGCTTTACCGGATCGAAAAGCACCCAAAGCTGCGCGGCAAACAAGGGCTTTATGCCTTGATCGGCACCGACGGGCAGGTGCTCAAACGCGGGCATGATCTGGCCGGAATTTTGCAGGTGCTGGAGCGCAAGCTGATCCGCGCCGTAAAATAGCGCGCGGTAAAACGACGCGCAGCAAAAGAGCCTGCGCCGTTACGCCCTGCGATGCGCGGTGATGCGCCCGTCGCCTTGGCGTTCGATCCGCGCGATGGCCTCTTTCAATCCTTCGCGCGCCACGGCCATATGATGGGCATTGGCATGGATGATTTCATCCTCGCCGCTGACAATCGCCACATGGCCTTTCCAGAACAAAAGATCATTGCGGCGCGGCGCGGTGCCGAGCGGCACAGCCTGCCCGAAGCTTTGGCTTTGCAGGTCGCTGTCGCCTTGGCAGGGCAGCTGGGCCGCCTGCGCCGCCAGTTGCACGAGGCCGGAGCAATCGATGCCAAAGGCCGAATTGCCCGCCCAAAGATAGGGCGTGCCGAGCAGGGTTTCGGCGGTGGCGGCCATGTCGGGCTGAGCCCTGTCGCAGGGCGCCAGATGGGCAGCGATGGCATATTGGCCGTCATGGGTGCGCGCGTATTTGCCCTCGACTTCAGCGATCTGCAACAGCGAGCCGCAAGACAGATGCAAGGGATCGGGGGTTTTGAAATCGGGCGCATTGAACAAAAAGCTGCTGCGCGCGGCGATCCGGTGGGTCGGCGCGGCCCATTCGCCCAAATCGCCCTCAGAGATGTAACCGACATAGCCGCTGGTCTCGTCGCGCGCGAAGCCCTCTTGCGGGTCAAGCTGGCGCACCGGGTGGCCGTAGAGTGTTTGCCGGTCGAGCGCCGCACCTTGGGGCGCGGGGCGGATCGGCGCGAGCGGCGCGCTCACGCGGCGCAAAACACCGGCGGTAAAGCGGCCTGCCTCGACTTGCCCGCGCAGGCCGTCATGCGCGACGCGTCCGTTGGAAAACAGGCTCCGGCGGTCGGCGCTCATAGGTCCAGCATTTGAGGCAGCGCGGCCAAAATCGCCCGCGCACCCATGCCGACGCCGCCTTTGGGGCGGGCCGGTTTGGCGGAGGGGTTCCAGCCGTAGATGTCAAAATGGGTATAGCGCGCTTCGGTCCCTGCAAAGCGGCGCAAGAACAAGGCGGCGGTGATCGCCCCTGCAAAGCCGCCTTTGGGCGCGTTGTCGAGATCGGCAATCCCAGGTTCCAGATCGGCCTCATAGGCCTCCCAGAAGGGCAGGCGCCAGACCGGATCGCCGACCTGCTGCGCCGCCGCCTCCAAAGCTGCGCAAACGCTCGCGTCATCGGTGAAATAGGGCGCAAGATCGGGGCCCACCGCCACGCGCGCCGCGCCGGTCAGGGTCGCCATCGAGATCATCAGATCGGGATTGTCCTCGGCCCCATAGGCGAGCGCATCGCCCAACACCAACCGCCCTTCGGCATCGGTGTTGTTGTTCTCGACGCTCAGCCCCTTGCGCGAGGCAAGGATGTCGCCCGGCCGGAAGGCATTGCCCGCCACCGAATTTTCCACTGCGGGGATCAACACGCGCAATTGCACCCGCAGGCCCAGCGCCATGATCATCTGCGCCAGCCCCAAAACCGTGGCCGCGCCGCCCATGTCTTTTTTCATCAACCCCATCGAGGCCGCAGGCTTGAGGTTCAACCCGCCCGTGTCGAAACATACGCCCTTGCCCACCAGCGTCAGCTTCGGCCCCGCCGTGCCCCACCGCATATCGATCAGGCGCGGTGCGTGCGTGGCGGCGCGGCCGACGGCATGGATCATCGGGAAATTTTGCTCCTGCAGAGCCTCGCCCTTGATCACGGTGATATCGGCGTCAAACCGCGCCGCGACGGTGACGCAGGCGGCTTCAAGATCGCGCGGCCCCATATCGGCGGCGGGCGTGTTGATCAAATCGCGGGTCAGGGCCTCGGCCTCGGCAATCACCTCGACGCGGGCGGCGTCGATGCCCTCAGGGGCCAACAAGCGCGCAGGCGCGCCGGTCTGGGCGCGGTAGCGATCAAAGCTGTAGCCGCCCAGCAACCAGCCAAGCGCCTCATGCTCCAGCATATCGCTGAGCGCTACGGGCAAGTCGCCTGCGAGCCGATAAGTGCCCTTGGGCAAGGATTTGGCCGCGCCCGCCAGATGGAAGCGCCCGCGCGCGCGCGCCGGTGCTGTCCCATAGCCCGCAAGGGCCATGACCGGCGCGCCCTGCGCATCGGGGACAATCAAATTCGTGCCCAAAGCGGCGGTGAAATTTGCGGTTTCGACCCATGCGGCGACCGCTGGTGATTGCCCCGCACACCACGCCTCCAGCGCCTCTTGCTCAATCACGAAAAGCGGCACAGCCGCCGCATCATCAGAAGCAAAACGCAGTGCGTTGGTGTCGGTCATGGTCGGATCCTTGCGGCTGGCGCGCAGCGGCTGCGCGGGTATATCTGCGCCTCAGCCTATCCGCTTCGCCAGCGCCCGCAAGGGTTCAAATCACGCGACTAGATCGACAGATCCTGCAAATCCCAGATCGCGGTCAGGGATTGTTCGCCAATGCGCAAGAGCCGTGCCAGCGTGGCCGCCAGCGCGGTGGCGTCACCCTCGTCGATGCAGCGGGTCACATCCATCGCCACACGGGCCAGCATATGCATCCCGATCTGTTCGGAGATTGCCACGAGGCTGCGCGCGGATTTACGCATATCGCCCATCAATTCTTGCCGGTAAAGCCGCTCTGTATGCGACAACCGCACGGCCAGCTCTTCCATCGCGCGGCACACCACGTCTTCGGCACCAGCCTGACCCAGTTGCGCGTAAAGCTCGCCCAGACGGTCGGGATCGAGCCGCACTTTCTCTTTTTGTGCAAGCATCACTACCTGTTCCAATATCTCACCCTTCTCAATCACGCCCCCACGGCGCAGGCCCAACATCGCGTTTAGAGGTTCCCAAAACGTTGAAAGCCGCGCGCTATATTGCGCGATTTTTTATTGAATACCGGACAACTGCCGCCTATTTGCAGGGAACCGCCTTTTTATAAGGCGGCTGCGCGCTTTAGCGCGGCAACCCGAGACCCATGAGGACAAACCCATGCCCTTTACCAAACCGCTGCCCACCTATCTCGTTCAACGCTATCACGGTTGGAAAGCCACGACCTATGACGAGAACAAAAGCTGGTATCGCCGTTTGGCCGACGAAGGGCAGCGCCCGCGCGCCATGGTGATTTCATGCTGCGACAGCCGCGTGCATGTGACGGCGATTTTCGGCGCGGATCAGGGCGAATTTTTCATCCACCGCAATATTGCAAACCTCGTGCCGCCCTATGAGCCTGATGGCGATCATCACGGCACATCGGCGGCGGTGGAATATGCGGTTACGGCGCTCAAGGTCGCGCATATCGTGGTGCTGGGCCACTCCAGCTGTGGCGGGGTGCAAGGCTGCATGGATATGTGCACTGGCGATGCGCCCGAGCTTGAGGAAAAAACCTCCTTTGTCGGGCGTTGGATGGACATCTTGCGCCCTGGCTACGAGATGGTCAAAGACATCGCGGACCCCAAAGAGCGCGTGCGCGCCTTGGAAAAACGCTCGGTGGTGACTTCGCTCGAAAACCTGATGAGCTTCCCCTTTGTCAAAGAGGCCGTGGATGCGGGCGAATTGACCCTTCACGGCCTTTGGAACGACATCGGCGAAGGCGGATTGGAGCAATATGACGGCAAAGGGTTCAGCCCCGTCTGATCCCTCGCGCCAGCGCCGCCGCTGTGCAAAAGCTGCGGCGCGCGCAACACGCGAATGCAATGGGGGCGACGGCAGGCAAGCCGTCGCCCCCATTGATTTTTTTGCCCGCGCCCCGCGCGGCGCAGAGCTTTACCGCAGCGCTTTGCCCTCGGGCCATGTGATCACGGTTTCCAACTCCAGCTCTTCGCTCTTGCCTGCGGGCACTTCGAATTCCCACGCCATCACGCCGCGTTTTCCGTCGATGTCTTGCTTGCTCGGGGTGCGGCTGGCGCGCCATGTGATCTTGAGGTCTTCTTGCTCGCTATAGGGCACGCGGTCGATAAGCCGCATGTCCCACGCCTGCGCGGTCAGGTTCTCGACGCTCATGCGCACGCTCTCTTCGCGGCGGTTGGATTTGCTGATCACACCGCGGTCGCCCTCGGCGCTGCCCAGCACATGATACGTCAGACGCAGCCCCTCAAGCGGCCCGAAAGACAGGCTGCTCTGGGCTCCCGACGCCACGATCTGAGTCGGTCTGCGCCCAACGAATGTGCCGTCCAGATAAAGCGAGGACATACCGCTCGGCAGGATCAACTCGCCGCTATCATTGGTGAATTGCGCCACGAGGAAAGCGGTTTGATCATAGCGCGGCACCGCTTGGGCGATCAATCCGGCCTTGGCCTCCAAACGGCCCATCCCGATGCGCAGATTATCCGCGTTATTCGCGATGCTCACCGGCGATGGGTAGCGGTAGGTATAGCTGATCCCGTCAAACCCCATCTGGGCCGCTACCGGCTCCATAAGAACTGGCGCTTCAGACACAGCCATGCCGCTCATGTCCATATCGCTCATTGCTTCGGGCGCCGCGAGTTTGCGCACCATTGGGGCCACCGCCGGATCCTCGATCCGCAACTGCTGCGCATAGACCTCTCGCGGATCGGTTTGCCCCGAGGGGCGCACCGTCGACAGGGTCAATGCGACATCGTTCCAATCCTCGCCGCTGTTTTGGGTGACTACGGCGAACCGATCCCAAACAATCTTCGGCGCGTCGCCGCGCGTCAGGTGGATATCATATACCGGTGCCCAGCGCATGTCTTGCGCGGCATAGCGCAAGGTCACCGTGCCCTGTGCGGCCTCCTCGGCGGTGATTGTCACGGCCAAAAACGCGCGGCGGCCCGCTTCGGTATCCAATGCCGCCAAAGCCGCCTCTGCCTTGGCCAGAGCCTCGCGCAAATCCTCCAGTCGAGGCTCAAGCGCGCGCGCCTCACGCTCGGCCACGAGAATGGATTGCCGCGCGGCGGCGGTCTCTTCTCCGATCATCTGCGAGAGTGCGCGCAACTCATCGCTTGGCTGCGGGGCATCGCCTTGGCCCAGCTTGGCCAAAAACTGCAACCGCGCCTCACCTGCGTCGCGGGCGAGCAAGGCATCCGCGCGGGCATCCTCGGCGGCGGCAAGCTCTGCCTCGGCGGCCGTCACCGCATCCTCGGCGGCTGCAATCGCCGCGCTTTTGCCCTTATCGCGCGGCGGCACATAATCGGTCCGCAAGCGCACTGTCCCCATCACCGCGCCGCTCACCGTCAGGCGCGGAAAATCGCCCGACATCTGGACCGGCAAATCACCGATCAACAAGTCATGCGTGCCCGCAGGCACATCGAATGACGCGCTGCGCTCCAGTGATCCGCCGTCAGGATAAAGCGTCGCCGCGACAACGCGGCTGGCGATGACGAAATCCTCTGCCGCAGCCAATGTCGGGGCCGCAGCAGGCAATGCCGCCAAGGCCAGACCCATCATAAAATTCAATCGTTTCATCGCTCGCGCCTTTCGCATTACCTTGACTGCAGCCTCGCACAGGCGCGCCAAAACGCAAGAGGGGGCACCTTGCGGCACCCCCTTTGCAATCACATATCGGCGAAAATCAGCCCTTCTTGAGAACCCGCGTTCCCAAGGTTTCGGCGATCTGCACCGCATTGAGCGCCGCGCCCTTGCGAAGGTTGTCAGACACGCACCACAGGTTGATGCCGTTGTCGATGGTGCTGTCTTGGCGGATGCGGCTGATAAAGGTCGCATAATCGCCAACGCATTCCACCGGCGAGACATATCCGCCATCTTCGCGCTTATCGATCACCATAACACCAGGCGCCTCGCGCAAGATATCGCGCGCTTCGTCCTCGTCGAGGTGGTCTTCGAACTCGATGTTGATCGCCTCGGAATGGCCGACGAAAACCGGCACCCGCACGCAGGTCGCGGTGACCTTGATCGACGGGTCGATGATCTTCTTGGTCTCGACGACCATCTTCCATTCTTCCTTGGTCGATCCGTCTTCCATAAAGACATCGATATGGGGAATGACGTTAAAGGCGATCTGCTTGGTGAATTTCTTCGCCGGTTTGTCATCGGTCGGATTGTAGATCGATTTGGTCTGGTCCCAAAGCTCGTCAATCCCCTCTTTGCCCGCGCCCGACACCGATTGGTAGGTGCTGACCACAACGCGTTTGATGCGCGCGCGATCGTGCAAAGGCTTCAATGCCACAACCATCTGCGCGGTCGAGCAATTGGGGTTGGCGATGATGTTCTTTTTGGAATAGCCCAAAACCGCTTCGGGGTTCACCTCGGGCACCACAAGCGGCACCTCAGGATCATAGCGATAAAGCGACGAGTTATCGATCACAACGCAGCCCGCCGCCGCCGATTTTGGCGCGTAAATCTTTGTCGCTTCCGACCCGACAGCGAACAATGCGATGTCCCATCCGGTGAAATCGAACGTATCGAGATCCTTAGTGGTCAATGTCTTGTCGCCAAAGCTCACTTCCGTGCCCAAAGACTTGCGGCTCGCCAAGACGGCGATCTCGTCCACGGGGAACTGGCGCTCGGCCAGAATATTCAGCATTTCGCGGCCCACATTACCGGTGGCGCCAACGACGACAATTTTATAGCCCATCTAAGAGTGCTCCTTATTTTAGAGGCAAGGGCGCACATAGCGCAGCCGCGCCATGGAATAAAGGGGATTCTGCACCTGCACATCAGCGCCGTGGCCGCGCGCCCCGCAGCGCCTTGCGCTTTCGCCCCCGCTCCTCGCGGCAAGCGGCCTCTCATGCCAAATCCGCAGCGCCCCGCGCCCGCCTTGCTGGTTCAAAAATATCCCCGCCGGAGGCTCCCCCCGCCGCCACCTGCGCAGCCATACCCATTGAAACGCAAAACGCGCGGCCCACTTGGGGACCGCGCGCTCGCAAGTGCGCCTTGAGGCGATGGTTCTCAGGCCTGTGCCAAATTCGGCCGCGCGCGCATCACCGCATAGGTGATCAGACCCGCCAGAACCGCCTTGATCGCATCGCCGATCAAGAAGGGTACGGCCCAGCCCGAAGCAGTCAGGAGGCTGACATTCGCCGAAGCCGCCATGCCGATAATGCCAAGAATATGCAGCACGACAATACCGCCGATCACGGCAGCAACGGTCGGCCAGACAAAGCCGCCCTTGGCGCGCCATGCCTGCGCCAGAAGGCCGGTCACAAAGGCCGCCGCCACGAAGCCCGCCAGATAGCCGCCAGTGATGCCCACGAAGGGTGCCAGACCGCCTTTGCCGCCCGCCAAAATCGGTAGACCCGCCGCCGCCAGCGCCAGATAGAGCACAACCGCCAAAGCACCGCGTTTTGCGCCAAGAATCGTGCCGCACAGCATGATGCCAAGGCTTTGCGCGGTGATCGGCACACCGCTGGCCAACATGAGTTTCGGCAACATGGCCAGTGCTGCGATCAATGCTGCGAAAAGCGCGATAAGAGTGATATTGCGTTCCATGGTGATGTCCCTTGTCCGGCGCGGGGGATTTATTCCCGCGATCCTGTTTCAGCGTCCGTTTACTCTACTCCAGACGGGATGCCCAGCACCCAATACCGTATTTTCCGCAAGTTTGCGCAAACATCCCCCTAGCGGTCGATGGGGAGAGGTCAGTCCGCCTCGGGCACCCCGCCGCGGGCGCGGATGGCATCGGCCACCTGCTCGGCATCGTCCAGAGCGACCAGAGCAAAGGGAAAGACCAAGCGCCAGCCTGCGCGTTTGGGTGATCTTGCGCGCCATGCCTGCGCCAGATGCGTGCCTTTCTCGCCCAGCACCGGAATAAAGCGGATCACCAAAGCCACGGCCAAGGCCACCCGCCCGCGCGCCGCCGCGCCAATGCCGACACGTTTCATGCCGCGCTCGAGCACCTCCAAAATCGCCGCGAGCTGGGTGGTCATCGTCACCAAGTTGGCCAATCCCACCGCCGCCGCCAGCTTCACCACCGCCACCGCACCCAAGACCGCATCGCCAAACAGCGCCTGCCAGCCGAAGATCAGTGCGCAAATCCACACCAAAGGCCGCAAATTGCGCAGCCCCTCGCGCGCAAAACGCAGCCCCCCCGCGAGATAAAGCGCAACAACGGCAGCCAAAGCCACGCCCGCCCAAAGCAGCCCATCGATAAAGAAAAACCCGAAAGTAAACAGGCACATCGCCGCCAGTTTCGGCCCCGCGCGCCAATCGTGATAAAGCGTGCGCTGCTCAGAGGTCAGAGAAATCATCGCCGTCTCCACGCCGCTGCATTTCCGCGCGGTAATCCGCCAGCACCGCAGCCGCAGGGCCCTGCGCGCGCAGATAGGCCGGAGCGCTCGCCCCCGCAGGGCGGTCGATCCAGAGCACCTCGTCATAGCCCTCCAGCGCCTCCAGATCATGCGAGATATGCAAGATCATCGCATCGGACGCCTCCAAAAGCCGCGCCAGTCGCAACCGCGCCGCCAGATCAAGACCGGCAAAAGGCTCGTCCAGAACGATCACCTTGGGCTGCATCAAAAGCACCGCCATCAGGCAAACCAAATGCCGCTGCCCGCCCGAGAGCGTATGCACCGCGCGCGGGCCCCAATCGCCATGACCAACGGTGTCGAGCATCGCGCGCACCTGCGCGCGCGCTTGCGCCTTGGCGGTGCCTTGCGCTTTGAGGCCGAACATCAATTCTTCTTCGACGGTGGGAAAGATGATCTGGTGATCAGGGTTTTGGAACAATATCCCCACCGCGCCCAGCGCGCCCTTGCGGTCCTTGGCGACCTTGACGCCGCAAACCGACACCTCGCCCGCCTGCGCTTCGGTCAGCCCCGCGATGAGCCGCGCAAGCTGGCTTTTGCCCGCGCCGTTGCGCCCCACGATCCCCACACGCCGCGCCGTCACCGCCATGTCCAGCCCGTCAAACAAGGCCGCGCCGCCTCGCTGCAACTGCAGGCCGCGCAGGCGCACAAAGGCGCCGCTTTGCTGTGGGGTGTGATCCGTCATGCGCCGCCAGATAGCGTGATTTTCAGTGCCGCGCCACTGGCTTCTTGCCAGCACTGCAACGCTAGATACAGCGCCCGCCGTCCACCTCCATGCACACGCCGGTGACCATGCTCGCCTCGTTTGAGCACAAGAAGGCCGCCGCATTGCCCATATCCTCGGCGGTCGAGAACCGGCCCAAGGGGATGGTCGAGAGGAATTTGGCGCGCATCTCGGGGGTGTCCTCGCCCATGAAACTGGCCAAAAGCGGCGTATCGCCCGCCACAGGGCACAGGGCATTGACCCGCATGCCTTGCGGCGCAAGCTCCACCGCCATGGCCTTGGTCGCGGTGATGACCCAGCCTTTGGAGGCATTATACCAGTTGAGCTTTGGCCTCGGGCTCAGCCCCGCCGTCGAGGCCACGTTCAAGATCACCCCAGCAACCGGTTTCATCACCGGCACGAAGGTCTGCGCCATATAGTAGATGGATTTGCAATTGACGGCGAACACGCGGTCGAAATCGTCCTCGCTGACCTCCTCTAACGCCGTTGGCAAATGGGTGACGCCCGCATTGTTGACCAAAATATCGACGCGGCCCATCGCCTCTATCGCGCGGTCGCGCAACCGCTCGACATCGCCGCGATCGGCGACAGAGCCGCCCAGAGCATGGGCAGTTTTGCCAAGGCTATGAGCCAGATCCTGCGCGCCCGCCTCGTTGATATCGGTGATCATCACCTGCGCGCCCTCGGCGATGAATTTGCGCGCGATGCCCGCGCCAAAGCCGCTGGCGCCGCCGGTGACGATGGCTGTTTTCCCCTCAAGTCTCATGGTCTTCTCCCTAAATGATGCCTCTTTGATGCCACTGCGCCCCGTGCCACTGTGCGCCGTTGATGTTTCTGCCGTCTTTACGGCGCCGGAGTTTGCCAGATCACAAGGCGCAGCCCCGCCAGACGGGCGAAACGGCCAAGCTCGGCCTCCAGCCGCGCGCGCCGCCCCGCGCCCCAACGCGCCCCCGCCTCGGGCCAAAACCCCGTCACCGTCATTTGCCCCGATGCGCGGTCGCCCTTGATTTCGATACGCCCGACAAAACGGTCCCCTTCAAGCAGCGGATAGACATAATAGCCCCAAAGCCGTTTCGCGGCGGGCACGAACATCTCGTTGCGGTATTCGAACCCGAACAGCCGCTCGAGCCGCGCGCGGTCGCGGATCGCCGGATCGAAGGGATTGAGCAGGCGGATTTGCCCCGACAAGGGCGGCAGCGCGGCAAGGCGCGCCTCGATATCGGGCGCGGCCATCGCATCGTGCCAACGCCCGTCGGCGCCCTCCATGCGCACCGCGACATGATCCGCCGCCGCCGCCCAAGCGCGGGTCTCCGCCGCGGTTGCCACGCCCCAAAACCGTTGCACCTCGCCGGTGCTCGCCGCCCCGAGGCGGCGCAAGGCATCGGCGTGCAGCGCGCCGAGCGCCTCATCTTCGGGCGGCGCCTCGGTGGGGGCGAAAACCCGTTCGCCCAGATCGTAGAATTTGATGAAATTCTCGCGGTGGCTGGTCGCCAAATCCCCCGCATACCACATTTGATCGAGCGCCTTTTTATGCGGCGGGCGCGCCCACATCTCGCGGCTTTCGGATTTGGTATCAAAGGCATGGGTCGATAGCGCGCCCTCGCGCTCGATGCGCGCGCGAATTTCTGCGATCTGCTTTTGGCCCAGCCCCGATTTGAACCACTCATAGGCCGCGACCTTGGCCCCGAGCCGCGCGAATTGCACTTGCCACAAAGGCAAGGTCTCGGTCGGGATCAAGCTGGCATCATGGGTGAAATGCTCGAAGAGCTTGCGCCCCTTGAGCAGCGGCCAAAGATCGCCCTCGCGGTAACGGCGGTTGCGCGACCACAGGATATGGTTATGGGCGCGGGTGACATTGCGGATCGTGTCTATCTGCAAAAAACCCAGCCGCCGGATCGCCGTCAACGCATCCACATCGCCCACAGGAGCTGCGGCCAGATCATTGACCGCCAGCCACAGATGGCGCGCCTGCGCATTGGGGATATGGAGCCGCGCGCTCATGGGCTACCCATGATAGGCCGCGACGGTCTTGAGCACGCTAAAGCCGTAGAGCGCCTCAAAGCCCTTTTCGCGCCCGTGGCCCGAATGGCCGGTGCCGCCAAAGGGCAATTCCACCCCGCCGCCCGCGCCATAGTTGTTGATGAAGACCTGCCCCGCGCGCAGGGCCTTGGCCGCCCGCATCTGCCGTGCCCCGTCGCGGGTCCACAGGCTGGCCACAAGACCATATTCGGTGCCATTGGCGATGGCCATCGCCTCCTCTTCGTCGCCAAAGGGGATCACCACCTGCACGGGGCCGAAGACCTCGGACTGGGCGAGGATATGATCGCCTGACGCGCAGGAAAACAGCGTGGGCGGCACGTAATATCCGCCCTCGGGCAGATCGCCGAGCGTGGCCTGCGCCGCGATCTGCAGATCACGGCCCTGATCAAGATAGCCGCTGACGATGGCTTTTTGTTTGGCCGAAATGAGCGGCCCGACATCAAGATCCGCCATGGCCGCACCGATGCGCAGGGCGGCGTAGCGTTCGGCCATCCGCTCCAGCACCTCGTCATAGCGGCTTTGCTGCACCAAAATGCGCGAGGAGGCCGAGCAGGTTTGCCCGCAATTCTGGATGCCCGCATTGACCAAAAAGGGCAAAGCCGCCTCCAGATCGGCATCGTCAAACACGATCTGCGGGCTTTTGCCGCCCAATTCCAAGGTCACCGGCACCACATTGCGCGCAGCGGCCTCTTGCACGGCGATGCCTGTGCCCACCGATCCGGTAAAGGAAATATGGTTGACGCCGCGATGGGCGCTC
Organism: Litorivita sp. NS0012-18; assembly: GCF_040371945.1. Lineage (NCBI taxonomy): Bacteria > Pseudomonadati > Pseudomonadota > Alphaproteobacteria > Rhodobacterales > Paracoccaceae > Litorivita > Litorivita sp. NS0012-18. The sequence goes on along the minus strand of NZ_BAABWS010000003.1, from coordinate 141,381 downwards.
AGGGCTGCGCCCGCCTCTGCCCCCAGCCCCGGCACCACATTGAGCGCACCATCAGGAAGCCCCGCCTCGCGCGCCAGATCGGCAAACGCCAAAGCGGTCAGGCAGGCATCCTCCGCCGGTTTCAACACACAGGCATTGCCCACCGCCAAAGCCGCCCCGACCGACCGACCGATGATTTGCATCGGGTAGTTCCACGGCACGATATGGCCGGTGACCCCATGCGGCTCGCGCAGGGTATAGACCGTGTAGCCATCAAGATAGGGAATGGTTTCGCCGTGCAGCTTATCGGCCGCGCCGCCGTAAAACTCGAGATAACGCGCCAGCGCCAGCGCATCGGCGCGCGCCTGTTTGAGCGGCTTGCCCACGTCGATCGCCTCGATACGCGCCAGATCATCCGCCCGCGCCAGAACCGCAGCAGACAGCTTGAGCAGGAACCGCCCGCGCTCTGCCGCCGTCCATTTGCTCCATGTGCCCGCCCGCGCGGCCTGCGCGGCACCAACGGCGGCATCGATATCCTCGGATGTGCCGCGCGCGATCTGGCTGATCCGCGCGCCGATGGACGGGTCCCACAGGGGCAAAGTGCCGCCCAGCGCTGGCGCGCACCATTGCCCGCCGATCAGGCATTTGGACGGGTCGAACCACAGATCCAGATCTTGCGATGTCTCGCGCATGTCTTCCTCCCTTTGGCCCCGAAATTACGGGCCGGTCTGTTCTCCTGCCGCCTGCGGCAAACGCGGCGCCGCCTCCATCAGGCGGCGGGTGTAGTCTTGGCGCGGCGCGCCGAAAATCTGGTCGGTCTCGCCCTGCTCGACGATCTTGCCCTGTTGCATCACCAAAACGCGGTCGCACACATTGCGCACCACGCTCAGATCATGGCTGATAAACAGGTAGGTCAGCCCGAAACGTGCGGAAAGATCGGCCAGAAGGTCCAAGACCTGCGCGCGCACCGAAACATCCAAGGCGCTGACCGCTTCGTCCAGAATGATCAGGTCGGGCTTGATGATCAGCGCGCGGGCGATGGCGATGCGCTGGCGCTGCCCGCCGGAAAATTCGTGGATGTATTTATCGGCGTCGCTGGCCTGCATCCCCACCGCTTCGAGCGCCTCGGTGATCGCCGCGCGCCGCGCCGCGCCCTTGGGCGGATCGGCGAGCAAATGATAGGGTTCGCAGATCAGCCGCGCGACGCGGTGGCGCGGGTTAAAGCTGCCGTAGGGGTCTTGGAACACCACCTGCATACGGCGGCGTATGTCGCGGCTGGCGCGGCCGTTTTGCATGACCGGCGCGCCGTCCAATAATATCTCGCCGCCCTGCACCGCCTCAAGCCCGAGGATCGCGCGGGTCAGGGTGGATTTGCCGCAGCCGCTCTCCCCGACAAGGCCAAGGTTCTCGCCGCGCCGGATGGTGAAGCTGACGTTATCGACGGCGCGAAAAGACCCCGCTTTGCCCCATATCCCGCCGCTGCGCGTGGGATAGTCGCGCACCACCGCGCGCAGTTCCAACAGCGGCGCCTCCGATGGCCTGCCCGAATAGGCGGGGCTGTGATCGGAGGCCTTGAGCAGCGCGAGCGAATAGGGGTGTTTGAGCGCGCCGAAAATCGCGGGGCACGGGCCGTCTTCGACCACCGCGCCGCGGCGCATGATGACGATGTGATCGGCCATATCGGCAACCACCGCCAGATCATGCGAAATCAGCAACAATCCCATACCATCCTCGCGCACAAGCCGTTTGAGCAGTTTGAGAATCTCCGCCTGTGTCGTGACGTCGAGGGCGGTTGTCGGCTCATCGGCGATCAGTAATTTAGGGCGCAAGGCGATGGCCATGGCGATCACCACGCGCTGTCGCTGCCCGCCGGAAAGCTCATGCGGATAACGGGTCAGCGCGAATTTCTCTTCGGGCAATTCGGCGCGGGCGAGGGCCTCGCGGGCGCGCATCATCGCGGCGCGGCGCGTGGTGTTTTCATGGATCATGATGGTTTCGGCCACCTGATCGCCGATGGTTTTGAGCGGGTTGAGCGCGGTCATCGGCTCTTGGAACACCATGCCGACCGTCTCGCCGCGCAGGGCGCAAAGATCGCGCTCGGGCAGGTCCAAAATCTCCTGCCCGTCCAAGGTGATCCGCCCAGCCGTGCGCGCGCCGCGCGGCAATAGCTGCATCACCGAAAAGGCGGTCATGGATTTGCCCGAGCCGCTTTCGCCGATGACGCCGACAATCTGTCCCGCGCCCACGCCGAGCGAGACGTCGCGCAGGATCGGCGCGCCGTGGATCGACAAGCTTAGGCCCTCGATGGTCAGAAGATCGCTCATTCGCGCCCCCGCCGCAGACGCGGATCAAACAGATCGCGCAGCCCGTCCCCCAAGAGGTTCAGCCCCAACACAGTCAGCAAAATCGCCAATCCTGGAAAAATCGCCAGATGCGGCGCGAAGGAAATCATCGTCTGGCTGTCGGCCAGCATCCTGCCCCAACTGGGCACCGGCGGCTGCGCGCCAAGACCGACATAGCTCAGCCCCGCTTCGGCAAGGATGCCGAGCGAAAATTGAATGGTGCCTTGGACGATCAGCAGGTTGGTGACATTGGGCAAGATGTGCTCGACAGAAATCCGCGCCGCCCCCTTGCCCGCCACCCGCGCGGCCAGCACGTAATCGCGGGTCCACAAAGACAGCGCACCCGAACGCGTCAGCCGCGCGAAAACGGGGATGTTGAATATGCCGATGGCGATGATCGCATTGAGCGCAGAAGCCCCGAAAATCGCGGTGATGATGATCGCGATCAACAAGGACGGAAAGGCGAAAACCAGATCATTGCCGCGCATGATCAGCTCATCGATCAAGGATCCTTTGCGCGCGGCGGCCCAAAGCCCGAGCGGCACGCCCAGCCCCATACCGATGCCCACCGCGACCAAAGCCACGGCAATCGAGGTGCGCGCGCCGACCATGATCATCGAGAAAATATCACGCCCGAAATGGTCGGTGCCAAGGATATGCGCGGCTTCGGGGCGGTGCAATTTGTCGGCGATATGCATCTGCGTGATGTCGTAGGGCACCCAGATGAGCGAGATCAGCGCCATGCCGGTGAAAAACACCGTCAAGACCAGCCCGAGCACCAGCGAGCGGTTGGCCAAGGCGCGGCGCATGAGGCTTGGCGCGCTGGCGGCTGCGGGGGCGGCAGCGGGGGCTGTATTGGCGGGCAGATCGCTCATCCTCGCCCCCTGCGCAGGCGCGGATCGACCACGGCATAGGCGACATCGACGGCGAAATTCACCATGATCACCGCAAAGACCAAAAGCATCACAACGCTTTCCACCACGATCAAATCGCGCGCCGAGATGGCTTTGAACACCAACCGCCCCAAACCGGGCAGGTAAAAGACATTCTCGATGATGATCGCACCGGCCAGAAGGAAGGAAAACTGTAGCCCGATGATGGTCAGAACGGGGATCAGCGCATTGCGCAGCGCATGCCGCCACAGGGCCTGCGCGCGGGTGAGGCCCTTGGCGCGGGCGGTGCGAATGAAATCCTCGCCCAAAGTATCAAGCAGCGACGAGCGCATGACCCGCGCCAAGATCGACGCCTGCGGCAAGGCCAAGGCAATCGCGGGCAGGGTCAGCGATTTGAGCGCCGCAAACGCCCCCGCATCCCATCCGGCAAACCCGCCCGCAGGCATCCAGCGCAGATTGATCGCAAAGACCAGAACCATCAGCATCGCAAACCAGAAATTCGGGATCGCCACGCCCAATTGCGTCACGCCCATCACCCCGTAATCGGCAAGGCTGCCGCGGCGCGAGGCCGCCCAGATACCGGCGGGAAAGGCGATCAGCGTCGAGAGCGCCAACGCATAAAGCGCAAGCGGCAGCGAGACCCAAAGCCGCTCTGCGATCATTTCGGCCACGGGGGTGCGATAGGTGTAGGAGGTGCCGAAATCGCCCTGCACCATGCCGCCCACCCACGACAGATAGCGCGAGAGCGTCGAGCCTTCGAGGCCCAGTTCGGCGCGCAGCGCGGCCAAAGTGTCCTCTTGCGCGTTCAGCCCCAACATATAGGCCGCCGGATCGCCGGGCACGACTTCGATGCAAAGGAAGATCACCGCGCTGGCCACTACCAGCGAGAGCGCCAAAGACAACACACGTTTGAGCAAATAGCGCAGCATCAGCGTCCTATGGCGAGAGGGGAATTAGGCCTTGTGGCGGCAAGGTCGCATGGTGCGCCCCTGCCCGTTTTCATCTGCGGCGCGCCGCCGAAATGGCGCGATCAATCGCTCCAGCTTACGCCGGTCAAATCGACGGCCTGCGTCGGCGCGTCTTTCCAAAGGCCTTTGATTTTCGCATTGGCAACAGTGGGATAGGCCAATTCGAACAGATAGCCGTTGACGTAATCCTCGGCGATCATCTCTTGCGCCTGCTTGAGCAAAGCCGAGCGCGCGGCCGGATCGCTTTCGGAGGTCAACTCACCCATCAACCCTTGGAATTCGGGGTTGTCATATTGGAAGTAATAATCGGGATTGGCATAGATGCCGATATCCATCGGCTCGGTATGCGAGACGATCGACAGGCCGAAATCCTTGCCCTTGAACACCTGCTCCAGCCATTGCGCCCATTCGAGATTGCTGATCTCGGCCTCGATCCCCACGGCGCGCAGTTGCGCCGCGATGATCTCTCCGCCGCGCCGCGCATAGGAGGGGGGCGGCAGTTTGAGGGTGGTTTTGAACCCGTCGGGGAAACCGGCCTCGGCCAAAAGTTTCTTGGACAATTCGGGATCATAGGTGCTCAGCCCTGTCAGATCGACATAGTCGGGGTGATGGGGCGCGAAATGGGTGCCGATCGGGGTGCCATATCCGAACATGGCCCCGTCGATGATGGCTTGGCGGTCAATCGCATGGGCCACGGCTTCGCGCACTTTGACGTTATCAAAGGGCGGCATTTTGTTGTTGGTCGACAAGATGGTTTCGCCCTCGGTCGAACCGACGAGCACCTGAAACCGCGGATCGGCCTCGAATTGCGGCAGGTTCTCGGGCGCGGGGAAACCGGCAAAGGCGTCGATGTCTTCGGCCATCACGGCCGCAAAAGCGGCGGTGGGGTCAGAGATGAATTTGAACGTGGCTTTTTCCAGCGCCGGTTTGACGCCCCAATAGGCCTCGTTGCGCATGATGTCGATTTTGTCGCCCTGCACCCAGTTGACGAATTTGAACGCGCCGGTGCCGACGGGTTTGGTTTTGATATCCGCGATGCTTTCGGGCGCGACGATCACCGCATCGCCCCACGCCATATTGAACAAGAACGCGCCGTTGGGTTCGGCCAGCGTCACCTTGACCGTCAGCGGGTCCACCACCTCGACATCGGTGATCCCCGCAAACAGCGCCTTTTGCGCATTGCTGCTGTCATCGGCGCGGGCGCGGTCGAGCGAGAATTTCACATCCTCGGCGTCCATCGCCGTGCCGTCATGAAAGCTCACATCGCCGTGCAAGGTGAAAGTATAGGTCAAACCGTCTTCGGAAATCTCCCATCCCGACGCCAGACCGGGAATGACCGAACCGTCAGAGGCAAACCGCGTGAGCCCCTCGAAAATATTGGAATAGACCACGCTGTCGATGGCACCGGCGGCGGCGCTGGTCGGGTCGAGATGCGGCGGCTCAAGCTGCATCGCGATGGTCAGATCGCTGCGTTCGGCCCATGCCGCGCCCGCGGCGGATGCCAGAATACTCGCGCCCATCAGCGCGCCTTTGATGGTTTTGTTAAACATGTCGTTCACTCCCCGTTGGTGGCGGCGCCATCCCCTTGAACCAGCAAGGAAATCAGGCTGCGGCCCATCACTTGTGCGGATTGGATCATATCATCCACCCCGACATATTCATCCGGTTTATGCGCAAGGTCCAGAATCCCCGGCCCATAGGCGATACAATTCTTGAGGCGTCCGATACGGTCGATGTGTTTTTGGTCGTAAGTGCCTGGAGACACGACATATTCCGCCTCGCGCCCGAAGGTTTCGGCAATCGCCTTGGCGACGGTTTGCACGATGGGGGCGGATTTTTCGGTCATGGTCGGCAAGACGCGGTGCATCTCGCGCATGTCGTAAGAGAAGTTTTCGCGCCCTTCGCGGACCTTTTCAAGCAGGCTGCGAATCTCTTCTTGGACCTCGTCGATATCCTCTTCGATCAAGAACCGCCGGTCGATCACCATGCGGCAGCTATCGGGCACGCAGGGGCTGGGCAATCCGGTGAAATCGGCCTCGCCCTCGGCTTGGCCGCCGTGGATCGAATTGATGTTGAGCGTCGATTGTTTGGCCCCTTCGGGCACCACGGGCATGTCGGTGCGTTTGCGCGCCAGCGCGGGGAAAAGGCTGTCTTCCATCTCGCGCACCACGGCGCCCATATGGCGCACGGCGCAATCGCCCAAAAAGGGCATGGAGCCATGGGCGATTTCGCCATGGGTTTCGATCTCGGCCCACCACACGCCGCGATGGCCAAGGCAAATGCGGTCCTTGTTGAGCGGTTCGGGGATGATCACATGCTGCACGCGTTTGGGGTCGAAATACCCCTGCTCGGCCAGATAGGCGACGCCGCCAAAGCCCCCCGATTCCTCATCGCCCGTGCCGGAGATTTCAATCGCCCCCGCGAAATCGGGGCAGACCTGCAAAAACGCCTCGGCGGCGATGATGCTGGCGGCCAGCCCGCCTTTCATATCGCAGGCCCCGCGGCCATAGATTTTGCCGTCAATCAGCGCGCCGCCGAACGGATCGGTGGTCCATCCCTTGCCGACATCGACCACGTCGATATGGCTGTTGAAATGCACGCAGTCGCCGCTGCGGGTGCCTTCGCGGCGCGCGACGATGTTCCAGCGCGGGTATTTCTCGCTATCGCCAGGGGTGTCTTTGGCGCGAATGAGACGCGTGTCGAACCCCGATTTGAGCAACCGGCGATCAAGGTAGTCGCAAATCTCGCGGTAGTTTTCCCCCGGCGGGTTGAGCGTCGGAATGCGGATCAAATCACCGGTCAGCGCAATCAAATCGTCGCGGCGGGCCAAAACCGCCTTGCTCAATCGTTGTCCCAGATCGGTATCGCTGACCATCTCTTGCGCCTCCGCTATGCCGCATCTTTGCTGCCGGATGTCGATTTTCTCTGGTCAAGCTTGCGCGGGTTGCGATACGGTCTCAATACCGTATGAACACGGGCGCCCTTTGGCCGCCCCCCGTTATGGAAGCTTCGCAGTGTCCCAATCCGCGCCCGAAATATCGGATCAAACCCTGTCCCTCTTGGCCTTTGACGCCGCGCCGGTCGGGATTGTCTTGAGCGAGGATCGCGTGATCCGCGCCTGTAACGCGCGTTTTGCCGAATTGTTCGGCTATCCGCGTGCCGCATTATTAGGCGAAAGCTTTCGGATGCTTTACCCGTCGGGCGGCGATTTCGACCGCGTGCGCGATATCGGGCTTGAGCCGCTCAAACAGGCGGCGACCTATAGCGACGAGCGCATCATGCGCCATGCCAGCGGCAAGCCGATCTGGTTCCGCTTTCGCGCGCAAACCCTGACCCCCGATGCGCCTTTGTCGCGGGTGGTGATGAGCTTTGCCCCCTTGGCCCGCGCCGAAGCCGCGCAAAGCCTGACGCCGCGCGAGCGTGATGTGATTTCGGGCCTGTCGCGCGGATTGACCAGCAAGGAGATTGCCCGCGAATTGGGCCTCTCGCCGCGCAGCATCGAGGACGTGCGCGCAAGGTTGCTTAAGAAATTCGAAGTGCGCAATGCCTCGGCGCTGTTGGCGCGATTGTCGCATCTGGGATAGCAAAAAGCGCGCGGCTTCCCGCGCGCCCTGCCCTGTTTTCAAACGGCTTGACGCTTATTGCGCCGCCGTTGCTGCCGCGCGAATGGCGCGGATGTTCTCGCCGTAAGGCGCGGGATTTTGCACCGATCCGCCTTTGAACACCGCCGATCCGGCAACCAGAACATCGGCCCCCGCCGCCGCCATCAAGGGCGCGGTTTCGGGCGTGATGCCTCCGTCGATCTCGATATGGATCGGGCGGTCGCCGATCATCGCGCGCAGCTTCTTGACCTTGTCGATCTGGCTATGGATGAATTTTTGCCCGCCAAAACCGGGGTTGACGGTCATCACGCAAATCAGATCGACCATATCCAAAAGATATTCGGCCTCTTCGGCGCGGGTCGCGGGGTTGAGCGCAAGCCCCGCCTTGGCCCCCAAGGCGCGGGTGGCTTGCAGCGTGCGGTGGATATGCGGTCCGGCCTCTAGATGCGAGGTGATCACATCGGCGCCCGCCTCGGCATAGGCCTCAAGGTATTGATCCACCGGCGAAATCATCAAATGCACATCCATGACGGTTTTGATATGCGGGCGGATTGCTTTGACCAGCGGCGGCCCGAAGGTGAGGTTCGGCACGAAATGCCCGTCCATCACATCGACATGCACCCAATCACAGCCCTCGGCCTCGATCGCTTGGATTTCTTGGCCAAAGTTGGCGAAATCCGCCGACAGGATCGAGGGGGCGATTTTGATGGAACGGTCAAAGCTCATGGGCGTGGCCTCTGGTTGGATAAGAAAAAGGGGCGCGCCGCAGCGCACCCCCCATATAGAACCCATCAGGCGCAATGCCCAGATGCAAAGCCGCCTCAGACCTTGGGATCGAGCGATCCATCCGCATAGCGTTTGGCCATGTCATCCATCGGGATCACGCGGATTTTGCTGGCGTGACCGGCGGTGCCGAAGCGCTCGTAGCGGTCTTTGCAAAGTTTGGTCATCTCTTCCATCGCGGGGATGTTGAATTTGCGCGGGTCGAATTCGTCGGGGTTTTCCTGCGCGATTTTGCGATAGGTGCCGGTGATCGCCATGCGGCAATCGGTGTCGATATTGACCTTGCGCACGCCCATTTTGATGCCTTTTTCGATCTCTTCGACCGGCACGCCGTAGGTTTGCGGCATCTCGCCGCCATGGGCGTTGATCAGGTCTTGCAAATACTGCGGCACCGAGGAGGAGCCATGCATCACAAGGTGGGTCGTGGGCAGGCGTTTGTGGATCGCCTCGATGGTGCTCATGGCGAGGATTTCGCCATCGGGCTTGCGGGTGAATTTATAGGCGCCGTGCGAGGTGCCGCAGGCAATGGCCAGCGCATCGCATTTGGTTTTGCGCACGAAATCCACCGATTGTTCGGGGTCGGTGAGCATCTGGTCGCGGGTCAATTTGCCCGAGGCGCCCGATCCGTCCTCTTCGGCGGCCTCGCCGGTTTCCAGATTGCCCAAAACGCCCAATTCGCCTTCGACCGAGGCGCCGACCCAATGGGCGATATCGGTCACAGCGCGGGTAATTTCCACGTTATATTCGTAGCTTGCGGCGGTTTTGGCATCGGCCTCAAGGCTGCCGTCCATCATCACCGAGGTAAACCCGTGGCGGATCGCGCTGGTGCAGGTGGCCTCGTTGTTGCCGTGGTCTTGGTGCATGCAAACGGGGATATGCGGGAACATTTCCGCCATGGCTTGGATCAGGTGGCGCAGCATGATGTCGCCCGCGTAGTTGCGCGCGCCGCGGCTGGCTTGCAAGATCACCGGCGCGTCCACGGCTTCGGCGGCGCGCATGATGGCGAGGCCCTGTTCCATGTTGTTGATGTTGAAGGCCGGCACGCCGTAGTCGTATTCGGCGGCATGGTCGAGCAATTGACGCAGAGTGATAAGTGCCATGGTGAAATCCCTTTTGTCCGGTCTTGGCGGGGTGTGATCCCGCGCGGCTTTGACCTTCGATTACAATGTCATGCGCCTTTGCGCCACAGGCATGAGGGCATTTCGCCCGATGTTTACGCTACCATTTTTCCCGTCGTTCTCGGGGACGCGACAATCGGCTCAAACGGCGGGCATATTGTGGTGCTCGGCAACGCGGGTGACCTTGTCGGCAGAGCCAAAGACCAGCGGGATGCGCCCATGCAAGGTGGTGGCCTGCCGCTGCAGAATCGGGGTCTCGCCATCGGTGGCGCGCCCTCCGGCCTGCTCGATCACAAAGGCGATCGGCGCGCATTCGTAGATCATGCGCAAGCGCCCGTTTTCATAGCCTTTTCTTTCATCCGACGGGTAAAGGAAAATGCCGCCGCGGCTCAAGATGCGGTGGGTTTCGGCGACCAAGGAGCCGACCCAGCGCATGTTGTAATCCTTGCCATGCGGACCGGTCACACCGGCGAGGCAATTGTCCACGTAATCGCGCACCGGTTTGACCCAATGGCGGTAGTTGGAGGCGTTGATGGCGAACTCTTTCGAGGTCGCGGGGATCGACATTTTCTCATTGGTCAGAACGTATTTTTCCGCTTCAGGATCAAGCACATACATCTGTGTGCCCGCGCCGAAAGTCACCACCAATGCGGTCTGCGGGCCGTAGACCACATAGCCGCCGCAAAGCTGCTCGGAGGCGGGGCGCAAGAAGCTGGCCTCGGCGTCATCCTTGGCCTCGAAAATCGAGAAGATCGTGCCGATGGAGACATTCACATCGATATTCGACGAGCCGTCCAGAGGGTCAATCGCCAGAGCATATTTCCCCTTTTCATTCAGCAAGTTAACGACCTCCTGCTCTTCGGAGGCATACCAGCGCACGCTCTCGCGGGTGAGCGATGCGGTGAACATTTCGTCGCAAAGAACGTCGAGCGCCTTTTGCCCGTCGCCGTCCGAATTCTCGCCCACGAGGCTGCCCAGAGACTGGCCGAGCGGGCCTTTGGCGATGATGCCCGCGACCTCGATCGAGGTGGTGCAAAGGGCGGCGATCACGTCGTAAAGATCGGCGGGAATATGGTCGGGGGCGATGACGGGCTGGCTCATGTGGCTCTCTCAAACTGCGCGACGGGGGGCGAAAAACCCCTGTCGGTATAACGTCGGTATTGCGTCGGTATCGCGTCGGTGCGCGCGCCGAAGCCTTCAAGCGGTGTTAAACCACGATCTCGCGCGGGATTGAACGGGAAAATCGGCGCGCGTCCTTGGGGGCCGCGAATTGCCGCCGCTTCGCACTCGGGCGGCGCAAAATGCATCATCGGGGCACGGGCGCAGGCAGGCCCCGCCCCGATCCGCCGCGGTCCGATGCGCCCCGCCCCGACCGGAGGCGATCCGGCTCAGGAAATCGTCTCGCCGCCATCCGCGACGATGGTTTGCCCCGTGACATAGGCCGACAGGTCGGTGGCCAGAAACAGCGCCGTGCCCGCGATGTCTTCGGGCGCGCCGATCCGGCGCAGCGGCGTGCGCTGTTCGATCCGGTCAAGCCGCTCTTTGTCCTCCCAAAGCGCCTTGGCGAAATCGGTTTTGATCAACCCCGGCGCCAGAGCATTGACGCGGATGTTCTTTGGCCCCCATTCCAGCGCAAGGTTGCGCGCCAAGGCCGCTTCGGCGGCTTTCGAGATGCCGTAAGCGCCGATGGTCAGGCTGCCGCGAATCCCCGCGATGGACGACAGGATCACCACCGTGCCGCCGCCGTTTTGCGCCATGCCAGGCAGGACCATGTTGCACAGGTTGAAGGTCGAGCGCACATTGGTGCCCATGATCTTGTCAAAGGCCTCGTCGCTGAGGTCCTGCATCGGGCCGTAAACCGGATTGATCGCGGCGTTGCACACCAACATGTCGATCTGCCCGTAGGCGGCGATGGTCTTGTCGACGAGGCTTTGCAACTGGTCCTTCTTGCCGATGTGGCAGGGGATCGCGAGGGCCTCGCCGCCTGCGGCGCTGATCGCTTCGACGACGGGGGTGCAGGCCTCTTCGCTGCGCGAGGAGACGACGACATTGGCACCGCAGCGCGCGAATAATTCGGCGATGGCACGGCCGATGCCGCGCGACGATCCAGTGACGATGGCGGTTTTTCCGGTGAGGTCGATCATGGGGATCACTCCGACAATGGTGGATGCAAACAGGATGGTGCGGCGCAGGGTGACGCAGGGGCGGGCGGCTGTCAATCGATGCGGAAACAGATTCCGCAAGGCGAAATATTGACCTCCCCGCGCGCGCAGTGCATCGTTTGCGTAAATCTGACATCCCCGCGCTCTCGCGGGGCGGGACGGGAGGCCTATGTCTATGAATATCCCCATGACCACGCACCAGCGTGAATTGCAAAACCGTTTGCGCGCACCGCAGATCGCGGGCGAAGAGGTGCTGTATTTCGGCCCTGCCTTGGCGGCGGCGGCGGCGCGCAACCCGTCGAAAGCGGCGGTGATCGACGGGGATGTTGTGCTCGATTGGGCCGAATTTTACGCCCGCGCGGCGCGGGTCGCGGGGCAGCTTACGGCGCGCGGATTCGGGCGCGGCGATATGGTCGCGGGCCTGTCGGAGAACAGCAGCGATTATCTGACCCTCTATTGCGGGGTGCTGCTCAGCGGGGCCTGCATGGTGCCGCTGCCGCAAAGCGCGGCCCTGCCCGCGCTCAAGAAAATGCGCGCCGATTGCGGGGCGGCCTTGCTGTTCACCTCTGCCGCGCAGCGCGAGGTGGCCGATCAATTGGGCGCCGAAGACGTGGTCGATCTGGCCGCGCTGACGGCTTGGGCTGGCGAGGAGGCGATTGCCGCGCCCGCCGATGTCGCCTCCGATGATCTGTTTGACATGATCTATTCGTCGGGCACCACCGGCACCCCCAAAGGCATCGCCCATGACCACCGGTTTCGCGCGCGTCAATTGACCCGCATGCCCGCCTTTGGTCTCGACGGCGAGGCGGTTTTGATGATGTCGACGCCGCTTTATTCCAACACCACGCTGGTGGCGGCTTTGCCGGTTCTGGCGGCGGGCGGCACGGTGGTGTCGATGCCCAAATTCGATGCGGGCCGTTTTCTCGAATTGAGCCAAGCCCATCGCGTCAGCCATGCGATGTTGGTGCCGGTGCAATATATGCGGCTGATGGATCATCCCGATTTTGACCAATATGACCTGAGCGCCTACCGCGCCAAAATGTCCACCTCGGCGCCGCTTCCGGGCAAGTTGATCGAACGGATTCTCGCCCGTTGGCCCGGCGAGTTGTTCGAGGTCTATGGCATGACCGAGGGCGGGGTGTCGACCGTGCTCAATTGCCGCGAGAACCCGACCAAGCTCGACACTGTGGGCAAGCCTGCCGAAGGGTGCGATGTGCGCATCATCGACGAGGAGGGCCGCGAATTGCCGCCCACCGAATATGGCGAGATTGTCGGGCGGTCGGGGTCGATGATGCCCGGATATTACAACGCCCAAGACAAGACCGACGAGATTTTGTGGCGCGATGCGCAGGGCAATGATTTCATCCGCACCGGCGATATGGGCCGCTTTGACGAGGACGGGTTTTTGCAGCTTCTGGACCGGCGCAAGGACATGATCATTTCGGGCGGGTTCAATATCTATGCCACCGATCTGGAGCAGGTATTGCGCGCCCATCCGGCGGTGGCCGATGTGGCGGTGATTGCGATTCCCTCGCAAGCTTGGGGCGAGACGCCCTTGGGTCTTGTGGTGCGCAAAGCCGGCGCGAGCGACAGCGCCGAAGAGATTTGCGAGGCCGCCAATGCGCAGCTTGGCAAGACGCAGCGCCTGTCCAAGGTGGAGCTGCGCGAGGATTTGCCGCGCTCGGAAATCGGCAAGATTCTCAAGCGTGAATTGCGCGACGAATACTGGCCCAAAGCCTGACGGATAAGGGCGCGGCGGGGTAAAAACGCGCCGCGCCCCTGCCCGCCCTGCCCGCGCGATTTGCCTGCCAGACGGCCCGCGCACAGTTGCGCGCCCGCGCCCGCGCCTTGGTGCCCTATCACCGCGCATTTCGCTGGGCGGAAAATTATTTCGCAATATTGATCACTGCGGGGCTTTGTGCCAGTCTCGCCCACAGGGAGGATCGTTATGAACAGATTTGAGGGCAAGATTGCCATCGTCACAGGTGCGTCCAGCGGCATCGGCAAAGCCACCGCCGCGCGACTGGCCTCCGAAGGCGCGACCATCGTTTTGGTCGACATCAACGCCGAGGCGCTCGAAGAGGCGATGCCCGCAGGCGAGGGTCATATCGCCCTGCCCTGCGATGTCTCCGACGAGGCGCAGATCATTGCTCTGGTCGATACGGTCAAATCCAAATTCGGCCGCATCGACGTGTTGGCCAATAACGCGGGCGTGAGCTGCTCCCATGCGCCGATCATGGAGGTCGACGCCGGCGACTGGCTGCGGGTTCTGGGGGTCAACCTGATCGGGGTTGGCAATTTCATCAAACATGTCGGCGCCGTCATGGCCGCGCAAAACAGCGGCGCGATCGTCAACACCGCTTCGGTCGCGGGCATCCGTTCGGGCGCGGGTGGCAATATCTATTCGGCCTCCAAAGCGGGGGTGATCAGCCTGACCCAGACCACGGCTTGCGATTTGGGCGGCTACGGCGTGCGGGTCAATGCGGTGTGCCCCGGATTGATCGAAACCGGCATGACCAAACGCGTGTTCGACTACGCGCGCGGCGCGGGCAAGGAAGAAAAACTGGGCAAGCGGTGCGAATTGCGCCGCTATGGCCACCCCGAAGAGATCGCTTCGGCCATCGCCTTTCTGGCCAGCGACGATGCCTCTTATGTCACCGGACAGGCCCTGCCCGTGGATGGCGGCAATACCGCCTCGCTCAACCTGCCTGGCATGAAAGTCTAACCCTTGAAAGACCTGACCGAACCTATGAACACCTTGCATCATTCCGTATGGCCCGAAGGCGTGCCGCTTCATCTTGAGCTGCCCGATCAATCGGTGGCGCAAAACCTGATCAATACGGCGACGCGCCTGCCGGACCATAAGGCGATCATCTTTCACGGGTTCGAGATCACCTACGCCGAGCTTTTGGCGCAGGTCGAAGCGATGGCGGGCTATCTGCAACAAAAATGCGGCGTCAAAAAAGGCGACCGCGTGCTGCTTTATGCGCAAAACTCGCCGCAGTTCATCATCGGGTTCTATGCGATCATGCGCGCCAATGCCGTCGTGATCCCCGTCAACCCGATGAACCGCCACGCCGAATTGGAGCATCTGGCCAAAGATACGGATGCGAATGTTGCCATCGTCGGATCGGAGCTTTTGGGCTTTATCCAGCCTCTGGTCGCGGACGGGCTTTTGGAGCATCTGATCGTCGGGGCCTATGCCGATATGACCGACCGCGATTTCGATCTGCCCCTGCCCGATCCCTTGGGTGCGCTGTCCGAAACCCAATGCGAGGGCGAAGGTGTGGTGCGTTGGTCCGAGGTGATCGGCGCCGACCTCGCGCCGCCCCCTTTGAACGTGGGTCTGAACGATCTGGCGCTGATCCCCTATTCGTCGGGCACCACGGGCCAACCCAAAGGATGCACGCATTTGCACCGCTCGGTGCAGACCACGGCGATTGGCGGGACCACATGGCAACCCGTGGACCATAGCTCGGTGCATCTTTCGGTTTTGCCGTTTTTCCATGTCACCGGCATGACCAACGGGATGAACGGGCCGATCTATGTGGGCGGCACGATTGTGGTGATGACCCGTTGGAACCGCACTTTGGCCGCGCGGCTGATCGAGCGCTATAACATCTCGCGCTGGCGGTCGATTTCAACCATGGCGATTGATCTGGTCAATGATCCCGATTTCGACAGCTATGACCTGTCTTCCCTGCGCGCCATCGGCGGCGGCGGGGCGGCCATGCCTGCGGCGGTGGCCCATAAGCTCAAGGCGATGACGGGGCTGGATTATATCGAGGGCTACGGTTTGTCCGAAACCATCGCCGCGACCCATATCAACCCGACCCACAAGCCCAAGGCGCAATGCCTTGGCATTCCGGTGATGGATGTGGATGCGCGGATCATCAGCCTTGAGGGCGATCTGCGCGAGCTTGGCCCCAACGAGACCGGCGAGATCGTGATGAACGGCCCGCAGGTTTTCGAAGGCTACTGGAACCGCCCCGAGGCCACGGCGGAGGCCTTTATCGAACTGGACGGCAAGCGGTTTTTCCGCACGGGCGATATCGCCATGTATGACGATGAGGGCTATTTCTTCATGGTCGACCGCGTCAAACGGATGATCAATGCCTCGGGCTTCAAGGTCTGGCCTGCCGAGGTCGAGGCGCTTATGCATAAATGCCCAGAGGTGGCCGAGGTCTGTATCATCGGTGCGCGCGATCCGCGCCGCGGCGAGACGGTCAAAGCCTATGTGGTGCCCGCCGCCGCCGCGCGCGGCGCCGCCACCCAAGACAGCATCATCGCATGGTGCAAGACCGAGATGGCGGCCTATAAATGCCCCACGGCAGTGGAATTCGTCGATGAATTGCCCAAATCCGGCTCGGGCAAGGTGTTGTGGCGCGAACTGGCCGAAGAGGACGCGGCGCGGGCGGCAAAAGCGGCAAAATAGAGTGTGGCACCAAAGGATAGTGAACAAAGTCAGGTAAATTTCTTGACCGCAGTGCGGAATTTCAAGTAAGCGCGGGCAACTCGCAAACCGCGAATAAGGACCAAGGTAGGGCGACGTGAGAAAAAGAGCATCCGATACGGCCGTCGAAGCCGCCGAGAGCACAAGCGACAATGATCGCCAATTCGTCACGGCCCTTCACCGCGGCTTGGAAATTCTGCGCGCCTTTCGTCCCTCCGATCAGGCGGGGCTTGGCAATCGCGAATTGGCCGAGCGCACGGGATTGCCCAATTCCACGGTCTCGCGGCTGACCTTCACGCTGCTCAAGCTGGGCTATCTGGTCTATGACGAGGGCACCGGACGCTACCGTATGGGCGTGCCGGTTCTGTCGCTCGGCTATGCCTGCCTTGGCGGGATGCGGGTGCGCGAGACGGCGCAGGTCTATATGCAGCAACTGGCCGACCGCTGCGGCGACGGGGTGCTTGTGGCGCTTGGCGGGCGCGATGAGATGGCGATGACCTATATTGCCACGGCCCGCTCGCCAGGGATGATTTCACTGCAACTCAATGTCGGCTCGCGTATCTCTTTGGCGCGCTCGGCGATGGGGCGCGCCTATATCGCGGGCTGCGACGAGACCGAATACCAAGAGATCATGGAGCGCATCCATGAGCGCACCGATCCGGCGGATTTGAACCGCATCCTCGACGGGATTGCCGACGCCAAAGAGCAAATCAAAACGCGCGGTTTCTATTCCAACATCGGCGGCTGGCAATCAGATGTGCATGCGGTGTCCGTGCCCTACCGCGCGCCCCAAGGCGACAGCCCTCTGATGGCCTTCAACCTTGGCGGTCCGGCCTATGTCTTGCCCAAGGAGCGGCTCGAAGGCGAGCTTGGCCCGCAATTGGTCAGCTTGGTCAACACCGTGGCGCGCATCGGTTACTGAGGCGGACGCTCAGCGCGCCAAGGCTTCGGCGATCTGATTTTTCCATGTCAATTGCCATCGGGTTTTGCTCGCCTGCGCGGGCCTGCGGGCAGTGCAAGATTTGGGTCATTGCCCGCCGACACATAAATAGGACCGGCCTGAAGAGGCCGGTCCGCTATCGGTTTTGTCGATCTACGCTTGGCGATCCGCCGCTGTAAATCAGCCCAGAGAAATCAGCTTCCGGGGATCAGGGCGATTTTGCCCACCGCGCCGCGGCCCAACACGCGGGTCAAGACATCGGCGGCCGTGGACAAAGGATAGCGCCCTTCGATCAAAGGCTTCACGCTGCCCGCTTGATACCATGCGAACAGCTCGCGCATGTTTTCGGCGTAATCCTCGGGCTGGGCGCGGGTGAAATTGCCCCAGAACACACCGACCACGGCATATTCCTTGACCAGTGCGAGGTTGACCGGAAATTTCGGGATCTCGCCGCCCGCAAAGCCGATGACCAAAAGCCGCCCGTTGCGGGCCATGAAACGGGTCGCGGCGTTGAAGGCGTCGCCGCCGACCACGTCGTAAACCACATCCGCGCCCTTGCCGCCGGTCAGGGCTTTGACCTCTTCCTTGAGGTTGTCATAGCCGATCACCTCATCTGCGCCCGCGTCTTTTGCGATCTGTTTTTTCTCGTCCGAGGAGGCCACGGCGATGACCCGCGCCCCCATGATTTTGCCGATCTGCACGGCGGCAATGCCCGTGGCGCCCGCCGCGCCGTAAACCACCAAAGTCTCGCCCGCTTGCAGGTTCGCGCGTTGTTTCAAGGCGTGATGCGAGGTGCCGTAGGCGACGATCATCGCGCAGGCATCGGCGGCGTCCATGCCCTCGGGCAGCGCAAAGCAGCGGTCCGCTTCGGCAACGACCACCTCGGCATAGCCGCCCGAACAGGCGGTGACCACGCGATCCCCCAATTTGAGCGATGTGACCCCCTCGCCCAAGGCCTCGACCGTGCCCGCAACCTCCGATCCGGGCGAGAAGGGCAAAGGCGGTTTGACCTGATAAAGCCCTTGCACCAAAAGCCCGTCGGGATAGTTCACCCCTGCCGCTTCAACGCGGATCTGCACCTCGCCCGCTTTGGGCTGCGGGGCGTCGACCACGGCGTAATCAAGCTTGTCCAAACCGGCGAATTCGCGGCAAACCACCGCGTGCATTTTCTGTGTCATGTCTTCTCTCCCTTGAGTATTTGCGCGGCGCATTTATGTGCCGTGGCTTGCCCCCACCTTAGCGCCGCGCGCGCGCGCGCATCCAGCGAAAGCCGCCACGCGGGCAAAGTTTCGCCGCGTTTTTCCGCATAGCGAAAGACGCAGCGTCAGAGCCCGAATTTAAAAAGGAATTTCCTTTCGAAATCGCCCTCGGCGGAGTAGCTTGCCCCCATCAAAACAGTCTACTGGGAGGAGACTATGCAAGGTATGATGATGCAGCGTCCGCTGCTGATTTCCGACATTCTGACCTATGCCGCCGAGGCATTTCCGAAGGCAGAGGTCGTATCCGCCCGCACTGAGGGCGACATTCACCGCACCAATTACCCCGAGATTCGCGACCGCGTCGGCCAATTGGCCAATGCGCTGCGCGCTCACGGGGTGCAAATGGGCGACCGCATCGCGACGCTGGCGTGGAACGGCTATCGCCACCTCGAGCTTTACTATGCGATTTCCGGCATCGGCGCGGTGTGCCACACGATCAACCCGCGCCTGTCGGCCGAGCAGATGATCTATATCGTCAATCACGCCGAAGATAAGGTGATCTTTGTCGACACGACCTTCGTGCCGATCCTCGAAGCACTGCAATCGCATTTTCCGGCCGATCTGACCTATGTGATCATGACCGACCGCGCGCATATGCCCGATACGAAATTGCCCAATGCTCTGTGCTATGAAGAGCTGCTGGCGGAGCAATCCTCCGAGATCGAATGGCCGCTGTTTGACGAGAACACCGCCGCCGGTCTTTGCTATACCTCCGGCACCACGGGCAACCCCAAGGGCGCGCTGTATTCGCACCGCTCCAATGTTTTGCACGCGATGATGATTTCGGTCACCCTGTCCTCGACCTTTGGCGAGGGGCGCAAGGTTTTGCCGGTAGTGCCCTTGTTCCACGTCAACGCTTGGGGTCTGCCCTATGCGGCGCCGATGAGCGGGCTGTCCTTGATCTTCCCGGGGCCGGCGATGGACGGGCCGAGCCTGTTCAAGCTGATGGACAGCGAAGAGGTCTATTCGGCATGGGGCGTTCCGACCATCTGGATGGGTCTTCTGGCCGAAATCAAAGCCCAAGGCCGCAAGCCCAAAGGCTTTGAGGATGTGGTTGTGGGCGGCTCTGCCGCGCCGCGTTCGATGATCGAAACCTTCGAGGAAATGGACATTTCGGTGGGCCACGCATGGGGCATGACCGAGATGAGCCCCGTCGGCACCCACGGCACATTGCCCTCGACGATGAAAGATGCGCCCTTCAAGGAGCGTATCGATTTCAAACAGACCCAAGGCCGCCGCGTCTTTGGCGTCGAATTGAAAATCGTCGATGACGAAGGCAAGACCCTGCCCAAGGACGGCGAAGCGGTGGGCGAGCTTTTCGTGCGCGGCAATGCGGTTGTGTCCGGCTATTTCAACAACGAAGAAGCCACGGCCAAAGCCTTGGATGCGGACGGATGGTTCGGCACGGGCGATGTGGCCTCGATCAGCGCCGAGGGCATCTTGACCATTCAGGACCGCGCCAAGGATCTGATCAAATCGGGCGGCGAATGGATTTCCTCGATCGATGTGGAAAACGCCGCCATGTCGCATCCGGCCATCGCCAATTGCGCGGCCATCGGCATGCCCCATCCGAAATGGGACGAACGCCCCGTGCTGGTGGCGATTGCGGCGGGCGATGCGCGCCCCAGCGTCGAAGAAATGCACGCGCATATGTCCGAGCATTTCGCCAAATGGCAGTTGCCCGATGATATCATCTGGGTCGAGGAACTGCCGATGACGGCGACGGGCAAAGTGTCCAAGCTGAACCTGCGCAAGCAATTGGCCGATTACGTTCTGCCCGATCTGCGCTGAGGCGGACGCTCACAATCTTGCGAAGGGCGCCCCAAGGGGCGCCCTTTTGCGTTTGGCGCTGCGGGCGCTCTTGCGGCCCTGTGCGCTATTCGTCCGCGCGGCCAGCTTGGGCCAGCGCGTTGATGCGGGTGAAGAGCGCGGCCAATTCGCCTTCGGGCGCGCTTTGCTCGGCCTCGATGCGCCTTTGTGCGCGCGCCCATGCCACCGCGCCTTGCTCCAAGGCCGCCTCGCCCGCCGCCGTCAGGCCCAAGAGGCGGCGGCGTTTGTCATCGGGATCGGGGGCCGAGGTGATCATCTCGGCGCGTTCCAAGGGCATCAAACCGCGCGACAGGGCGGATTGATCCATCTCCATCAAATCGGCGATGCGCTGCACTGTCGGTTTGCGCAGCGCCTTGACCCATGCCAGCGTCGCCAGTTGCGAGATCGTCAGCCCCAGCGCCGCCAGTTCGGCGTCATAGATGCGGATCATCCGCCGCGAGGCGCGCCGCGTGGCAAGGCAATAACAGCTGCCCGACATCAATTCGGCCAGCTCCGGCGACATCGCGTCGCTGAGTTGTGGTGCGTCATCCGACGCAGCGTCAGTATTTCCATGCATACTCATCTACATTGACTCCATGCATATACATGTGTTTCGATGCATATGCATCTAATGAAGGAATAGGCCATGTTCGACGAAGTTCCAAGACCCAAGTTAAACGCCGTTGGCATGACCTCTTTTGACCAGATCGCACAACTGAGCGGCCAAGCGTATCTTCAAGCGATTATGGAGGGTGCCCTCCCAGCCCCGTCCATGGGCGTGACGATGAACGCTTGGCTGCATAGGATCGAAGAGGGCGAGGTCGAATTTCGCGGGCAAGCCTCCGAGGCGCATCTCAACCCGCTGGGCATGGTGCATGGCGGATGGGCCATGTCGATGCTCGATTCGGCGCTCGGATGCGCGGTCCATAGCACCTGCGCCGTGGGCGAAGGCATGGTGTCGATGGACACATCGGTGAAATTCATCCGCCCCCTCACCCCCAAAACCGGACAGGTGCGATGCATCGCCACCGTGGTCACCCGCGGGCGCACCATCGCCAATTCCGAAGGCCGGATCGAAGACAAAAACGGCAAGCTGATCGCGCTTGGCACTTCAAGCTGCTTTATCTCGAAGCTGCCTGGCGCTTAGGCGGGGCGGCGCGCCCAAACGAAAAAACCCCGCTGTTTCCAGCGGGGTTTTCGGTTTGGTCGGGCGCGAGGATCAGACCTCGAGCCATTCCTTTTTGATGTCGTCACGGGTTTTGAACTCTTCGGGCGTGCCGCCATAGACGATCTCGCCGTGGCCCATGACATAGACCCGATCCGCGATGCGCAGGGCAATCGACAGCTTTTGTTCGACCAGCAAGATAGACACGCCGGTTTTCGCAATCTCGGCGATCATATCGCCGATCTGCTGCACGATCTTGGGCGCAAGGCCTTCGGTCGGCTCGTCGATGATGATCAATTCCGGATCGCCCATCAGGGTCCGGCACATGGTCAACATCTGCTTTTCCCCGCCCGACAGAACACCGGCGGCATTATCCGCCCGCGCGCGCAGGTTGGGGAACATATCGAGCATGTCATCGACTGAATATTTCCCCGGCACCTTCATGTTCTTGATGCCAAGGATCAGGTTCTGACGCACCGACATCGTCGGGAAGATGTCACGGCTTTCGGGCACATAGCCGAGGCCGAGACCGGCGATCTTGTGGCTTTCAAACCCCGAAATCACCTGCCCTTTGAAGGTGATCTCGCCGCGCGGTGCGACCTCGCCCATGATCGCTTTGGCGGTGGTCGAACGACCCACGCCATTGCGGCCCAAAAGCGCGATCACCTCACCAGGCATGATCTCCATGTTGACGCCGCGCAGAACGTGGCTTTTGCCATAGAATGCATGCAGGTCGTTGACCTTCAGCATCGGCTCTGTGGCTGCTGCTGTGCTCATGCCGCGTCTCCTTCGATGTCATCGGCTTCGTCGCCGAGGTAGGCTTCGCGAACCTTGGGATCGCCGCGCACCTCTTCGGGTTTGCCGGTGGCGATGATTTCGCCATAGACAAGCACCGAGATGCGGTCGGCCAAGTTGAAGACCACGCCCATATCATGTTCCACGATGATGAGCGTTTTGCCTTCGGTCGCCTTGGTGATCAACTCGACCGCACGGTCGGTTTCCGAGTGGGACATGCCCGCCGTCGGCTCGTCGAGGAGGATAACATCCGCCCCGCCCGCGATGGTGATCGCGATCTCCAGCGTCCGCTGATCGGCATAGGGCAGAAGGACAGCAGGCAGGTTCGCCTTGTCGATCAGCCCGACGCTCTCAAGGATTTCAGCGGTCTTTTCAGACACTTCCTTGAGATTACCGATATTGCGCAGGAAGCTGTAGCCATAGCCCATGGAGTAGAGCACGCCGCAACGGACATTTTCGCGCACGGTCATGTTTGCGAAGATGTTCGAGACCTGAAAGCTGCGCGACAGGCCCATGCGGTTGATCTTGAAGGGCGGCACGCCGCCGATCTCCTCCCCGCGCAGCTTCACGCTGCCCGAGGTGGGGGTGTAAAGACCCGAGATCAAGTTGAAGAGGGTGGATTTGCCCGCCCCGTTCGGCCCGATGATCGCATGGCGTTCACCGGCTTTGATGTCCAGATCAACGCCTTGGATGATCTTGGCCGGACCGAAGCTTTTGGTCAGACCTTGGAGAGAAATTGCGTTCTCGCTCATGCGATCACCCCTTCTTCTTTAGTGGCCAGACGGCGCAGGATGTAGATCCCTGCCGCGAGCGGCACCACGATCAAGACCCAAGTCAGCGGATTGCTAAAGGTCAGGTGCAAACCGTAAGGCTCGAATGTCTCGCCAAAGCCGTTGGACCAATAGACGGCGACTTCGACCAGAATGATCATGCCGAACAAGGCCAAAGCCGCGCCGAAGACCTGACCGGCCCATTTGCCCATCATCTCGCCCAATTTGCCGCTGCGCAGCGCATCGGTGAAGCCGTAGAGCACACCGCCCAGACCGCCAGGTGCGAACATCACGATGCACACGAAAAGCAGACCGAGATAGAGCAGCCAAGCTTCGGTGTAATCCGACAGCATGGATTGCATATAGGTCAGCAAGATCGCACCGAGGATCGGACCGGTGAAGTAGCGGATACCGCCGATATAGGCCATCAAGAGGACCAGACCGGAGGGCGCGAGCGACAGAGCTTCGGGTGTGAAGATCTCGTAGTTCACGGCCGCCATCCCGCCGGACAGACCGGCAAAGGCCCCCGCGAAGATGAACACCAGATAGCGCACGCGCGTCGGGTTATAGCCGATAAACTCGACCCGCTCGGGGTTGTCGCGCGTGGCTTCGGACAATTTGCCCAAAGGCGTGCGGGTGAAGGCGAACATGCCCATCACGCCGACGACGGTCCAAAAGGCGATGAACCAATAGACGTCGCTGATCGGACCAAGGGACAATCCGGCAAATTCCGTGCCGACCATACGGTCCGCCGAAACGCCTTCTTCGCCGCCGAAGATCGAGCCGAACATAAAGCCCGCCGCCGCGATCAATTCGGCAATGCCGAGGGAGATCATGGCAAAGGGTGTGCCGGCACGTTTGCACGAGGGCCAACCGATGATGAAACCGGCCAAAGCACCGCCGGCAAAGCCGATGACGGGCAAGAAGAACACCGGATAGTTCGCCCAAAAGCCGCTCTCGGCATCGCCGATTGCGCCCATCGCGTGCACAGCGGCAAAACCGCCAAGCCCGAAATAGACCGCATGGCCAAAGGACAGCAGACCGCCGCGCCCGAGCAGCATGTTATAGCTGAGGGCAAAGACGATGTTGATGCCCATCGCGTTGAGCAAGGAATAGACCGTGCGCGACGGTCCAAACATCGGGATGATCGCCAACACGACGGCCAAGAGGATCAAAGGCACGATGCGTTGACGGAATTTCTGGGCCGAGGTGGGCGCCAGAGCTGCGTATTTTTGTGTCATATCGGTCAAAACTCACGGTCTCCCATCAAGCCGCGCGGACGGACCATCAAGATCAGAACGAGCAGGAGGAAGGGAATCATCGGGGCGAGCGAGGAGATAGAGATACTTCCCACTTCGCTGGTGGCCGCAAGGCCGAGGAACCCGAAGATATCGGCAAAGGTTGCATCTACGGAGATGGCGAAGGTCTGCAAGAGGCCAAGCAAAAGCGAGGCGACAAAGGCTCCTTCGAGGCTGCCCATACCGCCGACCACGACCACAACGAAGACAATCGGGCCCATAAAGGCCGCCATCGCGGGGTCGGTGACGAGGTAGTTGCCGCCAATCACACCGGCCAGACCGGCCAGAGCACAGCCCGCACCAAAGACCGTCATAAAGATGCGCGGAACGTTATGCCCGAGGTGACCGACCATATGCGGGTGGGTCAAAGCGGCTTGGATGATCAGGCCTGCGCGGGTCTTTTTGAGCAAGAACCAAAGCGCCACCAACATCGAGATCGCCACGAAGAGCATGAAAATCCGGTATGCGGGATAGTCCGAGCCGTAAAGTTCGAAAATGGTGAAATCGAGGAACTCGGGCACGCGGTAATCCACCGCGTTGCGGCCCCAGATGATTTTCACGACTTCGTCGATCAGATAGGCCAGACCGAAGGTAAACAGCAATTCGGCCACATGCCCGTTGGCATGGACCTTTCGCAGCCCCCATTTCTCGACACCGGCACCGACCAATCCGACAAGGATGGGCGCAAGGATCAGGGCGAACCAGAAGTTGGTACTTTGCGTAATCGTGAAGGCAAAATAAGCGCCAAGCATATAGAAGCTGGCGTGGGCGAAGTTCAGCACTCCCATCATACTGAAGATCAGCGTCAGACCGCTGGACAGCATGAACAACAGGAGGCCGTAGATCACCCCGTTCAGGAGCGAGGGTACGAACGTTTCCATAGAAACCTCTTTAGAAAAGAAGGTGCCGCACGGCTGGCGCACGACACCCTGATTTACAGTAGAAACGAAGGCTTATTTGGCCGGACGTTCCATGTTGCAAGTGGTTTCCAGAGCAGTTGCTTCCGGTTCGATACGGTCGCCGTCACCCGAAGCCCAACCCAAAGGCAGCTTTTCAACACCGCGCTTCACGTTGTCCGAGAAGGTCGACATGAACAGCGGCTGAAGGATCTGGTGGTTGTCAGCGCGCATGGTGACTTTACCATAGGGGCTGTCATACTCCATGCCTTCAAGAGCAAAGGCGACATCTTTGGGCGCCGTGCTGCCGGCTTTGTCTGCCGCCATTTTGAACATGTTCATCGCGTTGTGGATCCGGTGGTAGTAGTAGTTGTTGTCCGGATAGGCTTTCTCGTAAGCGTCGATGTAGGCATCTTGCTCAGGCGTGGTTTCGAGGTTGGTGTTGCCCTCGACGATGGCCATCACTTGGCCCGTGGCGCCTTCACCCATTGCAACAGCCGCACCAAGCGAGCCGCCGTAGTAGGTCAGGATCGGGCCGTCAAACCCTGCGGTGATCGCGGCTTTGACGAGCAAAACCATGTCCGCACCCCAGTTGCCGGTGATGATCGCATCTGCGCCCGACGAGATGATTTTCTGCACGTAGGGGGTGAAGTCTTTGACTTTGCCCAGCGGGTGCAGCTCGTTGCCGACGATTTCAAGGTCGGGGCGTTTTGCTTCGAGGTTCGACACCGCAGCAGCGGCAACGGCCTTACCGAAGGAGTAGTCCTGACCGATGATGTAGACCGATTTGATGTCTTCTTGCTCTTTGATCCAGTCGGTCACAGCCGCCATTTTCATGTCCGCATCCGCGTCAAAGCGGAAGTGGTAGAACATGCAACGGTCGTTGGTGAAGGACGGGTCAACCGCGGCGTAGTTGAGGAACAAAACCTCGTCGCCAGGGTTACGCTTGTTGTGCTTGTCGATTGCGTCGATCAGAGCCGATGCAACAGCCGAACCGTTTCCTTGCGCAACGTAGCGGATGCCGTTGTCGAGCGCTTTTTGCAACTGGACGAGCGATTCTTTGGGGTTGATTTTGTTGTCATAGCCAACGATTTCAACCTGCTGACCGCCGATACCGCCAGCGGCGTTCACGACGTCTGCGGCGTAAACCCACTCTTTCAAGCCAGCGTCGCCCGAGGGGCCGAAGGGGCCGGAAAGCGGGTCAATAAAGGCGATTTTCAGTGTATCAGCCGATGCGCCGGCTGCGGCGAATGCCATCGCTGCGGCGAGGGCCGCGGATTTCATCAATTTCATTTGGTAGTCCTCCCATTTCGTAAACGCCCAACCGTTCGGGCGCTTCCGTCCCTGATCAAATGTCGAGAAAGCCCGCTTGTCAATAGATCAGTGAAATTCTATTCTGCACAGCGAAACATCACGCGCAGGGAGGAGCCGACTGATGGAGTTTTCTGAGGATTTAGAGGCGTTTCGGACACAGATTCGTGAGTGGATTAACGCCCACTGCGCAAGCGACCTTCGGGGGCGTTCGCAGGACGCTACTGCCATCGCTCCTGGGACCGATAATGCCATCTGCTGGGGGGGTCGTAACTTCAATTTCGCCTCCGCGACGCAACGTAACTGGATGGAGGCCGCGGCCGAGGTCGGGATGACCGCCCCAAGCTGGCCCAAGGCCTATGGCGGCGCAGGTCTGTCGCGCGCTCAGGTCAAAATTTATCACGAAGAGCTGAAAGCTGCGGGCGCGCCGGTGCCTTTGCAAAGCTTTGGCATCTGGATGCTCGGGCCGGCGCTCTTGGCCTTTGGCACCGAAGAGCAGAAAAAACACTACCTGCCGCAAATCACCCGCGGCGAGATTCGCTGGTGCCAAGGCTATTCCGAGCCGGGTGCGGGGTCGGATCTGGCCAATGTGCAGACATGGGCCGAGGACAAGGGCGATCACTGGATCATCAACGGGCAGAAAATCTGGACCTCCTACGCCGATAAGGCCGACTGGATTTTCGCCTTGATCCGCACCGACCGCGACGCGCCCAAGCACAAGGGCATCTCCTTCATGTTGATCGACATGGAGAGCGAAGGTCTGACCACGCGGCCGATTCGGCTGATCTCGGGCAAATCGCCCTTCTGCGAAACCTTCTTCGAGAACGTCAAAGTCCCAAAACAGGACCCCAATGGCATGAGCCGCATCGTCGGCGAATTGAACCGCGGCTGGGATGTGGCCAAACACCTGCTGACGCATGAGCGTGAAATGATCGGCAGTTCGGGCAGCGCCGGACCGCTTGGCGGGCGCTCGGTCGGGGCGATCATGAATGACGAAAACGGCCTGCAGGACAATGCGCCGCTGCGCTATGAGGCGATGAAATACGAGGTCGATTCGATGGCCATGGGCCTGACGCTCGACCGCTATAAGGATATGGCGAAAAAGGGCGGTGTGGGTCACGCTTCGGCCATGCTCAAATATGAGGGCACCGAGCTGAACAAACGCGGCTATGAGCTTTTGATGTCGCTGACCGGATCGGACGGCGCCGCATGGGACAGCCCGCATGGCGAGCTTGCCTCCGAATGGCTGCGCACCAAGGCAAACTCGATCGAGGGTGGCACGACGGAGGTGATGCTCGACATCATCGCCAAGCGCGTTCTCGAACTGCCCTACAAATAAGACATAAGGAAATCTGAGCATGGAAAGCCTTCTTCTCAATGAAGACGAAACAATGCTGCGCGATAGCACGCGCGGTTTCCTCGACGCCAATGCGCCGGTCAAAGCCTTTCGCAAGGTGCGTGACGAGGGCACGGGGTTTGACAAGGGCCTGTGGCGCGAGATGGCGCAAATGGGATGGGCCGGTGTGTTGGTCGGTGAGGACCACGGCGGCGTCGATATGGGTCACCGCGCGGCGGGGATCATCGCCGAGGAAATGGGCCAGACGCTGGTCGCCTCGCCGTTTATCTCGACCGCAGTGATCGCCGCAACGGCGCTGCGCAACGCGGCCAATGCGCGGGCGGGCGAGAGCCTGTCGGCGATTGCCGAGGGCAACCTGATCTACGCGCTGGCCATTGACGAGGGCGCCAAATTCGCCCCCGAACGCACCGCGATGGAAGCGGCGCAGAACGGCAATGCCTTCAAGCTTTCGGGCAAGAAGGGATTTGTCGCCGAGGGGCGCAATGCCGACCGCGTGCTGGTTCTGGCGCGCAGCGGCGGCGCGGCGGGCGAGGCCGAGGGCCTCACCCTGTTCGACATCGACGCGGATCGCGCGGGCCTGTCGCGCGAGGCGATCAACACCGTGGACGGGCGCGATTTCGCCGCTCTGAGCTTTGACGGTGTCGAGGCCACGGGCGACGATGTGGTCGGCGAGGTCGGCGGCGGTCTGGCGGCGCTGAACGGGGCGCTGCGCGCGGGTCAGGCGGCTTTGGCCGCTGAATTGACCGGCCTGTCTTCGGGCTCTTTTGCGATGACTGCGAGCTACCTCAAGGAGCGCAAGCAGTTCGACAAATTGATCGGCACCTTTCAGGCGCTGCAACACCGCGCTGCGCATATGTGGTCGGAAATCGAGGTCACCGCATCGGCCATCGCCAATGCGGGCCGCGTGCTCGATGCCAATTTCGACGAGGCTGAACTGGCCGTGTCCTTGGCCAAGGCGCGGGCAACAGAAACCGCAAAGCTTTGCGTGATCGAAGGCGTGCAAATGCACGGCGGCATCGGCATGACCGATGAATTCGACATGGGCTTTTTCATGAAACGGGCCCGTGTGGGCACCGAATGGCTCGGCGATTACGGCTATCATGCCGCACGCGTCGCCGCCGCGAGAGGATTTTAAGATATGAGCACGATGACACCGAGCGCCCTGTTCGATTTGACGGGGAAGGTGGCGCTGGTCACCGGCGGCGCCACCGGCATTGGCCGCATGGCCGCCGAGGGTCTGGCCGCAGCGGGCGCGCGCGTCCTGATTGCCAGCCGCAAGGCCGACGCCTGCGAAGCCGTCGCCGCCGAGATCAACGCCTCGGGCGTGGCGGGCAGCGTCGAGGGCTTTGGCGGCGATGTCGCCACCGAGGCGGGCATTGATGCTTTGGTCGCCGAAGTGCAAAGCCGCACCGGCAAGCTGCATATCTTGATGAACAACGCGGGCCGCACATGGGGCGCGCCCATCGGCGAGCATCCCTATGAGGCGTGGGACAAGCTGTTGTCGCTCAATGTGCAAGGCATGTTCCACCTGACGCAGCAGCTTTTGCCGCTGCTCAAAGCCGCCAGCGCGCCGAACGATCCGGCCCGCGTGGTCAATGTCGGATCGGTCATGGGCGATATTCCCAAAGGCACATCGACCTATTCCTATGCCGTGTCCAAAGGCGCGGTGCACCATATGACCCGCGTGCTCAGCAATGATCTGGCCCCCGAAGGGATCACCGTCAATGCCATCGCGCCTGGTCCGTTTGTGTCGAAAATGACCGCCTTTGCCATCGGCACCGAAGAGGGCCAAGCCGAATCGGCCAAGGGCGTGCCTTTGGGCCGCGTCGGCAGCCCCGAGGACATCGCGGGCGCGTTGCAATATCTGTGCGGACGCGGCGGGGCCTATCTGTCGGGCGCGATCCTGCCTTTGTCGGGCGGGATGCAATCCAATGCTCCCGGCTCTTTGTTCAATAAGGATTTGTGATCATGGCCAAACAACTCTCCCGCGCGGAATACGAGGCCTTTGTCGGCAAGGAAATGGGCGTGTCCGAATGGTATACGGTCACACAAGAGCAGATCGACCAATTTGCCGAATGCACCCATGATCACCAGTTCATCCATGTGGACCCCGAAGCGGCGGCGAAAACCCCGTTCGGCACGACGATTGCACATGGGTTTTTGACCCTCTCGCTTTTGTCCGCGATGGTTTACGAGATGCCGTCGATCACCGGCGTTGTCATGGGCGTCAACTACGGCATGAACAAAGTGCGCTTTGTCTCGCCGGTCAAGACCGGCAGCCGCGTGCGGGGCCGGTTCGTGTTGCAGGCCTTGGATGACATCCGCGAAGGCGAGATCCAAACCACATTGGCCGTCACCGTCGAAATCGAAGGCCAAGAGAAACCCGCCCTTGTCGCCGAATGGCTGGGCCGCCGCTATTTCGGAGCACCCGCATGAGCAAAGTAGATTTCACCGGCCGCGTGGCCATTGTCACCGGCGCGGGCGTCGGGCTCGGCCGCTCCCATGCGCTTGGCCTTGCGGCGCGCGGCGCCAAGGTCGTGGTCAATGATCTGGGCGTGGCGACCGATGGCACGGGGGCCAATTCGGCCCAAGCCGAAGCCGTGGTCAAGGAAATCCGCGACGCGGGCGGCGAAGCCATCGCGCATGGCGCCAATGTCACCGATGAGGCGCAGGTCAAGGATATGGTCGATCAGGCCATTGCCGAATGGGGCCATGTGGACATTTTGGTCAACAATGCGGGCATTTTGCGCGACAAGACCTTTGTCAAAATGGAAATGCCGGACTTCCGCCTTGTGCTGGATGTGCATCTGATGGGGTCGGTCGTAACGACCAAAGCCCTTTGGGAGCATTTCCGCGCGCGCGAATACGGCCGCATCGTCTATACCACTTCGGCCAGCGGCATGTATGGCAACTTTGGCCAATCCAACTATGGCGCGGCGAAAATGGGCGTTGTCGGTTTGATGAATGTTCTGTGCCAAGAGGGCGCGAAATATAACATCAAGATCAACACCCTCGCCCCGACGGCGGCGACGCGCATGACCGAAGGTCTGCTGCCGCAGCAGGTGCTTGACCTGCTCCAGCCCGAAACCATCACGCCGGGCCTGATGGCTTTGGTCACCGATGGCGCACCGACCAAGATGATCCTTGGCGCGGGCGGCGGTGTCTTTGCCGAGACCAAGATTTACGAGACGGTCGGCGTGGCCTTTGGCGACGACGAGCTTGACGTGGACAGCATTGTCGCCCGCATGGACGACATCCGCGATCCGAAGGGCCAAAAAGAAATGGCCGGCGCCTTCGATCAAACCAGCAAATACGCCCAGATGGCCGCCGCGATCCGCGGCATCACCCTTCCGAGCAAATAATCACCCCGTAATTCACAACCATTAAGGACATAATCCCATGCGTGACGCAGTCATCGTCTCCACCGCGCGGACCCCGATCGGCAAAGCCTATCGCGGCGCGTTCAACAACACCCAAGCGCAAGAACTGATCGGCCATGCGGTCTCGAACGCGGTTGCGCGTGCGGGCCTCGACGGGTCGGAAATCTCTGATTGCGTCATCGGCACCGCGATCCAGCAAGGCTCGACCGGCGGCAACATCGGCCGCCAAGCGGTGATCCGCGCGGGCCTGCCCGTGACCATCGCGGGCCAGTCGATGGACCGTCAGTGCGCCTCGGGCCTGATGGCCATTGCCACAGCGGCCAAACAGGTCATCCATGACGGCATGCAGGTGTGCATCGGCGGCGGCGTTGAATCGATCTCGCTGGTGCAGAACCAGAACATGCGCACCGACCGTGCCCGCGATCCGTGGGTCCACGAGCACAAACCGGCGCTGTACATGTCGATGCTGGAAACCGCCGAAATCGTCGCCGCGCGGTATAACGTGTCGCGCGAGGACCAAGACGAATACGCCCTCAAATCGCAGCAGCGCACCGCCGCCGCGCAAGAAGCGGGCAAATTCGACGACGAGATCGTGCCGCTGACCTCGACCATGGGCGTGATGGACAAAGAGACCAAAGAGGTGTCTTTCAAGGAAGTCACCCTGTCCAAGGACGAAGGCAACCGCCCCTCGACCGTTTTGGAAAACCTGCAATCCTTGGCCCCCGTGTTCAAGGACGGCCAGACCGTCAAGGAAGGCAAATTCATCACCGCCGGCAACGCCTCGCAATTGTCGGACGGCGCATCGGCCTCGGTGATCATGGAAGCCAAAGAAGCCGAAAAGCGCGGGCTTCAGCCTCTGGGCCGCTATGTCGGCGTGATGGCCGCAGGTTGCGAGCCTGATGAAATGGGCATTGGCCCGATCTACGCGGTGCCGAAGCTTCTCGAAGCCCATGGCCTGAAGATCGACGACATCGGCCTGTGGGAACTCAACGAGGCTTTCGCCAGCCAGGTTCTGCAATCGCAGCGCGTTTTGGGCATTCCTGACGAATTGCTCAACGTCAATGGCGGCGCGATCTCGATCGGCCACCCCTACGGCATGTCCGGCGCGCGTATGGTGGGCCACGCGCTCATCGAAGGCAAACGCCGCGGTGCGAAATATGTTGTCGTCACCATGTGCGTCGGCGGCGGCATGGGTGCGGCGGGCCTCTTCGAGGTTCTGTAACTCAGGGCCAAAACATCATTTGGGGCCGCGGCGATGCTGCGGCCCCTTCCCTACTCCCCCCAACTTATACCCCTACTGGAGACTATTCATGCCCGAGCTTTTCGTCGTCCGCCACGCGCAGGCCTCTTTCGGCGCCGCCAATTACGACGTTCTGAGCGAGCTTGGCCATGAGCAGTCTTTCGCCCTTGGCAAGGCTCTGGCCGCCCAAGGCGTGCGGCCCGATGCGTTTTTCATCGGCGCGCAGCGTCGCCACCGCGAGACCTATGAAGGCATCGCGCGCGGCATGGGATTGGAGGCGGCCCCCGCCACGATCCATGCGGGCCTGAACGAATTTGACTTCAAGGCGCTGCTGGATGCGCATTACCGCCACACGCCGCCGCCCGAACATATGCACACCGAACGCAAAAGCCATTTTCGCACCCTGCGCGATACGGTTCTGGCATGGCAGCGCGGCGATGTGATCGACCCGCCCGAAACATGGCAGGCCTTTACCGCCCGCGTCGAAGCCGCGCGCAAGACGCTGGTCGCGGCCCAAGGCCAGACGGTTCTGGCGGTCTCGTCGGGGGGCGCCATCGGGCAGATGCTGGCCGCCTGCGTCGAGGCCCCCTCGGCCCAGCAGATCAAATTCCAACTGCAAATGAAGAACTGCGCCGTGAACCGTTTTGTGTTCTCGGAGCGCAATTTCTACCTGCACGGCTATAACGAGACGCCCCATATCGATGCGTCCAACGCCGACACAATGCTCACCTATAGCTAAGAAAGAGGGCCGATCATGACGAAAAGCGACCCCACCAAACTCGACACGGACGCCGTGGCCAAATGGCTTTCGGCCAATATGGAGGGCTTTGAAGGCCCGATCGAGGCCGAGAAATTCGACGTCGGGCAATCCAACCCGACCTTCCGCCTCAAAACCCCCAAGGCCAATTATGTGCTGCGCCGCAAGCCGCCCGGTGTCTTGCTCAAATCCGCCCATGCGGTCGACCGCGAGTTTCGCGTGCAATCGGCGCTGCAAGGCTCGGATGTGCCGGTCGCCAAAATGCATGTCCTATGCGAGGATGATGATGTCATCGGCTCGATGTTCTACGTCATGGACGAGGTGAAGGGGCGCAATTTCAACCTGCCCACCATGCCCGAAATTCCCGCCAGCGAGCGCCGCCCGATCCTCGACGAGATGGGCCGCGTTCTGGCCGCGATCCACGATGTCGATCTGGAGGCGCGCGGGCTGTCCGATTACGGGCCGGACGGCAATTATTACCGCCGCCAGATCGACCGCTGGACCAAACAATACCGCGCCTCGGAAACCGACCACATCCCCGAGATGGAAGAGCTGATCACATGGCTGGACGGCAATATCCCCGAAGACGACGGCCAACGCACCTTGGTCCACGGCGATTACCGCATCGACAATATGCTGTTTGAACCCACGGGATCGAAATGCGCCGCCGTCTTGGATTGGGAATTGTCCACCACGGGGCACCCCTACGCCGATCTGGCCGCGGTGATCATGCAATGGGGCATGCCTCCGGGAACCGAAGGGCGCGGATTGGCGGGGATCGACCGCAAGGCCGAGGGCCTGATGATGGATGAGGAATTTATCGAAGCCTATTGCACGCGGCGCGGCATTGGCGGGATCGACAAGTTCGGCTTCTATCTGGCCTTCACGCTGTTCCGCATGGGCGGCATTATCCAAGGCGTCTACAAACGTGCGCTGGACGGCAATGCCTCCAATCCCGAACGGGCGATCAAACTGGGCGCGGCGGTGCCGCGATTTGCCGCGCACGGGCTTACGGCCGCCAAAACCGTCTGATCCAATAGAGCATGAGGGGCGCGGCATTGGCGGCGCCCTTTTTCATTGACCCCACCCCGAAAAGGACCCCCCGCATGACCCAAGAGCTTGACCCCGCATTGGTCGAAGAGGCCTACCCGCTGCAACAGCACCTCGGGTTCGAGATCAAGGCATGGTCGCCCGATTACGCGCGCTTTGAATTGCCGCTGGAGCCTTATTTGATGAACCGCTACGGCATCCCGCATGGCGGCGTGCATGCGGTGATGCTTGATACGGTGATGGGGTTTTGCGGCTGCTACACCGGCGATCGCGCCAATCCGCAACTGGCGATGACCCTCTCGCTCAACGTCAACTTCGTCGGACAGGCCAAGGGCAAACTCTTGATCGCCGAAGGGCGGCGCACCGGCGGCGGGCGCAAGACATTCTTCGCCGAAGCCACGGTGATGGACGAGCTGGGCACCAAAGTGGCCAGCGGCACGGGCGTGTTTCGATACCGCAGCCGCGGCTAGGCTGCGGCGCGCGTTTGTGACGCGACGAAAGCGCGGCGCGGGCCGCTTGCCCCTTGCCGATATTTTCTGGCCCTTCACAATGATCCTCGGATTCAGAGGAGGATCAACATGACCGAAATGATGCACCGCGTGGCCTTGGCCCGCCGCCCCGATGGCGACCCCGTTGCCGAGGATTTTTCCTACGAAGACCTGCCCATGCCCGAACCCAAAGAGGGTGAGGTTCTGGTGCGGGTGACGCATATGTCGCTCGACCCCTATATGCGCGGGCGGATGGATGACGCGAAATCCTACGCCAACCCCGTGCCGATCGGCGGGACGATGGAAGCGGGCACCGTGGGGGTCGTGCTCAAATCCAACCACGAGAAATTCAAAGAGGGCGATCACTGCTTTGGCATGTTCGGCTGGGCCACACATGGCTGTTTGCCCGGAAACCACCTGCGCAAGCTTGACCCGAGCGTCGCAGACCCGCGCACCGCGCTTGGGGTGCTCGGCATGCCCGGCTTCACCGCTTGGGCGGGCATGACGGCTTACGGCAAGATGAAGGCGGGCGAGACGCTCGTCGTGGGGGCCGCAACGGGGCCGGTCGGCTCGATGGTCGGCCAATTGGCCAAACAGGCCGGATTGCGCGTCATCGGCGTCGCGGGTGGCGCGCAGAAGTGCAAGATCGCGGTCGAGAAATTCGGCTTTGACGCCTGCATCGATCACCGCGAATTCCCCACAGCCAAGCAAATGCGCGGCGCCCTGCGCGAGCATTGCCCGAACGGCGTCGATATCTATTTCGAAAACGTCGGCGGGCCGACGCTGGGCGGCATCTTGCCCAACATCAACCTGCACGGGCGTATCATCGTCTGCGGTATGATCGCATGGTATAGCGGCGCCTCGGACGAAACCGGCGATATGCCCTTGCAAAAATTCTGGCGCATGGTGCTGGTCAACCGCATCACGGTGCAGGGCCTTTTGCAAACCGATCACGTCAGCCGCTTTGGCGAATTCATGAAAGAGGTCGGCCCGAAAGTCGGCTCGGGCGAGATCGCCCATATCGAGGACATTGCCGAGGGTCTGGAGAACGCCCCCGCCGCCTTTATGGGGCTGCTCAAGGGCAAGAACCTTGGCAAGCAGATCGTCAAGGTCGGCTAGATCCGCGCGCGCTGCGCGGACAGGAGCCTCCGGCGGGGATATTTACAGAACCTGCAAAGCCGGACGCTCGCGCCTTGCAGGTTCCAAAAATATCCTCGCCGAAGGCATAAAAGTAAAAAGGCGCCGCGATCAGCGGCGCCTTTTTCAATGCTCATCCGGTCAAGGATCAGGCGGCGATTTCTGCGGCCACGCGGGCGAGGTGGAAATCGGTGTCGCCCAATTGGTGGTCGAGCATGATCAGGCGCTTGGCGTAATGCGAGACGGGATATTCCCATGTCATCGCAATCCCGCCGTGCATCTGGATCGCCTCTTCGGCGTTCAGGCGCGCGGCGCGGCCGATCATGTTTTTCGCCATCGATGCATAGCGCGTCGCATCGGGACCGCCGAGTTCAGCGGCGGCTTTGATGACGATGGAACGGGCCTGTTCGATCTCGGTCAGCATATCCACAGCGCGGTGTTGCAGCACTTGGAATTTGCCGATGACAACGCCGAATTGCTTGCGCTGCTTGAGGTAATCCACCGTGTAGTCGTGGATCACATCCATCGCGCCAACGGCCTCGGCGCACAGCGCGACGATGCCTGCGTTGATCGCGTCTTGCAGCGCCGCGGCGCCGTCTTCGATCAGCAGTTTCGCCGGTGTGCCGTCGAGCATCAATTCGGCCGCGCCGCCGCCGTCCATCATCGCATAGCCGACGACCTGCGCATCCGAGGCTTGCACCTCGTAGACACCCAGCTTGTCGCCGTTTTTCGCCGCGACGAGGAAGACATCGGCCACCTGACCGCCATAGACGGCGGATTTGCGGCCCGAGAGCGTGACGCTATCGCCCGAGCCGGAGGCCGTGGTGGCGATATAATCAAGCTCGTAGGGCGCTTCGATCTCGCTGATCGCGACGGCGTATTTTGTCGCCCCTGCGAGCAGCGCTTCTTGGTCTGCGCCTGCCGCTGTCATCAGGCGCGAGGCCATCAGGGCGCCGAGCACCGGCTCGGAGGTGATGCCGCGGCCCAAGGCTTCGAACACGACCGAGATGTCGAAACCGGTGCCGCCAAAGCCGCCCGCCTCTTCGGGGGCCAGCGCAAACAGCGCGCCCAATTCGGCCAACTCGCCCCATTTCGCTTCGTCATGGCACGGCAGGTCATAGGCGACCTTGTTGCGGTGCTCGACGGGGTATTGCTCGGTCAGATAGCGCGTCAGGCTATCTTGCAGCATGCGGCGATCTTCAGTGAGAGAGAAATCCATAGGTCAAAGCTCCAGCATAGTCTTGGTCAGGATGTTGCGCTGGATCTCGTTGGATCCACCGAAAATCGAGGTCTTGCGGTTGTTGAAATAACGCGCGGCGTTATAGGCCGTGTCTTCGGGGCCGAACATGATGTTGCCATCGGTGATATGGCCGGGGAAGGGCGCGGCCACGGGGCCGAGCGCACGGCGCGCGAGGTCTTTGAGCTCTTGGTTGATCACCGTGCCCTTGATCTTGAGGATCGAGGTTTCGGGACCTGGTGCGCCTTGTTGTTGCGCTTTGAAGAGCATGCGCAGGTTGGTCAGCTTCATCGCCTCAAGGTCGATCTCGGCCTGCGCGATGCGCGCTGAAAACAGCGGGTCTTGTGCCAAAGGCTTGCCGTTGCGCATCATTTTGCGCGACAGGGCTTTGACCTCTTCGAGGGCCTGCATCGAGAAGCCGACACCGGCAATGCCTGTGCGCTCGTGCGTCAGCAGGTATTTCGCGATGGTCCAGCCTTTGTTCTCTTCGCCGACAAGGTTGGTGATGGGCACGCGCACATCGGTAAAGAAGACCTCGTTCACCTCATGGCCGCCTTCGATCAATTTGATCGGGCGCAGTTCCACACCAGGGGCATCCATATCGACGAGGATGAAGGAAATGCCTTCTTGCTGTTTTTTCGCATCCGGATCGGTGCGGCACAGGCAGAAGATTTTATCGGCGTGCTGGCCAAGGGTGGTCCATGTCTTTTGACCGTTGATCACCCATTCGTCGCCATCGCGCACCGCGCGGGTTTTGAGCGAGGCAAGGTCCGATCCGGCGCCCGGTTCGGAATAGCCCTGACACCACCAATCCGTCCCATCAAGGATGCGCGGCAAGATGGTTTTCTTTTGCTCGTCGTTGCCGAATTTGATCAGCACCGGCCCAAGCATCGACAGGCCGAAAGGCACGATGCGCGGCGCATAGGCTTTGCAGCATTCATCCTCGAAGATGTATTTTTCCACCGGCGTCCAACCGGGGCCGCCGTGTTCTACGGGCCAGATCGTCGCAAGCCAGCCCTTGCGGTTGAGGATAGCGTGCCATTCCTCGGTCATTTCCTTGGTCAGCTCGCCGCCCGAACGCACCGCGTCCGAGATATGCGCCGGCAGGTTCTCTGCCAGATAGCTGCGCACTTCCTCACGGAAATCGCGCTCCTCTTGGGTAAAATTCAGATCCATAGATCAGGCCTCCTTGTTCAGGTCTGCAAAACTGGTGCCATCCGCGGCCATCTTCCGCAATAGGTCCGGCACCTGCCAATAGTTCGGGTCTTCTTTCGCGTAGGCTTCGATGCGCGAGACAAGCTCGCTCGCACCGATCGTGTCGGCATAATGGAGCGGGCCGCCGCGGAACCGCGGGAAGCCGTAGCCGAAGAGAAACACCATATCGACATCGACAGGGCGTTTTGCGGTGCCGTCCTCCACCACGCGGGTGGCTTCGACGATCATCGCCGTCATGTAGCGATCAACGATATCCTCATTGGTAAAGGCTTTGGGCGTGATGCCTTTTTCGGCGCGCACGGCGTCGATGAATCCGGCAATCGCCTCGTTTGGCACGGGGGCACCGGCGTCAT
Source organism: Litorivita sp. NS0012-18 (assembly GCF_040371945.1). Taxonomy (NCBI): domain Bacteria; kingdom Pseudomonadati; phylum Pseudomonadota; class Alphaproteobacteria; order Rhodobacterales; family Paracoccaceae; genus Litorivita; species Litorivita sp. NS0012-18. Next base: position 102,624 of record NZ_BAABWS010000003.1, on the reverse strand, counting down.
AAACGTAGTAGCCGCGCCCCGTTTTGCGGCCAAACCAGCCCTCTTCGCAAATCTTGTCGGCCACATCGCCGGCGTAGCGCTCATTCGGGTCGCGCGTATCGGCTTTGCGTTTGCGGGTCATCCAACCGATGTCGAGACCGGCCAGATCCCCGACCTTATGCGGGCCCATGGCGAAACCGAAGCCTTCAAGCGCGTTGTCGACGTCTTGCGGGCTGGCCCCGTCGAGCACCAGATAAGAGGCGGTTTTGGAGTAATGCGCCAAAATGCGGTTGCCGATAAAGCCGTCGCACACCTGCGCCAAGACGCCGACTTTCTTGAGCTTTTTGGCCAAGGCAAAGCCCGAGGCCAGAACATCCGCATCGGTTTTCGCGCCTTGGACGATCTCCAGCAAACGCATCACATGCGCGGGCGAGAAGAAGTGCAGCCCGATCACATCACCGGGGCGCGAGGTGCAATCGGCGATCTCGTTCACGTCCAGATAGGAGGTGTTCGACGCAAGGATCGCGCCTTTTTTGCAAATGGTGTCGAGCTTGCCGAAGATGTCTTTTTTGACTTCCATCTTCTCGAACACGGCCTCGATCACGAGGTCCACATCGGCCAACTCGTCCAGACCAAGCGAAGGCTGCAAACGCGCCAGAGCCGCATCGCGCGCCTCGGCCGACATCTTGCCGCGGCTGACCGCGCCTTCGAGGTTTTTGGTGATGGTCGCCATGCCGCGGTCCAGCCCGTCTTGCGCCACTTCGATGAGGCGCACGGCGTATCCTGCAATCAGGCAGGAGGTGGCGATGCCCGATCCCATGGTGCCGCCGCCGATGACGCCGATCTTGGCGATCTCGCGGGTGGGGCCTTTGGCTTCGGGGATGTTCGAAACGGCGCGTTCGCCAAAGAAGGCATGGATCAAACCGGCGCGCTGCGGGGTGTTGATACAGGCCATAAAGCTGTCGCGCTCGAATTTGAGACCCGCGTCGAGATCGCCGGTGGATTGTTCGACCGCGTCCACGATGAGGTGCGGCGAGACAAGGTGCGCTTGCTTTTTCTTGAGCATGGCGCGGGTGCCGTCGATGGCCGCTTGGTCCAGCTCGGCGTCCAGATCGCGAGTGCGGCGGGTCGGCAATGTGCCCGCAATCACCTCTTGCGCGGCGGCAAGGGCCACTTCGCGCGGATCGCCCGAAGCGATGCGATCAATGGCGCCTTTTTCCAGCGCCTCTTTCGCGCCGACCTGACGGCCCGACAGGGCGATATCGAGGGTAAAGGGCATGCCCGCCAGACGCGGCAAACGCTGCGTCCCGCCCGCGCCTGGCAAAAGGCCAAGCAGGACTTCGGGCAGACCGATGCGCGTGCCTTCAAGCGCGATGCGCGCATGGGCCGAAAGGGCCAATTCCAAACCGCCGCCCAAGGTCGTGCCATGCAGCACGCAGATCACGGGGATATCCGAGGCCTCGATCACATTGAGCGTATCGGGCAATGAGGGGCTGAGCGGCGGTTTGCCAAATTCGGTGATATCAGCACCCGCGACAAAGGTGCGGCCTGCGGCGTAAATGCCAATCGCCTTGGCGCTGCCTTCGCTGTTCAACTGCGCAATCGCATCGCACAGGCCTTGGCGCACGCCGATGCCGGTCGCGTTCACGGGCGGGAAATTGATGCACACGAGGGCAACATCGCCTTCGCGTTCGATCGAGATTTGGTCATTTACTTGGGTGATATCGGCCATCTGCCTGCGGTGTCCCATTGCTGAAGTCTGCGTGCATGGGAAAGCCCGCAGGCGCATGTGCGTCTGCCGGTCCTCCCCCCTTGTCGACGGGTAAGTTAGAGCGGCCAGAGCGAGGGGTCAATAAATGGAATTGAATTTTGCTGTGCAAAATTAGCGCATGACGGGGCGTTAGTTTGCGTCACCTTGGGGCATGGCCCCGCCCGCCCGACATCGGGCCATGGCACGGCCCAAAACACCACGAAGCGATTCCCCCGCCCCGCCGATCAATTGCGGATATCGATAAACTCGATCATCCCGCCCAGATCGCCTTGCCATTGCTTTGAGCGCACGATCTTTCCCGCCCCCGTGACCCAATAGAGGTTTTCAAAGCGGGTTTGCCCGCCCTCACAGGTCTCGCGCATTTTCACGGTCTGCGCCGACATGGCGGCATATTGCACCGCCTCGCGGCCCAGTGGTGCGATGGTGCAGGTCAGGCGGCGCAGATCGGTTTGGTTGTCGCCGGTCAGATAGCGGTGCACCCGCTGCGCGCTGCCGCTCTTGCGCGCCCGAACCAGCGCAAGGCTCGGGCCGACATCGGCCTGCATCAAATCGCCGCCCAGCCCGCGCGTGGCGACCAAAACGCCGCTGCGAAAATAGAACCCGCGTTGATCGGCAGAGGCCCAAAGCCGCACGCCTTGGTTTTCCTGCACCGGATAGACCACGGCGGCCACGTTGCGCACGGCGATGCGCACCATGCGCAGATCGCCGGATTTTTCGGCCATAGCACCGGCCACTTGCGCCGCCTCGCTGGGCGCAGGGGCGGGTTTGGCGCCAAGCCCCACCGATTGCAGCACGCCTTGAGCCAGCGCCTTATTCGCCTTGGCACGGTCCGGCGCGTTGCCGCAGCCCGCAAGGGCCATCATCGCGGCCAGCGCCGCACTCAAGATTGCCGGTTTGATCCCCGTCGCCATGCCCGTCGTCATACCCGTAACCATCGCCGTTGCGCGCCCCTGTCTCATCGCCAGAATTTCCCCCAGCTTTTCGCCATTTCAGGGCGATGCGCCCCGCGCACCTGTTCATAAAGCCGCCCTTGCACCCGCAGGCGCGCGCCGCCGTCGCGGGTCAAAGAGGCAACCGAGGCCGATGTTTTCGCCCGTGTCGAGGTGCCCAAAGCCCAAGCCAGCGGCATGGTAAAGCGGATGCCCTTGTCAAAGGAGCCTTCGCCGAATTGCGCCGCCGAGATATTGGTTTTGGTCGCATAGGCCCCGACCTTCCAGCCGTTGGCAAATTCGCGGTCGATGGCGATGGTCGCGCCCCAATCCCCCGCCAGATAACGGCCCGCGTCGACCTGCGCGTGATAGCCTTTGCCCAGATCGTAATAGACCGAACCATGGCCCGTGGCGACAGTATAGTCCTGCAAACCGAAGGCGTTGTCATAGGCGCGTTTGGCGACATAATTCACCTCTGCGCCCAGCGCGAGGCGGCTGTCCACCGGCTTCCACAAAACTTCACCAGAGACGCCCGCAAAGCCTTGCTCCAGATAGCCTGCGGTCACGCGGCTATAGAGGTTGTCGCCAAGGCGACCGTAATGGGTCAGCGTCAGGTTCGGCATCGCGATCTTTTGCCCGCGCGAATATTCGGCGAAATCGGAGCGCACCAAAGGCAGGCCGGTGCTTGTGCTTGGTTTGAGATCGTCGCGGTTGCCCGCCAGTTTGGCGGTGATCTCGCCCGAAGCGACCCAACCCGAGGCGATATGGTAATCGCCGCTCAGCTTGAGCCCCGCATCGGCGCGCACGGGGCTTTCGGGGTCGAACATCGACAGGCTGACATAGGGGGTGAGCGCCCATTCAAAACGCGGATAGGCATCAGGCATCGCCACGGTGCCCTCCAATGCATCCGCGCCGTCCGTCAGCACCATACGGTCATACATGACCTCGGCGGGGGCGTATTCGTATTTCTCCAGATCCGAACGCTGGAAGGTTGCGCTGCTCAGCGGGACGCCATGGCTGGTTTGGACCACGGTGATGGTCTCGACCGAGGCGGGCAAGGCGCGGGTTGCGCCGCGCGCCACGCGGCCCAAAAGCTGCGATCCGGCCTCGAAGCGCGGATTGCGCACCACAAGGCGCACCGAGGTGCCGGTCAGCTTGTAGGATTCGAGCCGCAGACCTTCGAATTCGATCAAGGTCTTGAGGTTGGCAACGGTCTGGCTTGGCGCGGCGGGATCGGCGGTCCATCCCAGATCACGGGCGCTTTTACCGCGCGGCAGAACCGCCAAAGGCGCAACGTCCGAGCTTCCCGGAACGGGGGCGAGTTTGGGGTTGGTGGCAAAAGAGACCATCGCCGCAACCTCGCCGCCATGCATCGCATAGACGCCCAATTGCGCGCCTTGGGCAAAGGCATATTCCGCGCCGAAATTGATCGCGCTGTCGCGGGTCAAAAGCCCGTCACCGGCCTCTTGGGCATAGGCGTCGGAGGAGTATTCGAGCTTGAAGCGCAACTTGTCACTATGTTGGTACGTCACACCGCCAAAGGCCGCCACATCGCCGCGGAAAAACTTGTTCAGGCTGGGCAAGCCGCCGCGGCCCAAAAATCCGGTCGGGCGGGTGCCGGTGCTGGCAAAGCTTCCGGCGCTGCCCAAACGGCCCCAACCAAGGCCGCCGGTCACGCGCCATTTGTCGCCAAGGCTTTTGGTCGCCACAAGATATTCAGAGCCGTAAAGCCCCGTGCCAATGAAATCGCGCAGGCCCACGGCCATGGCGGGGCGATAGGTGCCTTCATCGAGGAATTGATAGCGCAAATCGAAGCTGCGGTCATAGTAAGTCGGCAGCGTATAGCCCGGAATATTGAGGCCATTCACCGCGCTATAGCGAAAACTGCCGCTCAGGCGCGGCGCGATTTGAAAGCTCAGCGTGACGCGGGTGGTGTCGGCGAAATATCCGATGGTCGAGGTGAATTGCGCATCGGGCGCCATCTCTGCCGTCGGCATGTCGATCAAGCCGCCCGGCCCGCCATACATGTTGAACGAGCTGGTGGTCAGCGTCTCGGCCTGCGGGCTTGCCGCAGCCATAAGCACCACCGAACAGGTGCCGCAAAGCAATTTGGACAGTCGGGACAACGGCTTCTCCACCTCGGATGTCTACAGGACGGTTATGGCCCGCCTTTTGCGCAGAGTAACGCTCAATCGGCGCTGTGAACAGGGTGCGTCGGCCCGCCGCCACGGCAATTTGCCCATGTGTCGCAAATATGCGCCGCCATAAGATCAGAAAATCGCGCCCAAAACGCCGCTCGCCGATAGGGCCGCGACGGCCGCAGCACCGATCACCGCGCCGCCCGCGCCCCACGCCAGCGGGCGCAAAGCCGATGGCGCGGGTGCAGGGCGCGGCGGTTCGGCTTGGCGGATCAGGGCGGCTTCGACCAAGGCCGGAAGGCGCGGGCCAAAGCGCGCCAATACCTGCGCGGTTTTTTTGAGATCACGGGCCAAGGCGCGCGGGCCGAGGCTTTGTTTGATGTAATCCTCGACCACGGGTTTGGCGACTTCCCAGATGTTCATTTGCGGATCAAGGCTGCGCGCGACGCCTTCGACCACCACCATGGTGCGTTGCAGCAAAATCAGCTCGGTGCGCGTTTCCATGCCGAAACGTTCGGTCACCTCGAAGAGGTAGCTGAGCAGTTTGCCCATGGAAATGCGGGTCGCATCCATGCCGAAAATCGGCTCGCCCACGGCGCGCAGGGCGCGGGCAAATTCATCGACATCGCGGTCGGCGGGGACATAGCCCGCCTCGAAATGCACCTGCGCGACGCGCATGTAGTCGCGTTTGATAAAGCCGTAGAGGATTTCGGCATAAACGCGGCGGGTGTATTCGTCGATATGGCCCATGATGCCGAAATCATAGGCGATGATATTGCCCGAGGGCGCGACCTTGAGGTTGCCTTGGTGCATGTCCGCATGGAAAAACCCGTCGCGCAGCGCATGGCTGAGGAAGAGTTGCAGCACGCGTTTTGACAGGGCCGCGCGGTCGTGGCCCGCCCCATCCAGCGCCGCATTATCGCCCAGCGCCGTGCCTTCGGCCCATGTCATCACCATGACCGACCGGCCCGACAGGTTCCAATTGACGCGGGGCAATTCAAAGCCTTCGTCATGTTCCGTATTGGCGGCAAATTCGGAGGCCGATGCCGCCTCGAGCCGCAAGTCCAGCTCGCCGGCCACGACCCCCGCGAAATGGTCGATGACCTCGGTCGGGCGTAAACGGCGCGAGGCGGGCGAAAGAAATTCGATGGTATTGGCCGCAAGGTAGAAGGCATCGATATCGCGCCGGAAGGCGCGGGCGATATCGGGGCGCAGGACCTTGATCGCCACGTCCTCGCCGGTGTCCTTCAAAGTGCCGCGATGCACCTGCGCGATCGAGGCCGCCGCGACCGGATCGCTGAAATCATCAAAGACCTCTTCAAGCGGGCGGCCGGTTTCGGCCTCGACCGCCGCGCGGGCGCGGGCCATGTCAAAGGGCGGCAAACGGTCTTGCAACACGCGCAGCTCTGCCGCCAGATTATCCCCCACCAGATCGGGGCGGGTCGAGATGATCTGCCCGAATTTGATATAGGCGGGGCCGAGGGCCTGCAGCGCGCGCGGGATCGGCGGGAAGGCCGCATCGCCCTTATCGCCAAGCCATTGGAACGGCCATGCCAGACCGCGCAGCGCCATGCGCACCAAAGCGGGGGCCTCATAGGCATCGAGAAGCTGCTTCATCGCGCCGGTGCGCTCCAGCGTCGCGCCGGTGCGGATCAGCCGCCAGATATTATGCGGACCGCGCATTTAAATCTTCCACCCCGAATGCAGCGCGGCAATGCCGAGCGACAGGTTGCGGTAAGAGGCGTTTTCGAAGCCCGCCTCTTTCACCATCTGCAAGAAGGTCTCTTGATCGGGGAAATTGCGGATCGATTCCACGAGGTATTGATAGCTGTCGGCGTCATTGGCGATCAATTTTCCCATGCGCGGGATGACGTTAAAGGAGTAGGCGTCATAGGCCTTTTGCATCGCCGCATTGGGCAACTGGCTGAACTCCAGAACCATCAACCGCCCGCCAGGTTTGAGCACGCGAAACGCCTCGTTCAGCGCCTCTTGCGGGCGGGTCACGTTGCGGATGCCGAAGCTGATTGTATAGACGTCAAATGTGTTGTCCTCGAAGGGCAAAGCCATGGCATCACCGACGACCCAATCGAGGCTGGAGGCCATTTTTTCGGCCTCGGCGCGTTTGCGCCCCTCGATGAGCATCGGTTCGGTGAGGTCGAGAACCGTGCTATGCGCCTCGCCCGCGCGGGCCAGAAACCGGAAGGAGATATCGCCCGTGCCGCCCGCCACATCGAGCAATCGTTGCCCCTTGCGCGGGGCGAGCCAATCCATCATCGCGTCTTTCCAGATGCGGTGGATGCCCATCGACATGACATCATTCATCACATCGTATTTCGACGCGACCGATCCAAAGACCCCCTGCACACGCCCCGCCTTTTCAGCCTCGGGCACGGTCTCAAATCCGAAATGTGTGGTCTTGTCGTCCATGTTTTCCGCCTTCGCGGCCCGCTTGGGCCTTGCACTTCGCTTCTGTCGTGTTTCCTTATAGGGCGCTTGCCGCCCGCTGCAATGCGCCCCTTTGACCACAATGCCGCGCCAATGTGCGCCGCCGGAGAGACAGATGCCCGAATTGCCCGAGGTCGAAACCGTCCGCAGCGGCCTTATCCCCGCGATGGAGGGCGTGGTGATCACCCGCACGGATGTGAACCGCGCGGGGCTGCGGTGGCCCTTTCCCGACCGGATGGCAGAGCGGTTGACGGGAGTGCGTGTCACCACCCTGCGGCGACGGTCGAAATACATATTGGCGGATCTGGACAGCGGCGAGACCTTGCTCGTCCATCTGGGCATGTCGGGGCGGATGACCGTATCGGGCGATCCTTTGGGCGTTTTTGCCCATACGCATCCGATGCCTGAAAAACACGACCATGTGGTGTTTCACATGGAGAACGGCGCGCGGGTGACCTTCAATGATCCGCGCCGTTTCGGCGCGATGGACCTGTTGCCCACCGCCGAGGCCGAGGCGCATAAACTGCTCGCTTCGATCGGGCCGGAGCCTTTGGGCAACAGCTTTCACGAGGCCTATCTGGTGGCCGCCCTCAAGGGGCGCGCCATGCCGATCAAATCGGCGCTTCTGGACCAAAAGATCGTCGCCGGATTGGGCAATATCTATGTCTGCGAGGCGCTGTTTCGCGCGGGCATCAACCCCACCCGTAAGGCCGCAAGCCTGTCCAAGCGCCGAATCGAATCCCTCGTGCCGATCATCCGCGAGGTTTTGGGCGATGCGATTGCCGCAGGCGGCTCCAGCCTCAAGGATTTTCGCCAAGCCTCCGGCGAATTGGGCTACTTCCAGCACAGTTTCGACGTCTATGGCCGCGAGGGCGAGCCCTGCCGCAGCGAGGGATGCGGTAAATTGGTGCGCCGGATTGTCCAATCTGGCCGCTCTTCGTTCTATTGTCCCGCCTGTCAGCGGTAGCGCGCAAGAAAACCTTGAACCAAGCCGCCGAATGGGTCAGGAGTCATCTCTACCTGAAACAACATCGAGCATCCTCATGGCTTATGAAACCATCATCGTCGACGTCGCGGATCACATTGCGCTTGTGAAACTGAACCGGCCGGATGCGATGAATGCCCTGAACGCTCAATTGATGAGCGAATTGGCCACGGCGCTGACCGAGGCGCAGGCCAATGACAAAGTGCGCTGCATCGTGATCACCGGATCGGAGAAAGCCTTTGCCGCGGGCGCCGACATCAAGATGATGAGCGAGCAGAGCTTTGTCGACGTTTTTGCCGGTGATCTCTTTACCCCCGAAACCGACCAGATCATGCGCGTGCGCAAGCCGATCATCGCTGCTGTGTCGGGCTATGCGCTTGGCGGCGGGTGCGAATTGGCGATGATGTGCGATTTCATCATCTGTTCGGACACCGCGAAATTCGGCCAGCCGGAAATCAACCTCGGCGTGGTTGCGGGCATCGGCGGCACGCAGCGCCTCACGCGCCTTGTCGGCAAATCCAAAGCCATGGATATGAACCTCACGGGCCGCTTTATGGACGCCGAAGAGGCCGAACGCTCCGGCCTCGTCAGCCGCGTTGTGCCGTGCAAGAAACTGATGGAAGAGGCCATGGGCGCGGCGGCGAAAATCGCCGAGAAATCCATGATTTCGGTGATGGTGGTCAAAGAGGCGGTGAACCGCGCCTATGAGACCACATTGCGCGAAGGGCTGTTGTTCGAACGCCGCGTGTTCCATTCGCTGTTTGCGACCGAGGACCAAAAGGAAGGCATGAGCGCCTTTATGGAAAAGCGCGCCGCGCAGTTCCGCGACAAATAGCGCCCCATCGGGTCGCGGCATAGGACCCGAACAAGATTGATTTGGTCCGGCAAGCGTGTAAACCTGCCGGACCATTCTTTTTTGAAGTGAGCCTAATGAATTTCATCCGCCGGACCGCCGCCGCCCTTTGCCTTATCGCCGCCCCTGCCCTTGCCGTTGCCGAGCCTGACAAAGATTATAAATACAACGCCGATGGGCTGACCTTGAACAAGATGATCGGGCGCACCACGGTGGGCATCACGCGCGACAGCTCGAAAACTTGGAGCCTTTATCTGGGCCGTGACAAGAGCGTGTTTTTCACCTTTTCTTCGGGCAAAACCGCCAGCGCGACATGGGAAAAAATCTCGCGCCGGATCATTTGTTTCAAGGGTCTGAACAAGGACCGGCCCAACGACAAAGTGTGCAAACGCGCCGCATCCCTCGGTCGCGGCACCGATTGGATGACCGTCAACCTCAAGACCAAAGACGGCAAAACCGTCTATGAAAAGGCCACCAAGGGCGAGCGGGTCGGCTCGTCGCAGATGGTTTATTCCCACGCGGGACGCAAAAGCGTGGATCAAGCCAGCTTTGTCGCCGATCTGGCCAAATGGCCCGGATATGTGGTCGTGGGTCGCTCGCTCAGGGATGGCGCGGCGTGGAGCGTTTATTTCGATCCGGACGGCACGATGCTTTTCACCTTGGGCACGGGAAAACAGGCAAGCGGGAGTTATCGGATCAAGTCAGGCGAGGTTTGCATGACCTTTCCCAAATCTGAAGGCGGGGTGACCAATCTCAACGGCTGCTACGCCCCCAAAGTGCAGGACGGCAAAATCCGCTGGCACCGCCCCGCCAAGGGCAGCGCAACCTCCGAATTGGTCTATATGGTCAAAGCAGACCTGCCGCCGCCCGGACCGCGCCAGTTGGAGCGGCTGTCGCGCGATCCCTACCATATGGTTCTGGTGGACCCGCAGGGCCGCACCGCCGCCGCCGTCAACCGCAGCAAGCAAGGCAGCATCGAAATCTATGACGTCGCCGCGCGCAGCAAGATCGACACCTATCCGGCCTTTGCGCGCGACATGGCGTTTTCCGCCGATGGCAAGGCTCTGGCAGGCACCTATAAGGGCGATGTCTGGGTCTTGGATGTCGAGACCGGCCTTGAAAGATGGACGCATGCGCGCGCGGGCGACACGCCGTTTAGCGAATTGGCCTTTGGCCCTGATGGCAGGCTCTACGTCGCCGATAACGAGGGTGTCGTAACGGTGTTTGACGGCGCGACCGGCGCGCAATTGCACAGCGCACAGGCCGCCCCCTCACGCATTGCCGATATCGCCGTCTCGCGCGCGGGGCATGTGTTGATCGGCACCGATAAGGGCCTTTTGGCCATGGGCCGCACCGATGCCTTGGACCAAATGACCCCCGTCAAAGACGCCCCCGCCGCCGCCGAGGACAATGGCGTTTACAACCTGCGCTTCGAGGATGACGGCAGCCGCTTCTATGCGCTTTATAAGGATGGGACCATCGCCACCGGAACCAGCGGCGAGAGCGCCGATAGCGCGCAGATCGACAAGAGCCTCAAATCCGGCACCGGCACCACCTATGTGATGGCGATGCATCCCAGCCGTCCGGAACTCTACCTGTCAGGCAAGGACCGGCAGGTGTTTCTCAAACGGCCAAGCCTTGAGGTGAGCGAAACCTACCCCACGGTCAAAGGCGGCTGGCGGATCAGCACCGAATACCTTGGCGATGGGGGCGCGATGATCAGCCATGTCGAAGAGAAGGGCGGGCTGGAGACTTGGGCGCGCAGCTATGAGAGCTACAAGCGGCTCAAGGACGTGCCCTATAGTGCCAAAACCGCCGCCAACCAACGCGTCGCGGCCATCGCTGCGGCGAAAAAGGATGTGGCCGACAAATACCGCGCGCTGCGGCGCGAGGTCGGGGCGCTTTACGCTGATGGCAGCTGCGACGCCTATGAGGCGCGGGTGGGTGAATTGCGCGCGCCCGACCGCAAAACCGATTGCGCCGAGGCAAAGTCCAAACGCGAGACCGCCGCGCGCTATGAGGCGGCTTTGGAGGCGCTGCAATGCGACGAGGCCGCCGCGATCCGCGCCAGTGAGGGCCATGGATCGGCGTTCAAGGAAACCAAATGCCGCGAGCGTGTCGAACGGGCGGCCGCGCAGGCCCGTTTCCTCGCCGCCGTCGAAACCAAGGATTGCGCCGTGGTGCGCGAGCTTGCGCCGCGCTTTGGCACAAAGGACACCGGCGCCGATTGCGACATGGCCGTCGCGATGGAAACCGACAGCCCCCGCAAGCTCTATTTCGCGGCGGTCAAGTTCGATTCGGCCAAGGACCGCCCCCGCGCCAAGAGGCTCTATACCGAAGTGATGAACCGCTTCCCCGAGGATGATCTGGCGATTGATGCGGCCAATCGTTTGACCGCGCTGAACGATATGGAAGTGATGGAGCAAAAACAGGCCGAAAGCGAAGCCGCCCTTGCCGCCGCGCAGGCCGCGATTGCCAAGGCCAACGCCGAGAAGGCCGAGGCAGAGCGCCGCGCTGCCGAGCAAGCGAGCAAAGCCCGCGCCGCCGCTCAACGCGAGGCCAAAGCCGCCCGTGAGGCCGCAGATGCCCGTGCCCGCGCCGCCGAAGCGCGCGCGAGAGAGGCCGAGGCGCGTGCGCGCGCGCAGGCCCAAGCCCGCAGCCAGCCGCGCCGCAACACCGCCTGTGATCACGTCGCGCCTGGCAAACGGTTCACGGTGAAGGGCGGCGGGTTTTTCGGGATCGGCGATGCGACCTATACGGTGATCGGAATCAGCCGTCAGGGCGGCTTTGTCACGGCCCGTATGCTTGGCACGGATATCCAGAAGGATTTCAGCTGCAACCGCGTCAATTGATCACCTGCGCTGCGCCCCATGAGGGGGCGCAGCGCAGCAAAGCGTTTTTGGCTTTGCATCGGCCGCCAAAGCCGCTATATGCCGCCTCCATACATGCGCGTGGAGCCCGCTTAGGCTAGAATCAGTCCGACGGGAGAGATCCGGTCGCGAAGGGTGCTCTGCGTTACACATTCGCCTCGCAAGAGACACCGAACCAAAATAAAAGGTCTGATCACCATGGCTAATTCGCCCCAAGCAAAAAAACGCGCCCGTCAGAACGAAAAGCGTTTCCAAATCAACAAAGCACGCCGTTCGCGCGTCCGCACCTATTTGCGCAAAGTTGAGGAAGCCATCGCCTCGGGCGACAAGGACGCCGCGACCGCCGCCTTGCGCGCAGCACAGCCCGAACTGATGCGCGGCGTGACCAAAGGTATCTTCCACAAGAACACCGTCGCACGCAAAATGTCGCGCCTCTCGGCCCGCGTCAAAGCAATCGGCTAAGCATTAGGCACTCCGGCGCGCGGGCGCGTTGCTGCGCCCTGATGCAAGTCATGTTTTGACCCGCCGGACAGCTTAAATACCTGATAAAAAAGGCGCCCTCACAAGGGGCGCCTTTTTCGCGTTTGCAGCAATAAAAGTTGACTCCCCAGAGCGTATTTTCACGTAAAAGAGATTCTTTTTCGCAAAACCCGAGTCAAGGTCGAAGATCAGTTGCCGCCCTCCCATACGACTTGCTAGTTTCGGTCTTGCGATTCACGTCGCCTTGAGACGAACGGACCACGCAACGGGCCTTGCCGAGATTTCGGAATGCCGATCGTGAGGGGATTACCCCGCGTCCTTCGGATCAAGATTGCTTCGCGGCCTTAACGCATGGAGCATCGGGGGCCTGTCCTGATGCTGGGGAACCATCGTTTACCGCGGCGCTTGCTAGTCCAGACCGGACTCTATCGCTCATTGCCCTCGGCAATGGGGTTGGTTGGTTTGTGCGCTGGCTTCTTATGTGACGAGAGCTGTGGGAGGCTTTCGAATTTTACTTTTGGGGTGACTGACTTGGGACAAAATTCTGCTGTGGATCGGGGACGGATGACACAAGAACAATGGGGCGAGCTGAAACAAAATCTGCTTAAGACAGTTGGACGTAATAACTTCACCAACTGGATTGAGCCGCTCGAATTTTCCGAGATTAACGAGGGCGTGGCCACCTTCCACGTGCCGACAACGTTTCTTGGCAACTATGTAAAACAAAATTTTGGTGACCTGATCTTGCATCAGATGACCAATGCGGGCGCGGATGTGCGGCGCGTGTGCTTTAGCGTGCCCGCCAATACGGCGCAGCGCCCGTCGGCGGCAAAACCCGCCAATGGCAACGCCGCGCGCCCTGCTGGGGCGCCCGCCGCCGCGACGGCGCGCGAGAATGGACGTGATGCAGCCCGCGATACGGGCCGCGATCTTTTGCCCGCCGCGCCTTTGGACGAGCGTTTTACCTTCGACAGCTTCGTTGTCGGCAAGCCGAACGAATTGGCCCATGCGGCGGCCAAACGCGTGGCCGAAGGCGGCCCTGTGACCTTCAATCCGCTCTTCCTTTACGGCGGCGTCGGCCTTGGGAAAACCCACCTGATGCATGCCATCGCGTGGGAATTGCAAGAGCGCCGCCCCGACCTCAACGTGGTCTATCTGTCGGCTGAACAATTCATGTATCGCTTTGTGCAGGCCCTGCGCGAGCGCAAGATGATGGATTTCAAATCGCTCTTCCGGTCGGTCGATGTGCTTATGGTTGATGACGTGCAATTCATCGCCGGCAAGGACAGCACCCAAGAAGAATTTTTCCACACGTTCAACGCGCTGGTCGATCAAAACAAACAGATCATCATTTCCGCCGACCGCGCTCCGGGTGAAATCAAGGACCTCGAAGAGCGGATCAAATCGCGCCTGCAATGCGGTCTGGTGGTTGATCTGCATCCGACGGATTACGAATTGCGCCTTGGCATCTTGCAATCCAAAACCGAAAGCTTCCGCCTGCAATATCCCGATCTGGTGATGGCGGATGGGGTTCTGGAATTTCTTGCGCATCGCATTTCGACCAATGTGCGCGTGCTTGAGGGGGCTTTGACCCGCCTCTTCGCCTTTGCCTCTCTCGTGGGCCGCGAAATCACGATGGAACTGACCCAAGATTGCCTTGCCGATGTGCTGCGCGCCTCCGAGCGCAAGATCACCGTCGAGGAAATCCAGCGCCGCGTGTCCGAGCATTACAACATCCGCCTGTCCGATATGATTGGCCCCAAACGGGTGCGCAACTTTGCCCGCCCGCGTCAGGTGGCGATGTATCTGGCCAAGCAGCTCACCTCGCGCAGCTTGCCCGAGATTGGCCGCCGTTTCGGCGGGCGCGATCACACCACGGTCATGCACGGCGTCAAACGCATCGAGGAATTGCGCGTCTCGGACGGTCAAATCGCCGAAGACCTCGAATTGCTGCGCCGCACGCTCGAAGCCTAGGCGCCGCGCGCCGCGATTGATGGCAAAATTACCATAGGGCCGCCGTGCAACCGCATTGGCGGCCCTATGCTATGGCCCCTGCCCTTGACGCCCCCGAAAATACAACGGAAAACAACAAAAAACACTTGAGCATGAGGGGGATTGGGGTAACCTCACCCTCCCGTCCTCAAGAGGGGACTCGGATAGGAGCGAGGGATATGAAACTCAGCATCGAACGCGCAAGCCTGCTCAAGGCGGTGTCACAAGCGCAATCAGTCGTCGAGCGCCGCAATACCATTCCGATCCTCGCCAATGTGTTGATCGAAGCCGAAGGCAATACGGTAAATTTCCGTGCCACGGATCTCGACATCGAAGTGGTGGACAAGGCCGACGCCATGGTCGAACGCGCCGGTGCAACGACCGTTTCGGCGGTGATGCTGCATGAAATCGTGCGCAAGCTGCCCGATGGCGCGATGGTCACATTGACCGATGATGCCGCCGCTGGCCGCCTGACGGTCGAAGCGGGCCGGTCGAATTTCAACCTCGCCACATTGCCAAAAGAAGATTTTCCGGTGATGGCCTCGTCGGAATACAGCTCGAATTTCTCCTGCCCCGCGCCGGTATTGCGCCGCCTCTTTGACAAATCGAAGTTCGCGATTTCGACGGAAGAGACGCGCTATTACCTCAACGGTGTCTATATGCATGTCTCGGACGCCGATGGCGGCAAGGTTTTGCGCTGCGTTGCGACCGACGGTCACCGTTTGGCGCGCATTGATGCGGATTTGCCCGAGGGCGCGGCGGATATGGCCGGCGTGATCGTGCCGCGCAAGACCGTGGGCGAGTTGCGCAAATTGCTGGACGATGATGACATGAAGATCGCCGTCTCGGTGTCGGAAACCAAAGTGCGCTTTGCCACGCCCGATATCACGCTGACCTCCAAGGTGATCGACGGGACCTTCCCCGATTACACCCGCGTCATTCCGCAAGGCAACACGCGCAAGCTCGAAGTCGACGCCAAGGATTTCGCCAATGCGGTGGACCGTGTGGCGACCGTCTCCTCCGAGCGTTCGCGCGCGGTGAAGCTGTCGCTCGACGAGGACCGTTTGGTCCTGTCGGTCAATGCCCCCGACAGCGGCGCGGCCGAAGAGGAATTGGCCGTGGCTTACGGCGACGAGCGTTTGGAGATCGGTTTCAACGCGAAATACCTTCTGGAAATCGCCAGCCAAGTGGACCGCGAAAACGCCGTGTTCCTCTTTAACTCGGCGGGCGATCCGACCTTGATGCGCGAAGGCAATGACACCTCGGCGGTTTATGTCGTCATGCCGATGCGGGTTTGACGGGCGCTTGCGCCTGACGGTATTGGCGGCGGCTGCGGGCACCCCCCGCGCCGCCGCTTTGCATTTGATCTGATCCCATGTCCAAACTCGCCCTCACCCAATTGACCCTGTCGCATTTTCGCTCGCATCACCACGGGCGGATCGAAAGCGATGGCCGCCCTGTCGTGCTTTACGGTCCCAATGGCGCGGGTAAAACCAATGTGCTTGAGGCGGTGTCGCTGTTTTCCCCCGGTCGCGGATTGCGCCGCGCCTCGGCGCAGGAGATGGCGCGCAGGCCCGAGGCCTTGGGGTGGAAAATCACCGGAATTTTGCGCTCCTTGCACCAGATGCACGAGATCGAGATATGGGCCGAAGCGGGCGGCGCGCGCCAACTGCGGATTGACGGCAAGACCGCACCGCAAGTCACCTTGGGCCGTATCGCGCGGGTGCTGTGGCTGGTGCCGGCGATGGACCGTCTTTGGATCGAAGGGGCCGAGGGGCGGCGACGGTTTTTGGACCGGATCACGCTGAGCTTTCGGCCCGATCATGCCGAGGCCTCGCTGACCTTTGAAAAAGCCATGCGCGAGCGCAACCGCCTTTTGAAGGACCAACAGCGCGATGCCCATTGGTATGGCGCGCTTGAGGCGCAGATGGCGACCGCGGGCGCGGCGATCCATGCCGCCCGCAAACAGGCCTTGGCCCGCGTTGCCGAGGCGCAGGCCGATGCGCAAACCGCCTTTCCGCAGGCGGATCTGGAATTGGTGCAAAGCGAGGGCGACATGCCCCAAAGCGCCGAAGACTATGCCGCCGCGTTGGCCGAGGGACGGCGGCAGGATCTTTATGCGGGGCGGACCTTGATCGGGCCGCACCGCGCCGATTTGCTGGGCACCTATAGCGCCAAAGGCGTGGCGGCGCGCGATTGCTCCACCGGCGAGCAAAAGGCGCTTTTGGTCTCGTTGATCCTTGCCAATGCCCGCGCCATTGCCCGCGATTTCGGCGCGCCGCCGCTTTTGCTGCTCGATGAGGTGGCCGCGCATCTGGACGAAAGCCGCCGCCGCGCGCTATATGACGAGATTTGCGCGCTGGGGGCGCAGGCGTGGATGACCGGCACCGGCGCCGAGCAATTCGAAGACCTCGCAGGGCGCGCCCAATCCATCGAAGTGACAGAAGAGGCTGGCGTCTCGAAGATTTCGGCGGCACAGTCGCCCGCATGACCCTGAGTTTTGCCGATCTTTTGCTTTATGCAGGCGCGCTTTTCGTGCTGTTCATGACACCTGGTCCGGTGTGGTTGGCGCTTGGGGCGCGGGCCTTGTCGGGGGGCTTTCATGCGGCGTGGCCCTTGGCGCTTGGCGTGGTGGTGGGCGATGTGATCTGGCCGTTTTTGGCGGTTCTGGGCGTGTCTTGGGTGGTCGGCACCTACGGGTGGGTGATGGAGGCGCTGCGCTATGTCGCGGCCTTGATGTTCCTCTTTATGGGCGTGATGCTGATCCGCAATGCCGATAAAACCATCACCTCCGACAGCCGTTTGACCCGTCCGGGGAAATGGGCGGGGTTTATCGCCGGACTGGCGGTGATCTTCGGCAACCCCAAAGCGATCCTTTTCTACATGGGCCTCTTGCCGGGGTTCTTTGATCTGACCGCGATCACCGGCGCGGATATTGCCGCGATCTGCGCGATTTCGGCGGCGGTGCCCTTGCTGGGCAATCTGGTCATGGCGGCGGTGATCGGCAAGGTGCGCGGCGCGATGACCTCGGCCAAAGCCTTGCGGCGCACGAACCTTGTCGCGGGGGCTTTGATGCTTTGCGTGGCGGTGATCATCCCCTTCGCGTGATCCGGTTTTGGTGCGGTTTGCGCCCCCTGCCCACCCGCGCCGCCAGTGGTGTTTTGCCCGCCACGCGCTTGCGACGATCACAGCGCGCAATCACGCCGTTTTACCCCTAAATATTGTGTCGAAGACGTGACATTGCCCCCAGAAATGGGTATAAATCCGCCAAACGTATTAAGGAAACACCCGATGTCCGACACCCCCAAGACGCCCGAAGACTATGGCGCGGATTCTATCAAAGTTCTCAAGGGCTTGGAGGCCGTTCGCAAACGGCCTGGCATGTATATTGGCGATACGGATGATGGCTCGGGCCTGCACCATATGGTCTATGAGGTTGTCGACAACGGCATTGACGAGGCATTGGCCGGTCACGCCGACCACGTGAAGGTCAAAATCCACGCCGATAGCTCGGTTTCCGTTTCCGATAACGGGCGCGGCATTCCCGTGGGCATCCACGAGGAAGAGGGCGTCTCGGCCGCCGAAGTCATCATGACCCAGCTGCACGCGGGCGGCAAATTCGACAGCAATTCCTACAAGGTTTCGGGCGGCCTGCACGGTGTGGGCGTTTCGGTTGTGAACGCTTTGTCGGTCTGGCTGGAGCTGCGCGTGTGGCGCGACGGCAAAGAGCATTACGCCAAATTCGGCCATGGCGACACGGTCGAGCATCTGCGCGTGGTGGGCGAATGCGGCGATCGCACCGGCACCGAGGTGCGGTTCTTGGCCTCGACCGATACGTTTTCGAACCTCGATTACAGCTTCGAGACGCTCGAAAAGCGCCTGCGCGAGCTGGCCTTTTTGAACTCCGGTGTGCGCATCCTCTTGGAGGACGAGCGCCCCGCCGAGCCGCTCAAGAGCGAACTTTTCTATGAGGGCGGCGTCAAGGAGTTCGTCAAATATCTCGACCGGTCGAAATCCACCGTGATGAGCGAGCCGATTTTTGTCACCGGCACGCGCGACGATATCGGCATCGAGGTGGCGATGTGGTGGAACGACAGCTATCACGAGAATGTGCTGCCCTTTACCAACAACATCCCGCAGCGCGACGGCGGCACCCATCTGGCGGGCTTTCGCGGCGCCTTGACCCGCACGATCAACAACTATGCCCAAAGCTCCGGCATCGCCAAACGCGAGAAGGTCAGCTTCACCGGCGATGATGCGCGCGAGGGGTTGACCTGTGTGCTGTCCGTCAAAGTGCCGGACCCGAAATTTTCGAGCCAGACCAAGGACAAGCTGGTCTCCTCCGAGGTGCGCCCCGCGGTCGAGAACCTCGTCGGCGAGAAGCTGGCCGAATGGTTCGAGGAGAACCCGAACGAGGCCAAGATCGTCGTTGGCAAGATCGTCGAGGCGGCTTTGGCGCGCGAGGCCGCGCGCAAGGCGCGTGATCTGACGCGGCGCAAGAACCCGATGGATATGAACTTCCTGAGCAGCAAGCTGAAGGATTGTTCGGACAAGAACCCCGCCAATACCGAAATTTTCCTCGTGGAGGGGGACAGCGCTGGCGGCTCCGCCCAAACGGGACGCGACCGCAAAACCCAAGCGATCCTGCCGCTGAAGGGTAAGATTTTGAACGTCGAGCGGGCGCGATTTGACCGCATGCTCGGCAGCCAAGAGATCGGCAATATGGTGATGGCGCTCGGCACCGGCATTGGCCGCGACGAGTTCAATATCGACAAGCTGCGCTACCACAAGATCGTCATCATGACCGATGCCGACGTCGACGGCGCGCATATCCGCACCTTGCTGTTGACCTTCTTCTACCGGCAGATGCCGGAATTGATCGAGGGCGGATATCTTTATATCGCGCAGCCGCCGCTCTATAAGGTTTCTCGCGGCAAATCAGAGGTTTACCTCAAGGATCAGGCCGAGATGGAAGAGTATCTGATCCAGCACGGGATCGACGGTGCCTCCTTGGTGCAGGGCAATGGCGAACATATCGTCGGTCAGGATCTGGCCCGTGTGGTCGATGAGGCGCGCCAGCTCAAGCGCGTGCTCGATGCCTTCCCGACCCATTATCCGCGCCATATCCTCGAACAGGCGGCGATTGCGGGGGCCTTCGTGCCTGGTGTGGTCGACAATGATTTGCAAGGCACCGCCGATAAGGTCGCCGAGCGGCTCAACCTGATCGCGCTGGAATATGAAAAAGGCTGGCAGGGCCGGATCACCCAAGACCAAGGCATCCGCCTTGCGCGTATCTTGCGCGGTGTCGAAGAGGTGCGCACCCTCGACGGGCCGATGCTGCGCTCGGGCGAGGCGCGCAAAACCGGCAGCTTCACCAAGAGCCTGCAAGACGTCTATAACCTGCCCGCAGCGCTGCACCGCAAGGATCGCAGCCAGATGATTTACGGCCCGCTGGACCTGCTCAAAGCGGTTCTGGACGAGGGCGAAAAAGGTCTGTCCTTGCAGCGTTATAAGGGTCTGGGCGAAATGAACCCCGACCAGCTTTGGGAAACCACGCTCGACCCCGATGCGCGCACATTGTTGCAGGTGAAAATCGACGATATGGCCGAGGCTGACGATATTTTCACCAAGCTGATGGGCGACGTGGTCGAACCGCGCCGCGAGTTTATCCAGCAAAACGCATTGAGCGTCGAGAACCTCGATTTTTGATGTTTGCGGGTTTGGTATGAAGGGGGCGCTGCGAAGAGATCGCGGCGGCTTTTTCTTGTCCCGCGCGCGCCGCGCGCCTGCACGGCGCGCTTGCGGTGCTAAAACGCCGCTTTGGGAGCGGGGCGCGGGCGCGGCGGCACAAACGGTTTGCAATCTGTGCGCATATAGGGTCGGTTGCCTGCACCCGTAATGTGAGTAATCCGGAGACGACGATGACAATGATCGCCCAACATCCAGTGGCGCCAGCGGCGCTCGGGCATCATGTGATCGCCGAATTCTACGGCGCGTGCGGCTTGTTTGACGCCGCCCCCGCCGAGCCGGTATTGCGCGCGGCCGCCGAGGCCGCCGAGGCGACGGTTCTGGATATAAACCTGCATGATTTCGGGGATCGCTGCGGATTTACCGGCGTCGCCCTTTTGGCCGAATCCCATATCTCGATCCACACCTGGCCCGAATACGGCTATGCGGCGATTGATATTTTCATGTGCGGCGAGGTGGACCCGATGCTGAGCCTTGATGTGCTGCGGCGCTATTTCAAACCCGCCGAAGAAAAGCTGCAGGTGATCAAACGCGGCTTTTCGGGCGCGGCCCTGCCTGTGGGCGCGGCCTAAGCCTTCATGCGGATGTTGCGCGCCGCGCCTGTTACTTTTGCGCTGATCGGGCTGTGCCTGTTGGGCTACGCCGCGAATGGCAATGTGGTGGTGGCGCGCGGACCTGTGCCCTTGGGCGAGGTGTTTTTGAACGTCTTCAATCACGGTTCCTTGCTGCATCTGATCGGCAATCTGGCGCTTTTGGGCTTTGCTGGACCGATTGCCGAAAAAATCCTCGGGGCCCGCCGGATGCTGGCGCTGATCACGGCCTGCATTGTGGTTGGCACTTTGGCGCAACTGGTGATGGTCGGCCCGCGGTTTTTGGGCATATCCGGCCCCGTTTACGGCGTGATCAGCTTTGCGGTTCTTGCCACGGCGCCGCGCGCGCGGTGGTGGGGCCTGTCGATGATTGCGATGATCGCCTTGGCGCTCGAGGCCACGCTTCTTTCGACCACGCTTGCGCTTTATCCCCATATCCTTTCAACCTTTCTCGGAGGAGGCTTCGCCATGTTCAATTCCCTATTCGGCAGCAAATCACCCACCCTCAAGCCGATGCAATTGTCGCATCTGTCCAAGGTGATCGCGATCATCAACGAGACCGACGAAGACGATGCCGCCGAGGCCGAGGAGCAATTTCTAAGCCAAGGCTGCGGCGGCATGTATGTTCTGGCGCAGGGCAATGAGGTTTTGGGCGTGACAGGCTATAGCCGCGACGAGCAGGTGCCTGACGTGGTCTGGCTGTCGTGGACCTATCTGCGCGGCGATCGCACCGGCGAGGGGCTGGGCGGGCAGATGCTCAACGATCTGTTGGGGATGCTCAAGGATCACGGCGTGCGCAAGATGTTCATCGCCACCAGCGACTATGCCGAAGACGGCACACCGATCTATGCCGCCGCCCACGAGATGTATGAGGAATTCGGCGCAGAGGTCGAAATGAGCCTGCCCGACTATCACGATATCGGCGAGGCCAAGATCGTCTATGGGCTGGAAAACCCCGAATACGAGGCCGCCGCCCCCGCCGCGCCCCATGAAAACACCGGCATTGCCGTGACCGGATCGGCGCCGGAGCCCGAAACCGACGGGGTTTTGGCGCTGACATGGACCGAGGCCCCCGTCGGCCTTGCTGGATTGGACTTCGCCGTGGACAAGGCCCGCGAGAGCGGCGCGCGAATGCTGGTGGTCGCCCTGCCCAGCGATCTGTCCGACGAGAATGCTGAGACACTAAAATCACACCAATTCGACCTTCGTGGGAGTTTGGACGATTACTACGCTTTAGGGTTGCACCAGCATTGGTGGGTGTGTTTGTTGAGTTCTAATTAATAGCCGGCCATCGCGCGGCACGTGAGAGGGAATTAAAATGTTTTCGAAAATCAAAGGCATCGCATTTCTGGCGGTCATCGCCTTCATCGGCTATTCGCTGTTGTTCGGCGGCAAGTCCGAGCAAACCGCCGATTTGGGTCAGGTGCTCGACCGCACGGAATTCGCTCTCACGCGCTACCAAGGCCATCTGGAGCAAAACGGCATCACCCAAGTGGCCGAAACCGAAATGGCGCAGTTCACCGGTTTTTACACCGAAGTTCTCAACGCCGAACCGCGGTTTTATGACGGGACATTCGGCCTGTCGGTGATGCAGGATGCGAAATTCCTCGGCTATGCCGATGCCAATGCCAATGGCGTGCAGGACGAGGGTGAAGGCGACGTCTTTACCGTGGAAATCGACGAGGCCAACAACCGCCTGATTGCCACGGATATGGCGGGCAATTCGTCGGGTCTGCGTTTTTCGGGAACCGGATTTCTTGCGGGTGTCTTGATCGGCAATCTGATCGGGCGTCAACGCGCCGCAGGCATCACCCCCGCGAGTTTCAACAATCGCTCCGTCACCCCGCGCAGCTCTTACCGCGCGCCGTCGAGCGCCCGTTCGGGCGGTCCGCGCATGGGCAAATAAGCCGGTCCCATATCGACCAAGGCCCGGTTGCACCCGTTGCAGGCCGGGCCTTTTTGTTTGACCTTCCTTTCACGGAGCGCGCGCGTGTCCCTGCCCCCCTCATCCCAACCCGACTATGCCGACCTGCCCAAACGCCAAGCGGTGATCTTGCTGCTGTCGATCCTGATCGTGGCGCTGTGCGGCATTGTTTACGAATTGATCATCGGCACGGTGTCGAGCTACCTGCTTGGCAATTCGGTCTATCAATTCTCGCTCACCATCGGGTTTTTCATGTTTGCGATGGGGGTCGGTTCTTATGTATCGCGCTTTATCGGCGGCAATCTGATCCAAGCCTTTGTTTATGTGGAGTTGATCCTCGCGCTGGTGGGCGGGCTGTGCTCGATCTCGCTGTTTATGCTGTTTCCCGCCGCGCCGTGGTTCTACGCCGCTGGCATGTTCGGCTTTATCTCGACCATCGGGTTTTTGGTGGGGCTGGAGATCCCGATTTTGACGCGGGTGTTGTCCGAACGCTCGACAACGCGGCAATCGATCTCTGATGTGCTCTCGCTCGATTATATCGGCGCGCTGATCGGCTCGGTCGCCTTTCCGATCCTGCTCTTGCCCTCGCTGGGGTTGATCACCGCCTCCTTTGCCATCGGATTGATCAATGCCACCGTCGCGCTTTTGAACGTCTTTTGGCTGCGCGATCATTTCGATGCGCCCAAACGGATGCTCGGGTTCGTGATTGCGACGATTATCTTGCTGTTCGGGCTGACGATGATGGCGTCGAAGATCACCGCCTTTGCGCAGGACCATTTGTATTTCGACCGCGTGGTGTGGCGCAAACAGTCGCAATATCAATCGCTTGTGGTGACCAACACGTGGAAGACCAACGACGTGCGCCTGTTTATTGACGGGCATTTGCAATTCTCGCAATCCGATGAGTTTCGCTATCACGAGGCTTTGGTGCATCCGGTTCTGGCATGGGGCAAGCCGCCCAAAAGCGTGCTGATCCTCGGCGGCGGCGACGGTTTGGCGATCCGCGAGGTGCTCAAACATCCCAGCGTCGAGAGCATCGATCTGGTCGATCTGGACCCTGCGATGACCGATCTGGGCCGCAATTTCGCGCCCATTGTGCGGCTCAACGGCGCCAGCCTCGCCTCTGACAAAGTACGCGTCGTGAACCAAGACGCCTTTGTTTTCGTCAAAGAGACGGACAAGACCTACGACCGGATCATCATTGATTTTCCCGACCCCCATAACGAGGCGCTGTCCAAGCTGTATTCGGTCGAGTTCTACGCCATGGTCGCGGCCATTCTGGCCCGCGATGGCACGCTTGTCTCGCAAAGCTCCTCGCCGTTTTTCACCCCGCATAGCTATTGGACCGTGGCGCGCACCTTGGAGGAGATTTTCCCGCAAGTCGTCAGCTACCAAACCCCGATCCCGTCTTTTGGCATCTGGGGGTTCAATATGGCAACCAATGCGCCCGACGCGGGGCTGCGCCCGCTGCCCGAGGGGCTGCGCTCGCTCAGCGCGCCCAGCTTTGCCGCCGCGCAGGTGTTTTCCAAGGACCTGCTGCCGCGCAAGGATATCGGCGTCAATTCGATCTTTGATCCGGTGATCTACCAGCTTTACGCCCAAGACCTGCACGGCGGGACATAATCCCGCCCCAGAGCAAGGCGAGAAGATGTGGACCTGTCGCGCTTTGATGCCGCTCCTTTGATAGCATTTATTGCAACTAAGGAGATGAACTATAGGACTGAAACGCACGGACGAATTCCGCGCTGATGCGGTGCGCTTAGCACTGGCCCGCGGGCTAACGCGTAAGCAGGTGGCGGATGATCTTGGTGTCGAGATGCCTGCGCTTTGGCTGGGATAGATCCGCGTGTCTATCGGCGTAGGCCGAAGCGGCCCGAAGACACCGAGCTGCGCGGGCGTCTGAAGGAACTGTCATCCGAACGACGACGGACAGCAACACCAACCACAAAGACGCATAATGAAGTTTGTGCTAAGAGTCGGGCCGTATTGACTTCAGCATGACCTCCCCCAAGGCTCGCTTTTTCATAACGAGAGGCTGCGGGTCTGGCTTCCATATTCCTTGGTTTCAGTTTGGGTAAGCGCGGCCTGCGCGGAGCCCTCAAATTTCTAAAGCACACGCCGCGCTTCAGCGGAGGGTGGTTGTCCAGCATCGCTTCAGCCAGCCACCGTTTCAACTTGGCGTTCTCGTCAATGACCAAACGCAGTATTACTCCTTCGAAAGGTTGAGAAAATTCTACATTAAAGTGTCTTACGTCAGCACCTCTGGGACAGATTTGAGGATTTGAATAACAGAGGATTTCTGGTTCATCTTATCGATTAGGAGATCGAGATGA
Source organism: Litorivita sp. NS0012-18 (assembly GCF_040371945.1). Taxonomy (NCBI): domain Bacteria; kingdom Pseudomonadati; phylum Pseudomonadota; class Alphaproteobacteria; order Rhodobacterales; family Paracoccaceae; genus Litorivita; species Litorivita sp. NS0012-18. The sequence continues at coordinate 77,587 of NZ_BAABWS010000003.1, read as the reverse complement.
CGAAGAAGCCGTAGACATCAAGACCGCCAATCACGCCGAACACATCCGCATGCTGGACCGCATGCTCCTTGGCCTGTTCATCTCCCGCGCGGGGGCGTCTGGGGTCACAGAGGTCGAGTTCCCCGATTTCATGGACGCGCATTGAGGTGCTAGAGAGCTCGCTTGGGGAGCATCCGATGACCATGGCAGAGCGGTTCGGAAGGCGGGTGCAAGGTATCGGTGGGGGGTAAGGGCGGAGAGCGGCCGTTCGCTGCGATCCGTACCGACATCCGCACTGCGGGACGGCGTATGAATTCGCCGCGGCTGTACCGATGACCGCTTTAAGCTATTCAAAGCAAATCAGCCGACAGAAAAGAGGCGTTCAAATTCTCGAGCGCCGTCATCGGAAAATGAAACAATGCGGGTCTTCTGGTTTCGCGTCGCCCATGACAGTTCCTCGAACCGGCTAAGCAAAGCGCGGCCCAGACTTCCAGCAAGATGCGATCTGCGTTCGCTCCAGTCGAGACACTCCCGGCACAGCGGGGATTTGTTTTGGGTTAAGGCGTCAAGATCAATGTTGAGAGTTCTTACGAATGTAGCGCCAGAAGGGGTCAATTGAAGGCCTTCTTGTTCAAGGACAAGATGGCCTTGTGCCATAAGGCTGTCGAACATCTGGGTGCCCATATCGCCCGCAAGATGGTTGTAGCAAACACGCGCCTGACGCAATTCGAGATCCTTGGGACCGGTTCGTGTTCGCAAATGACCCGATCCTGCGGCAAGCCCCATCAGACCTTCCAAAACCTGCGCAACATCATCGTTGGCCAGCGAAAAATACTTGTGTCGTCCTTGTTTGCGCGGCCTGAGCAACCCACCTTGATCAAGTTTCGACAGATGCGAACTCGCCGTTTGGATCGTGACGCCCGCTTCTTCAGCTAATTCGCTCACCGTTAATGCCTTCCCGCTCATCAGGGCGGTCAGCATGTTCGCGCGGGCGGGATCACCGATCAAGGCGGCGATATGGGCGATATCGGGACCTTCTTTCATAGTTCGATGCTAATCGAAGCATTTCATCACCACAATAGGCTAGACGTTTGAAAATACCTTGAAAGGACTAAGCCATGTTGACCTGTATCATCCGCTACCACATTGACCCGACAAAGAAGGCTCAATTCGAAGAGTACTCGCGTAACTGGGGTCGGGCGATACCGCGCTGTGGTGCGGATTTGATCGGCTACTATGCGCCGCATGAAGGGTCTTCGACGCTCGCCTACGGCATCTACAACGTGGCAAGCCTCTCTGGCTACGAGGCCTACCGCGCCCGTCTGGCCGCCGACCCGCTCGGTCGCGAAAACTACGAGTTTGCCCAGAAGGAAAAATTCCTGCTGCGCGAGGACCGGACCTTTCTGAAGCTCGCATCTGCGCCGCATGGAAACAGCGCATGATCGCTGTCATTTTTGAAGTCGAACCGGCGACGGGCCGCAAGGACGACTATCTCGACATTGCCGCGCAGATGCGCCCGATGCTGAACGAGATCGAGGGCTTTATCTCAGTCGAGCGCTTCCAGAGCCTAACCAACCCGCACAAAATCCTGTCGCTGTCCTTTTTCGAGGATGAAGCGGCCATTGCCCAATGGCGCAATTTGAGTGCGCATCGCGGTGCACAGACAAAAGGGCGCGGCGGCGTGTTTGATGACTACCGGCTTCGCATCGCCAGCGTCATTCGGGACTACGGCATGTTCGACCGCGCACAGGCACCGGCCGACAGCCGGAAAGCGCATGCCAAATGAAAAACGTGCTCATACTCATGACCGGACATTCGCTGCAGCCCGCCCAGTGAGCAGGTTGGGCTCTTTGCGGTCATCCGACGCTTTTGATCGGGCTTGTTCGCTTACCATTGGCCCTCCAAAGGCGGCAACGCGGACAAAGCGTCATTTCGCTGCGACAGCGCCAAGGTGTGGTATTGTTTTGCACCAGTGTTTCTCGCTACGTTCTACCCATGCAAAATGCCGAGGTTCCTTTTTTTCCGCCTGTCACATCCCGGACCCATGAGGTTTGTGGAGCAGGTGCGTATATGTTTGCCTTTGCGCTTACTGCACGATTGGCTCGCCACACACTCTGGGTTCGCGAGAATTGGGATAATGCCCAAATCAACCCAATAGGTTTTGCTGATTTCGTAGACCCTTCAGCGCTGACCACCTGTAACACCACAAATCAAACAGAAACGCTTGCAGTTGCCGAAGAGGCCCTGCGATTTGGCGTTGTATCGCCAGTGATCATGTCTCTGCATAAGCCTTTGGGTTTGACTGACGGGCGGCGGTTGCAGCTTGCGGCGAGGGATGGGAAAAGTACAGGGCTCGCAATTATTCCAGAAGGCATGGGCAGCAATGCGGCTGAAACGCGATGGCGTTGTAGCCCGTTGTTCGATCCCAAAGACTCGACTCTGCAGCGGTGGGAGCTTATTAAGAACAAATCAGGAACATTGGGTGTTTGGCATGTTCGATGGGATACAGCGTCGCGTCGTATCATTATGGTTTCCCCGGCTCGCAAGTGACCGGGTTTTACGCCAGCGCCCAATCGAAGGGCCTTTTGCCTTGACGCTGAAGCAGAAGAACGCCAACCGGATTTACTGCCTGAATACCGCAGCGACACAGCAGGGCCTATATAAGGGAATGCCCTACGCGGATGCGCGAGCCTTTTGTCCAAACCTGCAAAGCCAGATGGCGCAACCTGAGCAGGACCAGAGATTTTTACAAAGGCTCCGTCGCTGGGCAACGCGCTACTGTCCATGGGTGGGGCTAGAGGGCGCGGATGGTCTGGTGATGGATGTCACCGGCTCAGCGCATCTATTCGGCGGGGAGGCCGCCATGCTGACCGACATACGCATGCGCCTGATGCGCGCTGGGATTTCGGCACAGATCGGTCTGGCAGATACGCGTGGGGCAGCCTGGGCATTAGCGCATTATGGTGAAGGGGTCGCGCCGAGCGGTGAGGCACTGGCTGCCCTGACAGCCCTACCGGTTGCGGCCTTGCGGATCGAAGACAATATATCGATCACGTTACAGCGCCTAGGCTTGCGCAGTATTGGTGACTTGGCTGGGGCCGCGCGCGGCCCTCTGACACGCCGGTTTGGGCCTAGCCTTTTGCTGCGTCTGGATCAGGCTTTGGGTACGCAGCCCGAAGAGATTTCGCCTCACGCTGAGCCTCCGCATTACGCGGCTCGCATGACCTTGCCTGAACCAATTGGCTTGCTTTCAGATGTGATGGCTGGTGTGGAAAGGCTGCTTGTTCAGCTCTGTGCGAAGCTCAAAACACATGAGGTGGGGGCGCGGGGCTTGTGCATAACACTGCGACGGGTGGATCAAGAACGGCAACAGGTTGATCTTCGGCTAGCGCGTCCTCTACGCGACCCTCAGCGCATTCTGCCGCTCTTTGAGCGAGGGCTGGGCGAGATTGATGCAGGCTTCGGCATTGATCAACTGCGGCTGGAAGCTACACAAGTAGAGGCCTTGTCGGTGCAGCAGATCAGCCATGTCGCTGACGGCGGAAAAGACAAATTGGATGATTTGATCTCGCGGTTAGGCACCCGGATCGGGCTGGAAAACATTCAGCGTTTCTTACCAGCCGATAGCCATATTCCAGAACGTAGTTTTATCACCGCCCCGACGGCCTATTCTGAACCCGCCAGCGGTTGGAGCACCCCACAACCTCGCCCGATTTGCCTGTTTGCACCTGAACCGATTGCAGGCCACGGATCACAGCCACCAAAGCGATTTAGATGGCGGCGGATCCCCTTCACCACAGGCCGTGCCACTGGCCCAGAGCGCATTATGCCTGAATGGTGGCTTGAGGATGACAACTGGCGTTCTGGTATGCGGGATTATTGGCGGGTGGAAACCACACAGGGGCGACGGCTCTGGCTATTTTATACGCCGCAGAATCCCGGCTGGTTTGTGCAAGGGGAGTTCGCATGATCGAGGGCAATCAGGCCCACCGCTCGGTGGACGCGGATCGGCGGGATCTGTTTGAGGCCCATGCGCAAGCGCAAGACTATGCTGAGCTTTGCGTGACCACGAATTTTACATTTCTGGTCGGGGCCTCCCACCCAGAAGAGCTAGTCGTGCGTGCGGCTGAACTGGGCCTGTCGGCGGTTGCCATCACCGATCATAATTCTTTAGCGGGGGTTGTGCGGGCGTGGTCAGCACTCAAAGAACTGAAACGCGAAACCGAAGAGGCTTTGCACATACGGTCACATAAGCGGGTGGATTCCTCCTCTCGGCAGGCTATAGGGCCTAGCACGCCCCTTGATAAACCTATCATGGCAAAGCTGCCCAAGCTTATTGTCGGCTGTCGGTTGTCTTTGCAAGACAGCGCTGTGGATTGGGTTGCCCTGCCACGAGATCGAGCAGCTTATGAGCGCCTGACGCGCTTGCTCACTTTGGGTAAACGCCGCGCGGATAAAGGGCAGTGTCATCTTTACATTAAAGATATGATCTCGGCCTGCAAAGGCATGATCCTAATCGCGTTACCCCAAGGGTCGTTAGGTGAGGCCGTGCCTGAAATTCGCCAAATGGCCCGCAAGTTTCCTCACAACGTCTTCTTAGGAGCGGCTCCTAAGTATGATGGTAGTGACCAAGCTTATCTGAGGTCTTGCGCACATGCGGCATTACAGACTGCGGCTCCGATGGTGGCGGTGGGGGATGTGCTGATGCATCGCGCCAATCGTCGGCAACTGGCTGATGTTCTGACCTGTATGCGTGAGCATATCACCATCGATGAGATCGGTAGGCGTGCGCTGCCCAATGGTGAGCGCCGCCTTAAGGCCGGGAACGACATGGCGCGTCTTTTCCGTGATCATCCGGCTGCCCTAAGGCGGACATTAGAGATTGCCGACAAATGCAGCTTTGATCTTGGTGAACTGTCTTATGAATACCCACATGAACAATCGGAAGGGGAAACCCCACAGATCCGTCTGGAACGGCTTGCCAAGGAGGGGTTGAAGCGCCGCTACCCAGATGGCCCGCCCGAGCGGGCGCTGGAGCTGATGGCAAAAGAGCTGGCGGTGGTGCAGGAATTGAACTTTCCCGCCTATTTCCTGACCGTGCATGACATTGTGCAATTCGCCAAATCTCAGGGGATTTTGTGTCAGGGGCGCGGGTCTGCGGCCAATTCCATTCTGTGTTATCTTTTGGGCATCACCGATGTCAGCCCAGACACGATCGCCATGGTGTTCGAACGGTTTGTCTCGAAATACCGCGGGGAGCCGCCGGATATCGACGTCGATTTCGAACATGAGCGGCGCGAAGAGGTGATCCAGTGGATTTACCAAAAATACGGCCGCCACCGCGCCGGACTTTGCGCCACCGTGATCCATTTTCGCACCCGCGCCGCCATCCGCGAGGTGGGCAAGGTCATGGGGCTTAGTCAGGATGTGACCGCAGGCCTGTCCAGTCAGATATGGGGTATGACCGACGGCGGCGTTGATATGGACCGCATTCGCGAGCTGGGCCTTGACCCAAATGACCGCCGCCTGATGCAAACCATCCGCCTGATTGGCGAGATCATCGGTTTTCCACGCCACTTGTCGCAACATGTGGGAGGCTTTGTTATCACAGCAGGACGGCTGGATGAACTCGCCCCAATTGAAAACGCCGCTATGGAAGATCGCACCGTCATCTGTTGGGACAAGGATGATATCGACGCTTTGGGTATTCTCAAGGTGGATATTCTGGGGCTTGGGATGCTCAGCTGTATTCGCAAGGCTTTTGCACTGATGCAGGAACACGACAATATCAGCCACAGCATAGCCTCGGTGCCTCAAGGCGATGGAGCCACCTATGACATGCTATGTCGCGCTGATGCGATTGGTGTCTTTCAGGTGGAAAGCCGGGCGCAGATGAATTTCCTGCCCCGGATGAAGCCCCGTGAATTTTATGATCTGGTGATCGAGGTCGCGATTGTCCGCCCCGGCCCCATCCAAGGCGATATGGTGCAGCCCTATATCCGGCGGCGAAACGGTCAGGAAAGCGCAGAGCCCTTCGGTCCTGCTCTGGAAGAAGTGACCAAACGCACGCTGGGTGTGCCGCTCTTCCAAGAGCAGGCCCTGAGAATCGCCGAAGTCGGCGCGGGCTTCACGCCCGAAGAGGCCGATCATCTACGTCGCTCACTGGCGTCGTTCCGGCGCATGGGAACGATTGGCACCTATCGTGACAAGTTCATCGCGGGGATGCTGAAGAACGGCTATTCGCCAGAAGTGGCGGAGCGCTGTTTTGGCCAGATCGAGGGTTTTGCCGATTATGGTTTTCCCGAAAGCCATGCCGCGGCCTTTGCCATGCTGGCCTATGTGTCCGCTTGGTTGAAATGCCACCACCCCGCGATCTTTGCCTGTGCTTTGCTGAATTCGCAACCCATGGGGTTTTATGCGCCCGCGCAGATTGTCCGCGATGTCCGTGAACATGGGGTGGAGACGCGCCCCATCTGCATCAACCATTCGGAATGGGACAATACGCTGGAACGCCGCCCCGATGGGGCTTTGGCACTGCGATTGGGCTTTCGCCAGATCAAGGGGTTCAAAGAAGAAGATGCAGGCTGGATCGTAGCAGCGCGGGGCAATGGCTATCCTGACCCACAGGCCTTATGGCTCCGCGCTGGGTTGCGCCCAGACGCGTTGACACGGCTGGCCGAAGCCGATGCGTTCACAGATAACGGGCTGACGCGGCGCGACGCATTGTGGCAGGTTAAAGCCATCCAAAGCCCCAACCCCTTGCCGCTGTTCAACGATCCGATTGATGGAGAGGCGATCCATGAACCCGCCGTCACTTTGCCTACCATGCATCTGGGCGAGGAGGTCGTCGAAGATTACGTCTCTACCCGCCTGACCCTGCGCGCCCACCCGATGGAGCTGCTACGCCCCAGCCTCCCCGGGCTTGTGACCCACGCTGCTCTGCAAGACATCCCGCTGGGGCGCTACAGCGTCTGCGGTCTTGTCATCACGAGGCAGCGCCCCGGCACGGCCTCCGGTGTGATCTTCCTAACGCTTGAGGATGAAACCGGCGTCAGCAATGTGGTGGTCTGGCCCAAGGTCTATGAACGGTTTCGGCGTATCGTCATGGGCGCGCGGCTCTTGCGTGTGACAGGCTATCTGCAACGCGAAGGCATCGTCGTGCACCTGATCGCGCAGGACATTCAGGACATGTCGCATAAGCTTTTCGAACTGGGCCACCCAGAGCCAGAAGCCCTAACCACCGAAGGCCCTCGCGCCGACGACACACCCAAGCGGTCGCGCTATCCCTCCCGCGCCATGCATCCCCGCGACCAAGCAAAGCGCCTCTTTCCAAGCCGCGATTTTCATTGAAGCCGCCGTTCATGCCGTATGCAGAAATTGCTACTTTGGGCTCAGTCCTGCCGACCGCTGCGGGAACCATGAAGGCCTGGTCTTGATTGGCGAACAGCAATAGCCGCACGCCAACTTGGTACAGATGTCGATCCGTTCAGCAATGCTTAGCGCATCTTCCAGCTCAACGCCCAGATAACGCAATGTGCTATCGACCTTCGTTTGGCCCAACAAAGGTGCACGGCGCGGAGGTTCCCCGTCTTGCGGTAAATCTCCGCAGCTTTGGTCCAGCGCATCGAGTGTATTCCGTATCCGCTGGGTTCCAGGCCAATCGCTGTAACCCAGTCACGAACAAGTCGACCATATTGACGTGTTGAGATATGCGGGCGGTCGTGGAAACGGCTCGGAAACATGAACCGACACCCAATCATCTCAGGAGATCGCACCCACACTATGACGGTATCTCTTGTGTTTTCAGTGAGTTCGAACTGAACTGGCTTTTTGGTCTTTCTCTGGACTATTGAAACGCGTTCGCGAAGGCGGTCATCTTTGACCAAATCTGCCACGGCGAGTTTGACCAGATCACAGCCGCGCAGTTTGCTATCAATCGCAACGTTAAATAGCGCAAGGTCACGAAGACAACCCGAAAGTTCAAGCCGCGCACGGATCGCCCACACTTGTTTAGGAAGAAGGGGACGTTTTTGGCCGATGATCCGGCCCTTGTTCCAGGCTTTGTGTTTTGGGGTAACTGCGGGAAGTTGGACTCTTGGCATAATATGCCCTCCAATCCTCCCTCCAAACCCAGACATCGGCACCGCGCTGACAAAGAGAGCATAGCATCAAACTGAATGGCCGTTATCCGAAGCTGTTGGAACCCTGTTTCTCTGCCAGTGCATTCGTCCGCACAGAGCCCAACCTGAGGCATACTGCGCGGTCGAGGATTTTCTGGTGTCTGAATATAGCGGTCACTCGAATATAACAAAGTTGCAGGCGGCTCGTGCTGCCAACTGATATCAGGCGCGGAAAAGAGATGTGAATGGGAAAATTTCAGTTACGATGGCTAGTGGCCCGCGTGATTACGGGAGAAGTAGGAGGGTTGGATGCGCATTTGGAGGTCAATCTTTGCTATTGTTTTTGTGTTCGTGTTTGGGGGAACCATGAGTGAGGCCACAGCAGAAGAAGAGCGACTCCCAGCAGCTGAAGCCGTCCTATTCGCCTTACGTGATAGTCTCGGAGATCAAAAGGCTTTGGTTGACGCATTTGGAGCGCTTTATCCAGAAACCCATTTGCTGGAGCAAGGAACTGATCAGATTGTGCTCGATCTTTGGGCCAATGGACAGCCTTATGCATCCGTCTTCATGTTCCAGACGACCTCACCGAAAAGCACGACCGCAATCTTCAGTTATTGGGACCCGGATATCTTGGTTACACCTTTCGCAGCCGAAGCCGCAAAATGGGTGGAGATTGAGGTAGGCCCCTTGATGGAACAACCATCCGCACCCGACTTGCCTGTTACTATCGCGTCATCTGGCGAGCTATCGGTGAGGTTGTCACGGGTTGCTTCGGGCGAGGAAAGCCAGTTTGACATATCTTTTTCCCGTAGCGACTAACACGTTTGGGACCAGCATATTTGCCCGCTCGGCCTATCGAGGCAATGATCTCCGACCTCAAATGCCCGGTTTGGTCCGGCAGCGGTCATTTAGGTCTCTTAGGAGAATTGGCGCTTCGTCCGCGACCTGTAAGTTCGCCGCTTGATCCATGCTGCCACCTGCACGAATGGCCGGTTGTTCTGCTGCGTGACAGCATGAAGTTTTTCGCTCATGCCGCATTTCTCCCGCTGCGAGCGCACGCAGCATAAAAACAAAATGGTTGGGTCGGGCTCTTATCCGGCCTTCGCCGCACCCTCGCTGTGGGTCAAATACAAAACCCAGTAGAGCGGGAATTCATCCGAATATCATTTCAAAAGGAAATGGTGCTGTGAGAGAGGATTGAACTCTCGACCTCACCCTTACCAAGGGTGTGCTCTACCACTGAGCTACCACAGCACTGTCACGACGTATCGTGTGGGCGGCTGATTAGACGCAAATCAAACTTCGTGCAAGGGCAATCTGGACGGTTTTTTACATGTGCTTTACAGAGGGCATATGGATGGGAAAAAAACCACACATAAGCGGCCGAAAACCGGCCAAACCCGCGAGGACCGTTTGAAGGCGGCGCTCAAGGCCAATCTGGCGCGGCGCAAGGCGCAGGCGCGGGTGCGCGCCGAGGAGCGCAGCGCGCCCGATGATGCGGACGCGGGACATAATAGAGGCAGTGATCAAGGCGCGTGAGCGCGTTGGAAGGGTAAAGACATGGATTCGATTATCGTTACGGGCAACGGCCCGCTCAAAGGGCAAATTCCCATCGCGGGGGCCAAGAACGCCTGCCTGACCTTGATGCCCGCCACGCTTTTGAGCGAAGAGCCTTTGACGCTGACCAATGCGCCGCGCCTGTCGGATATCAAGACCATGACCGATCTGTTGCAATCCTTGGGCGCCGAGGTGACCTCGCTCCAGGGCGGCAAGGTTCTGGCGATGTCGAGCCACAACATCCACAACCACACCGCCGATTACGACATCGTGCGCAAGATGCGCGCCTCGATCCTTGTGCTGGGTCCGATGCTGGCGCGGGACGGCCATGCGGTTGTCTCGCTTCCCGGCGGCTGTGCGATTGGCGCGCGGCCGGTGGATTTGCACCTCAAGGCTCTGGAGGCCATGGGCGCCGAGCTGGAACTCAAGGAAGGCTATGTCCATGCCAAGGCCCCCAAGGGCCTCAAGGGCGGCATCGTCGATTTTGCTTTTGCCTCCGTGGGCGCGACGGAAAACGCATTGATGGCCGCGACATTGGCCAAGGGCACCACCGTTTTGAACAATGCCGCGCGCGAGCCGGAGATCGTCGATCTGGCCGATTGCCTGCGCAAAATGGGCGCGCAGATCGAGGGCGACGGCACCTCGAGCATCACCATCCAAGGCGTGGACCGTTTGAACGGCGCCACCCACCCCGTGGTCACCGACCGGATCGAGCTTGGCACCTATATGCTGGCCCCTGCGATTGCGGGCGGCGAGGTCGAACTTTTGGGCGGACGGATGAACCTGATCGGCGCGTTTTGCGAGAAGCTCGACGAGGCGGGGATCGAGGTCACCGAAACCGAAGCAGGCCTCAAGGTGCGCCGCCGCGGCGAGCGTGTCAAAGCCGTCAATGTCGTCACCGAACCCTTCCCCGGTTTCCCGACAGATTTGCAAGCGCAGATGATGGCGCTTTTGTGCACCGCCCAAGGCACGTCGGTGCTCGAAGAGAAAATCTTTGAAAACCGCTTTATGCATGCGCCCGAATTGATCCGCATGGGAGCGAAAATCGACGTGCATGGCGGCCATGCCACGGTCACCGGCGTGGACCGGCTCAAGGGTGCTCGGGTCATGGCGACCGATTTGCGCGCCTCGGTCTCGTTGATTTTGGCCGCTCTGGCGGCCGAGGGCGAAACCGTGGTCAGCCGCGTCTATCACCTTGATCGCGGCTATGAGCATGTGGTGCGCAAACTCTCGGCGGTGGGCGCGAAAATCGAGCGGGTCTCGGACAAATGAGCCGCAAGGACGCCAGTTTCGAGGACGGGCGCGAATCCGCGCTGAACCTTGGCGCGCTGGACGTCGAGGACCTCAAAGTGGTGTCGGCGCTGGCGCAGGACGCGGTGTTTACGGGCAATGACATGACATGGCAGCCGCGCAAGCGGCGCTTTGCGCTCTTGCTCAACCGGATGCGGTGGGAAGACGCGGGCGCGGCGCGCCATGGCCCCGAACGGGTGCAATCCGTGCTCAACTTCGATCAGGTGCTCGCCGTGGCCTCGCAAGGGGTCTCGCGTGGCGACGCCGATGAGGTTTTGTCGCTGTTGTCGGTGGAGTTCGAGGCGGGCAGCGAGGGCGCGGGCCATGTGATTTTGACGCTGGCGGGCGACGGGGCGATCCGCCTGTCGGTCGAGGCTTTGGAAGTCACGCTCAAGGATGTCACCCGCCCCTACGCGGCCCCGTCGAAAAAAATGCCCCGCCATCCCGATTAATTTCGACGGAGCCGCGCGCGCGGCGCGTATATCCCCCACCAAACAAAAAATTGAACGTGAGGGACTTGTTTTGAAACTGCTTTATATTTTTGCCGCGCTGTCGCTGTTGCTGGGCGCGTTGATTTTCGGATTTTTCTACGCTTGGATTTGCTCGACCATGTGGGGGCTGGACGCGATTGACCCCAATGTGGCCATCGCGGCGATGCAGGGGATGAATGCCTCGGTGCGCAACGCGGTGTTTGCGCCCGCGTTCTTCGCCACGCCTTTCGTGATGCTGGCCACCGCCGCCTTGGCCCGCCGCCAAGGGCTGGGCGCGGCGGCGGGGGCGTTCGCGCTTGCGGGGCTGGTGTATTTTTGTGGCGGGCTGCTTTTGACCATGTCGGTGAATGTGCCGATGAACGAGGCCTTGGCCGAGGTGGCCGCGCCGCTGCCCGAGGCGCAGGCGCGCGCGGTTTGGGCCGAATATTCGCCGCGCTGGCAGCTGTTCAACAGCCTGCGCACGGGGGCGTCGGGGGTCTCGGTGGCTTTGGCGGCTTTGGGGGTGTTCATGCTCGGGCGCGCCTCGGCGGCCCGCGCCTGAGGCTGGCGATCAGGGCCTTCGATCGGGGCACGCGATCGGGGCCTGCCATCGGGTCACGCGATTGAGGCTTGGCGCATAAGGCTTGCGCCCCGCCCCGCGGCCCTGCCCGATGGCTCCCCCTTTCTCACCTGCCCTACTGCCCTGCCCCGCGCGGCCATCTGCACGCGGGGCTTGAGGCGCGCGGGCGCGGGCGCTATGTGCAAAGGCGCAAGTTCCGGAGACCCCAATGCCGATTTTCCTCGACGCGACCGATCCCGATTTCGAAACCGCCTTTGCCGCCCTTTTGGGGGCCAAGCGCGAAGACAGCCCCGATGTGGACGATATCGTCGCGCAGATCATCAAAGACGTGCGCCATCGCGGCGATGCGGCGGTTCTGGAACTGACGGCAAAGTTCGACCGGCTGGACTTGAGCGCAGAGACAATGCGGTTTTCGGCGCAAGAGATCGACGACTATTGCGCCCAAGTGGGCGAGGATGAACGCGCCGCTTTGGACCTCGCTGCGGCGCGCATCCGCGCCTATCACGCGCGCCAGATGCCGCAAGACCAGTCATGGACCGACGAGGCGGGCGCGACGCTTGGGTGGCGCTGGAGCGCGGTGTCGGCGGCGGGTCTATATGTGCCTGGCGGATTGGCGAGCTATCCCTCGTCGGTCTTGATGAACGCCATCCCCGCCAAGGTCGCGGGGGTCGAACGTTTGGCGATCTGCGTGCCGACGCCGGACGGGGCGGTGAACCCTCTGGTCTTGCTGGCGGCGAAAATCGCGGGCGTTGACGAGATTTACCGCATCGGCGGCGCGCAGGCGATTGCGGCGCTGGCCTACGGCACGCAAACCATTGCGCCGGTTGACAAAATCACCGGCCCTGGCAATGCCTTTGTGGCGGCGGCGAAACGGCGGGTCTTTGGCAAGGTCGGCATCGACATGATCGCGGGGCCTTCGGAAATCTTGGTCATTGCCGATAAGGACAATGATCCCGACTGGATCGCGCTCGATTTGCTCAGCCAAGCCGAGCATGACGAAAGCGCGCAATCCTTGCTGATCACCGATGACGCCGCTTTTGGCCGCGCGGTGGCCGCAGCGGTGGACAAACGGCTGCAAACGCTGGAGCGGCGCGCTATCGCGGGGGCAAGCTGGCGTGATTTCGGCGCGGTGATCACCGTGGCCGATCTGGGCAAGGCGGCCGAATTGTCGAACCGCATCGCGCCCGAACATCTTGAGCTTTGCGTCGCGGACCCCGCCGCCTTGGCGGAAAAATGCGTGCATGCGGGGGCGATCTTCCTTGGCGCCTATACGCCCGAAGCCATCGGCGACTATATCGGCGGGCCGAACCACGTGTTGCCGACCGCGCGTTCGGCGCGCTTTTCCTCGGGCCTGTCGGTTCTGGACTTCATGAAACGCACCACATTGGCGCAAATGACGCCCGCGGCGCTTGGCGCTATTGGCGCTGCGGCGCAATGTCTGGCAAACTCCGAATCGCTAGAAGCGCACGGGCTGTCGGTGCGCGCGCGTCTTGACCGGTTGAACGAGGGGTAGAAGTATTATGTCGCATATCAGCCATATCGAATTGGACGATGCGGGCCTGCCCCCGCCGACGCCGGAGATCGAACAAGAGCGCAAGGTCGCCGTGTATGATCTGATGGAGCAAAACAGCTTTGATCTGCCCAAACGCGACGACCGCGTGGTGCCAGACGGCCCCTACCGCGTCGGCCTGTCGATCCGCGAAAAGCGTCTGGTGTTTGACATCCGCACCGATGGCGGCGATCCGGCGGCGGAATTCCACCTGTCGCTGTCGCCCTTTCGCCAAGTGGTCAAGGATTACTGGGCCATCTGCGAGAGCTATTTCGACGCGGTGAAAAACATGCCGCCCAGCCAGATCGAAACCATCGACATGGCGCGGCGCGGCATCCACAACGAGGGCGCCAATGTGCTCGCCGAGCGGCTCGAGGGCAAGGCCGAGATCGACCATGACACGGCGCGGCGGCTCTTTACCCTGATTTGCGTTTTGCATTTCGGAGGCTAGGCGTGACGCAAAGCCTGCCCCAATCCATCCTGTTTTGCTGCGATCACAACGCGGTGCGCTCGCCCATGGCCGAGGGCATCATGAAGAAATTCTACGGCGCGGGCACCTATGTGCAATCGGTCGGGGTGATGAATGATCTGGAAATCGACGGATTTGCCATCGCCGTGTGCCAAGAGATCGGGGTCGAGCTGTCGCGCCACCGCTCGCGCAGTTTCGAGCAGATGCAACAATGGGGCGATGATCTGTCCTCCTTTGATCTGGTGGTCGCCCTGTCACCGGCCAGCCAACGCCAAGCGCTTGAACTGACGCGGGTTTTTCACCTAGAGGTCGAATATTGGCCGATCATGGACCCGACCGGACTGGGCGAGAGCCGCGAGGCAAAGCTGGCCTCCTACCGCCAGAGCCGTGATCAGATCATCGCCCATTTCGTTGAGCGCTGGGGCGAACCTGCGGCCTGACGGCGGGCTTGCCCTCGGGGCCAAAACCGGCCCTAATCGGCGCGACCGCCCCACCGAAGGATGCGCCATGAAAATCGCCGCTGCCGCCTACCCTGCCCAATGGTTGCCCGATTGGGCAAGCTATGTCGCCAAACTCACCTCTTGGTGCGAAGAGGCCGCGCAGAACGGCGCCGATCTTTTGGTCTTTCCCGAATATGGCGCGATGGAGCTGGCCTCTTTGGCGGGCGCGGCGGCGGCCGCAGATATCGCCAGCGCCAGCGCGGCGGTCTCGGATATGATGCCACAGGTGTGGGACCTGCATGCCGGTCTGGCGCGGCGTTTGGGGGTGCATATCCTTGCCGCCTCGGCCCCCGTCGCGGCGCAGGGCGGATTGGTCAACCGCGCGGGCCTGTTTACGCCGCAGGGCAAGGCCGGATTTCAGGACAAACAGATCATGACCCGTTTCGAGCGCGACGATTGGGCGGTCTCGGGCGGCGCGCCCCTACAGGTGTTTGACACGGAACTGGGCAAGATCGGCATTCTGATCTGTTACGACAGCGAATTCCCGCTTCTGGCGCGCGCCTTGGTCGAGGCGGGGGTCGAATTGATCCTTGTGCCCTCCTGCACCGAGGCGCTGGAGGGCTATTGGCGGGTGCGCATCGGCGCGATGGCGCGCGCGCTGGAGGGGCAATGCGCTTGCGTCATGGCCTCGCTCACCGGCGGGGACGCGCGCATCGCGGGCATCGAGAGCCAAACCGGCATGGGCGGCATATTCGTGCCCCCCGATCGCGGCATGCCGCCCACGGGGGTCGTGGCCGAGGGGCAGATCGGCAGTGATGGCTGGACCTATGGCGAGGTGTCGCTCGGCGCGCTGGCCGAATTGCGCCGCGATGGCAATGTATTGGGCCTCAAACACTGGAGCGAACAGGCGGATCGGTTGAACATCACGCAAGTTTCGCTGCGTGCGGGCAGATAAGCCTTGAAAATCGGGAAAAATGCGCCCATTTACTGCGACGACCCGCAAACGGAGCGGTGAATTAACGATGGAGAGAACATGGCCAAGGAAGATACGCTCGAATTTCCCGGTGTCGTGAAGGAACTCCTGCCGAACGCGACATTCCTGGTCGAGCTGGAAAACGGCCATACGATCATCGCACATACGGCAGGCAAGATGCGCAAAAACCGCATCCGCGTTCTTGCAGGCGACAAGGTTCAGGTCGAAATGACCCCCTATGATCTGACCAAGGGTCGGATCAACTACCGGTTCAAATAATCCCATGTGCGCACTGACGTGGCGCGCCGCCCGCGATGCAGGCCTTGGCCCACAGGTGCGCACATGAAACTTATCCTCGGTTCCGGCAGCCCGCGCAGGCGCGAATTGCTCGCGCAGATCGGCGTTGTGGCCGACGACATCCGCCCCCCCGACATTGACGAGACCCCCGCCGCGCGCGAATTGCCGCGCCCCTATTGCGCGCGTATGGCGCGCGAGAAGGCATTGGCCGTTGCGGCGGATGCGGGCGATATTGTCCTGTCGGCCGATACCACCGTGGCATTGGGGCGGCGTATTCTTGGCAAACCGGCCGATGCGGGCGAGGCGGCGGAGTTTTTGCTGGCCCTGTCGGGGCGGCGTCACCGCGTGATCACCGCCGTGGCGGTGCGGCGCGGCGATAAAATCTGGGAACGCGACGTTGTGACCACGGTGCAGATGAAGCGCCTGTCGGATGTCGAATTGAACGCCTATCTGGCCAGCAATGATTGGCAAGGCAAGGCGGGCGGATATGGCATCCAAGGGCCCGCGGGCGCTTTGATCCCGTGGATCAACGGCTCGTTCACCGCCGTGGTCGGATTGCCGCTTGCCGAAACCGCCACGCTGCTGACAGCGGCGGGCTACCCGATGTGGAAGGAGCGCCTATGAAAGGCCGGATGATCGTGCTGGACCATTATCAGGGCCGCGAGGCGGCGGCCTTGATGGAGGACGGGCGTTTGATCGACCTGTTGATCGACGCCGATGCCCCCCGCCCCGGTGCGATTTACCGCGCCATCGCCGACCGCCCCGTCAAAGGCCAAGGCGGGATGTTCATGCAAACCCCTGACGGCACAGCCTTTTTGCGCCAGATCAAGGGATTGCGTCCGGGGCAGCCGCTTTTGGTGCAAGTCACCGGATATGCCGAAGAGGGCAAAGCGATCCCCGTGACCGAACGGGTGCTGTTCAAAAGCCGCTATGCGATTGTCACCCCCGATGCGCCGGGGCTGAATATCTCGCGCAAGATCCGCGACGAGGACAGCCGCGATCTGCTGCTCGGCATCGCCCATGAGGTGATGGCGGGGGCCGATATGGGCTTGATCTTGCGCTCCTCCTGCGAGGGGGCCGAGGCGGGCGAGATCGCCGAGGACATCGCCGCGATGTATGATCTGGCCGTGGCGGTGATGGGCGACGCCGAGGGCGGCGCGGAGGCGCTGACCGAAGGGGACGGCCCGCATGCGGTGGCATGGCGCGACTGGACCGAAGAGGCGCAGGTCGAGACCTTCGAGGGCAGTTTCGAGGCCCATGGCGTGTTGGACGCGATTGACGCATTGGCCGACAGCTATGCGCGTCTTGCGGGCGGAGCCTCGCTTTATGTCGAGCCGACCCGCGCCTTTGTCGCCATTGATGTGAACACCGGCGCCGATACCTCTTTGGCCGCAGGGACCAAGGCCAATATCGCCGCCGCCCGCGATGTGCCGCGCCAATTGCGCCTGCGCGGGCTGGGCGGTCAGGTGATCCTTGATCTGGCGCCGATGCCGAAAAAAGACCGCCCCGCCTTTGAAAGCGCCCTGCGCAAGGCGCTGCGCGAGGACGGGATCGACACGGTGATGGCGGGATTCACGCCGCTGGGCAACTACGAATTGCAACGCAAACGCGCCCGCCTGCCCTTGGCCGATCTGTTGGCCGAGGTGGCAGGAGGGGGCGCGCAATGAGCTGCCCGATCTGCGACGAAAAAACCGATCCGGCCTTTCGCCCGTTTTGCTCGCGGCGCTGCGCCGATATCGACCTGTCGCGCTGGTTCAACGGCAGCTATGCGGTCCCCTCGCGCGACCCCGAAGACATCGAAGCGGCCGCCGAGGCGCTGGAGGCCGAGATCGAAAAGGCCACGCGCAAACCGCACTGATTTTTTTGTCAAAAGCCTCTGGACAGCGCATCAACCCTCCCCTAGAACGCTCGCACCCGAACGCAATCGCGTTCTCCGGTGCCCGGGTAGCTCAGGGGTAGAGCAGTGGATTGAAAATCCTCGTGTCGGTGGTTCGATTCCGCCCCTGGGCACCATTTTTGCACATATGAATTGCTAATCGCTCCGGATGCTCTGGCGTTTGGGTCATGGCGTATTGCGCCCCGTTTTTGATGGTCGGCGGGCGGCGGTGCCTCTTGCCTGCTCCGAGTGCTTTGGCCCGCCATCGCGCGGCTCTCGAGGTGTTTGGGCAAGGCCCCGCTTGCCAGTGTCAGCGCGATCATGCGGCTGCTTCCGACGGCTCGGGCTGGCCCTGCGAGGCCCGTTTGCCAAGCGGTCAGGCATTTTGCGCGGAACTCTATGCGGCTTGGATCGCGTCTATGCGCATGAAATTTATCTGCGACGCCGGTCCCTTTAGCCGCTCACGTCTTCGTGAGGCGGCGTATTTTCCGCCCTTTGGGCTCCTCTCGGAGAGGTTGTATTATGGACATTTCACTCAAGCTGCTTATTATGGACCAACTTGTTAATTTGGGGCGGCGGCCTAGCCGTTGAGTTTATGCAAAAGCTTTATATCGCCGACGACAACCTCGAGTTCGCAAAATATCTTGCGTCGGTTGCCGAGGCGGAAGGATGGTGCGTTGAACTTTGCGCGAACGGGCGCGTGTTGATCGAGCAGCTACAGGTCGCGGACGGGCCTGCATTATTGCTTGTCGATATGAATATGCCCGACGTCGACGGGATCGAAGCCATCGAGGGCCTTGCGGATATCGACCTCCCGCTGCGGGTGCGCTTTATGACCGGCGCGATGGAAACCGCCCTTATTGCGGCCAAGCTCATCGCCGAAGCGCGCAGCATCACCGTCGGGCGCAGCATTTACAAGCCGGTCCCCCTCGACACGTTCCGCAAGATTTTGCGCGAAGAAGCAAACGCCCTGCAGCTTTCGAATTAACACAGGCGCGAAACCCTCGGGCCGCGCCTGTATCGGGGCGCCGTCACGGTGGGTTCGGCCCAATGCAATCTGGGCAAAGGGCGCCGGACGCAGCGCGCATATATACGCATTTTAGAAGACATGAGAGCCATCAACGGCTAGCCTGACGTGACAAGACATTTTGGCACCACGGGGGCCCATTGACGTCCAAAGCAGAAAAATTCCAATCCATTCTTCGCGAATTGATTAACAAACGCCACTTTTCGAATTTAACGTTCGACGGTGCTTTGGAATATTTTTGCCAGACGCTCTCGGCAGCGGTGGAGGCCGAACGGGTCGGCATTTGGGAATGGGACGGGGAGAAAAGCACCCTGACCGCCCTTGCGATGTGGAGCGCCGGTGACGGGCGGATCGAACCAGGTGCGGAGCTTGGGCTGGAGCAGGCGCGCAGCTATATCGAAGCCATTCAAAACGATTATGTGCTGGTGGTTGACGATGCCATGAGCGATCCGTGCTGCGCCGAGCTTGCCCAAGACTATCTGCCCGCCAATGGCATCACCTCGCTCTTGGATTGTCCGATCCATAATTTCGGGGCATTCACCGGCATTCTATGCGTCGAGCATGTCGGCCCCAAGCGCAAGTGGAGCGAAGCGGAAAGAGAATTTGCAATCTCGATCGCGAGCCTTGTGTCGCTGACCTTCGAGAACCGCGTGCGCGTTGATGCAGAATCCCAAGCCCACCGCCAGCGGCGGCGCTACCAGTTTTATACCGAGCTTGCCGCCGATTGGTATTGGGAGCTCGATGCGCATTTCGATATCGTGACCTTCACGGGGGTCAAAACGCCGCAGGCCCGCGAGACCCGTGCGGTGATTGGCAAAAAAATTTGGGACGTGCCCAATCTGACCCCGACGGCGGTGGAGTGGAGCGCGGTCAAAGAGATTTTCGAAAATCGCCGCGACCTTATTGAACTTATCGTCGCCACCCAAGACCCACAGGGCAATGTGCTCTATGGCGAGCTTTCGGCGCGGCCGGTCTATGACGATGACGGGGTGTTCGAAGGCTATTGGGGGCTTTCGCGCGATGTCACTGCCCGCGTTCAAAGCGAGATTGACCTGAGGTCGAGCGAGAAAAAATACCGCAACGCGGCGCGGCTTGCGCATCTGGGCACATGGATCTGGGACGAGATCGAGGGGCGGATCACCTATTGCTCGCCCGAACTGGCCGCGATCTATCGCACCACCCCCGAAGAGTTGATGGCGCGCACCCATGCGCGCAAGGTCAAGGAAGGCACAGCCGCCACCGGATGGCGGCCGGTGTTCGAAAAGGACCTCGGATATATCCATCCCGAGGATCGCGAAGGCTACAGACGGGTGATCGAAACCGCCTCGCGCAATGAAACCGGATATGAGATCGTCAATCGGGTGATCTTGGACGACGGCTCGACCCGCGTTCTGCACGAGCGTTGCGAGCCGGTGTTCGATATCGAGGGGCGGTTTATCGCGACCTCGGGCGTCTTGCTCGACATCACCGAACAAGAGGCCCGCAAAGCCGATCTGGCGCGCAGCAAAGAGCAATTGTCCAACCTGATGGACAATATCCCCGGCGCGATCTACCGCGTGAAGAACGACGACAACTGGACGCCGATCTACAAAAGCGCGGGGTTTGACGGGCTGTTCTTGGGGCCTGAGGCCGCCCGCGACCCATTCGCCAGCGGCTTCGACTATCACGAGGTGCTCGCCCCCGCCGATATCGAGCGGATGAATGCCGCCGTCGCCAAGGCGATCGAGGATGGCACCGGATATGAATTCGAATATCCGGTCAAACGCTCCGAAGGCGCCGATCCGGTCTGGCTTTTGGAACGCGGCAGGCCGGTGCCGAACGAGCAGGGCGAGATCGAGCTTGAGGGCATCTTGATCGACGTCTCCGACAAACATGCCGCCCAAGAGGCGCTTGTGCGCTCGCAGCGGCTCGAAGCGGTCGGGCAGCTGACCGGCGGCGTGGCCCATGATTTCAACAATCTGCTCGCGGTGATATTGGGCAATCTGGAGCTTCTCAAGGACGGCGATTTGCCCGCCCCTCAAATGGGGTTTATCGACGCCGCCATCGGCGCGACCATGCGCGGCGCCGAATTGACCAAAAGCATGCTCAGCTTTGCCCGCCGCGCGCGGCTCGAACCGACGACATTCGATCTCAACAAGGCGATCACCGAAACCCAAAGCTGGCTGGGGCGCACCTTGCCGGAGAATATCGAAGTCAACACCGCCTTGGCGCCCGATCTGTGGCAGATCGAGGTCGATAACGCCGGTGCGGAAAGCCTGCTTTTGAATCTCGTGCTCAACGCGCGCGACGCCATGCAGGGCGGCGGCAAGCTGACCATCGAGACCGCCAATGTGGTGGTCAGCGAGGATATGCTCGAAGACAGCCGCGAGATCTTGACCAAGGGCACCTATGTGGTGCTTTGCGTCAGCGACACCGGCCATGGCATCCCAAAAGAGATCATCCACCGCGTCTTCGAACCCTTCTTCACCACCAAAGTGGCGGGCGCGGGGTCGGGGCTCGGCCTGTCGATGATCCAAGGGTTTATCAAACAATCGGGCGGCTCGGTGCATGTCTATTCCGAAGCGGGGATCGGGACGACCTTCAAAATCTATTTCAAGGCCATCGCGCAGGACGCCGCCGCGCAGGAGGTCAAACGCCCCCCTGCTCCCAAGGCGCAATTCGACGGGTTGCATATCTTGCTCGCCGAGGATGAACCGGAAGTGGCGAAGATCATCAAACTGACGCTCGAACGCTTGGGCTGCACGGTTGTTTGCGCCGCGAGCGGCGACGAGGCGCTGGAGATATTCTTGGAAACGCCAAGCGTGGATTTACTGCTCACCGATATCGTCATGCCAGGGGCCTTGATGGGCACCCATCTGGCGCGCGCGGTCCGCGATCTGCGCCCCGATATGCCGGTGATTTTCATGTCCGGCTATGCCAATGAGGCGCAGGTGCACGGCAACGGGTTGCGCGCCGAGGACATCCGGCTGAGCAAGCCTGTGACGCGCGATGCGCTCGGCGCTGCGCTGCGCAGGGTTTTTTCGCCGCAGTAGCGGATCGGGCGCGGGAGTGATCCGCGCCGCTGCGAAACATACGCATGCGTATCTAACGCGCGATGCCCGACGCCATACGCCAGCGTATGCATTCACCACCCGACAAGATGCCCGCCACGCTTTGCGCCGCGCTGACCCACACGGCTCACCCTAAGGCTTACCCTAAGATTTGCGTCACAAGGTCGGGCAGCGCGGCGAAATCGTCAAATGCGGCGTGATGGGCGATCTGCGCCACCTCGCTCTTGCGATAGCCTTGGGTATAAAGCAAAAACCGCAGCCCCGCGCGCTGCGCGCACTCGGCGTCGACCTCGCTGTCTCCGACATAGAGTTGCGGCGCGTCCGCACCTCCTGCCAGCGCTTGGAAACAGGCCTGCAGCGGCGCGGGGTCGGGTTTATGCACCGGCAAGCTGTCGCCGCCGATGATCGCCGCGAAATGCTGCGTCAGCCCTAGATGATTCATCACCGCGCGGGTAGGGACGATTGGTTTGTTGGTGCAAATGCCCATCCGGTGCCCCTGCGCCGCGAGGGCGTCAAGCGCGACCAATACGCTAGCGTATGGTTTGGTCAATTCCACCGCCTCAGCATAGCGCGCGGCAAAGGCCGCGTAGAGCCGCGCTTGCGCCTCTTCGGGCAGGCCGCGCGCGGCGCGCATACGGGCGACGAAAACCGGCGCGCCATTGCCGATAAAGCGGCGTGTGTCGGCAAGGCTGAGCGGCGCAGCGCCGGCCTCGGCCAAAACCGCATTGGCGGCGGCGTGGATATCCGGCGCGCTGTCGATCAGCGTCCCGTCGAGGTCGAAAACGATATGTGCCATGGCTGCGCGTCCTTCTTTGATGCGCGCAGATTAGGCCGCCCCCGCCTCGGCGCAAGGCCAATAGACCCGCCCCAACGGCGCGAAAAATCGCACCGACGCAATACCGACAAAATACCGACGTGATACCGACGCCCGATTTGGCGGGTTTTTGCCGCCCGCCTACCCCGCCACGCCGCGCGCCAGATCGCCCGCCATTTGCGCCGCATAGGTCTTGAAATCGACCTCCAGAACATAGCGCGCCGAACCCAGATAGGTCTTCTCTTGCGCCGCGCGATGGGCGGCCACCTCGGCGGCGCGGGCCGGCGCATCCGGCAGGGTCATCTTGCCCGCAAGATGGGCGGCAATCCACGCGCCCTGCTTTTCCACCAAGGGGATCGTCGGGCCGACAGGCTGCACCAGACCGGCAAAGATAAGCCCTTGATAATCAAGAGATATCATCCGCCGGTAAAGCGATCCTGCCTGCCGCTCCGGATCGAAATGCGCGGGGCCCAGAAAGGGAAAGCGGATGTTGTATCCGGTGGCATAAATCACCGCATCAAACACCTCTTCGGAGCCATCGGCAAAGACCGCCCCGCCCCCCGTCAGCCGCGCTACATCGGGTTTGATGCTGATATAGCCATGGCCGATATAGGGCAGCAATTCTTGGCTCAACGTCGCATGTTCGCGCCACATCGGATGAGCCGGACGCGGCAATCCGAACCGGCGCTGGTCCCCCACCCCGAGCCGGATCAGACGGGCCATGATACGGCGGGTCACCGGCGTCGGAAGACGCAGTTTTTTGCCAATAAAACCGGATACTTGATCAATCGGAATGCCAAAGAGATATTTCGGCATGACCCATGCGCTGCGCCGTGTGGAGAGGGTCACATGTTCGGCCCGCCGCGCGATATCCACGGCGATATCGACCGCCGAATTGCCAAGCCCCACCACCAGCACCCGCGCGTCCTGATAGGGGTCCGCTGTGCGGTAGTGATGCGAGTGGATTTGCGCCCCGTCAAACTGCCCCTCGAACTGCGGCATACGCGGATCCGACAGATGGCCGTTGGCGACGATCACATGGGCATAGGAGCGCGCCTCACCGCCCTTTATTTTAACGCTGAAACCGCCGTCCTCTTGGGGCGTGACGCTTTCGATTTCGGTGTTGAATGTGACCCTTTCGCGGATGCCAAAGGCCTCGGCATAGCGCTCCAGATAGTGCAAGAATTGCGCGTGGCTGAGAAAATCCGGCATGTCCTGCGGGATCGGAAAATCGCTATAGCCCAGATTGGGCCGCGAGGTGTCAATATGCAGCGAGGCATAGCAGGAGCTTTGCCCGTTATCATTCTCGTATCGCCACATGCCGCCGATGTCCGACCCCTTCTCGAAAATGTCGAAGGCCAGCCCCTCTGCGGCCAAGGATTTGGCCACGGTGACGCCCGATGATCCGGCGCCGATGATGCAAATATCCGCCATCTGTCAACCTGCTCTATTCATTTGATAATCTTCAATAATCGCCTCGATACTCGCATCAGGCGCAAGGCCCATTCGGGCGGCATGGCGCGAGGTGAACCGCTGCGGCCAGCCGTCCACGATGGCTTGCAATTGCGGCTCGGGCGCATAGCTGAGCGCGCCTTTGGCCCCTGCGCGCGCGAGGGCGCGGCCGAGGTCTTGCACCCTCACGCTGAGCGCCGGAAGGTTGAGCGCGCGTTTGGGCGGCAAGGCTTCGGCGGGCTGTTCGTGCAGGGCGATGAGCGCCCGCACCACCGCCCCCGCCGAGGCCAGAGGCAACAGCGTTTCGGGGGCAAAAGGCGCGGCGATATCGCGCCCCTCCAGCGGCTCGCGCAACAAGGCCGCCACGCGGTCCGACACGGCCGGTTGCGCCGCCCCCGGACGGGTCACCACAATCGGCAAACGCAGGGCACGCCCGTCAATCCGGCCATGGCGCGAGTAGTCGGAAATTATCAATTCATTGAGGGCCTTATGGGTGCCATAGCTGGTCAATGGCACCGGCTCGACATGGTCGTCCACGACCTCGGGCAGCCCCGCGCCAAAGATCGCGATGGAGGAGGCAAAGACCAGCTTGGGCCGCCCCTGCGCGGTCATGATCAACCGGTGCATTGCGCCGCTGTTGACCGCGAAACCGTGGTCGGGGTCTTGCTCCGATTGCAACGTCAGTTGCGAGGCAAGGTGGAGCAGGCTGTCAAAACCGCCAAGGCGGGCGAGATAGGCCGGATCGGCCAGATCGCCTTGCATCACCTCGATCGGGAGATCGCCGCTCGGCGGGGGCGCGATGTCGGCCAGATCGGCCAATATGATCTGGGTGATCTGGCGCAATTTTCCCGCGCTATCGGTGAGCGATCCGCGCGCGATCAGCTCTCGCGTCAGACGGCGACCCAAGAAACCTGCCGCCCCTGTGATCAAGACTTTCATTGCTTTCCCCCCTTGCCGCCCTGCCGGAGCGCCATACCCAACCCTCAAAGCGCGACGCAGATCCGCTGCCCTCGCGCCAAAGATAAGACGATATAAAAAGAAATTACCAGCATTGCCTGCAGGCTTGGCCGCGCGGGCCAAGCATACCGATAGCTGGATCGCGCAGCTTCGACGGCGCGGGCGGCGGGATGCGGGCGGCGCGCGCGGCCGCACCCTCTTCGCGCCCGTCCCCGCCCCCGCAGGCCAGCGCCGCCGCATGCTTGCAATAGAGCGCGCGAATGACTATCCCTCGGCAGTTGCCAACAACGCCGGACCCACGCCCATGTTCAAGAAACTTGCCGCCGCCTTCAAAGACCTCGAACGCGGGCGGCGCGGTAGCTTTGGCAATGACATCTCGACGCCGGAAAACCGCCGCGCGGCGATGTGGCATTTCCACCTGTTTGATCACGCGTTTTTGCGCGGGGCATGGACCAATCTCGAAGAGATCGCGCCGGATGTCTGGCGCTCGAACCAACCCTCGCCGGCGCGGATCGAGAAATATGCCGCCATGGGGATCAAGACAATTTTGAACCTGCGCGGCACCCCGAAGGTCAGCCATTACCTGCTCGAAGAAGAGGCCTGCGCGCGCTTTGGCATCACCTTGGTCAGCATCGCCTTGGCGGCCCGCGCGGCCTTGCCCAAAGAGAATTACCTAGAGGTCATCGACACGCTCGACCGGCTCGAGAAACCGTTTGTCTTTCATTGTAAATCGGGGGCGGATCGCGCCGGATTGGTGGCGGCGCTTTATTTGCTGCATGTGGAGGGCGCGCCGCTCGACGTGGCGCGCAAGCAATTGAGCTTTCGCTTCTTGCACCTCAAATCGACGAAAACCGGCATTTTGGACCATATTCTTGATTGTTACGAGGCCGATATGGCCCGCCTTGGCCCGATCCCCATCCGTGACTGGTTCGCCGATCACTATGACCAAGCGGCGGTAAAAGCGGGGTTCAAACCGCTTTGGAAGCTGTCCTGAGCGCGGGCGCGGCGCTTGACGGGCCGCGCCGCGCGGCTTAGGCCAAAGCCTTAGGCAGGTGGCCCGCCTCGGCGCGCCTGCATCCCAAATATGCCGGACGACATGACGCCTCTCACCCCTCTTTTGCGCCTCTATCTGGGCCTGTCGCGGATCGCGGGCGGGGCCTACCGGATGGCGCACCGGCGCCGGATCGCGCGCGGCAAGGAAGAGGCGGCGCGGATCGGCGAGCGCTATGGCACGGCCAGCGCGGCGCGCCCTGCGGGGCGGCTGGTGTGGATTCATGCGGCCAGCGTCGGCGAGAGCCAATCGGTGCTTGAACTGATCCGCCGCCTGATCGCGTCGGCGCCGGATATCGCGGTCTTGGTGACCACCACGACGCGCAGCTCTGCGGCGCTTTTGGCGCGCGATTTGCCGCCGCGCGCGGCCCATCAATATGCCCCCATCGACACGCCCGCCGCAACGCGCGCCTTTTTGGATCACTGGCACCCTGATGTGGCGGTTTTCACCGAAAGCGAGCTGTGGCCGCGGCTTTTGCACGAAATCGAGGCGCGCCATATTCCTGCGCTGTTGATCAATGCGCGTGTCTCGGCCAAAACCGCGCGCCATTGGCGCAAATTGCCGCGCACGGCGGCGGCGCTGCTCTCGCCTTTCCGGCATATCTACGTCCAAGAGCGCGCCACCGCCGAGGCGATGCGCGCGGTCGGGGTCGAGGCGCCAAGGCTGACCGTCACCGGATCGCTCAAGGAGGAACTCCCGCCGCCCGAGGCCGATGCGCAGGCGCTGGCGGCGCTACAGATGGCGATTGGCGCGCGGCCCGTCTGGCTCGCCGCCTCGACCCACGAGGGCGAGGAAGAGGTGCTTTGCGCGGCCCACCTGAGGGTTCTCGAACAGACCCCCGATTGTTTGATGATCCTTGCCCCGCGCCACCCCGAACGCGGCGATGCTGTGGCGGCGATTTTGAGCGCGCAGGGCCTGCGATACGCAAGGCGCAGCACGGGCGCGGGGCCGGATGCGCAAACGCAGGTCTATCTGGCGGATACTTTGGGGGAAATGGGCCTGTGGTATCGTCTTGCGCCGCGCGCCTTTATCGGCGGATCGCTAGCGCAAATCGGCGGGCATAACCCCTATGAGCCGCTGCGCCTCGGCGCGGCGATCCTCACGGGGCCGCATGTGGGCAACTTCGCCGAAATCTACGCGCGCCTGACGGCGGCGGGCGGGACGCTCCAAGCGCACAGCAGCCCGCAGATCGCCGCCGCGCTCTCGGCGCTGGAGGGCGCACAGGCGCGCGCGCGCCAAACCCGCGCCGCCCAAGAGGTGCTTGGCGCCGGCACGCCCGCGACCGATGCCTGCCTTGGCGCGGTGCTTGGCGCGCTGCCCGATGCTTGACCGCGCGGGCAAAGTTCTGAATATGACCTCAATGAATAAAGGGCGGGGTAAGCCATGAGCGGAGAAGACGGCGGATTGCGCCATATGCTAGCCGATATGGAGGCCGCGCCCGACCTTTATAAGCCGACGAATTTCTGGAACAGCGGCCTTGAGGCAATCGTCAAGGATATCGAGGCCGAGGGGTTGGAAAATTTCCGCACCCATCCGTCGGCGGCGTTTTTCTATGTGCCGGTCTATGCCTCCAACACCCTGCGCAAATATGGCAAATACCTGTTGCCCTTGGTGGACCGGATGCGCCCGCGCAAACGCGCCAAGGCGATGGTGCGATTGACACGTTCGGACCGCGCGCGGCTTGACTACCGGATATTGCGCGCCACCTCGGTGGCGGGCGGATTGGACATCGACAGCGTCAGCGAAAGCAATGCGGGCGGCGGCGAGCGGTTCGAATTCGACGGCAAGAGCTACAGCCGCTCGATGCTCAACTACATGCGCGCGCTCAACCTGTTGAAAAAGACGGTGGACACCTCGGGCATCCGCTCGGTTCTGGAAATCGGCGGCGGATACGGGACATTGGGCGAGATATTGCTCAAGGCGCAGCCCGAAGGCAGCCTCTATGTCAACGTCGATATTCCGCCTGTGGCGGCGGTTTCGACCTACTATTTGCAGCAGGTTTTCGGCGCCGATCAGGTGCTATGCTACACGGACAGCCGCGAGATGGCACAGATCGACCTTGAGGCCCTCAAAGGGCGCTACAAGGCGGTGGTGCTCTGCCCGTGGCAATTGCCGAAACTCAAAGGCCAGTTCGATCTTTTCGCAAATTTCATGTCGTTTCAGGAGATGGAGCCGGATGTGGTGGCCAACTACATCTCGCTTGTCGCGCCGCTGACGGCGGGGCATGTGATCACGCGCAACACCGCCGTGGGCAAGAAAATCGCGCAAAAGGCGGGCGATATCGGCGTGTTTGAACAGGTCACGACCAAATTTATTGCCCAAGAGTTTCAAGGATTTGACACGCTTGCCGCCGATGCCTTCGTTTACGGCGAGATGAATGACAGCGGCAGCTATGTCTCGCAGGTTCTCGTGCTTGGGCGGCGCGGCGCCTGACGGTGCCTGCGGGCACGGGCGATGATTTACAACCACGGCAGGCGCGCGTAAAACCATGCCAACCACGCGCGCGGGGCATCTGCGCGCCGACAGACACTTCGCAATATAGGGGCAGGCCAGTGCTGACCGGATCAACAATTCTTCTCACGGGCGGGACAGGCTCGTTCGGCTCGCGTTTCGTGCCGATGACGCTCGAAAAATATAACCCGCGCCGCATCATCATCTATTCGCGCGACGAGATGAAGCAATGGGAAATGGCCAAGACCTACGGCGACGACCCGCGCATCCGGTTTTTCATCGGCGATGTGCGCGACCGCGAGCGGCTTTACCGCGCGCTGGACGGGGTGGATTATGTGGTGCATGCGGCAGCGACCAAGATCGTGCCGACGGCGGAATATAACCCGTTTGAATGCGTCAAAACCAACATCAACGGCGCGATGAACGTGATTGACGCCTGTATCGACAAAGGCGTGAAACGCTGTGTCGCGCTCTCGACCGACAAGGCCTCCAGCCCCGTTAACCTCTACGGCGCGACCAAACTGGCCTCGGATAAATTGTTCGTCTCCGGCAACAGCTATTCGGGCGCGGATAAATGCCGGTTTTCGGTGGTGCGCTACGGCAATGTCATGGGCTCGCGCGGCTCGGTCATTCCGTTTTTCCTGACCTTGCCGGATGGCACCGAAGTGCCGATCACCGATCCGCGCATGACCCGTTTCATGATCACGCTCGAACAAGGCGTGGAACTGGTCTGGCATGCCTTCGACGATATGGTCGGCGGCGAGATTTACGTGCGCAAAATCCCCTCGATGGTCATCACCGACATCGCCGAGGCGGTCAAACCGGGCGCGGCGCAAAAGGTCATCGGCATTCGCCCTGGCGAGAAGCTGCACGAGCAGATGATCGGCGCCGAGGACGCGCCGCATACCTATGAATACGCCGATCATTTCAAGATCATCCCCGCGATCCACAACTGGTCGAAAGACCCCGTTCGGATCAAGGACGGCAAGAAAGTGCCCGAAGATTTCACCTATGCGTCGGACAATAACGCCGAGTGGATGAAGCCCGAAGAATTGACCGCTTGGGTCAATGCCAACCGCGAAAAGATCGGTAAATTCTGATGATCCCATACGGTCGGCAGGATATTTCTGACGAGGATATCGCCGCCGTTGTGGCGGTGCTGCGCTCTGATTTCCTGACCCAAGGGCCTGCGGTTCCGCGGTTCGAAGCGGCAATCGCCGCCCATTGCGGCGCGGCCCATGCGGTTGCGGTGAATTCGGCGACCTCGGCGCTGCATATCGCCTGTCTTGCGCTGGGGCTGGGCGCGGGCGACCGGCTGTGGACCGTGCCCAATACCTTTGTCGCCTCGGCCAATGTCGGGCTGTATTGCGGGGCGCGCGTGGATTTTGTCGATATCACGCCTGACACCTACCTCATGTGCCCCGAGGCTTTGGCGCAAAAGCTGGCCGAGGCCGAGGCCTCCGGCACCTTGCCGAAGGTGATCATTCCGGTGCATTTCGCGGGGCAAAGCTGTGACATGGCGGCGATCGGCGCATTGGCAAAACGCTATGGAGTCAAGGTGATCGAAGATGCCTCCCACGCGATTGGCGCAAGCTACCAAGGCGCGCCCGTGGGCAATTGCGCCCATAGCGACATTTGCGTGTTCAGCTTCCATCCGGTGAAAATCATCACCACCGCCGAGGGCGGATTGGCCACAACGCAAGACGCGGCATTGGCGCAGAAGATGGATTTATTCCGCTCGCATGGCGTCACCCGTTCGCCCGATTTGATGACCTGCGCGCAGGGCCAAGGCGGATGGCATTACGAGCAGGTCGCGCTTGGCTACAACTACCGCATGACCGAAATGCAGGCGGCTTTGGGCGTCAGCCAGATGGACCGCTTGGGCGCCTTTGTCGCCCGCCGCAATGCGCTGGCCGCGCGCTATGACGACATATTGGCGGCGCTGCCCATCACCTTGCCCGCGCAAAGCACCGACAGCTATTCGGCCTATCACCTCTACCCGATCCAAGTCGAAAGCCGCGCCGATGTCTTTGCCCGTCTGCGCGCGGGCGGCATCGGGGTCAACGTGCATTATATCCCCGTCCATACGCAGCCGTATTATCGCGATCTCGGCTTCAAACGCGGCGATTTTCCCAATGCCGAAGGCTATTACGACCGCGCCATCAGCATTCCGCTTTATGCCGGTTTGACCGAGGCCGATCAGGACGAGGTGAAAGCGGTTTTGAAGGCTGCGCTTGATGGCTGAGACCCCGACCCTTCTGGCCTATCTCAACGGGATGCCGGATGTCGAAAGCACCTATCCGGTGCTAGCGCGGGTGCATGCGCGCGGGCGGCTCAAGGTCAAAGCCTTGGTCTATTCGAAACTGCTGCGCAAGGAACGGCGGCTCACCGAGGCCTTCAAGGCCCATGGCTTCATGCCGCAGCCCGCCTCGAAACTGCGCATGAAGTTGCTCTATCAACGCGACATTCGCCGCGCCGGTGCGGTTTTGACCATCGCCGACCCCTTTTGGGACACCACCACGCGCAAACAACGCGGCAGCTATATTCGCAAGATCGGGCAGCAGTGCATTTACCTGCAGCACGGCGCCTATCAGCTGGGCGTGAACGGACCGCTGGTCGATCACCCGCAAAATTACTATTCGCAAAAGCTGCTGTTCTGGGAGCCTTTGGGCGAGAACCGCGCCCTGTTCACCCCCGATGTGCCCGAGAAAATCGAGGTCTGCGGCTTCACCAAACAAAACATCCTGCCGCCCGCGACATGGGGGCCGGAGCTTGCTGATTGGGCCTCGCGCTATCCGCGCCGCCTGCTGGTGTGCCAATCGTTTCGCTGGGGCGGCGGGCGCTATAGCGCCGATCATATCCAGCATTTCTATGACCTGATGGATGCGATGCTGACCCGTCATCCGGACCTCGGGATCATCATTCGCTCGCATCGCGGCAAGGTGCGCAAAAACCACCGCGCGCTCGACAAAGCCTTGGCCGACAAACACCCCAACGTGATGTTTTCGCATTACTATTCCGGCCCTTTGGCCAAGGCGACGATCCATGACGCGATTGATCTATGCGACGCGATGGTCTCTCCCACCTCGACCACGGTGCTCGATTGCATCTATTGCGGCAAACCGGCGGCGGTCTTTGCCGAAAACGTCAGCGTGTTTTCCGAATTGCCGCAGATCGGCGATCTCGCGGGACTGGAGGCTTTTGTTGCCTCGATCGGCAAACCCAATCCGGTGATGGACGCGGTGCGCGCGCGGTTCGGCAACTTCGACAGCAACCTGACCCGCGCCGCCGAGATCATCGAGCGCCAAGTTCTGGGCGCCTAGGCTCTAGCCCAGCATATCCCACGCCAAAGCCTCGCCGCGTTTGAGATCGCGCGCGGCGGTGCGTCCCAAAACGCGCTCGTAATGTTTGGGCGCAAGCCCGTGACCAGGACGGATCGAGCGGATATTTTCAGCCGTCAGCGCCGCGCCCTTGGCCACATCGGCCACCACATAAAGCGAGCGGCGGAATTGCGCATTCGCCCCGCCGACACCGGCGCGGTCATAGCGCGGCGCGCCCATCGCGGCATGGGCCATGCGCGCATCATCGACCAATTGCTTGAACTCATGCGGCTCGAGCGAAAAATCCGCATCCGGCCCGCCGTCAGAGCGCGCCAAGGTCAGGTGTTTTTCGATGATCGACGCGCCGCGCGCGATGCTGGCCACGGTCACCGCCGATCCGAGCGTATGATCCGACAGGCCCACCGTGACACCAAAGGCCGCCGCCAGAGCCTCGATGGTTTGCAGGCGCATGTCTTCGGGTTTGGCCGGATAGGCCGAGATGCAATGCAACAGCGCGACGCAAGCCACTCCGCCCTCGCGCGCCGCTTTGAGCGCTTCCTCGATCTCGGCGTAATTGGCGATGCCCGTCGACATGATCAGCGGCTTGCCGGTGCGCGCGGCCTTGCGGATCAGCGGCGTGTCGACCAATTCGAACGAGGCGATCTTATAGGCGGGCGCGTTCAGCCCTTCGAGAAAATCCACCGCCGTATGGTCAAACGGCGAGGAAAAGCAATGCAGCCCGTGTTTCGCCGCGCGTTCGAACAGCGCCGCGTGCCAGTCCCAAGGCGTGCTGGCCTCTTGGTAAAGCTCATAGAGGCTGCGCCCGTCCCAAAGCCCGCCGCTGATGCGAAATTCGGGCCTATCGGCGTCGATGGTGATCGTATCGGCGGTATAGGTTTGCAATTTGACCGCATCCGCGCCGGTTTCGGCGGCGGCATCCACAAGCGCCAAGGCGCGGGCCAGATCGCCGTTATGATTGCCTGACAATTCGGCGATGATATAGGGCGAATGACCCGCCCCGATGGGGCGTCCGGCAATGTGGAATTCTGCGCTCATGCTGACATCCTCTCAATTGGCGGCGGGCAGCGCCAGCCTGTCTCGCACATCCCATGTAGGCAGGCGAAAGGCAAGCGCGCGGCTGTCTGGCGCCGCTGTGGTAGGGGTAAATCCCAAGGTCTCGTGCAAGCGTAGCGAGGCGGTATTTTGCGGCAAAACCTCGGCGGTGAGCGCCTGCACATCGCGGCGGGCGGCCATCTGGCGCAAAAAGGCGGCCAGCATCCGCCCGCCCGCGCCCTTTGGCGCCTGTGCTGCTCCGATGTAAAAGCTCCAATGCCAATCGCCTTGCGCGCGCTGCACCGCCGAGACCAGCCCCAGATCGCGGCCCGCTTCGCTATAGATGCAATACACCGCGTCCTCGCGCTGCGCCGCGCGGGCGACCCAAGCGGCATGGCTGTCCCATTCAAGCGGGTCGGCGCTCAGGCTGGCGGCGCGGATATGGGGCTGGTTGCGCCATGCGAAAAGCTGCTCGGCATCATCGGCCCTCAAGGGGCGCAGCGCCCCGCCGAGCGCCGCCACCACCCGCGCCGCGCCGCCCCCGTCGCAGATTTGCGCCGCCGCCTCGGCCAGCGTCGCCGAGCGGCTGATCGCCTCGGCCAGTGCCGCATCGAGCCGCGCCGGATCGCGCGCGTCCTCGAGCGAGAGCGCCACCGCCGCCCCCGCCTCGGCCAAAGCCGCAACGCCAGGGCGTTGGTTGTCGCTCACCGCGATGGTCAGGGTGGGCAGGCCGAGGCAGCAGCGCTCCCAGCTTGTCGTGCCCCCCGCGCCGATGCACAGATCCGCCGCGCCCATGCGTGCCGCCATATCGGTTGCGTCCAGCGTCAGGCAAAAATCGCGCTCCTGCGCCGCGCGCGCCTCTACGGCCTCGCGGCTTTGCGACGCCGATCCCATCACCACCTCGGCCCGAAGCGGCGCCGCGCGCGTTCGGACGTTCCAGCGCGCCACAGCGTCCAGCGCCAGCGGCGCAAGCCCTGCCGCGTCCATCATCCCCGGTGCGATGAGGATACGCCCGATCTCGCCGCCGCGCCGCGCCAAAGCGGCAGGGCGCGCGGCTGCAAATTCGGGACGCAATAGCGCGAAATGCGGCCCGCTGAGCCGCGCCAAGGCCCGATGGCGGCGCGGCGCGGCGCCCAAACGCGTCTGGTCCAGCAGCAGATCCGCCCCAAGCGCACGGTCGTCAAGATCGTCAAACGCCATCAACCGCACCTCCGGCACCCGCGCGCGCAGCGCCGCAACCCAGCGCCGGTCGATCCCGTAGTGATCCAAAATCACCCAATCGGCTTGCACGCGCAACGCCTCAAGAGCGCTGCGTTCGGCGTCCTGCTGCCACGGCTGGCGCAGCCAGTCGGCATAGCCATCAGGACCCGCCGCGCCGCCACCCCCCCCCGCATCGGCGGCGCTTTGCGCTGGCATGCTTTGGGTTGGCATCAAGATCAAACCATGCTCCGCCGCGCGCACCCAATCGGCCATGCCGCCGCCCGCGTCGATCATCAAAAAGGTCACCTCATGACCTGCCGCGCGCGCCGCATCAGCCAAGGACAGGCAGCGCATGATATGCCCGCCGCCGATCCGGCCATCGCCATCTGCGCGGATCAACAGCCGCATGGCCTAGGCTTTCTCGCGCAGGGCAAAGAGTTTTTCCGCGAAATGCCAATCATCCATCGTGTCGATGTCGACGCAGCGGTCAGCGGGCAAGATCACGCCCGCCGCACCGTCCCAAATGCGCGCCTGCCCGTCGCACCACGCCTCGGCGCGGCCCCAATAGAACTGCCCGCTGTCGAAATAGGCGGTTTCGAGGTCTTGCGAGCGTTTGGGCATCATCGCGGCGTCCATGGCCGCCACATTGGCCCCGCTGCCACTGCGCCGGTAGGCGCGCTGGATCGGGGTGCGGTATTCGCCCAGCGCCAGAACCCAGCGCGCCCCGCCCGCCAACAGGTCCAGCCCTTCGCTGAGGTCCTCGGGCGTGACAAAAAACGCCGTCGGATAAAGGCAACAGACCGGCACATCGGGCGCGAGGCCAAGCCGCGTGACCGCATCGCGGATCACTTCGGTGGTGCCGGTAAAATCATCCGCGAGCGCAGGATCGCGAATGAAGGGCACTTCGGCGCCTAAGCTCTTGGCCGTCTGGGCAATTTCAGCGTCATCGGTGCTGACGATGATGCGCGTGAACAATCCGCTCTCTTGCGCCGCAGCCAAGGGCCATCCCATCGCCGGACGCCCCGCAAAGGGGCGGTGGTTTTTGTGGGGGATGCGTTTGGAGCCGCCGCGCGCAGGCAAAATCGCAACCGCGTCGGAGGGTAGATTATCGCTCATGTGATCCCTTTCGCGAAGGCCCGCGCCCCCATGGTTTTGCGCAAGTTTACCAGCCCGCCAAGCAGGAGCAAGCCGCAGCCGTCAGGCTTTGCGCCCCGCGCCTTTCCAGCGCCGGTGCACCCAAAGCCATTGCCCCATATTCTCGCGCACCCGCCGCTCGAGGCTGTCGTTGAGCGCTTGGGTCATCTCGGCTGCGGTGCTATGGGCGATCGGCGCTTCCAATTCGACCCGAAAGCTCATCCCGTCGGGTTGGCGAATGGCATAGCACGGGATGACCAAAGCGTCATATTTGAGCGCCAGTTGCGCCGCCGAGAGCGCCGTATAGGCGGTTTGGCCAAAGAAGGTCAGCGGCTCGCCCGCGCCCATATGTTGATCGATCAACAGCGCCAGCGATCCGCCCTCTTTGAGGTGTTTGACCATCTGCGCCATGCCCTTGCGCCCGCGTTCGAACAAGGGGCTGCCCGCCGCCGAAATCGCGGCGACATAGCGGTCGTTGAAATAGCGGTTATTCATGCGCCGGTAGAGCCCGCCGAGCGGAAATCCGCGGGCGGCAAATCCGGTGCGGATCACATCGTAATTGCCAAAATGCCCCGAGACGAAGATCACCGGCTGGCCCTTGGCGCGCGCCGCCTCGACCGCCGACATGCCTTCGCCCTCAAAGGGCGTTGCAAGCGTCACGTCATGCAGGTTTTCGGGCGAAAAAATTTCCAGCACCGAACGGCCCATATTGTCCGGCACGGCCCGCGCGAGGCGTTTGATTTCATCGGGCGGCAGGTCGATCCCCGTCAGGCGCAGGTTATTCTTGATCCGGCGGCGATAGCCCACCAGCGGCGCCAGAACCCGCGAGAAAAACCACCCTCCGAACGGGATACGCCAGCGGTAGGGCAACAGGCGGATCAGATCGACCAAGCCCACCATGACGGCACCCGACAGCCGTTCGCCCAATGCTGCGAGGCGCTGTTTGGGGCTTGGTTTGGGGCGGTTCTTGCTTTGCTCGGGCATCGGGTCTCGGGTGTTTGTGAGGGCGGCGCGGCGGCCGTTGGGCCGCACAATCGCAGCCTATATGGCGGCAAATCCGGCCCGACCCAAGCGAAAATATAATTCGGTGACCCCTGCGGCTAAGGCCTAGCGCGCGCCGCCCAAGGCCGCCGTCAAATCCTGCGCCGCGCGTTCGACCTGCGCGCCGATGGTTTCGATCCGTGCGGGCGTCAACCGCGCGGCCAGACCCGAGACCGAGATCGCGCAGGCCGCATCGCCTTGCGGGCCATGCACGGCGGCGGCAACGCAGCGCAGTCCCGTGACATGCTCCTCGTCATCCACCGCATAGCCGCAGGCCCGAACCCGCGCGATATCCGCCATGGCCGCTGGCAGCGCGCGATGCGAGCGCGAGGTCAGCGGGTGAAACCCTGTGCGCGCGGCGAATGCGGCGATTTGATCGTCGCGCCATGTGGCCAAAATCGCCTTGCCCATGCCCGAGCAAAACACCGGCACCCGCCCGCCCGGAGGGGAGATGGCGCGCATGATCTCGCGGCTTTCCACTTGCGAGACGGTGACCAATTGATCCTCGTCCAGAATCCCCAAATTGGCGGTCTCGCGCGTCTCGTCGCGCAGACGGCGCAAGAACGGCAAGGCCGGCGCGATAAAGTTGCGCCGCTGCGTATAGGCCGCGCCCACCGAAAAGGCCGCGCGCCCGACATGCCAAAGCGCATCATCAGGGGCAAATTGCGCAAAGCCGCTTTGCTCCAGCGTGGTCAAAAGCCGGTGCGCCGTCGAGACCGCCAAATCTGCCTCGCGCGCCAGATCGCTGACCCTTTGGCCTTCGTCCGATTGGCTCAGCAGCGTCAAAAGGCGCAAGGCGCGCGTCACCGATTGCACCCCTTCGGATTTCTGGCTTGGCATGATCGTGACCTCGTGTTGCTGGTTTGTGCGGCGGTTTGGCGGCGGCCGGCGCGCAGCTTTCCGCATCGTGAAAAACTTATTCCCAAAACGGGAAGTCCGGCAAGCCCTGCCCTACAACATGCCCAACACAGGAGAGTGCCATGACAAATTATGTTGACCGCTTCGGCCTTTCGGTCGCCGCCCCGCTTGCCGATCTGATTGAGAACAAAGTGCTTTTAGGTGTCACGCCCGATGCGTTCTGGTCCGGCTATGCCGAAATGCTGCGTGATTTGATGCCGGTGAATGCGGCGCTTTTGGCGCGGCGCGATGAGTTGCAGGCGCAGATCGACGCGTGGCATCTGGCGCGCAAGGGGCAGGACATCGACGCGGCGGACTACCGCGCCTTCCTGACAAAGATCGGATATCTGCAGCCCGAACCCGCCCCCTTTGAGATCCCGGTCGAGAATGTCGATGCAGAGATCGCCTCCATCGCAGGGCCGCAATTGGTCGTTCCGGTGATGAACGCACGCTTTGCGCTCAATGCGGCGAATGCGCGTTGGGGCTCGCTCTATGATGCGCTTTACGGGACCGATGCCATCGCGGGCACGCCCGAGGGCAAAGGCTATGACGCGGCGCGCGGCGCGAAAGTCATCGCATGGGCGCGCGCGCATCTGGACAAGGTCGCGCCTTTGGCGGGCGGAAGCTGGGCCGATGTCGAGGCGATCGTGCCGACGGGCGAGACGGTGTTGATCACCACCAAAGGGTTGGAAACCGGCCTTGCCGATCCGTCGCAATTTGCCGGAACCACGGCGGGCGGCGGTCTTATGCTGCGCAAGAACGGGCTGTTGATCGAGGTGGTCGTGGACCGCGAAAGCGCCATCGGCAAGAGCGATCCGGCAGGCATCAGCGATCTGCGCCTCGAAAGCGCCCTGACCGCGATTCAGGATTGCGAGGACAGTGTCGCGGCGGTGGACGCCGAAGACAAATGCGCCGTCTATGCCAATTGGCTTGGCCTGATGGATGGCACCTTGAGCGAGACCTTCGAAAAGGGCGGGCGCGAGGTGACCCGACGTTTGAACCCCGATGTGCGCTATACCGATCCGCAAGGCAATGCGGTCACCCATGCGGGGCGCGCGGTGCTTTTGGTGCGCAACGTGGGGCACTTGATGACCACCGATGCGGTGATGATGGGCGGCAAGGAAACCCCCGAAGGGATGCTCGACGCCGCCGTGACCGTTGCGGCCGCGATGCATGATCTGGCGCGCAGCGACACCAAAAATTCGCGCGCAGGCTCGGTCTATGTGGTCAAACCCAAGATGCATGGCCCCGAAGAAGCGGCCTTTGCCGACACGCTCTTTGGCCGCGTCGAGACGATCCTCGGCCTGCCCGCCAATACGGTGAAACTGGGCGTGATGGACGAAGAGCGCCGCACTTCGGCCAACCTTGCCGCCTGTATCAAGGCCGTCAAAAACCGCTGCGTTTTCATCAACACCGGCTTTCTGGACCGCACCGGCGACGAAATCCATACCTCGATGCAGGGCGGCGCAGTGATCCCCAAAGCCGAGATGCAGGCCGCGCCTTGGCTGGGAGCCTATGAGGCGGGCAATGTCGATACTGGTCTGGCCGCGGGCCTGTCGGGCAAGGCACAGATCGGCAAAGGCATGTGGGCCAAACCCGACATGATGGCCGAGATGCTGGAGGTGAAAATCGGCCACCCGAAAGCCGGTGCGAATACCGCTTGGGTGCCCTCGCCCACGGCTGCGACCCTGCATGCCACGCATTACCATCAGGTCGATGTCGCCGCATTGCAGCAGCAGCTCAAATCGCGCGAGAAAGCATCGAAAGAGGCGCTTTTGACCCCGCCATTGATGCATGGCCGCAACCTGTCGGATGCCGAGGTCACGCGCGAATTGGACAATGCGTGCCAATCGATCCTTGGTTATGTGGTGCGCTGGGTCGATCAAGGCGTCGGCTGCTCGAAAGTGCCTGATATCAATGATGTCGGATTGATGGAGGATCGCGCGACCTTGCGGATTTCCTCGCAATATCTGGCCAACTGGATGCTGCACGGAATTTGCTCGGGCGACGAGATCGACGCCGCCCTGCGCCGGATGGCCCCGAAGGTCGACGCGCAAAACGCCTCTGATCCGGCCTATGTGCCTATGGCTCCGGCCTTTGACGGGATCGCCTTTCACGCGGCGCGCGATTTGATCTTCAAAGGGATCGAGCAACCCTCCGGCTATACCGAACCCCTTCTTCACGCGGCGCGGCGCGCGGCCAAAGCCCAGAAAGGCGCATAAGATGTTGACCATCAAACGACTGGATATTTCCGAGGCGCGGATATTGATCGCGGGAGCGCGCGACAAGGCGGCCGAGATCGGCGTGCCCATGTGCATCGCCATCACCGACGAAGGCGGCAACCTCGTTGCCTTCGAGCGCATGGATGGCGGCAAGGTCACCTCGACGACCATCGCCATCGACAAAAGCTACACGGCCTCGGCGGCCAAAAAGGCCACCCATGAATATGGCGCTGCCAGCCAGCCCGGATCGCCGGCCTACGGGATTTCCTCGGCCATTGGCGGGCGGCTGATGGTGGTCGGCGGCGGTTTGCCCGTGACCTTTGACGGCGATGTGATTGGCGGTATCGGGGTCAGCTCGGGCACGCCCGCGCAAGATCAAGAGGTTGCGCAGGCAGGGATTGATGCCCTGCTTGCGGCGCTGGCCTGATCCAACCGGCGGCTCGGGCGCGGCGCGCGGTCTCAGATCGGCGCAGCGCCCTCTGCCCTCTGCCCTCTGGAAAACTGCTTCAAGGTTTAGCATTTATCGCGCGAGACATGCGTGCGCGCCCAGCGGCAAAATGCGCCCTGCCCTCAATCGGCAGCGGACCTCGGGCCGCCTCAAACTGCATGGACTTTTGGGACATCCCGTTGTTTTTGTTTTCTTTTGCCCCGCCTGAGGCCCAGCGCATCGCATCACGGAGACCCTCAAAGCGGCCCGCATTAAACCCCGCCACCATCGCGCATAGATCGCGCCGCAACGCCGCCGCTTGCGCCGTCCTGCCCAAGCATCAGTTTTACGCCACTTTAACGCGCGCGGACCTATGCCGGACCCGTCCGGCTTTGCACGATGCGCCGCGCCGCCTGCTGCATTGATTGATGCGGCGCTGTGCTTGGGTTAAGCCGGACGTGTCAACCCATGACCCAAGCCTTTGAAGGGGCGCAATGAAACGGCTGTTTGTGCATATCGGCACGCATAAGACTGGGACGACCTCGATCCAGTATGCCTTGGCGCGGGCTGATGTTGCTTTGGCGCGGCAAGGGGTCTTCTACCCGCCGCTCTATGCCAACCCCAACAACCCCGGCCATCATTTCATGGTGCTCGAGCCATCCGCAGAGGCCGCCGCGCCGCATCGCGCATTGATCCAAGCCATCGACGCCTCGCCGGCCGACACGGTGATCGTGAGCACCGAATTGCTGTCGGTGATCGATCCCGCGCAGATCGCGGCGCTCGCGGATCGCTATGAAACCACTGTGGTGTGCCTGCTGCGCCGGCAGGACGACTACATCGAAAGCATGTATCGCGAGCTTTGCAAATCTTCCTATTGCGCGCTCGAGCCGGAGGAGTTTGTTGACGCTGTCCTGCGCCGCGACCCGTTATTGATATTCAGCGATTTCAAAGGCGTCGACTTGCGCGCCCCGCTGCCCGCCGATTACGAGCGCTTGATCGCGAGCTATGCGGATTTGGTCGGCGCAGAGCGGGTTCTGGCCATTCCCTACGACGATCCGGCTTTCGGGATCGATGCGGTGGACCGCTTTGGCAAAGCCCTCGGGATCAAGATACCTCAGCCTGCGGGCGGGCCGCGAAACGTCAGCTTTTCGCCCGAAATCGTCACCGTGCGGCGGATGCTCGACGCAACTTTGCCGGACGAGGAAAAGCTGGCGCTGCGCGGGGCCTTCTGGAAGGTCAACCGCGCCGTTGCGCGCGAGCAGCGCGGGCAAAACCTGCTCGGCACCGAGGCGCGGCGGCGGATTATGGCGCATTACGCCGCCTCGAACGCCCGTTTGCGCGCGCGGTTTATCCCTCATGCGACCACAAGGTGGCTGGCCGATCCGCATGCTGCCGCGGCCTCGGTCCATGCCGTAGAGGCCACCCCGCCCAGCGCCGCACGCAGCCTTGAATTGATACAGCAGATCATGGCCGCGCGCACGCAAAGCGAGGCCTCTGCGCCCGCCCCCGCCGACGAGACCAAAGCCCATCACTCCCCCCCGCCGCGCCCCGCGCCGCAAGCCGCCAAGACGGCTCCCGCGTCCCTACGCGGCGCGCCAGAGCAAGGCAATATCGAGCAGATCGGGCTGAATTTCGAAACCATCAGCAAATTGCTCGACGATCCCGACCGGATGGCGACCTATATGGATGTGATCGCCGAATGCGGGCTCAATGCGATCCGGTTGCCGTTTTATTGGCGGCATCTGGTGCAATACTCCGACCGCGGCGACATGGTTCTCAACGAGGGGCTGGTCAATCATTACCATGCCTTCGTCGCGCTCTTGCCCAAACATATCCAGATCACGGCGGTGATCATGAATTGCCATCCGGAGGTGGCCCGATGGACCTATCTGGGCGAGGTGGATTTTTCCCAAAAATACGCTGAATATGTCACGGCTTTGGCCCAAACCTTCGGGTTTATCGACGATTTCGAGCTTTGGAACGAGCCCAATGCCTCGGATTTCTACGTCTCCGTCAAGGCAGAGGACGGCACCCATCGCCCGTGGACCGGCGCCGAATATGTTGACATGGTGCTACGCCCTGGCGTGCAGAGCCTCAAGGCGGTGGGCTTTGCTGGCAAGATTTGCGGCGTAAGCTTTGCCGAGAACGGCCTTGTCGGCCATGATGCGCGCACCCGCCCCGCCTTTGCCAACACGCTGCACGACTATCGCGAGGAATTTGCCGCCGAGTTTTCCGATAATGCCGGTCACGACGGGTTCTACTTCATTCCCGATTTCGCCAAACAGGTCTTCGCCGCCATTGCGGCGCGCGATCCCGACCGCAGCGACATGGCATTTGACGCCATCGGCCTCCACCCCTACCCCTATTTCGGCGAGGCGCCCGACGGGTTTGCCGCCCATAGCTGGCAATTGACCCAAGCCTTTCGCGGCGCGGCAGCGCAGGCGGGATTGGGCGAACTGCCGCTATGGATCACCGAAGTTGGCGCGCGTTCGCTCGATCTGGCGCAGAACTATGATTTTGATGCGATGACACAGGCCGATTTCGTCAGCAGCTTCATGGGCGACGCCGCCCATGACAGCGCCATACAAAAGGTATTTTGGTATAAATACCGCGATGAAGATTGGGATTTGAAACAGGAAAAATCCTTTGGCCTTGTGGATCACGAAGGGCGTAAAAAACCCGCCTATTACAGCTTCCGGCGGCGGTGTCTGGATTACACCGCGCCCGATGCGCTGCGCAGCTTGCAAGACGATTTCGGCGCGGGTGCGGTGTTGCACTGCAATAGCGTCGACGCCTCGTTCTGGAGCGTCGAGAAAACCGAACCTTTCGCCTATGCGATACCGGCACATACAAACGCAGGCGACGGCAGCGCGCTGTTGATCTCTCCGGGGCGCGCGCTCGGCAGCCGTTTTCGCATCGAAACCAAACGCCATTTGGCCGCCGACCGGAGCAACCAGCTGACTGCGCGGCTCAGGTTTCGCATCAAACCGATTGACCAAGAAAGCCAGATGATGGGTCTGGGTTTTCAGATCCTGAACTTGGCCGATCCGCAAAACGGGTTGTTCTTGCGGGTAAAAATCGTTGGCCGCAGCGGCGCCTTGGCCTTTGAATTTGGCACGTGCGAGGCCGCAATGAAGCCCGTTGGCGAGGCCCATACCGACCACCCGACCGGATTTTGCGAGCTCCGCCTGACCACAGCGGCAGGCATGGTGCGTCTAACCTGTCTGGATGCGCGCGATAACGTGATCTTCGAGGCTGATCTATGCACCGCGGCCGAGGTTTTCTTGGGCCGCCGCCTGCGCGGGGCGATTGACGTCTCGCGCCTGCAAGGCCCGATCCATTTCATCGAACTGAGCCATTTTTCGATGCTGCGCTAGGCGCAGGGCCGCGCGCAACGCCGCGTCGGCGCTTTTAACCCCTTTGCAAGCTTGATAGAGTTGCGCAACCGCACGTTTATCGAAAAGGGCGACCCATGCTTGATATGCCGAAACTTCGCGCCACTTTGGCCGAGACCTACGACCTCGCGCCGAATGTCGATTTGGCCGCTTCGATGCAAAGCACCTATGAGAAAATGGACAGGGTTGTCTCGCCCGCCGATTGGGCGATCTATGCCCCCTATGTCAAAGCGATCAATGATCTCAAACGCGAAAGAAACGCGGTGATTTTGGGCCATAATTACATGACCCCCGAAATCTTCCACGGCGTGTCGGATTTCGTTGGCGACAGTTTGCAACTGGCGATGAAGGCCACGGATGTGGACGCCGATATCATCGTGCAGGGCGGCGTGCATTTCATGGCCGAAACCAGCAAGATCCTCAGCCCCGAAAAAATGGTGCTCATGCCCGATATGGCGGCAGGGTGCAGCCTTGCCGAATCCATCACCGCCGAGGGCGTGG
Source organism: Litorivita sp. NS0012-18 (assembly GCF_040371945.1). Classification (NCBI taxonomy): domain Bacteria; kingdom Pseudomonadati; phylum Pseudomonadota; class Alphaproteobacteria; order Rhodobacterales; family Paracoccaceae; genus Litorivita; species Litorivita sp. NS0012-18. Next base: position 33,995 of record NZ_BAABWS010000003.1, on the reverse strand, counting down.
CCGAGATGCGCGCCAAATACCCTGGCGCTCCGGTGGTCTCTTACGTCAACACCACCGCCGAGGTCAAAGCCGCCTCCGACATCTGCTGCACCTCGTCGAATGCGGTGCAGATCGTCGATGCGATGGAGAGCGACACGGTCATCATGACGCCGGACCAGTTTTTGGCACAGAACGTCGCGAACCTGTCGAAGAAAAAGGTCGTCTATTGGGCGGGCTCTTGCATCGTGCACGAGCTTTACACCGCCGAGGATTTGCGCGCCTACCGCGAGAGCGATCCGCAGGTCAAGATCATTGCCCACCCCGAATGCACTCCCGCCGTGGTGGCCGAAGCCGATTTCACCGGCTCGACCAGCGGCATCATCAATTGGGTGCATGAGAATAAACCGGCCAAGGCGATGTTGGTGACCGAATGCTCGATGGCGTCGAATATTGCCGATGAATTGCCCGAGGTGGAATTTGCCAAACCGTGCAACATGTGCCCCTTCATGAAGAAAATCAGTCTGGAAAAAATTCTCTATGTGCTGCACACGCTCGACAATCAGGTCGAGGTCGATGAAGAGGTCGCCGCCAAGGCGCGCATCTCGGTGCAGCGGATGATCGATCTGTCGCGCAAGCTGGGCCTGTGATCCGATCATGAAAGAGATCAAAACCGACCGGATCGTCATCATCGGCGCGGGGCTTGGTGCGCTCTATGCGGCGCTCGAACTTGCGCCTTTGCCCGTTGTGATGATCTCTCCCGAGACGCTCGGCGAGGGGGCCAGCTCGGCTTGGGCGCAGGGCGGCGTTGCGGCGGCGATGGCCGATAAGGACAGCCCCGCCTCCCACGCCACCGACACCATCCGTGTCGGCGCTGGGATCGTGGTGCCCGAGGTGGCCGAATTGGTGACCAATGAGGCGCGCAACCATATTCTGGAGCTGACCGACCTTGGCACGCCCTTCGACCGCTCGGGCGCGGGGGACTATGTGCTGTCGCGCGAGGCGGCCCATAGCTTTGCCCGCGTTGTGCGCGTCAAGGGCGATCAGGCGGGCGCGGCGATCATGGCGGCCTTGATCGAACAGGTGCGCGCCGCGCCTTCGGTGCAGGTGCTCGAAGGCACGATGGCCTTGGGGATCGAGACCCGCGACGGCGATGTGACCGGCATCGAAATCCAAGCCTCGGGCGAGGCGCGCTCTGCGCCGGTGATGTTGCGCGGGGCGGCCTACCTGTTCGCGGGGGGCGGCTCGGGCGGGCTTTATGCGCTGACCACCAACCCGCCGCGCATTCGCGGGCAGGTGATCGGCATGGCCGCGCGGGCGGGCGCGGTGATTGCGGACGCCGAATTTGTGCAATTCCACCCCACGGCGATGGACGTGGGCGAAGACCCTGCGCCTTTGGCCACCGAGGCCCTGCGCGGCGAGGGAGCGATTTTGATCAATGCGGCGGGCGAGCGGTTTATGACCGGCGTGCATCCCGACGCCGAACTGGCCCCGCGCGATGTGGTCGCGCGCGAGATTTATGCCCAAACCCAAGCCGGCAAGCGCCCGATGCTCGACACGCGCGCCGCGCTCGGCGCGCGGATCAAAACCCTCTACCCCTCGGTCGCCAGCGCCTGCGCGCGCAATGGCATCGACCCCGCGACCATGCCGATCCCCGTCTCGGCGGCGGCGCATTATCACATGGGCGGGATCGCCACGGATGTGTTTGGTCGCGCCTCCTTGGGCAATCTTTGGGTCTGCGGCGAGGCCTCTTCGACCGGGTTGCACGGAGCCAACCGCCTCGCCTCGAACGGGCTGCTCGAAGCGCTGGTCTATGCGCGCATCTGCGCCGCCGATATGGCGGAACGCGTCGCGCCCAATGCCGCCCCCGAGATCACCCTCGCGTTCGAGGAGGGCGGGCGCGCCCCCGACCCGAGCGCCGTGGCCAAGCTGCGCGCTACGATGACGGCCAATGTCGGCGTGGTGCGCACCGATGCCGGATTGCGCAGCGCGCTGCGCGAGATTGCCGCGCTCGAACAGGCCCACGGCGACAGCCCCGATTTCGCCAATATGTGCGCCACCGCCACCTTGATCACGGCCTGTGCATGGGTGCGCAAGGAAAGCCGCGGCGCGCATGAACGCGCCGATTACCCCGATATGCACGCAGGGGTCGGCAAACGTTCGATGATGACATTGACCGAGGCGCGCGCCCTGCGCGCCCAAGCTTGCGAGGATACGCGATGACGGCCCATCAAAGCCTGCCTGATCTGGTTCTGGAGCCCATGGTGCGCGGCGCGCTGATGGAAGACCTTGGCGCTTATGGCGATGTGACAACCCGCGCGGTGATCCCTGCGGGGGTGACCTATGAAGCGCGGATCAACGCGCGCGAAGACGCGGTGGTGTCGGGCATGCAAATCGCCGCGATGGCCTTTCGCTTGATCGATCCGGCCTTGGAGGTGGTGACCTTGCGCGCCGATGGATCGGCCTGCAAAAAGGGCGACACGCTGATGCAGATCAACGGATCGGCGGCCTCGATCCTTTCGGCGGAACGTGTCGCGCTGAATTTCGCTGGCCGTTTGACCGGAATTGCCACGCAAACCGCCCAGTTTGTGGCGCAAGCCAAAGGCACCAAGGCGCGGGTCACCTGCACGCGCAAAACCACGCCCGGTTTGCGCAGCGTGGAAAAGCTGGCGGTGCTGCATGGCGGCGGGTTCAATCACCGCTATTCGCTTTCCGATGCGATTTTGATCAAGGACAACCATATCGCAGCCGCCGGCGGCGTGCGCGCCGTGCTCGAGGCCGCCAAAGCGCATGGATCGCATATGACCACGGTCGAGATCGAAGTGGACCGTTTGGACCAGCTTGAAGAGGTTTTGCAGGTCGGCGGCGCAGATGTGGTCTTGCTTGATAATATGGACAACGAGATGCTGCGCGCCGCTGTCGCCATGGTGGGCGGGCGGATGAAAACCGAAGCCAGCGGCAATGTGACCGCCTCGCGCATTGCTTCGATCGCCGCGACAGGGGTTGATTACATCTCCTCGGGGGCTTTGACCCATTCGGTGCGCACTGTGGATTTGGGGCTTGATTTTTAAGCGCCCCGTCGCCCGATCCGCCGCTTGGGCAGATTGATTAGAGGTGCATTTTTGCGCCTTTCGCGCTAGGCAGGGCGCAATTTCGCCGCCCCGCCAACGATAAAGAGGCCCGCCGTGACGTCGCAAAACCATCCCGCTGACAGCACAGAGCAAGGCGCGCGCGGCGTTGCCGCCGTCAATCGCGCTTTGGCGATCATCGGCGCGATCGAAGCGGCGAGCATGCCGCGCAACCTGTCGGAAATCGCGCGCGCGACGGGTCTTTACAAAAGCACCATCCTGCGGATTTTGGAATCCTTACAAGACGCCGGATATGTGGTGCGCGTCGAAGAGAGCAAATACGCCCTCGGCCCCAGCATCCTGCAATTGGGGCTGGCCTATGAGCGCACCAATCCGTTGCGCCACCAAATCCTGCCGGTGCTGGAGAGGCTGGTGGATCTGGGCACCGAAAGCCCGTCCTTTCATGTGCGCCAGACGCCGAGCGAGCGGTTGTGCCTGTTTCGGGTGAACTCGACCCATTCAACCTTGGACCGTGTGCATGCGGGCGACCGCCTGCCGATGCAGCGCGGGGCGGCGGGCAAGGTCTTGCTGGCCTTTGATGCGGGCGGCGGGCCAGACAGTGCGCCAGACAGAGCGCCGGAGGGTGCGGATCACCGCGAATTGGCCGCCATCAGGCGCGCGTGTTTTGCCCTGTCGCTTGGCGAGCGCGATCCGCTCTGCGCGGGGATCGCGGCGCCGGTGTTTTCCGGTGCCAACCGCCTTGTCGGGGCGCTGTCTTTTTCGGGCCCCAAAGAGCGCTTCACCCCCGAGGATATCGCCCGCATGACGCCGCAGCTTTTGAGCGCCGCGCGCGAGATATCCGCGGCCCTTGGCGCGTGTTATCCGCTCTAACCGCAGTTACCCGACATTTCCCTATTCCCGCTCGGTCACCCCCAAAGGGTGCACCCGTCCTGTCGTGGATTTCGGGGCTCTGCGAAACATTTGTTGCGCGTGACAGAATTATCGGTCTATTTTCAAGGGAAGAGGAGATCTGATGACCCAGCCCCGCTTATCGCTAGACGCCCTGCACCCCTTGGGACATGGCCTCGCACGCCCCGAATCCGTGCATGTTTACGCCGATGGATCGCTCGCCGTATCGCACCGTGGGCGCGGCATCAGCATGATTTCCGCCGAGGGCGAGGTCCGCACGCTTGGCCCCTCCCCCGCGATGGCGGGCGGATCGGAGCTCATCCCCAACGGCATCGCCCTGCAAGCGGACGGCAGCTTTTTGATCGCCAATATCGGCGAGGGCGGCGGGATATGGCGGCTGTCCGCGCAAGGGGAACTGACGCCCTACCTGATGGAGGTGGACGGGGTCGCTTTGGCGGCGGCGAATTTTGTGATGACGGATGCGCAGGGGCGACATTTCATCACCGTCAGCACGCTCAGCCTGCCGCGCTTCAACGCCTATTCGGACAAGGTCCGCGACGGGATGATCGTCATGGTGGACGCCAAGGGGCCTCGGATACTGGCCGATGATATCTGCTTTGCCAATGAATGCCGCCTGACCGCCGACGGGCGCGGGCTGTTGGTCACCGAGACATTTGCACGCGCCGTAACGCGCTTCGATCTGGGCGATCAGGGCCTGAGCAACCGGCGGGTCTTTGCAAGTTTTGGCCAAGGCGATTTCCCCGATGGTATCCGGTTTGATGCTGCGGGCTATCTTTGGGTGACCTGTATCGTGTCGAACCGATTGTGGCGTATCGCGCCGGACGGGCAAAAGGAATTGGTGATCGAGGATTGCGATCCCGAATGGGTGCAAACCGTCGAGAGCGCCTTGGCCGCAGGACATATGGGGCGCGAGCATTTTTACGGCACGGGCAAAAGCTCCTTGGGCAATATCGCCAGCATCGCGTTTTCGCACGATGGTCACATAGGATATCTCGGCTCGCTCTGCGGCACCTCGATTTTGACCTTTGCAACCGGCCAAGGCGCGGCGCAATGAGCGCGCCGGTCCTTGGTTTCATCGGGCTGGGCGTGATGGGCGAGCCGATTTGCCGTAATATGCGCGTCAAGTCGGGCTTTGACATGCATGTGTTTGATCTCGACCCCGCCCCTGCCCAGCGTATGCGCGAGCATGGCGCGCAGCTTGCGCCAAGCCTCGCCGATCTGGCCGCCAAGGTGGATATCTTGTTTCTCTCCTTGCCGGGCGGGGCGCAGGTCGAGGCGGTGATCCTTGGCGAGGACGGGATTTTGGCTCATGGGCGGGCGGGTCTGGTGGTGGTGGATATGTCCACCGCACCGGTCGTTTTGACCCGCGATCTGGCGGCAAAGCTGGCGGCCAAGAGCATCGCCTTCGCCGATGCCCCCGTCGCGCGCACCCGCCAAGCCGCCGAAGAGGGCAGCCTGTCGATCATGGTGGGCGCGGATGATCGGATCTTTGCCGCCATTCGCCCGCTTTTGGCCCATGCGGCAAGCGACATCACCCATTGCGGCGGCGTGGGCTGCGGGCAGGTGGTGAAAATCCTCAACAATATGGTGCTGTTCGAGACGGTCGTGGCGCTGTCCGAAGCGTTGGCCTTGGGCAAGGCGGCGGGGATGGATCCGGCGCTACTCTTCGACACGCTGTCCAAAGGCTCCGCCGACAGCTTTGCCCTGCGCAATCACGGGGTCAAAGCCATGCTGGCGGATGCCTTTCCTGACGGAGCCTTCCCGACCGATTATGCGCTCAAGGACGTCGGCTATGCGCTTGATCTCGCGGCCTCTTGCAAGATCAAGGTCCAAGGCGCCGAATTGGCCAAAGCGCGGATGCAAAAGGCCAAAGAGGCTGGATTTTCCGATGCTTACTTCCCCGTGCTTGCGCGGGTGACGGATCGGGTCTGACGGATGGAGCGGGTCGATGTCCTGATCGCGGGCGGCGGCAATGCGGCGCTTTGCGCGGCCATCGCGGCGGCGCGGGCGGGGCGGCGGGTCGTGATCCTTGAGGCCGCGCCGAAATTCTATCGCGGCGGCAATACGCGCCACACACGCAACATGCGCTGCGCCCATGATGCGGCCACCGATACGCTCACCGGCCCATACGGCGAAGAGGAATTCTACGACGATTTGCTGCGCGTGACGGCGGGCAACACCGACAAGCCCCTGTCCAGAATGATGATCGCACAATCAAAACCGATGCTCGATTGGATCCAAGAGCAAGGGGTGCGGTTTCAACCGTCTTTGGGCGGCACGATCAACCTTGGCCGCACCAATTCGTTTTTCCTCGGCGGCGGGCGCTCGATGCTCAACGCGCTTTACCGCACCGCCGAGAGCCTCAAGGTGGAGGTGCGATATGAGCATGAGGTGACCGGATTGGATATCCGCGGCGCACGGTTTCGCAGCGCCCGCGTGCGATGCCCCGACGGCGAAACCGACATCGAGGCGGGCGCTTTCGTCGCCGCCTGCGGCGGGTTTCAAGCCGATATCCACTGGCTCAAGAAGGGATGGGGCGAGCGGGCCGAAAACTTCCTTATACGCGGCACGCCCTTCAATCGCGGCACGGTCACGCGCATGTTGATTGATCATGGTGTGATGCAGATCGGTGATGCCAGCCAATGCCACGCCGTCGCGATCGACGCACGCGCACCGCGCTATGACGGCGGGATCATCACGCGGCTCGATTGCGTGATTTTGGGCGTCGTGGTCAACAAAAAGGCCGAGCGGTTTTATGACGAAGGCGAAGACCTCTGGCCAAAACGCTATGCGATTTGGGGCCGTTTGGTCGCCGATCAACCGGATCAAACCGCCTATATCATTTTTGACGCCCCCAATATCGCCCGCTTCATGCCCTCGCCCTACCCGCCCATATCGGCAGGCAGCGTGGCAGAGCTGGCGGGCAAGCTGGGCCTTGATCCAGCGCGGCTCGACGCCACGATCAACGGTTTTAATGCGGCCGTGGTCGGCGGCAAGCCGCTGGACACCAATGTTTTGGACGGCAATGCCACGCGCGGGCTGCGCATTAATAAGACCAATTGGGCGCAGCGTATCGAAACCCCGCCCTACTATGCCTATCCGGTCAAGCCGGGCATCACATTCACCTATCTGGGCGTCAAAACCGGCATGGATGCGCGGATGATCATGGCCGATGGCACCCCCGCCGAGAACCTTTTTGCAGCGGGCGAAATCATGGCGGGCAATATATTGGGTCAAGGCTATGCGGCGGGCATCGGCATGACCATCGGCGCGGTCTTTGGCAAAATCGCAGGAACGCAGGCGGCGCGTCATGTCTCATAGCACTGCGGCCCTCACCGAGGCGGATCGATTGATGACGATCTGTAACTCTTGCCGCTATTGCGAGGGGCTTTGCGCCGTATTTCCCGCGATGGAGATGCAGCGGGCATTCTCGGACGGTGATCTGAATCATCTGGCGAACCTGTGCCATGGATGCGGCGCCTGCTATCACGATTGCCAATTCGCGCCGCCGCATGAATTTGCGGTGAACCTGCCGCAAAGCCTCGCCCGCGTGAGGTCCAAAAGCTATGGGCATTACGCATGGCCTGCGGCGGCGCGGCCGATCTTTGACAAACACGGGCTGGCTCTGGCCTTGGGATGCACGGTTTTCTTTGCGCTGTTTTTGCTCGGGTTTATCGCGGCACATGCGCCCGGTGTGATTTGGTCCGCGCATCTGGAGGCGGGGCGGTTCTACGCACTGATGCCGCATGGCGCGATGGTGGCGGTTTTCGGCGCGGCTTTCTTGTGGATGCTCGTGGCGGTTTTCATGGGCGCGCGGGCCTTTTGGAAAGACTGCGGCGCGCGGGATTTGGGCGCGGGCGATCATCTTCGCGCCAGCCATGATGCGGCGCGGCTGACCTACCTGGATGGCGGCGGGATGGGGTGTTTCAATGAGGACGACGCACCGACGGACCGGCGCAGGATGTGGCACCATCTGGTGTTCTACGGCTTTTTGCTCTGCCTTGCCTCGACCTCGCTTGCGACGCTCTACCACTACGGGTTTGACGCAAAAGCGCCCTATGCATGGTGGCAATTGCCGCCGCTTTTGGGCATCGCCGGCGGCATCGGCCTCGTGATCGGGTGCCTCGGGTTGCTCCGCGCCAAGGCGGCGCGGCTCGGCGCGCTCAAGGCGCAAGAGTTTCGCGGCATGGAATACGGGTTCATCGCGATCTTGCTGCTCACCGGCGCAAGCGGTTTGGCCCTGCGCGCCGCAGGGCATACGCCCGCGCTTGGCTCGCTTCTGGCGCTGCATCTTGGCGCGGTTTTGACGTTTTTCCTCACCCTGCCCTACGGCAAATTCGTGCACGGGCTCTATCGCTATCTGGCGTTGGCCCGATACGCCCGCGACCGCCGGCACGGCGGAGGCACCTCATGAGCCGCGCGCAGGGCCATATCCGCTTATGCCTTTTTGGCGACGATCCCGTTCATGAACAGGTCGAGAAAATGCGCCGAGACCTCGTCGGGCGACATGGCGTCATCTTCGGTATGCCAGCGCAAAATCCAGTTCACGGCACCCAAGAAAAAATTCGACGTGATGCGCACATCAACGGGTCGCAACGCCCCCTCTTGGATCGCCTTCTCGATCAGCATGCGCGAATAGCGGTCCAATTGGCGGCGCCGGTCGATCAGCTCCTCTTGGGCCTCTTCGGGCAACGCGCGGATATTGGCCATCGTCGTATAGGCCCCGCGCTCTTCCATCAAAAGCTCCATGAAGCGTTTGTACAAAAAACTCAGCTTGTCAAAAGCGCTGCCGTCGAAACCTTCGGCCTCAAGCCGCGCGGTTTGCCCGCAGTTATAGGTCAGCTTCAAACACTCATAGAGCAGTTGCTCTTTGTTTTTAAAGTAATAATAGAGCGCGGTTTTGGTTACGCCGATCTCTTCGGCGACCTCGTCAAGGGAGGTCGCATGGTAGCCCTTCTCGTTGAAAATGCGTGCAGCAACGCGCAGGGCCGCGCGCCGTTTCAACTCTCGCACTTCTTCGCGGCTCGCAACGGCGCCGTTCCAGTTTGCCATTCTCTGGGCTCCTCGTGTCTTGCCGCATTGCGGCATTAAATCGTTTCACGGATCGGGTCAAATCACAAGCCTCGCAACCGCGCATATTCGACACGGGTATTTTATTGACGCATGAGTAAAAAAATGTTCTGCTAAGTATCGAGGGCATATAATCGTTAACCGAGCCGCCCCGTTACATCCAATAACAGGAGGAATGTCGCCGGACCCGTTTCGGCGCTTAGGGAGGATAATATGACAAAATCACTGACCAACCGGCGTGCACTTTTGCGCGGTGCCATGCTGGCGCCCCTTGCTGCACCCGCCTTTATCGGCAAAGCCATCGCAGCGGGCGCCGTCACATGGCGCGTCCAATCGCATTGGCCCAAAGCGTCCGGCTCTTTCAACGATTCCTTGGGCGTTCTGGCTGCCGAGCTGGAAAAGCGCTCCGAGGGGGCGTTCAAGCTCGAACTCTTCGGTGCCGGCGAATTCGGTAAGGGCAAAGACATCTACCAATTGATCAAACGCGGCGTTCTGCCGATGGGCACCTGCTCGCCGTCCTACTTTCAAGACGAGGTCGAGGCCGCCAGCTTCGGCTATGGCATCCCTGGCACATTCCGCGAATCGTGGCAGCTTCAACATGCGATCAAGAACCTCGGCATCGAGGATTTGATGAACGAGCAAATGAACCCGACCGGCGTGCTTTACATGACGGAAAAGGTTTATCCGACCGAGTTGGTCGTCTCGAAGAAGATCGAAACCGCCGCGGATTTTGCCGGTCTCAAGCTGCGCTCCTCGGGCACGATGCTCGATTATCTGGCGGCCGCAGGGGCCGCGCCGCAATACATCGCGGGGGCCGAGCTTTATCAATCGATCAGCTCCGGCGTTGTGGACGGCGCGCATTGGGGCGCCGCGATTGGCGCAAAATCCATGTCGCTTTGGGAGGTTGCAAAATACCACGTCAAACCCCCGCTTGGCCTGACGGGCGACGGGTTCATCGTCAACATCAAGGAGCTTGAAAAGCTCGACGATGATATGCAGCTCTTGCTGACATCGCTGCTTGAAGAGCGGTTCTGGCGGCGGTCTGCTGAGTATTTGCACAAAGAGGCCATCGCGCTTGCCGCCGGACGGGCGGAAAACGGCGTCGAGGTGATCAACCTGCCCGAAGAGGTCTCGCAAATGCTTGTCGCGGCCTCCTCCGACATCCTCGCCAAAGAGGCCGCGCGCGGTCCGCTGGCCGAAAAAGCGGCCGCGGCTTACTCGGGGCTGATGCGCGATCTCGGATACCTCTGAGGTCGGCGCGTCGGGGCCGGCCGACGGCCCCGACCCATCCTTTTGACACAAAAGACCAGAGCCACCGCGAAGAGTGGCTCGGGCGGCGTTCATGCGCCGCACCGGAGGAGTATGGACAATGTGGTTAGGTTTTCTTGGCGGGGTCACGCGACTGAACCGTTGGATCGGGCGTTGGGCATCGCTTGCGGTGTTGTTGATATTCGCGCTTTTGTTGGCGGATGTTGTGATGCGGTATCTGGTCGGGCGGCCCGCGACGTGGTCGGCCGAACTCGCGACGATGATCTTTGGCGTCTATGCGATCATCGGCGGCGGTTACCTGTTGGCCGAGCGCGGCCATGTCAACGTTGACATCATCTATGGCAGCTTCTCCAAACGGCGCAAAGCGACGGTGGATATCGCCACATTCTTCCTCTTCTTGCTTTTTATCGGCGTATTGCTTTGGCAGGGCCTGTCTCTGGCCGCAGAAGCCGTCGAGGGATGGGAGCGGTCCAATTCGGTTTGGAAGCCTTACATCTGGCCAGTCAAATGCATGATTCCGGTCTCTGCCGTTCTTCTTTTACTTCAAGGCATTGTGCGTCTGACGGGTGATATCCGCATTCTCATGGGCCTGCCCGTCGACGAGGCGATCTTCGGCAAACAAGCCGATCCAGCCGATCACAGCGAAATCGAGGCCCGATAATGAGCGTAGAACTTCTCACCCTCCTGTTCTTCGGCGGACTTTTGACCTTTGTCATGATCGGAACGCCTTTGGTGTTCGTTCTGGGCGGCGTGTCGGTCATCTTCTTGTTCTTCGAAATGGGGCCTTTGGGCTTTTTCCTTGTCGCCACAAAAATGTGGGACACGATGCAATCCTCGACGCTGATGGCGATCCCGTTGTTTGTCTATATGGCGATCCTTTTGGAAAAATCCGGCGTGGCCAACGATCTTTACAAGATGATGCATATCTGGTGGGGCGGGCTGCGCGGGGGCTTGGCGATTGGCACGGTGGCAATCTGTGCGATTTTCGCGGCCATGTCCGGCATTTCCGGCGCTGCCGTTGTGACCATGGGGACCATCGCCTTGCCGCGGATGCTCGAGCGCGGCTATGACAAGCGGCTTGCCGTCGGGGCGATCAACGCAGGCGGCGGTTGGGGCATTTTGATCCCGCCGTCGATCCTGATGGTGCTCTATTCGCTCTTGTCCGAAGTCTCCGTCGGGCGGCTGTTTGCGGCGGGGGTGGGGCCAGGTTTGACGCTGTTCGCTCTGGTCTCGCTCTACATCGGCATCCGCTGCTGGATCCAGCCCGAGCTTGGCCCCGCCCTGCCCAAGGAAGAGCGCGCCGGATGGGGCGCGAAATTCGCCTCGCTCAGAGCGGTGATCTTGCCGATCTTCATCGTGGCGATTGTTCTGGGCGCAATTTTCGGCGGCTATGCCACCCCGACCGAGGCCGCCGCCGTGGGCGTTTTCGGCGCGCTGGTCGCAACGCTGGTCAACGGACAACTCAATTGGAGCGGGCTGCATTCGGCGGCGATTGATACGCTCAAGCTGACGGCGTTGGTCATGTGGATTCTCTTTGCCGCCCATGCCTTCAGCACCGCTTATACGGCGCTTGGCGCGCAAAGCCTGATCGAGAACCTGATGAGCCTGATCCCTGGCGGAAAATGGGGCGCCTTGGCCTTTATGATGCTGATCTTGTTCTTGCTCGGCATGGTGCTTGATCCGGTGGGGATCATGCTCATCACCTTGCCGGTATTTTTGCCGATTGTGAATTCCTATGGCTTTGATCCGATCTGGTTCGGCATCCTTTTCGTCATCATGATGGAGGTCGGATATATGACGCCGCCCTTCGGGTTTAACCTGTTCTACCTCAAAGGCGTGGCACCGCCCGAAATCTCGATGGGCGATATTTACCGCTCGGTGATCCCATATGTTTTGGTCACGCTGGTCGGACTGTTCTTGATCGTCCTCTTCCCGCAGATCGCGCTGTTCCTGCCCAATTACTTTTACGGAGGCTAGGCCATGTCATTGGCAGATAAATTCACCCTCAACTGGCCTGGAAATGCGCTGTTCGGCGCGGGGCGCTGCGACGAGCTTGGGGCCGTACTGGCCGCGCGCGGGCAGCTGTCGGCCTTGATCGTCACCGATCAAGGGTTGGCCGAAGCCGGCGTTCTGGGCCGGATCGAGGCCGCGCTGGACGGTGCGGGTGTGCGGCATTCGGCCTATCGCGGCGTCTTGCCCAATCCGACCACCGCCAATGTCACGCAGGCCCGCGAGATGTGGCAGGCTGGCTCGTTTGACGCGTTGATCGCGCTTGGCGGCGGCTCGTCGATTGACACGGCCAAGGGCGTGATGGCCGAGCTGCTCACCGGCGAAGACGCATTTGCCAGCTTTGGCCGCGATGTGGACAGCGCCAAGACCGCTGTGCCGCCGTTCTACGCGCTGCCGACGACCTCGGGCACCGGATCGGAATGCTCGCTTGGCGCGGTGCTCAAATCCCCCGAGCGCAAATTCGTCATTCGCGGCAGATTGTTGCAACCCGCAACCGTGATCATGGACCCCGAACTGACGCTGTCCTTGCCTGCGGGGATGACGGCCTGCACCGGTTTTGACGCCTTTGCCCATGCCATCGGGGCCTATACCAACAAGGTCGTGAACCCGATTGCCGATGAAATGGCCTTGGCGTCGATGCGGCTGATCTTCGAGCATCTGGAAACCGCTGTGACCGAGCCGCAAAACCTCGAGGCGCGGGCGGGCGTGATGATGTCGTCGTATCTGGCGGGGTTTTGTATCGGGCAACAGGGCGTTGATGCGATCCACGGGCTTTGCACGCCGGTCGAGAGCGTGGTCAGCACCATTCACGGCCAAGGGCTTGCGACCATCTTGCCCCATATCTTGCGGTTTAATGCGGTGACCATGACGGCGAAATATGCGCAAGCCGCGCGCCGCTTGGGATTGAGCGATGCGCCCGAGGACGAGGTCGCGCGCGATGCGCTCTTCGAGGCGGCGCTCAAGCTGTCGGCCCTCACGCGCGCGCCCGAGAAACTGACCGACTATGGCATCACAGCGGGCGATATTCCGCGCCTGACCGAAATGGCGCTGTTGTCCCAAGCCACCGAGCGCAACGGCCGCCCGATGGGTGCAACCGATATCACCAAACTTTACGAGGCTATGATCTGATGAGTGCAGTATTGGACGCCGAGCAGCGCATGCTCAAAGACAATGTCGACAAATGGCTCGCCGCGAATGTGACCCCGCTGATCGCCGAGCATGAGGCAAATTGCACCTTTCCGTTCGAAATCCTCGATGACCTCAAGGAGTTCGGCTATCTGGGTGGAAAAATCCCCGAAGCCGATGGCGGGTTCGATCTGCCCTATATGACATGGGGGATGTTGATGGAAAGCGCGGGCTATTGTTGGGGAAGCCTTCGCACCATCGTCAATATCACCAATGGTACGATCCAGAAGCTGTCGCGCTTTGGCACGCCCGAGCAAAAGGACCGCTGGCTCAAACCGCTCTTGGCCAATCAAATCCGCACCTGCACCGGATTGTCCGAACCCAATGTCGGCTCCAACGTGCGCGGGATCGAGACGCGGGCCGATTTCAAGGGCGACCACTATGTGATCAACGGGCGCAAGCTTTGGATCACCAACGGGGTCAATGCCGATATCTGCCTTCTGGTGGCGCGCAGCTTTGGCAACGGCACCGACGGGGCGCTTTCGACCTTTGTGGTCGAGACCAAATCCAAAGGGTTTTCCGCCAAGCGGGTGTCGAAAATGACCCTGCGCCCCACGGGCACCTCGGAGCTTGAATTCGATAACGTCATCGTGCCGGTGGAAAACCGTTTGGGCGATGAGGGCACGGCCTTGTCGGGCACGTTGGCGGGGCTGAACACCGCGCGGGTGAATATCGCCATGGGCGCGGTCGGCCAAGCGCAATGCGCGCTCGATCTGTCGGTCGAATACGCCAAGACGCGCAAGCAGTTCGGCAAACCCATCGGCAGCTTTCAACTGATCCAGAAGCATATCGTCGATATGACCATTCGCACCAAAGCGGCGCGCGCGCTGGCCTATAGCGCGGCGGCGCGGCTCGATGCGGGCGAGGAAGCGCGCGAGGATTGCTCTATCGCCAAGCTTTACGCCACCCAAGCCGCCTTTGAAGTCGCCGATATGGCGCTGCAAGTGCATGGCGGGCTTGGCTATTCTACCGAATACCCCATCGAGCGGATTTTCCGCGACACGCGCGGCGGGATGATCCCCGAAGGCACATCCGAAATCCAGACCTTGATCGCAGGCCGCGAAATTCTTGGCCTGAACGCCATTACCTGAGGACGCACCCATGCCCAAAGACGCCTATACCCCCTATCAGTTCCCCGATTTGACGCATCTGTTTGCGCCGCGCTCGATCGCCGTTGTGGGCGCGTCCGAAAAGGAGCATTCGATCGGCAACCACGCGATGAAAAACATCGTGGAGCATTCCAAATTCGCTGGCACGCTCTATCCGGTGAACCCCAAGCAAGACAGCGTGATGGGGATCAAATGCTATCCCGATATGGCCTCGCTGCCCGAGGCCGTCGATGTAGTGGTGGTGGTCATCCCTGCGCCTTTCGTGCGCGAGACGGTGGAGCAGGCAGGGCAAAAAGGCTGCGGCTTTGCGGTGATCCTGACCTCTGGGTTTTCGGAGGCCGATGATTGGGGCCGCGAGGAAGAGGCCAAGCTGGTCGAGATTTCGCAGCGCACCGGCATCCGCATCTATGGCCCCAACTGCCCTGGCTTGGTGAATTTGACGATGCCGCTGGGCATGACCTTCTCCCCCGCTTTCAAGGATGACATTGCCCCTGGCGTGATCGGACTTGCGACCCAAGGCGGCGGTTTGGGCCGCAATATGATCCAACACAACGTGCGCGGCATGGGGTTTGGCAATTGGTCGTCTTCGGGCAATGAATGCGATCTGCAAGTCGCAGATTTCGTGCATCACATGGCAGGCGATCCGGCGGTCAAGGTGATCTGTTGCCTGATTGAGGGCTTCAAGGACGGTGCGCGTTTTGCGGCTGCCTGCGCCGAAGCGGCGCGGCAGGGCAAGCCGGTGGTCGGCCTCAAAGTGGGCCGGTCGGAATACGGCGCCAAAGCCGCCGCCTCCCATACCGCCTCGATCACCGGATCGGCCGAAGTCAATTCATGCGTCTTTGCCCAAATGGGCGTGGTCGAAGTCGATGACATCGACGAGATGATGGATGTGGCCATGTTGTTCACCCGCAAGATGCCCAAGGGCGACGAGAAGATCGCGGTCTTTGCCAGCTCTGGCGGCGCGGCGTCGCTTTGCGCCGATAATGTCGGGATTAGCGCGCTCGAAATGGCCGAGTTCACCCCCGAAACTGCCAAACGCTTGGCTGATGCGCTGCCCGCCTATGCGGGGATGACCAACCCTGTCGATACGACCTCAATCTCGATCTCCCACCCCGAAGCCTACCGCGAGGCGCTGACGGCAGTGGCGCAGGATGCAAATGTCGGCATCGTTCTGGCGCCTCTGCCGATGGACTACGGGCAGTATTCGGTGATCAACGCGCAATCGCTCGCCGCCGCGCAGGCGCAATCGCAAGTGCCGATTGTGCCGATCTGGATGTCCGAGCGCCAAGGCGATGGCTATAAGGCCTTGGCCAAATCGGGCCATGTGCCCTTCCGCAGCCTGCGCAACATGCGCAAGGCGGTGCGGCGCTGGATCGATTATGGCAAATGGCTCAACACCGCCGATCATGCTTGGTCCCCCGCGATCATCGCGCAAGGCTCGAGCGGCGAGGCGGGCGAGGCGCGCACCATGACAGAGGCCGAGGGCAAGCGCGCGCTGGCCGCCGCAGGCGTGCCCGTCACCGCCCCCGAAGTGGCAAGCAGCGCCGATGAGGCCAAAGCCATCGCGGCCAAAATGGGCGGCACGGTTGCGATGAAAATCGTCAGCGCGCAGATCACTCATAAATCCGACATTGGCGGCGTCAAATTGGGCGTCGCACCCGATGAGGCCGCCGCCGCTTTTGACGTGATCATGAGCAATGCCAAGATCGCTGCGCCGAAGGCGACGCTCGACGGTGTGTTGATCGAGCCGATGGCCCCCGCAGGCGGGCTTGAAGCCTTCGTCGGCGTCTCGCGCGATCCGGTTTTCGGGCAGGTCATGACCTTTGGCCTTGGCGGCATCTACGTCGAGATTTTCGCCGATGTCACGCGGCGCATGTTGCCGGTCACCCCGATGGCGGCGCAAGAGATGATCGGGGCGCTGACCTCGTCAAAGCTGCTGAGCGGTTATCGCGGGCAACCCAAGCGCGACACGGCCGCCTTGGCCGATTTGATCGTCAAAGTATCCGATTTCGTGATGGCCACCCCTGCATTGACCGAAATGGATATCAATCCGGTCTGGGTCGGCACCGAAGGCGAAGGGGTCATGGCGCTCGACGCTGTGATCGTGGTCGAGACATGAGCGGCCCGCTGCACGGCATAACGGTCGCCGATTTCTCCGAGTTGCTCCCTGGTCCGTTTATGACAGGGGCCATGGCCGAAATGGGCGCGGATGTGATCAAGATCGAACGTCCGGGCGGCGACAGCCTGCGCCACACCTCGCCAGGCACCTTCGAGATCGTCAATCGCGGCAAGGCCTCGGTGGCGCTCGACCTGAAAGACGCGGCGGGGCGCAGCGAAGCCATCGAGATCGTCAAAAGCGCCGATGTGATGGTCGAAGGCTTTCGCCCTGGCGTGATGCAAAAACTGGGCCTCGGGTATGAGGCCATGGCGGCCCTGAACCCGAAGCTGGTCTATATCTCCATGTCGGGATACGGCGCGAGCGGGCCGATGGTGCGCGCACCGGGGCATGATTTGAACTATCTCGCGCTGGCAGGTGTGACCTCGCTTTGCGGCGCGCCCGACGGGGCGCCGGATCATACGTTCGGCTTGCCGGTCGCGGATTTGGGCGGGGCGCTTTACGGTCTGGCCACGGTCAATGCCGCGCTCTTGCAACGCGCCAACACGGGGCGCGGTCAGTTTATCGACCTGTCGATTGCCGACTGTCTGGCCCATTGGGTCAATCCGCGCCGCGGGGTGTTTAACGCGGGCGCCGTCCACGATTTGGCCCAGCAACGGCAAATCGCCTTGGTCCGTCCGGCCTATGGCGTGTTTGCCTGCGCGGATGGGGCCATCTCGATTGCCGCGCTGGAGGGGCATTTTTGGAAAAACCTGTGCCAAGCGATTGATTTGGGCGCCTATGCGGATGCGGCCTATGACGGCTTGGCCGCGCGGCGCGCCGAACCGGCGGCGATCAATGCCGCGATTGCCAAGGCCATCGCCCCGCTTACACGCGCGCAGGCCATGCAGGCGATGGAGGCGCATGACGTCCCCGCCAGTCCGGTTTTGAGCGTCGATGAAGCCGCCGCCTCAGAACATTTCAAAGCCCGCGGCCTGATCACGCAAACCAAAGCAGGGCCGGCGACGCCCTTCCCCGTGCAACTCGAAGGGATGCGCCGCGACATGCCGCCAGCGCCTGCGCTCGGCGCAATGAAAGGAGCGCCCTCATGACGCCCGAAGAGCCTCCCAAACCGCCGATGCTGGCGGGGTTCAATGTGCTTGAACTTGCGGCGGGCGCCGTGGTTCTGGCCATTGGCGTTATCGTAAGCGCCGAGAGCATGACCTATCCGATGGGCAGCTTGCGCAATGTGGGCGCGGGGATTTTCCCGATGCTGCTCGGCTTTGTGATGTCGGCGCTGGGGCTGGCGATCATTTTTGAAGGCCGCGTTTCATTGGCCGTTGCGCCCAAAGTGCCGTGGCGCGCGATGTTTGCGATCTGCGCCGCGCTTGGCGCCTTTGCATTTCTGATCGACCGCGCCGGAGCCTATGCGGCGATTTTCGCGCTGATCTTTTTGGCCGGACTGGCTGACAAAACCTTCCGGCCGCTGACCTTGCTGATTATCGCCCTGTCGCTGTGCGGCTTTGTCACCGCCTTGGTCTTCGGCTTTCGCGGGATGGTGAATATGGACCTTTTGCCGGGAGGCTGACGAATGGAACTTTGGAGCAATATGTCGCTTGGCTTTGCGGTGGCGGTCTCGTGGTCGAGCCTTTGGGCCTGTTTCATTGGCGTGACGCTGGGCACGTTCATCGGCGTTTTGCCAGGTGTCGGGGCCTTGGCGGGGATTTCTTTGCTGATGCCGCTGACCTTCGGCCAATCGGCGACCGATGCGATTGTGATGCTTGCGGGCATTTACTACGGCTCGATCTATGGCGGATCGACGGCGGCGATTTTGCTCAACCTGCCCGGATCGGTGACCTCGGCGGTGACCTGTTTTGACGGCTACCCGATGGCGCAAAAGGGCGAGGCCGGCAAAGCCTTGGCGATGACGACCTTGGCCTCGTTCATCGGCGGCTGTTTCTCGATTGTGTTGATGATGGCCTTTGCCGCGCCGCTTGTCGCCGTGGCGCAAAGCTTTGGCAGCCCCGAATATTTCGCCATGACGATCCTTGGGCTGCTGGCGGCCTCCACGCTTTCGCAAGGCTCGCCGGTCAAAGGCATTGCGATGGTCGTCGTGGGGCTTTTGCTCGGTCTGGTGGGCACCGACATCCAATCGGGGGTGGCGCGGTTTACCTTCGGCAGCCGCGAATTGCTTGACGGGATTTCTTTGGTGGTTCTGGCGATGGGGCTGTTCGGGGTGTCCGAAATTTTGGTCAATTTCACCTCGATGCATTTCGCCACCACACGGCAAAAAGTCGACACCTCATGGGCCGCGATGTGGCCGACCAAAAAGGAATGGAAAAGCACCTCCGGCTCTATGACCCGCGGCTCGGTGATCGGCGCTGTGATCGGCATCTTGCCCGGCGCGGGGGCGGCCATCGCGGCTTTCGTCGCCTATTCGGTCGAGAAGAAGATGTCGAAAACGCCCGAGCGCTTTGGCAATGGCGCAATCGAGGGTCTCGCCGCATCGGAGACGGCGAATAATTCGGCGGCCCAAGCCGCCTTTATCCCGACCATGAGCCTTGGCATCCCCGGATCGGCGACCATGGCGCTTTTGCTTGGCGCGCTCTTGATCCACGGGGTGCAACCGGGGCCTTTGGTGATCTCGACCAACCCAGAGCTGTTTTGGGGCTTGATCGCCAGTTTCTGGATCGGCAACCTGCTGCTGCTCGTGCTGAACCTGCCGCTGATCGGGATATGGGTGCGGATGCTGATGATCCCCTATCATATCCTCTATCCGTGCATCTTGTTCTTCATCTGCCTCGGCGCCTATTCGGCGCGCAGCAATCCGGTTGATATCGGTCTGGTGATCTTCTTCGGGCTGATGGGCTACGGCATGAAACTGCTGCAACTGCCCGCCGCGCCGCTGCTTTTGGGGCTCGTTCTCGGCCCGATGGCCGAAGAGCATTTCCGCCGCTCGCTATTGCTGTCGCGCGGCGATGCCACTGTTTTCGTCACGCAACCGATCAGCGCGGGTCTCTTGGCCGTGGCAGTGATCATCGTGGCCTCCACCATTCGCAGTTCGCTGCGCAAAAGGCGGCAAATCATCGCCGCGCAAATGGCCCAGAGCGGTCAAATCTAGGGAGAGAGAGAATGCTAAAGTCCTTTCTGAAACACATCGCGGCCGGAGCGCTTGTATTGTCCGCCACCGCGACCTACGCCGACGATTTCCCCAGCAAGCCGATCACATGGATCGTGCCCTATACTCCGGGCGGGATCACCGACACGCGCTCGCGGTTGATCGCGGATGAATTCGGCAAAGCCTTGGGCGAAACTGTGATCGTCGAAAACAAACCCGGTGCGGGGGGCACTTTGGGGGTTGAGTATGTCTCGCGCGCCGATCCCGACGGCTACACGATCATCTATGGCTCTTTGGGCACCTTCGCCGCGGCGCCCTCGCTTTACAAGACCCTGCGCTATGACAGCGTCAAGGATTTCGCCCCGATCCATATGATGGCCCTGTCGCCCAATACGCTGATCGCTTACAAGGACCGGCCCTATAATACGCCCGAAGAATTGGTCGCCTATGCCAAAGAGCACCCCGGTGAGGTGACCGTCGGTTTGGCGGGGATCGGCACGGGGACGCATTTGGCGTCGGAACTGTTTGCCAATGCGGCGGGGGTCGAATTCTTGCAGGTGCCCTATAAGGGGTCCGCGCCCATGCTCAATGATTTGATCGCGGGGCGGCTCGATATTGCTTTTGACTATGCGGTCTCGACGGCGGGGCATGTCGAATCCGGTTCGGTCAAAGTCTTGGGCGTGACCTCGGAGCAGCGGCTCGATCTTTTCCCCGATGCGAAAACCATGATCGAAGCGGGCATCCCCGAGGCCACGACCGGTTCGTGGTCGGGCATCATGGCCCCTGCGGGCACACCGCCCGAGCGGATCAAAATCTTGATCGACGCTTTTGACACGGCAATGAAATCCGCACCTGTGGTCGAGGCAATGGCCCGCGTTCAAAGCCAGATGGTCGATATGGACGGCGAAGAAATGGGCACCTTCATCGCCGCAGAGCGTGATCGCTGGAGCATGATCATCGAAAAAGCCGGGATCGAGAAACGCTAGGTCTCGTCGCAGCACATGCAAAAGGGGGCCTGCTTATTGGGCCCCCTTTTTCGTTCCATGTCAGGCGGTTTAGCGTCCTGCGGTCACGCCCACCAGCTGCGCCGAGACGATATCGGCGAGGTTGGAGGCAAAGAAGGTCACCGCTTTGGCGACATCCTCGGCCTCGGCCAGACGCGGCATGGGTGTGAAAGTCAACGAGCGTTGCTTGAGCTTCTCATAATCGGCCCGCGCCTTGAGCCGCGGCGTTGCCACCAATCCCGGAGCAATCGCATTGGCGGTGATATTGAACGCTCCGGCTTCGCGCGCCAAAGCATTGGTAAAGCCGATCAAACCGGCCTTGGCGGCGCTATAGTTGGTTTGCCCCTTATTGCCCAGATAGGCCATCGACGACATGTTGATGATGCGGCCCCATTTGCGCTCCATCATTGCGGGCATCACCGCGCGGCAACAATGAAACGCGCCCTTGAGCACGACGTTATGAACGTCATCCCAATCGTCTTCATCCATCTTGAGCATATATTTATCGCGCGCAAATCCGGCGTTGTTGACCAAGATGTCGCAAGGCCCCAAGGCCTGTGCAGCCTCGGCGAATACCGCGTTGACCGACGCTTTATCGGTGATGTCCACCACGCCGGTCCAGATCTTGGCTTGTGGCACCGCATTGAGGATGTCCTCGCGCGCTGAATCAAGCGCCTCTTGCGAAATATCGAGCAAGGCGATCAAAGCCCCCTCGCCCGCCAGCATCCTGCCCGTGGCGCGCCCGATGCCGCCGCCACCGCCGGTGATAAATGCCGTGCGCCCTGTCAGACCTAAATCCATTGCCCTTCCCTCCATGAAACTTACTCATGAGTAAATTTATTGCACTTAACCCCACCCAATGCAATTATTGCAGTTGTATGGCGGGTAAAAAATTTCTACCCTTGAGTAGAAAATCGGAGGAGAAGCAATGCCGGAGTTGGAAAAACCCGACCTATACACCTTGGCGGACGACGGTCGGCGGCTGCATTTGATTATGGGCCACTGCACGCAATGTGAAAAGCATCATTTCCCGAAAACCGGCTATGGCTGTCCCAATTGCGGCGCGGTGCCCGAACATGTCCGCTCCGAACTTGGCGAGGGGCGCGCAACGCTTTTGACCTTCATAACCTTGCACGCAAAGCTCGTGCCCACTTTGGAGGTGCCGTGCATCGTGGGAGAGGCGCAAATCGCCGACGGAATGATCGAAGAGGTCATGCTCTTGGGCGCGGCAGAGCAATACCGCGACGGCATGGCGCTTCAGGCCGTGGCCCATGAGGTCACGCGCGGCGAGCGCAATGTTCTGGCCTGCCGTTTCGCACCGGCGGAGGATTAGATCATGCAAACCCTCAATGACATGCGCCCTGTCTATGTGATCGGTGTTGGCATGCATAAATACCAATTTGCCTCTGACACGCTCTATATCGACATGGGCCTGACGGCGGTGCGCGGCGCGCTGTCGGATGCGGGCATAGAGTTCCCCCAGATCGAGAGCGCCCATATCGGGTGCACCGGCATTGGCATGGCCGCGGGGCGGATCATGTTCAACCATCTGGGTTCAACCGGACTGGCCTGCACGCAGGTGGAAAACGCCTCGGCCTCCGGCTCCTCGGCCTTCCAGATGGCGGTGCTTGAGGTTGCTGCAGGACGGCGCGATGTGGCTTTGGCCGTGGGCGTGGACAAATACGGCGATCAGGTCCGTGCCGTCGCCAAGGAAAAGGTGAACCGGCTGTCCGACACGGCGAGCATTCCCTTGGTCAAATATGCGATCATGGCCGAATACCTCAAAAAGAAAAAAGGGCTGAGCGCCGAAGATCTCGCGCGTGTCGCCTCCAAGAACCACACCAATGCCTCGAAAAACCCGTTTGCGCAGTTCCAAAAGCCGCGCAGCGTAGAGCAGGTCTTGGCCTCGACCCTTGTGGCGGGCACGACGACCTCTTTGATGTGCTGCCCGCGCGGAGACGGGGCCGCCGCGGCGATTGTCGCCAGCGAGGATGCGATCCACCGCCTCGGGATCAACGGCGACAAACCGATCCGCGTCACCGCATCGGTCCTGCAATCGGAGCGGCCGCAAGTGGGGCGCGAAATCCCCTCGGTCACCTTGGCGCAAAGGGTTGCCGAAATGGCCTATGCCGAGGCAGGGATCACTCCCGATGCGCTGGATGTGGTCGAATTGCATGACGCCTTTGCCATCGAGGAAATCCTCTACACGGAAACCTTCGGCCTCGCTCCCAAGGGCGAAGGACAGCATTTCTTGCGCGATGGCGGCAGCGCGATCGGCGGGAAATGCTGTGTAAACTCATCGGGAGGGCTGATCGGGCAAGGCCATCCTCTTGGCCCCACAGGCCTTGGCCAAATCCATGAAATCACACGCCAATTGCGCGGTGAGAACGGCGAGCGGCAACAGCCCGATGCCAAGATCGGCATGGCCCATATGATCGGCCTCGGGTCGATCTCGATTGCCCATATTTTGCAAAAGGATTGAGTGATGAGCGATTACGAAACGCTGCTGTATTCCGCCGAAAATGGCGTGGCCACCGTCACGTTGAACCGGCCGGACCGGATGAACACTTTGGGCGGGTCGATGAAACAGGACCTGTGGCATGTCTTCACCGACCGGATGCTCAACGACCGTTCGATCCGCTGTGTGATCCTGACTGGCGCGGGGGATCGCGCCTTTTGCGCGGGGGCCGATATCAAGGAGCGCGCGGGCAACCGCCCGCCACCCGCCGAATATTTCGCGCGGCAAAAATTCACCCATGAGCTGACCCGCACCATCGAGAATTTTGAACGCCCCGTAATTGCCGCGATCAATGGCGTGGCCTTGGGCGGCGGCATGGAAATCGCGCTATGCGCCGATATTCGCATCGCGGCCGATCATGCGCGCTTTGGCCTGCCCGAAGTCAAGCTTGGCGTATTGCCCGCCGCAGGGGGCACACAGCGGATGCCGCGCATCGTGGGCGAATCCAAGGCAAAAGAACTGATGTATACGGGCCGGATGATGGGCGCCGAAGAGGCGCTTGGTTGCGGATTGGTTAGCCAGATCGCCGCGCAGGCGGATTTGATGGAGACCGCCATGACCCTCGCGCGCGACATCGCCGACAAACCGCCCCTATCGGTCGCCTTTATCAAGAACGCGATCAATACGGGAATGCAGGTCGGGATGGACGCAGGGCTGGAATATGAACGCCTTGGCGCGGCCATGCTCATCGACAGCGATGATCGCAAGGAGGGGATGGCCGCCTTCCTCGAAAAGCGTAAACCGAACTTCACGGGGCGCTAAGATGTTTCGAACGCGCCTGACAGAGCTTTTCGGGATGCGCCATCCGATCATCGTCGGCGGCATGATGTGGCATTCCAAATCCGAATTTGTCGCCGCCTGCGCGCGCGCGGGCGCCATGGCGTTTCTGACCCCCAAAAGCCACCCCGATCCCGAAAGCTTCGAGGCGGATTTGATCCGCTGCATCGAGTTGGCCGAGGGCGCGCCTTTTGGTGTGAATTTTTCAATCTCGCGCTTTAGGTCCAATGAAATCAACGACCGATGCCTCAAAATCGCACAATCCCACGGCATCACGCGGTTCGAAACCGCTGGCAGCCACCCTGGCGAGATGATCGAGCGCATTCATGATGGCGGCGGTGTGCTCATCCATAAATCCACGCAATTGCGCCACGCCCTCAAGGCCGCGCGCTCGGGCGTTGATGCGGTGACGATCGTGGGGATGGAAGCGGGCGGACATCCGGGCACAAATCCGCACCCCAGCCATGTGATTTTGGCCAATGCTCTGGAGCAAACCGATGTTCCTTTGGCCATGGGCGGGGCGATTGGAACGGGGCGCCAAGTGCTCGGCGCATTGGCGCAGGGCGCCGATGCCGCTGTCGTGGTCAGCCGTTTTCTGGCCAGCGCCGAGATCGACGCGCATCCCAACTACAAGGCCCGCATTGTCGAGGCGCAGATGGATGATACGGTGGCCGTGCTCCATTCGATCAAGGACACATGGCGCGTGCTCAACAACCGGACCGCCAAGCTCATCCAACGGATGGAAAAAGAGCTTGGGGACGCGGCGAAACACTCTGACTTCGGCGATATGGTGCGCGGTGACCACGGGCGCCGCCATGCCTATATCGGCGGCGATGCCGAGACCGGTTTGATGTCCATGTCGGCCGGAGCAGCGCAGGCGCGAGAGGTCGAAAGCGCCGAGCAGATCATCGCCACTTTGGTTCAGGAAATGGAGGCGGCTTGGCGCGGCTTGGCGCAGTGCCGGATTGCCGACCGCGCCGCAACGCAGCGCGCTTGAACTTGGCAATAGCCGTTCTAAGATAGGTGCAGCGCCGCCCGCCTGTGGCCTCGATTTCAGGCGCATGGCCGAACATAAAGGACAATCACATGGCACACCGCAAAGGCCGGATCGAAGACGCACGGCTCACCCGCGGCGCGGGGCGCTACGGCGATGATAGGCCCAAGGGCGATGCGGTTTTCGGCGTGTTTGTACGCTCCGATATGGCCTCGGCGCTGCTGCGCGGCATCGACACATCGGGCGCGCGCGAAATGGAGGGGGTGATCGCCGTTTTGACCGGCGCGGATCTGGCGGCCGACGGCGTCGGGCCGGTGCAGGTCCCGTTCAAGATGGACGGACCGGACGGCCGCGTATGGACATCAACGGACCGCAGCTTGCTGGTCACCGACCGTGTTCGCCATGTGGGCGAGCCTTTGGCATTGGTCATCGCCAAGACCCGCGCGGCGGCAATGGACGCCGCCGAGGCCGTCACCGCCGATCTCGATGACCTGCCCGCCGTGACCACTTTGGATGAGGCCAGAGCCGAAGGCGCGGCCCTTGTGCATGAGGGCCGCGCTGGAAATTTATGCGCCCAATGGGCGCACGGCGATTGGGAGGCAGCAGGCAGTGCGATCGACGCCTCGGCGCATCAGGTCTCGATCACCGTGCCGATCACGCGGGTAACAACGGTCGCGATGGAGCCGCGCAACGCCTATGCCGCGCCTTTGGGTGAGGGTCGCTTCGAGCTATACTGCAGCCACCAGAACCCCATCGCATTGCGCGGGGCGGTTGCCGCCGCGTTTGATATGGAGCCCGCGCAGATCCAATGCCACGCGGGCGATGTCGGCGGCGCCTTCGGGATGAAATCCGGCCCGCTGCGCGAGGAATTATTGATCTTTTGGGCGGCGCGGCGGCTGGGCCGTGCGGTGCAATGGTGCGCCACACGCAGCGAAGATTTCCTGATCGACGAGGCGGGGCGCGACATGCGCTTTACCTGCCGCTTGGGCCTAAGCGAAACGGGCGAATTCACCGCGATGCAATTTGACGCCGAATTCAACGTCGGCGCATATGCCTCTTTGCGCTCCATCGTAATGGTGAGCAATTTTGGCGGCGTTGCGGGGGTTTACCGCACGCCGCT
Organism: Litorivita sp. NS0012-18; assembly: GCF_040371945.1. Taxonomy (NCBI): domain Bacteria; kingdom Pseudomonadati; phylum Pseudomonadota; class Alphaproteobacteria; order Rhodobacterales; family Paracoccaceae; genus Litorivita; species Litorivita sp. NS0012-18. The sequence goes on along the minus strand of NZ_BAABWS010000003.1, from coordinate 7,752 downwards.
GATCGCGGGGCGAATGTCGGCATGGTTGACCCATACGGTGCCCACCGCCCCTTACCGCGGCGCGGGCCGGCCCGAGGCGACGCTCGCGGTCGAGGCCTTGATTGACGCCGCCGCGCATCAATGCGGCTTTGACCCCGTCGAACTTAGACGCCAAAATCTGATCCGCGCCGAGGAGATGCCGTGGAAAAGCCCGTTTATCTTTGACTATGACTGCGGCGATTTCGCCCGCGTGATGGATAAGGGGCTGGCGCGCGCCGATTGGGAGGGCTTCGCGGCGCGCCATGCGCGGGCCGCGGCGCGCGGGAAGGTGCGCGGGCGCGGGATTGCGCTTTGCATTGAAACTGCAGGCGGGATTTTCGGCAATCCGGGGCAGGATTTTACCAATGTGGAATTCCTTGCCGACGGTTCGGTCACCCTTGATGTCGGCACGTTTTCCGCCGGATCGGGGCTTGAGACCTCATTGACCGATCTGGCCGCCACCGCCTTGGAAATCGCCCCCGAAAGGATCACCTACCGCCAAGGCGATACCGATATTTTGGACCATGGCAAAGGCATGGGCGGATCGGCGGCGATGCCGCAAGGCGCGCCTGCGCTGCGCGACGGCGTGGCCAAGGCGCTTGAGGCGGCGCGCGCGCTGGCTTGCGATGTATTGGAGGCCGACACCCGCGATATCGTTTATGAAAGCGGCGCCTTTCGCATTGATGGCACCGACCGCGCGGTCACCTTGCAAGCCCTCGCGCAAACCGCCGCCGAGCGCGGCATAAGACTGCGCGGTGAGGGCAGCTTTGCCCCCGCGGCGCCGACCTTTCCCAACGGATGCCATATCTGCGAGGTCGAGATCGACCCCGAAACCGGCAAATGCGAAATCATGTCCTATACGGGCATCGAAGACATCGGCACGGTGATCAACGCCCAATTGGCCGAAGGGCAAATTCACGGCGGCGTCGTGCAAGGGCTTGGGCAGATCCTTTGCGAAGAAATCCGCCTCTCGCCCCAAGAGGGGCAGCTATTGTCCGGCTCCTTCATGGATTACGCCATGCCGCGCGCCTCTGATGTGCCGTTTCTGACCACCGGTTTCGAGCCGGTGCCCACCAAGGTCAACCCTTTGGGCGCAAAGGGCGTTGGCGAGGCGGGAACGGTCGGCGCCTTGGCGGCAGGGTTCAATGCCCTGCGCGATGCGATGCGACAGTTGGGGGTGCAGAGCTTTGATATGCCCGCCTCCCCCGGACGGGTGTGGCAGGCGATCCATGAGGCGCGCGGCTAAAGCTTGACCGCCGCCTCGATGCCGTCCTCGCTCTCGCTGCCTGGCAAAAAGCGAAAGGTGCCGACGGCATGGGCGATAAGCTGGCCTTTGTCGTCGTGTATTTCGCCAGCGGAGTGATAGATTTTATATCCCGCATTGGTGACCCGCCCGACCACGCGCAAGGTGCCGAATTTGACCTTGCCCGTGTAGTTCACCGTCAAGGACAAGGTGATGGCTTGGCGCACGCGGCCCTCATGCGGGCAATATAGCCCCGCCCCCGAACAGGCCGAATCCAGCATCGTGGCATAGACCCCGCCATGCACGATATCCGCGCGGTTCCAATGGCGCTCGTCGATCTTGATCTCGCCGACGATGCGCCCTTTTTCGCGCTCGATCATGTCAAAACCGAGCAGCCGGTGAAATCCGCCTTGGTCGTATTTTGCAGGGTTGTCGCGCGCCGTCTGGGCGCTTGTCTTTGGTTCGGTCTTGGTCATGGTTTTGCCTCCGATGATGAGGGTCGCGCACGGTATTGCAAGGCCGCCTGCCCCGTCGCGATCAGATGTCCGGTTTCGTCATGCACCATCCCTTCAGCGAAAAAGCTGCGCGCGCCGCCGCCCAATTTGCGCCCGGTGGCGATCAAGATGTCACCCTTGGGCAAAGAGATGAATTTGCAATCCAAAGAGAGGGTCACGGCGGTGCGGCTGTCCATATCGGGCCCCTGACAGGTGCCGCAAAAGCCGCAAACGGAATCGAGCAATAGCGCGTAGATCCCGCCGTGGGGGATGTTGTTGCGGTTCTTGTGCAGCTGCGTGAGCCGCAATTCGATCACCGCGCGGCCGACCTCCCATTCGGTCACGCGATAGCCCAGCGTGCTTTGCAAAAGATAGGGGTCGGCGGTCACCGGATTATAGGGCGTCATCGATCTGCGATATCCTCAAGCGTCGCCACCTTTGGCGCGAAACGAAGCTGCGCGCCGGTTTTTTCCTGCAAGCTTTCGGGACTTTCGGTGGCAACCATGTCGGTCACCAAAGGCCCCTGCGGCCCGATCTCGATCACCGCAAGATCGGTGTAGATGCGGCTCACGACCCCCGCCCCCGTCAGGGGGTAGGCGCAGCGCTCCAAGATGCGCGGCGCGCCCGACTTTTCCGTATGGCTCATCAAAACCCAAATCCGCTGCGCCCCTGCGGCGAGGTCCATCGCCCCGCCAATCGCGGGCAAGATATCGTCGGCGTCGCGCGACCAATTGGCGATATCGCCGTTGGCCGCCACTTGATAGGCGCCCAAGACACACAGGTCGAGATGCCCGCCGCGCACGATTGCGAAACTTTCGGCGTGGTTGAAAAAGCTCGCCCCCTTGAGCGCGGTGATCGGCTTTTTGCCAGCATTGATCAACGTCCAATCCTCCTCGCCCTCGGCGGCGGCCGGACCCATGCCCAAAATCCCGTTCTCCGAGTGAAACACCACCTCGCGCGCGCCGATATGGTCGGCGACCAGTTCGGGAATGCCGATCCCCAAATTGACGTGCCAGCCTTCGGGGATGTCGCGGGCCAATCGCGCGGCAATGGCGCTGCGCCCGAGGCGGCTCATGCGGCCTTCTCCGGCGTTGGCCATGCGGCGTCGGGCACGGGCTGTGATTGCATCAATACATCGGTGTAGATGCCCGGTGTGATGACCTGTTCGGGCGGGATGGCGCCCAAGGGGACGATCTCATCGGCTTCGACAATCGTGCGCCGCCCCGCCGCCGCAACGAGCGGGCAAAAATTACGCGCCAGATTGAGATAGGTCAGATTGCCCCAACGATCGGCGCGATGCGCTTTGACCAAGGCGAAATCGGCGGTCAAAGCGCGTTCCATCACATAGCCGCGCCCGTCAAACTCGCGGGTTTCCTTGCCTTGGGCGATCAATGTGCCAAAGCCCGTGGGCGTGAAAAACGCCGGTATTCCCGCACCGCCCGCGCGCAGACGTTCGGCCAATGTGCCTTGCGGTGTGACCTCAAGCTCAAGCACGCCCGCGCGCACCAGACGCTCGATCTCGCCCTGCATCGCACCTCGCGGGAAGGAGCAGATCAGCCGCCGCACCCGCCCCGCCAAAAGCAAGGAGGCAAGCCCCATATGGCCTTCACCTGCGTTGTTGGAGATCAGCGTGATGTCGCGGGTGCCGCGGTCGAGCAAGGCCTTGATCAACATGTTCGGGCGTCCGCTTTCGCCAAAGCCCGAGATGGCTATACAGGCGCCATCCTGCACGCCGTCCAGCGCCTGCGCCATATCTTCACATCTGCGGTCCAGCATGGCCCCTCCCTCGCGCGGGTCACATAAAATTGTTCCAAGTGTTCATTAATTCTACCCATGCGTCAATGCCGTTGTCGTCAGGTCTTCGCGCGCGCGTTGCTGCGCCCGTGCAAAGGTGCAAGAGACAAGCTGCCCGCTGGGCGCAGCAGGGCATCGCGGTGGCGCGTTGGCCACCTTGCCGCATAGGAACGAGGGGGGAAGAAACGAGGCGGCCACCTCGGCGCGGCCCGCTTCAAACGGAGTGTTAGTTGGCCTGCTCGGGCTCTTCGGCGGGGAGAAGCGCGATCAGACGCGTGTCTGGGGCTCCGTTTATGGGGTCATCGCTGCGCACCATTTTCAATTCTCCGGCTGCGGTCACCCAGCCGAGCAACTTTGCCTCGGGGTTTGTCTCGCGCCACTCTTTCGCGCCGAATTCCTCGGTCAAACGAGTCAAAGCGATGCGCCACCCCGCCGCCAGTTTGGCGTTCAACTCGTCCAAGGTTTCAGCCCCGCCGAAATTGCGCCCGCCGAGCGTTTTGGGCAATGCGTGGCGGGCGCTGTCGCTCTTTTGGCGCCCCAACTGAAACACATTCGCGCGCCCGAACTCCGGCGACAAATCGGTGGCGACCAGCGTGTTGTAGGCATCATTGTCCGTGGCGGCGATCACCGTCCCATAAGAGATAATCTCGACGGAATGTTCGGCAGCTTCGGACAGGATATCGCCGTAGTATACAGGCAAGCCCTCGGCGCGCGCGCCCCGCAAACGGCTAAGGTTAGGATCCGTCACAAGCACCGGCAGGCCCGCTTTGGTGACGGCTTTGCCCAAAGCAATCGAAAACTTTGACCCACCAATCAGCAATAACCCCGGCTCTTCGCCGTCGGCCAACCCCAACAACCGCGCGAAGGGGATCAAGGTAAAGCCATGGAGCACCACAGTGACTGCCACCAATACAAAGGCCAAGGGGGCAATCAACGCGCCGTCTTCGACCCCGATTGCGCCAAGACGCTCCCCGAACAGGCCGGCAACCGCGACCAAGACCACCCCGCGCGGCCCCGTCATGCCAACCAGAACGCGTTCGTTCCAAGGCAGGTCAGATCCGGCAAGCGACACCAGAACGGTCAAGGGCCGTGCCACAAGAACGACCAGCGCCACAAACACCGCCGCGCGCCAATCCAGTTGTGTCAGCAGTTGGAATTTCATCGATGCCGCAAGCAAGATGAACACGCCGGAGACGAGCAAAACCGTCGCATGTTCTTTGAAGCGGCGCAGCTCCTCATAGGACGGCAAGCGCGCATTGGCGATCCAGACCCCCATGACCGTGACGGCCAAAAGCCCGCTTTCATGCAGCACTTGGTCGGAGATCGCGAAGACCACGATCAGCACGGTGAAAAGGATCGGCACCTTCATATATTCGGGGACATAGCCACGTTTGAAGGCCACCGCGATGCCCCAGCCGCCCAAAATACCCAGCCCCGACGCAATGACGATGCCAACCGCAAGCTGGCCAAGGGCGCTGGAAAGCGTTTCTGTCGCACGCAAGACCAACACGACTTCATAGGCCAGAACCGCCGCCAAAGCGCCGATCGGGTCATTGACGATCGCTTCCCATTGCAACAGCGCCGCGGGACGCCGCGGCAACCGCGCTTGGCGCAGCATCGGCGCGATCACGGTCGGCCCTGTGACGATCATGATGCCGCCGAAAACCGCCGAGCTTTCCCAGCCCAGTCCAGCGCCGTAATGCAGCACCAATGTCGATACCAACCACCCCAAGGGCGCGCCGATGAATACCAATCGCCTGACCCCGTCCGCGGCGTCGAGCAGGTGGCTCCGGTTCAAGGTCAAACCGCCCTCGAACAAAATCACCGCGACAGCCAGCGAGATGATCGGCCCCGTAAGCGCCCCGATGTCTCGCACAGGATCAAATATTCCGGTTGCCGGACCGATGATCAAACCGGACACCAGCATCAATACAATTGCTGGCATGTTGAGCCGCCACGCGAGCCATTGTGAGCCGACGCCCAAGGCACCCACCAAGGCAATCGCCATCATTGGGTCCAAAGCACCCTGTGTTTCTGCAATTGCCATGATGAGGTTCTCCTGTTTCGCGCTGCGAATGTCTCAACTTCGCGGTGGAATGGCAATATGCTGTGTAGACGCCCCACGCGCGTCAAAAACCCGAGGCAAATAGAAAGGGCCGGCCAGCCCCCCATGAGAGGCGCGGAAAATTGCGCGATTTCAAATTGTTATCTGTCGCCGCCTCCGCGCAGCCACGCGCCGCGCGGCCCGTGTCACATCCGCGCTCGAAGGAGTTTGATCGGCAAGCTGCGAAGTGGCAATCCCGATCCGGCAGGTCAGAAGTTCGGGAAAGAGTTTTGCGCTGGGGTTCGAGAACTCGTTGTGCGCCTCGAGGAAAGGCTTTGCGCATGGCCTGTGCGGCGGCGCGGCGCGGAAATTTTGCCCTCGCGCCCTAACGCCCTTCGGCGCGGCCTTGTTCTCCTCGTGTGCCCAATGTTGGGTTCGGGCGCCGAGGCGGATGTCTGCGGCGTGCGTTCCGATTTCTCGCCTGACCGCCCGCCTTGGGGGCTAAGACGCGCCAAAATCCGCCGTTTTCATGCCGTCAAGAACGGCCCCGCTGGCTGCTGGCGTCAAGCAGCCGAACGGCAAGCGCCAACCCGATCCCTTGCGCGTGGATCGAGTTGGCGCCCGTTCAGGTTTGAAGGCGGTTAGATCACGAAGAGTTCTTCGCCGCCTCCACCGCCACCGCCATCGAAAACGAACACCTCGACGTCCAGAGTTGCGGTTGAGCCCCCTTCAATCCCATAGGTGAATTGGGTATGCGCGGTTTCCGTCTCGCCGAGGTGATCAAATTCGTTATTGGCAGAGAAATCGACCGTTCCGTCCGCATAGACGATGAGCAACCCGCCGTTCGAGCCAGCATAGATCGTGCTTTCGTCCAAGGCCGCGCCATTTACGGAGGTGACATCGCCCGCATAGGGCTGCCCTTCCGCGGTGGTGTCGTTCTCAAGCAGGCTGAAGACCAAATTATCAAGCGGATCGGGAATTCCGAAATCGCTGAAGGTCTCATCGGTGGTGACCGTCATCGTATCGTTCGCGGCGATGTTTGTTGGCTCGGGCGGCTCGGTGATGATGGGATCGGAAGTGCCGCTGATCTTGACGGAGCCATTGCGATTTCCGTCGATCTCTCCCACGGAGGTCAGACGCACAGCAAAGTCTTGTCCCAAGACATCTGCGATTGCCAGAGGTGATCCATCCGAAGTCGACAGGGAAAAAGACGTGGACCGGATGTCATCTGCGCCAATGCCCGCCGTGCCGAACTGCACGCCAATGTCGAACTTGCCATCTTCCTTGACGACTTCCCCGTTGACGTTGTTGTAGCCATCCACCTTCGTCACCGAGTTGGCATCGAGGTTCTCGCCGGTCAAATCTGCGCCGGTCACGGACAGGTTATCGGTGATTGAATCGTCGGCCAGATCGAAAAACAACCCGTTGAGATCGCCGATGACTCCGGTGTCGTCCAACACGTCCAAATCGAAGAGCAGCGAGCCGTCCGATTGTTCGGCAATCGTGACGCCCACTTTGACCGCGCCGTCGGTAATCTCAAAATACATCGTGTTCATTGGAGGTCCCTTGTTTGTGATGCTGGCGCACAAGGTGAATGCGGAGTTGGGCGCAAAAGCGTTTCAATTAAGTCGGATCTGTGGCACGCGCCAACCGGAGCCCACGCAATGCTCTGCGGATCGGAATATATATGTGAAAGCAATTACTTAACGCTAAGATGAGAACCGCGATCAATTTGAGTTGAATGCCTTCGCATATGCCCCCAACGCCTCTGTCATTGGCCTGACCTCCCAAGCTCCTCTCGATTTGTGCCGAGTCCGATCATCTGAAGGACGGACCATTGAAGACGACTTCACCGACGGAGAAATCATCCAGATGATCGTCGCAAATTAGGCCGTCCAAGTGTAAAGCGATTTGGCGCTTGCCCCCAAACTTCACTGGCCGCATATCCACGCTCGACAACCTGCGCTACATGTTCCTGCTTGAACTCGTCGGTAGACCGTATTCCCTTATTCATATCCGTCTCTCCTTGGTTCCAAAAACACCAAGCAAAGCGTCTACACATCTAAGGGCAATTCACTCCGCTTCCGGTCTTTCTTTCCACTTTCCGCCTCGCGGCTTCGCTCTGCCTGTTTCCATTCTGCTTCCAGCGTAGCACCACT
>NZ_BAABWS010000002.1:0-712122 GCF_040371945.1 Litorivita sp. NS0012-18 | reverse complement strand
GTCATCGCCGTCCGCATCGGTGTCATTGCCAAGCACGTCGATGGTGACAGGTGTGTCCTCATCGGTGGTGGCCGCGTCATCTTCCGCGACCGGCGGGTCATTGACTTCGCCAACGTTTACAGTGACTTGCGCCGTATCCGTGCCGCCTTGACCGTCGTCGACCGTATAGGTGATCGTCGCCTCGCCGGTGAAATCAGGCGCGGGTTCAAAGGTGATCGTGCCATCGGGGTTGATGGTCACATCGCCGTCGGGCGATGTCGCCTCGGTGACGGTGAGCGGGTCGCCATCCACGTCGGTGTCATTGCCAAGCACATCGATGGTGACCGGCGTGTCTTCCTCGGTCGAGGCCACATCGTCATTGGCCACCGGATCGTCGTTGACGGGATTTACCGTCACGGTGACCTCTGCGGTGTCCGTGTTCCCCATACCGTCGTCGATGGTATAGGTGATGGTCGCTTCGCCGTTGAAGTTTTCGTCCGGTGTGAAGGTGATCGTGCCATCGGGATTGATGATCACATCGCCGTTGGGCGAGGTTGCTTCGATGACGTTGAAGGCGTCGCCTTCGATGTCGGTGTCATTGGCCATAACATCGATGATGACGGGCGTGTCTTCTTCGGTTGTCGCGGTATCGTCATTTGCGACGGGGCCTTGGTTTTCCGGCAAGATCAGGTTTTCGATCTCGGTGAAGGTCATCGTGCCGGTGACATTGCCGTCGCTGTCGAGGAATTCGACGGTGCCCGAGGTGGAATCGCCATCTGCATCAACGGTTTCGTTGATCACGCGCAGAGGGCCGCTATCCGACAGATCGAGCGTATCGTTGTCGTTGCCGCCGGTGCCGCCGTCGACCACATCGCCCGCGGTGCCGCCGTAGAATGTATCGGCGTCGTCGTTGCCTGACATGGTGTCGGCGCCTTCGCCGCCAAGGATCGAATCGTCGCCTTCGTTGCCGATGATCACGTCATCGCCTTCGCCGCCGACCAGCACATCATCGCCAGGCTCGGCGATGCAATCGTCGCCCGCTGCGATGGTGTTGAAGGCCACATCGGTGACCCAGATTTGTTGGTCGGTGTCTTCGCCGTTGTCGTAGTCGATCTCGACACGGGCCACGGGGCCAGCGATTTGCACGAGGACCGAGCCGATGGCGTCGGTTGGGTTGATGGTGCCGCCATCTTGGGCGGTCACGGTATTGCCCGACACGCTTTGACCGCCCGAGGGGGTCAGGGTCACATCAACGGCATTTCCGGCGGCGTCATAGGCGCGCACGGAGACGATATCGATATGGGGGTCGGAGTAGCTGCCCACATCCACGTCATTGAGACGGAAGGTGACATCGCTCGCGCCGTCGGCATAGAGCGGATCGGCGGAGTTAAAGGTCAGCGTGGTGATCGAGGTGTTGTCGATGCCGCCTTCGCCGCCTGCCCCGTAAAGCGCCATGCCGCCGTTGCCGGTCATCGGCTCGCCCGCCGCAACATATTGCGCGTCGGAATTGGGGCTGATGGTTGCGCCGTGGTCTTGGGCGTTAAAGCCGACAGTGACGTTCACGCCGCCAGCGTCGATCACGGTGCCGTTGCTGATGCTGCCGACGCTGTTCCAATCGAGGATTTTCGCATCGACCGAGCCGACAGGGCCAGAGACGATATCGCCATCGCCGACGAGCGTGTCGTTGCCCGCGCCGCCGATGAGCAGATCGTCGCCCGCTTCGCCGTAAAGCGCATCATCGCCGTCGCCGCCGTCGAGCGTATCATTGCCTGCGTTGCAATCGTCGCCCTCGCCCGCGACAGGCGCGTCAAAGAACACATCGGTGATGTTGATGCCGCTGTCATCATAGCCGGTTTGGGTATGGGTGATCACCAGATTGGCCACAGGCCCCGCGATGTTCACAAGGATCGAATGCGCCGGATCGGTATCCGCGCCCGAGCCGCCGTTGCTGTTGGCGGTCTCATTGCCGCCCGCGCCGTCTTCGTCGGTCAAGGTCACGCCGGAGCCGCCGGTGATGTTCACATCCAGCAAGTTGCCCGCTGCGTCGTAGGCTTTGATGACCACTTCACTGTCGAAGTCGATGTCATTGACGCGGAAGGAAATATCGCTCACCGGAGCCGAGAAGGCCAATTGGTAATCGATGCATTCGTTCTTGTGATCCAATTCCGAGCTGAGCGACGAATTGCCGTCGATGGTTTCGGAGCCGGTGTCGATCGAATGGACCTTTTGCTGGTCGGTCGAGAAGGTGGTCTCGGGGCTGTAATTGCTGCCGATCACCGAGAAGGTGACATCGACACTGCCGGTGTTTTGGGTGAAACCGCTCAGGGCATCGCCGTTATCGATCGGGCCGGAGGCATGATAGCCCGTGTCGGGTGCCAGATCCCATTCAAAGCTTTCGCGGACCGAAGCGCCCGCGCCGCCGGTCGAACCGGTCAAAGAGCTGTCGCCATAGATCACATCATCGCCTGCGCCACCCGAAACGGAATCGTCGCCGCCGCCTGCATAGACCTCATCGTCGCCTTCGCCGGCCAGAACGGTGTCATTGCCGTCGCCTGCGGTGACGATATCGTCTTGCGGCGCTTCACCCGGCAAAAGCGCATCGTTGTTGTCGATCATGTCGCCATCGGGATCGCCCGTATAGGCCACGTCGATCAGGTCATCGCCATCTGTGCCTTCGACGATACCGTCGCCACCGTTGACCACATCTTTGTCAAAGATCGCGACATAGTTGATGTCACCTTTGAAATAGTGGTCGTATTGGCCGTCGTCATATTCGCGCGCGCCGAAGGTGAAATTCTCGTCGTCATTGTCGCCAATGGCCATATCGAGACCGGTGGTCGCGAAGTCTTGGCTGAAGGTTGTGCCGTCGGTGACATTTTCGACGACAAAGGTGCCGCCGGTGGTTTCGTCCCACGAATAGGCCACGCGCACGTCGTCGCCAGCAGCAAAGAAATGGTCAGCGGTGGAGAGCAACACCTCTTTGCCATTTGCATAATGCATCACTTCGACGGCGCCCGATTGGGTCACCTGAATGTTGAAATAGCCTTCGGTGCTGCGGTCACACCATTCGCCGCGGTTGACCAGCGTATCGGGGCTGGTTCCGACATGGGAGCTTTGGGTAAACTCGACCATGATCGTGCCGGCATTCAAATCGAAGGGGGCGTCTTCGCCGCGCACGTCGAAACGGTCGTCGTGGCCATCAAGGCGCAGCGCGCCGTTCTGGATGCTCGCACCGCAGTAAAGCTCGCCATTTTGGGCAATGCCATCGGCCAGACCGGTGTCGAGCTTTTCAGCGCCGCCCGAAAAATCCCACAGCCCGATCAGATTTTCCGCATTCGGTGCGTCGAAATCATTGTCGGACGTGTCCACCGGATCGCTACCACCGTGGTGATGATGATAGTCGTGATCGTGCCAAAGCCACCAAAAAGTCATTGCTCTCTCTCCATTCCCAAGCTCGCAAACCGCGTCTCGGATCCCCTTTCGGGGCAATACAAACAAACCTAGCCAAGGCGCGATGCTGCAGCCGGACGACCGCACGATGATCACGCATTCGCGCCGTATTTGGGGAAAGAAGCAGGCACCTTTAAGGCGCGTGACAATTCTCAAGAGGACGCACGGCACCGCAGCCCACGTCTTCCGCAAATTGTTATGTGGTCCACCTCGCCGAAACGGCAAGACATAGCGGACGCACACTTCGATCCCCATGCAGCAGCGCATGGATCATTAAGTGCAGCCGCCCCCGTGGCCTCAGACATCGCCCCCCAGTTGGGCACCCTTGTTGTATCTGGCGCCTATGCCCACTCAAAGGGGAAAATCCTCCAATGGTGAGCGCTGCCTTCATCTTCCCTACCCGAACCTTACCCAAAGTCAGCAAAGCCGCCCCATAGTCGGGTCACTTTGTTTCGAGTTCATGGACCTGTCACATTGCGGATATTGCCCTGTAAACAAGGCGCTCCAGCCATTCGAGAGGCTTGGCGCGGCCCTCAACACGCCGCGGGACTGTTTCTCATTGGGAAACACCGATGCAATTTGACCGAAGGCCGCGGAAATTTCACAATTGGTTAAGCATAAGGCATCCAGTATTTCCAGATCGGAACCAAAGCCGAGTTATCCACAGGATTTGCCGAAAACCGTGGAATATCGCGCCACAATTTAACGAATCATTTTACCTAAATGCAGGCCATCGACCGAGCGATAGCGCGCTTCGGCGGACGCGTTGACCACAGCGCCAAATACCGGCGCAGAGCGGCGAAATATGCGAAAACCTGATTGTTTTTGATCCGCGCCTCGGCATTGGGATGCCGCAAGACCGAAACTGGCCGCCTCAATGCTTACGCGATTTCGCCGCCATTCGGGCGGCAGGGCCTGCAAAGCGCAGACCAGATCCAAAAGGACCAAAAAAGGGGCTGCTGGTACCCAAGGCCGGACTCGAACCGGCACGCCTCGCGGCGGGGGATTTTGAATCCCCTGCGTCTACCATTCCGCCACTTGGGCAGCCTGCGGGGGGTTTAACGCGCCCCGTGCGCGGCGAAAAGAGCAAAAATGCGCAAAAGTGAAGTTTCCCGCCTTAAATTTTTGCAAATCCTAAAGCGGCACCAAGGAACCACGGGCATTCAACCCCTCGATATCCATACCCGCCATCTTTTTATAGGCTCCGGCGACCTCTTCCAATTCGGCTTGGCTCATCACATCCGTGACGGTATCGAACCCCTGCGGGGCCTTTTCGGCGACGATATCAAGCACCTTATCGGGCCCGTCCCCGCGATTGGCCAGAACCAGAGCATTCACCGTCTCGCGGCGCAGATCGTCATAACGCGCCAAGGCCGCAGGTCCCTGCCCCAGATCACGCAACTCGCGCGCCAGAACGCGCCCGTCCAGCACCGCTTGGCTCGCGCCGTTCGATCCGATCGGATACATCGCATGGGCCGCATCGCCCAAAAGCGTCATCCGCCCGTGCGTCCAGCGCGGCAAAGGATTGCGGTCCACCATCGGATATTCCCACACGCCTTTGGCCTCGCGGATGATTTCGGGCACGTTCAGCCAATCGAAATCCATCCCCTCGAAATCACCGATGAAATCATCCAGCGATCCGCCGCGGTTCCAATCCTGCTCGCGCCAATTGTAATCCGCTGGCATCTGGCGGTCGGCGATCCAGTTGATCAAACAGGTGCCATCCCCGTAATCCTCGATCGGGTAGCAGACAAATTTCGCCGCCCGCCGTCCGATCATCGCCATGGTGCGGCCGGTGGCATAACTCGGCGCGCGGGTGATCCCGCGCCACATCATCACCCCGCCCCAATGCGCCGCGCCCTCATCGGGATAGAGCTTGGCGCGGGCGACCGAATTGATCCCGTCGGCGGCGACAAGAAGGCTGCCCTGCGCGGTGCCTTTGGACGCGTTGGTTTCGCGGTCGATCAGATCGATCTCGATCCCTCCGGCCGTCTCGCGCCAATCGTGGAGGGCGGCGCCCATCACCACGGCCTGCGCCCCCGCGCGTTTGATCAGCGTATCATAGAGCATCATTTGCAACTTGCCGCGGTGGATCGAATATTGCGGCCAGTTGTAGCCCGCCAACATGCCGCGCGGCTCGCGCCAGATCTCGCCGCCCTGCGCGCTGTAATAGCCGACCTCTTCGGTGCGCAAGCCCATGGCGTCGATCTCGGCTTCGAGGCCCAATTCGTAAATCTCGCGCACGGCGTGGGGTTGCAAATTGATCCCCACTCCCATCGGGCGCAGCGCAGGTACCGCTTCGAAAATCTGGAACGCTATGCCCAATTGATAAAGCGAATGGCCCAAAACCAATCCGCCGATCCCCGCGCCCGCGATCAATACCGTCATGTCCTGCCGTCTCCCCCGACCATACCCTACGCCTGTGCGGCTTCCAAAGCCGCAGTTAATGTACAGAGCACACCATTTGCCGCAAGCCGTTTCGCCGCGCTTGCGCAATTTACGCTACGCTGCGTGCCTCATCATCCGCGCCCATCCACGCGCCGCCCGAAGTGCAAGCGCCGAAATCAGGCCCGCCGCCCCTTGACCTTCGCCCTCTGCCTATGCGCTAAGGTGGCGGATAAACACTCGCGCAAAGGCAGCTTTACCATGATCAAACGGCTTTACGATTGGACCCTCGCCATGGCTGATCACCCGCGCGCGATCTGGGTGCTGGCCTTGGTGGCTTTTGTGGAAAGCTCGGTTTTCCCGATCCCGCCCGATGTTTTGATGATCCCGATGATCTTGGCCGCACCCCATCGGGCGTGGAAAATCGCCGGTGTGGCGCTTTTGGCCTCTGTGGCGGGCGGCGTTCTGGGCTATGCCATCGGGGCCTTTGCCTATGAGACCATCGGACAACCGATCCTTGCCGCCATGGGCAAGGCCGACGCGATGGAGGCCTTCAACACCCGCTTTAACGACTTTGGCTTCTGGGCCGTGTTGGCCGCGGGGGTCACACCCTTCCCCTATAAGGTCATCACGATCATGTCAGGCTGGACGGCTATGCCCTTTGCCACGTTTATGGCAACGTCGGTTCTGGCGCGCGGGTTGCGGTTCTTTATCGTCGCGGCGCTTTTGTATAAATACGGCGCGCCGGTGCGCGAGTTTATCGAGAAGCGATTGGGGCTGATGTTCACCTTGTTCTTGATCTGCTTCTTTGGCGGATTTTACGCGCTCAAATTCCTCTGACCGGCCACGATCCACAGGAGCATCCGATGTTAGCTTTACGCCGCAACCAATTGATATTCCTTGCTGCTGCGGGATCGGCCGCGCTGATGATCGGGGCCTTGGGGTTTCAATATATCGGGCAGATGCCGCCGTGTAAGCTGTGCTATTGGCAGCGTTATCCGCATGTGGCGGCGATTGTGATCGGAGGTCTGGGCCTGATAATATCGGGCCGGTTCTTGCCAGCTTTGGGCGCTTTGGCGGCGCTGGCGACGGGCGTGATCGGGGTGTACCACACCGGCGTCGAGCGCGCGTGGTGGGAGGGGCCGTCCACCTGCACATCCTCGGGCGCGGCGGGCAAAACCGCGAGCGAGCTTTTCGATGAAATCATGGCTGCACCGCTGATCCGCTGCGACGAGGTGCCATGGGAGATGTTCGGCCTGTCGATGGCCAGCTGGAACGCGGTGATCGCCTTTGGGCTTGCGGCCCTATGGGTGATGGCGGCGCGCAGAACGGATTAATTTCGCCGCGCAAATTCCTGTTTAAAAATGCAAAAAGCCCCGCGCAGACATGCGCGAGGCCCTTTTCGAAGACCCCGATGACATCAGGGGATGATGAAGGGTCTTCAGATGGCTTGGATCAATCCGCCATCGGCGCGGGCAAAATGCCGGCCTCTTGCGCGGCAACCATTTCGGCATCATCCAAGGCGCCGTCCTTGTTCTCGTCAGCGGCCGAGAAGCTGTCGGCGGTCACCTCTTCAAACACCGCTTGGACCTCATCAAGGGTCATCACGCCGTCGCCATTGGCGTCGATCTCGGAGGCGTCTTGCGCCTGTGCCAAAGAGGGCAAAGCCAGCGCGCCCATCGCGGCCAGAGCGAGGGTTGCCATGCGGGTGGTTTCCATCAGGTTTTTCATATCAAAATCCTCATCGTCATTTCACATATGCCCGCGCGCCTCATGCGGCGGACCAAGGCGCCGTTATGGCCGCCTTCACCCTTGCAGGACGCGGCAAATCGGATTTGCGTCCCGCATGGATCGTAGAATTTTCAAACCCGCGAAGCCTCGCCGATCCGGCGCGCCGCAATGGGCAACTTGCCGCCTAAAACCGCCTGTTTTCGAGGGTTTGGCGGGATCGGCGGAAAGGCCCCATCTTCTCAACGCGCATCCTTTGGCGCATCTGTTTGCCTATACGGCATGACAGGAGGGCCGAGAGATGACAGCAGTGATTTCGAAACCGACAAAACACAAACACCCCGCAACACCCCCCTATAAAGAAGCCTGCCCGACGGTGCGCAACCTGCCCGCAGAGCTGACCGCGTTGATGCCCGATCTGGAGCGGTTGGCGCGGCGGCTGAGCGCCTCACCGGATCAGGCGCAGGACCTGTGCCAAGAGACGGCTTTGCGGCTTTGGGCGCGGATCAGCCAGGGCGCCGAGATCGGCGATCTTGGCCCCTATGCGCGCTCTGCCCTGCGCAACGGGCTGCGCAGCCACGGGCGCGCCCTGCGCCCCGACCAGCGCCGCACCGACGGTGACAGCGCGCCCATCAGCCCCGATATGATCCCCTGCCCGCCAGAGGCCTTTCGCAGCCTTGCCTGCGCCGAGGTGCGCGCCGCGATGGAGCGCCTGCCGCCTGAACAGGCCGAGGTCTTGCGCCTGATCGCTGCGGGCGAAAGCAGCCCTGCGGCGCTGGCGGCGCAGCTTGGCCTGCCCAAAAACACGGTGATGTCGCGGCTGGCGCGGGGGCGCTCGGCGCTGCGCCGCGCGCTTGATCTGGCGCCCGATGCGCCTGTGACGGCGCTTTTTGCCGAGCAAGACTAACGCCGCGCGCCCGATGCACCCGATGCGGCCGATGCGCAGCGCCCAAATAAAAATGGGGGGCCAAAAGGCCCCCCAGTTTCGCCGTTCAGGCTCAATCGTTGTTACCGCTCGGAATGTTTTTTGCCTGCGGCCTGAACGTCGTCAGGGGCGAGCGCACCCGCCCCATGAACCCTTAAGAGCAACCAGAGGTCCCTCCGCAGGTATTACATTTCATGCAAGTGCCGTTGCGCACGAGGGTGTAGTTGCCGCAATCGCCGCAGGCCTCGCCCTCATAACCTTGCATCTTTGCCTTGGTGCGCGCATCCATCTGCCCGCTGGACGAGGCCACCGTGCCGCTCGACACCGCCGTCGTGGCGCCCATGGTTGCCACGACGCCCGACATGGCGCCGGTTTCGGGCACCAGACTGTTGAGGGCTGCGACCGGATCGACGGCCCCGTCCAAAGCAGTGGCCCCCATATGTTGGCCGCCCTGAAGCACTACCAATTCTTGCGGCAAACGTTTGCGCAGATAGCCGGTCGAGGAGATTTGCTTGAGCACTTCAAGCGAGCGGTTCGCGGCGGTTTCGCTCATCTCTTTGACGTTGCTCACGCCCTCTTCCTCGCCGCGGCCCAGATCGTCAAAGGACGCGCCAGAGGGTTTGACATGCGCCAGATCGGTGCGATCGAGATAGGAGACCGCCAGTTCGCGGAAGATGTAATCAAGGATCGAAGTGGCGTTCTTGATGCTGTCATTGCCTTGCACCATGCCCGCAGGCTCGAATTTGGTGAAGGTGAAGGCATCGACGAATTCCTCCAGCGGCACGCCGTATTGCAGACCGACCGACACCGCGATGGCAAAGTTGTTCATCATCGCACGGAAGCCCGCGCCTTCCTTGTGCATGTCGATGAAGATCTCGCCCAATTGGCCGCCTTCATATTCGCCGGTGCGCAAATACACCTTGTGCCCGCCGACAACCGCCTTTTGCGTATAGCCCTTGCGGCGCTCGGGCAATTTCTCACGGCCACGCGCCACTTCCTTGACGATGACTTTCTCGACGATCTTCTCGGCCAGAACAGCGGCTTTTTCCTGAATGGATCCACTTTCGAGCACTTCGAGCGCTTCGTCGTCATCCTCGACGAGGGCGGCGGCCAAAGGCTGGCTCAACTTCGAGCCATCGCGGTAGAGCGCATTGGCCTTGATGCCCAAGGACCAGCTGAGCTCATAGGCTTTTTGGCAATCCTCGATGGTGGCGTCATTGGCCATGTTGATGGTCTTGGAAATCGCGCCCGAGATAAAGGATTGCGCGGCGGCCATCATGGTGATGTGGCTGTTGACCGACAAATAGCGCGTGCCTTTTTTCCCGCACGGATTGGCGCAATCAAAGATACCGTAGTGTTCGGGCTTCAGATGCGGCGCGCCTTCAAGGGTCATGGTGCCGCAGACATGGTCATTGGCCGCGTCCACGTCGGATTTGGTAAATCCGAGATGGGCCAGCAAATCAAAGCCCGCATCGTTGAGCTTGGCTTCGGGGATGCCCAGAACATTGGTGCAGAATTCCGCGCCAAGGGTCCATTGGTTGAAGACAAAGCGGATATCAAAGGCCGTGGCCAGCGCCGCTTCGATCTTTTCGATCTCGTTGGAGCCAAACCCGTGGCCGATCAGCGAGGTATGGTTGATCCCCGGCGCATTGCCGAGCGATCCGTGACCCACCGCGTAAGAGATGATCTCTTCGATCTGCGCCGAGCCATAGCCTTGTTTTTCAAGGGCCGCAGGCACCGATTGGTTGATGATCTTGAAATATCCGCCGCCCGCGAGCTTTTTGAATTTCACGAGAGCGAAATCCGGCTCGATGCCCGTGGTGTCGCAATCCATGACCAAACCGATGGTGCCCGTGGGGGCGATCACCGAAACCTGCGCATTGCGGTATCCGTGCTCTGTGCCCAGTTCCAGCGCCTCGTCCCATGCGGACATCGCCAGATCGACCAGTCGCGCATCGGGGCAATTGGCGTGATCCAGCGCAACAGGCTTGATCTCGAGGTTTTCATAGCCGTCGGTCGCGCCGTAAGCGGCGTTGCGGTGGTTGCGGATGACGCGCAGCATGTGCTTGGCGTTCTTGGAGTATTTCGGGAAAGCGCCCAATTCGCCCGCCATTTCGGCGGATGTGGCATAGGAGACGCCCGTCATGATCGCGGTCAAGGCACCGCAAAGCGCGCGGCCCTCGTCGCTGTCATAGCTATAGCCCATGTTCATCAAGAGGCCGCCGATATTGGCATAGCCCAGACCCAGCGTGCGGAAGTCATAGGAGCGCTGCGCGATTTCCTTGGAGGGGAACTGCGCCATCAGAACCGAGATTTCCAAGGTCACGGTCCACAGGCGGGTGGCGTGCATGTAATCTTCGGCTTGGAATTCGCCATCCTTGAGGAAGGTCAGCAGGTTCATCGAGGCAAGGTTACAGGCCGTGTCATCGAGGAACATATATTCCGAACAAGGGTTCGAGCCGCGAATTTCGCCATCTGCGGGGCATGTGTGCCATGCGTTGACGGTGTCGTGATACTGGATGCCCGGATCGGCGCAGGCCCATGCGGCATGGCCGATGTCTTCCCACAGATCGCGCGCCTTGATGGTTTTGGCGACCGACCCGTCGGTGCGGCGGATCAATTCCCAATCGCCATCGTCCTTGACGGCCTTGAGGAAGGCATCGGTGACGCGGACCGAGTTGTTGGAGTTTTGACCCGAGACCGAGGCATAGGCTTCGCTGTCCCAATCGGTGTCATAGGTCGGGAATTCGATCGAGCCATAGCCTTGCTTGGCGTAATCGAGCACGCGCTTGACGTAAGTCTCTGGGATGCAGACCTTTTTCGCGCCGCGAATGGCGTCTTTGAGCTGCGGGTTTTTCTTGGGGTCGACGCTGTCTTCGGTCGATCCGTCCCATGCTTTGATCGCGTCAAAGATCAGGTTGAGCTTTTGCTCGTGCATCTTCGATCCGGCAACGATCGAGGCGACCTTTTGCTCTTCTTTGACCTTCCAGTTGATATATTCCTGAATATCGGGGTGGTCCGCATCGACGATCACCATTTTCGCGGCGCGGCGCGTGGTGCCGCCCGATTTGATCGCGCCCGCCGCGCGGTCACCGATTTTCAAAAAGCCCATCAGCCCCGAAGATTTGCCGCCGCCCGACAGGCTCTCGCCATCGGCGCGCAAGGACGAGAAGTTGGTGCCGGTGCCCGATCCGTATTTGAACAGGCGCGCCTCGCGCACCCAAAGATCCATAATGCCGCCATCGCCAACAAGGTCATCGGAGACCGATTGGATAAAGCAGGCATGCGGCTGCGGATGCTCATAGGAGGATTTCGATTTGGTCAGCTTTTTGCTTTCGAAATCAACGTAGTAGTGGCCTTGTGCCGGACCGTCTATGCCGTAGGCCCAGTGCAGGCCGGTGTTGAACCATTGCGGCGAATTGGGCGCGGCGCGCTGTGTCGCGAGCATAAAGCGCATTTCGTCGAAATAGGCTTTCGCGTCTTCTTCGGTGGTGAAATAGCCACCCTTCCATCCCCAATAGGTCCATGCCCCAGCAAGGCGGTCAAAGACTTGTTTGGAGGAAATCTCGCCGCCCATTTCGGCGCCGGCGTCGGGTTCGGAGCGCCACAGGAATTCCGGAACGCCGCTCTCTTTGACCTTGCGCAAACGGCTGGGCACGCCGGCTTTGCGGAAATACTTCTGGGCAATCACATCAGAGGCGACTTGGCTCCACGTCGAAGGCACCTCGACACCGTCGAGTTTGAAGACGACCGAACCGTCCGGATTGCGGATTTCAGATACCGTTTTGACGAAATCCAGACCGGCATAGGCATCGGTTCCGGCTTTGGTGAATTTTCTTTCAATCTTCATTATATGTGCCGCCTCATCTTCAGCAATTCCCGTTCCCCGCAAAGCACGCGCATCCCCTGCGCCCCTCGCATTGCTGCTGTCTGTGGAAGACTGTAGGCAAAGGCTTTCCGGTCGGGCCCCATTGCAATATGGAGCCTGATTGCAGCCAGCTAGTGCCGGATGTGTGCGAAGTCCCTGTCCCAGTCCGATCTGCGCCGCCACTATATCTTGTGGTCCGCCAGTCAGCTTCCACAATCTGACGTATATCAGCATAGAGGGTCAACGGATTTTTTACCACGTTCGGCCAAAAAACCCCATTGACGCGATCATTGGCTGATCGTCGATTTGGACGCAGGTGATTCATCCCCTGCATTACCCCCCGCTTTATCCACATCGCGCCGCGCAACCTTGGGTGGCGAAATCCTGTTGTATCGGGCGGGCTTATGCGGCACGTTTAACCAAATGCGTGAAGTTGTGCTCAGGCTGGCGCCGCGCCGCACGACACGCCCGCGATGATGGGTGCATTTTTTTTGCTCACTCGGTCCGGATACGGGCCTGATATGGAAAATCTCCCTGCCCATGCGTCTTTTGCGATTCTTTTCTCTGCTCGCCCTGCCCCTTGCCACGGCTTGTGTGGAGCCGAGCAGTTCATCACAACATATAGACGCGAAACCCACGGCGGCATTCGTTGATGCCACGGGCATGCCTACGGTGCGGGCGCGCTATGCAGCCTATCCTGCGCTGCTGATGACGGCGGTCGGCAGGGCCTGCAGCGATCCGGCAGAAAAGCTGATCCGGCGCAGCAAGAACTGGCTCGATTGCCAAAGCTACCTGCCGCCCGATGCGACCGCCGCGCTGATCTTGCAATATGATGGCGTCATCGAGGATTTGCCGACGCTGCTGATCTCGTTCCGGCTCTATCCCAAGGGCGGCGGCGCCTATGAGCTGCACCAACAAGCCTATGCCGTGGTGCCGCAGCGCGGCGGTGGCAAAATCAGGATCGCCCAACCCAGCGCCGCGACCGACGCCAAGATGCGCAAGCTGATCCTCAAAAGCGGCGGCGTGCCGTTTTGATCAAACGCGCAAGGCCCGTGATACCAGTGGGAGATTTATGGTCGGGACGGTAAGATTCGAACTTACGACCCCCTGTACCCAAAACAGGTGCGCTACCAGGCTGCGCTACGCCCCGATCCATGAGGCACCGTCTAGAGTGTTGCTACCGATTTGAAAAGCCTCAATCGACGTTTTTGCAGGGCCAAATTGCCTGCCCTGCCGCAAAAGACGGGTGGCGCATCTGCGCACCGGCTTCGATCCCCAAGATTTGCGCCATTCCGCCATTGATTTCAAGCACCGCGCGGATACCGCGGCCGCCGTCAATCGGGGTGAGATCGTGGGGGATCGCATTGGAATGCACGCTCTTCACCACGCCGCGCGCATCTAGAAAGATCATATCGAGCGCGATCAGCGTGTTCTTCATCCAGAAGGTCGCGTGGGTGTCGCGCGGATAGACAAAAAGCATGCCCGCGCTTTTGGGCAGGCTCTCGCGCATCATCAATCCGCGGGCGCGTTCGGCCTCGGTCGCGGCAAGTTCTACGGTAAAGCGCGCGGTGCCGAAGGGGCCGCGCAAATAGACCGTATCATTGCGGCAACTCTCGGGCGCGCGGGCCAAGCTGGCCGCGGGCAGTGCCGTGATCAACATGCCAGAAACGAGCACGAGAATTGAAAGGAACTTCACCGGCGGCAAGACCGATGCGCGAAAGTCGAAGCGGCGGCGGCGCAGGGCGAAGAGATGTGGTATCATCGCCCCTATCGCCGCGCGCCGCCGCCCCATTCGATCAGTCCTCGGCCTTCTTTAAGGCTGCTTCCCATGCGCAAACCTCGGCGGCCATACGGCCACGTTTGCCGTCGATCACCCGAATGGCCAATGCTTCGCCAGGTTGCAGATCGGCAAGGCCCGAGCGGCGCAAAACCTCGATATGGACGAAGACATCCTCATCGCGGCCAAACACATTGGCAAAGCCGAAACCTTTGGCCTTGCCGAACCATTTCACACGCGCAGGTTCCAGCGGTGCATTCCGGATCACTTCGGGATCAATATCGTCGAAATCGGCAAGGCTTCCGCCTTCGATCCCCTCTGGCGGATCAATGCGCAACACCTCGACGGCTTGAACACCGCGCTCGGTATCTTGCGCGATAATCGCAATACGGGCGCCATCGGCAACGGAGCTTTGTCCGAAGTTCCGAAGCACATTTGCATGAAGCAAAATATCTGGCCCGCCTTCATCGGCGATTACAAACCCAAATCCCTTTACGGGATCAAACCATTTCACCTGACCGTCCACTTTGCGGGTGCTGTCATTTAGTTCTGTCACTGTTCGCTACCCACCGGTTCTAACTCTACAGGCTGTTCCACTAGCCCCCAAAAACACACAAAATACAAGACGAAAATCCTCGAAAAACAACGCCTTGCATTTCGCGTAACGTGAAATTCAGGGGTTTAGGCGGGTGATTTTCCACCTATCCGCGAGTGCTTCGCGGCGCCACACGAAACGGTCGTGCAGCCTGAACGCGCCATCTGCCCAGAATTCAATCTCAACGGGGGCGATTCGGAAACCTCCCCAAAAGGATGGTCGGTTCGGGGCGCTGCCCTGCTGCACGGTGACCTTTGCAACCTTCGCCATAAGGTTGGCGCGGCTCTCGAGCGGTTGGCTTTGATCCGAGGCCCATGCCCCGAGGCGGCTCTTGAGCGAGCGGGAGGCGAAATAGGCATCGGCCTGCTCCCCCTCTTCGCGGCTGACATGGCCGCGCACGCGGATTTGGCGGCGCAGGCTTTTCCAATGCATCACAAAGGCCGCTTTTTGCGTCGCTTCGACTTCGCGCCCCTTGGCGCTGCCGTAGTTGGTGTAGAAGACAAAGGCGTCGTCTTCGATCTCTTTGAGAAGCACCATACGCGCGTTTGGCATGCCGCTGGCATCGACCGTGGCAAGGGCAACGGCATTGGGATCATTCACTTCCTCAGGCTCGGCCTCGGCCAGCCACCGGCGCGCGATTTCAAAAGGATCGTCTCCGGCAAAGATACCTGTGCGGTCGGTCATATACATTCCAATACATGCGTGCGTCATACGCTTTGAGCGCGAGGTAGGAGGAAGCACCATGCGTTTCAATAGAAACGTCGGGTCGCCCAAACCTTAAGAACAAGGGCAATCCGCGCATTCTGCCAGCTCGGCAAGAGAGATATCACTTAAGAACAGATACTTGCCCTTTGATCCACGGCCCAAGAGAAATATCGTTACATGCGCCCCCTCACGCAGACGTGCGAGGCCCAACCCGAGGGGAACAATCCTCAAGCCCCGTCCTTATGCCACCAGCCAGACTTGATGCGCCAGCCCTGATCGCCTAAACGGAGGAGCACGTTGCAAATTGGGTGGAAGGGACACAATGCCAAATCAACTAATGGCAGGTAAACGCGGGATCATCATGGGTCTTGCCAATGACAAATCGATTGCATGGGGCATTGCACAGGCGCTCGCCGATGCAGGCGCCGAGCTGGCCTTCACCTATATGGGCGAGGCGTTCAAAAAACGCGTGGCCCCCTTGGCCGAAACCATCGGTGTGACACAGCTGTTCGATTGCGATGTCTCGGACATGGCCTCCGTCGATGCGGCCTTTGCGCAGATCGAGAAGGAATGGGGCAAGATCGATTTTCTCGTCCATGCCATCGGCTTTTCCGACAAAGGCGAATTGCGCGGCCGTTATGTCGACACCAGCCGCGACAACTTCCTGATGACGATGGATATCTCCTGCTACAGCTTCACCGCCGTGGCGCAGCGCGCCGAAAAGCTGATGAATGACGGCGGATCGATGCTGACGCTGACCTATTACGGCGCCGAACAGGTGATGCCGCATTATAACGTCATGGGCGTGGCCAAGGCGGCGCTTGAGGCGTCGGTGAAATATCTGGCCGAGGATCTGGGCAAAGACGGTATTCGCGTCAATGCGATTTCTGCCGGTCCGATCAAAACGCTGGCCGCGTCGGGGATCGGCGATTTTCGCTACATCCTGAAATGGAACGAGCTCAACTCGCCGCTGCGTCGCAATGTGACGCAAGACGAGGTGGGCAAATCGGCGCTCTATCTTTTGTCCGATCTGGGATCGGGCGTGACCGGCGAGAACCTGCATGTGGATGCGGGTTATCATGTGGTCGGGATGAAAGCGGTGGATGCACCCGATATCGACGTGGTCACAGGGCGGAAAGACTGATGCCATGACGCTCGCCGCTTTTGTTGCGATCTATTTCGTGCATCTGATGGCGGCAATGTCGCCAGGGCCGGCGGTTTTGCTGGCGGCCCGCACGGCGCTGCGCGACGGGTTCGGGCGCGCGGCATGGCTTGCGGTCGGTATCGGGATTGGCGCTTGCGTTTGGGCCATGGCGGCGCTCTTCGGGCTGGCCGTGGTGTTTCGCATCGCCCCTGCCTTGCTGACGGCGCTGAAATTCGGCGGGGCGGGGTATCTGCTCTATCTGGCCTATAAGATGTGGCGCCACGCTCCCGAGGCGATGGAGACGGAGTTGCCCGATGCGCCCAAAACGCGTTCGGCGGGCGGCCTTGTCTGGCTCGGGATTGCAACGCAACTGGCCAATCCGAAACCTGCAATTTTCTTTGGCGCTGTGTTTGTCGGCTTCGTGCCGCCCGATGCGCCGCTTTGGGCAATTGCCGTGATCTTGGGAATTATTTTCGTCAATGATTGCGGCTGGAACCTGATCGTGGCGCGGATTTTCTCGTTTGAGCGCACCCGCCGCGGCTATATCACTATGAAAACCGTGATCGACCGGCTGTTTGGCGGCTTGCTCGCCGCTCTCGCCGCCAAAATCGCCTTGATCTGAGCGCTGCCCGAAAGGACCAACAGATGACCGACACCCGCCTGCCCCACGAAAAAGGTTTTCACGTCAGCTGGGATCAAATCCACCGCGACAGCCGCGCGCTGGCGTGGCGCCTTGACGGGCACGGCCCCGCGGACGGCGCATGGAAGGCGGTGGTCGCCATCACGCGCGGCGGCATGGCCCCCGCGATGATCGTCGCGCGCGAGCTCGACATTCGCACCGTCGATACGATCTCGGTGAAATCCTACGACCACCAAGACCGCTCTGAGGCCAAGGTTCTCAAATCCCCCGATGCGCAGATGATGGGCGACGGCACCGGTATTTTGGTCGTCGATGATCTGGTCGACAGTGGCAAAACCCTCGAACTGGTGCGCAAACTCTACCCCAACGCCCATTTCGCAACGGTCTATGCCAAACCCTCGGGCCGACCGCAGGTCGATACATTCATCACCGAAGTCAGCCAGGACACGTGGATCTTCTTTCCATGGGATATGGCGCTGCAATATGTCGAACCCTACCGCGGCAAAGACTGAACGCCGCGCGACTTGCTACCGCCGGAGCCTCCGGCGGGGATATTTTCAGAACCTGCAAAGCGGCGCCCCGTTGCCCTTGCTGGTTCGACAAATATCCTCGCCGAAGGCATAAAGTTGTTCGAACCGCCCTTCGCAGGAGCCTCGCCGATGACGCATAGCAGCACCTCCGCCACCTTTGCGCCCCCGGTGATGGAAGCGCGGCGCTGGTTGGAAGGGGTGTCGTTTGGCGCGCAGCGCCCGCTGATCAACGTGAGCCAAGCCGCCCCCGTCGAACCGCCCCACCCCGATCTGCGCGCAGCGATTGCCGAAGCGGCCTTGCATGACGACGCGGCGCATCTTTACGGGCCGGTCTTGGGCCTGCCCGAACTGCGCGATGAAGTGGCCGCGTCGGTGAGCCGGACCTACGGCGGCGCGGTGACGGCGGATCATGTGGCGATCACCTCCGGCTGCAATCAGGCCTTTGCCGCGACAATCGCATCCCTATGCGGCGTAGGGGATGAAGTTATCCTCCCAACCCCTTGGTATTTCAATCACAAAATGTGGCTGGACATGTCGTCCGTGCGGGCCGTGCCCTTGCCGACGGGGCAAGGGATGATCCCCGATGCGGGCGAGGCCGAGGCGTTGATTACCCCGCGCACGCGGGCGATTGTTCTGGTGACGCCGAACAATCCATGCGGGGTGGAATATGCGCCGGATGTGATCGCGCAATTCGCCGATCTGGCGCGCAGGCGCGGGGTGAAGCTGATCATCGATGAAACCTACCGCGATTTTCATTCCCGAAGCGGCGCGCCCCATGATCTGTTTGCCGATCCCGATTGGGCCGATGTGGTGATCCAGCTCTATTCCTTTTCCAAGGCCTATCGTCTCACCGGCCACCGTGTCGGCGCGATGGTCGCCGCCCCTGCGCAATTGGCGCAGGTGGAGAAGTTCCTCGACACGGTCACGATCTGCGCCAATCAGTTGGGCCAGCGTGCGGCGCTTTGGGGGATGCGCCACCTCGGAGACTGGCTGGCGGGCGAGCGCGAGGAAATACTGGCCCGCCGCGGGGCGATCGAGTCAGGATTTGCGCCTTTGGCCGCGCGCGGCTGGCGGCTTTTGGGCGCGGGGGCCTATTTCGCCTATGTCGCGCATCCTTTTGATATTGCGTCAAACATCCTTGCGCCTCGGCTGGTGCGCGAGGCGGGTCTTTTGATGCTTCCGGGCACGATGTTCATGCCCGAAACCGATCCAAGCGGCGCGCAGCAACTGCGCATCGCATTTGCCAATATCGACGCGACAGGCATTGGCGCGATGTATCGCCGCCTTGAGGCGCTTGAGCTATAGGCGCGCCGCGCATCGCCCCTTGCCCCGCTGCGCGCCAACGCATACACATTCGCCAGCGAATTCAAGACAACCCACAAAGGGGGCCTGAACAATGGCGAGCGGCGGCGGCACAACAAGAACTTTGGTCTGGATTTTGATGGGTCTGTTGATCCTCGGTCTGGGCGGCTTCGGGGCGACAAATCTGTCCAGCGGCGTGCGCGCCGTGGGCAACGTCGGCGCGCAAGAGATCAGCGTCGACGATTATGCGCGCGCCTTGCAGCGCGAGTTGCGCGGCCTTGAGGCGCAAACCGGCCAGCCGGTGACATTAGCGCAGGCGCAGGCCGCCGGTGTGGACCGCCGCATCCTGTCGCAATTGGTCAACAGCGCCGCCGTGGACGACGAAACCGCGCGTATGGGCCTGTCGATCGGCGACGAGACCCTCAGCAAGCAGATTTTCGAAATCTCCAGCTTTCAGGGCGTCGACGGGAAATTTGACCGCGAGGGATATTCATATGCCCTGCGCAATGCCGGTTTGACCGAGGCCGAATTCGAAGAAGACCTGCGCAAGGAAACCGCGCGCACCTTGGTGCAAGGCGCAGTGGTGAGCGGCATTGCCGTGCCTGCCGCGCATGCCGATGCTTTGGTCGGCTTTGTCGGGGCGCGGCGCGATTTCACTTGGGCGCGTTTGACCCAAAAGGATCTGGCCGAGCCGCTGCCGCAACCCACAATGGACGAATTGCGCAGCTATCACCAATCGCATGTGACTGATTTTACCCTGCCCGAAATGAAGCGCATCACCTATGTGTGGGTGACCCCCGATATGGTGCTCGACAGTGTCGAGGTCGATGAGGCGGCGCTGAGCGCGCTTTATGAGGAGCGCAAGGGCGAGTTCAACACCGAAGAGCGCCGTTTGGTCGAACGTCTGGCCTTTGCCGACGAGGCGGCCGCCGAGGCTGCCAAAGCCGCGCTGGAGACCGGCGACAAAGCCTTCGAAGACCTCGTTGCGGATCGCGGCTTGGACTTGGCGGATGTCGATATGGGGGATGTGGCGCGCTCTGATCTGGACGGGGCGGCGGATGCGGTTTTTGCCTCCGATGTGGGGCAGGTCACCGGTCCCTTCACCACCTCCATCGGTCCGGCGCTGTTTCGGGTCAATGCGGTTTTGCCCGCCGAAGAGCGCGCCTTTGAGGACGTCAAGGCGATGCTGCGCGACGAGTTGGCCTTTGACCGTGCCCGCCGCGTGATCGAGGCACAGGCCGAGGCCATCGACGATATGCTCGCGGGCGGGGCGACGCTTGAGGAGGTGGCCAAGGAAACCATGCTCGAGCTTGGCCGTGTCGATTGGCACGCGGGCAACGAGGACGACATCGCCGCCTACCGCGAATTTGCCGCCGCGGCGCGCGCGCTATCGGAGGAAGATTTCCCCGAAGTGGCGCAATTGGAAGATGGCGGCATCTATGCCATGCGCCTCGAAGAGGTGCTCGCGCCGCGGGTGCAAAAGCTCGAAGATGTGACCGAAGATGTCGCCGCCGCATGGGAAGGCGCCGAGACCGAAACCCGCCTGCGCGCGCAGGCCGAAGGCTTGGTCTCGCAGCTTGAGGAAGGCGCGGATTTCACCGGTCTCGGCCTGTCCCCCTCGACCGAAACCGATGTGTTGCGCAACGGATTTGTTCCGGGCACGCCCGAGGGGTTTCTTGACGCCGTGTTCGATCTGGAGACGGGAAAGGTCGGGATTTTCGATGCCTTTG
Organism: Litorivita sp. NS0012-18; assembly: GCF_040371945.1. Classification (NCBI taxonomy): domain Bacteria; kingdom Pseudomonadati; phylum Pseudomonadota; class Alphaproteobacteria; order Rhodobacterales; family Paracoccaceae; genus Litorivita; species Litorivita sp. NS0012-18. Next base: position 691,364 of record NZ_BAABWS010000002.1, on the reverse strand, counting down.
GCGGCGTGATCATCACGCGGCTTGACGCTGAAAAAGGGCCGGATATGGACGACCCCGATGTCGCCGCCTTGGCCGCCAATCTGCGCGAACAGGCCGAAGCCGCCGTCGCCCAAGACATCTATGAGGCCTATATTTCCGACATTCGCAGCCGCACCGACGTGAACCTGAGCACGGCGGCGGTGAATGCGGTGAACGCCTCGCTGCAATAACGCATGGGGGTGCGGGGCCCGTCCCGCGCCGCCTCTCGATCCGCCCTGCCCGCCGCGCTGCGCCGCACAATGGCAGGGCCAAGACAAAGACCGGACCACGATGGAACTGACGCCTTCTTATGACGATTTTGCCGCCCGCTTTGATGCAGGCGAGAACCAGATCGTTTACACCCGCCTGACCGCCGATCTCGACACTGCGGTGTCCTTGATGCTCAAGATGACCGGCGCGGCCAAAGACACCTTCATGCTCGAAAGCGTGACGGGCGGCGAGGTTTTGGGGCGCTATTCGATCATCGGGATGAAACCCGATCTGATCTGGCAATGTGACGGCACATCGGCGCGGCTCAACCGTGCGGCGCGTTTCGACCCCGATGCGTGGACCCAAGAGAGCAGCGACCCGCTGACCTCCTTGCGCAATCTGATCGCCGAAAGCCGCATTGATTTGCCCGATGACCTGCCCGCCGCCTCGGCGGGGCTCTTCGGCTATCTGGGCTACGACATGATCCGTCTGGTTGAACATCTGCCCGATGTGAATCCCGACCCGCTTGGCCTGCCCGATGCGGTGATGATGCGCCCCTCGGTGATTGCGGTTCTGGACGGGGTCAAAGGCGAGGTGATCATCGTCGCCCCCGCCTATGTGGGATCGGGGCAATCGGCGCGCGCCGCCTATGCGCAGGCCGCCGAGCGGGTGTCGGATGCGGTGCGCGATTTGGAGCGCGCCCTGCCCCAGCATGCGCGCGATCTGGGCGAGGCAGATGAAGACGCCGAACCCGTGTCGAATTTCACCAAAGCTGCCTATCTGGAGGCCGTCGAGAAGGCCAAGGAATACATTCGCGCGGGCGATATTTTCCAAGTCGTCCCGTCGCAGCGCTGGACACAAAATTTCACCCAGCCGCCCTTTGCGCTCTACCGCAGCTTGCGCCGCACCAATCCCTCGCCCTTCATGTTCTATTTCAATTTCGGCGGGTTTCAGGTGATCGGCGCCAGCCCCGAAATTCTGGTCCGTGTCTTTGGCAACGAGGTGACGATCCGCCCGATCGCAGGCACCCGCCCGCGCGGCGCCACCCCCGAAGAAGACCGCGCGCTCGAGGCCGATCTTCTGGCCGACAAAAAGGAGTTGGCCGAGCATTTGATGCTGCTTGATCTGGGGCGCAATGACACGGGGCGCGTGTCGAAAATCGGCACGGTGCGCCCGACCGAGAAATTCATCATCGAACGCTACAGCCATGTGATGCATATCGTCTCTAATGTGGTGGGCGAATTGGCCGAGGATCAAGACGCGCTGTCGGCACTGCTGGCCGGTCTGCCTGCGGGCACGGTGTCGGGCGCGCCCAAGGTGCGCGCGATGGAGATCATCGACGAGTTGGAGCCGGAAAAACGCGGCGTTTACGGCGGCGGCGTGGGCTATTTCAGCGCGGGCGGCGATATGGATGTGTGCATCGCCCTGCGCACCGCGATCCTCAAGGATCAAAAGCTCTATATCCAAGCGGGCGGCGGTGTCGTCTATGACAGCGACCCCGAAGCCGAATACCAAGAGACGTTGCATAAATCCAACGCCATCCGCCGCGCCGCTGCCGATGCCGCGCGGTTCACGGTCGGCGGCAACGGTTAGGCGGCGCGCTCGCACCGGCCCTCAATCATTCAAGCGGCGCACCCTGTGGGACGCGCCGTTTTCATTTGATCATCAGTGTGTTGGAGCAGGCCGATAGCGGCTATTGCGCCGCCTGTTGCAACACCGCCGAGGCAGGGGCCAACGCGACCCGCGCCGCGCGCTCCGCCTGTCCCCAGATATGCAGCGCCGAGATCGTCTCGGCCCGCAACCGGCCCAGCATAATCACGCCTTCGCCGTTCTGTCGCGCCTGAAAGGCCGCATGGTCGAGGAAGCGGCGGATCACCCGCGCGTCTTGGCCCTCGCCATCGATATCGCGCAGCAAGGTCGCCGTCGGCACGCCCTCATTGGCCGCCAGTTTCGCCCCCGCGTTCAGCCCCTTGGATGTCAAAACCAACCCATGCCCCGTCGCGCTCAGGATCGAGGCAAGTTGCAGGCTCATGTCTTTGTTGCCCTGCAGCCCGCTGCCGGTGCCCTCGATCACGGCTGTGGCCTGCGGCACACGGCGCAGCAGCGCGGACATGGCCACTTCGGTATCGGCGGCGCTGAAATTTTGCGGCAGATTGGCCATCGCCACGACCTCATACCCTGCAGCGCGGTAGTTGCGCGCCGCTTCGGCCGCCTGCGCCCATTCGGTGTCGATGGCAATCGTGATCGGATAGGGGAAAGTGCCGAGCGCCTGTTGCCCCAGCCCCGATTTGCCGTCATCGATCAAGATGATCGACATCAAAGGCTTGCCTTCGGGATTGTCGAAAGGCTGGGCAAAACGACGCAGGGGCGGCGCATCGGCATCTACGCGCGCGTCATCATCGGTCTGCGCCGCATCGGTCGCGGCGTCGCCCCGTGCGCCGATACTCGGCAAGGCGGATTTCGCAGAGGCCGCGCCATTGCCAGCGCTGCGCTGCGCGATCAGCGAGCTGCCGCCGCCCAAAGTGCCCGCGGGCGTGCCGATCTTGGGCCGCGCCGCCGCGATTTGCGTGTCTGCGGGGGCTTGCGCGGCGTCATTGCGCGGCGCGCTGGCGGCTTCTTCATCGGGCGCGACACCGCTGCCTTGAGCGTCCGGCGCCGGATCATCAGTGCGCGGAAGCGCGGCGGTTTGGGGTTTGGCTCTTGGCGCAGGTGCGGGTGCATTTGCGGGCGGCGCGGCAGTCGGCGCATCGCGCTGCGCCTCGTCCCGTCCCGCATTGGCGCGATCAAGGCCGCCGCTTTGATCGGGCTGTGCCTGTGCACTTGCGCCCGCATCAGGCGCGGTTTGTGCAGAGGCGGCCTCGGCAGAATTGCCATTTTCCGGTTGCTCCGGCGCTTGGCCGCCCATCTGAGGCGCCTCGGTCATGACTGAGACGTCAGCGCCGGAGGGCGCGCCTGTCGCATCATCTTTGGCGCTCTCTTGTGCGGCGTCTTCCGCAGTGTCGCTGGCGCCGTCTTTCGCTGTGTCTTTTGCGACGTCTGGCCCAGAGCCGGTCACGTCAGCGCCCTGATCTTCTGTGCCTTGGTCTTCTGTCCCTTGATCTTCTGTGCCCTGCCCTAGGGCGGGCGCCGTGATTTGCGACAAATCGCTTGCCGGAAAGGCGCTTCTCGGGGCGGCGGCATCGGGGGCTGGCGGCTGCGCGGGGTTGGTCGAGATCGACAGTTCCGCCTCGCTTTGTGGCGCATCGGGGGCCTGCGCTTGCGGGCTGGGATAGACGGGGGTTTCGGTCTCGACATCTGCCGCGCCTTGCGCAGCGGGCGCGCCTTGGGGCGCCTCAAGATTGCTTTGCACTGGGGCGCCAACATCGGGAAGTGCGGCGGGCGCGGTATCAACCGGCGCGCTGGCCTGCGCCTGCGGCGCGGCGATGCTCGGGGCCTCTCCCGATTGCGGGGCCGGATCGACGGCGGGCAAGTTTGCATCCGCGCCAAGCGGCGCGCCCGTTTGTGCGCCGGTATCGGCAGGTTTATCTTCGGGTTTACCTTCGGCTTGGGGTGCCTGCGAGGGGGCGGTTTCGGCGGTGGCGACCTCATTCGCAGGCTCTTGCGAAGGCTTGGAGGCTACGGGGCCGTTCGGCGCGGCGGGGGAGGATTGATCGGCTGCGGCTTGGTCCGGCGCGGATTGCGAAGCGCCCGCACTGCCCAGTGCGGTTTGCGTCCCCTCTCCCACCGGACCAACCGCAACAGAGAGCACACCGGCGCCCACAACCGACACCGCCGCCCCCAGACTCGCACCAAAGAGAAATCCTCGCACCACCGTTTTCGCCTCTTGTCCTCACCCGCCGCGCGGCAAAATTGCCTGCGGCCTGTCATTATCGTCACGGCCCGCACATTGCGCCGTGCTGTCATCGCCATGCGCCGCCGCGCCCCGATCCGCGCGGTGAATTGGCCAAAGATGCCCCGCGCCCCTCTTGACGCACCCGCGCAAGCCTGAACATGTATAACGCGACATTAAGGCGGGCCTCCAGCCCCGACAATCCGCAAAGTGGGACAAGATGCTGCTCCTGATCGATAATTACGACAGTTTCACCTATAACCTCGTGCATTATCTGGGCGAATTGGGCACCGAGGTGGTGGTCAAGCGCAATGATGCTTTGGATGTGCAAGAGGCTATGGCGATGAAACCGGCGGGAATTTTGCTCTCGCCTGGCCCCAAAGATCCGGCGCAGGCGGGGATTTGCCTCGCGCTGACCCATGCGGCGGCGGAAACCCGCACGCCGCTCATGGGCGTGTGCCTCGGGCATCAAACCATCGGCGAGGCCTTTGGCGGCAAGGTCGTGCGCCACAGCGAGATCGTGCATGGCAAGATGGGCCATATCAGGCATGACGGCACAGGGCTTTTCAAAGACCTGCCCTCGCCCTTCGAGGCGACGCGCTATCATTCCTTGGTGGTGGAGCGCGCGACTTTGCCCGACGGTCTGCAGGTCACGGCAGAGCTGGAAGACGGCACGATCATGGGGCTGCAGCATAAAACGCTGCCGATCCACGGGGTGCAATTCCACCCCGAAAGCATTGCCTCGCAGCACGGGCATAAGCTCTTGCAAAACTTTACAGATTTGCTGGCGGTGCCCGCATGAGCGATATTCTCAAACCGCTGATCGGCGTGGCCGCCGATCGCCCTTTGACGCGCGAGGAGGCCGAGCGCGCTTTTGGCGAGCTCTTTGCCGGAACCGCGACGCCAAGCCAGATCGGCGGGCTTTTGATGGCGCTGCGCACGCGCGGCGAGACGGTGGACGAATATGCCGCCGCCGCTGCGGTGATGCGGGCCAATTGCCTGCCCGTGGCGGCCCCCGAGGGCGCGATGGATATTGTCGGCACCGGCGGCGATGGCAAACATACGCTCAATATCTCCACCGCGACGGCCTTCGTTGTGGCGGGTGCGGGTGTGCCGGTGGCCAAACACGGCAACCGGAACCTGAGCTCGAAATCGGGCGCATCGGATGCCTTGGGCGCGATGGGTGTCAACGTCATGGTCGGGCCGGATGTGGTCGAAGCGGCCCTGTCGCAGATCGGCATCGCCTTCATGATGGCGCCGATGCACCATCCGGCGATCAAACATGTGATGCCGACGCGCACCGAATTGGGCACGCGGACGATTTTCAACATTCTGGGTCCGCTGACCAATCCGGCGGGGGTGAAATACCAGCTGACCGGCGCGTTCTCGCGCGATCTCATCCGCCCGATGGCGCAGGTATTGGGGCAATTGGGCAGCACCCGCGCGTGGCTGGTGCATGGATCGGACGGCACGGATGAGCTGTCGATCTCGGGCGTCTCATGGGTGGCGGCCTTGGAGGAGGACGGCGCCGTGAAGGATGTGGAATTGCATCCTGAGGATTTCGGCCTGCCCGTGCATCGGTTCGAGCAATTGATCGGCGGCACCCCCGAAGAGAACGGCAAGGCCTTTGCCGCGCTATTGGCGGGCGAGGCCTCGGCCTACCGCGATGCGGTGCTGCTCAACGCGGCGGCGGCATTGAGCGTGCAAGGCGCGGCGGGCGATTTGAAAGAAGGGGTCGCCATAGCGGCGCAAAGCATCGACAGCGGCGCGGCAAAGGCCAAGATCGAGGCTTTGGCGCGCATCACTTCGGCGGCGTGAGCGCGCCGATTCAGGCGGGATCGCTTGGGGCGGATATGCGCCTCCGGCGGGGATATTTTTGGAACCGGCAAAGCGCGGCGCGTCTTGGCCCCGATGGGGGAGATCAAGGGCGAAGGTCGGGCTTTCCTTTGGCGCCGCGGCGCGTTAGGTCTTGGGCATGACACAGACAATTCTTGATAAGATCAAAGCCTATAAGCTTGAGGAAGTGGCGGCGGATAAGGCGGCCAAACCTTTGGAAGCCGTTGAGGCCGAGGCACGAGACGCCTCGCCGGTGCGCGGATTTGCTGATCGGCTTTTCGAAGCCTCGCGCAGCGGATACGGGCTCATCGCAGAGGTCAAGAAAGCCTCGCCCTCCAAAGGCCTGATCCGGCCCGATTTCGATCCGGCGGCGATTGCGGCGGCCTATGCGGCGGGCGGCGCGGCCTGTTTGTCGGTATTGACCGATGGGCCGAGTTTTCAAGGCGCGAAAGACTATCTGGTGGCGGCGCGGGCGGCGTGCGATCTGCCGGTTTTGCGCAAGGATTTCATGTATGACACCTATCAGGTGGCCGAGGCGCGTGCGCTTGGGGCCGATTGCATTTTGATCATCATGGCGAGCGTGTCGGATGCGCAGGCGCTGGAGCTTGAGCAGGCGGCGGCGGCTTGGGGGATGGATGCGCTTTTGGAGGTCCATGACGCGGAAGAGCTGGAGCGTGCCAGCCAGCTCAAATCGCGGATGATCGGGATCAACAACCGCAACCTCAAAACCTTCGAGACAACCCTCGACACCACGCGCACCTTGTCCAAGCAGGTGCCTGCGGACCGGATGATCGTTTGCGAAAGCGGGCTTTCGGGCCCGGAGGAATTGGCCGATATGGCGCTTTATGGCGCGCGGGCCTTTCTCATCGGCGAGAGCCTGATGCGCCATGATGATGTGGAGGCGGCCACCCGCGCGATTTTGGCCAATCCGCTCAGCCCTTCGGGGATGATGTAAGCCTTTGACGCAGGAGCGCGCGATGTCCGGCACCCATGCCAGCGGTTTGACCCATTTCGACCCCAAGGGCGATGCCCATATGGTGGATGTTTCCGACAAACCGGTCACATCACGCGTCGCCGTGGCGGCAGGGCATGTGAGTATGGCCGAGGCGACCTATGCGATCATCGCCGAAGGGCGCGCCAAGAAGGGCGATGTGTTGGGCGTGGCGCGTTTGGCGGGAATCATGGGGGCGAAATTGACGCCGACGCTGATCCCGCTGTGCCATCCTTTGCCGGTGACCAAAGTGGCGGTGGAATTGACGCTCGACCCCGCCCTGCCAGGGGTGCGGATCGAAGCCACGGTCAAAACCACGGGACAAACCGGCGTCGAGATGGAAGCATTGACGGCGGTCAGCACGGCGGCATTGACCGTCTATGACATGGCCAAAGCGGTGGACAAAGAGATGCAGATCGGCGGCATTCGGGTGCTGCTCAAAGACGGCGGAAAATCGGGGCGGTTCGAGGCGTCATGATTTCAGTCACCCAAGCGCTCGACAACCTCTTTGCTCTGGCCAAACCGCTTGGCAAAGAGATCGTGCCCCTGCGCGCGGCCAATGGGCGGGTATTGGCGCATGATGTGGCTTCAAAACGCACGCAGCCGCCTTTCGCGGCCTCGGCGATGGATGGATATGCGGTGATCGGCGCGGAGGCGGTGCCGGATGCGACGTTCAAGGTGATTGGCGAATCTGCGGCGGGGCACGGATGGCGCGGCGATGTGCGTAGCGGCGAAGCGGTGCGGATTTTCACCGGCGCGCCGGTGCCCGAAGGCGCGACCCGCGTGATTTTGCAAGAAGAGGTGATGCGGATTTCCAACGAGATCACCATCACCGGCAACATCGGCACCGGCGACAATATCCGCCCTGCGGGGGGGGATTTCAAACAAGGCGATGTGATCAAGGCGCCGCGCCGCATTGGACCGGCGGATATCGCGCTGATGGCGTCGATGAACATCGCCGAAGTGCCGGTGATGCGCCGCCCTGATGTGGCGCTGATCTCCACGGGGGATGAATTGGTCATGCCGGGCGAAGAGCCGGGACCGGATCAGATCATCGCCTCCAACACTTTCGGGCTTTATGCCTTGTTGCAAGACCTTGGCGCGGCGCCGCGGCTCTTGCCCATCGCCAAGGACAATCCGGCCTCGCTGGAGATGTGTTTTGATCTGGCCAAGGGGGCCGATCTGGTGGTCACGGTCGGCGGCGCCTCGGTGGGCGATCACGATATCGTCGCTGATGTGGCGGCCTCTGTGGGCATGGAGCAAAGCTTTTACAAAGTCGCGATGCGGCCAGGAAAGCCATTGATGGCGGGGCGGATGGCCGACGGGGCGCTGATGCTCGGGCTGCCGGGCAATCCGGTTTCGGCGATGGTCTGTGGCACGGTGTTTTTAGCCCCGATGGTACGGGTGATGATGGGGCTGCCTGCGCTGCCTGCCGCGCGCAAAACCGCGCGTCTGGCCGAAGACATGCCCGCAGGCGGCCCGCGCGAGCATTACCTGCGCGCGCAGGTCGCTGACGGCGAGATCACCCCCTTCGCCCGCCAAGACAGCGCGCTTTTGGGCATCCTCGCCGATGCCAATGCGCTTTTGGTCCAGCCCCCCGATACGCCGATGCTGCCCGCGGGCACCATGGTCGACTATATCCCCCTCTAGGCCACGCGGCCTGTTGTCCTCCGCCTCGGGCTCTTGTTAACAAAAGTTGACACAAAAAGAGAACAAGGGTAGAACGAAGGGCAAGAACACAGGCAAAACACGATGTGAGGGTGTGCAAGATGCTGACGAAGAAACAGCTCGATCTTTTGGAATTCATCCAAAAACGGCTTCAACGCGACGGCGTCCCGCCAAGCTTTGACGAAATGAAAGAAGCGCTGGATTTGCGCTCGAAATCGGGCATTCACCGGTTGATCACGGCGCTAGAGGAACGCGGGTTTATCCGGCGTTTGGCCCATCGTGCGCGGGCGATCGAGATTGTGAAGCTGCCCGAAAGCCTCGGCGGCGCGCCTGCCGGTTTTGTTCCGCAAGTCATCGAAGGCGATCGCCCCGATGCCCCGCGCCCCAGCGATGCGCAAACCCTCGAAGCGGTCTATGCGATGGAATTGCCGGTGATGGGCCGCATCGCCGCAGGTGTGCCGATCGAGGCGATCTCCGAAGTCTCGCACCGCGTGGCCGTGCCTGCGGGGATGATTTCGGGCGCGGGCGATCACTATGCGCTGGAGGTGCACGGGGATTCGATGATCGAAGCGGGCATCAATGACGGCGATGTGGTGGTCATCCGCGAGACCAAAGTGGCCGATGACGGCGATATCGTTGTGGCGCTGATCGAAGACCATGAGGCGACGCTCAAGCGCTTTTACCGCAAGGGCAATGCCATCGCGCTGGAGGCCGCCAACCCCGCCTATGAAACGCGGGTCTTCCCTTCCGATAAGGTCAATGTGCAAGGCCGCCTTGTCGGGCTGATCCGCACTTATTGACCTGCGCGCTTGCGCCCCTCGGGGCGCTCGATCGATGAGTTCAGGCCCGCAATGCGCGGGCCTTTATTCTTCTTTGGCAAAGGCTTGCGCCTTTTGACCTCATCATCGGCCTGCGCCGCGGGAGACCATAGCCGGTTGCCGTTTTGGCCCTGAGCCGTTTGAAGGCGCAACCCGCCAGCCTCTTCAAAAAACGCGATTGCGCCGCTGCGCGCGAGCGCCTTCGGGGTCACAATCAGGCAGGCCGAGCGCGCGCTCAGATGCGCGCCATCAGCCGGAAGCGAGAAAGCCCGCTCCCCGCCTTGCGGGTCGCGGTTCATCACTATGATCTCTCCTTCGGCGCAGCCCGAAAATGCCTCCACCGCGCCTTTGCCTTGCAGGTGGATAATCCGCAGTCCCCCCGCCATCATGCCCTGCCCGCGCCATGCGCTTGCGGCGGCCTCTTGCGCACGCGCATCGCCGTCGTTGTCGAGCCAGTTTTGCGCCGTGAAGCGGGCCACTGACGCGCGGCTGAGCACGCGGCCGGCCTCGGCGCGCACCCCCACCAACGCGCCGTCGCGCGCGATCAGCACCGCAGGGCGCTGCGCCGCCGCCCAAATCGCGAAGGCCATGGCCATCACGGCGATCCCGCTCCACCGCCCGCGCCCTTGCCACAACACCATGACCAGCGCCCCCATGGCGAGCAGCGGCAAAACCATATCGGGCGGCGCGGGCACCTTGCCGACCGCCCCATCCAGCCCCGACACACAATGGGCCACAAAGAGGATCCATTTGAGACCAAGCCCCATGATCCAAAGCGCAGGCGCCTCAAGCCCCAACGGCATCAATGCCGCAGCGGCGACCGCAGCGGGCATGACCAAAGCCCCCATCAAAGGCACCGAGGCCAGATTCGCCAAAAGGCCGAAATGCGAGATCTGGTTGAAATGCGCCGCCGAAAACGGCGCGGTCGCCACTCCGGCCACCGCCGAGGAAATGAACACCGCCAGCGGCGCATAAAGCCAGCGCGGCACGACCGCCGCCGTCCTCCCTTCGCCGCGCAGCATCCCGAAGACCGCGACCAATCCGGTCGTCGCGGCAAAGGACATCTGGAACCCCGGTTCGGTCAACCCTTCGGGCCGCAAGGCCAAGATGATGACAGCGGCCAAGGCCAGCGCGCGCAAGGACAGCGCGCGGCGCTCGCAAATCACCGCGACCAAAGCCACGGCGACCATCACAAAGGCGCGCTCGGTGGCGATATTGCCCCCCGACAAAAGCAAATACCCCGCCGATCCGGCCAAGGCGCAAACCGCGGCCAGCTTTTTGACCGGAAGCCGCAGCGCGCACCACGGCACAAGGCAAAGGATCAACCGCGCCGCGCCGAACAGAACCCCCGCCAATAGCCCCATATGAAGGCCCGATATGGCCAGAAGATGCGCCAGATTGGAGCGGCGCAAATCGGCCAGAACCCCCGCGTCCATGGCCGAGCGGTCCCCCGTCATGATCGCCGCCGCAAAGGCCCCCGCATCGCCCTGCAGCCCCGCCTGCACCCTTGACGACAGCGCAAGACGCGCAGCAGTGACGCCTTGCCAACCCTGCGCAGGAGCAAGCAAAACCAAAGGCTTGCGGCTGTATCCGACCGCGCCAAGCTGGCGAAACCACGCGTGGCGGCGAAAATCGAAACCGCTTGGCTCTGTCGGGCCTGGGGCGGCAGAAAGATGCCCCGTGGCCATGACCACCTGCCCCACCTGCGGCGCGAAATCGGGCGCGGGGCCATGCAAAGAGAGACGCACGAGCCGCGGCGTTCTATCGGGCGCGAGGCGCCGCAGTTGCAGATTGTCGAGCGTGAGGCGCAATGTGCCGCTGGAGGCGCGATCCATCCCCGCGACGCGCCCTTCGATGGGGCCGTAGTATCGCCAATCGATCACCGGCGCGACCAAACGGTGCGCGCGCAGACCCGCAAGGCAAAGCCCCACGCAGATCAGCAGCGCCGCCGTGCACAAAGCCGCCCCTGCGGCGCCGGTGCCGCGCGCGCGCAAACGGCGGCCAAAGGTCCATGCGCCCGCCCCCGCCGCGCCGCCAATCCCCGCCGCCGCGGCATAGATCATCCAAGACGGCTCTAGGGGCGCGGCGAAATACGCCCCGATCCCGAGCGCCATACAGACCGGCACCCAGCCAAACAGCGCGCCGCGTTGGCGCACAAAGCTGTCTTCTATGATGGATAAGCTGCGCAGGACGTTGCCCTCCTCTATCGGTGCATGAACGCGCTGCGGGGTGCTTGTTCTCCGCTTGGCGGGTCGATAGACAGGCGGCAAAGCTATTGCCTCCATGATTACCGAAAGGTTAAGCCACCGTGCCCTCACCCGCCTCGCCCGACACTGTTCAGCCCGCCGCCAAACCCGTGGTCACCCGTTTCGCCCCCTCGCCAACGGGGTATTTGCACATCGGCGGGGCGCGCACGGCGCTGTTCAACTGGCTCTATGCGCGCGGGCGTGGCGGCAAATTCCTGCTGCGGATCGAAGACACCGACCGCGCCCGCTCGACCCCCGAAGCGACAGAGGCGATTTTGCAAGGTCTGGCGTGGCTGGGGCTGGATCATGACGGCGAGGTGATCAGCCAGTTCGAGCGCGCAGATCGTCACCGCGAGGTGGCTTTGGCTTTGCTCGCCAAAGGCGCGGCCTATAAGTGTTTTTCGACCCAAGACGAGATCGAAGCCTTTCGCGAGGCGGCGCGGGCCGAGGGCAAATCCACCCTGTTTCAAAGCCCGTGGCGCGATGCCGACGCCGCCAGCCATCCCGATGCGCCCTATGTCATCCGCCTCAAGACCGACAATGACGGCGCGACTGTGATCCGAGATGCGGTGCAAGGCGATGTGACCATCCGCAACGACCAGTTGGACGATATGGTTTTGCTGCGCTCGGACGGCACGCCGGTCTATATGCTGGCCGTGGTGGTGGATGATTTCGATATGGGCGTGACCCATGTGATCCGCGGCGACGATCATTTGAACAATGCGGCGCGGCAGATGGGGATCTATGCGGCGATGGGATGGGATTTGCCGGTCTATGCGCATATCCCGCTCATTCACGGGCCGGACGGCAAGAAGTTGAGCAAACGTCACGGCGCTTTGGGCGCGCATGAATATCAGGTCATGGGCTATCCCGCCGCCGGAATGCGTAATTACCTTGCCCGCCTTGGTTGGAGCCATGGCGATGACGAATTTTTCTCCGATGCGCAGGCTTTGGAATGGTTTGATCTGGACGGGATCGGCAAATCTCCGGCGCGGCTGGATTTCAAAAAGCTTGAAAATATCTGCGGGCAGCAAATCGCGGCGGCGGATGATGCTGCGCTGCTGCATGAGCTTGCGGGATTTTTAAGCGCCACCAAGGCCCCCGTTTTGAGCGATGCAAAAAAAGCGCTTTTGCTAGACGGGATGCATTGTCTGAAGGAGCGTGCGAAGACCTTCCCAGAACTCCTTGATAAAGCTGCATTTATAATGGCCGATCGACCGATCGAGCCGGAGGAGAAAGCGGCGAAAAACCTCGATTCAGTATCCCGTGGTATACTGAATGAATTGACGCCGCATCTGCAAAATGTTAGCTGGTCTCGTGACGATCTTGAGGCGGCTTTGAACGGGTTCTGTGAGGCCCGCGAGATCAAGTTCGGCAAGCTGGCAGGCCCGATGCGGGCGGCGCTGGCCGGACGGGCCGCAACGCCAAGTGTGTTCGATATGATGCTGGTTCTGGGACGCGAGGAAAGCCTCGCCCGCCTAGACGACGCAGCCAGAATGGCGGCCTAAGAGGAGCAGGGTTAACCTACTCTAAAGGGGCCATGACTTACGAACCTGAGAGCGGTCCGCGCTTCGGGTCTTATAGGAAGGGAATGACAATGGCAGAATCGACGAAATCAGCAACGCTGACAATTGATGGGAAGAGCTACGAGCTTCCGATCTACTCCCCCACCGCGGGCCCCGATGTCATTGACATCCGCAAGCTCTACGCCGAGGCGGATGTATTCACCTATGATCCCGGTTTCACCTCGACCGCGTCTTGCGACAGCACCATCACCTTTATCGATGGCGGCAAGGGTGAACTGCTGCACCGTGGGTATCCGATCGACCAACTGGCCGAGAAATCCCACTATCTCGAAGTGTGCTACCTGTTGCTTTACGGTGAATTGCCCACGGCGGCGCAGCTTGAAGATTTCGAAAGCCGCGTGACCCATCACACGATGGTGCACGAGCAGATGCATAAATTCTTCTCCGGTTTCCGCCGCGATGCCCACCCGATGGCGATTATGGTCGGTGTGGTTGGCGCGATGTCGGCCTTTTACCACGATAGCACCGACATCAACGATCCGTGGCAACGTGAGGTCGCCTCGATCCGTATGATCGCGAAAATGCCGACGATTGCCGCCATGGCGTTCAAATACACCATCGGGCAGCCCTTCGTTTATCCGCGCAATGATCTGGACTATGCGTCGAACTTCCTGCGCATGTGTTTTGCCGTCCCTGCCGAGGATTACGAGGTCAACCCGATCCTGAGCCGTGCGATGGACCGCATTTTCACCCTGCACGCCGATCACGAGCAAAATGCCTCGACCTCGACCGTGCGTTTGGCCTCCTCGTCGGGCGCCAACCCCTTTGCCTCGATTGCGGCGGGCATTGCCTGTCTTTGGGGCCCTGCGCACGGCGGCGCGAACCAAGCCTGCCTCGAAATGCTGCGCGAGATCGGCACCGTGGACCGGATCCCCGAATTCATCGCCCGCGCCAAGGACAAGGACGATCCCTTCCGTTTGATGGGCTTTGGCCACCGCGTTTACAAAAACTTCGACCCGCGCGCGACGGTGATGAAACAGTCGGCCGACGAGGTTCTTGATCTGCTGGGCGTGGAAAACAACCCGATCCTGCAGGTCGCTAAAGAGCTTGAAAAACAGGCCCTGAGCGATCCGTATTTCGCTGATAAAAAGCTCTTCCCGAATGTCGATTTCTATTCGGGTATCATTTTGGAGGCCATGGGCTTCCCGACCTCGATGTTCACCCCGATCTTTGCGCTGTCGCGCACTGTCGGTTGGATTTCGCAGTGGAAAGAGATGATCTCGGATCCGACTATGAAAATCGGTCGCCCGCGCCAGCTTTACACCGGCGAGACCCTGCGCGATTACGTCGAGGTCGAAGACCGCTAAAGCGGCCCCTTACCCGACGCGAATCGAACGCGCCCCGGCTTTGCCGCGGGCGCGTTTTGCTTTGAAAGGGCGCCTGTTTTTCGGGCAGAGTTATCGAAATTCGGCTGATTGTCGCCGCGTCAAGAACAATGCGTGATCGGTTATGACATTGGCGCCAATTCAGACCCAGTTGCAAAAACTTCGCTTTGATACGCGTCGCCGCTGCCATATTGTTAACACAATATTAACACTATTCGGTGGCGTATCTCATGCTTGCTTTGATCTATCTTGGTCCGTGGCTTCTTACCGCAGGTCTGCTCTACGCCTTTGGCGTCTTCGATGATGATGACGAGGAGACCGCCGAGGACGAGGACACCATCACCGGCACAGACGGCGATGACACGCTTGTCGGCTCCGAAGCCGATGACGAGGTGCTTGCCAAGGCCGGCGATGACGAGGTTTGGACCCTTGAGGGCAGCGACAGCGTCTTCGCCGATGATGGCAATGATACGATCATCGGCGGCGCGGGCGACGACCTGTCGCGCGGCGGCCATGGCGATGATTACATTTATGACGTCGAGGGCAGCGACACGATCGTGGCGGGCGCGGGCAATGACACCGTTTATGCCGCGGCCATGGCCGACGGTTTTGACGACAGCGACGTCGAGGCCTATCTCGCCGATGATGATGCGACATTCGCCGAACTGACCACCGCGCTCTTTGCCGGTGAGACCTTTAGCGATGATCCCGACGCTGATGAGGGCGACGAAATCAAATTGGGCCGCGGCGATGATGCGGTTGTGGCGGGCGCGGGTGACACGGTCACCGGCGGCGCGGGCGCGGATCAGATCGGGGTCTTCTTGCGCGGCGAGGATGCCGGCGAAGTCACCGTGACCGATTTCGACGCCGTCGAGGATTACCTCGTGGTCTATGGCTCCGCGGGCACCGTCACCTTCACTCCAGGACCGGATGATGCCGCCGAAGTGCGTGTCGATGATGCGGTTGTCGCGCTCTTGCAGGGCGTGGATGCGGCGACGTTGGAGGCCAGCAGCGTGGTCTTCGCCACCGTGGGCGAGCGCCCCTAGCCCGCCCCCCTCTGCTGGGCGCCTTGTAACGAGAGACGATTATCGATGCTTGCAATGACCTTGATCCCGCTTTTGCTCACAGGCGCGCTTTTGTCGGCCTTTGGCGTTTTTGGTGGGGATGACGACGATGATGCCAAAACGGCCCAATCGATCACCCCCTCCGAGGGGGATGATGTGCTCGTCGGGACCGATGGCGACGACGAAATCAACGGCAAGGGCGGCGATGACATCCTCCTTGGCGCGGCGGGAAATGACACGCTCTACGGGCGCGAGGGAGACGATTGGGTTCTTGGCGAAGCCGGTGACGATTCCCTGCGCGGCGGTGATGGCGACGATATTCTGGTCGACCTCGTGGGAGCCGATACATTGAACGCAGGGGCGGGCAATGATTGGGTCGTCGCGAGCGGCATGCCCTCCAATTTGCTCGAGACCGACGAGGATTGGGATTTTTCCGAAGGCGATTATGACGGCGACGAGATATATCTGGGAAGAGGCAATGACGGGGCCGAGGTCGGGTTTGACGACACAGTGACCGGCGGCGAAGGTGCTGACACCTTCTCGGTTCTTGGCGCCTTACAAGACCACGCTGGCCATGATGCCCCCGAGATCACCGATTTTGCCCCCGGAAACGATAGGTTGATGATCCACTACACCAACGAGATCGCCCCTCGGGTCAGCTTTGAACCTGTGGAAGGTGGAGGCGTGAATGTGATTGTCGACACCCATATCGCGGCGCATCTGTCCAATCTGAACAGTGTTGATGAGATCTCGGAGCAAGATATCATGTTGGTCCGCTCCTATGGGTCCGAGCCGCAACTCCTGTACAAACTCAAAGGCACGGATGGCGATGACATCTTGTCCGACGGGCCGGAAAGCAGCGAGATCGTCGCGCTTGCGGGCGATGATTTGATCGATGCAGGCGTCGGCCAGGACACCGTTTTCGGCCAAGACGGTGATGACACGGTCTATGGCGGCGAGGGGGACGACTCCTTGCGTGGCGGCGCAGGCGAAGATCTGATCGTTGATATCCAAGGCGCCGATATCATCAAAAGCGGCGCAGACAACGATGTGGTGATCGCCAGCGGCATGGCATCCAACATCGACCTCGTGAGCGACCGCACGAACCCCGCGATCCTCAGCACCGATGGCTGGAGCTATGCCGAAGGCGATATTGAGGGCGACGAGGTGTACCTTGGCGACGGCGACGATTTGGCGATCATCGGCTATAACGATACGGTCACGGGCGGCACTGGCGTCGATACGTTTACCGTGCTGGGCGCCGATGGCGAACTGGGCGACAATGCCGCCCCGATCATCACCGATTTTTCGATTTTGCAAGATATGCTCGTGATTTACTACACCGATGGCACCGAGCCTGTGATCACCTACGCGTTGAGCACCGCCGGCACGGTCGAGGTATTGGCCGATGGTCAGGTCGCTGCGCAGTTGACCAATCTGACCTCGCTTGAGCAGGTCAATACGATCAACACAATCCTGTTTAGCGCCTAGAAGCGCCTTACCCAAATTTTCAACCAAGACCTTTTCAAATGATCACGCCGCCCCTCTCGGGGCGGCGATTTTCGTTACGGCATTTGGCGCAAATCAACGCCCTTCGTATTTCGCGGGGCGTTTTTCAAGGAAGGCCACAACCCCCTCTTTAAAGTCGCGCGAGGCGCCGCATTCGCCTTGGCGGCGGCCCTCATCGGCCAATTGTGCATCCAGCGTATTGTCCCATCCGCCGCGGATCGAGGCTTTGACATGGGCATAGGCAAGGGTCGGACCCGCCGCCAGTTGCGCCGCGCGTTTCATCCAATGGGCCTCGAAGGAGGTGTCATCGACCGCCTCCCAAATCATGCCCCAGTCCGAGGCTTGTTGGGCGCTGATCGGTTCGGCAAAAAGCGCCGCGCCCATGGCTTTGGCCATGCCCATCGAACGCGGCAACCAATAGGTGCCGCCCGCATCGGGGATCAGGCCGATCCGCGTGAAGGCCTGTAGGAAGTAGGCGCTTTGCGTCGCGATCACCACATCCGCCGCCAGCGCAAGATTGGCCCCTGCCCCTGCGGCCGCGCCGTTCACGGCGGCGATTGTGGGCACGGGGCAATCGGTGATGGCTTTGAGCATCGGCATATATTCGTCGCGCAATGTGCGCTCTAGGTCGATCTCGGCGACATTGCCGGTGTCCGACAGGTCCTGCCCCGAGCAAAACGCCCGCCCCGAGCCTGTGATCACCACCGCCCGCGCCTCTTTGCCGCCCATGGTCACGGCTGCGGCCACCTCGGCGCGCATCTGCGTGGTCAGGGCATTCATTTTCTCGGCGCGGTCAAAGCGGATCACCGCCACGCCGTCCGTCACTTCGTATTTTAGCGTTTCAAATTGCATGGATAAGCCTCCCTAACAGGTTAGCGCTATCCAACATCATCGGCGCGGCCAAGGAAAGAGCAACGAGGCGTCACTCGTCCATAATCTGGCGCAGCCGCGCATCCTCATCCGCCGAAAGCCCCGCGTCAGTGCCCTGCGGCGCTTTGGAGCGGGCGCGCAAATAGAGCCCCCCCAGCCCAAGCGCGAGCAAAAGCATCAGCGGCCCCGCCTGCCACAAGAGCAGGTTGCTGCCCTTGCCCGTCGGGTTGAGCAGCACATATTCGCCGTAGCGGCCGACGATAAAGTCCACCGCCTGCGCGTCGCTGTCGCCCGCGACGAGCCGCTCGCGCACCAAAAGGCGCAGATCACGGGCCAATTCCGCATGGCTGTCGTCGATGCTCTCGTTGCGGCACACAAGGCAGCGCAGCCCTTTGGAAATCTGCCGCGCGCGCGCCTCCAGCGCCGGATCGGCGAGGATCTCGTCAGGCTCTACCGCCATCGCCACCGGCGCCATAGCCATGAGCGGAAGGGAAGCGAGGATCACGGCGCGCATCAAGCGTTTCATTCGGCAGCCACCCCGTGTTGCGGGCCGCGCCCTGTTTTGCGCGCCCCTGCGGCCACGCGGAACCGGCGGTCCGACAGGCTCAGCCCGCCGCCAAAGGCCATCAAGATCGTGCCGCCCCAAATCCAGTTGGCCAAAGGTTTGTAGTAGCTGCGCACCGCCCAGCCCCCGCCCTCTTGCGGATCGCCGATGACCACATAGACATCGCGCCAGAACCCGCCATCAATCGCCGCCTCGGTGGTTGGCATTTTGGCGACCGGATAGATGCGTTTTTCGGGATGCAGCGTCGAAATCACACGGCCGTTTTTCGACAAGGTGAAATCGCCCATGGTCGAGCGGTAATTCGGCCCCTGCACGCTTTGCACGCCATTGAGCACCAGATCATAGCCCGCAATCGAGAAAGGCTCGCCGGTTTGCACCACGCGGATATCCTCGGCCTCCCATGCGGTCAGCCCCGCGATGCCGGTGATCACCACCCCAAGCCCCGCATGGGCCACGGATTTCCCCCAATCGGCACGCGGCAAGCGCAGCATCCGGCGCAGCCGCGCGCCAAAACCGCCGCGCCCCGTGCGCGAGAAAAGATCCACCGCCGCGCCCGACACCAGCCAAGCGCCAAGAAACAACCCGACCGGCCCCAAGGCCGACCGCCCCGTTTGCAAGGCAAAGGCCAATGCCCCGACCGCCAGCGCCAGAACGAAAGCCCCGCGCAGGCTGCGCATGGCTTTGCCTATTTTGGCGCGTTTCCACGGCAGCATCGCCCCGATCGGCAAAATCAGCCCCAAAACCACCATGAAGGGCGTGAAGGATGTGTCGAAAAACGGCGCGCCGACCGAGAGTTTGCGGTCAAAGAACAGCTCGGACACCAGCGGCCAGATCGTTCCGATAAAGACCACAAAGGCCGAGACGCCCAAAAGGATGTTGTTGAGCAAAAGCGCGCTTTCGCGGCTGACCATGGAAAAGACGCCCTTGGCCTCCATCGCGCCCGCGCGAAAGGCGAAAAGCGTCAAGGCCCCGCCCATGAACACCGCCAGAATGATCAGCAAGAACACCCCGCGTTCGGGGTCGGAGGCAAAGGCATGGACCGAGGTGATCACCCCAGAGCGGGTGATAAAGGCCCCGATCAACGAAAAGCCAAAGGCGATAATGGCAAGCAGAATGGTCCAGCTTTTGAGGCTTTCGCGCTTTTCCACCACGATGGCCGAATGCAGCAGGGCCGCCGCGATGAGCCATGGCATGAAGGAGGCGTTTTCGACCGGATCCCAAAACCAAAATCCGCCCCAGCCAAGCTCGTAATAAGCCCACCAAGAGCCAAGCCCGATGCCGACGGTCAAGAACATCCAAGCCGCCAAGGTCCAAGGCCGCACCCACCGCCCCCAAGCCGCATCAACGCGCCCTTCGATGAGCGCGGCGACGGCAAAGGAGAAGGTCATCGAAAGCCCCACATAGCCGAGGTAGAGGAAGGGGGGATGAAAGGCGAGGCCCGGATCTTGGAGCAGCGGGTTGAGGTCTTGTCCGTCAAAGGGCGGGGTCACGAGCCGCAAGAACGGGTTGGAGGTGAAGAGCGAAAAGGCGAAAAACGCCGCTGCGATCATGCTTTGCACCGCCAGAACGCGGGCGCGCAGGCTGGGCGGCAGGTTGCCCCCGAACATCGCCGCCGCCGCGCCAAAGGCCGTCACGATGAGCACCCACAACAGCATCGAGCCTTCGTGATTCCCCCAAACGCCGCTGAATTTATACAAAAGCGGCTTGGCCGAATGCGAATTGAGCACCACAAGGCGCAGGCTGAAATCGGAGGTCACAAAGGCATGGGTCAGCGCCGCAAAGGCCCCGAACGTCAGCAAAAACTGCGCCATCGCGGCCGGTTCGCCCATCGCCATCCACCCGCGCCAACGGTAATGCGCCCCGATCAAGGGCACGGTGGCCCCGAACAGCGAGGTGACGAAAGCAAGGATGAGAGCGTAGTGGCCAAATTCTGTAATCATGGCCTGCTTATACGGTGCCAGCCGCCCGCGCGCCAATCACATTCGCTGATTGCGACGTATCACATTGTCGCGGGCTTGCACCTGCGCGATGCCCTTGCAAGGGCGCAAATTAGCGGGTCTCGGCGCGGCTGCGCCAATCGTCAAGGGCGGCGTTTTTCTCGGGGCGCGTCGCGGCCGCCGTCAAAGCCGCATCCACGCCCGTATCCCCCGCGCCGGGGCGGGTCTCGGAGGCCTCGCCGGACATGGCATCCAGCAGGGCAATATTGTGCATCGCAACCGGCGCCATCGCCATGCTCGCCGCGATAGAGCGTTGAAACTCTTGGCCTTTCACTTGATGGCGCGCACCGAAGTAGAAAGAGACAATCGCCCCCAACAGCCACCAAAGCGGCTCTGGCACCAAGGCCACGCCCTGCATCCGGCTGGCAAACCAGATCGGATCGACCATGGCCGACACAAACAGCCCCAAAGTGCCAAGCGCCAGCATCGGGCGCGGCAAACGGTTGAGCGCATCCATGAAGCGGTCAAAGCGGCTTTGGCGGGGCCCTGCGAATTCCGCACCGAATTGTTGGAGCACCGCACCTTGCAGTTCGGCCTCGCGCATGGCCGAAGCCTCGCGGTTCTCGGTGAAAACCTCGGCAGTTTCGCGGATGATATTGCGCCCGCCGCCAAACAGCCCGTCAAAAATACGCCCCATCAGCCCCATGTTGCTACGCGCTCCTGAAATTCTGCTGTTGAAAGGTGGTAGCGCGGCGAGATGAACTCTTCGGCGCGGCGGATCCAGCCGCCCTTGCCCCCAGCGCGCGTGACCACATATTTGCGGCTGGCGGCGCGTTGATCGGCGAGGCGGAAATAATAGTTGCGCCGTGCAATGCCATAAGCGTCGGCCAGATGCGCGGGTGCCTTGGCCTGCGCGCGCGCCGCCGCGCGCAGGGTTTGCGGCCCGATCACGCCGTCCACGGTGACGTCCTGTCCCATCTGCCGCAGCAGATTTTGCAAAATTTTCACCGCATTGCTGCCCGCGTTCACATACATATCAAAAACGCTGGCCTGCAGCGCTTTGGGCAGGGCGTCAATGCGGGGGCGGTGAAAGTAGTGATCGACAAAAATCTGCTCGGCGCGGGGCCGCGTCATGGCGCGCACATCGGCCACCGACACCATGCCGTCGCCGGTCAAATCCAATCCCAGCCGCCGCATCGTATGGATGGTAACGCCGTATTTCGTCGCCCCACCCGGATCATCGGGATCATTCACAAAGCCGCCTTCGCGGGCGACGATCTCTTTTGCAATCTGCTCGACAGTGGCCATCTTGCGTGCCTTTCGTGTCTGGAAAATCAGACACAAAGGCTGCGCTCAAATGGTTAACGCGCCGCCATCAGGCCGCGCGTCCGAAGGGTTTCGAAAGGGTTAGAGCCGCGATCTAGCTGCCGCCCGCCTCTTGATAGACGCCTTGTTCCTTGAGCGCATCGACGACCTCTTTGGGCATGTAATCCTCATCATGTTTGGCAAGAATTTCAGTGGCTTCAAAGGTTCCGTTAATGTAGCTTCCGGTGCCGATCATGCCTTGGCTTTCGGCAAAAAGATCGGGCAGCACGCCGCGGTAGGTCACCGGAACGCTGGCCCCGCCATCGGTCACGCGAAAGCGGATCACCTCGCCTTGGCCGCGCTCAAGGCTGCCCTCTTCGACCAGCCCTCCGATGCGGAACACCTCTTTGGGCTGGGGCGGCTCGGCGATGACTTGCGAGGGCGAACGAAAGAAATTGATCCCGTCGCGCATCGCATATCCGATCAGGCCGGTCGCCAAGATCAAGGCCACCGCCGTGATCAACAACACCTGCACGCGCCGTTGTTTTTTCAACGATTTCATCGCCTCGTCCTCCGGTCCGAATTAGGGGTAGACAGGGGCAAGCATCAAGCCTGTGGTCTCGTCCTCGCCCAGCATCAAATTGGCATTTTGCACCGCTTGGCCCGACGAGCCTTTGCACAGGTTGTCGAGCGTGCCGACCACAATGGCGCGGCCCGAACGGCGGTCTTTGACCACGCCAATGTGGCACAGGTTCGTCGCCCGCACATCCTTCATCGCAGGTGCCTGCCCCATCGGCAGAACATGGATGAACGGCTCATCCGCATAGGCGGCGGCCAAGGCATCATGCACCGCCTGCGCGTCGCATTTGACATAGGCGGTGGCAAGGATGCCGCGGCTGGCGGGGATGAGATGCGGGGTAAATTGCACCTCGACAGGGCGGCCCGCGATCAAGGAAAACTCTTGGTCAAACTCGCCCAGATGCCGGTGCGTGCCGCCTATCGAATAGGCGGTGACATTTTCGGTCATCTCGGCGGTGAGCAGCAATTCCTTGGCCGCACGTCCGGCGCCCGATGCGCCGACCTTGAGGTCGAGGATAATCTCGTCCAGATCGATCACACCGGCGCCAATCAGCGGGCGCAAGATGAATTGCCCCGTCGCCGCATTGCATCCGGTGCCCGCCACCAGACGCGCGGTTTTGATCTCTTCACGGTAAAATTCGGTCAGGCCGTAAACCGCCTCTTTTTGCATCTCGACCGCGGCATGATCGTTGCCATACCATTTCTTGTAGGCCGCCGGATCGCGCAGCCGGAAATCCGCCGACAGATCGACGATTTTCAAGCTGGCGGGCAATTCGCGGATCACCTCTTGCGAGGTTTTATGCGGCAAGGCGCAAAAGCACAGATCAATCGCGGAAAAATCGATCTCTTCGATGGTGACCAGATCGGGCAGGTTCAAATGGCGCAGATGCGGGTAGACATCCGACATTTTCTGCCCCGCTTTGGAATTGGCGGCCAAGGCGGCCACCTCCATCGACGGATGCGTGGCGATGAGCCGGACAAGTTCGGCGCCCGTGTAACCGGAAGCGCCCAGTATGGCGATTTTATGGGTCATTGGACCTCTTTCATTATGGGCCGCGGGGCATGTGCCGCATCGCGGGAAGTATCACATAGGATCAGGCGTTTTGAAATTCGACTTTTCGTCGCAAGATCTGTGTCGCTTGGGTCGAGACCTTGCGCGGATCGCCAGTGGTCAAAAACATCTCGTCGCGCCCCTCGCCGATCATCTTGGGATGCCTTTGCAGATAATCCGCAAGGCTTTGCGCAACAAGGTCGGCCTGTGAATAAACCGTCACATCCGCACCGAGCGCCTCTTGGAAGGCCTCTTGCATCAACGGGTAGTGGGTGCAGCCGAGGATCGCGGCCTGCGGGTCCGGCATCTTGCGTTTGAGCGCGTCCACATGGCTGCGCACCAAGGCCTCGGCAAGGATCATATCGCCATCCTCGATCGCATCGACCAAACCGCCGCAGGCTTGGGCCTCGACATCGACGCCAATGGCGCGAAAGGCCAGTTCGCGTTGAAAGGCGCGGCTGGCCACGGTGGCGGGGGTGGCAAAAAGCGCCACATGTTTGACCGCAACCTCGCGCGGCGGGGAATTGTCGCCCCATTTGCGTTCGGTCAAAGCCTCGATCAGCGGGACAAAGACGCCCAAGACCCGTTTATCGGCGGGAATCCAGCTTTCTTGCATCCGGCGCAGGGCGGCGGCGCTGGCCGTATTGCACGCAAGGATAACCAGATCACAGCCCGCGTCCCACATGCGTTCGACGGCTGCGGTGGTCAGGTTGTAGATATCGTCGGAGGTGCGCACGCCGTAGGGCGCATGGGCATTGTCGCCAAAATACACAAACGGCACGTCCGGCAACCGTTTGGCCGCCGCATCCAGAACGGTCAAACCGCCCAAACCACTGTCAAAAACGCCGACTGCCATTGCTCTTGTGCCTGCCTATCTGCTTGCGCCGGCTAAACTTTCGGCGCGCGATGTTTCGCTTCGAACTCATAGCCATACTCGAAATGTTCAAGCGGCTCTGGCGATAGCTCATAAGTCGATTTGCGCAGGAAATCCATCATTGCTTTGCCATCCGAGCGCCGCGCCGCCAATTCGTCGCGCGCCAGAGGTTTTCCGATCACGATTTGCACCGGCCCGTCGATCCGGCGGCGAAATTCGCGGATCAAAAGCCCCATGCGCAAGGACGGGTGCAGGTGGCTGGCAATCTGGAACAGGCGCGAGGTATGGCCGGCAAAAAACACCGGCACCACGGCGGCGTCTGATTTGGCGATCATCTTGGCGGTAAAGCCGCGCCAGAGCGGGTCCATCGGCACGCCAAAGGGCCGCGCGGCGGTCGAAACCGTCCCGCCGGGAAAGATGCCAATCGCGCCGCCCTGCCCCAGATAACGCAGCGCCTCGGCCCGCGTGGCGATGTTTTGCGCCAACCCCTCGCGGGTCTCGTCAAAGCTGATGGGCAAGATCACGCGGTCGAGGTCCTCGGCCTTGCGAAACACCGAATTGGCCAGAATACGAAAATCCCCGCTACGGCGCGTGGCCAGAAGATGGCCCAGCATCAACCCGTCCAAAATACCGTAGGGGTGGTTGGAGACGGTGATCAGCGGGCCGGTTTGCGGCAGGTTCTGCGCACTGCCGCCGACAATGTCGAGGCTGACGCCATAGCGCTGCTTCATCACCTGCCAAAAACAAGCCCCATTTGCCACGTCCCGCTCATATCCCGCCGCACGGCGGATCAGGCCAAAGCGCCCAGAGGCGGCTTCCATCGTTCGGATAACCGCCCGCCCGCCGCGTGTGGCGGCGCTATGGGCATAGGAAATATCGCGGGCGATGTGGCGGCTCATGGCGCGGTTTTAGGGATGCGCGCGGCCTATGGGAAGGAGAATTTGCGCCCCCTTCCCCGCCCTTAGCGCTGCATTACTCGGCGGCTTTGGCCTGATGCGCCCCGCCCGCACGGATGGACGCCAAAAGCTCCTCGCGCCGCTTGGCCGCTTTGGCTTCATTGGCCTGTTTCACCGGACCGAAGCCGCGGATTTGCAAAGGCAGCTCGGCCAAGGCCACCGCAGGCGCCTTCGCCTGCGCGCTATAGGTTTGGAAAAGCGCGCCCATATCCGCCTCATATTGCGCGATCAACGCGCGCTCCATTTTGCGCTCTTCGGTGCGGCCAAAGAGATCAAGCGGCGTGCCGCGCAGGTGTTTCATTCGCGCCAAAATCCACAAGGGGCGGCGCATCCACGCGCCGAAAGAGCGTTTTTGCGGGCGGCCATCCTTGCCCTCTTTGGCGAGGATCGGCGGGGCGAGGTGGTAGGTCATTTGGAAATCGCCCTCGAATTGCGCCTCGGCCTTCTTGCGGGTGTCCAGCAATAGCCGCGCGACCTCGTATTCATCCTTGTAGGACAAGAGCTTATGATATCCCATTGCCACCGCCTCGCGCAGATCGGCAGGGGCGGCATCGACCAGTTTGCGGTAGCGTTTGGCCAATCCGCGCCCTTGGTATTGGATCAGATGCTTGCGGCGAAATTCGATCCGCTCGTCCAAGGTTTTCGGCAATTGCGCGACTTTTGGCTGCATGAGGGCGCGGGCCTCGGCGGGCTGGACAATCGCCCAGCGGCCGATCTCGAAGGCGCGCAGGTTTTTCTCGACCGCGGCGCCGTTGAGGGTGATGGCCTCGGCAATCGAGGATTTGTCCAGCGGGATCAGGCCTCTTTGCCATGCGGCGCCAAAGATGATCATGTTGGAAAAGATGCTGTCGCCCAAAGCCGCACGGGCCAGCTCTGACGCATCAAACAGCGACACCCCCTCTTTCATCCGCGCGCTCAGCGCCAGTTCAAGCTGCTCGGCGGGGAGCTTGAATTCGGTGTTGCGGGTGAAATCGCCGGTGATGATCTGGTGATTGTTGACCACCGCGCCGGTGCGCCCCATCGCCGTGAGGCCAAGGGTTTTGCTGCCTGCCGAGACGACCAGATCGCCACCGATCAACGCATCACATTCGCCGGTGGCGACGCGAATGGCGCTGATATCGGCGGGCGTATTGGCGATACGGCAATGGATATGCACCGCGCCGCCCTTTTGCGCGAGGCCGGCCATTTCCATCATACCTGCGCCTTTGCCCTCGATCTGCGCCGCTTGGGCCAGAACCGCGCCGATGGTGACAACGCCGGTGCCGCCAACGCCGGTGATCACGACGTTATGGGTGCCGTTGATGGCGGGCAATGTCGGTTCGGGCAGGACCGGAAGTTCCAACGCCTTGGCCGCGCCTTTGCCTGCTGCGCCCTGCCCGCCCTTGCGCGGGCTTGCGCCCTCAAGGGTCACGAAGCTGGGGCAAAAGCCTTTGACGCAAGAGAAATCCTTGTTGCACGAGCTTTGATCAATCGCGCGCTTGCGGCCGAGTTCTGTTTCGACCGGCACGATGGAGACGCAATTGGATTGCACCCCGCAATCGCCGCAGCCCTCGCAAACATCGGTGTTGATGAACACGCGTTTGTCGGGGTCGGGGAAGGTGCCGCGTTTGCGGCGGCGGCGTTTTTCGGCGGCGCAGGTTTGCACATAGACGATGGCCGAAACGCCCTCATGTTCGCGCATCTGGCGCTGCACCTCGTCCAGATCGGCGCGCTCATGGCGCGAGACCTCGCGCGGGAAAAGATCGAGGTTTACGTCTTCCTTTTCATCATAGACCAAGGCCACATGTTTTACCCCCATCGCCACCAATTCGCGCGCGATGCGGTCGGCACTCAGCCCGCCTTCGTTGGCCTGCCCGCCAGTCATGGCGACGGCGTCATTGAACAAGATTTTATAGGTGATATTTGTGCCTGCCGCCAAAGCGGCGCGGATCGCTTGCACCCCCGAATGGTTATAGGTGCCGTCGCCCATATTTTGGAACACATGGCGGGTGCTCGAAAACGGCGCCTCACCGATCCAGTTCGCGCCCTCGGCGCCCATATGGGTGCTGCCCAAGGTGCCGCGGTCCATCCATTGCACCATATAGTGACAGCCGATGCCCGCATAGGCGCGGCTGCCCTCGGGCACTTTGGTCGATAAATTATGCGGGCAGCCGGAGCAAAAATACGGCAAGCGCGCCGCCAGTTCGGGGGCGTTATCGGCGCGTTTTGCCTCGGCGATCTGCGCCAGTCCGGCTTTGATGCTACCCGTGTCGCGGCCTTCTTCGATGAAAATCTCGCCAAGCTTCTCGGCGATATGGATCGGATCGAGCGCGCCTTGGACGGGAAAGAGCACCTCGTCGTGGCGCGCGCCCTTGCGCCATCCATAGACGCGGCGCCCGCGCCGGTCGTCGAAAATCGCCTCTTTGACCTGCACTTCGATCAGCTTGCGCTTTTCCTCGACCACGATGATCAGATCAAGCCCTTCGGCCCAATCGTGAAACCCGCGCATATCCAAGGGCCAGACCTGCCCGACCTTATAGGTGGTCATCCCGAGGCGTTCGGCCTCGGCCGCGTCGATCCCGAGCAAGGACAGCGCATGCATCAGGTCGAGCCAGTTCTTGCCCGCCGCAACAAGGCCGATCTTTGCCCCCTCCTTGCCCCAAACGCGTTTGTCGATTTTGTTGGCATGGGCAAAGGCCTCGGCGGCGTGGCGTTTATAGTCGATAAGCCGCGCCTCTTGCGCCGTGGGGCTGTCGACAAGCCGGATGCCCAACCCGCCTTCGGGGAGTTTGAAATGCGTAGGCGTAATGAGCTGCATCCGGTTTGGATCGCCGTCGACCACCGAGGTGGCCTCGACCGTGTCTTTCATCGTCTTGAGCCCGACCCACAGCCCGCTATAGCGGCTCAGCGCCCAGCCATAGATGCCGTAGTCAAGGATTTCTTGCACGCCAGCGGGGCTGACGATGGGCACATAGGCGTCCATCAGCGCGAATTCGGATTGGTGCAGAACCGTCGAGCTTTCGCCGGTATGATCATCGCCCATGGCCATCAACACACCGCCCAAGGCGCTGGTGCCGGCCATATTCGCATGGCGCATCACATCGCCCGACCGGTCTACCCCCGGCCCTTTGCCATACCAAAGGCCAAAGACCCCGTCGAATTTGCCCTCGCCGCGAAGCTCGGCCTGCTGCGCCCCCCAAAGGGCCGTGGCGGCCAGATCCTCGTTCAGACCTTCTTCGAACAAGATATCGGAGGCGGCCAGTTCCTTGCCCGCGCGCGCCATTTGCATATCCACCGCGCCAAGAGGCGATCCGCGATAGCCGGTGACATATCCGGCGGTGTTATGCCCCGCCGCCCGATCACGGGCTTTTTGCATGAGCATCAAGCGCACCAAAGCCTGCGTGCCATTCAAAAGAACGGGGCTTTTCTCCAGATCAAACTTATCTTTCAACGATACCGTTTGCTTACCCATGGCGCGTCTCCCTCGGCTGGATATGGCGATCACGTCGCGGCGCCCCTCCTCCTCCAAGGTCTGGCAATCGCGACTCTTACGCAGGGCAGCAGGTGCACAGATTTCCGGCATGTCCTGCCCGATTGCCCGCCCGCTCGGCGTAAATAGACTATAGCGCGATATTGGGTCACAATATTTGACCTATCAAGAGAAAAATACAGACTTTTTACGTTGCAATGGGTCGGCAGCCGCGCTTAAAGCCCACCTTAAACGAAGTTTCGTATATACGGTTAAAGTAAGAGCAAAGGTTGCGTCGATGGATTGGGATAAGCTTAGAATATTTCACGCAGTTGCGGATGCGGGCAGCTTGACCCACGCCGGAGATACCTTGCACCTGTCGCAATCGGCGGTCAGCCGTCAGGTGCGCGCCCTCGAAGAGCAACTGAACGCGACGCTTTTCCATCGCCACGCACGCGGGCTGATTCTCACCGAACAGGGCGAATTGTTGTTCGATGCGACCCGCGCGATGGTCAAACGGCTCGACACGGCCACGGCGCGCATCCGCGACAGCGAAGAAGAGGTTTTCGGCGAATTGCGCGTGACCACGACGACGGGTTTCGGCTCGCTGTGGCTCGCGCCGCGTCTTTCGGCGCTCTATGAAAAATACCCCGACCTCAAAATCGACCTGATGCTCGAAGAGCGGGTTTTGGACCTGCCGATGCGCGAGGCCGATGTGGCGATCCGGATGAAGGAGCCGTCGCAGGCCGATTTGATCCGCAAACGGCTGATGAGCGTGCGCATGTGCCTCTATGCCTCGCGCAGCTATCTGGATGCGCGCGGGACGCCCCAACACTTGGGCGATTTCGCCGACCACCGGCTGATTTGCCAAAACCCGACCTCGACACAGGTCGGCGCTGGGGCGACGCTGGTCCAAGAGATCATGAGCCACGACATCCCCTCGCTTTTGACCGTGAACAACTATTTCGGCGTCTTGCAAGGGGTGCTGAGCAATCTTGGCGTCGGGGTCTTGCCCGACTATTTGACCCAAGATTTTCCCGATCTGGTGCGCGTGATGCCGGAGGTCGAATCAGGCGAAGTGCCGGTTTTCCTCGCCTACCCCGAAGAATTGCGCCAATCCAAGCGCATTGCCGCCTTCCGTGATTTTGTTCAGGACGAGATCATCGCCTACCGGAAACGGCTAAGAGATCAATAGGTTACGCATTATTGCATCAAAGCTATGCGCGGAGCGCATAGCGGCCATGCTGCACCTGCGGCATTTTGATCCTTGATTGGCAAGCGCGCCGACCCTAAATCGCTACTCGACGGTGATGATTGTCACCATCAACCTCCCTGTTGGACTACGGCCGAGCTTATGCTCGGCCTTTTTTTTGGCGCCATGTTTGTGCCTGCCTTTTGGCGACCCGAGCTTTGCGCAGGTCCGCCTGCGCCTACCCTCTTCCCCCTTTGGCTTTGATCGCATAAAGAGACGCCACAATGCCACGCGCGCGCGGATCTGCTGCGCTGCGCTGCCTCATCAAAGGGACCAGACGCCAATGCAAGAGCCAAGCATCACCGAAGACCTGATCGCATCCCACGGGCTTAGCCCCGATGAATATGCGCTCATCCTCGAGATCATTGGCCGCGAGCCGAGTTTTACCGAGCTGGGGATTTTCTCGGCCATGTGGAACGAGCATTGCTCCTATAAGTCCTCGAAAAAATGGCTGCGCACCCTGCCCACCGAAGGCCCGCAGGTCATCTGCGGTCCTGGCGAGAACGCGGGCATTGTCGACATCGGCGACGGCCAATGCGTGGTGTTCAAAATGGAAAGCCACAACCACCCCTCCTATATCGAACCCTACCAAGGCGCGGCGACCGGCGTGGGCGGGATTTTGCGCGATGTCTTCACCATGGGCGCGCGTCCTGTCGCAGCGATGAACTCGCTCAGCTTCGGCGAGACCTCGCACCCCAAAACCCGCCAGTTGGTCAATGGTGTGGTCGAAGGCGTCGGCGGCTATGGCAATTGTTTCGGCGTGCCGACCGTGGGCGGCGAAGTGCGCTTTGATCCGGCCTATAACGGCAACTGCCTTGTGAACGCCTTTGCCGCAGGCATCGCCGAGACCGACAGCATTTTCTATTCGGCGGCCTCGGGCGTCGGCATGCCTGTCGTCTATTTGGGCGCGAAAACCGGCCGCGACGGCGTCGGCGGCGCGACCATGGCCTCGGCGGAGTTCGACGATACCATCGAGGAAAAACGCCCCACGGTGCAGGTCGGCGATCCGTTCACCGAAAAGCGCCTGATGGAAGCGACGCTGGAGCTGATGCAAACCGGCGCGGTGATCTCGATCCAAGATATGGGCGCGGCGGGTCTGACCTGCTCGGCGGTGGAAATGGGCGACAAGGGCAATCTGGGCGTGCGGCTCGACCTTGAAAAAGTCCCCTGCCGCGAAGAAAACATGACCGCCTACGAGATGATGCTCTCGGAGAGCCAAGAGCGCATGCTCATGGTGCTGCGCCCCGAAAAAGAGGCCGAGGCCAAGGCGGTATTCGACAAATGGGACCTCGATTTCGCCATCGTCGGTGAGACCATCGCCGAAGACCGTTTCTTGATCATGCATCACAACACCTGCATGGCCGATCTGCCGCTCAAGGCGCTGTCGGGCAATGCGCCCGAATATGACCGCCCCTACAATGAGCCGACCGCGCCCGAGGCCTTGGCCGATGTGCCGCAGATCGATGCGATTGACGGGCTGCGCGGGCTGATTTCCTCGCCCAATTACGCGTCCAAAGAATGGGTTTACGAGCAATATGACACGATGGTCATGGCCGACACCGCCCAAACGCCCGGTATTGGCGCGGGGATGATCCGCGTGCATGGCACCGATAAATTGCTGGCCTTCACCTCGGATGTGACGCCGCGCTACGTCAAGGCCAACCCTTTCGAGGGTGGCAAACAGGCCGTGGCCGAAGCCTTCCGCAACCTCAGCGCCGTGGGGACAAAACCCTTGGCCACGACGGACAACCTCAATTTCGGCAATCCCGAAAAGCCCGAGATCATGGGGCAATTCGTCTTTGCGATCAAAGGCATCGGCGAAGCGGTTGCGGCGCTTGATATGCCCATCGTGTCGGGCAACGTGTCGCTTTATAATGAAACCGACGGATCGGGCATTTTGCCCACGCCGACCATCGGCGCGGTGGGGATCGTGGCCCATGAGGACGAGGCGATCTTGGGCGAGGCCCGCGACGGCCATGTGGCCTTGCTCGTCGGCGGAAGCGGCACACATCTGGGCCAATCAGCGCTTTTGGCCGAAGTGTTCAACCGCAAGGACGGCGATGCGCCACATGTGGATCTGGCCGCAGAAAAGCGCAACGGCGACTTCATCCGCGCCAACCATGCGATGATCAAAGCCTGCACCGACATCTCCGACGGCGGCCTTGCCTTGGCGGCTTTCGAGATGGCGGAAAAGGCGGGCGTCGGGGTGCAGATCGACACGGGCGACACGGCTGCGCTCTTTGGCGAGGACCAAGCGCGTTACCTGATCGCCTGCAACTTCGATCAGGCCGAAGCGCTGATGCTGGCCGCCTCTGCGGCGGATGTCCCGCTTGAAACCGTTGGTAAATTCGGCGGCGAGAGCGTGAAGTTCGGGGCCTCCGAGGCGCCTTTGTCCGAGCTGAGCACGCTCTTTCGCAGTGCCTTCAGTCAAGCGGTCAACGGCTAGGCCGCGCGGGGCCGCGCCGGATGCAAAGCCCGACCGACACAGCAGCAGGGGCGGAGGATTTTCGCCCCGATTGCACCCGCTGCGCTGCGCTGTGCTGTATGGCGCTGGCCTTTGACGCGGGCGATATGTTCGCCATAGACAAACCCGCCGGCACGCCCTGCCCCAACCTTGGCGCCGATCACCGCTGCACCATCCACCGCGATTTGACCGACAAGGGATTTGCGGGCTGTGTCGCGTTTGATTGTCTTGGCGCGGGGCAACGGGTGAGCCAAGACATCTTCGGCGGGCAAAGCTGGCAAGAGGCCCCTGCCCTGATGGGCCCGACGATTGAGGCGCTGCGCCAGATGCGGCAGGTGCAAAGCCTGCGCCAATTGCTGGTCACGGCGCGCGTTTTGCCGCTGACGGCGGCGCAAGAGGCCGTGCGCTGCGGCCTGCTCGCCCGCCTGACCCCCGCGCTTGGCAATGCGGCGGCGCTTGGCGCGGTCGAGAGCGGCCCTTTGCCGCGCGAGATCGATACGTTTTTGCACGCGCTCGCCCCCGTGGCGGCGGGGCTGCGCAAGTAGCGGCGCGAGCAACCCCCCTTGCACCCCAGCGCGCCGCCGCCTACATCTTGGACAACTGAAAAAGGAGAGCGCCGATGGCCATCACCGCGACCGAAATCGAAAGCCTCATCCGCGAGAGCTTCCCTGATGCCCTCATCAATGTCCAAGGTGACGACGGGCAACATTTCGCCGCCGAGGTCATCGACGAAAGCTTTCGCGGCAAGAACCGCGTGCAACAGCAACGCGCCGTTTATGCCGCGCTCAAAGGGAAGATGGACGGGCCGAACGGCGCGCTGCATGCGCTGGCCTTGACCACCAAAGCCCCCGCCTGATGCAGGGCCTTTGGTCCTTTCTCAACGACGTCTGGCCGGTGCTGTTTGCTTTGGCGCTGGTCGGGATTATCACATATGGTGCCTTGATGCCCTACATCAGAGCCGAGAAGCGGCGCCAAGAACGCATGGAGCAAGACAATGACTGACGCAAAGACCCAGATCGACGAAACCGTCAAAAACAACGACGTGGTGTTGTTCATGAAGGGCACCAAGGAAATGCCGCAATGCGGGTTTTCCAGCCGTGTGGCGGGGGTGCTCAATTTCATGGGCGTGCAGTTTGCCGATGTGAATGTTCTGGCCGATGATGCGATCCGCCAAGGGATCAAGGATTACTCCGACTGGCCGACCATCCCGCAGCTTTACGTCAAAGGTGAATTTGTCGGCGGCTGCGATATCATCACCGAGATGACATTGTCGGGCGAATTGGACACGTTGTTTGAGGGCCAAGGCGTCGGCTTTGACAAGGAAGCGGCGGATAAGATCCGCGAAGCCAACGGCTAAGCCGAGCGGATATACCAACAGAGAAAGGGCTGGCGCTATGCCAGCCCTTTTGCGTTCTTGCCGCTGTCTTGGGCCTTTCTGCGAAAGGGTCCGGCGTCGCTGCCGCGTTTTGCAGCGGCCCAACCCGTGCTCAAGCGGGGGGCTCAGGAGGCCGCGCGCTCCTCGACCGCAGCGGCAAGCGCTTCGGCGCGTGCGGCGATCTCGGCCAACGTATCGCTGACCCCTTGCGGGACCACGGGTACTTCGATCCGTTCAGGCTCTGGCGCGGGGGCGGCGCGCAATTGCGCCAATTCTGCCTCGCGTTCGGCCAGCGTGTCCTGCACGGCGCGCAGCTGGTCTTCGAGGCCTGCGGTTTTATCCGCCAGCATCAGCCCCGACATCAGCAACATGCGCGGTTCGGGCAGGCGGCCGATTTGTTGGCCCAAAGTGGTCGCCTCGGCGTCCAGAATACGCGCCGCCGAAAGCAGGTAATGCTCTTCGCCCTCTTGGCAGGCCACCTCGAACACACGTCCGCCGATTTGGATTTCGATCTCTGGCATCAGGCG
Source organism: Litorivita sp. NS0012-18 (assembly GCF_040371945.1). Classification (NCBI taxonomy): domain Bacteria; kingdom Pseudomonadati; phylum Pseudomonadota; class Alphaproteobacteria; order Rhodobacterales; family Paracoccaceae; genus Litorivita; species Litorivita sp. NS0012-18. The sequence goes on along the minus strand of NZ_BAABWS010000002.1, from coordinate 657,061 downwards.
TCCTCCCCGAATTCTTCTGCACGTTCAATGGTATCGCCCACATCAGGCACCACACTCGCCCCCGCAATCAGCGGGCCAAGCTGCCCCAGAACGGCGGCCACTTCGGCGCTATCGGCGGCGCGCGCGGCGCGCAGGGCTTCCAATTCGCCAAGCATGGATTTGTTGATCAAATGCGGGTCTGCGACGCCCGCCTGATTGGCCTCGCGCAGCGCTTGGTTGTTCTCGCGCAGCAAGGCATTGGCCTTGCGCAGGCGCTGAAGATCGGCGTCGAGCTGCTCCATCTGCGCGCGCTGCTGGCCAAGGGCGGCATTGGCCGCCTCGCCCGCGCGCTCTTGTTTGTCACGCAGCGATTTGAGCCGCTCTTCGAGTTGCGCATTGACCAGCTTCTCGTCCTCAAGCTGCTGGCGCAGCGCCTCAAGCTCGCCGGTGTCGGGCGCGGCGGCGGCGGGCGCGGCGAGGTTTTCGACCCCTGCCCCGATCCGGTCAAGTGCGGAAGTGATCCGGCTGTGTAGCTCTTCGATCTGACTCATGACATCTACCTGTTTTGCCCGTTCTGGCCCGCATGGACCGTTATGTGCCGTTTTTTGCCCGCGTCCCCTCGGGCGGCTTTGTGTTGCGATCCGCCGGTGCCGCAGCGCCCGCTCGGGGCGCTCAAGGCCTTGTCTGCGCCTCCTTGCGGGCGCGGCCCGTAGCGCCGGCATTGCCCCCAATCGGGGCGAATCGCTTGCTGTTGCCCATTTTGCGGCAGGTTTGCGCTCGGGTCTAGCTTTGCGCGCCCCTTTCGCGCCAAGGGGTTAGACGGCGCGCTTGATCTTCGCGGGGGGGATGCTAAGAGCCATTGTTAACGCTCACGCCAATCAAAGGACCTGCCTCTTGGACATTGCTGCCCTGCGCTCTGCGAACCCCGACCACTGGATGAAAGCCGCTGCGATCCGCGCGCTCACCCTCGATGCGATTGCTGCCGCCAATTCCGGCCACTCCGGCATGCCGATGGGCATGGCCGATGTGGCGACGGTTCTGTTTGAAAAGCACCTCAAGTTCGATGCGAAAAATCCGCTTTGGGCGGATCGCGACCGGTTTATCCTCTCGGCAGGTCACGGCTCGATGCTGATCTATTCGCTGCTCTATCTGACGGGCTATGAGCAGGTCACATTGGACGAGATCAAAAACTTCCGCCAGATGGGCGCGAAAACCGCCGGTCACCCTGAAAACTTCCTGCTCGACGGGGTCGAGGTCACCACCGGCCCGCTGGGCCAAGGGATTTCCACCGCCGTGGGTTTTGCCATGGCCGAAGAAATCCAGCGCGCGCAATACGGCAAGAAGATCGTCGATCACCACACTTACGTGATCGCGGGCGACGGCTGTTTGATGGAGGGCGTGAGCCAAGAAGCCTTGGGCCTTGCGGGGCGTCACGAGCTGTCCAAGCTCATCGTGTTTTGGGATAACAACAACATCACCATCGACGGCACGGTCGAATTGTCGGACCGCACCAATCAGGTGCAGCGCTTCAAAGCCTCGGGGTGGCATGTGCAAGAGATCGACGGGCACAACCCCGCCGAAATCGACGCGGCCATCGAGGCGGCGAAAAAATCGGGCAAACCGTCGATGATTGCCTGCAAGACCCATATCGCCCTTGGCTCTTCGGCCCAAGATACCTCCAAGGGCCACGGCGCTTTGACCGATCCCAAGCTGATCGCCGATGCCAAAGCCGCCTATGGCTGGACCGCTGGCCCGTTTGAAGTGCCCGCCGAGATCAAATCGCAATGGGAAGCCATCGGCGCGCGCGGCGCGGCGGATCGCAAGGAATGGGAGGGGCGTTTCGCCTCGATCTCCGAGCGCAAACAGGCCGAGTTCAACCGCGCCTATGCAGGCGACGCGCCCAAAAAGCTCTCGGCCGTGGTCAAAGCGTTGAAAAAGCAGATTTCCGATGAGGCGCCCAAAGTGGCGACGCGCAAATCCTCGGAAATGGTGCTTGAAGTCATCAACCCCGTGCTGGGCGAGACCGTTGGCGGATCGGCGGATCTGACCGGATCGAACAACACCAAGACGGGCGATCTGGGCATTTTCGACGTCGATAACCGCGGCGGGCGCTATGTCTATTGGGGCATTCGCGAGCACGGTATGGCGGCGGCGATGAACGGTATGGCGCTGCATGGCGGCATCCGCCCCTACGGCGGCACCTTCATGTGCTTTACCGATTATGCCCGCCCCGCGATGCGCCTTGCCGCGCTGAGCAAAATTCCGACGGTTTTCGTGATGACCCACGACAGCATCGGCCTTGGCGAAGACGGGCCGACCCACCAGCCGGTCGAGCATCTGGCGATCAGTCGCGCGACGCCGAACACCTATGTGTTCCGCCCCTGCGATACGGTCGAAGCGGCCGAAAGCTGGGAGATTGCCCTGACGGCCAAGGAAACGCCTTCGGTTCTGTCGCTGACACGGCAAAACCTGCCGACCCTGCGCACCGAGCATAAGGTCAAGAACCTGACCGCACAGGGCGCTTATGTTCTGGCCGATGCCGAGGGCAAGCGTCAGGTGATCTTGCTCGCCACCGGATCGGAGGTGGAAATCGCCATGGCCGCGCGCGAGAAGCTGCAGGCCGAAGGCATCGGCACGCGGGTCGTCTCCATGCCCTGCTGGGAATTGTTTGCGCAGCAAGACGAGGCTTACCGCAAGCGCGTCTTGCCCGGCGGTCCGGTGCGCGTCGCGGTCGAGGCGGCCACGCGCTTTGGCTGGGATCAATGGCTGTGCGGCGAGCGCGGCAAATATGCCAAGGCCGGTTTTGTCGGCATGGACAGCTTTGGCGCCTCCGCCCCTGCCGAGCAGCTTTACGAGAAATTCGGCATCACGGCAGAGAATGTTGCTGCGACGGCCAAGGGCCTTTTGTAACCCGTCAGCCCGCCCCGAAAACGCAAAAGGCCCCGTCAAAACGACGGGGCCTTTTTGGTTCAATCCGTGCCGGAACCCAGCCCATGCGGGCCGACCTCCCCTGCTCGCCAAGGGGCTATCGGTGCGCGTGCCTGATGCGCCGCACGCGGCGCATTGCGCGTCGCTTGGGCGGAGGAGCGCGGCCGAAAGGCCGTTCGTGCCGCCCGCGCGCCGCGTCTGGCCTAGACGCGCGCCCTACGCGCGATCCGCCCCAGCACGGGGTTTTCCCGCGCCACGCAAACCGCTAGTTTGCCCTCATGAGCAAAACGCCCCCGCCCCCTGCCACTTCCAAAGCTGCGAAGACTGCCAAACCTGCGAAAGCGGCCGCAGCTTCGGTTGCCGCCTCCAAACCGCGCGAAGAGGATCTTTATGCGCCGGTCAAATCGCTTTTGGAGGGCCAAGGATATGAGGTCAAAGGCGAGATCGGCGCGGTGGATGTCATGGCGCTGCGCGGCGCGGAGCCGCCGGTGATTGTCGAGCTGAAGACAGGTTTCTCGCTGACCCTCTTCCACCAAGGCATCGCGCGCCAGTCGCTGACCGATCACGTCTATATCGCCGTGCCGCATCTGGGCACCAAGCAGTTTCAGGGCGCGCTCAAAAGCAATCTCAAACTGTGCCGCCGCCTCGGGCTGGGGCTGATTACGGTGCGGTTGCGCGACGGGCATGTGCAGATCCACATCGATCCTGGCCCCTATCAGCCGCGCATCTCCAAACCCAAACGCGCGCGGTTGCTCAGAGAATTTGCCAAGCTGGAGGGTGACCCCAATACCGGCGGACAGGTGCGCCAAGGGTTGATGACCGCCTACCGCCAAGATGCGCTGCGCCTGATGGCACATTTGCAGGCCCATGGCCCCAGCAAAGCCGCCGAGGTCGCCAAAGCCACCGGCGTGGCCCGCGCCCGCGATATCATGGCGGACAATCATTATGGCTGGTTCGAGCGCGCCGCGCGCGGGATTTATGCGCTCTCCCCCAAAGGCGTGGAGCATGCGCAGAAGGCGTAAACGCTTGGCGCCAAGGCGGGCGAGACCGCGCAAGCAGTGCCCCGACAAACCCTGCGTTATCAAATAAATACGCCACCTCACGCAGCCGTGATGCAACCATTGAGCACGCCGCGTTGTTGTCTTCTCGAACGCCAGCCAATGACGGCTGGCACCGAATAAGGAGACGAGATATGAAAACCTTTACACTGACGCTTGCCGCTGCTGCCACTGTTGTTTCGGGTGTTGCTTCGGGTGCTTTTGCCGACGGTCACATGGCCGCCGCGATGGTCGAAGCCCAAGACCAGACCTTGGCCGGTAACGGCACGGTTGTCGCCGATAAGGTTGTCACCCCCGTTGATGGCTGGTTGGTGATCCACCGCGTCGATGACGGAAAACCGGGTGAAGTGATCGGCCATTCGCGTCTGGATGCGGGCGACAATATGATCGTCTCGACCCAGCTTGTGGGCGAAACCACTCCGGGTGAAGAATTGATGCTGATGATCCACACCGAAGAGGGCGGCGCCGAGGAGAACGTCTTTGAATATACCCTCGGGTCGAGCAAGGACGCCCCGCTGTTGGTGGATGCTATGCCGGTGAGCACCACCGTGATGGTGAAATAACCAAGCGCGAGGGCGGCAGGCGCCGCGCGCCTTGCCCCCTCGGTCATCTGCGGCCCGTAGCCTTGCGCTGCGGGCCGTTTTTGTATGCGCCCTTAATGCGGCACCGTGTTCGAGAACAGATGGATCACCACCACCCCGCCAAGGATCATGCCCATCCCCAAAAGCGCGGCCAGATCAAGCGTTTGGCGAAACACCAGCCATCCGATCACCGAGACCAGAACGATGCCCATCCCGCTCCAGATCGCATAGACGATGCCCAAGGGCATGCTGCGCAGCGCCAGCGACATGAAATAGAACATCCCCCCGTAACACAGCGCCATCAGCACCGTCGGCAACGGCCGCGTGAATTGCTGGCTTTGCTGCAAGAAGGTCGTGCCGACCACCTCCAATAAGATGGCAAGGCTGAGGGCGGCATAGGCCGAAATGGCGAGTGTCATGAAAACGGCTCCTGTTGCGGCGGGTCGGCCCCAACGCTTGTCGGCCTGCCCCGCGCGATTGTCAATCTTGGGGCATGGCGGCGGCGCGTGCATCGGTTAACCGATTCTAAACCGCACGGCTGCGCGCCGCCCGATTCCCCTTCGCGCCCGCTGTTAGCGCAACCCCGCGCCCGATCATGCTTAACCGGTCAAACCGCGCCTCGCATGTTGGTCGCTAACAGGTCACAGTTAACGCTAACACAATGGAAAATAATAAAAAAATATGAAACTATGCTTTCGAATGCGGGGCAAGCTGCCTATATCACGGCGCAACCCGAACCCGATCAGGAGAGCTTTCGAATGACCATCACCGTCGGCATCAACGGATTTGGCCGCATCGGCCGTTGCACCCTCGCCCATATCGCGCAAAGCGGTCGCAACGATGTGCAGGTCGTCAAGGTCAACGCGACCGGACCTTTGGAAACCGCCGCCCATTTGATGCGCTACGACAGCGTGCATGGCCGTTTCGGCAGCGAGATCAAAATCGGCGAAGGCACGATGGATCTGGGCCGTGGCCCGATGCAGATGTTCTCGACCTATGACATGGACGAACTGGATTGGTCGGGCTGTGACGTGGTGATGGAATGCACCGGCAATTTCAACGACGGTCTCAAAGCCAACAAGCATTTCGAGCGCGGCGCCAAGAAGGTCCTGCTCTCCGCTCCTGGTAAAAACGTCGACAAGACAATCGTTTACGGCGTGAACCACCGCGATTTGGCGGCCAATGACAATATGGTGTCGAACGGGTCGTGCACCACCAATTGCCTCGCGCCTCTGGCCAAGGTGCTCAATGATGCGATCGGCATCGAGAGCGGCATCATGACCACGATCCACAGCTACACGGGCGATCAGCCGACGCTCGACCGCCGCCATAGCGATCTGTATCGCGCCCGCGCGGCGGCCATGTCGATGATCCCCACCTCCACCGGCGCGGCCAAGGCGCTTGGCGAGGTTCTGCCCGAATTGGCGGGTAAATTGGACGGCACCGCGATCCGCGTGCCGACGCCGAATGTCTCGGCCGTGGACCTGACCTTTGTCGCCTCCAAAGACGTCACCGTGAATGATGTGAACGAAGTGGTGCGCGAAGCGGCCGCCGGTCACATGGGCGCGGTTCTGGGCTATGATCCCGAAGCCAAGGTCTCGATCGATTTTTGCCACACCGAGCAAAGCTCGATCTTCGCCCCCGACCAGACCAAAGTCACCGGCAAGCGTCTGGTGCGGGTCTTGGCGTGGTATGACAACGAATGGGGCTTCTCGTGCCGGATGGCCGATGTGGCCGCTGCGATGGGCCGTTTGGTTTAAGCCGCCCTGCCGCGCCATCTTGATTTGCAAGGCCTCCTCGGGTAACCCCTTGGAGGCCTTCTTATTTATGCGAGTGTGGCGCGGACCATGACCAATTCAATTGCCATCGGCATCGGCCTGTCGATCCTTGCCCTGCTCGCATTGGATCAATTCATGGCGGACGGGTTCAACACTTTGTTTTTGCTTCGGAAACTTGCCGATATGATCGAATGGATGGCCTTTTGGCGCTAGGCCAAGCGACGCCGCGTCAGGATTGCCTTTGCGCGCCCATCCCGTAGCGTTAACCAAGGTTAACCGCATCCGACCCGAGTTAACCCACGTTAAACCAAGGGAAACACAATGGCCTTCATCTGGATATGTCTCGCGCTTTTGGCGCTGATCGCGCTCTATCTTATGCGCATGGCGGGCAAAACCCGCACCATCGCCGCCAAGGCCGAGGCGGCCAATCCGCCGCGCGGCAAGACCATCCAGATTTCCACCGGCGCGCTGCATTACGTCGAACGCGGCAGCGGGCCTGCGGTCTTGTTGATCCACGGTCTGGGCGGCAATTTGGGCCATTTCGATATGGGCGTCATTGACGATCTGGCGCGCGATCACCGCGTGGTGGCCATCGACCGGCCCGGTATGGGCTATTCGCAGCGGCCCGAAACCAGCGGCGCGGCGCTGTCGGATCAGGCGAACTATGCCGCCGAAGTGATTAACAAACTGGGATTGGAGCGGCCCTTAGTGGTCGGGCATTCCTTGGGCGGCGGCACGGCTTTGGCGCTGGCACTGGCGCATCCACAATTGGTGCGCGGCCTTGCGCTTCTGGCGCCGCTGACGCGCAGCACCCAAGGCGCCTCTGACGCGTTTGCGGCGCTTGGCATTCGCAATCGTAGCCTGCGCTGGCTGATCTCCGAAACTCTCGCCGTGCCCACAAGTATCAAGAAACAAAAGGAAACCATCGATCTTGTCTTTGGTCCCGATGCGGTGCCAGAAACCTATTCGGTCAAGGGCAACGGGCTGTTGGGCCTGCGCCCCTCGTCCTTTCGCAATGCCAGCCGCGACTTTGTCCATGCGCAAGATGACCTGCGCGAGATGGAGGCGCGGTATGACAGGATCGACGTGCCTGTGGGGGTGCTTTTTGGCACCGAAGACCGGATTTTGGACCACCGCCAGCAAGGGATCGAGCTTTGCGCCGCGCATCCGCACTTCAGCCTCGAATTGATCGAGGGCGCAGGTCACATGTTACCGACAAATTACCCCCAAAAATGCGCCGCCTTCATTCGCGGCATTGAGACGCGCAGCCAAGCAAACACCTGATAGAAAACGCAAAACGCCCGCCGAAACTGGCGGGCGTTTTGATGTGATGCGGCGGGGCGCGCGGGGCCTAGGCCTTGGGCTTGCCCAGTTTGTCGAGCAAACGGTCGCGCACGGCAGAGGGGACGAATTTGCTCACATCTCCGTCCAGACGGGCGATTTCCTTGACCAGTTTCGAGGCGATTGCCTGATGTTTGGCCTCGGCCATCAAGAACACCGTCTCGACCGAACTGTCGAGCGCGCGGTTCATGCCAACCATTTGAAATTCATACTCAAAATCCGCCACAGCGCGCAGCCCGCGGATGATCACATTGGCCCCCACATCATGGGCGCAATTGATCAACAGGTTCTCGAACGGATGGGCGATGATCTCGGTTCCGGTCTTTTCCGACAGGGCGGCGATCACCGGTTCGATCATGGCGACGCGCTCTTCGAGATCAAACAGCGGGCCTTTGTCGCGGTTGATCGCAACGCCGATCACCAGACGGTCGACCAAGGCCGCCCCCCGCGTAATAATGTCGATATGTCCGTTGGTTATCGGATCGAATGTGCCGGGGTAGAGGCCGATGCGCATGTGGGATCTCCCAAAAAAATCTGGCCCTACGCAACATTATTGCGCGCCGGAATGCAAGCGCGTTTCGAAACTTTTTCTGCGCTGCGGAGAAATAACGCCGCAAAGCCGCATTGCCCCGCCCCGACACAGGCCAAAGCGGGCGTGATATCGGGCGATTTTGCGCGTCGGTATCACGTCGGTAAAACGTCGGTATTGCGTCGGTGCGACACCGTTGGTGCGGGCGGGCGCATTTGCGGGGCCTGCGCGCCGGAGCGGCCAGCGCCCGTCGCGCGCATTGCGCCGCGCGGGCGCGCGCCTAGTGCCTAGTGCCCCATGATCATCCCTTCGAGGGCGTTTTTCTCCATCGCCAATTCTTGCAACCGCGCCTTGACCACATCGCCGATGGTGACGATGCCGACCAATTGCCCGTCCTCGACCACGGGCATATGGCGAAACCGCCCCGTGGTCATGCGCTGCAACACGTCATCGGAGGTCTCGTCGCGCCGGCAGGTCACGGGGCCGCGCGTCATCATGTCAGAGGCTTTTTCGGTCAAACAGACCGCGCCGCGCAAGGCGAGGCTGCGCACGATGTCGCGTTCGGAGAGGATGCCCTCGGCGGTGGTGCCATCCTTGGAGACGACCACGCCGCCGATGCGCCTTTCGGCGAGGATCTGCGCAACTTCGGAAATCGGCGTGTTTGGCGTTACCGTCACCACACCGTCGTCGCCTTTGGACTTGAGAATTTGATGCACCAGCATGTTGTTCCTCCCTTGCCTAGCCTCTTCAGCCTCTTGCGCCTGTGGCTCTGTGTCAAGTGCGCCCTTGGTTGGGCATTGTTTTAAGGGGGAAAATCGCCAGTGTATGGTTAACGCGGGTTAACCTATTGCCAAGGCTTCGAGCCGCGCGATCTCGCGGCGCAGCCCCTCGGTGAGCGCGGCGGCAAAACGGTTGAGCCGCTCCAACCGGCGGTCATCGGCGTGGCGGATCAAATAGAAGGCACGGGTGAGCGACAGCTCCGAAGTCAAAATCCGGCGCAGCCCCTGCCCCGCGGGCAGCGCGAAATCATGCACCACGCCGATGCCGCCGCCCATGCGCACCCAATGGAATTGCACCGAAACCGAATTGGAGGCGAGGCTGACGCGGCTGACCCCGATTTCGCTCAGGTAATCCAGCTCCTTGTCAAAGATCAGATCGGGGATATAGCCGATCATCTTATGGCCGCTCAAATCCGCCATCTGGCGGATCGGCGGATGGGCGGCGAGGTATTCATCGCTGGCGGCGAGGTGCAATTTATAGTCCGAAATTTTTTGCACGCTAAGCCGTCCGGCGGTCGGGGGGCTGACCCCGATGGCCATATCGGCCTCGCGTTTGGACAGGTTAAAGACCCGCGGCAGGGCGACGATCTGCACCTCCAGATCGGGGTTTTGCGCGGTGATCTCGGCGCAGACCTGCGGCAGCAGGAAATTCGCCGCCCCGTCGGGGGCGCCGATGCGGATTTGCCCTGACAAGCTGCCCGATTGCCCCGCGACGGCCTCGATCCCTGCGGTCATCGCCTGTTCGGCGCGCTCGGCATGTTCCATCAGCCGCTGGCCCGTATCGGTCAGCGCATAACCTTGCGGCGATTTGGCGAAAAGCGCCGCGCCCATGGCTTCTTCGAGGCGGGCAATGCGCCGCCCCACCGTCGCCGCATCACAGCGCAGCAAATGCCCCGCGCCAGAGAGGCTTTCGGCGCGGGCAGCGGCGAGAAAGACGCGCATATCGTCCCAATGTGGTTCCATCAAACGGCGGGCCTTTGCAGGTGGGTGTTGCGGGTGGCAATTGCGGGGTTTGGTTTTGCATAAATGCAAAACCCTTTTGGAATATTTCCTCTGTTCGGTTGAAAATTGCAAGCCTACGCTGCGCGCAACAGCTTTGAGGAGGATTCCATGCAAGAACTGACCCATTATGTGAACGGCCAACATGTCAAAGGCACCTCGGGGCGGTTTACCGATGTGATGAACCCCGCCACGGGCGAAGTGCAGGCCAAGGTGCCACTGGCCACCAAGGCCGAAACCGATGCGATCATCGCCAAAGCCGCCGAAGCGCAGATCGCTTGGGCCGCCACCAACCCGCAGCGCCGCGCGCGGGTGATGATGAAGTTCGGCGCTTTGATCAATGAAAACATGGACAAACTGGCCGAATTGGTCAGCCGCGAGCATGGCAAGACCCTGCCCGATGCGCGCGGCGATGTGCAGCGCGGGCTTGAGGTGGTCGAGGTCTGCATGGGCGCGCCCTCGCATCTCAAGGGCGAATTTATCGACAATGGCGGACCGGGGATCGATCTTTATTCCATGCGCCAGCCTTTGGGCGTTGTGGCGGGGATCACCCCGTTCAACTTCCCTGCGATGATCCCCTTGTGGAAAATGGCCCCTGCCCTGTCTTGCGGCAATGCGATGATCCTCAAACCCTCCGAGCGCTGCCCCTCGACCTCTCTGATGCTGGCCGAATTGCTCATCGAGGCGGGCCTGCCCGAGGGCGTGTTGCAGGTGGTCAATGGCGACAAAGAGGTGGTCGATGCGCTCCTCGACAATGAGACCATCCAAGCGGTGGGTTTTGTCGGCTCGACCCCGATTGCGCAATATATCTATGGCCGCGCGGCGACCAACGGCAAGCGGGCGCAATGTTTTGGCGGCGCGAAAAACCACATGATCATCATGCCCGACGCCGATATGGACAAGGCCGCCGATGCGCTTGTCGGCGCCGGTTTCGGCGCGGCGGGCGAGCGGTGCATGGCGATTTCGGTGGCGGTGCCTGTGGGCGAGAAAACCGCCGACGCACTGATCGAACGGCTGATCCCGCGGATCGAAAAGCTCAAGGTCGGCCCCTATACGGCGGGCGAGGACGTGGATTTCGGCCCCGTGATTACCCAAGCCTCCAAAGACCGGATCGAAGGGCTGATCCAGTCGGGCGTCGATCAGGGCGCGACATTGGTGCGCGACGGACGCGGCATGACGCTGCAAGGCTATGAGGGCGGCTACTTCGTCGGCCCGACATTGTTCGACAATGCCACCAAGGACATGGATATCTATAAAGAGGAAATCTTTGGCCCCGTCCTGACCCAAGTGCGCGCAGGCTCCTATGAAGAGGCGCTCAAGCTGACGATGGACAATGAATACGGCAACGGCACCGCGATCTTTACCGCCGATGGCGATGTGGCGCGCGATTTCGCCAGCCGCGTCAATGTCGGCATGGTGGGGATCAACTTCCCGATCCCCGTGCCTTTGTCCTATTTCTCCTTTGGCGGGTGGAAAAAATCGGCCTTTGGCGATTTGAACCAATACGGTCCCGACGCCTTCCGCTTTTACACCAAGACCAAAACCGTCACGGCGCGCTGGTTCTCGGGGATCAAAGAAGGCGGGGAATTTAACTTTAAAGCGATGGACTGATCCGCGCCGATCTTGCACAGTGTCCGGGCGGAGCATCTGCGCCCGGACGGCTATGTTGACTGCGGGGGCAGGTTTGCATTGCCACGCGCGCGGCCTAAGTTATGCACCGCGCGTGCGTTCCACCCGCCCCGATGTGGCGCGGCTCTGCCCCTTTAACAACGACAGCAGGCCCCCGATGACCGGTGACTACCGCATTCTAAAGTCCCATAACCTCGCCTATTTCTATTTGACGGGCGCGATTGAGATGACCGATTGCTTCAACCTGATGACGCAGTTTTACGTCGATCCCGAGGCCCATCCCGACCAGCGGCATTTTTTCGACCTCTCGCAGGCCACGGCGGTCAACGCCGATTTCGCCGCCCTCATGCAATTGGTGATGCAGCTCAAACAGGCCAGCCGCTATTTGCGCTCCGACACGTTATGCGCCTTTTATGTGCCCGATGCGGCGCTGCGCCCCGTGGTGCGCACCTATCAATCGCTGGCCGAGGAATTCACCACCGTCGAGACCAAAGTCTTCTCGCAAAGCGCGCCAGCGCTGCGTTTTGTCGAGGTGGAGGCGCCCTTGGCCGAGGTCTTTGCGCTGACCGGATTTGACGGTGGCGCGGCGCGGGCGCAAAATACGCGGTGCACACCACCGGAGTAATCCATGCCGCAACGCGCCGTTTTACCTTGCAAAACTGCTGTAACAGTTGACAATTAAACAGGCGTTCAATTCAAGGGACCGGCCCTTTGCCGCGCGCGGCGCAAGGCCAGTGGGAGGAGCAACAATGGATTTCGCACTGACACAAGAGCAAACCGCCATTTTCGACATGGCCTATGAGTTCGGCCAAGAGCGCATCGCGCCGAACGCACGCCAATGGGAGGCCGAGGGCACGATCCCCAAAGCGCTATGGCCCGAGATCGCGGCGCTGGGGTTTGGCGGGCTTTACGTGAGCGAGGACAACGGCGGATCGGGGTTGACACGGCTCGATGCGACATTGGTTTTCGAAGCGCTTTCAATGGCTTGCCCCTCTGTCGCGGCGTTTTTGTCGATCCATAACATGTGCGCAAAAATGATCGACAGCTTCGCCAGCGAGGAGATGCGCGCGCGCGTCATGCCAGATGTTTTGAGCATGCAAACCGTGCTCTCCTATTGCCTGACCGAACCCGGGTCCGGCTCGGATGCGGCGGCGCTCAAAACCCGCGCGGCGCGCAGCAACGCGGGCTATACGCTGAACGGGACCAAGGCGTTTATCTCGGGGGGCGGCTATTCGGACGCCTATGTGGTGATGGCGCGCACCGGCGAGGACGGGGCCAAAGGCGTCTCCTCGCTCTATGTCGAAGACGGAACAGAAGGGCTTTCCTTTGGCGGGCTGGAGCAGAAAATGGGCTGGCAAAGCCAACCGACGCGCCAAGTGCAATTTGACAATTGCAACATTTCTGCGGAAAATCTGATCGGTGAAGAGGGTAAAGGTTTCACATATGCGATGAAGGGCCTCGACGGCGGGCGATTGAACATTTCCGCCTGTTCGCTTGGCGGCGCGCAGGTCGCGCTCAATCAGACCTTGCAATATATGTCCGAGCGCCACGCCTTTGGCCAATCCATCGACCAGTTCCAAGCGCTGCAATTCCGCCTTGCCGATATGGAAATCGAATTGCAGGCCGCGCGCACCTTCTTGCGCCAAGCCGCGTGGAAATTGGACCAAGGCGCGCCCGATGCGACGAAATTCTGCGCCATGGCGAAAAAATTCGTCACCGAGGCCGGATCGCGCATCGTCAACCAATGTCTGCAACTGCATGGCGGCTATGGCTATCTGGCCGATTACGGCATTGAAAAGCTGGTGCGCGATTTGCGGGTGCATGAGATTTTGGAAGGCACCAATGAGATCATGCGGGTGATCGTGGCGCGCAACCTCTTGGCCGAGGCCGCCAGATGAGCGATATTTCCATTCGAAAAGAAGGGGTTGCAGGGCGCATCACCCTCATCCGCCCCAAGGCGCTCAACGCGCTGTCCTATCAGATGTGCCTCGATATCGAGGCGGCATTGGACGCTTGGGCCGATGACGAGGCGGTGCAGCTTTTGATCATCGACGCCGAGGGCGACAAGGCCTTTTGCGCGGGCGGCGATATTGCCGAGTTATACGCCACAGGCACAGCGGGAGATTTCGACTACGGGCGCAAATTTTGGGCCGACGAATACCGGATGAACGCCAAACTCTTCGAATTTCCCAAACCTGTGGTCAGCTTTTTGCAAGGCTTTACCATGGGCGGCGGGGTCGGCATCGGGTGCCACGGCTCGCACCGCATCACCTGCGAGAGCAGCCGCATCGCCATGCCCGAATGCGGCATCGGTCTGGTGCCCGATGTGGGCGGCTCCTTGATCCTTGCCCGCGCGCCGGAGCGGATCGGCGAATACCTTGGCTGCACGGCGGGGCGCATGACGGCAGCGGACGCGATTTATGCAGGGTTTGCAGACTATTACATCCCGCAACTCAAGTGGCCGGAATTGAAAAATGCGCTGGCGATGACAGGTGATCTGACGTGGATCGACCGCGCCGCCGAGGTGCCTGCGCTAGGGGTGCTGGAGCCGCAGGCCGAGGCGATCCGCCGCTGTTTTGGCGGCGAGACCCTTGGCGATATCATCCGCGCGCTCGAAAGCGAGGACAGCGATTTTGCCCGCGACACGCTGGGCGCTTTGCGGCGCAATTCGCCCTTGGCCATGGCCGCAACGGTCGAGATGATCCACCGGCTGCGCGGCTGCGATGACATCCGCCGCGCGCTGACCCTCGAATACCGATTCACCGCCCGCGCGATGGAACATGGCGATTTTCTTGAAGGCATCCGCGCGGCGATCATCGACAAGGACAAAGCGCCGAAATGGAAGCATCAGACGCTTGATTTGCCCACGGCCGAGGTCAGCGCGATGCTCATGCCCTTGGGGGCGCAGGGCCTGAGTTTTTGACGTGACACAAAGGGGCGATGCGCCCCTAACGGGAGGAAAATACAATGAAAATCGGATTTATCGGGCTGGGTAACATGGGCGCGCCGATGGCGGCGAACCTTGCCAAAGCCGGCCATGAGATCACCGGATATGACGCCGCAGGCACATCGGCGGCGGGCGCGGCCACGGCCACGAGCGGCGCCGAAGCGGCCGCTGGCGCGGATGTGGTGATCACCATGTTGCCCAATGGCGCGATTTTGCGCAGCGTCGCCGCCGAGGTGATCCCCGCCATGACGCAGGGGGCGGTGTTGGTCGATTGCTCGACCGTGGACGTCGAAAGCGCCCGCGCCGTGGCCGATATGGCCGCCAAGGCGGGGCTTGGATTTGTCGATGCGCCGGTGTCAGGCGGCACCATCGGGGCCGAGGCGGGCACGCTGACCTTTATGGCGGGCGGCGGCGCGGCGGATTTCGACGTGGCCGCGCCGCTGTTCGAGATCATGGGGCAAAAAGCGGTGCATTGCGGCGATGCGGGCGCGGGCCAAGCGGCGAAGATTTGCAACAATATGATCCTTGGGGTGACCATGATCGCCACCTGCGAAGCCTTTGCTTTGGCGGATAAATTGGGGCTTGATCGGCAAAAGATGTTCGATGTGGTCAGCACCTCGAGCGGCTATAGCTGGTCGATGAACGCCTATTGCCCCGCGCCGGAGATCGGGCCGCAATCGCCCGCCGATAACGGCTATAAACCGGGGTTTGCGGCGGAATTGATGCTCAAGGATTTGCGCCTGTCACAGCAGGCCGCCGAGGGCGCGGATGCAGATACGCCGATGGGGCAACTGGCCGCGGCGCTCTATGCGCAGTTTGTCGAGGAGGAAGACGGCAAGGGCCGCGATTTCAGCGCCATGCTGCCGCGTTTGGCCGCGCGCAGCCGCCCCGCGACATAGGCGCGATATGGCCCGCGCGGCGCAGCCCTCGCGGATATTGATTTAGGTCAGATACAGACGCATTCAGGATGCATAATATCTCTTTATTCGAATGTAGGGAGTGAACACATGCGAAATGTTGGTGGTATCGACCGCGTCTTGCGGATCGTTGTTGGCGCGGCGCTGATCTTGGGATTTTTCATCGATGGTGACGGGGCCTATCGCTGGCTCTATCTTCTCGGAATCATCCCTTTGGCGACGGGTTTGATGGGCTCTTGCCTGATCTATAAATTCATCGGCGTAAACACCTGCCCGATGGAAAAGCGCTAATATTTAGAGCGTATTAAGGCGAAAAGGGCGCCAGATAGCGGCGCCCTTTTGTATGTTTTTCATCCGCTATTCGGCGGCCACGGAACCCGACTTGAGCATCTGCGCCAGATAGCGGCCCGTATGGCTGCGCGGCTCGGCGGCAACCTCTTCGGGGGTGCCCGTGGCGACAATCTCGCCGCCGCCATCGCCGCCTTCGGGGCCGATGTCGATGATATGATCGGCGGTTTTGATCACGTCGAGGTTATGTTCGATCACCACCATGGAATTGCCCTGATCGACCAGTTCATGCAGCACCTCGAGCAGCTTTTTCACATCCTCGAAATGAAGCCCCGTGGTCGGCTCGTCCAAGATATAAAGCGTGCGTCCCGTCGAGCGTTTGGCCAGTTCCTTTGACAGTTTCACCCGCTGCGCCTCGCCGCCCGATAGGGTCGTCGCCTGCTGCCCGACCTTGATATAGCCAAGGCCGACCCGCACCAGCGCATCCATCTTTTCGCGGATCGACGGCACGGCGGTAAAAAACGCCTGCGCATCTTCAACCGTCATATCAAGAACGTCGGCTATGCTTTTGCCTTTAAAGCGGATTTCCAAAGTCTCGCGATTATAACGCGCGCCTTTGCAGGTCTCGCATTCGACGTAAACATCGGGCAGGAAATGCATCTCGATCTTGATGACGCCATCGCCTTGGCAGGCCTCGCAGCGCCCGCCTTTGACGTTGAACGAGAACCGCCCCGGCTTATAGCCGCGCGCCTTGGCCTCGGGCAGGCCCGCAAACCAATCGCGGATCGGCGTGAAGGCGCCGGTATAGGTCGCGGGGTTGGAGCGCGGCGTGCGCCCGATGGGGCGCTGGTCGATGTCGATGACCTTGTCGAGATGCTCCAGCCCTTTGATGGTCTCGCATGGCGCGGGCGTTTGGCGCGCGCCGTTGAGCCGCATCGAGGCGGTTTTGAACAGGGTCTCGATGGTCAGGGTCGATTTGCCGCCGCCCGACACGCCGGTGACGCAAACAAACTGCCCCAGCGGGAAATCGGCGGTGACATTTTGCAGGTTATTGCCCGTCGCGCCTTTGACGGTGATCTTTTTCTTGCTGCCCTTGCGGCGTTTGGCGGGCACCGCGATCTCGCGCGCACCGCTCAGATATTGCCCCGTCAGCGACGCCGCATCGGCGATGATCTCTTCGGGCGTGCCTTTGGCAACGACCTGCCCGCCGTGGATCCCCGCACCAGGGCCGATGTCAAACACATAGTCGGCCTGACGGATCATATCCTCGTCATGTTCGACCACGATCACCGTATTGCCTTGATCTCGCAGGTTTTTCAGCGTTCCGATCAAACGGTCATTGTCGCGTTGATGCAGGCCGATCGACGGCTCGTCGAGCACATAAAGCACCCCCGTCAGCCCCGATCCGATTTGCGAGGCAAGGCGGATACGCTGGCTTTCGCCGCCCGACAAGGTGCCGGCATTGCGGCTCATGGTCAGGTATTCGAGGCCGACATTGTTCAAAAAGCCCAAACGCTCGCGGATTTCTTTCAAAATCGCGCGGGCGATTTCGTTCTTTTGCTTGGTCAGGTGGTTTGGCACGGTTTCGCACCACTCATAGGCCTCGCGGATCGACATTTGCACCACTTGGCCCACGTGCAAACAGGCCTCTGCCCCGCCTTTGGCAGGGCCGATTTTCACCGCCAAGGCCTCTTCGCGCAGACGGTAGCCGCCGCAATCGCCGCAGGGGCGGTTGTTTTGATAGCGTTCGAATTCCTCGCGAATCCAGTTGCTGTCGGTCTCGCGGTAGCGGCGCTCCATATTGGGGATGACGCCTTCGAACACGCGGCTGACCTGATAGACGCGCCCGCCTTCGTCATAGCGAAACTGGATTTCCTCATCGCCCGAGCCATAAAGGAACACCTGCTGCACATGGGCGGGCAGGTCTTTCCATTTGGCGTTTTTGTTGAACTCGTAATGTTTGGCGATGGCCTCGATGGTTTGCAGGAAATAGGGCGATTTGCCCTTGCGCCACGGGGCCAGCGCGCCGTCATAGACCTTGAGATCGGCGTCGGGCACCACGAGGCGTTCGTCGAAAAACAGCTCCATCCCCAGCCCGTCACAGGTCGGGCAGGCCCCCGTCGGCGCGTTAAACGAAAACAGCCGCGGTTCGATCTCGGGGATGGTGAAGCCGCTGACCGGACAGGCAAATTTCTCCGAAAACGTGTGGCGTTCAGGCTCGGGCAGGCTGCCGTCCTCGCCCGCCGAGGGCGCGGTTTCCAAGATGGCGATGCCGTCGGCAAGGTCGAGCGCGGTGCGAAAACTGTCGGCCAGACGGGTTTCAAGCCCCTCGCGCACCACGATCCGGTCGACGACCACATCGATGTCGTGGCGGAATTTCTTGTCCAATGTGGGCGGCTCGTCCAACTCGTAAAAGGCGCCGTCGACCTTGACCCGCTGGAAGCCCTGCTTGCGCAGTTCCAAAAATTCCTTGCGGTATTCGCCTTTACGGTCGCGTACGATGGGGGCGAGAAGAAAGGCGCGCGTCCCCTCCTCCATCGCCATGACGCGGTCGACCATATCCTGCACCTGCTGCGCCTCGA
Organism: Litorivita sp. NS0012-18; assembly: GCF_040371945.1. Lineage (NCBI taxonomy): Bacteria > Pseudomonadati > Pseudomonadota > Alphaproteobacteria > Rhodobacterales > Paracoccaceae > Litorivita > Litorivita sp. NS0012-18. The sequence goes on along the minus strand of NZ_BAABWS010000002.1, from coordinate 638,726 downwards.
TGGGCAGGCCGGTTGCGGGGCTATAGGGCGTGCCAACGCGGGCATATAAAAGCCGCATATAGTCGTAAATCTCGGTCACCGTGCCGACGGTCGAGCGGGGGTTTTTCGAGGTGGTTTTTTGCTCGATCGAGATCGCGGGGCTGAGGCCGGAAATATGATCCACATCGGGTTTTTGCATCATATCAAGGAATTGGCGCGCATAGGCCGAGAGGCTCTCGACATAGCGGCGTTGCCCTTCGGCATAGATCGTATCAAAGGCAAGCGAGGATTTTCCCGACCCCGACAGGCCGGTGATCACCACCATTTTGTCGCGCGGAATATCCACGTCGATGCTTTTGAGATTATGTTCGCGCGCGCCGCGCACTTCGATGTTCTTCAGCTCTGCCATATCGCCACCTACTCGCCCAATACCCCCTATCTAATCTATGGCGTGGGCGGGTCCAATCGAAAAATGTGAACAAACTGTGAACTCGTCTACGGGCGCCTGAGGATTTGGCGCTTAGGTCTTTTGCGCCAAGGCCCATGTCAGGATCGGGAAATCCGGATCATCGGTCAGATCATCGGTCTCGGGGTCATATTCGGGCGGCCAAACCGGCTCCATATTGCGCAGCGCGGCGTGGCGGTTGCCCCATTGCTTGGCCTCGATCGCGTCTTCCTCGAAGCCGCATTCGATCAGCAGGTTTTTCATCCCCCGCGCCGACCAGCGCGAACAATCCACCGGCGCGCCGTGAAAGGGGATATAGAACGGCACGGCGACAAAGAAATACGCGCCCTTGCGCATCATTTTGCGCACATTTTTCGTCGCGGCATAGGGGCGGTCGAGGTGTTCCCAAACCTGATTGGCGATCACCAGATCGAATTTGAACGGCGTGCCCTCCGCGTCGCGCGGCGCGTCAAGGCAGATGTCATATTCGGGATAGCGAAAGGCGCGGTAGCTTTTGAAATCAAAACTGCGCCCCCATTTGCCCGAAATCTCCGCCACATCCAATGATGACGGATCGAGCTGCCGAACCCAGCCACGCGCCGATTTATTCATCACAATCCGGTTGATACTGGGCATCCTGCGCTCCTTTGCTGCGGCCATAGTGACCGATCTGCGGGCAAGACGGAACCCGTTTCGCCCCTAGATATGGATCGCGCGCCCGTAAGCCTCCAGCACGCTTTCATGCATCATCTCCGACAGGGTGGGATGCGGGAAAACCGTGTTCATCAGGTCTTCTTCGGTGGTCTCCAACTGGCGGCCCACCACATAGCCTTGGATCAATTCGGTCACCTCGGCGCCGACCATATGGGCGCCCAGAAGCTCGCCTGTCTTGGCGTCAAAGACGGTTTTGACCATGCCTTCCGGCTCGCCCAAGGCGACGGCTTTGCCATTGCCGATAAAGGGAAATTTTCCGACCTTGATGTCATATCCGGCCTCTTTGGCCTTGGCCTCGGTGAGGCCGACAGAGGCAACCTGCGGGTGGCAATAGGTGCAACCGGCGATGCTTTCGGGTTTGACCGGATGCGGGTGCCCGCCCGCGATCAATTCGGCCACCATGACGCCTTCGTGGCTGGCCTTATGGGCGAGCCAAGGCGCGCCTGCGATATCGCCGATGGCATAAAGCCCCTCGACGCCGGTGCGGCAAAATTCGTCCGTCACCACATGGGTGCGGTCGATTTTGACGCCCAAAGCCTCCAGCCCCAGACCCTCGATATTGCCGACGATGCCCACGGCGGAAATCACCGTGTCGAAGTCTTGCGTGGTGGTCTTGCCGCCCGCCTCGATATGGGCGGTGACCTTGCCTTTGGAGCGGTCGAGCTTTTTGACCATGGTTTTTTCCATGATCGTCATGCCCTGTTTGGCGAATTGCTTTTTGGCAAAACCGCTGATGTCGGCGTCCTCGACGGGCAACACGCGGTCCATCACCTCGACGACTGTCGTTTCGGCGCCCAATGTGTTGTAAAAGCTTGCAAATTCGATGCCAATCGCACCCGATCCGATGACCAGCAATTTCTTCGGCATCCGCACGGGATTGAGCGCATGGCGGTAGGTCCAGACCAGATCGCCATCCGCCTCCAGCCCCGGCAATTCGCGCGCCCGCGCGCCGGTGGCCAGAACGATGTGTTTGGCGCTCAACTCTTCGGTGCCCGATGCGGTTTTCACCGCGACCTTGCCCTTGGCGGGCAGGCTGGCCTCGCCCATGATCACTTCGACCTTGTTCTTTTTCAGCAGGTGTTTGACCCCGCCTTCCATCTGTTTGGCGACACCGCGCGAGCGTTTGACCACGGCGGGCAGGTCATAGTCGATGCCCGAGGCCGAGAGGCCGAATTCCTTGGCGCGGTGCATCAGGTGAAACACCTCGGAGGAGCGCAACAACGCCTTGGTCGGGATACAGCCCCAGTTGAGGCAAATACCGCCAAGGTTCTCGCGTTCGATCACGGCGACCTTGAGCCCCAATTGCGCGCCCCGAATGGCCGCGACATAGCCCCCCGGCCCTGCCCCGATCACGATCATATCAAACGCCTTGGCCGCCATGGCACCCTCCGATTCCAAAATTAGTTTGATATTAAACTATTTTGAAAAACAGTTCAACGCAGCAAAGCCCCGCAAGAGGGGCTCGTGCGAGGGTGTAAGGCAAAGCCTTAAAAAGGCGTTAACATTTTTGCGCCGCGCGCGGGCGCGGTGTCACAAATTCATACGCCCCGCGCGGGCGCGCCGCCTAAGGGTGCCGATTATCCGGCCTGAAGCTGGCGCAGGGTGCTGCCGTATCCGCCGCTGGCGACATAGGATTGCTCGGGCGGGGTCGCCGGACGCGCCAGCGCCGCATTGCGATAGGGGAAGCGGCCGAATTTGCGGATCACCTCGCGGTGCGCCTTGGCGTGGATCAGGTTGCCCTCGCCCGCTTGCGGCATCCGCTCGTGCATGAGCCGCACACAGCGGTCCTGATCGCACAGGTTCTCCGAATGCATCAACGGCAGGTAGAAGAATTGCCGCGCCGGCTCGTCAATGCGCATGTCCCATCCGCGATCAATCGCCGCCTTGGCCGCCGCCAGCGCAGTGCGGTCGGAAGAGAAGGCCTTGGCCTCGCCGCGGAACATGTTGCGGGGAAATTGATCCATCAAGATGATATAGGCCAGAGCGCCCGCCGGATAGGTCAGCCAAAGCCCGTAGCAGCCGCTTTGCGCCGCCTCCCACATCTCGCCGAAACGGTCGCGGATTTGCTGGTCCAGCGCCTCATCCTCGGCATACCATCCCTTTGGCCCGATCTCGTCGAGCCAGAATGTCAAAATCTCGTCCACACCCGTCATGGGTCTACTCCTGCCCTTTGTGCGTTCCGCTGTCTTCAAGCAGTAGCCAAGGGCATAAGTAATTAAAAGTCAAAAAATGCTACATTTCGGAAATAAAATGTCGCAGCCGTGACGTTAGCGCTAATTATGATAGCGCGCCGCCGCCGCGCGAGGCCTACTGCGGCGCGGTCTCTGCCTCGCTGTCTGCTTGCTCTTGCGCCTCCCACGACACTTCTTGCGCCACTTCCACCGCGACCGAGGTCGAGGTCGGCATGACGGGCGCATAGGGGGTGCTTTCGTCGGAGTTAGGCGCGCGGCGCTGTGTCATCCGGTAGAGCGCATAGCCCGCCAGCACCATCAAGAGCACGCAGATCATGCCAAAATATCCCGCAGGACCAAAGGTTTCCATGATCACACCGACGACGATGGGGCCGGAAATCGCCCCCACCCCGTTGATAAACATCATCCCCGCCGAGGCGGCGGCCATCTGGTCATGCTCCAAAAAATCGTTGGTATAGGCCATGAGCAGCGAATAGAGCGGGTTCGCCGTGCCGCCCACCAAAAGCGCCGCGAGGATGAGCAGCGGGAAAGAGCCGCCCACCACCGTGCCGATAAAGGCGCCGATCGCGCCGACCAGCGAGGCCAGCATGATCAACCGGCGCCGGTCCATCCGGTCCGACACCCATCCGAGCGGGAATTGCAGCGCCGTCGCGCCGATGTAGAAGGCCGCCACGAACATCGAGATTTGCGGCAAGCTCAGCCCCGCCATCGCGCCGTAGACCGCCGCCATTCCGTATTGCGCGGCAAAAACCCCGCCCAAGAGGAACATGCCGACCGAGCCGAGCGGCGAGACTTTCATCACTTGGCGCAATGTCATCCGCTCGGTGGTTTCAAAGGCGGGGGTCGGCGAGATCGACAACAAAATCGGCGCAAAAGAGATCGAGACCAGAACCGAAGGGATCACAAAGAGCACAAAGCCCGAGGGATCGGCGGTCAGCAAAAGCCCCTGCGCGGCGATGATGCCCAAGGTCTGCGTGACCATATAGAGCGAGAGCGCCTGCCCGCGGTTCTCGTTGCTGGCCGCATTGTTGAGCCAGCTTTCGGCGGTCACATAGACGCCCGAGAAACAAAAGCCGAGCACCAGCCGCCCGATGGTCCATGAAATCGGGTCGGTCAGGACCGGAAACAGGATCAGCACCGCCGAGATGAAAGAGCCAAGCGCGGCAAAGACCCGCACATGGCCGACGCGGCGGATCATTTCGGGGGCCAAGCGCGAACCGCCCAGAAAGCCTGCGAAATAGGCCGACATGATGATCGACATCTCGAAGGTGGAAAAGCCTTCGATTTCGCCGCGCACGCCCAAAAGCGTGCCTTGGAATCCGTTGCCGATCATCAACAACAGCATCCCGAGCAACAGCGCCCATGCGGATTTGAAAACTTGGCTCATCGCGGGCGGTCCTTCGGGTTAGGCATTCGGGCGGGTCATTCTCGGGGTCGGCGACAGGGCGCGATACGGGCGGCGCAAAGGGGCAGCGTATGGGGCGCCCCCACGCTGTCACGACATAGGGGGCGGTTCAATCCGGTGTTTCTACCAATGCGGCGTATCAGAAGCCTTAAGCGCCCTTTGGCAGCAAAAGCGAGGCATCGCCATAGGAAAAGAAACGGTAGCGCGATGTGATGGCATGATCGTAGATCTCGCGCATCCGCTCTTGGCCCATCAAGGCAGAGACCAGCATCATCAAGGTTGATTTGGGCAGGTGGAAATTGGTCATCAACCCGTCGGTGACGCGAAAGTCAAATCCGGGGTAGATGAAAATATCGGTCTCGCCGCGCCACGGGGCAATCGCGCCGCTGCTTTGCGCCGCGCTCTCGATCAGCCGCAAGGCGGTGGTGCCCACGGGGATCACCCGCCCGCCCGCCGCTTTGGTGGCGGCGATTTGCGCGGCGGCCTCTTCGCTGACCTCGCCCCATTCGGCGTGCATCTTATGGGTGGTCACATCCTCGACCTTGACGGGCAAAAACGTCCCCGCCCCCACATGCAGCGTCACATAGGTAAACGCGACCCCTTTGGCGCGCAGGGCCGCCAGCAGCGCATCGTCGAAATGCAGCGAGGCCGTCGGCGCGGCCACGGCGCCCGTATTGCGGGCAAAAACCGTCTGGTAGTCGGATTTGTCTTGCGCATCGGCGGCGCGTTTGGCGGCGATATAGGGCGGCAAGGGCATGGCCCCCGCCTCGGCCAAAGCGGTGTCGAAATCCTCGCCCGCGCAGGAAAACTCCATCACCCCCTGCCCGTCCTCTTTGGCGATCAGCGTGGCGCTGAGCGCCTCCGAGAAGACCACGCGCTCGCCCTCGCGGATTTTCTTGAGCGGTTTGAGCAGCGCCGACCAGCGCGCCCCCGCTCCGCCCGCCCCGCCCGCGCGCGGCTCCAGAAGCGTCACCTCGATCTTGGCCGAGGTCGCGCCCGCATCCCCCGTCCGGTGGCGCAGACCGCTCAGCCGCGCGGGGATGACTTTGGTATCATTGAGCACCAACCGATCCCCTGCGCGCAAGAAATCGGGCAGATCATAGGCATGATGGTCGAGGATCGGCGCACCGGGGGGCGCGCCATCGGCGACCAGCATCCGGCTGGAGGAGCGCGGTTTGGCGGGGCGCGTGGCGATCAACTCTTCGGGCAGATCGAAATTGAAATCCTCCAGCGTCAGCTTGGCAGGGGTGCTGGCAGGCTCACTGGCAGGCTCACTGGCGGGCTTAATCGTGGGGCGCGTGTCAGGCGTATCGGCGGGGCTTTTGGTCATCGGCGGCTTTCACAACGGCGCGCGCGGCGCTCGGGATCATGGTTTGATAGGGGCGCTTGGCGCGGCGCGGCCCTGTTTGGGGCGCTCTATCGCGCGGCGGCGCGATGATCAACCAAGGGCTAGTTTTGCAACTTGGGCGGCGGGCGGCGGAAAATGTCGCGAAACATCCCTGGCGTGAGGATCGACAAAGGGTTGACCGAAACGCGCGGGTTTTCCGCCGTGCCGCGCAAACGGTAGTTAAACCCGATCAGCCCCTCGCCCTTGCGGCTCAGGATTTGCCCGATGCCGTTGAGCAGGTAGAGCGGCGAGAAGACGCCTTGCATATCCATCGCGCCGGTTTCGAGGTTATACATGCCGTCCATCGACACGCCCAAAGACGCCCCCGTGGCCGAAGAGCGGGTCACGATGACCTCATGCGGGGTCAGGCGAAACCGCGCATCGACCTCGCCGAACAAGATGCCCGTGCCCGACAATTGCTCCAATAGCCCGACGATCGAAACCGCGTTGAGCAATTCGGCCATGGCAGGTGCGTTGCGCAGGCGCACGTTCTTGGCCGTCAGCGCCCCGTCATAGCTGCCTACGGCTTTGGCGGGCACCAGCAAGAGCAGCAAATCGCCCCCCGAGGCCTTGTCCAAAAGCCCCGAGGCGGCAAAGACCGCGCCCGCGTCCTTGGCCTTGATTTCAAAGGCGCTGCGCCCGCCTTTGGGCACCACGCGCCCCGTCACGGGGGCCTTGCCGTTCACACGGCCCGAAAAGCTGCCGTCCATGCCGCGTTTGGTGGTGAATTCGCCGCGAAAGGGGCTGAGCGCGATGCCGTCGGAAATGGTCAGCCGGTCGAGGCGCAAGCTGATCGGCCCGCCCGATCCGGCGCTTGATGCGCCGCCGTTTGAGGCGCCGCTGCCGACCGTGGTCTGGCGCATATCGACCGTGCCGCCGCGCACTTCGACCGCAGGAGCCGCCCCCGCGCCGCGCCCGATGATATCGACGGGCGCATCGAGCCAGTTGCCCGCTTTGACGCGCGAGAACCGCGCCCGCTCCAGCCCGCCCTGCGCCGTCAGCCGCACCTCGCCAGTCGCCGACAGGCCCGGCGCCTCGAGGCTGAGCGCGTCGATGCGCGCGGGGCTGCCCAAAGCGCCTTTGACCGAAAGCTTGCCGCCCGCGTTTTGCCCAAGGCTCCACCCCAGCGGTTGCAAGCGCAGGCCCAACCCTTTGAGGTTCGACGAAAGCGTAAAGGCAGGCGCGGTGCCGCGGGCGAAATCGATCACCATATCGCCGCGCCCCGCCCCGCGCAGGCTGCCCGAAGGCAGGCCGATGTTGAAGGCGTCGATGAACCGCTCGGACAGCTCGATCCAGCCCTCGGCGCGGCTGATCCCTTGGCGGCCTGCGGCTTTGGCCTCGGCCTTTGCCGCCGCGCCAAAGGGCGCACGCCAGCGGCCCTCGATGGGGATCGCGTCGATGCTGCCCTTGCCGCTGATCACCAATTCGGCAGGCGTGGCGCGCAGATCGATCCGCGGCGCGGCGAGGGTGTGACCGGCCACCAATGTGGTCGAGCGCGCATTGGCAACCTCGGCGGTGATGTCGAACTCCACCTCTTCGACGGGCAGCTTTTTCTTGAGCCGGAAGCGGATATCGCCGCCCGCAACGGCGCGCCCGTCGGCAATGGTGACCGGTTGGCGCGCCTTGGTGAGAAAATTGAACGGGTCCATATCCAAAAGCGCCAGCGCCGCCGTTACGGTGCTTTGCGTGGCAAGGCGCACTTCGGCGGGGCCGTCCTTGATGCGCACATCGGGCACGATGAACCGCGTGCCAGTCACGTCGATCTGCCCGCCTTGGGGGGCGGCGATCTGTCCGGCTTCGGCGCGCACGGCAAAGCGCCCCGCCTCCAGCGCCGCGTAACCTGCGGCGCCTTTGATCGGCGGCAGGGTTTTCAAAAAGCGCACCTGCGCCTGCTCGAACCCGAAACCGAGCGCGATTTGCGCCTCGCTGTGGGGTTTGAGGCGCAAGGCAACCTGCGCCTGCTCGATCCGCCCGCCGGAGATATTTTCGGACACCCATGCGCGGGTCTTGGGCACCGCCGTCACCGGCCACAGGGTCATCAGCCGCTCGGGCGTCATCGCGTCCAGCTTGCCCTCAAGGCTCAAATCCCACCCCGCCTCGAGCGCGCGCAGCCGCCCTTTGGCCTCGAATTTTTGCCCCCGGTCGAGCACCGTGAGCGCCCCGATATCGAGTTCGAACGGATCAAGGCGCAGGCGGGTGTCGATGCTGGCCCCGTCAAAGGTAATGGGTTCGGGGTAAAGGTCATCGGGGCTGAGCGTCAGTTTGGTGGTGCGAAACTGGCCCAGCAAGGCCGTGGGCCAGCCGTTGTCCTGCATCCCGACCAGATAGGAGGTGCCCTCGACCTGCGCGCTGCCCCATTTGCTCGAGACCGACAGCTCTTGGAACTGCACTTTGGCCTCATTGGGCAGATAGGTGAAATAGCTGCGCGCGCCATCAAAGGCGATGGGGCGCGTGGCCTCGGTCGGGCGCAAGACCCCCGCGCCGATTTGCAGCGTGCCGTTGAGCGGCCCCAAGGCCCCGTCGTCTTGCGCCGAGGCGCGCAAGGCCCCCGAAATCGGCGCCTCGATCACCCCAAGCCACGCCAGAGCGGGCAATTGGCTGGCGATATCGGCGGCTTCGACATCCTCGATATTGACGCGAAAATCGGCGGCGGTCGATCCGATGCGGCTGTCGTATCCCACGGCCAGAGTGGCGGCGCGCGCGCCCCCGCCCAAAAGCGCCAGATCGGCGCGCAGGCTGATCGCATCGCCGTCGCGCGCCAGCGCGATGCGCCCGCCATCGACCGACCACACCCGTCCGGCGCGCGCATCCACATAGCGCAAGGTCAGCGCCTCTGCCTCGATCACCCGCAGCGCCGAGAGCGCGGTTTGCGCAAAAATCGCATCGCCCCTTTTGATCAGTTCGGGCAGCGTCGCCGCCCCGTCGCCGCCGAAATTGCCGATGGCAAGGCCAAAGCGCCCGTCCGCCTCGCGGCGCAATTCCATCTGCCCGCCGCTCAGCCGCACCGAGCGCGGGCGCACCTCGCCGTCCAGAAGCGGGCGCAGCGCGAATTGCGCGCGCACATCGTCGAGCGTCACCAAGGGCACGCCCGCGCCGTCATAGACCGTCACATCGCGCAGACGCATGCGCGGTTGCCAATCCTCTTCGACCAGAAAGGACAAAGCACCAAAGCGCACCTGATGGTCCGGCGCGGCCTCGGTCAGGCGGGTTTCGATCCGCTCGCGCAGCCATTGCGGCGCATCAATCGGCCGCCCGAGCATGAGCCAGATGGCAACCGCTGCCAGCAGCGCGATAAAGCCCAGCACCACAAGCGAGATCAGCCCGAATCTGCGCGCGCGGCGCATGGCCTTGCCCTTGACCACGACAATCGCCGCTTCGGGCGGCGCGTCGAGCGCAGGCGGCGCGGCCTGCGGCGCAACGCGCACCGGCGTTAGCGCGGCGGTGTCGGAAGCCTCGGCGGTATCGGCGGTATCGGTGGTATCGGCGGTATCGGAAATGTCGGGGGCCGTATTTTGCGGCTCTGGCGCATCTGGCGGCGCGGCTTGGCGCGCGTCATCGTCCTTTGCTTCAGCCTGCTGTGCATCCGCTTGCAGCGCCTCATCTTCGCCGGAGGCCTGCGCCTCTGGCACGCTCGGCTCTGTCGCTTCAGGCTCTGGCGCGCTTTGGCCTGTCGGGCCTTGGTCGCGCGCCTCTGGCATGGCCTCCTCCGGCTGCTCCTCTTGCGCTTGGCCCGCCTCTGCGGGGTCCGGTGCATCGCCCAAAGGATCCTCTTCGCCGCGCAATTTCGCCATGGCCGCAGCCAAACCGACCCCCGCCGCCTTGGGCGGCGCGTCCGGCGCGCCCTCGCTTGCGGGGGCATCCTTCGGTTTGCGAAGGGGGGTGTCGGGATCGTCTTGGCTCATCCGGTTTGTTAGGTTACCCGTAGTCTTGAACAGGGGCCCCCGCATGACCACCGGTCATAACGCGCGCCCATTGCACCGCAATATATCGCCCACCATAGAACAGGGCGAAAGGAGACAACATGCTGAAAATCAACGACGCCGCCCCTGATTTCACCCTGCCGCAGGATGGCGGCGCGGATGTCACGCTCTCGGCCTTGCGCCCTGCCCCTGTGGTTTTGTTTTTCTATCCGCGCGATGATACCAGCGGATGCACCAAAGAAGCCATTGGATTTTCGCAAAGCCTTGCCGCCTTCGAGGCGCTCGGGGTCAAGGTCTATGGCATTTCCAAGGATACGGTGGAAAAACACGCCAAGTTTCGCGCCAAACACGGGCTGAGCGTCGCGCTTCTGTCGGACGCCGAGGGCGCGGTTTGCGAGGCCTACGGGGTTTGGAAGGAAAAGCAGATGTATGGCAAAACCTTCATGGGCATCGAGCGCAGCACGGTTTTGATCGCAGCCGACGGCACGGTGGCGGCCTATTGGCCCAAGGTCAAAGTGGACGGCCATGTGGAGGCCGTGCTTGAGGCCGCGAAAGCGCTGGCATGAGCGGGCAAATGACCCTCGCCGAAATGGCGATGGAGGTTCTGACCTGCGCCGACGGGCGGGCGAAAACCGCGCTGTCGCATCGCCATGCGGCCACATGGTTCGCGGCGCGCGGCGAAGGGCGCAGCATTCCCATCGGCTCGGCCAGCCCGCCGCTGCATCCCGCCCGCCCCGCAACGCCCGCGCTGTTGGACCCGCGCGATGTGCCCAAACGCAAACCGGGCACCGAGCAGGGCCGCATCGCGATGATCCATGCGGTCGCCCATATCGAGCTTAACGCCGTGGACCTGCATTGGGACATCATCGCGCGCTTCACCGATGTCGAATTCCCGCTTGGGTTCTACGATGACTGGGTCAAGGCGGCGGATGAAGAATCCAAACATTTCAACCTGATGTGCGACTGTCTTGAAGCGCAAGGCAGCCATTATGGCGCCATGCCCGCCCATGCGGGCATGTGGCGCGGGGCGGAGGATACGGCGCAAGATCTGATGGGCCGTCTGGCCGTGGTGCCGATGGTTTTGGAGGCGCGCGGATTGGACGTCACGCCGGGGATGATCGCGGTGTTCGAGCGGGCCAAAGACGAGCAAACCGTCGAGGCGCTCAAGGTGATCTATGGCGAAGAGGTCGGCCATGTGGCCTATGGGTCCAAGTGGTTCCACTTCCTGTGCGGCAGGCACAATCTTGACCCTAAGGAAACCTTCCACAACCTTGTCCGCAAATATTTCCACAGCACGCTCAAGCCGCCCTTTAACGAGGAGAAGCGCGCCGAAGCGGGGTTGCCCCCTGATTTCTATTGGCCCCTGACCGAGTAACCTTGGGTTAACTTCCCACTGTAACCCCCTCGTGAGTCGGCGGTTTTTCGCCAAATAAGCTTGTTTTGGCCGATCACGCACAGAGCGCGGCCCAAAAACCTTGCCCTATGGGGCTTGGCTGGGTAATCACTTTATCCAAAGCGCAGCTGGATAACTCCGGCCAAAAAAACAAGCGCTCTACTGGGACGGGTAAAACAAGGGACTGAAATTCGTGAAAACACGGATCGCTATGCGTTGGCACGCGCTGCTTGAGCGGCATTTTCCGGAACGTCGGGTCTTCCTGCGCTCTGATACAGACACACGATTCATCCGCCTGCGTCCTGGCACGCAGGTCGTCGGATTTATCGGCTCTGCGGCGATTGTGGCTTGGGCGATTATCGCCACCGCGATCTTGCTCATGGATTCCATCGGCGCGGGCAATTTCCGCGAGCAGGCCAAGCGCGAGCAACGCGCCTATGAGGCCCGCCTCAACCTTCTGTCTTCCGAACGCGACCTGCGCGCCGAAGAGGCGCTTGCGGCGCAAGAGCGGTTCAATTCGGCCCTGCGCCAGATTTCGGTGATGCAGTCGGATTTGCTGGCCTCCGAAACCCGCCGCCGCGAGCTTGAGACCGGTATCGAGGTGATTCAGGCGACGCTGCGCCGCACCATGGGCGAGCGCGAGCAGGCCCGCCGCGAGGTCGCCGCCTTGCAAACCAATGACGGCGACAATGTCGAGGCTCTGGCCGCGCAAAGCGGTGCGAATGACGGGGCCAGTGATTTTCTCGCCCTCGCTTTGGCGCAAACCGCCAGCGAACGCGACAAGATCATTGCCGATGCCCAAGGGGCCTTGCTGCAGGCCGACGAGATGGCCGCCGAAATCCAGTCCCTCAAAGACCAGAACGACCAGATTTTCCGCCAGCTTGAAGAGGCGATGACCGTCTCGGTCGAGCCGCTCAACAAAATGTTCCGCAATGCCGGTATGAACCCCGAAAGCCTTTTGGCCCAAGTGCGCCGCGGCTATTCGGGGCAAGGCGGGCCGCTGACGCCGGTGGTGTTTTCGACCAAGGGCGAATTGCCCTCCCCCGATGCCAGCCGCGCCAACCGTATCCTCAACCAGATGGACCGGTTGAACCTGTACCGCATTGCCGCCGAAAAGGCGCCCTTTGCCTTGCCGGTGAAAAACTCCTATCGCTTCACCTCGCCCTTCGGCTATCGCCGCGATCCCAAAACGGGCGGGCGCCGGTTGCATAAGGGTGTGGATTTCGCGGGTCCCGTGGGCACGCCGCTCTATGCGACTGCCGACGGCACCGTGGTGCATGCCGGTTGGTCCTCGGGCTATGGCCGTTTGGTCAAGATCCAGCACGAGTTCGGCATCGAGACCCGTTATGCCCATATGTCACGTTTGAATGTCAAAGTGGGACAAAGAGTCTCGCGCGGCACGCGAATTGGTGATATGGGGGCCTCCGGACGTGTGACCGGACCCCACCTGCATTACGAAGTGCGAGTCGGCGGAAAGGCCGTAAACCCTATGATCTATATTAAGGCTGCCAACGATGTTTTCTAAGAGCAAGATCAACGAGCCCGGCCCCAAGGCCGCTGATGCAACCGCCCCTGTGGCTGCAGAAAAATCCGGCGCGATGCCCAAACCCGCGCCCAGCGAGTTCAAAGCCTCGGCGCCCAAGGCCAAGCCGCCTGCCTCGGTTTTGTCGGCCGATCTGACCGTGACCGGCAACCTCAAGACCACCGGCGACATCCAGATCGAAGGCACCATCGAGGGCGACATTCGCGCGCATCTTTTGACCGTGGGCGAAGGCGCCACGGTGCGCGGCGAAGTGGTGGCCGATGACGTGGTGGTCAATGGCCGCATCGTGGGCCGTGTGCGCGGCCTCAAGGTGCGCCTGACCTCGACCGCGCGTGTCGAAGGCGACATCATCCACAAAACCATCGCCATCGAGAGCGGTGCGCATTTCGAAGGCTCGGTGCAGCGTCAGGACGATCCGCTGAACTCGGCGGCAAAAAACGCAGCGCCCAACGCTCCGGCGACGCCCGAGGCCTAAGGCCCAAGGCCTGTCGAATACACAAATTTCAATGAAAACGCCGGCTCTGGATCAGGGCCGGCGTTTTCTTTTGCCGCAAACGGGGGGCGCTAGGCCTCCAGCTCCGCATCCCAATAGAGAAAGTCCATCCAGCTTGAATGCAGGTGATTTGGCGGAAACTTGCGCCCCATATTGCGCAGCTCTTCGGCGGCGGGGGCGCGCGGCGGTTTGCGCAGGCTCATCTGCGCCATGCGCAGGCTTTTGGAGCCTTTGCGCAGGTTGCACGGCGAGCAGGCCGCCACGACATTTTCCCAAGAGGTGATCCCGCCCGCAGCGCGCGGCACCACATGATCAAAGGTCAAATCCCCGCGCGCGCCGCAATATTGGCAACAAAACTCGTCGCGCAAAAATAAATTAAAGCGCGTGAAGGCCACGCGCTTTTGAGGTTTGACATAATCTTTGAGGACGACGACCGAGGGGATTTTGAATTCCATACTCGGCGAATGGACGACCTGATCGTATTCCGAAACGATATCGACCCGCTGCAAGAACGCCGCCTTGACCGCCTCCTGCCATGGCCAGAGCGAAAGCGGATAATAGGACAAGGGCCTATAATCGGCATTCAGCACCAGCGCGGGAAAATGCTTCAGCGCGCCCGGTTCTCTGACAAATTCGGTTCTAAAGTCTCCGTCCATCTGGCGAAAGGCCCCCTGCCCTGTCTGCCTGTTGTGGCATCAAGGCGGGACACCCCGCCCCGAAATCTAACTCAACTATATCTCGCGGATTGCGTCTGGCAAGAGGCGAGATATGCCAATCAAGGGCCGATTTACCCCCAAAGCGTAACACTGCCGTGACATTGGGCAAATCGCGCCGCATCACGGGCTGCGTGCATGAAAAACGCCCAAAGCGCGGGGCCTTGGGCGTTTTGAAACAGCTGCGATCCGCGCCGGTGGGGCGGCGGAGCAGTTACAGATCGACGATACGCGCCGGTTCGATCATCTGGATCTTGCGCGCCACAACGATGTCCTTGATTGCGGCGCCGAAGGCTTTGAAATGCTCTGCCGCGCCATGGGCGCGCAGGTTGTCCTTGCTTTCCCATTCCTCATAGACGCGGAAAACCGTCGGCTTATCAAGGCTTTGGAAAAACCCGTAGGTGCCGCATCCCTCTTCGGTCAAGGTGATTTCGGTCGCGACAGCGGCGGCCTTTTTATAGGCCTCGATGCCCTCTTCTTTCACTTCGATGGTGCCACAAATGATGATCATATCTGCCCTCTCCCTGTCGTTGGCTGGGCAAACTCTTCCATGTGTTGACCCGCCGGTAAAGTCACCTGACGCAGCGTAAAACCCTAAAAGCCCGCCTTGTCACGCATGAAGGCCAGCGCGACCTGCAACCCGTCGGGCGCGATGCCATGGGCGGTGCCCTTCATGATATGGGCATAGACCTCTTTGAACCCCGCCTCTTGCAGGGCCTCGGCCGCCTCGGGCAGGCTTTGCGGCGGCACCACATCGTCCATATCGCCATGGATCAACAGGACCGCAGGCTTGCTCACCGCCGCGTCCTTGAGCGATTCCGGTTGCAGCAAACGGCCCGAAAACGCTACGATCCCCGCGATTTCATCCTCGCGGCGCGGCGCCACATGCAGCGACATCATCGTGCCTTGGGAAAAGCCCAAAAGCACCATTTGTTCGGGCAGCAAATCCTCATCGACCAAGATCGCATCAAGGAAGGCGTTGAGGTCTTCGGCGGCAGCATTGAGCCCGCGCTCGGCCTCTTCCTCGCTCGACCCGTCGATCCACGGAATCGGGAACCATTGATAGCCATTGGCCATCATCGGGATGCTTTCGGGCGCATCGGGCGCGATGAACAGCGTGTCGGGCAGGTGATCGCCCAAAGGATCGGCCAGCCCCAAAAGATCGGCCCCATTGGCGCCATAGCCGTGCAGCAAGACCACCACAGAGCGGGTGGTGCCGGATTTCGGCTCGACTCGTTCGGATTTCAACACGCGGGTCATCGGATCCCTTCCCTTTGTTTTGCTACATGGTAGTAGGCAAAAAGCATCCGCGCGGCAACCGATCTCCACGGGCTCCATCTTTGGGCCATCTCGCGCAGGGCGCGCTCCTTGGGCCGCTCGGGCAGAGCGTAAAGATCGCGCGCCGCCTCTTGCAGCGCCAGATCGCCAGCGGGGAAGATATCGGCGCGGCCCAAAGAGAACATCGTATAGATTTCCGCCGTCCAGACCCCGATGCCGGACACGGCGGTGAGGGTCTTGATGATCTGCGGCTCCGGCGCGCGGCGCAGGGCGGCAAAATCGATCCCCGCCTCGGCCAAGGCGCGGGCATATTTGACCTTCTGACGGCTCAGGCCAATGGCGCGCAACGCCTCGTCGCTGGCGCGCAGGATATTGGCCGGATCATCCATCCCAGCCGCCACCATCCGCCCCCAAATGGCGCGGGCCGAGGCGACAGAGACCTGCTGGCTGACGATGGCGCTGAGCAGTTCGGCAAACCCGTCGGGTTTAAGCCGCAAGGGCAATGGCCCCGTCAAAGCATAGGCACGCGCCATGGCCTCGTCCTCATCGGCCAGCCACTGCGCCCCGCGCGCCACGCAGGCGTCGGAGGTGATGATATAGCCGATCTCGCTCATTCCATCTCGCTCATTGGGTATCGCTCATGCTGCGGCGCTCATCTTGCGCGTCTCATGCTGCGGTTCTCATATCGGTCACTCATTGGATTTTCCCGCCCGCCTCGGCCCATGCAATCGCGGGAGCAATCGTGTCAAACCGCGTGCAATCGAGCGGCGCGGGCCGCGCGATCATCCCCACCGGAATTCCCAAAACCCGCGCAGCGGTCAGCTTGGAGCGCGGCGCCTCGCCGCCCGCGTTCTTCACGATCAACCAATCGACGCCGAGCAATCGAAACAGCGCGATTTCATCCTCGACCGAGAAAGGCGGACGGCCCACCATGAACTCCCCCTTCGGGAAGGGGAAGGCCCCCTCGGGCGGGTCGATCTGGCGGCAAATCAGGGTGCAATCCTTCTGCGCCAGCGGCGCGAAACGCTCCAATGTCTGCCGCCCCGTGGCCAAGAACACCACCGCGCCGCGCGGCACGTGAGCGGCGGCCTGCGCCTCGTCCGCAAGCACCGTCCACTGGTCGCCCTCGCCCGCCTGCCACGGCGGGCGCATGACTTGCGCATAGGGGATCCCCATTTGCGTGCAGACCGCGAGGCTGCGCGCGCTGATACGGGCGGCAAAAGGATGGGTCGCGTCCAGAACCGACGTGATGCCCGCGCCGCGCAGGTAGTCGGCAAATCCCTGCGCCCCGCCAAAGCCGCCGCTGCGGGTTTTGAGCGGCAAGGGTTTGGGCGCACGGGTCGCCCCCGCCAAAGAGGCCTCGGCCGAAACTCCCTTGGCAGCCAAGGCCTTGGCGATATCCGCCGCCTCGCGCGTGCCCGCCAGCAAAAGCACCGTCATTGCGCGCGCCCCAAGATGGTGCCCGCGCGGTCGATCACCACCGTATCCACCGCCACGCCTTCGGGCAGCATCGCGCGCGCCGTGGCCAATGCGCCTTTGGCGACCCAATCGGCCATCGGCGCGCCGATCATGCGGTAGGCCTCCAGCGCCGTGTTCGCCTGCGCCAGTTGCGGCGCGCCGAGCGCCTCGGCCAGCGCGTCGAAATCCACCTGAGAGCGCCCCGAGTGCAGATCGCGCGCGCCTTGGGCCAGTTTGGTCATCTTGCCGATGCCGCCGCCGATGGTGACCCGCGCGACCGGATGTTTGGCGAGGTATTTGAGCATGCCTCCGGCGAAATCGCCCATATCGAGCATCGCGTGATCGGGCAGGCCATATAGCGCCTGCACCACCCGCTCTGACGTGGCCCCTGTGCAGCCCGCGACATGGCTCTGCCCGCCCGCGCGCGCCACGTCAATGCCGCGGTGGATCGAGGCGATCCATGCCGCGCAGCTGAACGGGCGCACGATCCCCGTGGTGCCAAGGATTGACAGCCCGCCGATGATGCCAAGGCGCGGGTTCCATGTTTTCGCGGCCAAAGCCTCGCCGCCTTCGACCGAGATTGTGATTTTGATATCAGCCACTTGCCCGAGGCGTGCGGCCATTTCCGCCACCGTGCCCGCCATCATCTCGCGCGGCACCGGATTGATCGCAGGCTCGCCCACGCCGATGGGCAATCCCGCCTTGGTGACCGTGCCGACGCCCGCGCCTGCGGCAAACACCACGCCGCCGCCGGAGGCCTCGACCCGCGCCCAGATGCGCGCGCGGTGGGTCACATCGGGATCGTCGCCCGCGTCTTTGATGATACAGGCCTCGGCCCAGCCTGCGCCGCTGCGCGCGGCCTCGACGGCAAACTCGGGCCGCTCGCCGCGCGGCAAGGTGATGCGCACACGTTCGGGCGCGCCCTCGCCCCATAGCACCATCAAGGCCGCCCGCGTGGCCGCCGTGGCGCAGGCGCCCGTGGTCCAGCCGCGGCGCAGCGCGCTGGCGGGTTTTGCCGCCGCTGTCGCCGCCGCTGTCATTGAGGGATCATCGCTCATGCGCGCGACTATAACCACGCCCGCGCCCGCGCGCCAATCCGAACCCTGCACGCGCGGATAAATTTGCCGCGCGGGCGCATCTTCCTTCGGGGGAAAATTCGCGCCATAAGGCGCTATGACTGATTCAATCTCTCTTCCGACATCCGATTGGCCCGTGCTTGAGGCGGGCTGGGTCTGGCTGTGCGGCGCGGGTCCGGGCGATCCGGGGCTGTTGACGCTGCACGCGCTCAACGCGCTGCGCCAAGCCGATGTGGTGATCTATGATGCGCTGGTGCAAGAGGCGATCTTGGATTGGGCGCCGCAGGCCGAGCATATCTATGCGGGCAAGCGCGGCGGAAAACCTTCGGCAAAACAAAAGGATATCTCCTTGCGGCTGGTCGATCTGGCGCGGGCGGGCAAACGGGTTTTGCGCCTCAAGGGCGGCGATCCCTTTGTCTTCGGGCGCGGCGGCGAAGAGGCGCAGACCTTGGTCCAGCACGGCATTCCGATCCGCATTATCCCCGGAATTTCGGCAGGGATCGGCGGTTTGGCCTATGCGGGCATCCCCGTGACGCACCGCGATGTGAACCAATCGGTGACCTTTGTCACCGGCCACGACCAGACCGGCGAGGTGACATCGAGCCTCGATTGGGAGGCGATCTCGCGCGGCTCGCAGGTTCTGGTGATCTATATGGGCATGAAACACGCCGAGCGCATCGCGGGGGCCTTGATGGCGGCGGGGCGCGCAGCGGACGAGCCTGTGGCCGTGGTGGTCGAGGCGACGACCGACAAACAGGCGGTGCTCGAGACCACATTGGGCGATCTGGTCGCCGATATCGCCGCCTCGAAGCTTGCGCCGCCTGCGATCATTTGCGTCGGGCGCTCGGTCCTGATGCGGCAGGTGCTCGATTGGCAAGGCATGGCCGCAGGGGCAGCGCCGCGCGATCTCGACCCTTTGGGCCGCGGGATGCCCGCCGAGGCGCAATGAGCGCCGCAAGCTCAGGCGTGATCCTCGCCGCGCCCTCCTCGGGGGCGGGCAAAACCACGGTGACCTTGGCGCTTTTGCGCCTGCTCGCGCGCCAAGGCATGGCCGTGCGCGGGGCCAAATCCGGCCCCGACTATATCGACCCGAAATTTCACGAGGCCGCTTGCGGCGCGCCCTGCCCCAATCTCGATGCTTGGGCGATGTCGCCCGCGCGGATCAAAGGATTGGCCTCGGGCGACGGGATGTTGGTGATCGAGGGGGCGATGGGCCTGTTTGACGGCGCGCCGCCCGAGGGGCGCGGCGCGGTGGCTGATCTGGCGCGGATGCTGGAGCTGCCGGTGATTTTGGTGGTGGATGCGGGGCGTATGGCCGGATCGATCGCGCCTTTGGTCGCGGGGTTTGCGGGGTTTGACGCAGGCGTGCGCATCGGCGGCGTGATCCTCAACAATGTCGGCTCTGCGCGCCACGAGGCGATGCTGCGCCGCGCCTTGGAGCCGCTCGGCCTGCCGGTTCTGGCCGCCATGGCGCGCCGCGCCGATCTGGCGCTGCCCTCGCGGCATTTGGGATTGGTGCAAGCGGGCGAGCGCGCGGATCTGGACGGATTTTTGGACCGCGCGGCGGATGCTTTGGCGCAAAGCCTTGATCTGGAGGCGCTCATGGCGCTGGCCGCGCCGCTGGCACACGCGCCGCTTCTTTCCGGTCTTGCCCCGCCCGCGCAGCGCATCGCCGTGGCACAGGACGCCGCCTTTGCCTTTGCCTATCCGCATCTTCTGGAGGATTGGCGCCGCGCGGGGGCCGAGGTGATCCCCGTCTCGCCGCTGGCCGATGAGGCGCTGCCGCCTTGCGATTTTCTCTACCTTCCAGGTGGCTATCCGGAGCTACATGCCGGACGTCTCGCCAGCGCAGAGACCTTCATGCGCAGCGTCAAAATCGCCGCGCAAGATATTGATATGTATGGTGAATGCGGCGGATATATGATGCTTGGCGAAGGGCTCATTGATGCCGAAGGCCGCCGCCATGCGATGCTGGGCCTGCTGGGGCTGGAGACCTCCTTTGCGCAGCGCAAGTTGCATTTGGGTTATCGCAGCCTCACGCCCGTTGGCGGCTCTCCTTTCGGCGCGCAGCCTTTGAGCGGGCATGAGTTTCATTACGCCACCACCCTGCGCGCGGCGGGCGATCCGTTGTTCGAGGCGCGCGATGCCGAGGGCGGCGCGCTTGGCGCGGCCGGATTGCGGCGCGGGCGGGTTTTCGGCTCCTTTGCCCATGTGATCGACCGCGCCGCGCCCTGAGCGCGCCATATGAGCGCGCCCGCGATCCCGTAGTTTCCGCGCTGGACGGCGCAGTGGCGAAAAGCTACGCATTCCCCATGACAGATATGACCGCCCCACCCGCCGATGATGCGCGCGCCAAGCGCAATGTGACGATCCTTGTGATGGCGCAGGCGCTTTTGGGTGCGCAGATGCCTATGATTTTCATCATGGGCGGGCTGGCGGGGCAATCCTTGGCCACCAATGCCTGTTTTGCCACGCTGCCGATCTCGCTCATCGTGTTGGGCAGCATGTTTGCCGCCACGCCAGTGTCGAATATCATGCAACGCTATGGCCGCCGCGCGGGGTTTACCTTGGGCGCTGTGGCGGGGGCCTTGGGCGCGGCGGTATCGGCCTACGGGCTTTATATCGGCTCTTTCGCGGTCTATCTGACCGGCTCTTTGATCACCGGCGTTTACATGTCCGCGCAGGGGTTCTACCGCTTTGCCGCCGCTGATACCGCCTCTGAAACCTTCCGGCCCAAGGCGATTTCCTACGTCATGGCGGGCGGGCTGGTCAGCGCGCTGATCGGGCCGCAGCTGTTCAAAGTCACCGCAGAGGCCATGGTCGTGCCTTTCCTTGGCACCTATCTGGCGGTGATCGCGGTGAATGTGATCGGCTCGTTCTTGTTTCTTTTCCTCGACATACCCAAACCGCCGCTGCCCGCCGTGGATGCTCCGAAAGGGCGCAGCCGGATGGAGCTACTGAAAACCCCGCGCATCGCCGTGGCGGTGATCTGCGCCATGGTCTCCTATGCGTTGATGAACCTTGTGATGACATCGACGCCCTTGGCGGTGGTCGGCTGCGGCTTTGAAAAATCAAGCGCCGCCGATGTGGTCTCGGCGCATGTTCTGGCGATGTATGTGCCGTCGTTTTTCACCGGCCATCTGATCGCACGCTTCGGCGTCGAGAAAATCGTCGCGGCGGGGCTTTTGATCCTTGGCGCGGCGGGGATCGTGGCGCTCGAAGGGGTGGATTTGAACAACTTCTTCATCGCGCTGGTCTTGCTCGGCGTGGGCTGGAACTTCGGCTTTATCGGCGCGACGGCGATGCTTGCGGGCGCGCATGAGCCGCATGAGCGCGGACGGATGCAGGGGCTCAACGATCTTTTGGTCTTTGGCGGCGTGACCTTTGCCTCGCTGGCCTCGGGCGGTTTGATGAATTGCTCGGGCGGCTCGGCGCAGGCCGGATGGTCGGCGGTCAATCTGGCAATGGCGCCGTTCTTGATGCTGGCGGGCGGCGCGTTGATCTGGCTGGCGCTGCGGCCCAAAGAGGCCTAGGCCAAGGCACCAGCGCGCGCCCTATCGCCCAGCGGCGGTGCGATCCGCCGCGCTACCAGCGGCCCGTCAGGGCGCAGCGGATCAACCGCGTCTTTTGCGCAAATTCGGGCAGCGCCAGATCCCCCGCCGCAACCCGCGCAGGGGTCTTGGCCGCCAGCGACAGGATCGGCTGCGCGGGCCAAGCGGCCAAAAGCGCCGCGCGCGCCGGTTTGGACAGATGTTTGCGCGCCGCGCGCGAGGCCTTGAGCCGCGCCAATCCGCCTTGCGCCAAAGCGGCGATGGCCTCGGGGCGGCCATCGACCAAGGGCAGGCGCCCTGCCTTTTCCATCGCGGGGATCGCGCGCAGCCATGCGGCCAGACCGGCGGCATAACCGGCGTCTCGCGCCGCCTGCGCCGCGCCCTCCGTGAGCGGCGCGCCATGGGCCAATGTGGCCGCCACCTGCATCAAAATCCCGCCGGTTTGCTCGATATGGGCGTGAAATGCCGCCTCGTCCTCAAAGGGGTCGCGGTAGATATCCCAGCGCCGCGCCAGCACCAGATCGTCGAGCAAAGCCGCCTCGGGCGCGGCAAGCGCGCGCGCCAAGGGCGTGACCACCTCGTGACGGCGCAGCGGGCCGCCCTGCCCCTGCGCGCCGATCTCTTCCAGGGCATCGCGCCACCATTGCAGGCGCATTTCCGCGATCACCGCCTCTTGGGTCACCCAAGGGGCGCGGGCGACCTCGGCGTTGAACGCATAGAGCGCGAAAAGCGCGGGGCGCAGCGCCACGGGCGCGGCCATGACGGCGGCAAAACGGTCGGGATCAGCGCGCGCCACTTGGGCGGCGCAGGCGCCAATATCGTCGTGTTCGGGGGTGTCAGTCACCGCTGAGAACTCCGCGGATGAGGGTTTCGGTTTGCGGCGCATAAACGACATCGAGATGGCTCGCCCCTTCGATCAAATGATAGGTGCCGCGCCCATTGACCGAAGACAGGAGAGGCTCGTATTGATCGGCAACAAAGGCCTCATCCGCCGTGCCTGCGATCAAGGTGAAATCGGGCAAGCGCGCCACATCGGCAAGGTAATCGGCGCGCGGGGCAAATCCGGTGTTGAGCCGGTAGCTATAGGCCGTGGTCGCCGTATGGCCCATCGGCCCGTCCAGAACGGCGGCGGGCATGTTGAACTGGATCACCTGCATCCCGTTGAGCGCCGTGATCCGCGCCGCGTTGAGCATCGACAGGCCGATCATGCGGCGGATCATCACCTGCGCCCAGCCGCCCGAATTGGGCCGCGCGGTCGGCGCGTTATGCTTCAAGAAGGGCGCCAGCAGGATCGCATGATCGATCATCGCGCCATGCGCCCCGCCCGCAAAACGCACCACCAAACCGCCGCCCGAGCTATGCCCTGCCATGACCACGCGCTGCCCGTTTTGGCCCGCAGCGGTGATCAGATCGGCAAGGTCGTCCTCCATCTGGCCGATGTAATCCACATCGCCGCGCCGCTCGGGCGACGCGCCATGGCCGCGCAGGTCGGGGGCGATGACGGTGGCCACATCCGACAGGCGCCGCGCCAGCGCGTCAAACTGCGCCCCGTGCCATCCCGACCCGTGGACCAGAACCAGCAAAGGCGCACCCTGCGGGCCGTCCACGCGGCGATAGGGCATCTGCCATCCGTCGCGCATCGGCGCGGTTTGAAGCGGCAAAGGCGCGTCATTGCGGGCGATTTGGCGGGTGAAATCAAGCGATGCGCCCTCGCCGCCGCGCGCGCCCGCACGCAGATCGCGCGGCCATTGCGAGAGGATCAAGCCGATGGCAATCGCGGCCGTGATGGCAATGGAAACGGCGATAAAACTCAAAATTTTCAACATGCTAATAGCCTTTACTCATCTGCTTTCCGCCTGCGCTTCGCGCTACTGCGCGCCCTCGCGCAGAAGCTTCCAGTTTACCGCATCGATCAATGCGTCAAAGCTGGCATCGACGATATTGGCCGAGACCCCCACCGTGGACCAGCGCCGCCCTTGGGCGTCCTCGCTGTCGATGATGACGCGGGTCACGGCTTCGGTGCCGCCTTGGGTGATGCGCACTTTGAAATCGACCAGATGCATATCGGCCACCGCATCGCCATAGCGGCCCAGATCCTTGACCAAAGCGGTCCATAGCGCATTGACCGGCCCGCGATCACGGCCCTCGGCGTCGATGGATTCGGAGACCGAAAGCCGCTTCTCGCCGTCCACCTTCATCACCACGATGGCCTCGGAGAGAGAGACCATCTTGTTGCGCTTGTTCTTGCGGCGCTCGACGGTGACCTTATAGCGTTTGACCTCGAAATACTCCGGCATCCGGCCCAATTCTTGGCGCGCCAGCAATTCGAAGGAGGCCTGCGCGCTGTCGTAGGTATAGCCCATCGCCTCGCGCTCCTTGATCCGGTCGAGGATACGCGCCAGCGCCGGATCGCCTGCGGCGACCTCGATACCCGCCTCGGACAGACGGCGGCGCAGGTTGCTTTGTCCCGCCTGATTGGACATCGGGATGATGCGCGCATTGCCGACCAAAGCGGGGTCGATATGCTCGTAGGTGGAGGGGTCCTTGAGGATGGCCGAGGCATGCAGCCCCGCCTTATGGGCAAAGGCCGATGCGCCGACGAAAGGCGCCTGTTTGGTCGGCACGCGGTTGAGGATATCGTCCAACTGTCGGCTGGCGGCGGTCAGCCCGCGCAGGGCCTCGCGGCTCACGCCGGTCTCGAAGGCCTCGGCATAGGGGGATTTGAGCATCAAGATCGGGATCAGCGTCACCAGATTGGCATTGCCGCAGCGCTCGCCCAACCCGTTCAGCGTGCCTTGGATTTGCCGCGCCCCTGCATCGACGGCGGCAAGGCTGCCCGCCACGGCATTGGCGGTGTCGTTATGGGTGTGGATGCCCAGCCGGTCGCCCGAAATGCCCGCCGCGATCACCGCGCGGGTGATGGCGCCGATTTCCTCGGGCAAGGTGCCGCCATTGGTATCGCACAGCACCACCCAGCGCGCACCGGCCTCATAGGCGGCGCGCACCGCTTCGATGGCATAATCGGGGTTGGCCTTATAGCCGTCAAAGAAATGCTCGGCGTCAAACAGCGCCTCGCGCCCCTGCGCCACCAGATAGGCGATGGAGGCGCGGATGTTTTCGGTGTTTTCCTCCAAGGTGATGCCCAGCGCGGTGGTGACGTGGAAATCATGGGTCTTGCCGACAAGGCAGATGCTATCGGTGCCCGCGTTCATCACGGCGGCCAGCACCTCGTCGTTTTCCGCCGAACGGCCCGCGCGTTTGGTCATGCCAAAGGCGGTAAAGCGCGCGCGGGTTTGCGGCGCGGCCTCGAAAAAGGCGCTGTCGGTCGGATTGGCCCCCGGCCAGCCGCCCTCGATATAATCCACGCCCAGCGCGTCGAGGGTTTTGGCGATCTGCTGCTTTTCCTCGGTGGAGAATTGCACGCCTTGGGTCTGCTGCCCGTCGCGCAGCGTGGTGTCGTAGAGGTAGAGGCGGTCTTTGCTCATTGGTCTGCTCCTTGCTTCAGGATCGCAGGGCGATGCCCCCACCCTCGGGTCGGGCGCAACATCCGTGCCTGACACCGCGCGCTCATAGCAGCCCCTCCAATTTGGACGCATCGAAACCCGCCGCCTCGGACAGATCGACGCCGTCTTTGGACATACGCACCTCGACCCCTGCCGCAAGTAGGGCGGTTTTCAGCGCATCGACGGGGGCGAAATCTTTGGTCTGCATCGCGGCGGCGCGCAGGGCGGCGAGTTTGCCCGCATAGGCAGACAGGTCCACCCCCGCCTCCGACGCCCAATCGGGGACGTCCTCGCTCATAAGCCCCAGCAATGTCAGGCTCGCGCGCAGGGCGGCGACCTCCCCCGCATGGGACAACTGGTGCAACACTGCAATCGCGCCCGCGGTGTTCAGATCATCGCCCAGCGCGGCGATCACATCGACGTGGGGCGCCGCATCGCATGGCGCATCCTTTGCCTGTGCATACCATTTCTTGAGCGTCGCTTTGGCCTGCTCGGCCTTTTGCGCCGTCCAATCCATCGGTTTGCGGTAGTGGGTGGAGAGGAACACAAAGCGGATCACCTCGCCTGGCACGCCGCTATCGAGCAAATCACGCACGGTGAAGAAATTGCCCAAGGACTTGGACATTTTCTTACCCTCGACCTGCAGCATCTCGTTGTGCATCCAGACATTGGCAAAGCCCTCGCCGTCACCCGCATGACCCGTGGCGCAGCAGCTTTGCGCGATCTCGTTCTCGTGGTGCGGGAACATCAGATCATTGCCGCCGCCGTGGATGTCGAAGCGCGCGCCCAGCAATTCATAGCTCATGGCGGAGCATTCGATATGCCATCCGGGGCGGCCGCGCCCCCACGGGCTTTCCCATCCGGGCAGGTCATCAGAGGACGGTTTCCACAGGACGAAATCCATCGGGTTGCGTTTATAGGGTGCCACCTCGACCCGCGCACCGGCGATCATATCGTCGATGCTGCGCCCCGAAAGCGCGCCGTATTTTTCATAGCTTTCGACCGAGAACAGCACATGCCCCTCGGCGGCATAGGCATGGCCGCCTTTGATCAGGGTTTCGATCATCGCGATCATCGAGTCGATATATTCGGTTGCCCGCGGCATGGCGCGATCACTGTCCCCTCCGCGAATGGACGGGTCCAAGGCCCCCACGGCGCGCATATCATCCAGATACCATTGCGTGGTCTCGTCGGTGATCTCGCGGATGCTGCGCCCGCTTTCGGCCGCCCGTGCGTTGATCTTGTCATCCACATCGGTGAAATTGCGCACATAGGTGACGTGATCCGTCCCATAGGTATCGCGCAGCAAACGGTAGAGCACGTCAAACACAATCACGGGCCGCGCATTGCCGATATGGGCGCGGTCATAGACGGTCGGCCCGCAGACATACATGCGCAGATTGTCGGGGTCGATCGGCGCAAAGACCTCCTTTTTGCGGGTCTTTGTGTTGTGCAGCTTGATCACTCTATCGCTCGTCACGTCAGGCGTCCTCGTATCTGGCGCGCGCATGGCAAACATGCGCAAAGGCTCGGCTCGCCCGCGGACTTAGCAACTTCATGTGTTTAAGGAAACAGAAGAACGGCCCGCGAGATTGCTCAGCAGGGAATAATGCAGCAGATAATAATGCTGTGCGGGGTGTGGTTGCTCTTCATGAGGGCAGGCTAACACCCCCGCGCCGCCGCGCCAAGAGGTTTTAGATTTGGCGCGCGGTGGCGGTGCGGGTGGACGCGGGGCGGGCGTAGGCGGGCACAAGTCGAACGCCGCACCGATCACAGCAGAGCATTTCCCGCCCAGCGCCGCGCGTTTATTGCAGCGGACCGGAGGCACTCGCCATCGCCGCCAAAGCATCCAGCGCCGCTGACCAGCCGCCTTGATACTCGCCGAAAAGCTCCGCCCCGACGAGGCTTGTGATTTGCAATGTGACCCGCAATTTGCTGCCCATTTCGCTGGGCGCGATGTCGTGGCTGCACAAAGAGACCGACATCATCTGGCCGCCGATCACCAAGGTTTCGGTGAAGCACAAAAACTCCGGCTCAACCACATGGAACTGGCTGACGGTTGTGAACTCGGGCGCCTCTTTCGGCCCGCAACGCGTTTCCTCGCGTCCGCCCGCGCGGCAATCGAAATAATCAATGATCACCGCGGTTTGGTCATCGGGCGCGCTCCATTTTTGGCGCAATTCGCGGTCGGTCATCACATGGAAAAGCCGCTCGGGGGCGCAGGCGATGTCGCGCTCCAAGGTTACGGTTTCAAATTCGGCCATCGTTACTTTCCTTTTCTAAATCTTCGGCAAGAGCGGACAAGCGATCCAAACGCCCCTCCCACAGGCGCCGGTGCTGTTTGAGCCAAGCTTCGGCGCGCGCCATCGGAGCGGCTTCGATATGCACCATGCGCACACGGCCGATCTTATGCGAGCGGACCAACCCGACGGCCTCAAGCTTGCCGAGGTGTTTCAAAAAGGAGGGCAGCGCCATGTCGTGCGGCGCGTGCAGCTGTGACACCGGCGCTGGCCCCTCCATCAACTGCGCGATCACGGCGCGCCGTGTGGGATCACCAAGGGCGGAGAAGATGTCGTCGAGATTGTTATCCATGTGGCTAAGTAACAAGACCTGCGCAGCGCGTCAATAAAAACCTAGCCTCTTGGCTAAGCGATGCAAGCTCTGGCCTCGCCAGCCCGCGCGCCGCCCCATACGGCCAGAGGTGGCGCGCGCTGGCGGTGCGGGCGGGCGGCGCAGTATGCCAAGGCCGCACGCCTTTGCGGGCAAGCTTGGGACAGCAAGCCGCGCCCAGGACCACGGCGCAGGGGCAGATGTGGATGCGGATGCGGCGGCCTGCGCCGCCCAGCGCCCCCTCAAAACAGGCGATGCCCGATCAGGGCCACCGCCCCGAACGGCGCCGCGACTTGGTCTGACAAAACGCTTTATCTCCCCGCCTCTGTGCCTTCCGCCCGTCCCAACCTCCGCGCTTCACCACCTCCCTATCTCCCTATCTCCCTGTCTCCCTGTCTCCCTGTCTCCCTGTCTCCCTGTCTCCCTGTCTCCCTGTCTCCCTGTCTCCCTGTCTCCCTGTCTCCCTGTCTCCCTGTCTCCCTGTCTCCCTGTCTCCCTGTCTCCCTGTGAAGGAGGCTGCGCATCGGCGTGTTGATTGCAAGCTTCGCATTGCACGCATTGGCCTGCGCTCTTTTCGGCCGGCTGACCCGCCAACCAGCCCCGCTCCGCCGGTTTCCCGCTCTGCCCTTGATGCCCGATCCCCGCCCCTGAGGCGCCCTCCGTCCGCTTTTGTCTTGCGCTGCGGCCATGCGCCTTTCACTGTGGGCGCAGTGTTATCTGTCATCTGCCATTTACCGAGGTGCCCCATGCATGATCCCGCCCCCTCCTTTCGTGCCCTGCACAAACGCGGCGCGCCGTTTATCCTTGCCAATGCGTGGGACGTCGGATCGGCGCGGGTTCTGGCCGGATTGGGCGCCGATGCGATTGCGACCTCCTCTTCGGCCCATGCCTTTACCCAAGGCCGCCCCGATATGGGCAATCTGACCCGCGACGAGGCCTTGGCCCACGCGCAGGATCTGGTCGCCGCCACGCCTTTGCCGGTCTCGGGCGATTTCGAGAACGGGTTTGGCGAGGCGCCGGAGACCTGCGCAGAGACGGTGCGCCTTGCCTGCGAGGCGGGGCTGGCGGGGATTTCCATCGAGGACACGGCCCTGCCCGCCGATCACCCCTACGCGGCCGATCTGGCGGCCGAGCGCATCCGCGCCGCCGCCTCTGCCGCCCGCGCGCTGCCGCGCGATTTCGTTCTCGTGGCGCGCGCTGACGGGGTGATGAACGGGCAGTATGACATCGAAGAGGCCCTGCGCCGGATCAAGGCCTTTGAAGCGGCGGGGGCCGATTGTGTCTATGTGCCGCTGCCCGCCAGCCTCGCTGATTTGCAGCGGGTGATTGAGGCCACTGCCTTGCCGGTCAATGTTCTGGCGGCGGGGCCCTACGCCGATATCAGCCGCGCGCAGTTTGCCCAAATGAGCGCGGCGCGGATTTCCATCGGCGGCGGTTTGGCGCGGCTGACCCATCGGGCGGTGATCGACGCGGGCCGCGCGATGATGGAGCGCGGCGATTTCTCGGCCCTCAAGGGCGGGGCCAGCGAGGCGGAGGTCAATGCGCTCATGGCCAAGGGGTCGGCATGAGGACGGCGCGATGGTGTGGCATGATCGCGGCGCTGGCGCTGTGCCTGCTGCCCCATAGCGGCGGCGCCCAAGAGGTGCCGCCCGCCCCCGCGCAAAGCTACATCCTTGATCTGGCCGATTACCTGACCGACGCGCAAGAAGCCGATATCTCGCAACAGCTCTTGGCGCTCAAGGCGCGCAGCGGGGTCGAGATGGCGGTGCTCACCCATCCCTCCGCGCCGCAGTTTGAGGCCTATGCCACCCGTGTGTTTGACGCATGGGGCATCGGGGATAAATCGCGCAATGACGGGATATTGCTGCTCATCACCCGCGCCGAACGGGCGGTGCGCCTAGAATTGGGCGCCGGATACGGGCGCGAATGGGACCGCGCGGCGGCCGATGTGATCGACCGCGAGATGATGCCGCATCTGCGCGCCGATGACATCAATGCCGCCGTGGCCAGCGCCATCGCAGCGACGCAGCGCCGTATCATCACGCCCTATCAGGCGGGCGATCCGGCCCCCGCGCCCAAAGGCGGGTCGAACTGGCCGGTCTGGCTGATCGGCGCGCTCATCGCCCTGACCGCAATCAGCAGGGCGTTCAAATCACGGCTCGCCGCGCTTTTCGGCCGGATGTCGCGTTGCCCGCAATGCCAGCAGCGCGGCCTGAAGCGGCAAGTGACCGCGCTGCGCCCCGCGACGCGCGTTTTGGGCGGGTTGCGGCGGGTGCAAGTCACCTGTCCGCACTGCGGATACAGCCAGTCGCGCGAAGAGCCGACCGCCCCGATCCGCACCTCCACATACAGCGGCGGCGGCGGGTTTGGCGGCGGGCGCTCGGGCGGCGGTGGGGCCTCGGGGCGGTTCTAGCGCGCAGCCCTTTGCGTGGCTTGCCCTTAAATCACAGGCATGACCCAAAACAACAAACGGCCCGCAGATCGCTCTGCGGGCCGTTTGATTTTTGCAACGCGTTGGGGCGCCTATTCGGTGACCGTGACCTTGGTCATCACGTCGGGCGCGCCGATGACCGATCCGTTCGGGCCTTTGCCGCGTTTGATCGCATCCACCACATCCATGCCGCCCGTCACAATGCCCACAACCGTATATTGCCCGTTCAAGAACGGGCCTGGTTCGAACATGATGAAGAACTGCGAATTGGCCGAATTGGGATCGGAAGAGCGGGCCATGCCCACAATGCCGCGATCGAAATTCATATCCGAAAACTCGGCGTCGATATTGCCAAGCTGCGATCCGCCCATGCCCGCGCGGCGCATGTCTTCGCCTATGCGGCCGAATTCCACATCACCTGTTTGCGCCATAAAGCCGTCGATCACGCGGTGGAACACCACGCCGTCATAGGCACCCTCGGCGGCCAGAGCCGAGATTTGCGCCGCATGTTTGGGCGCGAGATCTTCGAGCAGGTCGATTGTGACGGTGCCATTGGCCCCCTCGCCCGCGATCTCGATCTGCAGCCCCGTGGCCAAAGCCGCCGAAGCCGAAAGGGCCAAAGCGGCTGCGCTTGCGATCAGTTTATGCATCTGCGGCCACCTTCATCGAGATCATCCGGTCGGGGCTGGCGGGCGGCTCGCCCTTGGTGATCGCATCGACATGCTCCATCCCCTCGATCACGCGGCCATAAACCGTGTATTGACCGTTGAGGAAATGGTTGTCCTTGAAGTTGATGAAGAACTGCGAATTGGCCGAATTGGGGTTGGCCGAGCGCGCCGCGCCCAGCGTGCCGCGATCATGGGGCAGTTTGGAAAACTCCGCCGGAAGGTCCGGCAGGTCCGAGCCGCCGGTGCCCGCGCGGCGGATGTCGAAGTCCTTTTCCATATTGCCATGGGCCACATCGCCGGTTTGCGCCATGAACCCGTCGATCACGCGGTGGAAGGCGACGTTGTCATAGGCGCCAGCACGGGCCAGTTCCTTGATCCGCGCGCAATGGGCGGGGGCCACATCGGGCAAAAGCTCCAGCGTCACAGTGCCGCCTTTGAGTTCGATCAACAGGGTATTTTCGGGGTCTTTGATGTCCGCCATGTCCGGCTCCTTACTGTTCGCGCAGGCTCGCGCGGCGTGATTTCCTGCGCGAATACCTAAGACCAAGCGCCGCGGATGCCAAGCGCGCTGTTGACGCCTCGCGCCAGACGGGCGAAGACATGCGCAACGCGAACCAAAAGCGGGCCGGATATGGCGCCCGCGAGGCCCGCGCAGCGCGCGCGGCACAGACGGGAGATATGAGTATGGGTTGGAAAACGCTGGACGATATGGATTTGGAGGGCAAATCCGTTCTGGTGCGGGTCGATATCAACGTGCCGGTGGATGAGGCGGGCCAAGTCACCGACGCCACGCGGATCGAGCGGATCGTGCCGACGATCCAATATATCACCTCCCACGGCGGCAAACCCGTGCTTTTGGCGCATTTCGGACGGCCCAAGGGCAAATATGTCCCCGAACTGTCGCTGCGCGCCGTGGTGCCAGCACTGCAAGAGGCCTTGGGCTGCGATGTGACCTTTGTCGAGCGCCCCGACCGCGCCGCCATTGATGAAGCGCCCAACGGCACGGTGTTTTTGGCCGAGAACACCCGCTTTGCACCGGGCGAGACGAAAAACGATCCCGGGATGGCGCAGTTTCTCGCCTCGCTCGGCGATATCTATTGCAATGATGCATTTTCGGCGGCGCACCGCGCCCATGCCTCGACCGAGGGCGTGGCGCATTTGCTGCCCTCTTGCGCGGGGCGTTTGATGCAAGCGGAGCTTGAGGCGCTCGAAAAGGCGCTTGGCAAGCCGCAAAAACCCGTGGTCGCCGTGGTTGGCGGCGCGAAGGTGTCGACCAAGCTCGACCTCTTGGGCAATCTCGTTGAAAAGGTGCAATATCTGATCATCGGCGGCGGCATGGCCAATACGTTTTTGGCGGCGCGCGGCATTGATGTGGGCAAATCGCTGTGCGAGCACGACCTGACCGAAACCGCCGAGCAAATCCGCCTCAAGGCGCTCGATCTGGGATGCGAGATTGTGCTGCCCGTCGATGTGGTCGTGGCGCGCGAATTTGCCGCCAATGCCCCCCATGAGGTGGTCGGCGCGCAGGACTGCCCCAAGGATGCGATGATCCTCGACGCGGGGCCGCAATCGGTGGCGCGGATCGAAAGCCTGCTCGCCGAGGCGAAAACCCTGATCTGGAACGGGCCTTTGGGCGCATTTGAAATCGAACCCTTCGATGCGGCGACCAATGCGGCGGCGCAAGCGGCGGCGAAATACAGCCGCGCCGGCACGTTGATTTCGGTGGCGGGCGGCGGCGATACGGTGGCCGCGCTCAACAAGGCCGATGCGGCCAAGGATTTCACCTATATCAGCACCGCAGGCGGCGCGTTCCTTGAATGGATGGAAGGCAAAACCCTGCCAGGCGTTGCCGCATTGATCGGCGCGCGCTAGGCTTGGGCCAAAGGCGCAAGAGGCGCCGCGAGGAGTGTGATATGAGCGATGCTTGGGTTTTGATCACGGGGGCCTCTTCGGGTCTGGGCGTGGAATTTGCGCGCCTTGCGGCCGCCGAGGGGCGCAATGTGATCCTCACCGCGCGGCGCGCCGAGCGTCTGGAGGCGCTCAAACAAGAGCTGATGCGCGACAACCACGGGATCGAGATCGAGGTGATCCCTGCGGACCTGTCCCAAGACGGCGCGGCACAGGCGCTTTGGGCCAAGGCCAGCGCGGGGCGCGGCATCGATATTTTGGTCAATAACGCGGGGCTTGGGGCCAACGGATTTTTCGGCGATCCGGACAATTGGCCGCGCGAGCGGGCCGAGATTGCGGTCAATGTCGCCGCCCTCTCGGCGCTGATGAGCGCCGCCATCGGTCCGATGCGGGCGCGCGGCCACGGCTATATCCTCAACGTCGCCTCGACCGCCGCCTTCATGCCCGCGCCGCGCATGGCGGTCTATCACGCCTCCAAAGCCTATGTGCTGTCGCTCTCCGAAGCGGCGGCCGAGGAATTGTCGGGCAGCGGCGTCAAGGTCTGTGCCCTGTGCCCTGGCCCCGTGGCGACAGAGTTTTTCGAGCAAGGCGAGATGGAAGACAGCTTTTTGCTCAAGATCACCCGACCTGCCCCCGCCGATGCGGTGGCGCGCGCCGGATGGACGGGGATGAAACGCGGTAGGCGGATCGTGGTGACGGGGGTCTCCAACAAGGTCTTTGCCTTTTTGCCAAGGCTGTTGCCGCGCCGCGTGATGGTCTTTGCCATGCGCATGGTTTGGGCGCGCAAAGGATAAGCGCAGCGCATTTGCGGCGGCTCCGGCCATAAGCCGCGCGGCGCGCGCAAGGACCCGATGGGGCCGCGCGCAAATGTGCCGCGCGCGGGCCCGACATCGGGGGCGCGCGCCGCGCCGCCCCGCCTCTACGCCGCTCTAGCCTTCGGTAATGCGCGCCGTGATCGCCGCCGTATCCACCCCCGAAATCGCCCCGTAAGTGCGCCCGCGCTGCCCGCCCAGACGGGTGGCGATATAGCCCTGCGCCACCGGCGCGGGGGCCTTTCGGATCAACACCGCAGCGGTCAAGAGCGTGGCGAGGCTTTCGACATACCACCGCGCCTGCCCCTCTTCGGGAAGACGCGGGAAACGCGCCATATGGGCCTTAATGGCGGCATCGAATATCCGGTCGCCCCCCGCCGCCAAGGTCAGCTCGTTCGACAGCGCCTCTGCGGTGGCGGGCGCCTTGATCAAGGTGCGCAAAATATCGAGGCAGATCACATTGCCCGACCCTTCCCAGATCGAAT
This sequence comes from Litorivita sp. NS0012-18, assembly GCF_040371945.1. Lineage (NCBI taxonomy): Bacteria > Pseudomonadati > Pseudomonadota > Alphaproteobacteria > Rhodobacterales > Paracoccaceae > Litorivita > Litorivita sp. NS0012-18. Next base: position 604,762 of record NZ_BAABWS010000002.1, on the reverse strand, counting down.
TGAGCGGCGCCTCGCGATAGAGCACCGGCATCGGCCCCTCTTCGACATAGCCCGACCCGCCCATGGATTCCATCGCCTCAAAAACCACCTGCGGGCACAACCGGTTGCCCAGATATTTTGCCAAGGCCACGCCGATACGGGCAAAGGCGCGCGCGCCTTCGGTGCCGCTGTCAAAGCTTTGCGCCACATGCAGCGAAAGCGCCAAGATCCCCTCGGCCTCCAGCGCCAGATCGGCCAGAACCTGCGCCATCAGCGGCTGGTCGATCAGCCGTTTTTGAAAGGCGGTGCGATGCTCGGCCCAATGATGCGCCTGCACCAAGGCGGCGCGCATCAATCCGGCGGGGGCAACGGCGGTATCGAGCCGCGTGTGATGCACCATCTCGATGATGGTTTTGATCCCCGCACCCTCCTCGCCCAAGCGGTGCGCCCATGCGCCCTCATATTCGATCTCGGCAGAGGCATTGGCGTGATTGCCCAGCTTGTCCTTGAGCCGCTGGATGCGGATGGCGTTGCGCCCCCCGTCAAGCCAGCGCGGCACCAGAAAACAGGTCAATCCGCCCTCGGCCTGCGCCAGCGTCAAAAAGCCGTCGGACATGGGCGCCGAGCAAAACCATTTATGCCCCGTCAACCGGTAGGCCCCATCCGCCGCCTGCGCGCGCGTGCTCGTGCCGCGCAGGTCCGAGCCGCCCTGCTTTTCGGTCATCGCCATGCCCAGCGTCGCCCCCGCCTTGCGCGCCAAGGGCAGCGCCGCACCGTCATAGCGCCGCGAGGTGAGTTTGGGCACCCAATCCTTGACCAAGGCAGGCGCGGATTTGAGCGCAGGCACGGCGGCATAGGTCATGGTCATCGGGCAGCACACCCCCTGCTCGACCTGCGTCAGTTGATAGAGCATCGCGGCGCGGGTGACATGGCCGCCCTGCGCGCCTTCCCACGGCAGGGCGGAAATACCGCTGCCGATGCCCGCTTGCATGAGGTCGTGATAGGCGGGGTGAAAATGCACCTCGTCGATGCGCCGCCCGCCGCTGTCATGGGTGACAAGCTCGGGCTTGTGGCGCTGCGCCGCGCGGGCTTTGGCGCGCATCTCGCGCGTGCCGATCCGCGCGCCGAAATGGGCCAGATGCTCCATATCCGCGCCCGCCGCCGCCGCGTGGGTCCGCAGGGCCGGATCGCGCGAGAACAGATCGCTGTCGCCGATGGGCTGCGGCTGGTTGGTGACCTCATGCGTCGAAAGATCGGCGCGCGCAGGCAGCGAGGCGGGCGGATTTTGCGTCATCTGTCGGGGGTCTCCTCTTGGGGGGGGCAGCGGGCGGCCCGCTTAGGCGCAGCCTCGCAACTGCGGCGGGTATTTGCAACATCCCGCGCATGACAGAGGATATCTAAAGAAAAGGTAAAACAGGGGATTCACAAAGCGAATCACCTGTGGCATGATGTAAAAAAGGCCCGTTAGAGGCCGTAAATTTGGCAGTATCAGGCAGTTTTCCAATCATGTCCTCGCGCAAAAAACCCGGCTTCGGTGTGCTCGTTTATTTCGCCGCCGCGCTCAGCATCGGCCTGTATTTCGCTTTTGCCGCCGTGCAGGGCGATTACGGCCTGTTCCGCCGCGCCGAAATCAATGCCGAGCGCGACCAGTTGGCCGCGCAGCTGGCGCTGTTGCAAGCGGAAGTGGCGCGGATGGAAAACCTCACGCAGCGCCTGTCGGACAGCTATCTCGATCTGGACCTTCTGGACCAGCAAACGCGCGATGTTCTAGGCATGGTGCGCAGCGACGAGATCGTGATCCGCTAGGCGGGCCGGACGGGGCGCGCGCGTCCTTCGTTCATCTTCACCATAGTTTAACCTGCCTCTGTCCACTGTGCGCGGGCGCTCATTCGGCCACCTTGCGCGGGCGCGTATCGCCAGCGGCGCGGGCGACGAAAGCGGTTTGTTTTCATAGGCATCGCCGCACCCAACCGCGGTCAACCAAATTCTCGCTCGCATCCCTTGGCGAGATACTGTATTAAATAGTTTAACGCTAAACTAGTTTCATCCCGGAGGAGGATCCCGCCGATGACAGCCAAGAAAAGCTCAAAGAAACCAAATGTTTCTGCCGAAGAGTTAAAAGCCTACTATCGCGACATGCTGCTGATCCGGCGATTCGAGGAAAAGGCGGGGCAGCTTTACGGCATGGGCCTCATTGGCGGCTTTTGTCACCTCTACATCGGGCAAGAGGCGGTTGTCGTCGGGCTTGAGGCGTCGGCCAAAGAGGGCGACAAACGCATCACCTCCTACCGCGATCACGGGCATATGCTGGCCTGCGGGATGGACCCGAACGGGGTGATGGCCGAATTGACCGGACGCATCGGCGGCTATTCCAAAGGCAAGGGCGGCTCGATGCATATGTTTAGCAAAGAGAAGCATTTTTACGGTGGCCACGGCATTGTCGGCGCGCAGGTGCCGCTTGGCGCGGGTCTGGCCTTTGCGGATAAATACAAAGGCAATGACAATGTGACCTTTGCCTATTTCGGCGATGGCGCCGCCAATCAAGGGCAGGTCTACGAGACTTTCAACATGGCCGCTCTATGGAAGCTGCCGGTGATTTTTGTCATTGAAAACAACCAATACGCCATGGGCACCGCGCAGGCGCGATCGACCTCCTCGCCCGATATCTACACCCGCGGCGAGGCCTTCGGCATCGCCGGACAGGCGGTGGACGGCATGGATGTTCTGGCCGTCAAGGAGGCGGGCGACAAGGCCGTGGCGCATTGCCGCGCGGGCAAGGGACCGTATATTTTGGAGGTCAAAACCTACCGCTATCGCGGCCATTCGATGTCCGATCCGGCCAAATACCGCACCCGCGAAGAGGTGCAGAAAATGCGCGAGGAGAAAGACGCCATCGAACATGTGCGCGAATTGCTCCTGACCGGCAAACACGCCAGCGAAGACGACCTCAAAGCCATCGACAAAGAGATCAAAGGCATCGTCAACGCCAGCGCCGAATTTGCCAAGGAAAGCCCCGAGCCGCCGCTCGAAGAGCTTTGGACCGACATCTACGCGACCGACGCGTCGCAGACCGCGTAAGGGAGACAAAACATGCCAAGCGAAATCCTTATGCCCGCCCTCTCGCCGACCATGGAAGAAGGCACATTGGCCAAATGGCTCGTCAAAGAGGGCGACACAGTTGCCGCTGGCGACATCATGGCCGAGATCGAAACCGACAAGGCGACGATGGAATTCGAAGCCGTCGATGAAGGCGTGATCGGCAAAATCCTCGTGGCCGAGGGCGCCGAGGGCGTCAAAGTGAACACGCCGATTGCCGTATTGCTCGAAGAAGGCGAGAGCGCCGATGATATTGGCGCCGCTGCGGCCCCCGCCGCCGCGCCTGCTGAGGCCAAGGCCCCTGCCGCCTCCGCTCCTGCCGCCGCGAAATCCGCCGCGCCTCAGGTGCAGGCCATCGAGCAGACCCCCGATTGGCCCGAAGGCACGCCGATGAAAACCCAAACCGTGCGCGAGGCCCTGCGCGACGCCATGGCCGAGGAAATGCGCCGCGACGAGACGGTGTTTTTGATGGGTGAAGAGGTCGCCGAATACCAAGGGGCCTATAAAATTTCCCAAGGCCTATTGGATGATTTCGGCTCCAAACGGGTGATCGACACGCCGATCACCGAGCACGGGTTTGCCGGTATCGGCGTTGGCGCGGCCTTTGGCGGCCTGCGCCCCATCGTCGAGTTCATGACCTTTAACTTCGCCATGCAAGCCATTGACCAGATTATCAACTCTGCCGCCAAGACGCTCTATATGTCCGGCGGTCAGATGGGCGCACCGATGGTGTTTCGCGGCCCCAACGGCGCCGCCGCCCGCGTCGGCGCGCAGCACAGCCACGATTACGCCGCATGGTATGCGCAGGTGCCAGGTCTCAAGGTTGTCATGCCCTACTCGGCCGCGGATGCGAAAGGATTGCTCAAAACCGCGATCCGCGATCCCAACCCCGTGATCTTCCTCGAAAACGAAATTCTGTATGGCAAGACCTTCGAAGTCCCCGCCATGGAGGATTTCACCATCCCCTTCGGCAAGGCAAAGATTTGCCGCGCGGGCAGCGATATCACCATCGTCAGCTTTGGCATCGGCATGACCTATGCCCTTGAAGCGGCTCAGAAACTTGCCGACGAGGGCATCGAGGCCGAGGTCATCGACCTGCGCACCCTGCGCCCGATCGATTATGACACGGTGCTCGGTTCGGTGATGAAGACCAACCGCTGCATCACCGTCGAGGAAGGCTTCCCCGTCTGCTCGATCGGCAATCATATCAGCGCCACGATCATGCAGCGCGCCTTTGATTATCTCGACGCGCCGGTGATCAATTGCGCCGGTAAGGATGTGCCGATGCCCTATGCGGCGAACCTCGAAAAACACGCGTTGATCACCACTGCCGAGGTGGTCGAGGCCGCCAAGCAAGTCACCTATCGTTGAGGAGAGAGAGATGCCGACAGAAATCCTGATGCCCGCCCTCTCGCCGACGATGGAAGAGGGAACATTGGCCAAATGGCTGGTCAAGGAGGGCGACACCGTCTCCTCCGGCGATCTGCTGGCCGAGATCGAAACCGATAAGGCGACGATGGAATTCGAAGCCGTCGACGAAGGGGTGATCGGCAAGATCCTCGTGACCGAAGGCTCCGAGAATGTGAAGGTCAACACCGCCATTGCGGTGCTCTTGGAAGAGGGTGAAAGCGCTGATGACATTGGCGCGGCCCCTGCGGCGGCACCGGCGGCAAAAGCCGTCGCGGCTCCAGAGGCGGCGGCGGCGCCTGCCGCTAAGGCTGAGGTCACCTCTGCCCCATCTGCACCGCAAGCCTCTGACGGAACACGCATTTTCGCCTCCCCTCTGGCGCGCCGGATCGCGGCGGACAAAGGCGTGGACCTGTCGGCGATCACAGGCTCCGGCCCCAAAGGCCGGATCGTCAAGGCGGATGTCGAGGGGACCACAGCGGGCGCCTCGGCCCCTGCCGCAAGCGCCGCCGCACCCGCGGCCTCTGCTGCGCCCGCCGCAGCCCCTGCTCCGATGGCCAGCGGCCCTGCCGCCGACGCGGTCAAACGCATGTATGAGGATCGCGCCTATGAGGAAATCCCGCTCAACGGCATGCGCAAAACCATCGCCGCACGGTTGACCGAGGCCAAACAATCGATCCCGCATTTCTATCTGCGCCGCGATATCCGTCTCGATGCGCTGCTCAAATTCCGCGGCGAGTTGAACGCACAGCTTGAGGCGCGTGGCGTGAAACTGTCGGTCAATGATTTCATCATCAAAGCCTGCGCCTTGGCGCTGCAAGCCGTGCCCGCCGCCAATGCGGTTTGGGCGGGTGATCGGGTCTTGCAACTGACCCCGTCGGATGTGGCCGTGGCCGTGGCGATCGAGGGCGGATTGTTCACGCCGGTGCTCAAAGATGCCGAGATGAAATCGCTCTCGGCGCTCTCGGCCGAGATGAAAGACCTCGCCGCCCGCGCCCGCGACCGCAAGCTTGCGCCGCATGAATACCAAGGCGGCAGCTTTGCCATCTCGAACCTCGGAATGTTCGGAATTGACAATTTTGACGCCGTAATCAACCCGCCACACGGCGCAATTCTCGCAGTTGGTGCGGGTGTGAAAAAACCCGTCGTCGGCAAGGACGGCGCATTGGAGGTCGCGACGGTGATGTCTGTGACGCTATCGGTCGATCACCGCGTGATCGACGGGGCGCTGGGGGCGGAGCTGCTCAAACATATCGTCGACAATCTGGAAAACCCGATTGCGATGCTGGCCTGATCCGGCGTGCAGAGTGAAAACCAAAAACGCCCGCACAAAGCTGCGGGCGTTTTCATGTGCAACGGGCGCGGGGCGTTATTCGCGCGCGCCGATCAATTGGTTCATCGAGACCGAAGGTTGATCACAGCCCGCCTCGCCGACGACTTTGGCGGGCACGCCTGCCACGGTTTTGCAGCACGGCACATCGGCCAGAACCACCGATCCGGCGGCGATGCGGCTGCAATGGCCGATCTCGATATTGCCCAAGACCTTGGCCCCTGCCCCGATCAACACGCCATTGCCGATTTTCGGGTGGCGGTCCTCGTCTTCCTTGCCGGTCCCGCCCAAAGTCACCGAATGCAGGATCGACACGTTATCGCCGACCACGGCGGTTTCGCCGATCACGATGGCATGGGCATGATCGAGGAACAGCCCCTTGCCGACGCGGCAAGCCGGATGGATATCGACGCCGAATTGTTCGGAAACGCGCATTTGCACGAAATAGGCCAGATCGCGCCGCCCCTGACGCCACAGCCAATGGCCGATGCGGTAGGCTTGGATCGCCTGAAACCCTTTGAAGAAAATCAGCGGCTGGATATAGCGATGGCAGGCCGGATCGCGTTCAAACACCGCAATGATATCGGCGCGCGCCGCTTGGCCCAACTCGGGATCGGCGGCATAGGCCGCATCGGCGATCTCGCGCAGCAATTGTTCGGACATCTCGCCCGAGGCCAGTTTTTGCGCAAAGCGGTAGGACAGCGCATCCTCCAGCGTCTCGTGGTGCAAGATGCAGCCGTGGACCAATCCGCCGAGCAGCGGCTCGTCCGTGACGGCCTGACGGGATTCTTCCAAAATACGGGTCCAAACGGGATCGATTTGGGACAGTTTTGCGCGTTTCTCGGCCATGGTGCCTTGCCTCATAAGCATCCGGTCGCGTGCAAATCTGCGTGCGACAGAGGGTTTTGATTTCGAACCTCTATAGCAGATCGGGCGGGATGCGGAAATGCAAAGCTGTGATCTCGGCGATTTCGGGCGCGAATGGCTTGTGCGCCAACGCGCAATCGCCCAAGGGCCGCACGAGAATATTCCCGCGCAGCCCTTTGTTTTTATGTACATTTACTCTCAGGCAACCGCGAGGCTGCGCTTTGCCCCCGCGCCATAGCTCGCGGAAATTTGCGCCACCGTGACCTCGAAACCGCCCGCCGTGCCATCAGCGACCTGCATCGCGGCGCTATAGGTCCAGCTTGGCACGGTCAGGATTTGCTCGCGCACCAAAGCCCCGCCCAGACGGATTTGCAAAAGATAGCTTTCGCTTTCCTCTCCCAGCGGCACCTCGATCGTATCCCACCCGTCACCGGCTATGCGCGTGCGGCGGATCCACGAGATGGCGTAATCGCCCCCCGCTATCGGATCGGCGCGCAGATGCACCGGCGCATAGGGGCGCAGGCCGACCCCGTCGAAGGCCTCGATCCGGTGCACGAAGGACGGATCGTCATAGCTGCGCTGCGCAGGGCCGATGCGGTAGTGGCGCGCGATGTTGCGCTGGCTGGCGGCCAATGTGATCTGCTGCGGTATCCCGTCCAGCGCCACCACATAGGACCCCGCGGGCCATTGCGACGGCATAAGAACATCAGAGCCAAGCTGCCCGCGCAAACGGTGTTTGAGCAGATAGGTGTTCTCGCCCACCAATTGCGCATCGCGGAACTGGAACAGCTCCCAATTTCCGGCGCTGCCATCCCCGATGGCCATCAGGTTGCCGCCGTTGAGCAAGGCCTCGTCGTCAATGCCCGACAAGGCGCCCGAGGTGAGCTTGACCACCAGCCCCTCGCCGTGGTCGATGATCCCCATGGAGGCCGCAAACATCGCCGTTTCGGTGACGCCCAGCGTCGAGCGGGTCGAGATCAATTGATCAAGGCTGTAGCCCGCATCCGAGCCCGAGGCATAAAGCGCCGCCGTTCCGGGCCAAGGCTCTGCGGTGACGGCCAAATGCGGCGCATGGGGCACTTCCTCGCCGGTCATCAGCGGCAGATCGAGGAAAAGCGGGAAGACCGGCAAGGGCGGCGTGAAGGCGCGCACCGTCGCCGCATCATCGGCCATATCGATCGGGCGATAGGTTTCCGGCTCGATACGCACGGCCTCAACGAGTTGCTTGTCGCCCTGCTCGACGCGGTCGATGCGATAGCGCGCGGGCACCCCGTCATTGTCGAGCCGCAAGATATCCCCCGCCCCCAGCGGCAGCTTCGACGGCGGCAAGGCAAAGCGCACCACATCGCGCGCCACGCGCGCCTCCGACAGCCAGCGTTCGACCACTTGGCGCCCTTCGGCTCGGGTCAAGGACAAAGGCACTTCGGTCGCCGCCACCGCATGGGTCGCCTCGTCGGGCAGGACCGCCTCTTCGGCGACCACGTCGAAATCGCCCTCGGCCTGCACAAACCGCATCCGCACGCGGCCCGTGAGTTCGGCCTCGGCGGTGCGGGTTTCCTCGATCAGACCGTCAAGCTCCTTGGCCACGGCCATTTCATCGCGCGACACCTCGATGTCATTGAGCCCGTCACGCATGATGAATTTGAGGGTGCCGCCACGCTCCACCGCATCAAAGCCGTAGCGCAGCATCAAGGGCTGCAACGCCGTGCGCGCGGGGGCGACCTCGGCGCGGGTATATCCGCGCAGATAGCCGTAAAGCTCGGAGACATCGAAGCTGGCCACGCCAGCACGTTTGCAGATCTCGGCCACCACATCGGACAGGGGGCGCGAGCCGCTGCGCCCTGTCATCCAATGGCCGCGCGCGTAATTGTCGCCGTCGCTCCAAAACCCGCGATTGTTGGGAAAGAACGGATAGGGCCGCGCATCCCACGCCCAGACATGGGCACGGCTCATATCGAGCATCGGCGCGCCGTAAACCTCGCTGACGGGGTTGTTCGCCGGATCGTTCCAATAGCCGAACATGGCGCGCAGATATTGCATCTGCATCAACTCGTCGCGCCGCCCGTTGGAGTAGCGCGGCAGGCTCGATTCCGACGATTTCGGGTCGAGGAATTTATTCGGCTGATTGGTGCCTTTGTCCACCGCAGCGCAGCCCAGTTCGGTGAACCAGACCGGTTTCGACATCGGCTCCCACGCGGTGGGATTGCTTTGGCGCAGACCGCCAATGCGTTCGTGATGCGCGTTCAGCCACCAGTTCTTGATATCCTTGTAGCGGTAAACCCACGGCTCGCCGTGGTCGCCATCGGTGATCGGCGTGCGGATTTGCGCCGCGCGCGCATCGACCGAATGGTAATACCAATCATAGCCCTCGCCGCCCTCGATATTGTCCTTGAGGTAATCGAGATTATAGATCGTGCCCCAATCAGAATCGCTATGCTCGGTCCCGTCGCGCCAATCGGAAAGGGGCATGTAGTTGTCGATCCCGACGAAATCGATATTGGCGTCGGCCCAAAGCGGATCGAGGTGAAAATAGCGATCACCGCTTCCGTCTTGGGGTTGGTATCCGAAATACTCCGTCCAATCCGCCGCATAGCCGATTTTGCACTGCGGTCCGAGGATCGCGCGGCATTGGGCGGCCAAATCGATCAAGGCCGTCACCGCCGGAAAGCTGCCGTTCGCGCCGCGAATTTGGGTCAGCCCGCGCATTTCGGAGCCGATGCAAAAGGCCTCGACCCCGCCCGCCGCAGCGCAAAGCGCGGCTTGGTGCAAGATAAAGCGATTGTAGCGCCACTCGTCAGGGCCGGAGTAACTGACCGTTTCGCCGGAGATGGCAAAATCTGCCGCCGTGGCCGTGCCGAAAAACGCTGCCACTTCGGCCTCGGCGGCGGCGGTGGCGTCGCTCGATCCGGCCTGCCCCGGCGCATCCATAAGCGTAATCCGCCCGCGCCACGGCAATTTGGGCTGCGCGGCGGCACCCGAATAGGGATCGGGCAAGCTGTTTCCGTCCACCTGATCCATCAAGATAAACGGGTAATACATCACCCCTTGGCCGCCCGCTTGCGTGGCTTGGATCGCCTCGATCACCGATGCGTCCGCAGGCGTGCCGCCATAAATCGGACGGCCTTCGGGATCGAAGGGCACCAGATCGGCCGTGCTGCGCATCTCGCCCGCGACGGCCCAAGGCATTTCCTGACCGTCGAATTGGGTCTGCTCCACCTTGGGTTTGATGTCGCAATGCGCCGCGCGCAGGTCATTGCCGAACCAGCTGACGATCAAGGAGACCGAGCCGCAATTGGGCAATTCCTCGCTCAGGGCCTCAAGCGAGGTGGCATAGTCGGATTTTCCCGAGGGCGAATTGACATTGGCCAACGCCGATTGCCCTGCGCCGTAGGAGAAATGCACCGGCGTGGTGGCCAAGGCATATTCCCCGCTTCCCGGCATCATGGCGACGCCTTGGATGCCAAAGGAAGGGTCGGTATTGTGGCTCTCGGTGCCGGGTTGCGCGGGGCGCACCACCTCGAAAGAGAACTGCGGCACGCGGTTGCCGAATTGCTCCAACGGCAGGTCCTCGAACACCACATAGGCCGTGCCGCGATAGGCCGGCACATTGCCCGCCCCCTCGACCGCTTCCATTTTGGGATCGGGCAATTGGTCCTTCGCGCCGGTGTAGACGCGCATATTGAGGCTGTCGCGCGCGATCTCGCTGCCATCGGCCCAAATGCGGCCAATGCTGGTGATCTCGCCCTCGCAGACCGCAACCGCGAGGCTGACCGTATAGCTATAGTTGCGCACAGTGGGACGCGGCGCGCCCTTGCCGCCGCCCGAGACCGAAACCGTTTCGGCAAAATTGGTCGCCCAAATCACATGCCCGCCTACGCGCATGCGCCCGTAGACTTGAGCAATCGGGTCGCCCTCTCCCGAACCGGTCAGGCGGAAGCGTTCGATCTGCCCCTGCTCGACCGCCTCGGCGCCGTTGCCCATGATGCGTTGATCAATCGCGCGGCCCAATGTGGCCCCCGCCAAACGGCCCACGGCCGCCGCCGAGACCCCCAAAAGCGTACCGCCCACCGAGCCGCCGATCGCCGCACCCGCCGCAGATAAAAGGATCGTCGCCATCACACAGTCTCCTCAGGAAAAGCAAATCGCGCCACGATGCGGCGCTGCCATGGCAGGCTCAGCGGGCTTTCAACAACCGCATGGCCCGAATAGGCGTGAATGAATGTCGGTGTGCCGCCGGTCAGCGGCACTTGGCCTTGCAGGCCGAGGTGTTTGGCCACGCCCCCTGCCCGCATCCGGAACAGCAACACATCCCCAGGGGCCGGATTGCCCAAGGGTTTGGCGATCAAATGCGCCTTGGCCGCGCGCCAAAGCCGCTCGTCGCCCTGCGGCTCGGACCAGTCCTGCGTATAGGCGGGCACGGCTTCCGGCTCCGCGCCCAGCACCTCGCGCCACACGCCGCGCAACAGCCCGAGGCAATCGGTGCCCGCGCCTTTGGTGCTGGCTTGGTGCATGTATGGCGTGCCGATCCAGCCGCGCGCCGCCGAGACGATCTGATCCCCCAAATGCCCCATATCAGCGACGGCTCCCGCCGCCGGTGGTGCCGCTCTGGCTGGGCGGGATCACCGTCCAGTCATCGCCAGGAATGTCAGGAAACCCTTGGTAATTGAGCAGGTTGTTGAACTTGAGCTGGCAGGTTTTCATGCGTTTGTCACACCCCGCCTCGATGCGGATCATATCGCCCGCCACAATCGGCGCACGCATCGGCGCCCAAAGCTCGATGACGCGGGTTTCCTCGTCAAAATAGTCGCGTTTGATCATACCGGTCAGGCCTGCGCAGGCACCGCTTTGCCCGATCATGCGGCCGCGTTCGAACCATGCGACGTCAAAACCGGTCAGCCCGTCAAAGCGGAACACCTGCCGCTCTTCGACCGCCTCGACCGCAACATCGGCGAAAAACCCTGCCGCCGCGCGGTCAAACCCGCAGGCCGCATCGCCCAGAACCGCGCTGCAGGGCTTTTGATAGACCCGCCCCATGGGACGGTTCAGCGCCTCGGTCAGCCCGCGCAATTCGGCGGTAAAAGCCCCGTTGGTGCGGCGCAATTCACCGATCGAGCCGCGAAACTGTGTCTCGTGTTGCGAGATATCGGCCCAATTGACCAGCCACGACACCACCTGCGCCCCGTCAAAACGGCCCGCCTCGATATCGGCCTCGGTGATGGCTGCCGCGCGCAATGCGCCGATGGCTTCGCTGTTGTCGACCGACAGGCCTGTGGATTGCGCCAAAGCCATCGCAGTCAGCCCGCTGTCGGCCTTGAAGGTGATCCCGTCAAAGGTCAGGTCGCGGTCGTGATCGGTAAAGCCGAACACCGTGCCATCGCGCCGGATAATCGCCCATGTGCGGCACACCGTGGTCGCCCCAGAGGCGAGATGGGATTTGAACGCTTCGGAATAGGCCATCACACGCGCACCTCGACCACCGGCACCGAGGGCACATTGCCCGCACGAAAGGAAGAGACCGAGGTCTGGATCCGGTCGGTGTCAAAACGCACCGGCACGTCGAATTCGAATCCGGCCGTGATTTCAAAGCCTTCGTTGGGCGGATGCACAAAGGTGATAATCCCCGTCGCGGTATCGACCTCATAGTGGATACCCTCTTGCATCTCGTCGCCCGCCACACCGACGCGCACCGTGCCGCGCACCGGTTTGGTGATCGGGCGGATATAGCTTTGATCGCCGGAGCGGTAGGTTTTGGTCAATTGAAAGCTGGCGTTGATCTCGTCGCCGATGGCAATCACCTGATCGTCATAGGTGATATCGGCCGAGGCGGGGCAGGATTTGTAATCGGCCCAATCCTTCCAGCGAAAGCCGTTCACCTGCCCGTTGCGGGCCTCGAAGAACGAGATCAAGGTCTCGATATCGTCAAGGCTGCGCATTGAGACGCCCGCATCATAGCGGCGGCGCGAATGGGCCCAAGGCGTGTTGCGCTCCTCGTATCCGTTGGCCAGCGTCACCACATCGGTGCGCCGCTCCGGCCCGCCGACAGAGCCAAAGCTGAGCGAAGCGGGAAACCGCGTTTCATGAAATCCCATTGTCGTGCTCCTCAAAATCCGTATGGACGCGCGGCCCGCGCGCCGGTCTGTTTGCTGTTAGCGGTTGCGTTGCCCGCGGCTGAGCGCGCGCGACATTTCGGCGGCGATCTGCGCTTGGCTGCGCTGGAAGCTGGCCGCATCGGGGGTGGAGATATTCATCACCACGCTGACGGGGGCGGCGACCTGCTGGGTCTTGCTTTGGCGCTCCGAGGCGCTCATCACCGAACTCATCGAGCTGTCATAGCCCATGGCCGCCGCGTTTTTCCCGCCGCCAAACAGACCGGTATTGCCAAAGGGCATCGCCGCGCCGACGAGCGATCCGATGCCTTGGGCGATGGTGCTGCCGACTTGGTCGGTGACGGGTTTGAGCGCTTGATTATAGGCCGTGTTGGCCATGGTCTGCGCCACCTCGCGCAACACATCGGACAGGCGCGCGCCGTCGAAAACCGCGCTATCAAAGGCCTTGCGCAAACCGCGGCTGAGCCCCTTTTCCAAGGTCGCCACATCGGTTTGCGTGCCCGAAAGCGTGGTGCGGATTGTGCGCAGTTCCTCGTTGAAACTGGCCGCGACCACGGCGGCATCGCCCAATGTGGCCTCCAATGCGGACACTTGCATGTCCAGATTGTCCAAACCGTCAAATTGACTCATCGTTCTTGCCTCCTTCGGCATCGGGATAGGCTTTGAGCAGCTCGTCGAGCCGCGATCGCGCCAGCGGGACCACCCCGCCGCCCTCGCCCAGCATCAGCCGCAGCTCGGCCGGGGTCAGGCGCCAAAATTCACGCGGGGACAGGCCAAGCCCGTGGATCCCCGCCCGCATCAACACGGGCCAGTCAAAGCCCGTCACCGCGCGCGGTCCTCGGGCAACATGAAGGCCCGCGCCAAGAGCTGCGCCGCCGCTTTGGCCGCGCCCATCGGCCCGCCCGCGATTTCGGCGCTGAGCAAATCGGCGCTGGTGCCGGACCAGCCGCCACCGCGCAGCCCCGCAACAATGAGCGCAAGCACATCGCGGCTGGAAAACGCGCCGGCCTCGAAGCGCTCGACGAGGGTCACCAACGTGCCCTCCTCGAGGCTGTCCTCAAGCTCGGCCAAGGCCCCCAAAGTCAGTTTCAGAACCCGCCGCTCTCCGTCGATGACGAGGCTGACCTCGCCCGTCCAAGGGTTCGCCATGACTTAGACCGCCGCCGTAAAGAGCAGCGCCCCCGCCGAAGAGAGCGACAATTCATAGGTCGCCTCGCCATTATGCGATCCGGCGTATTCCACCGAGGCCAATTGGAACGGCCCTTCGACGATGCCGAAATCGGGGATGATCACCTGAAAATCCGGTGTCTCGCCGTCAAAGAAAATCTGCCGCGCGCGTTCGTCCGTCGCGTCATCCTTGAACACGCCCGAGCCGGTGATCGTGGCCGAGCGCACCCCCGCGCCGCCCAAAAGCTCGCGCCAGCCGCCCTGACTTTCGAGCGACGTCACATCGACGCTTTCGGCGTTGAAGGCGATCCGCGTGGCGCGCAGACCCGCCACCGTCTGGAACTGGCCATCGCCAGTCATGTCTACTTTGATCAAAAGATCCTTGCCGTTCTGGGCTGTCATGCTCGTCACTCCGAAATGGTGGGTGGTGGTTTGGATGATGTCGCGGGCGGGTTGGCCTAAGCTTCGACCCGCGCGCGGAATGTGAGGTTAATGCGGCGCACGGTGCCGTTTTCTTCGCGCAGCGCGACGGCGCGGTCGAACCCGAGGCTGACCAATGTGCCACGTGCCAGCGGCAGGTCCGCATCGACAAGCACGTCGCAAATCGCCGCGCCGACTTCCTTGGCGCTTTGGAACCCTTGGTCCGTGGTCACGACCGAGATGTCGAATTTATGCAGCGCGCCGTCGCCGTCCATGTCGGAAGCATCAAGCACCGTTTCGGGCCCGAGGCTGACATAAAGCGCCGGCAAAGTGCCCGCAGGAAGCGCATCGAAAATGGCGCTGCCGACAAGGCCGGTAACCGCCGCATCATTGGAAATCGCGGTGAACACCGCCGATTGCAAGGAGGCGGATATGACATAGCTCATGGCACAAGCTCCTCATTTGCATAGCAGGTCAGATAGCGGCCGGAGGCATCGTCCTCGGCCACAGCAAGAATATTGAACACCCGCGTGCCTTCGCGAAACCGCTGCTCGGGGCGCGGGCGCTGCGGGTTGCCATGCGGCGCGGCGCGCACGATGATCCGGTATCCGACATCGGACACCGCCGTGGCCGCACCGGTGCGTTGGCGCCCGCCGGCGGCGGTAACATCGGCCCAAAGCGTGCCAAGCTCTTGCCAGACCTCGTCAAATCCCCCTGCCCCATCGGGCGTGCGGATCGGCGTTTCCAGCAGCAAGGCGCGGCTCAGGTGAGGAAGCTCTGCCATCAGACCGCGCCCCCTTTGCCGCCCAAAATCCGCACCGTGCGATAGCGCTCGATCAAGGAGGTGACGCCAAAGGGCATGCAGCCGCTGCCAAGGGCGGTCTCGCTTCGGTATTCGTAGTAATGCGCCGCCAAGAGCAGCACCGCCTGCCCAAGATCCGCTGGCAAATCGCCCCAGCTTGCCCCGATGCCCGCCGTGAAGCGGATTTCCACCGAACCGCCCAAGGCCACCAAGGGCAAAAGGCCGGATTTTGCACGCAGGCGCGGGCGTTGTTGATCTTGCTCGAGGTAGTAGCTGGCCGCGTCAAGCACGCTCACCGTGCCGCCCGCATCGGTCATCTCGACCGAGGTCACGGCAGTGATGGGCGCGGCGGGCAAGGCTTGCCCCGATTGATCGCGCCAACAGCTCAGCGTCCACGAAAAATCGCGCGTGATCAGTATTTTACCGGTGCGCGCCTCGATGGCTGCAATGGCCGCGCGCAGGAAGCTTTCAAGCACCGCGTCTTGCAGACCAGAGTTTGCAAACCCCGTGCCAAGGCGCAGGTGGTCTTTGAATTCATCCAGCGGAAGGGCGCTTTGCGGCACCGCGCTTTCTTCGATTAACATCATGGGATCACTCCGCAAATTTGCCTTTCCCCGAAAAGAATATGCGCACGGCGCCTCCGCGTTGCTCGGACGGAGGGGAGCAGCTGGACAACGCCTTTTGGTGAAGACGCCGTGCACGCAGCGGCGGGACGCGCCCGCCGCCACATCGGCTATGCCCGTTTAGGCAATGCCGAATTTCAGCAGTTTGATCGCGGCGAAATCGCTCACGTCACCGCCCACGCGTTTGGTCGCGTAGAAGAGAACATGAGGCTTGGCCGAGAAGGGATCACGCATGACGCGCAGATCGGGACGTTCGGCGATGGTGTAGCCCGCCTCGAAATCGCCAAAGGCAATCGCCGCCGCGTCCGATGCGATGTCGGGCATGTCCTCGGCGATCAGCACCGGATAGCCCATCAGGCGTGCAGGCTCGCCCGCCGCCAGACCGTCGGACCACAAGAAACGACCATCGGCATCCTTGAGCTTGCGCACTTGGCCAGCGGTTTTCGAATTCATCACGAATGTGCCGTTGGCGCGGTATTGCGCACCCAAAGCATAGACCAGTTCGATGATCGCATCGGCCGGATTGGTGGCGTCAAAACCGCCGTCGGTGCCGGTGGCAACATAGCCCAAAGAGCCCCAGGTCCAGCTCGCCTCGTCGACCTGCGTGTGGTTCAAGATGCCGGTCGGCTTGTCGATGCCATCGCCGTTGATAAAGGCGGCAGCTTCGGCGGCCGAGAATTTGTCGGCGATCCGTGCCGCGAGCCAGCCTTCGATGTCAAAAGCCGCGTCGTCGAGCAGGCGCTGCGAGGCTTTCGGCAGGGCCGAGAGCTCATAGAGCGGGATCGAAATGCGGTCGATGGTCGGGGTCGCGGTTTCGGTCAGGGATCCGGTTTCTGTCACCCAGCCCGAGCCGATGTCGGAGGTGTCGACCAGCACGTCGTAGGAGGTCGCCTCGACGTTGACCACATTGGCCACGGCGCGGATCGACGCGGTAGATTTGAGCACCGATTTCACGGTCTCTGCGGTCTGCGGATCGACAAGGTAGCCGCCATCGGAATTGACGGCAGTGGACATGGATTTGCCTTCCAGCATCAAGCCGCGCAGGGCATCATCATCACCACCGCGCAGATAGGCGTTGAACGCTTTCTGGTGGGGGGCGTCGAAATCGGCCGAAGCGGCCAGAGCCGGACGTGCGGCGGAGGTAGATTTACGGTCAAGCATGGTCAGTCGCTCTTCTTGTTGTTGAAGTCGGTTGTGAATGTCGGCTCGGAAGCCTTTGAAGTCGCTCATGAAACCCATCATGGCCGACTTCACCTCGGAGACCGGAGACAAAGCTTCTCCGGTCCGAGACTTGCTCTCGGTCTGCGTCATAAAACGTCCCCTTGGTCGGTTGCGTTTGGTTGCGTTAGGTTGCGATCAGCGCCTGTCTTGCGCCATGGACTGGCGGGCGTCCTCGATGGCCGCCGCCAGATCACGCAGGGCATCGCGCTCAAGGCTTTCGCCCTTCGCCCCCACCCGCGCACTGGGAAGCATGGGGAAGGTCACAAGCGAGACTTCCCAAAGCTCCAGTTCGGTCAAGAGCCGTTGGCCCTTGGTATTCTTTGTCGCCTTTACGGTGCGATAGCCGATCGACAGGCCATCAATGGCCCCCGCCTCGATCAAGGCCGCCGCTTCGCGCCCCTTCTCGACGCTGTCGAGCAAACGGCCTTTGACATAAAGCCCGCGCCCGTCCTCGCGCACCTCGTCCCAGATGCCGATGGGCTGCGCCGGATCATGCTGCCAGAGCATTTTCACCGAACGCGCCTCGGTCTTGAGGCGTTTGAGGCTTTGCGCATAGGCGCCTTTTTGCACCACATCGCCGCCTTGGTCGCAGGCCCCGAAGAAAGAGGCATAGCCTTCGATCTTGGTGCCCTCGGCGACGGTCAATTCGCCGTCAAAGCGGCAAAACTTGCGCTCAAGCTCCGTGTCGATATCCATAGTCTGTCCTTTCGTTTCGCAAATGCCTTGGCCGCTTTGGCCGATCCGCGCGCCGCTCATTGCGCCGCCGCGACAAAGGATTGGAACGCCTGCCCGAGGATCGCGCCTACAACGCCGTAAACCGTCAGCCACAACCGCCGTTCAAGGCGCTCCATCGTCTGGTCCAGCTTGTCGAGACGCGTGTTGAGCGCCTTGACGTGCAAATCGCTGACCCGTTCATGGGCTTGCAACCGCAGGCCGGGGGCGCAATCAAACGGCTCCAGTCCGAAGCGGTGGCTTTCGTCACTCATCGCGCTGCTCCGCCGCATCCGATGCCGCCGCATCAGCCGCCGCCTCCATCGCGGCCTCTTCGACCACCGCATCCGCATCAATCGGCGGAAGGCCAAGAATGGCGCGTTTTTCGGCGGCGGTCAGGAATGTCGCCTGCGCCACGCGTTTCCATTGCGCATCACGTTCGGCGGCCAAGGCGGGCACTTGGTCCAGATCGGGTTTGAGGCGCAGATCCTCGCCGGTGAACCCCGACAGCCAATCGGCCACGGTCGCCGCGACGCGGGTCGCCAAGGGCAATACCGTCAGCCGGTAAAAGGCGCGGTTGGCCTCTTGGTAGTTGGCGTAGGTGGAATCGCCTTGCAGCCCAAGCAACATCGGCGGCACGCCAAAGGCGACGGCAATCTCGCGCGCGGCGCTGTCTTTGGTTTTCTGGAATTCCATATCCGAGGGCGAAAACCCCATCGGCTTCCAATCCAGCCCGCCTTCGAGCAGCATCGGACGCCCTGCGTTGCGCGCGCCTTGGTGGTGGCTCTCCATCTCGTTGACCAAACGGTCGTATTGATCGGGCGAGAGGCTGCCCGCGCCGTCGGAGCCTTTGTAGATAATCGCGCCCGAGGGCCGCGCCGCATTGTCGAGCAAGGCTTTGGACCAGCGGCTGGCGCTGTTGTGCACGTCGATGGCCATGGCGGCGGCCTGCATCGGGCTAAAGCCGTAGTGATCGTCTTGCGGGTGGAAATTCTTCATATGGCAGACGCTGGGATGACCGCTGGCCACGTCAAAGCGGTGCTTGCGCCCGCCGACGGTGTAATCATAGGCGACGGGCCATCCATCCGCCCCGGGCACGAGGCTCATCCGGTCCGAGCGCAGCACATGCAATTCGACCGGTGTGCCATCCGCGCCGCCCACGGCCTCCAGATAGGCATCGCCCGACAGCAGAAGCTGGCCATAGAGCGCCTCGAACAATTCCGCGCGGCCCTGCGCCGGATTGGGGCTCTCGACAAGGCGCAACATCGGGTGGCTGTCATAGCGGGTGTTTGCGTCTTGCAAGACCAAAGGCAATGCGGCGGCCGCTTCGGCAATCAGTTTGACGGCGCGAAACCCGACAGGGTTACCGGCAAAGCCCGTGCGGGTCAGCGATACGGTATCACGCGGGCTCCATGCCACGCGGCCGGCGCTGTGATAGCTGACCACCGGACCGGTGGCGCTGGCCTTTTGCTCGGGCACTTGGGTGGCTTCGCCGCGGCGAAAGAAATCAAAAACCGTCATTCGGTGCTCCTCTTGGATCTTGCGCGATGCGGCGATGGTGCCGCGCCCACCCTGCGCGGTGGCGGGCGGGGTCGATGGGGTCCGAGGGCAACGATGCGGCGGTGATCCGCATTGGCTCGCTGCCCTCTGGCTTGGGGAGAAGATGCCTATCAAATGGTTAAAGAGGCTAAACTAGAGCGCGCGCACCTGCGGGCGGCGCCATTTTGCGGCCGGAAGAATCATCAATTCCGTCAGCGCCCAAACCAATGCATCAACGCGATCAGGGCTTTTTTTGCCCTCATAGCCTTGCGCAGTCATGCGGCACATCTGATCCTCAAGCTGCCCCAATCCGCGCAGGTGTTTGACCCGCCCCTGCTCGTAGAGCGCCGAAACCGGCTCGGCGCGGGCGACCTTGCCGCGGCTGGCGTGCACCTTCTTGAGCGGCACCATCGGGTCCACCTGCCGAATGACGGATTCGACCAGATCGCCGCCTTGGTTCACTTCGGCGACCAAGCGCTCCGCGCCCCATTTCTCCATCGCGGCGATGGCGGCGGTGGCCCACCGCGTCGGGGTCGCCGCCCCGATCGAGGCATCTTCGAGCACATAGGCCTTCCAGTCGTGGACAGGGCCTTGGGTGCAGGCCCCCACCACCACGATCCCGCATTCATCGGAGGTGTCCTTGCCGCTGACCGGCGGATCGACGGCGACGACGATCCGGTCGAACTCCGGCACGGCCTCGACCTGATGCTCTGCCAGCATCGCCGTGGTCCACAGCGCCCCTTCGGCATCCTCAAGCAGAACTCCATCCAGTTCCTGGCGCCCCAACCGCGTGCCCGCATAGCGCGCGCGCACCTCTTCGAGGAAGCTGTCGGCAAGGAAGGCCGCATTCGCCTCGGTCGGGGCCGAGGTTGTCACGGTCGAGGGCGAGGCGAGGATTTGCTTGAGCACGCCGACATTGCGCGGCGTGGTGGTGATACAGACCTGCGGCGTCTCGCCAAGGCGCAAACCGAATTGCAGCATGTCCCATGTGTCTTGGGCGCGCTTCCATTTGGCCAGCTCATCCACCCAGGCCCCGTCAAACTGCGGACCGCGCAGGCTTTCGGGATCATGGGCCGAGAAAATCTGCGCCGTCGCCCCGTTGGGCCACAAGAGCCGCTTGCGGCTGGCCTGCCATTCGGGGCGCCGGTCGGGAGGCGAGCAGGCGAGAATGCCGCTCTCGCCAAAGACCATCACCTCGCGCACCTGATCAATGGTCTCGCCGACAAGCGCCAGCCGCGAGCAGCGCCCCTTGTCGAGCGGGCGCGCGCCCTCGACCATGGATCGGACCCATTCGGCCCCTGCACGCGTTTTGCCCGCGCCGCGCCCGCCCATGATCACCCAAGAGCGCCAATCGCCCTCGGGCGGCATCTGGTGGTCCAAAGCCCAGAACTCGAACAAATAAGGGAGAGCCAAAAGCTCTCCCTCGCTGAGTTCATTTAGGAAGGCGTCCTGAACCGCAGGTTCGGCGGAGGCGATCCAAGCGGCACCTGATCTGAGATCGGGCCTCGTCAAAATCGAGGGCGTAATCGTTAACGATGCCTTTTTCTTTCCTGCGGCGTTCTTCATGGAGTTGCTCCGTTTCATGTGCGATTTTGAGCCATTGCCGGATATCGGAGATGGCTTTGCTGGTGTCTTTCAGCCCCGCGACGTCACCGGCGCGGATCCGCATTTGCATTTCCCGAAGATCGGACCTGAGGTCCATCAACTGGAGTTCAACCTCGCTGATACTGTTGTCCAGCGACGAGGGTCCCTCTTGCGAGGTAATCATGGTCATGGGTTGCTCTGCCTCTTTGGGTGCGTTTGCCCACCGTGTATGAGGAAACAAAAAAGCGGCCCGAGGGGATGCCCCCTTGGCCGCTTCGTCACTTCTTCCAGCATGTCACAACTTATAGGCGAGAACGCGCGCAAAGTCAAGCGATTTCGCAACAGGCGCGCCGTCTAAGCGTTCGTTATCTTTAGGTTTTTTGGCACTTTAGAGGCGAGCCCTGCGGCGCGGGTCTTCGCCCGACAGACGCGCAAACCGGCCCTAAGCCCTTGCTGTGAAACGCCTTTGCGAGCGCGCTTTCGCAAAACCCGCCGGATCAGTTTGCGCCGCCAAAGGGTTAACAAAACGCCCCGCCATGGCGGGGCTTTTCGCAAAGCTAAACCTCGAAACGCAGGCGGGCCTATTCCGATTGCTTGGCCCGTTCGGCTTCGATCTGGCGCCATTTGGCGACATTGGCGTTATGCTCGGCCAAGGTTTCGGCAAAGGCGTGACCGCCGGTGCCATCGGCCACAAAGAAGATATAGGGCGTGGTGTCGGGATTGAGCGCCGCCTCGATGCTGGCGCGGCCGGGGTTGGCGATCGGGGTCGGCGGCAAGGCTGGGATCACATAGGTGTTCCACGGCGTCTCGCGGCGCAATTCGCTTTGACGGATGCCGCGGCCCAACACGCCCTGCCCCTTGGTGATCCCGTAAATCACGGCGGGGTCTGTTTGCAATTTGATGCCTTGGCGCAGCCGGTTGACAAAGACGCTGGCCACTTGGCGGCGCTCTTCGGGCACGCCGGTTTCCTTTTCGATTAAGGAGGCGAGGATCAGGGCCTCTTCGGGTGTTTTGACCGGCAGGTTGTCGTCGCGCTCGGACCATGCGGCGGCAAGGATCGCTTGCTGCGCGCTTTGCATTTTGGCGATCAAATCGGCCCGCGCGGTGCCGCGGCGGATTTCATAGCTGTCGGGTGCAAGGCTGCCCTCGGCGGGCAGATCACCGATCTCGCCGGTCAGAACATCGATGGATTTGAGGTTTTCGACCACTTGCCAGCTGGTCACGCCTTCGGCCAGCGCCACGCGAAAGCGCACATCGCCAGCCTCGGCGGCTTTAACCAAAGCCTCGGGTGCCTCTTCTTCGGCGGGGTTATAGGAGGCCTCTTCGACATAGCGGCTGGTCGCGGGATCGAGCGCGCGCAGCTGCACCGAGGCGCGGGTCACGCCGATGCGATACACGATCTCGGTGCCGCAGGTGCTGGCCCCGCCGCGGGTGACGATATCGACGATCTGCGCCATGCTCGCGCCCGCAGGGACGAGGTAGCTTCCCGCCTTAAGCTGTTGAGTTTTGTCGGTATAATCCGCGCCCACACGGAAAATCGTGCCGCTGCTGATCGCGCCCTCTTTGGCGAGATCCTTGCTGACGCGCGACATGCTTCCGCCCGAAGGAACGCGCAGGCAGATTTGCTGATCCAGCGGCCCTCGGGCGTTATATTCGCTTTGCCCCCACAAAATCACCCCGCCCAAAAGGAAGAGGATGACGATCAACAAAGTGATCGCGTTCGAGGCGAGGGCTTTCCACATTTAGCGCAACTTTCCCATGCACAGGCTGGCATTGGTGCCGCCAAAGCCGAAGCTGTTGGACAGGACCACGTCGATCTTGCGTTCGCGCTTGACGTTCGGCGCGAGGTCGAGTTTGCACTCCACCGCCGGATCGTCGAGGTTGATCGTCGGCGGAGCAACCTGATCGCGGATCGCGAGGATCGAGAAAATCGCCTCGATCGCGCCCGCCGCGCCCAACAGGTGGCCGGTGCAGGATTTGGTCGAGGACATGGTGGCATTGGCCGCCGCATCGCCCAAAAGCCGCTCGACCGCCGCCAATTCGATGGTGTCGGCCATGGTCGAGGTGCCATGCGCGTTGATGTAATCCACCGCAGAAGGCTCCAGCCCCGCACGGCCAAGCGCCGCCTCCATCGCGCGATAAGCGCCATCGCCGTCTTCGGCGGGGGCAGTGATGTGATAGGCATCGCCCGACAATCCATAGCCCAGAACCTCGGCGTAGATTTTCGCGCCGCGCGCCACCGCGTGCTCGTATTCTTCAAGCACGACAACCCCCGCACCCTCGCCCATCACAAAACCGTCGCGGTTTGCATCATAGGGGCGCGAGGCCTTTTTCGGATCATCTTTATGCTGTGTGCTCAAGGCCTTACAGGCATTAAAGCCCGCGATGCCGATCTCGGAGATCGAGGATTCCGCGCCGCCGGCGATCATCACATCCGCATCGCCCCATTGGATCAAACGCGCCGCATCCCCGATGGCATGGGCACCGGTGGAACAGGCGGTGACAACCGCGTGGTTGGGGCCTTTGAAGCCGTATTTGATGCTCACCTGACCCGAGATCAGGTTGATCAGCGCGCCAGGGATAAAGAAGGGCGAGACGCGGCGCGGGCCGCGTTCCTTGATCATCACGGCGGTTTCGGCAATCGAGTTCAACCCGCCGATGCCCGAGCCGATCATCACGCCGGTGCGGATCTGGCCTTCGCGGTCTTCGGGCTTCCATCCGGCGTCTTGCACGGCCTGCTCGGCGGCGGCAATGCCGTAGAGGATGAAATCATC
This sequence comes from Litorivita sp. NS0012-18, assembly GCF_040371945.1. Taxonomy (NCBI): domain Bacteria; kingdom Pseudomonadati; phylum Pseudomonadota; class Alphaproteobacteria; order Rhodobacterales; family Paracoccaceae; genus Litorivita; species Litorivita sp. NS0012-18. The sequence continues at coordinate 581,135 of NZ_BAABWS010000002.1, read as the reverse complement.
GACCTTGCGGCGCTCTTTTGGAAGCATCCAGTCGTCCGCGTTAAATGTGCCGTCGGTGCCGTCGCCATGTTTGACTTCGCAAGCGTAATCCGTGGCCAGATGGCTGGCATCGAATTGTTTGATGGTATCGGCGCCGGATTGACCGGCAAGCAAACGCTTCCACGTCTCTTCCACTCCGCAAGCCAGCGGCGTGACCAACCCAAGACCTGTGACAACTACTCGGCGCATATGATGCCTCCCCGTTTCATTGGCCTCGTGCATACCTTGCCTTGGGGCATAGGGGCAAGAGGCGTGGGGCGTCTATCGGCGGGGTTTTGCAGTGCTTTACAGTTTTTTGTGCGCGGCGTGGCGATCCGCGCGGCTCTACCCTATGATGTATCGGCGGCGCGGCGCACCACTGCATAGGCTCCTGCGCCCCGCGATTCCCCCGCGCGAAACGAAAACAGCCCCCGCCGGTATGGCAGGGGCTGCGATCACATATCGCGCGCCCGCAAGGGGCGGCGGCAAAGCCTTAGGAGGCTTCTTTGATGAACTTAACGGCGTCGCCGAAGGTCTGGATGTTTTCGGCGGCGTCATCGGGAATTTCGATGCCGAACTCTTCTTCGAACGCCATGACCAGCTCGACGGTGTCGAGGCTGTCTGCACCCAGATCGTCGATGAACGACGCGTTCTCGGTGACCTTGTCTTCTTCCACACCAAGGTGCTCTACAACGATTTTCTTCACGCGGTCTGCGACGTCGCTCATGTCAAGTCCTCATAACTGGTCTGGGCGCTGCGGCCCGTTTTGGGTTGCCGCCTCCTGATGTGATCAGCAAAGCGGCCTATTGGTGCCCCGAGAGGCGGTTCTCTTCGATCCCGCCGCGCGGGTGACATATCCTTGCACACAAGATATGGGTGCAAGAACAGTTCTGTCGCCGCCTATAGCACATGGTGCGCGATTGGCAAACGCTTTGTCTTAACTGGGCGCGGGGCGGGTTTGGCGCAAGTGCGCGGGCGTGTTGACGATAGGGAAACCTTAGTGACATCTGCTCGACAAACCCCTGCCGCAACCTGAGGTATGTAACGTAATGCTTTCATATGACACATTATTTATCGCCATGCATTTGCCGGTCCTGCCCGCATGGGCCTTGCTCATCGGCGCACCCAAGGCGCGAATGACGCGGGCCTATGTGCATTCCGGCCTTGTGCCCTTGATCTTGGGCGCGCTCTATGGCGCCTTGCTTTTTTCGGCGGTTTTCCTCGGATATGCCGCCGAAGGGGCCGCGATGGGGTCGCTGACAGGGGTTATGGCGCTCTTCTCGCATCCCGTCGGCGCCCTGACCGCATGGGCGCATTTCATCTGTTTTGATCTGTTTGTCGGAGCTTGGGTGGCCCGCGATGCGGCGCGGCGCGCGATGGGCCATTTGGGCACTCTGCCCGCCTTGGGCCTTTGCTTTGTGTTCGCGCCTTTGGGGCTGGTTTGGCATCTGCTGCGGCGCGCGGCTTTGGGGCATGGGATCGCCTTGGACGACGGCGATTGAACGCCAAAGGGCGCAGCCTTGGCCGCGCCCTTTTCAATCTCGTTGCGACGTCAATCTCGTTGCGACGTGAGCGCGGCCCTAAAGCATCGCCATACCGCCATTGACGTGCAAGGTCGCGCCCGTGACATAGCCCGCCTCGGGGCTGGCCAGATAAAGCACCGCTGCGGCGATCTCTTCGGGGGTGCCCATACGGGCGGCGGGGATTTGCACGTTGATCTTGTCTTTTTGATCATCGGTCAATTTGTCGGTCATCGCCGTGGCGATAAATCCGGGCGCGACGGCATTGGCGGTGATGCCGCGGCTGGCGACCTCATAGGCGATGGATTTGGTCATGCCGATCATACCCGCCTTGGAGGCGGCATAATTCGCCTGCCCCGGATTACCGGTGGCGCCGACGATGGACGAAATATTGACGATCCGGCCCCAACGCGCCTTCATCATCGGGCGCATCACACCGCGGCACAGGCGCATGGTCGCGGTCAGGTTCACATCGAGCACCGATTGCCATTCATCGTCGGACATGCGCATGAAAATCTGGTCGCGGGTGATGCCTGCGTTATTGACGAGGATATCGACCGATCCCATCGCCTCGATCGCCTGTTTGGGCAGGGCATCCACCGCCGCGCCGTCCGACAGGTTGCACGGCAGCACATGGGCGCGATCCCCAAGTTCGGCCGCCAAAGCCTCCAAAGGCTCGACCCGCGTGCCCGACAGGCCCACAGTGGCGCCCGCGCCGTGCAGCGCCTTGGCGATCTGTCCGCCGATGCCGCCCGAAGCGCCGGTGATCAGCGCATTTTTTCCAGTCAAATCAAACATATGTCGCGTCTTTCTTTGGTTATCTATCACGCCAGAGTGGCCGCTACGGCCTGCACGTCTTCGGGGGTGCCGATGTTCATCGGCGCAATCGCGCGGTCGATGCGTTTGACCATGCCGCTCAGGGCCTTGCCTGCGCCGACCTCCCACATTTCGGTGACGCCCTGCGCGCCCATCCACAAAACGCTTTCGCGCCAGCGCACCGATCCGGTGACCTGCTCGACCAAAAGCGCGCGGATCACGCTCGGATCGCTGACCGCATCGGCGCGCACATTGGCCACCACCGGCACGGCGGGGCGGTTGATATCGACCTCGCCCAACGCGCCTGCCATGACGCGGGCCGCAGGCTCCATCAGGGCGCAATGGAACGGGGCGCTCACGGGCAGCAAAAGCGCGCGTTTGGCGCCTTTGGCCTTGGCGATCTCGCAGGCGCGTTCGACAGCGGCCTTATGGCCGGAGACGACGACTTGCGCCGGATCATTGTCATTGGCCGCTTGGCACACTTCGCCCTGCGCCGCTTCTTCGGCCACGGCCTGCGCGGTTTCGAAATCGAGGCCCAGCAAGGCCGCCATGGCGCCGACGCCGACGGGCACGGCCTCTTGCATGGCCTTGCCTCGGGTGCGCAACAGCCGTGCGGCATCCGCGACGCTAAAGGCGCCCGCCGCCGCGAGGGCGGAATATTCACCCAACGAATGCCCCGCCACATAGGCGGCCACATCGGCCAAAACCACGCCTTCGGCCTCCAGCGCGCGCATTGCCGCCAGCGAGGTCGCCATGAGCGCAGGCTGGGCGTTTTGCGTCAGGGTCAATGTGTCTTGATCGCCCTCCCAGATCAGGCTGCTCAAGCTTTCGCCAAGCGCCTCGTCGACCTCGTCGAACACCGCTTTGGCGGCGGGATAGGCCTCGGCCAAGGCCTTGCCCATGCCGATGGTTTGGGCACCCTGCCCGGGGAAAATCAATGCGCGGCTCATGGTCTAGGCCTCCGTTCGTGCTCGTTATCGCTTTGGATCGGGGATAGCGCGGCGCGGCGCGCTTGGCAACATGGGCGCGCGCGGCCCTGCGCCGCCCCGCGCCGCCCCGCCGCCAAAGGGGGGAGTGCGCAGATGAACACCTGTGCGCCATGCGCCCGATGCTGTGCGCGAATGGCGATACTCTTGCGCGGCGCGGCGGGGTAATGTGAGGCAAACCCGTCATTCGATATATCTTTATAGCAGGAAGCCCCATGTCCCTTTCCAATACGCCGCAAAGCTATGGCACCGTCACCAAGAGCTTTCACTGGCTCACCGCCCTGTTGATCTTGACCGCTATCCCCGTCGGCTGGCTTGCCCATGAGATGTCCTATGCGCTGCGCAGCGGCGGGGCCGATGCGGCGACGGTGGCGCGGGTGGCGATGTTGTTTTCCTTGCATAAAACCCTTGGCGTGGCGGCGTTTTTCGTCGCGCTCGGGCGCATCCTTTGGGCCTTTAGCCAACCCAAACCTGGGCTGCTGAACGGCAATCACAAGCTGGAGGCGGTTTTGGCCGAAGGGGTGCATTGGACGCTCTACGGCACGATGGTTCTGGTGCCTTTGTCGGGATGGGTCCACCACGCGGCGACCTCGGGCTTCGCGCCGATCTGGTGGCCCTTTGGCCAAGGCCTGCCCTTTGTGACGCAATCGGCGGCGGTCGCCGAGGCCTCCGAAGTGGTGCATTTCCTGTCGGGGCGGTTGATGATCGTCGCGATCGGATTGCATATCGCGGGGGCGCTCAAACACCATGTGATCGACAAGGACGCGACCCTGCGCCGGATGCTGCCGCGCGGCGGCGGGGCGCAGCCCTCGGCGCAGCAGCCCTCGCATCTGCTGCCTGCCTCCATCGCCGCCGTGCTTTTGGGCGCAACTTTGGTGGTCGGATGGTCCTCTGCTCGGCTCGCCCCCAATGAAACCCCACCCGCGCGCGCATCGGTGACGGCGGCGGCCCCTTCCGCCACACCCCCCGCCACCGCAAACCAATGGCAGGTGCAAGAAGGGCAAATCGCCATCGCGGTGCAGCAATTCGGCTCCGAAGTGAGCGGCAATTTCGGCGCATGGCAGGCCGATATCACCTATGATCCGCAAGCGAGCGGGCAAAAAGGCGCGGTCGAGGTGCGCATCGACATCGCCTCCTTGTCGCTCGGCTCGGTCACCGACCAAGCGCTCGGGGCCGATTTCTTTGACGCAGCCGCCCATCCTACCGCCGTCTTTGCCGCCGACATCATCGAGGCCGACGGCGCGCTGGAGGCCCGAGGCACGCTGTCCATCAAGGGCAATTCGGTGCCGCTGGCCCTGCCCTTCACCTTGGCGATTGATGGCGAGACAGCGGTGATGCAAGGGGCGCTGCGGCTGGACCGGCGTGATTTCGGGATCGGGATGAAGATGGACGACGAAAGCAGTCTGGGCTTTGGCGTCGATGTCACCGTGGGCGTGACGGCGGTGCGCGCGCCGTAACGCGCGCGCTCTTGCCTCTGCTTGTCGGTTACGGGGGCAACACACCCTGCGCATCGCTGCGCGAGGCGCTCGACACTCATCACCACAAACCCGCAAACAAAAAAAGGCCGCCCCGTTCAGGAGCGGCCTTTCGCATCGTTACCGTCTGTACGGTTTATTCGGCTTTCATCGCCTCGATCGAGATCATGATCTGCACCTCGTCGGAAACGTAGGGCGCAAAAGCGCCGACGTTGAAATCGGTGCGCTTGACCGATGTGGTCGCGCTGAAACCGGCCCAAGGCTTTTTGGCCATCGGGTGTTCGCCCGACTGGTTCATCACCGCATCCAAAACAACGGGTTTGGTCACGCCGTTGAGCGTCAGGTCGCCGGTGATTTTGGCGGTCTTCTCGCCGGTCACTTCGATCGCGGTCGAGGTGAAGGTGACGGTCTCGTCGGCCTTGCCAAAGAAATCATCGCCCATGAAGTGGTTGAAGCGGCCTTCCCAGCCGGTCAGCATCGAAGTGACGGGAAAGGAGACGGTGACCGACGAGGCCGCAGGATCTTCGGCGTCGAGCATGATTTCACCTTCAAAGCCGGAGAACATGCCATAGTTGGTCGAATAGCCAAGGTGGTTATAGCTGAACACGATCTGGCTGTGGCTGGCGTCGAGCACATATTTCTCGGCGGCTGCGGAGGCAGCGGTCGCGCCAACGGCCAAAGTAGCGGCAAGCGCGGCGCCCAGAGCGGTGGTTTTCAAAGGCGAGGTAAACAAGTTCATACGGGTCATCCTTCCCATCGGGATTGGAGTTAATATTGGTCACAGGTGTACTTGTTTATCACATGTTCGCAATTGCACGAAAATCAACAGTTTGTGCGCACAGGCGCGCATGCTCGCCCCGCCATAGGCGGCGGGCCGCCGGTGCGCGCGCCTTTGGGGCGGCGATTTATGCCTTGAGACACAAAAAGACCCGCACAAGGCGGGTCTGAAGTCTTGGGGAGGTTATGTCAGGGTCTGGCGCGTCCGGCCGCGCTTTACGATTTGCGCGTCAAGTCGCGCAGTATCGTTTTTGCGCGTCAAGCCGCGCAGTATCGTTTTTGCGCGTCAAGCCGCGCGGGCAAAAGCCGCCCCGAGCGCGCGCTGCAATTCATCAAGATCACGCTGCTCGGCCATCGCCATTTCGATCAACGTATTGCCATCCGCATCCGTCGCGCGCAGCAGATCATTGCGAAAGTCCACCGAGCCGAGTTCATCATAGCTGTAGCGCGCGATCTCGCGGCGGGCGCCGTCGCAAGACACATTATAAAGCACCATCTCGGCGCGCGCCGGATCAAGATGCACCTCGGGGGTGGTGCCTTGACGCCCCGGCTGCATCACCGCGAGACCCGCGCCCAAAAGCAGCATCGAAATCACCAATCGGATCAACATTTGCTCTGCGTCCCAACCGCCCGGCGCGACGAGCCACAACCCGCCTGCGGAGGTGATCAACACAACGCCAAAGAAGATCGACGCGGCGCGCACCATTGGCGAGCCGACCACCCGAACAATATCGCGGCCGGTCCGTTTCGAGCGGGCCTTGCGCGGCATAGCATCGACACGCGGTTCAAGCATGATATCGGACATCGCGGACATAACGGGTTTCCTTTCGGGTTTCTTCACTGCTGCGCCTTTGTTTGCATGGCACTTTGGCCGTGGCGCTGTTGTTGTGGTTAACCTTGGGTTAAGATTTGGACGGAAATGAGGCAGCCATCGGGTCAAATCGCGACCGCTGCGCAAGCTGTGGCATTCATGCGACGCTTGCGCCGCGAGACCCGTTTTCACCGCTATATATAGCGGCCCGCGACGGCGCGCCCCCAAGAGGCACAGCAGGCCTTGCGCGGCAGATAAATCCGAGCTAAGAGGCGCCTTCACCGTGCGCAAATCGATTGAACCGCGCAGTCTCTCGTGGATGGGCCGCGACACGGTGGTCTTGCCCGTCCTATGAAATGCGCCTGAAAAATGAATGGAGAGCACATGCCGCTTTATGAGCATGTATTCATCTCGCGTCAGGACTTGTCCAACACGCAAGCTGAAGGCCTTATCGAACATTTTGGCACCGTCCTCGCCGACAACGGCGGCAAACTCGTGGATCACGAGTATTGGGGCGTCAAAACGATGGCTTACAAAATCAACAAGAACCGCAAAGGCCATTATGCCTTCTTGCGCTCGGACGCGCCCGCCGCTGCCGTGCAAGAAATGGAGCGCCTGATGCGTTTGCATGACGATGTCATGCGCGTTCTGACCATCAAGGTTGACGAGCACGCCGAGGGTCCCTCGGTGCAAATGCAAAAACGTGACGAACGTGACCGCGGCCCGCGCGGTGATCGTGGAGACCGCGGTGATCGTGGCGACCGCGGTGATCGCGGCGACCGTCGCTAATCAACGCTTGAGAAAAGGACGCTAAACAATGGCTACCAAACCGTTTTTCCGCCGCCGCAAAGTCTGCCCCTTCTCGGGCGACAATGCACCTGCGATCGACTACAAAGACACGAAACTGCTGCAGCGCTATATCTCTGAGCGTGGCAAGATCGTTCCGTCGCGCATCACCGCCGTTTCGGCCAAGAAGCAACGTGAGCTGTCGCGCGCCATCAAACGCGCCCGCTTCCTCGCCCTGCTTCCCTACGCCGTGAAGTAAGGAGAAAGCACATGCAAGTTATCCTTCTCGAACGTGTGGCCAAGCTTGGCCAAATGGGTGACGTCGTTGACGTCAAATCCGGCTATGCGCGCAACTACCTGTTGCCGCAGGGCAAGGCGTTGACCGCCTCTTCGGCCAATGTGGCAAGCTTTGAAGCGCAAAAAGCGCAGCTCGAAGCGCGCAACCTTGAGACCAAAAAAGAAGCCGATGCACTGGGCGCCAAGCTCGATGGGCAGCAGTTCATCGTCATCCGCTCGGCTTCTGACGCCGGTTCGCTCTACGGTTCGGTCACCCCGCGTGACGCCGCAGAAGCCGCCACCGCCGAAGGCTTCTCGGTGGACCGCAAGCAGGTCGCTTTGATCAACCCGATCAAAGACCTCGGCCTGCACGACGTGTCGGTCAAGCTGCACCCCGAAGTCACCGTGACCATCGTCATGAACGTCGCGCGTTCGGTGGAAGAAGCCGAATTGCAGGCCTCGGGCAAATCGATCCAAGAGCTCGCAGCCGAGGCGGAAGCCGAAGCGGAATTCGAGATCGCCGAGCTGTTCGAAGACATCGGCGCGGCCGCAGCGGAGGACGACGAACTGGTCGAAGCCGCCCCTGCCGAAGAGACCCCTGCCGAGGGCGAAGAAGAGGCGTAAGCCTTTTCAATGCAACGATAAATTCAAAGGGCCGCGCAGAGATGCGCGGCCCTTTTTACGTGCCGCGCAGGCGGTTACTGGCCGAAATTCTCGCCCGCCTCTTGCGGCATCATCCGCACCAGACGCGAGGTTTGCACGCCCGCTTGGCGGTGGCGCATGGCCTTACGATATTGCGGGTCATAGACCATTTCGACAAATGCGGCGGGGCTGGGATATTCGGCGATGAAACACAGGTCCCAAGCCTCCGATCCGTCCTTGGGCCCGATGACCATCAGCTCCATCTTGCCGCGCCACACGATGCGCCCGCCGAGGCGGTCGAACACCGGCTGGCTCTCGCGGCCATAGGCGGCATAGGCCTCGGCGCCGCTGCAGGTGCTGCCGTCCTCATAGGTGGCGGTGGTTTTGAGTTTGACCAAGTTGAGCATATGGATCGGCCCTGCCCGATCATCGGCTTTGAAGGCCTCGAATGTGGCCTTGTCGAACCCCAGATAGTCCATGTTCTTCCTCCCTCGCGCGGCGCGGGCCGAGCGCCGTTTTGGCGCGTCGGTATCACGTCGGTATTTTGTCGGTATCGCGTCGGTGCGAAACGGCCCCGCCATCGGGGCGCGCACCGGCGATAAGGCGCAGTGTGGCGCGGCGCGCGGGGGGATGACAAGCCCTCCTGCGCCCGAACCGCGCCCGCATGGTCTTGTCAGGGTCTTTTGTCAGGGACTTTGGCAAGATCGCGCCGCAATGTCCCGCGCGGGCGGGTGCCGGAGCCGCAACGCAAAAGGGCCGCCCCGAACGGGCGGCCCTTCGCAATAGATATCGATCCGGCGCGCGGATTATTCGTCGTCGAGCGCCTCGACGGCTTTTTGCAGATCGTCTTTGCTGATCTCTTTTTCGGTGACTTTCGCCAGCGAGAAAGCGTGATCGACAACCTTATCCTCGAACAAAGGCGCGCGCAGCTGCTGTTGCATCTGCTGGTTTTGCTGGATGAACTCGAAGAACTGACGCTCTTGACCCGGATATTGGCGGGCTTGGTTCATGATCGCTTGGGTCATCTCGGCGTCGGTCACTTCGACTTCGGCTTTCTGGCCCAGATCGGCGAGCAGAAGGCCAAGGCGCACGCGGCGTTCGGCCAATTCGTTATGCTCGGCGGTCGGCTCGATGGGATCGTGGTTGTGATCGGTCACATCGGGGTTTTCCTCGTGCCACAGCTGGTGCGCGATCTGACCGGCTTCGGCCTCGACCAAGGAGGGCGGCAGGTCGAAAGAGACCTCTTTGTCGAGCGCATCGAGAAGCTCGCGCTTCATCAAGGCGCGCGCGGCACCGGCATATTCGGCCTCAAGGCGCTCGGCGATCTGGCCCTTGAGCGCGGCGAGGTCTTCGGCACCGAATTTCTTGGCCAATTCGTCGTTCACTTCGGCGGCTTTGGGTTCTTTGACCGCTTTGATGGTGCAATCGAACACGGCCTCTTTACCGGCGAGGTTTTCGGCTTGGTAATCTTCGGGGAAGGTCACGGTGACGGCTTTTTCCTCGCCCGCTTTCACGCCGACAAGCTGCTCTTCGAAACCGGGGATGAAGCTGCCGGAACCAAGCACCAGCGGGTAATCTTCGGCCGAGCCGCCGTCGAAGGCGACGTCATCGACTTTGCCGAGGAAATCAAACACGACCTGATCGCCGTCTTTGGCCTTGGAGCCTTTTTTGCGGTCTGCGAAATCTTGGGCGGTTTCGGCCAGATTGGCGAGCGCCTCGTCCACTGCAGCGTCATCGGCCTTGGCGACGAGTTTTTCAAGCTTGAGCTTGGCCAGATCCACTTCGGGGATTTCGGGCAGTTTTTCGTAGGACATATTGACCAGAACGTCGTCGCCCTCTTTCCAGTTCTCGCCATCGGCCATTTTGACGTCGGGCTGCATCGCGGGGCGATCACCGGTTTTTTCGAAATGCTCGGACATGGCGCCGTCAACGGCTTCTTGCATGGCTTCGCCCAAAACGCGCGGGCCGAATTGCTTTTTCAAAAGCGCCATCGGGACCTTGCCCTTGCGAAAGCCCTTCATTTCGACTTCGGGCTGCGCTTCGACCAGCTTTTCGTTGACTTTGGCATCGAGCTCCGCCGCGGTGACGGTGATCGAATAGGCGCGCTTGAGGCCTTCGTTGAGGGTCTCGGTGACCTGCATGTTCTCGTCCTTTACATCTTCATCCGGCGAGGCGCTCCGCGCCCCTATATAAATCAAGCGCCCTTCTAGGTGCGGCGCGCGGCGCATGCAAGCAGAGTCTTGTGCAGCAAGGCGCAAGGCGGGCATTTTTGCGCCCTGCGCCCCCGCGCGCAGTCTTTGGCGGCGCGCGGCGCAGGTTTTTGAAATCCCTGTCTATTTGCGCCCGATTGCGATAGGTTCGTTTTGTTGGATAATTTCATCCAACGGATTTATGGGAGTATTTTTATGAAGCGTATCATTGGGTCTTTGGTTCTTGCAGGCACCGTCGCGGCGGCGGGGCTTGCCAATGCGGCAACATACACAATCGAATATACATCGACCGTGGAAACCGGTCTGGCCGGATATTTCGAGGCGGGCGACACCGTGACCGTCAGCCTTTTGGCCGACAATGGCGGCTCGTCGATCTCCACGGTTTTCACCGATCAGGACTTCCTCAGCACGACGATCACCATCGGCAGCTATTCGGCCTATTGGGGGGCGGGGACGGAATATACGTTCGGCGGAAACACCGGCGTGACCCGTTTCAGCACCGATGCCGGCGGCAATATCTCGGGCAGCAGCACCTTCTATGGTTCCTTCACCGATAATGGCGTGGATAACTTTGGCGCCTCTGCCTACCACTATAACACCGGTTTAGGCGTGTCGGGCGGATCCAACTTTGGCTTCGCGGATCCCTATTCAGAGGCCGGCAACTGGTCGATTTCCGAAGCCGCCCCTGCGGTGCCGCTGCCTGCGGCGATGCCGTTGCTGCTCGTCGGTCTGGGCGCTCTGGGCTTTACCGCGCGGCGCAAGAAAGCCGCATAAGCGATTGGGATATAACAACAAACGGGCTGCATCTGCGGCCCGTTTTTTTTGTGGCTGTGCAATTTTGTGGCCTGCGCGGGCGGCCAGCGATCAAAGCTGCCGCATCGGCGCCCTGCCGCGTGCCATTTTGCCGTGACGGGCGGCTGTGTGTGTTGAAAACCTGTGGTGCGGGTGAAGGGACTTGAACCCCCACGCCTTGCGGCGCCAGAACCTAAATCTGGTGCGTCTACCAATTCCGCCACACCCGCATCCGCCCGCCCCGCGCCTGCGCGCCGTGGTCGGGTGAGCCGTGCAATAGCAAATCCTCAAACCGGTGGCGAGTGGAAAATCACGCCTTGATCGAGATGGCGCAGGGCGGCGGCGCGGGCCTTGCCGAAAGGGGGCTGGCGCGGTCGGCACTGCTCAAATGCGACATAAATCGCCGCGCCCGCCCGACGTAGGGTAACGAATTCTTGGCGATTGACTTGCTACACGGGGTCCAAACCCGTTTCAAAACCCGAGGTCACGCATGTCCCGTATCGTCACAAGGCTCTCCATCGGTCACATCATGTTTTTGTTCATCGCGATCGGATTCGCGGTGGCGCTGTTTTTCGCGCAAATGCAGCTTCGCGACAAAATGGACCGCTCGCGCGAGCTTGGCTCGTTGCCCCATTACGCCGCACTGACGCGCGAGGTGGGCAAATTGGTGCATGAGTTGCAAACCGAACGCGGCATGAGCGTGGTCTTCCTCACCTCTCGGGGCGAGAAATTCACCGCAGAATTGCAAGAGCAACGCAGCCGTGTCGATCTGGAACGGGCGACGTTTGACGCCGATATTGCCGAGGCCTTGCCGCTTTTGCCGCCCTCCGCCGCCGAGCGGGTGCAGGCGCTTTCGCAACATCTGGCCACGCTTCTGGCGGGGCGCGCGGCGGTGGACGCCTTCGAGATTGCGCCTTTGGAAGCGGCGGGCAATTACACCAATTTCCACCATGCGGCCTTTGCCGCTGTGGGCGATCTGGCGCAAAGCGTGCCGTCGGGGCGGCTGTCCTATCTGATGCAGCGCCATTCGACGCTTCTGGCCGCCAAGGACATGGCGGGGCTGGAGCGCGCGGTGGGCGCAGGCGGGCTTGAGGCCGCCTCCGGCGACACCGGCACCGGCGTTTTCGAGATGCAAACCCTCGCGCGGTTTCGCGGGCTGATCGACCAGCAACGCGCCTTGCAAAACCACATTCTGGCCACCTCCAACGATTCGGTGGGCGCGCAGTTGCAAGAAGCTCTGATGAGCGATGCGGCGCTGCAGATCGACGAATGGCGCGCCTATATTCTCGATGATGATGCCTTGGCCATGGGCGAGATCACCGTCGACAAATGGTTCGCCGCCATCACCACCAAGATCGAAGCCCTGCTCGCGCTCGAGAACGCAAGTGGCGAGATTTTGCAAGCCGACGCCGATGCCGCAGCTGGCGCAGCGCAGGCAGCCGTGATGCAAAACTTCATCCTTCTGGGCGTGGCCCTGCTCTTGTCCGGTGTGTTCTGCTTTGCGATTTATCGCAGCTATCGCAAGGCCTTGGCACAAATTCTCGCGCCGATGGCGGAATTGGCCGATGGCAATACCGATGTGTCGATCCCCGATGTGCGCCGTCATGAATTGGGCCAGATCGCCAGCGGGTTGCGGGTGTTTCGCGACAATGGTGCAGCGCGCCAAGCCGCGATTGCCGCCGAGGATGCGGCGCGCAAAACCGCCGTCGAGGAAATCGCCGAGGTGATTGCCCGCTGCAAGGAGGGGCAATTCGACCTCTTTATCGATCTGCAAAACAAGTCCGGCACCTTCCACACGCTCAGCGCCGCGATCAATGACATCGTGAAACTGTCGGGCGAGGCGATCGAGACGCAGCAACGCTTTGAGGCCAAGCAGCGCGCCGAGCGCGAAGCCGCCGCCGAGCGCGATGCCAAGGCCTCTGCCGAATTGGCCAAGGTTGTCGAGGCCTGCTCGAACGGGGATTTCTCGCAGCGCGTGCCCGAAGAGGATAAGGTCGGCACCTTCCTTGAATTGTCGCAAGGCGTGAACCGGATTTCGCAGGTGACGCAAAGCGGGCTGGAAGACATCCGCATGGTTCTGGCCGGATTGGCCGAGGGCGATTTGACCCGCGAGATGCGCGCCGATCACCAAGGTGTGTTCCGCGATATCCGCGACGCCGCCCATCGCACCACGCAGGTTCTGGCCGAGATCGTCAATGACATCACCGGATCGGCGCGGCTGGTCGGAGAGACGGCGGACAACCTCGGGCGTTCGGGGGTCGAACTGGCCGCGCGCACCGAAGAGCAAAACGCCGCCGTGCAATCGTCGAGCGAGACCATCTCGGCCCTCGCCCGCGGGGCCAGCGACAATGCCAAAGAGGCCGATGGCGGCGCGAAAATGGCGCAGACCCTGCGCGATGTGGCCGAAGGCGGCGCCCGCACGGTCAGCGAGGCGATCACCGCCATGGGTCATGTGGAAACCGCCTCCAGCCGCATTGCCGAAATCACCAGCACCATCGACGAGATCGCCTTCCAGACCAATCTTCTGGCGCTCAATGCCTCGGTCGAGGCGGCGCGGGCCGGATCGGCGGGCAAGGGCTTTGCCGTGGTGGCGACCGAGGTGCGCGGGCTGGCGGCGCGCTGCGCCGATGCATCGCAACAGATCGCCGCGCTGATCGCCGAGAACGTGCGCGAGGTCGAAGGCAGCGCGCGCCATGTGAAGGGCAGCGGCGAGGTTTTCGAACAGATCCAAGAGGGGATCGAACCCTTGGTGGTGATGATCTCGGCGATTGCCGAACGCTCCAGCGCGCAAAACGAGCGCGCGCAAACCGCGCAGGGCGCCGTGGCCGAAATCGCCGTGGCCACCAACCAGAACGCCGAGTTGACACAGCAATATGCCGCCGTCACCGAGACCCTCGCCCGCAACAGCGAGACGTTGCGCGATCTGATCGGCTTCTTTAGCGTCGATGGAACGGCAAAAAGCGACGGTTACGACGATTTCGCCGGAGACGAGGCCGGCGCGGGTTATGACGAGGCTGATGTCGCCTGATCCTCGCATCTCTCTCGATTCATTGAGGAAACACCCTAATGCGCGCCCATGGCATCGCGGTCACAACCGCGGCGCAATGGGCGCGCGGGCCGTGAAATGCCCTAGGAATGTCCTTAATGCTGCCTTAATCTAGGTTAATAAATTGAGGCAGATAACAGCGAGAAACGCCATGAAACCGAATACGGTCCGGCGCACCGCAGCAGAGCAATCTGCCGAGGCAGCGCATAGTGAAGAACTCCAACGCAACCAAGGCCTTATGGCCGGTAGCGTCGTCTTGACCCTTGAAGGCGAAATGCCGGTGGAATTCCTATCCCCCGGAGATCGGGTCATCACCCGTGACAGCGGCATGGCCGTGGTGCGCGCCGTGCACCGCCGTTTGGCGCATATCGAAACCGTTCATATCAAGGCCGGATCTTTGGGCCATGCGCGCCCCGAAAGCGATGTGACCTTGCCCGCGAGCCAAGAGGTGCTGATCCGCGATTGGCGCGCCGAGGCGCTGTTCGGCAGCAAACAGGCATTGGTGCCCGCGCGCCGTTTGGCCGATGGCGAATTTGTCACCTTGCAGGCCGCCCGCGACGTGACGCTGCATATCGTCGAATTCGACCGCGAACATGTGATCTATGCCGACGGGCTTGAGGTCTCCTGCCCGCTTTTGCAAGCGCGCCGTGTCAAGGCCGAGGCGGCCTGAGCCGCGCTATTTCAAGCGTCTCACAGGTTTCACGCAAAACGTGACCTAAATTTCAACAAGGCTCCCGCTTGATCGGGGGCCTTTTTGCATATGAGAGCCGCTTCAGGTGAGGCCAAGTGCGCGCATCACCAGCGGCAATTGCTCGGGCAGGTCTTCGGCGATCAGCCCTGCCCCGAAGCTGCGCGCGCAGTCCACATGCAAAGTGGCCGCCATTTCGGCGCAGCGCGATACCGGCACTCCCCGCGCCAAAAGCCCCGTGATGAACCCCGCCAGAACATCGCCCGATCCGGCGGTGGCCAGCCACTGCGCGGCGCGATCATAGTGCGCCGAGGCGAGGATGGCGCGCCCGTTCGGATCGGCAATGACGGTATCGGCGCCCTTGAACAAAACCGTGCAGCCCGCCGCGGCGGCGGCCTCGCGTGTGGCATCGACCTTGGAATAGGCGGGGCCGGAGACCGCGGGGGCGGATAATTTGGCGGCAATCTCGGGGAAAAGACGCGCAAATTCGCCCGCATGGGGCGTCAAGATACACTCCTCATGCAGCAAACCCATCAGATCAGGATTTTGCGACAGGGCGGTGAGCGCATCGGCGTCCAGAACCATGCGCCGCCGCGCCTCCAAAGCCGCCGGCAATAAGGCCGCCGCGCGCTCCACCCCCAATCCTGGCCCAAGGCAGATGGCATTGATGCGCGTGTCGGTCAGCGCGGCGCGCAGGTCCTCGGGGCTGTCGATGGGCAGGGTCATGACCGACGTGACCTGCGCCGCGACTTCGGGGATTGCGGCCTTGGGCACGCCGAGCGTCACCAACCCCGCCCCGATCCGCAGCGCCCCGCGCGCCGCCAATCGCGCCGCGCCGGTTTTGCCCGAAGCGCCGCACAGAACCAGCGCATGGCCGTAGGAATATTTGTGCGTGTCGGACGTTTTCGACAAAATCGCGGGATGCGGCGCAGCGGCCAGCCTGACAGATTGGGGAGGCGCAGGTGTGGCGGCCCCCAGCCCGATATCCTTGACCACCAGCTTGCCGCAAGCGGCAGGACCATCGGCAAGGTAATGCCCCGCCTTGGCCGATTGAAAGGTCACGGTGAGAGCGGCAAAACGGGCCTCAATAGCCCCTGCGCCGTTGGGATCGGCCGACAAAATACGCCCGCTATCAAGGCACAACCCCGAGGGCGCATCGACGCTGACAATTTGCGAGGCGTAATCCTCGCCGCCGGACCCGCCGAGGTGGCGCAACACCTGCGCCAGTTCCCCATCCGGCGCGCGGCTCAGCCCCGTGCCGAAAATCGCGTCGATGTAGAGATCGGCGATGTTGCGGCCGCCCGTGCGAAACGCGCGTTCGCTGAGCGGCAAGACCTCTCCCATGGCACTCCAGCGTTCAAAATTCGCCCGCGCATCGGGGGGCAGTTTGGCCGCATCTCCATATAGAAAGACCGTGACCTCCCATCCGCTTTGCCGGAGCAGTCGCGCGATGACAAAGCCGTCGCCGCCATTGTTGCCCGGCCCGCACAGCACCACGGCGCGGTAGGAGGATTTGGCCAGATGTGGCCAATGCGCCATGATCGCCTCGACCACGCCGCGCCCCGCGCGTTCCATCAATTCAAGGCCGGTGACCGCGCCTGAGTCGATGGCGGCGGTCTCGATGGCGCGCATTTGGGCGGATGTGAGCAATTCGGACATATGGTTTCCTGCGACAAAGGCGGTCGGGACGCGATAATCGTTTTTAAACTGCGTAAATTTTACGCACAAAGCGCAATATTGAGGCAGCTACTCTGGATTCCCCTTGGCTCCCAGCGTAGAGACAGCTTAGCCAATTGAGGCGGCTGGGGGAAAGTGATCTCACCGCCATGACAGAAAACGAGGAGGCCGCCCGTATGAAAAAGATCGAAGCGATCATCAAGCCGTTCAAGCTGGACGAAGTAAAAGAAGCGTTGCAAGACGTTGGCGTTCAGGGGCTATCGGTGATCGAAGTCAAAGGGTTTGGCCGTCAAAAGGGCCATACGGAATTGTATCGCGGCGCGGAATATGTCGTCGATTTCCTGCCCAAAGTGAAAATCGAAGTCGTGCTCGAAGACGATCTCGTGGATGGGGCCATCGAGGCCATCATCGCCGCGGCCAAGACCGACAAGATCGGCGATGGCAAGATTTTCGTCTCGCCCGTCGAACAAGCCATCCGCATCCGCACCGGCGAAAGCGGCTCTGACGCGATCTGATCGCGCACCCAATTGCGCGGTGCGTCCCCATTGGCGCGCCGCCGCGAATACCACCATTTCCAAACGAGAAGGGACAAGGGAATGAGCATTCAAGCAGTTCTCAAGCAGATGAAAGACGAAGAGATCGAATATCTCGACGTCCGTTTTACCGATCCGCGCGGCAAGTTGCAGCACGTCACAGTGATCTGTGATGAGGTCGACGAAGATTTCCTCGAAGGCGGCTTTATGTTCGACGGCTCGTCGATCGAAGGCTGGAAATCGATTGAAGCCTCGGACATGAAATTGGTCTTCGACACCGAGAGCACCTATATCGATCCTTTCTATGCGGAAAAAACGCTCTGCATCCATTGCTCGGTTGTCGAGCCGGACACCGGCGAATCCTATGCCCGCGATCCGCGCGGCACGGCGCAAAAGGCCGAAGCTTACCTCAAATCCTCGGGCATCGGCGATGCGGCCTATATGGGCCCCGAAGCGGAGTTTTTCCTCTTCGACAACGTGAAATACGCCAACACGATGAACAAAGTGTCCTATGAAGTCGATGCAATCGACGGCGCATGGAACACCGACACCGACTATGAGATGGGCAACATGGGCCACCGTCCGGGCGTCAAGGGCGGCTATTTCCCCGTCAACCCGACCGACGAATCCCACGACATCCGCGCTGAAATGCTCTCGACCATGAAGCGTCTGGGCATGAAAGTGGACAAGCACCACCACGAGGTTGCCTCTTGCCAGCACGAGCTTGGCCTCGTTTTCGGCACGCTGACCAAACAGGCCGACGAGCTGCAAAAATACAAATATGTTGTGCATAACGTCGCCCATGCCTACGGCAAAACCGCGACCTTCATGCCCAAGCCCATCGCAGGCGACAACGGCACCGGTATGCATGTGAACATGTCGATCTGGAAAGACGGCAAGCCTTTGTTCGCAGGCGACAAATACGCCGACCTGTCGCAAGAGGCGCTGTATTACATCGGCGGTATCCTCAAGCACGCCAAGGCGCTCAACGCCTTCACCAACCCCTCGACCAACAGCTACAAACGCCTGATCCCGGGTTTTGAAGCGCCGGTTCTGCGCGCCTATTCGGCCAGCAACCGTTCGGGCTGTGTGCGTATTCCTTTCGCGGAAAGCCCCAAGGCGAAACGCGTCGAAGCACGTTTCCCCGACCCCGCGTCGAACCCCTACCTGTGCTTTGCGGCGCTGCTGATGGCCGGTCTTGACGGCATCAAGAACAAGATCGATCCGGGCGAAGCCATGGACAAAAACCTCTATGATCTGCCGCCTGAAGAGCTGGCCGATATCCCGACGGTTTGCGGCTCCTTGCGCGAAGCAATGGAAGAGCTTGAAAAAGACATGGACTTCCTCTTGGCCGGTGACGTGTTCACCAAAGACCAGATCGAAGGCTATATCGACCTGAAGATGGAAGAGATCGAGCGCTACGAGCACACGCCTCACCCCGTCGAATTCCAAATGTACTATAGCTGCTAATCCCTTAGGATTGCTGCGAAACGAAGGGGCGTCCATTGCGGGCGCCCCTTTTGCGTTCGGGCGGCATTCGGGCGGCGTGCCTGCGTGCCCTGCCCCTATGGGCTTGCCCCGCGCGCCGCGCCCGCTAAAGTCGCGGGGGAGTTACCATTTCGCCTTGGGGGGCCGTTTATGTCGCATCTGTTGAAAACCACCTGCATCGTTTTGGCGCTGGGTCTGGCCGCGCCCGCCGTCGCCGCGCCTTGCGGCAATACCTCCGCCGGTTTTGAGGCGTGGAAGGCCGCCTTTGCCAAGGAGGCGAAAAAGGCGGGGGTTAAATCCAAAGGCCTCGCGGCGCTCAAGGGCACGCAATATGCCAGCCGCACCATCGCCGCCGATCGCAACCAAAAATCGTTCAAATACAGTCTCGAAAAATTCATGCGGGTGCGCGGCGCCGACACCATCGTGGCGCAGGGGCGCAAACGCAAGGCGCGCGATGCGGCCTTTTACGGCGGGCTGGAGAAACGATATGGCGTGCCTGCGGGGGTGATTTTGGCCATTCACGGCATGGAAACGGGGTTTGGCAATTTCATGGGCGACAGCAATGTCGTCTCCTCGATTGCGACGCTGGCCTATGATTGCCGCCGCTCGGAGTTTTTCACCGGCCACACGCTCGCCGCCTTGCGGCTTGTGGATCGCGGCGTGGTCTCGCCCAAAAGCATCGGCGCGAAACACGGCGAGTTGGGCCATACGCAATTCTTGCCTGGCAATGTGGAAAAATACGGGGTGGACGGCAATGGCGACGGGCGGCTGGATATGAACAACCTCTCCGACGCTTTGGCCTCGACGGCGAATTTCCTGTCGAAAAAGGGTTGGAAGCGCGGCAAGGGCTATCAGGAGGGCCAGCCGAATTTTCGCGTGATCAAGGAATGGAACGCGGCGGGGGTTTACCAAAAGGCCATCGCCATCATGGGCGCGCGCATCGACGGATGACTTGACAGGCCCGCGCCCTGCGGCGTAAAGCGCGCCATGGGGTCAGGCCCCCGCCGCGCGCGCCCTTCGAGGGTTTGGTGAAGCCCTGAAACAGATATGCCGTTTCATGACCCTTGGTCACGGATGGATGGAAATGCGCGTCCCGTCTTTGTCATGTGACCCTTTAGGGACTTGATAACATGGATGTTTCTCTACCTTCACGCGAGGCGCTCAAAGCCCAAGCCAAACGTATGCGCGCCGCTTTGGCCGATGCGGGCACCGCGATTTCCCATTCCGCTGCTTTGGAAGCCGTGGCCGCGCAATATGGCTATCGCGACTGGAACACGGCCTTTGCGGCGGCGCGCGATGCGCCGCGCCTGCGGTTTCAAATCGGCGATACGGTCAAGGGCCGCTACCTTGGCCAGCCCTTTACCGGCCGCATCAAGGCGGCGGGCGAGGCGGGCGACAACTGGCGGCTGACCTTGGTGTTTGACGAGGCGGTCGATGTGGTGACCTCGGCGCATTTCTCCAACTTTCGCAAACAGGTGAATTGCACCGTCAACGGCCAAGGCGTCAGCCCCGCGGCCACTTCGGACGGCGAGCCACAGATGCGGATCTTTTTGGGGTAGCTGCGCAGCCGCGGCAGGGCGGCGCGCTATGCGCCGTCCTTCACAACATAGGTATGGATGCCAAAGACCACGGCGCGGCTGTGCGGCAGGCGCAAGATCGTCTGGCGTTCGGCGCGCAGATAGGGGCGCGTGCCGGTTTTGGGTTTGCTATCCGGATGATAGAGGTCGGGGTGGGCATAGCGCAGCGCATTGGAGCGCCACAAAGGCCGCCCCGCTTGCACCCCGTCAAACAGCCGCTGCACGCGTTTGGCGATGTCTGCGCCGTATTCGGGCACCGGATCGTGGATCGCCACCAAGGGGCGGCCCGCCTTTTCATGCAGCCGCCAGTTGGCCGGAAAACACAAAGCCGCAGCGGTGAGAATATGTTCCGCGCTGCCTTCGGGCTTTTGCAGGAGGCAAAAATCCTCTTGGACCAGATGGGCGAGCGTGGCCAAAGGATCGGCGCGGTTGATCGGGGCAACTTCGCCGTCGGGGCGGCGCACCGTGTCTGGCCCCACCTCGAAGCCCGCGTGATCGGCGGCCAGATGCGCCAGCACCAGATCGAGCAATTCCAAAGCCGCTGCTTCGGCGCGCGGCTCCATATAAAACACATCTTTGCGCCGCGCCGCCCAAAGGCGCGCGCGTTCGGCCATCTGCGCGCCGTAGGTTTCATCGACCACAAGCCACGCGCAAGGATCAAGCGGCGCAATCCCTGGCAAGGGGCGCGGGGCCTGCATCTCTTCGGGCAAGGCGCTGTGCAAAATCTCTGTCATGGCGGCAGTTTAGCCGCGCCCGCCGCGCAGGTCACGCCGGATCGGCGTGCTCATATTCGCGTGAGGCGGCGCGCGGCCCACTTGCAACGCGCGCGCGGGCGGGTCAGGTTTGCCCCCTGCACCGCCCCCCTGCGGCGACCCTGCCACATGTCCCTGCCACCTGCCCCCGAAAGAGAACCCCCATGCCCGTCCAACGCGTCAATTTCGAGGGTCACAAAGGCGACCGCCTCGCCGCCCTTCTGGAGATGCCCGAGGGGCCGGTTCTGGCCACGGCGCTGATGGCGCATTGCTTTACCTGTTCCAAGGACCTGCTGGCGCTGCGGCGCATCTCGGCGCGGCTTTCGGCGATGGGCTTTGCGGTTTTGCGCTTTGATTTCACCGGATTGGGCGGATCGGAGGGCAATTTCGGCGCATCTGGGATCGCCGCCGATGTGGGCGATATCACCGCGGCGGCGGCGTTTTTGGCAGGGCGCGATTTGCCCCCTGCGCTGCTGATCGGGCATTCCTTGGGCGGGGCGGCGGCGCTGCGCGCAGCGCCCGCCATCGACGGGCTGCGCGCTGTGGCCACCATCGGCGCGCCCTATGATCCGGCGCATATTTTGCAAAGCATTGGCGCGGATGCGCAGGGCCTCACCGCCCTGCCCCGCGATGAAAGCGCCGAGGTCGATATCGGCGGGCGGGCCTTCCGCATCGGCGGCGGGTTTGTCCAAGATATGGCCGCAGTGGGCGATCCGGCCGCGCCGATTGCCACGCTCGGGCGGGCGCTTTTGGTGCTGCATGCGCCGCGCGACGCCGTCGTCGGCATCGACAATGCCGCACAGATTTTCATGGCCGCCAAACATCCCAAAAGCTTCGTGACGCTGGACGAGGCCGACCATCTTTTGACGCGGCCCGAGGACGCCGAATATGCCGCCGAGGTGATTGCCACATGGGCGGGCAAATATATCCCCCTCGCGCCGCCCGCCCCGCCGCGCGGCGCCCCCGAAGGGGTGATCCGCGTCAGCGAGGCCGATCCGGACGGGTTCTTGCAAGATGTGCAAAACGGCCCCTATCACCATTTTCTGGCCGACGAGCCTTTGGCCTATGGCGGGGCCAATCGCGGCCCCTCGCCCTACGGGCTTTTGGGCGCGGGGCTGGGGGCTTGCACCTCGATGACCATCCGCATGTATGCGCGCAAAAAGAAATGGCCCCTCACCCATGTCAGCGTCGATGTGTGCCACGACAAGGTCCACGGGCAAGACAGCGCCCTTGGCGCGGGCGGCAAGATCGACAGCTTTCGCCGGTTGATCCGGCTGGAGGGGGATTTGACCGCCAGCCAGCGCACCAAGCTTTTGGAGATCGCGGATAAATGCCCCGTGCACCGCACGCTGGAGCGCAGCTCGCGCGTGGTGACCGAATTGGCCGATTAGGCGCGGCGCTTAGGTGAGGAGACGCGTGTAAGTGCTTGTCATCACGTAGTCTTTGCGCGGTCCTGTGACGCGCCATCTGGCGTGCCACTGCGGCGTGGGTGCGGGCTCGATCTGGCCCGCAGCGTCCCCCAGAGCCGTGAAATCATAGCCCACGTCATAGACATCAGGCGGGCAATCGTGATGGGCCACGGGCGCGCGCATCTGCGCATCAAAGCTGTGAAAATAGCGCCCGTCGTCAAACAGCACGTCAATCACGCTGCCCGCGCCCTGCCGCCATAAATAGCGCCGCGTGGCGGCAAAGCTTTGCGCGCCGATGCGCATCTGCCCCGCTTCGGTCAGGGCCAGCGCCGCGCCCTCCCATGCGAAATTCGCCTCGCCGTCAAATTGCGCATCCGGCCCCAGCGCATCCTTGATGCGCCGCGCGATGCGCCAGCGCCCAGCGAAATGCTGCAATCGAAGTGCTGCTTGTGCCATCTGCCCTCTTTTGCCCCTCTGCTGGCCTCTTCTGCGCTGTGCTTCCCTGTGCCGCGCCCGTCTCTTGCGCCTGCAAGGCGAGCTGCCCTTGCCGCGCCGCGCCCTGCCGTTTAAAGACACGGGCGAGACGCTGCCCGCAACCAAAATGATAGGTCTTTGCCCATGATCCCCCGTTATTCTCGCCCCGAAATGGTCGCCATCTGGTCGCCTCAAACCAAATTCCGCATCTGGTACGAGATCGAAGCCCATGCTTGCGATGCGATGGCCGATCTGGGCGTGATCCCGCGCGAGAATGCCGATGCCGTGTGGAAGGCCAAGGATGTGGAATTCGACGTGGCGCGCATCGACGAGATCGAAGCCGTGACCAAACATGACGTCATCGCGTTCTTGACCCATCTGGCCGAACATGTCGGCTCTGAAGAGGCCCGTTTTGTGCATCAGGGCATGACCTCGTCGGATGTGCTCGACACCTGCCTGAACGTGCAACTGGTACGCGCGTCGGATATTTTGATCAAAGGCGTCGAGGCGCTTTTGGAGGCGCTCAAACGCCGCGCGATGGAACATAAAATGACCGTCCGCGTCGGGCGCAGCCACGGTATCCACGCCGAGCCGACCACCATGGGCCTGACCTTCGCGCGCTTCTATGCCGAAATGGACCGCAACCTTGCCCGCCTCAAGGCGGCGCGCGAAGAGATTGCCACCGGCGCGATTTCCGGCGCGGTCGGCACCTTTGCCAATATCGACCCGCGCGTCGAAGAGCATGTCTGCGCCAAACTGGGCCTGTCGCCCGAGCCGATCTCGACCCAAGTGATTCCGCGCGACCGCCATGCGATGTTCTTTTCGGTGCTCGGGGTGATTGCCTCGTCGATCGAAAATGTCGCCATCGAAATCCGCCACATGCAGCGCACAGAAGTGCTTGAGGGGGCCGAGTTTTTCTCGATGGGTCAAAAAGGCTCCTCGGCGATGCCGCATAAGAAAAACCCCGTGTTGACCGAAAACCTCACCGGTCTGGCGCGTCTGGTGCGTATGTCGGTGATCCCCGCGATGGAGAATGTGGCGCTGTGGCACGAGCGCGATATCTCGCATTCCTCGGTCGAACGCGCCATCGGGCCGGATGCCACGATCACGCTTGATTTCGCCTTGGCGCGATTGACCGGCGTGATCGACAAGATGTTGGTTTTCCCGCAAAATATGCTCGACAATATGAATAAATTCCCCGGTCTTGTGATGAGCCAGCGGGTGCTTTTGGCGCTGACCCAAGCGGGGGTGAGCCGCGAGGCGGCCTATTCCATGGTGCAGCGCAATGCGCTCAAAGTATGGGAAGAGCGCACGGATTTCCGCGAAGAGCTTTTGGCCGATAAAGAGGTGGTCGAGGCGCTTGGCGTCGAGGCGATCAACGAGAAATTCGACATGGATTACCATACCAAAAACGTCGATGTGATCTTCAAACGGGTCTTTGGCGAAAGCTGATCCGCGCAAATACCGGCCGCCCTTTGGCGCCTCTTGGCCCCCGCGCAAGGAGACTTCGCGCGGGGGCTTTTTTGTGGTAGGATCGGCATAGAAACATGAGAAAGGACGCCGAAATGAAACTCCTGAAAGTCACGTTTTTCGCCTCTGTTCTGGCTGTGATGCCTGCTTTGGCCTCTGCCTGCGCCGCCTCCAAACAGGCCATGTCTTGCGCCGAGGGCATGGTTTGGGACGACAGCGCCCATAGCTGCATCAAACAGACCAACACCTGAACTCAACGGGCGGAGCGCGGAAATTTTCCCGCTCTTTTCGCCGCTGAGAAAGGAATAATTCACCCTTCCCTGCTTATCTGACGCAAACGTCTATGAGGGACAGGATGAACAACCTGACACCGCTGGCACAGCTGCCCTCGCCCGGAGCCTCGGGCGGCAAGGGACGGCTGACCCGCAAGCAGAAAGCTGCGATCATCGTTCGACTATTGTTGAACGAAGGGGCCGAAGTGCGGCTCAAGGATCTGCCCGAGGATATGCAGATTTCCTTGACGCAGCAGCTTGGCACGATGCGCCATATCACCCGCGATGTGCTCGCGGGGGTGATCTCTGAATTCGCCGACGAGCTTGACAGCATGGGGCTGACCTTCCCGCGTGATCTGGCGGGGGCGTTGGACCAGTTGGACGGGAAAATCTCGCCCCATACCGCCGCGCGTTTGCGCAAAGAGGCGGGCGTGCGCCAATATGGCGACCCGTGGGAGCGGATCAAAGGATTGGGCGTCGAGGCGCTTTTGCCGATTGTCGAAAACGAGAGCACCGAGGTGGCCGCCGTGATGCTGGCCAAGATCGACGTGTCGAAAGCCGCCGAATTGCTCGGCCGTCTGCCCGGGGCCAAGGCGCGGCGCATCACCTATGCGGTCTCGCTCACCGGTGCGGTGACGCCCGATGCGGTGGACCGGATCGGCCTGTCGCTGGCCGCGCAGCTTGATGCGCAGCCCGAGCGCGCCTTCTCCGACGGTCCGGTCGAGCGCGTCGGCGCGATTCTCAATTTCTCGCCCGCCGCAACGCGCGACGATGTGCTCGAAGGGCTGGATGAGGAAGATCAGGTTTTTGCCGATCAGGTGCGCAAGGCGATTTTCACATTTGCCAATATCTATCAACGGCTTGCCCCGCGCGACATCCCCAAGGTCATCCGCGAGATCGATCAGGCCGCATTGGTCACGGCGCTGGCGGCGGCCTCGGCGCAGGGCGGCGAAATGGCCAAATCAGCCGAGTTTGTTTTGGAAAACATGTCCAAACGCATGGCCGATTCCTTGCGCGAGGAAATCGAAGGCGCGGGCAAGATCAAAACCAAAGACGGCGAAGAGGCGATGACCGAGGTGATCAACGCGATCCGCGAGATGGAAGCCAAGGGCGAGGTCTTGCTAATCGCGGGGGACGAGGACGAAGAAGAGTAGCGGCGCGCGGGCCTGCGTCGTCAGCCGGCAGCAGCGGGCCGCTGGGTTTACTTGACGCGGGCCGCGGCAAGGATCGCACCAGGGCCGCGTTTGGCCACCTCTTGCACGATCACCACGGCGGGCGCATCACCGCCGATTTTCACATCCATCATCAGAGGCGCGCGCCCGTCCCACTCGCCGACACGGCTCCATTCGGTGACGATATTGGCGTAATCTACTGTTCTGCCTGCATTTTCCCCGCGCAGGATCTTGACCGAGGCGCTCGGCGTATAGCGCACCACTTGCACCACCATGGGGCGCGACGCGCGCAATGCGGGGGCCGACACCTGCATACGCGCGCCCGAGCGCGCGGCGCTCAGGGTCAGCGCGGGCGCTTTGGCGCCGTGGCGCGCGATGAGCGCGGCGACATCCTTGGCATGGGTGCCGACCACATGATCGGTGCCGCCGACAATCATCTGCGGCGTATAAATCGAGCGGTGTTTGGCTTGGCGTGCATAGGCGCGTTGGCGCGCGGTAAAGGCGGGATCGGCGAATTTGTCTTTCCAGCCGATGTAATCCCAATAATCCACATGCAAGGACAGGGCGATGACATCGGCGCGTTTGGCCAGATCGCGCATCAAGGCATCGGCAGGCGGGCAGGACGAGCAGCCTTGCGAGGTGTAAAGCTCGATCACAACGGGGCTGCGCTCTTGGGCGGCGGCGCGATCCGCGCCCCAAATGCCCCCTGCCGCGATCAGCGGCGCGGCCAGCGCACAAAGGCGCAGCATACCGGCCAGAACCGCGCGGCGCGATGCAAGCGCAAGGGTCGCGCTTTGCGGTTTGGACGAGGAGATGCGGTGGATCAAACCCATGAAGATGCGCCTTTATTCTTGTGGTCTTCTCTTCTTAGACAGGCGCGATTGAAATAACCAATCAAGGTTTCGAGAGAGCGCGTGCCTGCGGCGTGAGAGGCACAGGGGGGCCAAGCGCTGCGCTTGGAAATGTTTAATTTTCTGCTGCCTGCTGCCTGTGCAATCACGCTCAATAACGCCCTAAGTCTGAACAGGGGGTAAAAATTGTGTGCAATGGTATACAAAACCGCAATTCCCCTCTTGATTGCACCGCGCCAATACGGCAGAAGCGAGCCAGCACAACCCTGTTTCACACCGAAAGGGAGGCCAACCATGCCCATCACAGTCGGACAAGACACAGCCAAGACACGCAAAACGCTCAGTGTCGGCGGCTCATCCATTTCCTATTACTCGATCCCCGCCGCGCAAGAGGCCGGACTTGGCGATTTCTCGCGCCTGCCTGCTGCTTTGAAAGTGGTGCTGGAAAACATGCTGCGCTTTGAAGACGGCGGGTTTTCGGTTTCGGTCGATGACATCAAGGCTTTCGCCGAATGGGGTGCCAAAGGCGGCAAGAACCCGCGCGAGATTGCCTATCGCCCTGCCCGCGTGTTGATGCAGGATTTCACCGGCGTTCCGGCGGTTGTGGACCTTGCGGCGATGCGCGACGGCATCAAGGCCCTTGGCGGTGATGCGCAAAAGATCAACCCGCTCAACCCTGTTGATCTGGTCATCGACCACTCGGTGATGATCGACGAGTTCGGCAACCCGCGCGCGTTCCAAATGAACGTCGACCGCGAATATGAACGCAATATGGAGCGTTACCAGTTCCTCAAATGGGGTCAGGGCGCGTTCAACAACTTCCGCGTTGTGCCCCCCGGCACCGGGATTTGCCATCAGGTGAACCTCGAATATCTGGCGCAAACCGTTTGGACCGACACCGACCAGAACGGCGATGAAGTCGCCTATCCCGACACATTGGTCGGCACCGACAGCCACACCACGATGGTCAACGGTCTGGCGGTTCTGGGCTGGGGCGTTGGCGGGATCGAGGCCGAGGCCGCGATGCTTGGCCAGCCGATTTCGATGCTCATCCCCGAAGTCATCGGTTTTGAATTGACCGGCGCGATGGTCGAAGGCACCACCGGCACCGATCTGGTGCTCAAGGTTGTCGAGATGCTGCGCGAAAAAGGCGTTGTCGGCAAATTCGTCGAATTCTACGGCGCGGGTCTGGACCGTCTGCCTCTGGCCGACCGTGCGACCATCGCCAATATGGCGCCCGAATACGGCGCGACTTGCGGCTTCTTCCCGATCGACGGCGAGACCCTGCGCTACCTGCGCAACACCGGCCGCGACGAAGAGCGCGTGGCCTTGGTCGAAGCCTATGCCAAGGAAAACGGCTTCTGGCGCGATGCGGATTACAGCCCGATCTACACCGATACATTGACGCTCGACATGGGCACCATTGTTCCGGCGATCTCCGGTCCCAAGCGCCCGCAAGACTATGTCGCGCTGGATCAGGCCGCTGCGGCCTTCATGAATGTCGTCTCCGAATATCGCGGCACCGATGCGACCGCAGATGCGCAGGACATGGCCGCCGAAGGCCCTGCCCCGACCGCCCCTGCCGATCCGCGCAAATCCCACCCCGTCAAGGGCGAGGATTATGAGCTGACCGACGGGTCGATCGTGATTGCCTCGATCACCTCCTGCACCAACACCTCCAACCCCTACGTGATGATCGGCGCGGGTCTTGTCGCTCGCAAAGCGCGCGCATTGGGGTTGAACCGCAAGCCTTGGGTGAAAACATCGCTCGCCCCCGGATCGCAGGTCGTGTCGGAATATCTTGAGGCCGCGGGCCTGCAAGAGGACCTCGACGCGGTCGGCTTCAACCTTGTCGGTTACGGCTGCACCACCTGTATCGGCAACTCCGGCCCGATCCAGCCCGAATTGTCCGAAGCCATTGCCGCAGGCGATTTGATCGCCACCTCGGTTCTGTCGGGCAACCGCAACTTCGAAGGGCGCATCTCGCCCGACGTGCGCGCCAACTACCTCGCCTCGCCCCCCCTCGTGGTGGCCTATGCTTTGGCGGGCGATATGAATATCGACATCTCCAAGGATCCGATTGCGCAAAACGCCGAAGGCAAGGACATCTACCTCAAGGATATCTGGCCGACCAACCAAGAGATCGCCGATCTGGTCGAGCAGACCGTCACCCGCGAAGCCTTCATGTCGAAATATGCCGATGTGTTCAAAGGCGACGAGAAGTGGCAGGGCGTCGAGACCGTCGACAGCGAGACCTACAACTGGCCGCCCGAATCGACCTATGTGCAAAACCCGCCCTACTTCCAAGGCATGGGCGCCGAGGCCGGTGTGATCTCCGACATCTCGGGCGCCAAGGTTCTGGCGATCTTGGGCGATATGGTCACCACCGACCACATCTCGCCCGCAGGTTCGTTCAAGGACAGCACCCCTGCCGGTCAATATCTGACCGAACACGGCGTGCCGGTGCGCGAATTCAACTCCTACGGCTCGCGCCGCGGCAACCACGAAGTCATGATGCGCGGCACCTTTGCCAACATCCGCATCAAGAACGAGATGCTCGACGGGGTTGAAGGCGGCTATACCCATGGTCCCGACGGCGCGCAGACCTCGATCTTTGACGCCTCGATGGCCTATCAAGCCGCAGGCACGCCTTTGGTCATCTTCGCAGGTGAGCAATATGGCGCGGGCTCCTCGCGTGACTGGGCCGCCAAAGGCACCGCGCTTTTGGGTGTGAAGGCCGTGATCGCCGAGAATTTCGAACGGATCCACCGCTCCAACCTCGTTGGCATGGGTGTGATCCCCTTCGAATTCACCGGCGGCGACACGCGCAAATCGCTGGGCCTGACCGGCAAGGAAACCGTGTCGATTTCTGGTCTGGCAGGGGATTTGAAGCCTTTGTCCAACGTGCCTTGCGAGATCACCTATGCGGATGGCACGACCAAAACCATCCAGCTCAAGTGCCGCATCGATACAGCGCCCGAGATCGAATATGTCGAGAACGGCGGCGTGCTGCACTATGTGCTGCGTAACCTCGCCAAGTCGTAAGACAGTGACGTAAAAACAAAAGGGCCGCGTCAGAGATGACGCGGCCCTTTTTGTATCTATGCCGTGTATCTGCGCTCTGCATCTACGGCGCGCATCTGCGGTTCTGAAAGGCCCGCGCCTGACGCATGCGGCGCAGCCAGTTCTTCTTCAGGCACCTTTGCGGCGGCGCAGCCCAGCCAGCAAGCCAACCCCCGCGAGCAACATGCCGCCCGCTGCGGGCAAGGGCACGCCGCTGACCATGATGTCATCAATGCGCACATTGCCGCCGCCGCCATGGGACAGCGACAGTTGCACCGAGATCAAGGTCGGCGAGAGCGAAAGCGTCCCCGTCAACCCGTCTGCGGCGTAGATGGTGATCAGCGGGCCGACATCGGCAAAAACCGTGAAGGAATTGCCTCCGCCCGCGCTATTGAAGGCGTAGGACAGGCCGTGGAAATAGAACGCGCCATCCGCAGAGGTCATGGCAGCATCGCTATAGGCGCCATTGTTGAGCATCAAACAGGCCCCGCCGCCGGGGCAATTGCTGCTCTCGTTAAGATTGGCGCTGTCAAACGTGAAGCCATCCTCGGTATAGCTACCGGTGCCAGCCGATGTGCCAAAATCAATGGTTTCGGATGGAACGGTCAGAGCCGAAGCGCCCGTGGCAGAAAGGCTAAGCCCTGCCAAAAGCGCAGAAATAAGTGCAGTCTGTTTCATCTAAATTGTCCAAATATTGCAATATAATTGCCACAAATATAACATAATTTGAATAGGTCTGCAATTGCGCCCTATCGTGCCGCCCAAGCACCGATCCCCGCGTCAGAGGCCTGCCTGCTGCCAGTCCAAAAGTGAATAATTAACAAAATGTTAATGCCCGCGCGCGCCGGCACCAATTTCCCCAAGGTCAAAGACGCGGGGGGCGGCGGCAAGTCAGGATCGCCTGCCCCCGAAACCCGCCTGCCCGCTCGCGCGGTGCGCCCGCCGGAGAACCCGATTCGCTGCGGCTAAGGCTCAGTCTTGCGATGCCGCTTTGGCCGCCTCGATGGCGGGGCGGATTTGATCGGTGATGACCCTTTGGGTGATCGGTCCGGCAAAGCGCAGAACGATGCGCCCTTCGCCGTCGATCACATAGGTTTCGGGCACGCCGTAAACGCCCCATTCGAGCGCCATGCGCCCCGCGTCATCGGCGCCCACGGCCGCGTAGGGATTGCCCAGTTCGGCCAGAAATTCGAGGGCATTGCCTGGCTTGTCCTTATAGTTGACGCCGAAAATTTGCACCCCTTCGGCGGCCAGAGCCTCCAGATTGGGATGCTCCACACGGCAAGGCGCGCACCATGAGGCCCAGAAATTGACCAGATGCAGCCTGCCATCGCGCAGGTCCGCATCGGCAAAGGCGGGCAGATCGCCCAAGGGCACGGCGCTCACGGCGGGGGCCTGTTTGCCGATCAGGGCCGAGGGCAGCGCATCGGGGTCTTGGCGCTGCATCCCGACGTAGAACATCACGGCGAGGCCTGCAAAAATCAGCGGCGGGGCGGCCATCAGCGGCGAGAGTTTAGCCATTGCGCTTCACCCGCTCTTCGATCTGCGCCAATTGGCGGCGCGCGCGGCGGGCGCGGATCACGCTCATCGCGACCAAAGCCGCCAGCAAGGCGATGGACACCGCGTAAGAGGCCAGAACCTCGGTGGCATATTTTCCCAGATCAACCATCAGCCATCGAGCCTTTCACGCGCCATCAAAGCCCGCATCCGGCGGGCGCGAATTTCGGTTTGCGTGCGCAAGAACACCAGCGCCACAAAAAGCAAAACAAAGCCCGCGATGCACAAAAGCAGCGGGTAATAGAACACATCGGCGACATTCTCTTCCTTGTCGAGGCTGAGCGAGGCGCCTTGGTGCAACCCCTGGTTCCAGAAATTCACCGCATAGCGCGAGAGCAGCGCAAAGACCGAACCGACAAGGCACAAGATGCCGGTCAGATCGGCGGCGGTGTCGTCATCCTCGATCGCCGACCACAGCGCCATATAGCCAAGGTAGAACAAAAACAGGATCAAAAACGAGGTCAGCCGCGGGTCCCATTCCCACCATGTGCCCCACATCGGTTGACCCCAGATCGCCCCCGTGGCCAGCGCGATCACCGTCATCACCGCCCCCACCGGCGCGGCGGCTTTGGCGGCCAAGGCGCTGACGTGGTGGCGGCGGATGATCCAGACCAGCGAGGCCACCAGCATCATCATCCACGCGTTGATCGCCATCAAAGCGGCGGGCACATGCAGGTAGATGATCTTGACCGTCGATCCTTGTTTGTAATCATCGGGCGTGAAGAAAAACCCCCATACCAACCCGCCCACCAATGCGGCCAAGGCCAGCACCGACAGGGCGGGCAAAACACGGTCGGTGGTTTCGATGAATTTCTTCGGGTTCGCATAGGACCAGATCGATGCCATTCTTCCTCCTTGCCTGCGCCGCTCAGCGCAAGTTTACCCTCAATACCGCAGCCGAGGCAAAAGGCAAAAGCGCGATTGTGCCGCAGGTGATCCCCGCCAAAAGCACCAGCGGCGTGGCGTAATCCATGCCTGTCGCGCCGCGCCGCGCCGCCTCTGCGCCAAAGATCAGCGTCGGCACATAGAGCGGCAGCACCAACAGGCTCATCAGCAGGCCGCCGCGTTTGATCCCCACGGTGAGCGCCGCGCCAAAGGTGCCGATGACGCTGAGCGCGGGCGTGCCCAGCAACAGCGAGAGCAGCAGCGGGGCAAATCCTGCGGCGGGCAGGTTGAGCAGCACCGCCAAGAGCGGCGTGATCAAAACCAAAGGCAGCGCCGTGGTCAGCCAATGCGCCAAGGCCTTGAGCGAGACGATGGCCTCCATCGGCAAAGGCGCGGTGGCCAGCAGGTCCAGCGATCCATCCTCCCAATCCAGCGCGAAGAGCCGGTCGAGCGACAACAGGCACGCCAGTAGCGCCCCGATCCACAAGACACCTGGCGCGATGCGCGACAAAAGCGCGCTTTGCGGGCCGACGGCAAAGGGGATGAGCACCACCACAATGAGGAAAAACGCAAGCCCAAGGCCAAAGCCGCCCCCCGCGCGCACCGCAAGGCGCAGATCACGCATCAGCAGCGCCCTCACAAGAAGGCCTCGTCGAAATCATCCATGGCGGGGGCCTTGGCGCGGAAGGGCGCGACGTCGAGCACCCGCGCCTCGGCCAGCCCGAGGTCGATATGGGTCGCCATCAGCGCCATGCCGCCGCCCGCCAGATGGGCGCGCACCGCATTGGCAAAGAGCGCGACCGAGGCCGCATCAAGCGAGACCGTCGGCTCGTCCAATATCCAAAGCGCCCGCCCCGTCACCCTGAGCCGTGCAAGGCCAAGGCGGCGTTTTTGCCCCGCCGACAGCGTGCCGGCCAAGCGCTCCGCCAGCCCCTCAAGGTCGAAATCCGCCATGGCGGCGCCGACGCGGTCGCGGGCGGCGAAAATATCGGCCCAAAAGCGCAGGTTTTCCGTCACGCTCAGCGCCGCTTTGATCCCGTCGGAATGGCCCGCATAGGCCATGTCCTCGCGCTCCATGCTGATGCGCCCGCCAAGGGCGGGTTGCAATCCGGCGATGGTGCGCAAAAGCGTGGTCTTGCCGCAGCCATTGGGTCCGCGCAAAATCAGCGCCTCGCCGCGATCCAAGGTGAACCCCACCCCCTCAAGCACGGCCAGCCCGCCGCGCGCGACGGCGAGGTTCTCAACGCAAAGCTGGGTCGGTTGCATGTTCATGGCAGATGCTTAACCTATTGCAGCGACGCTGCAAACTGCGTCACACCGTCAACAGCGCCGCCGCCACGCGCCGCCCGTCATTGACGAGGACATTATAGGTGCGCGCGGCGGCGGGCGAATTCATCACCTCGGCGCCCAATCCGGCCGCTTCGAGACGCGCGCGCAGCGGCGCGGGGATATGGGCGATCTCGGCGCCGGTGCCGATGAACAGCACATCCACCTGCCCCGCCAGCGCCAGCAAAGCCGCCTCATCCTCCAGCCCGCCCCAAAGCCGCGCGCCGGTGGCTGTGACGATCACATGACCCATCAGCGCCTCGTTTTTGATGCGAAAGAACCCGGGGCCATAGCTGTCGATCGGCACGGCGTCCTTATAGGTGACTTCGGTGAGTTGCATGACCGCCCTCCTGCTTGTGCGCGCGTGGCTCAGGCGTCCACATCGCCGAACTGCGTGCCCGCCGCGCCGGTGTCTTGCTTGGACCAATCGCGCTTCACGCCGAGCCATTCCAGCACCGTCGAGGCCACAAAGACCGAGCTATAGGTGCCGACAAAGATGCCCCAGATCATCGCAAAGACAAAGCCGCGGATCACATCCCCGCCCAGCACAAACAGCGCGATCAGCGCCAATAGCGTGGTGACCGAGGTCATCATCGTGCGGCTGAGCGTTTCGTTGATCGACAGGTTGAGCACCTCGCGCAGGGGTTTGGTTTTGTATTTGCGCAGGTTCTCGCGCACGCGGTCAAACACCACCACCGTATCGTTGAGCGAATAGCCCACGATGGTCAAAAGCGCGGCAATGATCGCCAGATCAAAGCGGATTTGCAGCACCGCAAACACCCCGATGGTGAGCAAGACGTCATGCACCAGCGCCGCAACCGCCCCCACGGCGAATTGCCATTCAAAGCGCAGCCAGATGTAGAAGAGCACCGCCGCAATCGCCAAAACCACCGCCAAAAGCGCGGTCTGGATCAATTCGCCCGACACTTTCGGCCCGACCGATTCGACCGAGACGAATTTGATATCGGGCGCGGTCTCTTGCAATGCGCCTTCCACGGCGAGGATCATCTCTTGCGAGACGGATTCTTCGCCGTCTTGGGCCTGAATACGGACCATGGCGACGTTTTGATCGGCGTCGAAAGTCGGGTCAAAGACCTCGGTGATGGTCACATCGCCAAGGCCCAGCGTATCAATCGCCCCGCGATAGGCGGCGATATCGACCGGCGTCGCGCTTTGCGTGCGGATCGTGGTGCCGCCGCGGAAATCGATGCCGAAATTGAGCCCTTGGGTGGTGAAGCTGAAGGCCGAGACCAGAAGCAGCAAGACCGAGGCCCCGATGGTGATGCGCCAGCGGCGGAAGAAATCCCAATTGGTGGTCTCGGGCACCAGTTTGAGGCTGCGGCCGGTCAGCACCTGTTTGGGGCGCTTGCGCTCGAACCAATAGACCACAAACAGGCGGGTGACGAAGATGGCGGTAAAGACCGAGGTCATGATGCCAAGGCCCAGCGTGATGGCAAAGCCGCGCACAGGGCCGGAGCCGACCATATAGAGGATCAGCGCGGTGATGAAGGTGGTGATATTGGCGTCGACAATCGCCGAAAGCGCCTTTTCATAACCAAGCTCGATCGCGCGCGCCGCGCCTTTGGCGGTTTTCATTTCCTCGCGGATCCGCTCGAACACCAGAACATTGGCATCGACCGCCATGCCGATGGTCAAAACGATCCCCGCAATCCCAGGCAAGGTCAGCGTCGCGCCGATCATCGAGAGCAGGCCAAAGATCAGGGCAACGTTGGCCAAAAGCGCCAGATTGGCAAAGATGCCAAAGGTGCCATAGCTGAGCACCATGAACAGCAGCACGCCCGCAAAGGCCACGATACAGGCGATTTTGCCCGCCTCGATGCTATCGGCGCCCAATTCCGGCCCGATGGTGCGTTCTTCAAGGAAATCGAGCCCTGCAGGCAAGGCCCCCGCGCGCAAGAGCACGGCCAGTTTGGTGCTTTCCTCGACCGAGAAATTGCCGGTGATAATGCCCGACCCGCCCGCGATATGACTTTGGATCACGGGGGCGGAGATCACCTCGTTGTCGAGCACGATGGCAAAGGGGCTGCCGATGTTTTCGGCGGTGTAATTGCCGAATTTGCGCGCGCCGGTGGTGTCGAAACGGAAGTTCACCGCAGGGCGGCCATTCTCGTCAAAGCTGGGCTGCGCATCGACAAGGTCTTCGCCGCTGACGACAAAGGCTTTTTCGATGATGTAATAGGTGCCCGCGTCATCGACCGAGGGCAAAAGCACATTGCCGACACCGGCGCGGGTGTCGGGATCGGTGGTGCGGCTGACGACGGGATTGAAGGTCAGCTGCGCGGTGACGCCGATGATCTGTTTGAGCTCGGCCGCGCTGCCGATCCCGGGGACCTGAATCAAGATGCGGTCGCTGCCTTGGCGCTGGATCGTCGGCTCGCGGGTGCCGACCTCGTCGATGCGGCGGCGAATGATTTCAAGGCTTTGCTGCATGGTGCGCTCGTCGGTGGCGAGCTTTTCCGCCTCCGACAAGGTGACGACGATATCGGTGCCTTGCACCTCGACATCAATGTCCGAGGCCCCCGCGCCGGAAAGCGAGACAACAGGGCGGGCCAAGCCGCGCACCAATTCGGCGGCGCGCGCCGCGCCTTCGGCATTGCCGATGCGCACGCGCAGGGTATCGTCCGAGGCCGGTTGCAAACGGATGGTGCCGACGGTGGCCCGTTCGGCGCGCAAAACATCGCGGATTTCGGGCCACATGGCTTGCACGCGGGTGCCGTAAACATCGGTGAGCTTCACCTCGGCGAGCAAATGCGCCCCGCCGCGCAGATCGAGGCCAAGATTGACCAGACCGGAGGGCAGGAAGGAGGGCCAAAGCGCCGCATCCTCGGCCAGTTCGGCGTCGCTGAACTGCGGCTTGTCGGCGGCGCGATCGCCCGCGGCGCGCGCCTCGATGATGGCCACGGCGTCATTGTGCCGCTCCACGCGCGGGTAGAACCCGTTGGGCAGGGCCAAAAACAGCCCCAGCGCCACCAATCCCCAGATCGTGATGCGTTTCCACAGATCAATTTGCAGCATATCGCGGCCTTCCTCGTCTTACTGTTCTTGCAAAAGCGGCGGCGGCGCGGCGCCGATGTGCTTTCGTCCCTGCCCTTGCTGGCGCGGCCTTGACTTGACCCGTAGGTCGGATGTGGCGGCCAGCCCCCAAAGGGCGAAAAAGGGGCCGTAGCCCCCTTCCCTGATACTTGCCTTGCGGCCCTATGCGCCTGCGGCGGGTTCGGTTTTCGACAAAACCTGCGCGATGGTGCTTTGCACGGCGCGGACCTTGACGCCATCGGCCAATTCGATCTCGACCTCATTGTCGTCCTTGACCTTGGTGACCTTGCCGATCAATCCGCCTTGGGTGACGACCATATCACCGCGGCGCAGGGCGGCGACCATCGCCTGATGCTCCTTGAGCTTCTTTTGCTGCGGGCGGATCATCAGGAAATACATGATCGCAAAGATCAGGATCAGCGGAACAAATTGGGCCAGATTGCCACCTTGCATGGGGACGTCCTCTTTTTATGTTTGGCGCGGACACCCCCGCGCGGATTGTTGCGGAACCTATGTGCGGCGCGGCGTATTTGCAAGGCGTCACAGGCGGCAAATGCACGCTTTGCACGGCAAAAGCGCCGCCTCTTGGCGGGGCGGCGGCGCGGCGCGGCCTTTGCGGGCGGCGCGGGCGCGCGGATACGGTTCCGCCGCGCGGCAAAATCGGTCATAAGACGGGCCAAGTGATTCATTCCCAAGGATGCAACCCCATGCATGACATTCGCGCGATCCGTGACACCCCCGAGGCCTTTGACGCAGGGCTTGCCCGCCGTGGGGATGCGCCGATGTCGGCCCAGATTCTGGCCCTCGACGAGGCGCGCCGCGCCTTGATCCACGCCGCCGAAACGGCGCAGGCCGAGCAAAACAAAGCCTCCAAGGAAGTGGGCGCCGCCAAAGGGCGCGGCGATGAGGCCGAATTCGAGCGTCTGCGCGCCCTTGTCGGCGACAAAAAAGCCGAGATCGCCCGCCTCACCGACGAGGCCAAGGCCAAGGACGCCGCATTGACCGATATGCTGGCGCGTATTCCCAACCTGCCCGCCGCCGATGTGCCCGACGGCGCGGATGACGGCGATAACGTCGAGGTGGCCAAATGGGGCACGCCGCCAAGTTTTGATTTCGACGCCAAAGAGCATTTCGAACTGGCCTCGGTGGCGGCCTCGATGGATTTCGATCTGGGCGCGAAACTCTCGGGCGCGCGGTTTGTCGTGCTGCGCGGCGCGGTGGCGCGTCTCCACCGCGCTTTGGCGCAATTCATGATCGACACCCATGTCGATAAAAACGGCCTTGTCGAGCATAACACCCCCGTGTTGGTGCGCGACGAGGCGATGTATGGCACGGATAAATTGCCCAAATTCGGCGATGACAGCTATCAGACCACCAACGGGTGGTGGATGATCCCGACCTCCGAGGTCACGCTGACCTATTCGGTGGCGGGCGATATTTTGGACGAGGGGGCCCTGCCCCTGCGCATGACGGCGCATACTTTGTGTTTCCGCTCCGAGGCCGGATCGGCGGGGCGCGACACCTCGGGCATGCTGCGCCAGCACCAGTTCGAAAAGGTCGAGATGGTGTCGATCACCCATCCGGACGAGAGCGACGCCGAGCAAAAGCGCATGTTGCGCTGCGCCGAGGCGCTTTTGGAGGATCTCGGCGTGCCTTACCGCACCGTGCAGCTTTGCACCGGTGATATGGGGTTCGGGGCCAAACGCACCTATGACATCGAAGCCTGGCTGCCGGGGCAAAATGCCTACCGCGAGATCTCATCGGTCTCGACCACGGGCGATTTTCAGGCCCGCCGCATGAACGCGCGGTTCAAACCGGCGGGCGGCGGCAAGCCGGAGTTTGTCCACACGCTGAACGGATCGGGCCTTGCGGTCGGGCGCTGTCTCATCGCGATCTTGGAAAACGGCCAACAAGCCGATGGATCGGTCAAGCTGCCCGCGGTTTTGGCCCCCTATCTGGGCGGCAAAACCGTTTTGGGCGTGGATGGCGCGCTGGCGTGATCGCGGCGCGCGCGGCGCTGTGCCCGAGGCGGGCGCCGCTCTTCGCCGCGCCGTTATCCACAGAAGGCGCGGCTTGGGCCGCCGCATCGGCGCGCCCCCTTCGCGGGCGTATGGTGTTGTGCAAACATCGGCGGCGGCATGGAAATCCGGCGCAATCCCCTATATGGTATATTTGAAATCCATATTTGTGTTGAGATTTGTGTTAAGCAGGCCTTAACCAGTTTTCGCCATGCTCGATCAGCGCGCGGCGCATCGATCTGCGAGACGGCTCAGCACGCGTTCAACCGGCGCTGCAAGCGTCAGGAAGTCTTTGATGTCACATCGCTCTTGGAAAGCCTATCTGCTGCTCGTCGTGAGCTTGACCTTCGCCCTCTCGCCTCTGGTGACCAGCGGGTTCAACGGGTTCGAGCCCGATCAATTCCCCATTGCGCAAACCAATCCGCCCGCGCAGCCCGCCGGATATGCCTTTGCCATTTGGGGCGTGATCTATTTGGGGCTGATTGCCAGCGCGGGGTTTGGCCTGCTCAAGCGCCGCCATGATCCGTGGTGGGAGCAGACCCGCGCGCCGCTGATCGTGTCCTTGGCGGTCGGCAGCTTGTGGATCCCCGCCGCGCAGCAAGCGCCGCTGCTCGCCACGGTAATGATCTGGATTATGGCGCTCGGCGCGATTGTCGCGCTGTTGCGCGCGCCCGATGAAAGCCCTTGGGCCTTGGATGTGCCCTTGGGGCTTTATGCGGGTTGGCTGACGGCGGCGGCCAATCTGTCGGTGGCCTTGGTATTGGCAGGCTACGGGGTAGTGGGGCCGCAAGGCGCCGCGTTGATCAGCCTGTCGGCGACGGCCTTGATGACATTCTACGTATTGAAGCGCAAACCGATGAGCCGCGGATACGGGGCGGCGGTGGTTTGGGCCTTGATCGGGATCTGTGTCACCAATTCCGGCACGAGTTTGCAAAGCAGCAATGTCTGGGTGCTGGCGCTGTGCACCTTGGTGATCGGGGCGATCGCGGCGCAGCTGTCGAGCGCCTCCAAACCGCCCGCCCATGGCGCCGCTTGGGCGCAGCGGCGCGAATAGCGCCAAGGCTACGCCGCCCTTCAAGCAAAGGGGCGGCCGCTCAGCGCGCCGCCCCCTGAGGGTTTTGACCCTCTTGCATCCGGCGCGCATCTGCCGCGCACCGCCCAACGCCCGCGCTATTTCTCGGAGCGTCTGCTGCTTCCCATATGTTTGCGCAGCTTCGAGGGCGCGGCTTTTTTGCGGCCCTTGAAGGGGTTGGCATCGTTTTGCGAGCGCATATAGAGCCGGATCGGCGTGCCGGGCATATCGAAATCCGTGCGCAGCCCGTTGACCAGATAGCGCGTATAGCTCGCCGGCATTTTATCGGGATGCGAGCACATCACCACAAATCCGGGCGGGCGGGTTTTGGCTTGGGTCATATAGCGCAGCTTGATCCGTTTGCCCTGCGGCGCGGGGGGCGGATGCGCCTCGACCATGCCCGCCAGCCAGCGGTTGAGCTGCGCCGTGGTGATGCGGCGGTTCCACACCTCATAGGCGCGCTCGATCGCGCCGTGCAGCCGGTCGAGCCCCTTGCCGGTTTTGGCCGAAACGGTCACCAAAGGCGCGCCGCGCAGTTGCGGCAAGAGACGCTCGAAGCTTTCGCGCAGATCGCGCAGCTTGTTTTGCTTATCGCCTTCCAGATCCCATTTGTTCACCGCCACGATCACCGCACGGCCCTCGCGTTCGGCCAGATCGGCAATGCGCAAATCCTGCTGCTCGAAGGGGATCGCCGCATCGAGCAAAACGATCACGATCTCGGCGAATTTCACCGCCCGCAGCCCGTCGGAAACCGACAGTTTTTCCAGCTTATCCTGCACCTTGGCGCGTTTGCGCATACCGGCCGTGTCGAAGAGCTTGCACGGGATACCGTCCCAATCAAAGCGCAAGGAGATGGCATCGCGGGTGATGCCCGCCTCGGGTCCGGTGAGCAGACGGTCCTCGCCGATGATATGGTTGATCAGCGTGGATTTTCCCGCATTGGGGCGACCCACCACGGCGATCTGCAGCGGCTTTTTCTCGGTCGGCATCGGATAGGGCGGGATCTCTTCCGCGTCCCAATCCTCGTCCTCGAACTCTTCGGGCAGGTCGACATCGACCTCGGGCTCTTGCGCTTCGGCGCGCTCGGCAAAGGCGTCGTGCAGCGGCATCAACTCGACATAAAGATCATGCAGCCCCTCGCCATGTTCGGCCGAGAGGCGGATCGGCTCGCCCAGCCCGAGGCTATAGGCCTCGATCACTCCTGCATCGGCGGCGGCGCCTTCGGCCTTGTTGGCGGCCAAAATCACATGGGCCGAGCGTTTGCGCAAGATATCGGCAAAGACCAGATCGGAGGGCGTGATCCCCATGCGCGCGTCGATCATGAACAGGCACACATCGGCCATATCGACGGCGCGTTCCGTCAGGCGGCGCATGCGCCCTTGCAAGCTGTCGTCGGTCACCTCTTCGAGGCCCGCCGTGTCGATCACGGTAAAGCGCAGGTCGGCCAGTTTGGCCGCGCCCTCGCGCAAATCGCGCGTCACGCCCGGTTGGTCATCGACCAAGGCGAGGCGTTTGCCGACAAGGCGGTTGAAAAGCGTGGATTTGCCCACATTGGGGCGGCCCACGATGGCGAGAGTGAAACTCATGACTTGGCTCCGAGGAAGGTCAAGCGGGTCTCTTACATCTAATGCGGCGCGGCGCAAACCCCAAATTGGTTTTGGCGCGCGATGCGGCGCGCAGCGCGGTGTTGGAGCGCGGCGTGCAGGGGCGCGCAAGGGGCACAGGCACGGGCGCGCAGACCTGCGGCGCGGATCAGTCAAAGACGGCCCAAGCGGGATGCGCGGTCGAAGCCCCGTCCGCGCGGCGCGCGGGACAGGGGTCAAACGCGCGCAGCTATGCTGCGGCCCGCCGCGCGCGCCCTAGCGCAGCGCGAGAAGCTGGCCTTTGGTATTGACCACATAGGCGGTTCCGCCCGCAACGACCGGATCGGTGGTCGCACCGCCAGGCAGGTCGGTTTGCGCGACAAGATCGCCCGATTTGGGATCATAGCTGCGCAAAATCCCGTCCGAGGAGGCCACGAGCAAGCGGCCACCGGCCAGAACGGGGCCGTGATGGGCAAAAATCTCGCGCTGCCGCTTCGGGCGGCCTTTGGTGAAAAACGGCAGCTTGACGCTCCACACCCGCTCGCCCGTGGCGGCGGTCAGGCGGACCAATTCATTGCTGTCGTTGATGGCAAAGACATCGCCGCCCGCGACCCAAGGCGCGCTTTGGGCGCTTTGCTCGGCGGTCCACAAACGCTCGCCGCTGCCCAGATCAAGCGCGATGAGACGGCCCGAATTGGTGCCCACATAAACCGTATTGCCCGATATCACCGGATCGCCGGTGATGTCGGAGATTTCCGCGCGGGCGAAACCGGCGCGTTTGCCCGTGAGCAGCGCATCCCAACGGCGCAGCCCGCCTGCGGCAAAGGTCGCCTGCACCTCGCCCGAGCCAAAGGCGAAGAGCGCGAATTGGTCGGTCACGGCGGGGGCCGGAGCGCCCATGATATTGTTGATGTCGGGCGTCGCGTCGATTTGCCAACGCACACGGCCTGTGCGCCGCTCGATTGCCCAACCGGTCGAATCGCCCGCGACGAGATAGATCAGATCGCCTTTGACGGTGGGGGTGCCGCTGCCGGTGGCGTCGAGTTTTTGTTGCCAAAGCTGCGCGCCCGTGGCCGCGTCCAATGCGGTCAGGCGGCCAAAGCCCGAAGAGACGTAAAGCGTGCCATCCGCATAGGCCAGACCGCCGCCGGAGGCGTCTTTGCCGCTGTCATGTGCGGGGACAAGATCGGTGCTCCACAGCGGTACGCCAGCGGTTGATGTGGCGCTGACCAAGGCTTGGCTGTCGAGCGTATAGATGCGCCCGCCTGCGACGACGGGATCGGCGGTGATGCGGCCGCGGCGGCTGTCGCCTTGGCCGATATTGGCGCTCCATACCAATGCGGGGGTAGCCGACAAAGCGGCGTGATCGGTACGCGTTGCGGGGCTTCCGGGCCCTTGAGTCCAATCGCTGTTCTGGCGCATCGTGGGCAGGTTCACAGCGGCGACAGTGTTTTCGGGCAGGGCCACGTCGGTGTTTTCAACGCCGCCCAGAATGGCGCGCGGGTTCTCGCGCTTGCCTTGCAAGATGATCTCGCTCTCGTCGCAGCCGCTCAGAACGGTTGCGGCAAGCAGGCCGCCCATCAGCCCTGTGATCCACTTCTTTTGCATCGCTGCTCCTGACATCTATCGGGTCTGACTGCCCGTTTGTGCGCCGACCTTACCGCGATGCGCCGCGCGCGCCAAGTCCCCTCAAAGAACGGCGGCGCGGGGCTGCGGGGCGCATCGGCACGCGCGCCCCTTGGCCGTAGAGAGTGGCGGTAAGTGGCCGGTTAGTTCTCCAAGCGGGTATCGTCTGCGGTGCTGGCGCCAAGGCTGACCGGTGCGGCAGGCATCTCGCCGCCCAAGGCGATCACCAGCCCCGTCGCGCGGCGGCGCAGTCCGTTGCCGGTTTCGGCGTCTTGCAGCAAGTCCGAGAGCCGCGCCAAAGCGGCCTCGGTATCGCCCGCCTCGACATCCAAAAGCGCCAGCCGCTCTTCGGCCAGAAGACGCAGCGGCGCGCCCGCCACGGCCAGCGCCTCATATCCGGCGCGGCGCTCTTCGATGGAGAGCGTGGTATCTTGCACCGACAGGGCCTTGAAGGCTGCGATCTGGCGATAAATCTGCGGAACGTCCTGTTGCGCGGCCAAAGCCTTGAGCGCCTGCGCGGCCTGCTCGGGCTCGCCCGCCTTGTCGAGTTCGGACGCGCGCAGCATCGCAACCACCGCGCCGCTTTCGTCATTGTCGGGCGTGATCGCCTCCAACGCCGCCGCGCGCGCGGCG
Source organism: Litorivita sp. NS0012-18 (assembly GCF_040371945.1). Taxonomy (NCBI): domain Bacteria; kingdom Pseudomonadati; phylum Pseudomonadota; class Alphaproteobacteria; order Rhodobacterales; family Paracoccaceae; genus Litorivita; species Litorivita sp. NS0012-18. Next base: position 537,800 of record NZ_BAABWS010000002.1, on the reverse strand, counting down.
CTGTCGTCGCTTTGCAGCGCGGCAAAGATGCGATCGCCCAAGTCTTCCGCCGAGGCGCGGGCGCGGGCCTTGCTGATCTCGTTATAGGCGGCCCCGCCCACGATCAGCAAAACCGCCAGAACCGCGATCCAGCCATAGCGTTTCATCAAACCGAAAAGCCGGTCGCGGCGGACCTCTTCGGTCACTTCATCAATAAAGGAATCGGTATCGCTCACTGTGCTCGCCCCCCAAAGGTTTTGCCCCTCTTAACGCAGGGGGGTGCGCCTGCCAAGACCAAGGCCGCGCCCGACGTGTGCCGTGCGCGGCGTTGCGCCCCCGCACGCCCCCGCGCGCCGCAGGGCTTGGCAAGCGGGGCCAATCAATGTAAACACCGTAAACATTGCACCGCTTTGCCCCATTCTGCCCTTACTCTTGCGCGAGTTGTTTTGCACTATTTTGCAGCACGACGCCAAACACCGCCCCGCCCCAGCCGTGCCAAGATCGGCGCGCTTGCCCTGACCTACAGAAAGTCCTATTCTGAACCGAACAGTTTAGCACCCGCCGCCCGCTGGCCCCTGCGCCCGCGATCCCGATTCACCCGAGGCCACAGATGGCCGGTGCGCCAAGCGCACCAAGCCCGAAACGCAACCCAATTTCAAACCCCTTCCGATGCCGCGATCCGATGCGGCCTGACGATACCCGCAAATGCCCCGTCCGCCCAAGCTTTGGCCGTGCCAAGCTCCGTGGCGCATAGCGCGAGGCAGACGGGTTCAAAAGGACAGACCACCGATGCGCCCTATCCCGATCCTCACCGCCATTCTCGTGACGGCCTTTTTGTTCCTTGTGGTTCTCAAGCGCGACACGCTGATGGAATTCGCCGGTGTCACCCCAGCCGCCGCCGACACCGAGGCTGCCCAAGCAAAGACAGATGCCGCCCCCGAGAGCCGCGCGCCCACCGCCGCCTCGGGCAGCAAGGCCGTCGGCGTGATTGCGGTGCATTCCGCCGCCCAAGAGATCGGCAGCGCCGTGATTTTGCGCGGTCAGACCGAGGCCGCGCGCGAGGTAGAATTGCGCGCGCAGACCTCGGGCACGGTGATCTCCGAGCCATTGCCCAAGGGCACGGTGGTTGGCGAGGGGCAATTGCTGTGCGAATTGGATCCGGGCACGCGCGAAGCGGCGCTGTCGGAGGCCGAAGCCGCCGTGGCCTCGGCGCAGATCGAAATGACGCAGGCCGAGAAGCTGTCCAAAGACGGCTATGCCTCGCAAACCCGCCTCTCCAGCGCCCGCGCCGCGATGCAAAGCGCGCAGGCACGGCTCGCAGCGGCGGCCAAGGATATCGAGCGGCTTCAGATCGAGGCGCCTTTTGCGGGGCTGCTGGAGGCCAACACCGCCGAGCTTGGCACGCTTTTGCAAGCGGGCGGGCTTTGCGCCACGGTGATCCAGCTTGACCCGATCAAGCTGGTCGGCTTTGTGCCCGAAACCGAGGTCAACCGCGTGACGCTTGGCGCCATGGCGGGGGCGCGGCTCACCGACGGGCGCGAGGTCACCGGCACGGTGAGCTTCCTGTCGCGCTCTGCCGATCCGCAAACCCGCACCTTCCGCACCGAAATCGAGGTGCCCAATGCCGATATGTCGATCCGCGACGGGCAAACCACCGAGATATTGATCGCGGCGGCGGGGACCATGGCGCATCTGGTGCCGCAATCGGCGCTCACCTTGGCCGATAGCGGCGCCTTGGGCGTGCGCATCATCACCGAGGACAACACCGCCAAATTCGTGCCCACCCAGTTGCTGCGCGACACCGCCGAAGGCGTCTGGCTTTCCGGCCTGCCCGATCAGGCAGACGTGATCATCATCGGGCAAGAATATGTCACCGATGGTATCACCGTGCGCGCCAGCTTTGAGCCCGTCACATCGGGCAATGCTGCGGAGCTTCAACAATGATCGGGATCGTCGACTGGGCCGCACAGCGCGCCCGTATGGTCATCGCCTTTATCGCCCTGTCGATCCTCGTCGGGGCCTATGCCTATGCGACCTTGCCCAAAGAGGGCGAGCCGGACATCGAAATCCCCGCGCTGTTCGTCTCGGTCCCCTTCCCCGGTATTTCGGCGGCCGATTCCGAAACCGCGCTGGTCAAGGTGATGGAAACCGAACTGGCCGATCTGGACGGGCTGAAGAAAATGTCGGCCACGGCGGCAGAGAATTATGCCGGTGTGGCGCTGGAGTTCGAATTCGGCTGGGACAAGACCTCGATCATCGCCGATGTGCGCGATGCGATGTCCACCGCCGAGGCGCAATTCCCTGACGGTGTGGAAAAATACACGATCAACGAGATCAATTTCTCCGAGTTCCCGATCATCATCGTCAATATGACCGGCGCCGTGCCCGAACGCACGATGACCAAATACGCCAAGGACCTGCAAGACCGGCTTGAGGCGCTAGAGCCGGTGCTTGAGGCCGGTATCGCGGGCAGCCGCGACGAGATGGTCGAAGTGGTGATCGATCCTTTGCGGCTCGAATCCTATAACGTCACGGCGGCCGAATTGATCAGTGTCGTGCAAAACAACAACCAGTTGATCGCGCCAGGCGAGGTGGAAACCGCGCAGGGCACATTCGCGGTCAAGATCCCCTCTTCCTTTGACGAGCCGCGCGACATCTATGCGTTGCCGGTGAAAACCAATGGCGACCGCGTGGTGACCTTGGGCGATCTGGCGCAAATCCGGCTGACCTTCGAGGACCGTCTGGGCGCGGCGCGTTTCAACGGCGAGACGACCGTGGCGCTGCAGGTGGTCAAGCGCAAGGGGTTCAACCTTCTGGACACCACCGCATTGGTGCGCGCCACGATCGAGGAGGCGCGCGCCGAATGGCCCGCCGAATTGCGCACCGCCGTCGAAGTGGGCACCTCCAACGACCAAAGCCGCGTCGTCGGATCGATGGTCGAGCAATTGCAAGGCTCGGTGCTGACCGCCATTGCCTTGGTGATGATCGTGGTTCTGGCCTCCTTGGGCATGCGCCCCGCGCTTTTGGTCGGCTTTGCCATCCCGACCTCGTTCCTGTTGTGCTTTGCGCTTTTGGCGATGATGGGGATCACGATTTCCAACATTGTGATGTTCGGCCTGATCCTCGCGGTGGGGATGCTGGTCGATGGCGCGATTGTGGTGGTGGAATATGCCGACAAACGCATCGATGAAGGCTCCGGCCCGATGCATGCCTATGTCGAGGCGGCGCAGCGGATGTTCTGGCCGGTGGTCAGCTCCACCGCAACCACGCTTTGCGCGTTTTTGCCGATGCTCTTCTGGCCCGGGGTGCCGGGGCAATTCATGGGAATGTTGCCGGTCACCTTGATTTTCGTGCTCTCGGCCTCGCTTGTTGTGGCCTTGGTCTACCTGCCGGTTCTGGGCGGGGTCACGGGGCGGATGAGCCGCCTGTTCGGCAATGTCGCCGATAATTTGCGCGCCGCCGCGCCGTGGTGGCTTTGCGCAGCCTTGGTGCCGCCGTCGCTCTACCTGATCTTCATCGGGTTGATGCAATTGCTCAATCCGGCCTATTTGTTCGGCCCTGTCGGCACGGGGATTATCGCGCTTTTGCCTGGTGCGGTATTGACCATGCTGGGCACCACGGCCTCGTCGATCACGCTGAGCGCGGCGCGTATCGAGCGCAAGGCGAAACGCGTGCGCGGAGGCCGCCGCCGCACGCCCTTTGGCGTGTTCATCAAACTCATCGCGGGCAATCCGGTCATGCCCTTGGTCACCATCGCAGCGGTGATTTTTTTCGTGATGTCCGTGATGACCTATTTCGGCGCCAACAACAAAGGCGTCGAGTTTTTCGTCGAAAGCGAGCCGGAGCAAGCCATCGTCTATGTGCGCGCCCGCGGCAACCTGTCGCTTGAACAAAAGGACGCGCTGGTGCGCCGCGCCGAAGAGGTGGTTCTCGCCCATCCTGGCGTGCTCAATGCCTTTGCCTTTGCGGGCGACGGCGGGCTCAACAACAACACCGGCGGGGCGCAGCCGCCCGTCGATACCATCGGTCAGGTGCAGCTTGAAACCATCCCGTGGGAAGACCGCGCGGGCGTTGCCGAGCTTGACGGTGATGTGGTGATCGCCGAATTGACCGAACGCTTGGAACAATTGCCTGGCACCAAGATCGAAATTCTGGCGCAGGCGCGCGGTCCGGCCTCGGCCAAACCGGTGCATCTTCGGATCAAGGGCGACGATATGGACGCGCTTTTGGCCGCCACGGCCAAGGCCCGCGAACAGTTCGAGCAAACCGCCGGCCTGACCCTCGTTGAGGATACGCTGCCCCTGCCCGGCATTGATTGGCAAATCAACGTCGATGTCGAAAAGGCCGGACGCTACGGCGCCGATGTGGTCACCGTGGGCGCGATGGTGCAATTGGTCACGCGCGGCATTTTGCTCGATACGATGCGGGTGGACAGCTCGGACGAAGAAATCGAGATTCGCGTGCGCCTGCCGCAACAGGACCGCGTTCTATCGACCCTCGACACGCTCAAGGTACGCACCTCCGGCGGGCTGGTGCCCTTGTCGAATTTCATCACCCGCGAGCCGGTTGCCAAATTGGCCAAGATCAACCGCGTCGATCAAACCCGCTATTTCGACGTCAAGGCGGGCGTGGCCTCCGGTTTGGTCAAGCTGGTGGACAGCGCCGAGACGCCAAAAATGCTCGCCGTGGCGCGCAGCTATGAGACCGAGGCCGAAGCGCCCGCGGGGCATGATCTGGTGCAGATCGGCGGCGAAGGGCCCTATTTCGACCCGATCAGCTTTGCCGAAGGCAGCGATCTTGGCAGCCTCTCGCGCTTGGCGCAGGCGGGCGACGTGAGCGCCGTTCCGGTGACCCCGAACGAGCGGATCGAAACCCTCACCACATGGCTGCAAAGCGCCGATCTTGGCGATGGCATCTCTTATGAATGGACCGGCGATCAAGAAGACCAAGCCGAATCCGGTGCCTTCTTGATGAAGGCTTTTGCGGGGGCCTTGGGGTTGATGTTCATCATCCTGCTGGCACAGTTCAATTCGGTCTATAACTCGGTTCTGGTGCTTTTGGCGGTGGTGTTGTCCACGGCGGGGGTGCTGATCGGGATGCTGGTGATGGATCAAAGTTTTTCGATCATCATGACCGGCACGGGGATCGTCGCCTTGGCGGGGATTGTGGTGAACAACAACATCGTTTTGATCGACACCTACCAAGAATACAGCGCCTATATGCCCCGTATCGAGGCCGTGGTGCGCACCGCAGAGGACCGTATCCGCCCTGTTTTGCTGACCACCATCACCACGATGGCGGGGCTTGCGCCGATGATGTTCGGCCTGTCGCTCGATTTCAGCCAAGGCGGCTATAGCATCGACAGCCCCACCGCGCTTTGGTGGAAACAACTGGCCACGGCGGTGGTCTTCGGCCTCGGGATTGCGACGGTTCTGACCTTGGTGTTCACGCCTGCGATGCTGTCGCTGCGCATCTGGGCGGTGACCTATGTGGGATGGATCGCGCGGGCGCTCAAGGCGCTCTCCTTGGGCCGCGCCAGCAAGGCGGCGCAGGACCTCGCCCTGTCGCGCGCGGCGCGGCGCGTCAAGGCGCCCGAGCTGATCTGGGAAATCGAAGCGGCAGCGGGCGGGCCGGTGACGCCTGCGGCAAAGCCCGCTGCCAAACCCGCCTCGCGCGTCAAAGCCGCCGAATAACGCAAGCCGTTGGGCCCGCATGCCCCTCGCCCGCCCGCGCGCTCGCGAGCGGGTTTTTTGCGCATAAAGGCGCCTGCGGCCAAGCATACTTGACTTTGGCGCCATGCTGCGCAAGCATCATGCCATCGGACAACCGATTTATTTTAAAGACCTCGCCGCGATATTTCAGTCGGCCACTTACCAATATTCAAGACTGCGGGGCGGGTTACGTCCGGTTTTTGCACATCTATTTTCAGGAGTTTACTCATGACCATTAAGTCAATTTTTCTAGCGGCGACAATCACCTGCGCGGCCAGCGCCAGCCATGCGGCCAGCGTATCGGCAACCCTCACCAATGAAGGCGCAGCCCCAGGGGCGAGCGGCACAACGATGTTTCGCGCCGATCTCACCGGCCTTGGCCTGAGCGAGATTGCCGCCATCACGGTCACCGATTCCAACAGCGGCGTCGGCGGCTCTCCGGGGGCCTATTCCGGCTTTGATCTCGATGCGATCTTCCTTGATGTGGACGGCGATGCGACCACGGTGGGCGACCAATATTACGCCAGCGGCTTTACCTTCTCGGCGGGCACATTGCGCGCGGGCGGCTTGGCCTCCAACACCACCGGCCCGACCAACGGGTCGGCCTCGGCCAATAGCGTCGACGAAGCCTTTGCCACGCTCGACACCTTTGATGCGATCTTCTTTGGCGCCGGTTCGCTGACCTTGGGCGACGGGGGCGAATTGACCGCGCTCTTCGATCCCGAAATTCTGGTCGGGCCTTCGCTCTATCTGTTTGTCGGCGAGGTCGGGCTTGGCTCGGGCGAAAGCCTCGCGGCCTCGATCACCGTGGCCGATGTGGCCCCTGCGGTGCCGCTGCCCGCGCCGGCTTTGATGCTTTTGTCGGGGCTTGGGGCCATGGCCTTCGGCAAGCGGCGCAAAGCCAAAGCCAAAGCGGCCTGACGCGCGCAAAGACACCAAAGGCGGGCCCCATAAGCGGGCCTGCCTTATTGCGCGTGCATATGCTGCGCCGCAAAGCGCCTAGGCCGCCTCCTCATTGGCTTGGCGTTGCCACAGCTGCCAATAGCGGCCCTGACGCGCCAAAAGCTCGGCATGTGTGCCTTGTTCGGCGATCTCTCCGGCCTCCAGCACGACAATCTCATCGGCCTCGGCAATGGTCGACAGGCGGTGCGCGATGGTGATCACCGTGCGCCCCTGCCCCGCGCGCGCCAAGGCGCTTTGGATTTCGGTCTCGGTTTGCGTATCCAGCGCCGAGGTCGCCTCGTCCAAAAGCAAGATCGCAGGGTCTTTGAGCAAGGTGCGGGCAATGCCGACGCGCTGTTTCTCGCCGCCCGACAGCTTGAGCCCGCGCTCGCCCACTTGGGTGTCATAGCCTTCGGGCAGGGACATCACGAAATCATGGATTTGCGCATCGCGGGCGGCGGCGACGATCTCGTCTTGTGTCGCGCCATCGCGGCCATAGGCGATGTTATAGCGGATCGTATCGTTGAACAGCACCGTATCTTGCGGCACCACGCCGATGGCGGCGTGCAGGCTGTCTTGGGTCACATCGCGGATGTCTTGCCCGTCGATGCGAATGGCCCCGCCGGTGACGTCATAAAAGCGAAAGAGCAGCCGCCCGATGGTGGATTTTCCGCCTCCCGACGGCCCGACCAAGGCCAAGGTCTTGCCCGCTGGCACCGTGAGGGACACGCCTTTGAGGATCGGGCGCTCGGGGTCATAGGCAAAGCGCACATCCTCCAAGCTCACCGCGGCCCCGCCCACCTTGAGCGCACCTGCGCCGTCGCGGTCGGTGACTTCGGAAGGCTGGTCAAGCAGCAAGAACATATCGCCCATATCGACCAAGGCCTGCCGGATTTCGCGGTATACGGTGCCAAGGAAGTTCAGCGGCATGGTGATCTGGATCATATAGGCGTTGACCATCACAAAATCGCCGACCGTGAGCGTGCCCGCCTGCACCCCCATCGCCGCCATGACCATCACCGTGACCAACCCCGCCGTGATCAGCAGCGCCTGACCGAAATTCAAAAACGCCAAGGACAAAGAGGTGCGCACCGCCGCCTCGGCATAGCGCTCCATCGCCCTGTCATAGCGCGCCGCCTCGCGCGCCTCGGCGCCGAAATATTTCACCGTCTCGAAATTGAGCAAGCTGTCGATCGCCTTTTGGTTGGCGTCGGTGTCTTGGTCGTTCATTTCCTTGCGCAGTGCCACGCGCCATTCGGTGACCTTGAAGGTAAAGGCAACATAGGCGGCAATCACCCCCACGACGACCACCAGATACCAGATGTCGAAAACCACCGCCAAAACCGCGGCCACCATCACCAGCTCCAAAATCAGCGGCCCGATGGAGAAGAGCAAGAACCGCAACAGGAATTCGACGCCCTTGACCCCGCGCTCCATGATGCGGCTCAAACCGCCGGTCTTGCGGCTGATGTGATAGCGCATCGACAGGCGGTGGATATGGGTGAAGGTTTCAAGCGCCAGCATCCGCAAGGCCCGTTGCCCGACCCGCGCGAAAATCGCATCGCGCAATTGTTGGAACCCGTTGCCCATGAGCCGCGCCATGCCATAGGCCACCGTGAGCCCGACTGCGCCAAAGCCCAAAAGCATGCCCGCATCGGCGCTCTCGCCGCTCAAATGATCAACCGCGGATTTATAGAAAAACGGCGTGGCGACGATGATCAATTTGGCAATCACCAACATCGCCATGGCCAGCACCACGCGCTGTTTGACCCAAGGGGCCTCATCGGGCCACAGATAGGGCATGACCCGCCGCACCGTGCGCATGGCGTTTTTGGGGGCCTCGGTGGTGGTCAATGTGGCGTGGCGTCTGCGCATCTGGGATCTTTCGCAACTGGCGGGCTAGAGGGCTGTGCGGGTTGACCTGCGCCCATAAGGCGCGGGGTCCCGCTCACAGATAAGCCCCAAGGCGCGCAAAGGCCAGAGCCGCCCCGTGATTAGCACAGCTTCGCGTCGCCGCGCCTCCCGCGCGGCCCTTTTCGCGCGGCCTTATTCAACTGGGATGTCGAACACCTGCCCAGGATAGATGAGGTCGGGATCGCGGATCTGGGCGCGGTTGGCATTGAAAATACGCATATATTCGACGCCCTCCCCGTAGTTTTGCGACGAGATTTCCCAAAGCGTCGATCCAGGTTGAACGGTGACAACACGCAATTGCGTGGGCGCGGCGGCGGGTGCCGGAGCCAGTGTCGAGGCTGGTGTCGAGGCCGTTGTCGAAGCCGGTTTGGCCGTGGGGTCTTGGGCTGCGACGCTGGCCTGTTCTTGCTCGGGCTCTGCGGGCGGCGTTGCGGCCTGTTGCGCGCTGTTCTGGCCGCCCGACGCCGATACAGAAGCCGTCACGGGCGGGGTTTCGGGCGCATTTGCAGTCGCGGCGCTCTGGGTGTCTCCATCCCCCTCGCTCCTTGCCGTCGCGGCGCTTGTCGATGTTTGCGCGGTCTGCGCAGCTGCGGTTTGATCTTGCGGCGCCTGTGCGGGCGCGCTGCCCTCTTGGGCCGCGGCGCCCGCTGCGCCGGAGGCCTGCGACGTCTCTTGCGCGCTCTGCGGTTCGGCCCGCGTTGCTGCTTCGGCGGCTTGCTGCGCCGCGCTGGCGATGCGCGCGGGGGCTTCGCGTTTGAACGGGGTCTCGACGCGGCTGATCACCGTGCCATCCGCCGCCAGATGATCCACCCGCAGCGTATAAATCCCGCTATCAATGCCTTCGATATCCAATTGCCACGCGCCATCCCCGCCGATCTGCGCCTCGGCCACGGCGCGACTGTCGAGATAGACCCGCAGCCGCCCGCCCGCCGTGCCCTGCCCCGCAAGGCGCACCGCCCCGTCGTCGCGGTAGCTGATCACATCAAGCGAGACGCCGCTTTCGGGGCGCTCGGCCGGTTGCAACACGCGCAGCCCCGCCGCATCGGATATCAACACCGCCGGAGCGGTATCTGCGGGCGCTGCGCTTTGCTGCGCGCTTTGCTCGGGGCTGCCCTGCGCGCTCTGCTCGGCCGTTGGCTCGCCACCTTGCTCCGCGCTCGCACCGCCAGAGTTTTCGCCTTTCTTATCAATACCCTGAACGGCATTCCCTGCCGGACTTTCTGCCTGTGCCACCTGCGGCTGGCGCGGCGCGACGATCACCTGCCCCGCCGAGCGCAGCACCGATCCGCCACGCTCGACCTCCAGCCCGAGCACCTGCCCCGCCGCCATATCGGCGATCTGCGCAAAGGCGACAAAGCGGCCCGAGGCATCGGCGGTGACTTCGCTCAAGACCCTGTCGCCTGCCATGATGCGCAACACCTCGCCCGCACCCGCGCGCCCCGCGATCAAAGCCGCGCCGTTCGGCTCGATCCGCACCACATCAAAGGAAGGCGGCTGGGCGGATGCCATGCCCTTCTCCTCGCCGCCCTGCGCCGAAGTCTCGGGGGGCTGCGGTGACGCCTGATCGGGTGCAGTGGCCAGATCGCTTTGAGCTTGCGGCGCGGCGGATTGGCCCTGCTCTGTGCCCTCCTGCGCCGCAGTCGCCTCAGTCGCGTCAGATGCCGCGGCCTGTTCTGTGGCAGCGCCTTGCCCTGCATCTTGCGCGCTGCCCGCCGCGTTATCTGTCGTGCTATCTGTCGCGTTGTCAGTCGCGGCCTGCACGGTCTCGCTGGCGCTTTGCGCCGCAACATCGCTTTGTGACGCGTCGGGCGTAGCGCCGGATCGGGCGGATTGGGGCGGCGCGACTTGGCCGCTTGGCGCACCAGATTGCGCGCCGGTTTGCTGCGCCGGGACCGCCGCGCTGCGGCTTGCCTCGCGCGTGTCCTTCCCGAACAGCCAAAGCATCACGGCCCCCGATACGACCACAGCCACAATCGCCAGTTTGGTGCCCTTTGAGGGCGATTGCGCGCCGCCGGAGCCGCCCTTTGATCCGTCTGTCATATCGCCCGTCTCCCCCAAGATATTGTATTGCACCTGTTCACCGGCACCTCACTTGCGCTTTGCGCAGTTGAGCCAGCATAACAACAAGGCTATGAGCGGTCAAAAGCCATTTGTTTTCACATCGGCGCGCACCTCGCCGCGCCCCTCGCCCAAAGGATCACGCCATGTCGACAAAACCCGTCTTTTCCGTCTGCGTCTATTGCGGCTCGCGCAGCGGCGCGCGTCCCGAATATGAAACCGCCGCGACGGCAGTCGGCCAAGCGCTCGCGGCCAAGGGATGGCGTCTGGTCTATGGCGCGGGGGACGTGGGGTTGATGGGCGCGGTGGCGCGCGCCGCGCAGACCGGCGGCGGCGCAACCTTTGGCGTCATCCCGCAACATCTGTTGGATTGGGAGGTGGGGAAAACCGATCTGACCCAATATATCGTCACCGAAAACATGCATGAGCGCAAAAAGGTCATGTATATGAATTCGGATGCGATTGTCGTTTTGCCTGGCGGGGCGGGATCGCTCGACGAGTTTTTCGAAGTCCTCACATGGCGGCAGCTCGGCCTGCATTCAAAACCGATTTTCCTATTGAATACGGCAAGCTATTGGACGCCCTTGATGCAGCTTATGCAACATGTGATCGCCGAAGGTTTCGCCGATGCGTCACTTTTGGATTATGTCGAGGAGATGCCCGATGTTGCCGCCCTGAGCGCCGCTTTGGAGGCCCGTTCGCGGGAGATATTGGCGTAAGAGTAAAGCGCCAGCGCCAGCCAGATCACCGGAAAGGCCATGGCGTGCCAAAGGGTGAAGACTTCGGCAAAAAGCAACGTGGCGACAAGGAATTGCAAGGTCGGATTGATGTATTGCACCACGCCGACCGTGGACATGCGCACCCGCCGCGCCGCAAAGGAAAACAGCATCAAGGGCACACCCGTCAACGGCCCCGAGAGCATCAACATCACCGTATCATGCAGGTTGCCGCCAAAGGCGCCGCCGCCGCTGATCCGACCCGAATGCGCCAACCACAGCACCGCAATCGCGACGGGCGCAAGCAGCAAAACCTCGGCGGCGACCGAAACCACCGGACCAAGGTTTAAGCTTTTCTTAACAAGGCCGTAGAGACCAAAGGTGATGGACAACATGAAGGAAATCCAAGGCGCAACCCCAAGCCCCCACGTCAGCCCCGCCACCGCCAGAGCCGCCAAGGCCACCGCCGCCCATTGCAGCGGCGCAAGGCTTTCGCCAAACACCAGCCGCCCCAAAAGCACGGCCACCAGCGGAAAGATATAGTAGCCCAAGGAGGCCTCGGTCGCATGGCCCGCCCCGACGGCCCAGATAAAGCCGAACCAATTGGCCGAGATCATCAGCGCGGCAAAGCCGATGGTGGCGATCTGCCGCCGCCCGCGCAGCCCCTCGCGCAGCGTGCCCAAACGCCTCTGCAGCAGCAAGATGACCAAAAAGAACACCAAGGACCAAAGCGTGCGATGGGCCAGAACCTCGATGGGCGGCACATGGGCCAGTTGTTTGTAGTATATCGACGACAATCCCCAAATCGTGCAGGTCGCGATCAAGGCAAAGACGCCGGATTTGGCGGCGCGATCGGCGATTGGGTTGGGGGTCATGGGCGCTCCTTTTGCCCTACCGCTCTACCGCGCGGGGGCGGCAGGCCCAAGAAGAATCGCCATGGGACAAATACGGGGGCGCAGGCGCAAAAAACCCGCCAAAGCAACGCTCCGGCGGGTTTGAACATCTCGGTAGTGCAGGCTCACAGACGCGAGGCGACGTTGTCCCAGTTCACCAGCTTGTCCAAGAAATTGGACAGGTAAGCCGGACGTTTGTTACGGAAATCAATGTAGTAGCTGTGCTCCCACACATCGCAACCCAAGAGCGCGGTTTGCCCAAAGCACAAGGGGTTCACGCCGTTTTCGGTTTTGGTGACCTTGAGGCCGCCATCAGTGTCCTTGACCAGCCATGCCCAGCCGGAGCCGAATTGACCCGCACCCGCAGCGGCGAAATCGTCTTTGAATTTATCGACCGAGCCAAAGCTGTCGATGATGGCTTTTTCCAGCTCGCTGGGCATGGTGTTGCCACCCGGCCCCATCATTTCCCAAAACTGGGTGTGGTTCCAATGCTGCGAAGCGTTGTTGAAGATGCCGTTTTGCGCCACGGCGCCGGATTGATAGGTGCCCTTGACGATCTCTTCGACCGATTTACCGGCCCATTCGGTGCCCTCGATCAGCTTGTTGCCGTTGTCGACATAGGCCTTGTGGTGGATATCGTGGTGATACTCGAAAGTTTCCGCCGACATGCCAAGACCGGCAAGCGCGTCATGGGCATAGGGAAGATCGGGAAGTTCAAAAGCCATTGTTCAGGCCCCCTCTTTGAATGGTGTAAATGCGATATGCGTTAGATGGTAGTGCAGCGCCGGTGAGGTCAAGCCCCAATCGGGCGCAATTCCGATATGCGCGCAATTCCGAAGGGCAATGCGCAAAACGCCGACAAATGCATGATTTAGACAATTTTTCCCCTCAATAGTGAGGGTAAATTCGACCTATTCGTGCTATATAGAGAATCATTCGGGCGACTTCGACGGGGCAAAACACCCCACTTCGCTGCCGGTTTTCGCGGCATTCGCCAATAGGTCAAAGACATATTGTGCCACCGAGCGAAAGCAGATCACTTCGATATCGCCTTCGTCATTGATCCAAAACGCCGCAGGCACCTGCCCCAATTTCGAGCGGCGCACCGTGCCTTTGGCAAAGGCGTCGGGGCTCATGTCAACGGGGGTCAATTTGGCCAGAACCTCGCGCGCCTGCGGGCCGCTGACGATAAATCCCGCCCGCGCGTCCGAAACATTCTCGGCCAGATAGTGCTTTTTCTTCAAGGTCTTGGAGATTTGCACCAGCGCGGTCTCGACCTCGCCGTAGGGCATCATCAGCAAAAGCTCGTCCGGCGACATCCACGCAACCGCGCGCTCCTCGACAAGGTTGATGCCCAACTCGCCGGGCATATCGACGCCGCCGATCCCCGTGGCCACGTTTTTGACCGCCGAGGAGGACAAATCGCCGCGCAGCACAATCGCACCGCGCAATCCGATCTCTTCGACCCGCGCAAATCCGCGCGCCGAGGCCCCTTCAAGCGCGCTACGGGCTTGGCTTGCGTCAGACATTTTGCTTCTCCCCTGCTGGGTCATATTGCACGGGATCGACGATGCGCACCTGCTGCACCGTGCCGTCGAGCATCGGGAAGCCGATCACATCGCCCATGCGCTCGGGCCCGTTTTCGACCAATCCCATGGCGATTCCCCGCTTTAGCGTCGGGGAGTAATAGGTCGAGGTCACCCGCCCGATGGTCGTGCGTTGCCCATTGGCGTTGCGCCCCTGCGTTGCGGCATAGGCGCCATCGGGCAGGACCGACCCATCAAGCGTTTGCAGCCCCACCAGCCGCCAACGTTTGGGATCGCTCAGATGGCTGCGCATCTGTCCGCGCTTACCGATAAAGTCTTGTTTTTTCTTGGAAATTGCCCAATTCAGGCAAAGGTCTTGCGGCGTGACGGTGCCGTCGGTCTCATCGCCGATCATGATGAACCCCTTTTCGGCCCGAAGCACATGCAGTGCTTCGGTGCCGTAGGTGGTCGCGCCAAACTCTTCCCCACCCGCCAGCAACTCACTCCATATGGCGCGCCCAGTTCCAGCAGGTACAGCCACTTCATAACTCAACTCACCGGAGAAAGAAATTCGAAACACTCTCGCAGTGACGCGACCTAGCGTCACGTCTTTCCACGTCATGAAAGGAAAGGCCTCGGCGCTGAGGTCCGCGTCGGTGAGTTTCTCCAAAAGCTTGCGCGCGTTGGGTCCGACGACGGCGATTTGCGCCCATTGTTCGGTGACATTGGCGGTGTAAACCTTCCAATCCCACCATTCGGTTTGCAGCCATTCTTCCATATGGGCATGGATGTGATCGGCCCCGCCGGTGGTGGTGTGGCAAAGCCAAGTCTGCTCGTCGATGCGCGCCACGACGCCGTCATCGATCAAGAATCCGTTCTCGTTGCACATCAACCCATAACGGCATTTGCCGATGCCCAGAGTGCTCATCATATTGGTATACATCATGTCGAGGAACCGGCCCGCATCGGGGCCTTTGACGATGATTTTACCAAGGGTCGAGGCATCCAGAAGCCCGAGGCTGTCGCGCACGGTTTTGACCTCGCGGCTGACGGCATCGGCGGGGGTTTCCTCGCCCTTCAGATAGCAATAGGGCCGGCGCCATTGGCCGACCGGCTCCCAATGCGCACCGTTCGCCTCGTGCCAGTCATGCATCGGGGTGCGGCGCAGCGGTTGGAACAGATCGCCGCGCGCCTCGCCCGCAATCGCGCCCATCGAGATCGGCGTATAGGGCGGGCGGAATGTAGTGGTGCCGGTGGCGGGAATAGGTTGCCCAAGCGCATCCGACAAGACCGCAAGACCGTTGATATTGCTCAATTTTCCTTGATCCGTCGCCATGCCCAATGTGGTGTAGCGTTTGGTATGCTCGACGCTTTCGAACCCCTCGCGCGCGGCCAGTTGCACATCGGTGACTTTGACATCGTTCTGAAAATCCAGCCAAGTCTTCGCGCGCAGCTTCTCGCCCGCGCCTTCGGGCATATGCCACACGGGCAGGATCGGCGCATCGCCGGTTTGCTCGGCCTCGGGCGGGCCGCCGCGTTTGGGCTTATGGCCTGCGGCCTCGGCGGCCTTGCGGCCCGCGTAATCGGCATCGGCCAAGGCAATCGCGAGGTCCAGCGCGCCGTTGGCGCTGCCTGCGGCCAAGACAAATCCCTGCCCGTCCGCGCCAAGGGGCGGTCGGTCGGTGTCGGGGCGGAAAAACGCGTGATCGGCATCCCACGTCAGCTTGCCGCCGCAATGCGACCACAGGTGCACCACCGGAGACCAGCCCCCCGCCATGGCGATGCAATCGCAGTCGATCTCTTCGTCGACGCTGCCCGTGCCCGCTTGGGCGCAGATCGCCGCGCCGGTCACGCGCTTGCCGCCCAGCGCCTTGGCCACGGCCTTGCCGGTTTCGATCCGGATGCCGAGATTGGCCGCCTCGCTCGCCAATGCGCCGCCGCCCGCAGGGCGCGCGTCGATCACCGCAGGCACGTCAAGGCCGAGGTTTTTGAGCGCAATCGCGGTGCGATAGCCATCATCATTATTGGTCACAACCAAGGTGCGATCGCCAACGCTGACCCCGAAATTCACCGCGTAATCGCGCACAGCCGAGGCCAGCATCACACCGGGTATGTCATTGCCCGCAAAGGACAAAGGCCGCTCTATCGCCCCCGTGGCGGTGATGGTGCGGGCGGCGCGGATACGCCACAAACGGTGGCGCGGGCCCTGCGCATCAGGCGCATGATCGCCCAGCCGCTCATAACCCAGAACATAGCCGTGGTCATAGACCCCCGCGCCCATGGTGCGCAGGCGCAAGGTGACGTTCTCCATCGTCTCCAGTTCGGCAATCACATCGTCGATAAACGCGCCGACGGGTTTGCCATCGACCACGCCGCCATCGACGGGCGCGCGTCCGCCCCAATGGGCGCTCTGCTCGATCAGCAGAACCTTGGCCCCCGCCTGCCCTGCGGTTTTGGCCGCTTGCAGCCCCGCGATCCCGCCGCCGATGACCAAGACATCCACATGGGCGTGGAAATGCTCGTAGGTATCGGCGTCGCGGTCCTGCGGCGCTTTGCCAAGCCCCGCAGATTGGCGGATGAACGGCTCATAGACATGTTTCCAAAAGGCGCGCGGGTAGAGGAACATCTTGTAATAGAACCCCGCAGGCAGCACCCGCCCGAGGTATTTGTTCACCGCGCCGATGTCATAGTCGAGGCTCGGCCAATGGTTCTGGCTCTGACTTTCCAGCCCATCGAAAAGCTCGGTCGTGGTGGCGCGCTGGTTCGGCTCGAACGTCCCGTCTTTCCCCAGCCCGACCAAAGCGTTCGGCTCTTCGGCGCCGCTGGCGACAATACCGCGCGGGCGGTGATATTTGAACGAGCGCCCGACCAGCATCTGGTCATTGGCAAGCAAAGCCGAGGCCAGCGTATCACCGGCAAATCCCTGCATCTCTTTGCCGTTAAAGGTAAATGTCATCGGCCTGCCGTGATCGATCAGGCGGCCGCCAGTGGCCAGACGGGTGCTCATTGCTTGCATGCCTTCGGTCGGGAACGGGTTGGGTGCTGGGCGGCGGTCACGAGAACTCTCTCCACCGCCAGTCGGGGCGTTTTGCGCTGATCGCATCGCGGATCTCTTGCGGCGGCTCGGTGACCTGCGCGCTATAGGTGCCAAAGACCTCGAGCGTCATGGTGCAGCGCGCCGCATGAAACCACTTGCCGCAGCCATTGGCATGGCGCCAGCGCTCGAAATGCACGCCTTTGGGATTTTCGCGGGCGAACAGATAGGCTTCGAACTGCTCGGGCGTGCTGTCAGGGCCGAAGCGCTTGAGATGCGCCTCGCCGCCAGCGGAAAGCTCTGTCTCGTCGGCCATAACGCCGCAATAGGGGCATTTGAGGGTCAGCATGGGCGGGCCTCCTTGCGCGAGGGTTTGCCCGCATCCAGATCACAAGGTCGGGCGACAAAGCCGCAGGGGCCGGACCGTCTCACAATCGCGAACATCAATGTGCCACCCCCGCCGCGACGCTTTCGTCGATGAATTTGCCTTCGCGAAAGCGGAACATGGAAAATTCTTCGGTCAGGGGCGAATGGCCCTTGGCCATCAATTCCGCCATCGCCCATCCCGATCCGGGGATCGCTTTGAACCCGCCGGTGCCCCAGCCGCAGTTCACAAACACCCCCTCGACAGGGGTCTTGGACAGGATCGGCGAGCGGTCGCCGGTCATATCGACGATCCCGCCCCATTGGCGCAGCATCTTGAGCCGCGAGATCATCGGGAAGGTTTCGATCAGCGCGCGCACGGTTTCCTCGATATGGTGGAAGCTGCCGCGTTGGGTGTAGTTGTTGCACCCGTCGGTGCCGCCGCCGATCACCATCTCGCCCTTGTCCGATTGGCTCATATAGCCGTGGACCGTATTGGCCATGATCACCACATCCATGCAAGGTTTGATCGGCTCGGAAACCAAGGCCTGCAGCGCCAGCGATTCCACCGGCAAGCGAAAGCCCGCCATATCGGCCAGAACCCCCGAATGCCCCGCGACGACCAATCCCAATTGCCCGCAATCCATCGCGCCTTTGGTGGTGTCGACGCCGACCACCTTGCCGCCGTCCTTGCGAATGCCCGTGACCTCGCATTGCTGGATGATATCCATGCCCATATCTGAGCAGGCACGCGCATAGCCCCATGCCACCGCATCGTGGCGCGCGGTGCCGCCGCGCGGTTGCCACAGCCCGCCCAGAACCGGATAGCGCGGCCCGTCAAGCGAGATGATCGGGCATAGCTCCTTGACCTTATCGGGGCCGATGAATTGCGTCTCGACCCCTTGCAGGTTGTTGGCATAGGCGGTGCGCTGGTATCCGCGCACCTCGTGATGGGTCTGCGCCAACATGATCACCCCGCGCGGGGAAAACATCACGTTGTAATTGAGGTCTTGGCTCATGGTCTCATAGAGCGAGCGGGCCTTTTCATAGATCGCCGCCGAGGGGTCTTGCAGGTAATTGGAGCGGATAATCGTGGTGTTGCGCCCCGTATTGCCGCCGCCCAGCCATCCTTTTTCAAGCACCGCCACATTGGTGATGCCGAAATTTTTTCCAAGGTAATAGGCCGTGGCCAAACCATGCCCGCCTGCCCCGACGATGATCACATCATAGCGTTTCTTCGGCTCGGGCGAGCGCCACGCGCGCTCCCAACCGCTATGGAAGCGCAGCGCCTCGCGGGCAACGGCAAAGGCAGAATATCGTTTCATCGGCTCACTTTCCGAACAGGTCCCAAGCCGCAGCTTAGCGCATTTGGCGCCCGCTGCCAGAGGGCGCGCGCGTTTCTTCCTATCTGACGCGATGCGCCAAACCGGCCCCGTTTGCGAGCGCCCTTTTCTGGTCCAGTTGCGACATGGCGCAGCGCTGCGGCAATTTAGCCTTTTGCGCACGGCCCATGCAGATTAGATGGAAAGGACGGAAACGGAGGCACTATGACATTTTGGCTCATCTCGGCGTTGATCGCGGTTGCGGTCGCATTGGCCCTTATTGCGGCGATGCTGCGCGGGCGTGCGCTCGAAGGGGTCGAGGCCCCTGCGGCCTTTGACATCAACGTTTACCGCGACCAATTGACCGAGATCGACCGCGATCTGGCGCGCGGGGTGATCGGCGAGGAGGATGCCGAACGCACCCGCACCGAAGTCAAACGCCGCATTCTGGCCGCCGATGCCGCGCGACGCGCCCAATCGGGCGGCGCGGGCGGCGGCGCGCCCAAAGCGGTCAATATCATCGCGGGGGCCTTGGTCGCCGCCGGTATGATTGGCGGCTCGATCTGGATGTATCGGGCGATGGGCGCCGTGGGCGTCGATGATTTGCCGCTCAAGGGCCGGATCGAAGCGGCCAAGCAATTGCGCGAAAACCGCGACAGCCAAGCGCAGATGGAAGCCGCCCTGCCCCCCAGCCCGCCGATGAACCTGCCCGAGCGCGATGCCAAATTGATGGAGCAGTTGCGCAGCGCCGTCGCGGGCCGTCCTGGCGATTTGAAAGGGCATGAAATGCTCGCGGGCTACGAGGCCGCCTTGGGCAATTACACCGCCGCTTATCAGGCGCAAGAGCAGGTCCTGTCGATCAAGGGCGACACCGCCAGCGCCGAGGATTACACCACATACGGCGAATTGCTGTTCATCGCGGCGGGCAACCGCGTCTCGCCCGAGGCCGAGGCCGCCTTTCGCGCCGCTTTGGCGCGTGATCCGCGCAATGGCGGCGCGCGCTTCTATATGGGCGTGATGATGCTGCAAACCGGCCGCCCCGATGTGACCTTTCGCACATGGAGCGCCCTGCTCAACGACAGCCCCCCCGACGCCCCGTGGATCGCGCCCATCACGGCGCGGATCGAGGACATCGCCTTTTTGGCGGGGGTCGAATATACGCTGCCGCCGATGTTCAAAGAGGGCGGCGGCGCGCTCAAGGGACCAAGCGCCGAGGATGTGGAAGCGGCGGGCGATATGAGCGCCGAAGACCGCAACGAGATGGTGCGCGCCATGGTGGCGCAGCTTTCCAGCCGTCTGGCCACAGAAGGCGGCAGCCCCGCCGAATGGGCGCGGCTGATCTCGGCCTATGGCGTCTTGGGCGAGACGGCGCGCGCGCGCGCGATCTGGACCGAAGCGCAAAGTATTTTCGCCGCCCGCCCCGAGGCCTTGGAAGAGGTGCGCCAAGGGGCTCTGCGCGCCGGAGTGGCACAATGATTTGCGAAGAGATGCAAGAGTTTGCCGCCGCTTGCGGGCCGGTCGGCGCCCTTTTGGGCCTCGATTTTGGCGATAAAACCATCGGGGTGGCGGTGTCGGACGGGCTGCGCTCGGTCGCATCGCCGCTCGAGACCGTGCGGCGCAAGAAATTCACTGTGGACGCGGCGCGGTTGCAAGAGATTATCGCCCACCGCGCGATTTGCGGCATCGTTCTGGGCCTGCCGCGCAATATGGACGGCTCCGAAGGCCCGCGGTGCCAAAAAACCCGCGCCTTTGCGCGCAATTTCGCGCGGCTGAGCGATCTGCCGATCACCTATTGGGACGAGCGCCTGTCGACCGTTGCCGCCGAACGCGCGCTGCTAGAGGCCGATGCCTCGCGCGCGCGCCGCGCCGAGGTCATCGACAACATCGCCGCCTCTTATATCTTGCAAGGGGCGCTCGACCGTTTGGGACATCTGGGGGCAAGCCGATGAGTGATCCGAAGACCAGCAAAACCGTCTGGCAGCGCGAGCAGATCGCCTCGCCTTGTATCAATATCTGTGTGATCCATCCGGCAGAGCGGATTTGCACCGGCTGCCTGCGCTCGATCGACGAGATCACCCAATGGTCGCGTATGAGCCCCGAGGCGCGGGCGCAGGTCATGGAGGATTTGCCGACCCGCGCCCCGCGTTTGCAAAAACGCCGCGGCGGGCGCGCCGCCCGTCTCAAGGACCAAGGCTAGGCGTTTTTCGGCGGGCCTGCGGGCTGCGCGCCTAGGCGCCCAGCGCCTTGCGCAACATATTGAGCGCCACCAAAGTCAAGAACACCGCAAACACCCGTTTGAGCGGCTTGGGGTCCATCGCATGGGCGATTTTTACCCCCAAGGGCGCGGTCAAAAGCGTCATGGCGATCACCACCACAAAGGCGGGCATATTCACCGCGCCGATGGTGAAGGGCGGGCGCGCGGAAGGCTCCAGCGTGACGGTCAAAAATCCGATCACCGCTGGCACCGCAATGGTCACGCCAAAACCCGCCGCCGTGGCCACCGCGCGGTGGATCGCCACGCCGTGCAGGCTCATCAGCGGCACGCCGAAACTGCCGCCGCCGATGCCCATCAGCACCGACAAGAACCCCATGACCGGCGACATCACCGCGCGGCGGATGCCTTTGGGCATCGCCTCGGCGATGCGCCATTCGGCGCGGCCAAAGCCGAGGTAAAGCCCGATCACCACCCCAAGGCAGCCAAAGAGCATTTGCAAGGTGGCCGAGCGCAGGGACGCGGCCACCAACATGCCCGCGACCGCGCCCACAATGATCCCCGGTGCCCATGTGCGCAATATCTGCCAATCCACCGCGCCCTTTTTGTTATGGCTGAGAACCGAGCGCACCGAGGTCACGATGATCGTCGCCAAAGACGTCGCCAGACAGATTTGCATCAACTGCGGGCTGTCATAGCCAAGCGTTTGAAATGCATAGAAAAACGCAGGCACCAAGACGATGCCGCCGCCCACGCCCAAAAGCCCCGCCAAGACCCCCGCCAAAGCGCCGATGGCGAGCAAAAGCGCAAACATCATCATCAAGAGTGTGGGGTCTGGCATGGCGGTCTATCCGTATTTCGGCTGCAACGACGGACAGCCTTACACGTCCTGCGCCTGCGGCTCCAGTGCGCAAATGCGCGCCAAGGCCTCTTCGACGACTTGCGGGCCCGCATCCGGTTTTGCCGCGCCTTCCGACAGGCTGCGCCGCCATGCCCGCGCGCCTGCGCGTCCGGCAAACAGGCCGATCATATGGCGCGTGACCTGCCCCAATTTGCCCCCCGCGCTCAGATGCGCCTCGATATAGGGCAGCATCGCGCGCACGGCCTCTTCGGCGCCCATCCCCGTGGCTTTGCCGAAAATCCGCGCGTCGGCGCTGCATAGGATATCGGCGGGTTGGTGATAGGCGGCGCGCCCGATCATCACCCCGTCCAGCCCCCGCTCCAGCAGCATCTCGGCCTCGTCCAAGGAGGCTATGCCGCCATTGATCGACAGGTGAAGATGCGGAAACAGCGCCTTCATCTTCACCACCAGATCATAATCGAGCGGCGGAATATCGCGGTTTTCCTTGGGCGACAGCCCTTGCAGCCAAGCCTTGCGCGCATGGATCGTAAAGCGCCCGACGCCAGCGGCAGAGACGCGGGCGATGAATTCGGGCAGGACCTCTTCGGGCATCTGGTCATCCACGCCGATGCGGCATTTCACCGTCACCTCGCGCGGCTGCGCGGCCACCATCGCGGCGCAGCATTCGGCCACGAGGCTCGGGTCTTTCATCAAGATCGCGCCAAAAGTGCCCGATTGCACCCGATCCGAGGGGCAGCCGACATTGAGGTTGATCTCGTCATAGCCCGCCTCGGCCCCCAGACGCGCCGCCACCGCCAATTCCGCCGGATCCGAGCCGCCCAATTGCAAGGCGACCGGATGCTCTTCGACGTTATGGTCCAGCAAATGCAACGCCCCGCCGCGCACCAAAGCCGGCGCAGTGACCATCTCGGTATAGAGCAAGGCCTCGCGGCTCAGCAGCCGGTGCAGATAGCGGCAATGGCGGTCGGTCCAATCCATCATCGGCGCCACGGACAGGCGCGCCGCGCGATGGATTTGCGACAAAGTTGTGATCCCGCCTTGCGTCATACGATCCGAGTTCCTTCCTCGCCGCCCTGCCATTTTGATGCCCGATGGCACGCGCCGCGGCGGCTTTTGCGCCATGTAGCATAAGCCGCGCGCCTAGGACCAGACATGGCGTGCAGGTTCTACGCGCGGCGGCGCAATGCTCCGAATGCACGATGCCTCCCAAAATCGCGCATTCGCACATTGACCCACAGAGGAGCGATCACTAAAGTTCGCCCTGACACGCGTCAGGATTTGCGTGCGCCGCTTTGAGGAGGGCCGCGCGTGCATCGCCTGACGCCTGTCCGCAGCAACGCGGCACGGGGGGACGCGAGATGCACAGCACCGGCAAAATCGAGGCGCATCAAGGCGCGCATCGGGCGCGGCAAAACGCGGCTTTGAGCGTTGGCGCATCCTCGCACCCTTGCGGCGCCCCTGCCCGATGAGCGCGCCGCAAAACAGCAGCGCGCCGCAAATCGTCGCCCCCCTCAAGGCACATGTGATTGACGGCGAGGCTCTGGCCGCATGGCTCGCGCCGCATCTGCCCGAGGCGGCGCAGGGGCTGCATATCGGACAGTTTCAAGGCGGCATGTCGAACCCGACCTATCTGCTCACCACGCCCACGCGCCGCCGTTTGGTCTTGCGCAAAAAACCACCTGGAATTTTGCTGCCGCGCGCCCATGCAGTGGACCGCGAATATCGCGTGATGCGCGCGCTTGGCCCGACCGAAGTGCCAGTGCCCGAGATGATCGCCTATTGCGATGATCCCGAGGTGATCGGCGCGGAATTTTTCATTATGGATTATGTCGAGGGCCGCATTATCCCCGACCCCGCGATGGGGCCCGTGGCGCGCGCGGATCGCCCTGCCCTGGCCTTTGCGCTGATCGACACATTGGCGGCGCTGCACCTTGTGGATTGGCGCGCGGCGGGGCTTGAGGGCTTTGGCCGCCCCGAAAACTATCTTGGGCGTCAAACCACCCGCTGGGCCGCGCAATATGAAAGCGCCAAGCCCGATCTGCCCGATGATTTCGACTATAGCGATATGGACTGGCTGCGCGACTGGCTGGGCGAACATGCGGATGTAAGCGATGACGCCAGCATCGTGCATGGCGATTACCGGCTCGGCAATACGGTGGTCGATGCGGCCGCGCCGCGCGTGGCGGCGGTGCTCGATTGGGAGCTGTCGACCATTGGCCATCCTTTGGGTGATCTGGCCTATACCTGCCTGCCCTACCGCTTGCCGCAGGGCATCGCGGGGCGGATCGATCCGGCGGCGGACGCTCTGCCGCGCGAGGAGGAGATCATCGCGTGCTACTGCACCCGCACGGGGCGCGACGGCATTCCCGAATGGCCGGTCTTTCTTGCCTTTGCCTGTTTTCGCTACGCTGCGATTGTCCAGGGCGTGGCCGCCCGCGCCGCCAAAGGCAACGCCAGCAGCGCCAGCGCCGATCCGCAGCGCGACGGCGCGCGCGCCCGTGCGGTGGCGCGGATCGGCGCCGATATTGCGCGCCGCATGGACCGGCACAAAACCGAAATGTGACGCACCGCCGCCCGCCCCTCTCCCCAGCATGCCCAAGGACCGCAAGATGAGCCTCTCCTCCCCTCGCCCGATAACCAAGCTGTTGATCGCCAACCGCGGCGAGATCGCCCTGCGCATCGCACGCACCGCCGCCGAGATGGGGATCGAAACCGTGGCCATCGCCCCCGAGGATGACGCGCAAAGCCTGCACCTTGGCCGCTGCGACGGCTTTGTCCTGCTCGCGGGTGCAGGGCCGCGCGCCTATCTTGATATCGATGCGGTGATCGATGCGGCCAAACAAAGCGGCGCCGACGCTGTCCACCCCGGTTACGGGTTCTTGGCCGAAAGCGCGGATTTCGCCGCCAAGATCGAGGCGGCGGGGCTGACCTTTGTCGGGCCGACACCGCAAAGCCTCGCGCTTTTTGGCGACAAGCTGGCCGCCAAGGCCCATGCGCAACGCCTCGGCGTGCCGGTTCCGGAGGGGACCACGGGGCCGACCACATTGGCCGAGGCGGCCAAATTTCGCGCCGCCCTGCCGCAAGGGGCCTCGATGTTGATCAAGGCCGTGGCAGGCGGCGGCGGGCGCGGGATGCGGGTGATCGGCGCGGGTGATGATCTGGAGGCGGGCTATGCGCGCTGCACCTCCGAGGCCGAGGCGGCTTTTGGCAATGGCGCGGTCTATGTCGAGCGCTACCTGCCCGCCGCGCGCCATATCGAGGTGCAAATTCTCGGCGACGGCACCGGCGGCGTGATCGATTTCGCCGAACGCGAATGCACGCTGCAGCGCCGCCATCAAAAGCTGGTCGAGATCGCGCCCAGCCCCTCGCTGAGCGCGCAGATGCGCCAAAGCCTGACCGAAAGGGCCACGTGCCTTGCCCAAAGCGACGCCTATCGCTCGCTGGGCACATTCGAATTCTTGATGTCCGAGGAAGGGCTTGGCGGCGAGCAATTCTTTTTCATCGAGGCCAATCCGCGCATTCAGGTCGAACATACGGTGAGCGAGGAGCTGTTTGGCATCGACCTTGTGGCGCTGCAATTGCGCATCGCGGCGGGGGCCTCTTTGGCCGATCTGGGCCTTGATGCGCCCACCGCAATGCCCGCCGGTTGGGCGATCCAGACGCGGATCAATATGGAGCGGATGGATGCGCAGGCACAGGCCTTGCCCACGGGCGGGCGCATCGCCGTCTATGAGCCGCCGACCGGCGCGGGGCTGCGCACCGACGGGTTTGCTACGGCGGGCTATGAGACCTCGGCGCGCTATGACAGCCTTCTGGCCAAGCTGATCACCCATTCCAAAGCCCCCGATTTCGCCGCCGCCCTCGCCAATGCGGGGCGCGCCTTGGGCGAGTTTCGTATTGAGGGCGTCGAGACCAATATCCCATGGCTGCGCGGCCTGATCGCCCATCCCGACGTCATCGCCAACCGGATCACCACGCGGTTCATCGACGATCACGCGGCGGCGCTTTTCGAGACCGCTGGTGCATATATGGCGGATGATGCCGGGGCGCCCGCTCCCGCCGCGCATAACTCCGCCGATCTTGCCCGCGCGCCGATCCCCGAGGGCAGCACCCCCGCAAACGCGCCGATGCAAGCCACGGTGATCGCGGTTCTGCCCGCTGCGGGCGACAGAGTGCAAGCGGGCCAAGAGATCGCCATTCTCGAAGCGATGAAGATGGAGCATGTGATCACCGCAGAGGTGAGCGGACGCATCAGCGCGATTTGCGCGCAGGCCGGACAAACCGTGATGGAAGGCGCGCCGGTCCTCGCCATCGCGCCCGAAGAGGGCAGCGCAGCCGAGCAGGCGGTGCAAGAGCACGTGGATCTTGACCATATCCGCCCCGATCTGGCCGAACTGGAGCAAAGGCGCAGCTATGGCAGGGATGAAAACCGCCCCGAGGCCGTCGCCAAACGCCATGCCCGCGGGCATCAGACCGCCCGCGAGAACATCGCGCAGGTCTGTGATGCGGGCAGTTTCAAGGAATACGGCGAATTTGCCATCGCCGCGCAAATCCAGCGGCGCAGCATGGAGGATCTGGTCGAGAACACCACAGGCGACGGCATCTTGACGGGGCTGGGGCAGGTCAATGGCGACCAGTTCGGCGATGATCTGGCGCGCTGCGCCTTTGCGGTGGGCGATTATATGGTGCTCGCTGGCACCCAAGGACAGCGCCACCACCGCAAGCTTGACCGGATTTTGAAAGTGGCCGAGGAATGGACCATCCCCTTGGTGCTCTTTGCCGAAGGCGGCGGCGGGCGGCCCGGCGATACCGAACGCTTTGTCTATTCGGGCATGTCGACGCCGACCTTCAGCCAATTGGCCAATCTGTCGGGCAAAGTGCCTTTGGTGGGCATCGTTTCGGGGCGGTGTTTTGCGGGCAATGCGGCGCTTGTGGGGTGCTGCGACGTGATCATCGCCGATGAGAGCAGCAACCTCGGCATGGCGGGCCCTGCGATGATCGAGGGCGGCGGTTTGGGCATTTACCCGCCCGAAGAGATCGGCCCCATAGACGTGCAATCGGCCAATGGCGTGGTCGATATCCGCGTCAAGGACGAGGCCGAGGCCTGCGAAGTCGCGCGCAAATACCTGTCGTATTTCCAAGGCGCGACCACGGATTGGACCGCGCCGGACGCGCGCGCGCTGCGCCATGTGGTGCCGCAAAACCGGCTGCGCTCCTACGAGGTGCGCGATGCGATCGAGGGAATGGCCGATGTGGGATCGGTGCTTGAATTGCGCCGCGAATTCGGCGTCGGGATTGTCACGGCCTTTATGCGTATCGAGGGGCGGCCTTTTGGCGTGATTGCCAATAATTCCAAACATTTGGGCGGCGCTATTGATGCTGATGCCTCCGATAAGGCGGCGCGGTTCATGCAGCTTTGCGATGCCTTTGACATCCCGATGATCTCGCTATGCGACACGCCAGGATTCATGGTCGGACCCGAGGCCGAACGCAGCGCCTTGGTGCGCCATGTCAGCCGCATGTTCGTCACCGCCCGCTCGCTCAGCGTGCCGGTTTTCGCGGTGGTTTTGCGCAAATGCTACGGGCTGGGCGCGATGGGCATGATCGGCGGCGGCACATATGACAACTTAATGTCGGTGTCTTGGCCGACGGGCGAATTTGGCCCGATGGGGCTGGAGGGCGCGGTGACCTTGGGCTTTCGGCGCGAGCTGGATGCGGTCACGGACGCAGGCGAGAAGAAGGCGCTCTACGACAAGCTCGTGGCGCAGATGTATGAGCAAGGCAAGGCGATCAAAGTGGCGCAAACTCTGGAGATCGACGCGGTGATCGATCCGGCCGAAACGCGCGACTGGCTGTTGGCGGGGCTGCGATCGGTGCGGCTTCGCCCGCCCATGTCGGGCCGTAAACGCCCCATGGTCGACCCGTGGTGAGGACCTGTGCGCCCATGATATAAAGGCCTGTGCGCTCACGAAAAAATGCCGCAGCGTCGCGGGCGGGCCGCCCCATTGCAGCGGCGGTTTTTTGGATCGACACTGTGCCAACAGACAAAGGAGAGGACCCCCATGTCACCCAAAGATAGTGCCGCAAAGCGCAGCCCCGATACATTGTTCCGCCCGATCACCATCGGCTCGATGCAGCTTCCCAACCGGATCGTCATGGCGCCGATGACGCGCAATATGGCCAAAAACGGCATCGTCAGCGAAGACAACGCCGGATACTACCGCCGCCGCGCCGAGGGCGGCGTCGGCTTGATCTTGTCGGAGGGCACGGTGGTCGACCGCCCCGCCTCGCGCAACCTTGAACATGTGCCGTTCTTTCACGGCGAGGCGGCGCTGGCCGGTTGGAAAGAGGTGATCGACGCGGTCCATGAGGCAGGCGGCAAAATGGGGCCGCAAATCTGGCACACCGGATCGACCGACGGCTCGACCGAGTGGAACCCAGAGGCCGACAAGGAAAGCCCCTCGGGCAACAATGGCGCGGACAAACCGCGCGGCCATGCGATGAGCGATGAAGACGTCGCCGACACCATCGCCGCCTTTGCCCGCGCCGCCGCCGATGCCGAGCGGCTCGGCTTCGATATGACCGAAATTCACGGCGCCCATGGCTATTTGCTCGATCAGTTCTTGTGGGATGTGACCAACCAGCGCAGCGACAAATGGGGCGGCGAAACCCTGCCCGAACGGGCGCGGATCATGGTCGAACTGGTCAAGGCCGTGCGCGGCGCGGTCAGCGCGGATTACCCGATTTTCTTGCGCTTGAGCCAGTGGAAACAACAAGATTACAGCGTGCGCCTTGCCCCCACCCCTGCCGAGCTTGAGGCATGGTTGATGCCGATCAGCGAGGCAGGCGTTGACGTTTTCCATTGCTCGCAGCGCCGTTTTTGGGAGCCTGAATTCCCCGAAGTGGACGGCGAAGAAGGCCTCAATTTCGCGGGCTGGGCCAAGAAGATCACCGGCAAGGTCACCTGCTCGGTCGGCTCGGTCGGGCTCAACGGCGATTTCTTCAAAGCCTTCCGCGGCGAGGGCGCAGAAGGCGCGAGCATCGACGGATTGCTCGACCGGATGGAGCGCGACGAATTCGATCTGATCGCCATTGGCCGGATTTTGCTCAGCGAGCCTAATTGGGTCAATATGCTGCGCGCGGGCGAGGACCTGCCCGGATTTGACGGCACCGCCATGGGCAAGCTGGCTTAACCAAAGCGGCCGCAAAGGTAAAAAGGGCCGAGGCGGATCATCGCCTCGGCCCTTTCGCATTTTATCGGGTCAAATCCGCGATTTACGGACCATCAAAAATGTTGCCCCCGCCGGTTTCGGATTTGGCGGCAGCGACGCGCTCGTTGGAGTCTTCGAACTCCTTGCGCTCGGCGCGGGCGATCACATGATGGTGGACCTCATCGGGACCATCGGCAAAGCGCAAGGTGCGCTGTTTCATATACATGGAGGAGAGCGGCGACCATTGGCTGATGCCCGTCGCGCCATGCACTTGCATTGCGTCATCGATGATTTTGCAGGCTTTTTCCGGCACCATGGCCTTGATCTTCGACACCCAGATACGCGCCTCTTTGTTGCCCAGAACGTCCATCGCCTTGGCCGCTTTGAGAACCATCAAACGCATGGCGTCGATCTCGATGCGCGAGCGCGAGATTGTCTCCATGTTCTTGCCCAGATCGATGATCTTCTTGCCAAAGGCCTCGCGGGTCAGACCGCGATAGATCATCAGATC
Organism: Litorivita sp. NS0012-18; assembly: GCF_040371945.1. Classification (NCBI taxonomy): domain Bacteria; kingdom Pseudomonadati; phylum Pseudomonadota; class Alphaproteobacteria; order Rhodobacterales; family Paracoccaceae; genus Litorivita; species Litorivita sp. NS0012-18. The sequence continues at coordinate 508,546 of NZ_BAABWS010000002.1, read as the reverse complement.
AAGCGCCTTTTCCGCCGCGCCAATGGAGCGCATGCAGTGGTGGATACGGCCTGGCCCAAGGCGGACCTGACTGATTTCGAAACCGCGCCCTTCGCCCCACAGGATGTTGGCTTCGGGCACGCGCACGTCGGTGAAACGGATTTGCATGTGGCCATGCGGCGCATCGTCGTGGCCAAAGACATTCATCGGACCGACGATTTCCACACCGGGTGTATCCATCGGCACGAGGATCTGGCTTTGCTGGCGGAACGTATCCGCGTCTGGCGAGGTTTTCACCATGACGATCATGATCTTGCAACGCGGATCACCGGCGCCCGAGATATAGTATTTCTCGCCGTTGATCACCCATTCGCCGTTCTCCAGAACCGCGCGGGTGCCGATGTTTTTCGCGTCCGACGAGGCGACATCGGGTTCGGTCATCGCAAAGGCCGAGCGGATTTCACCGGCCAGAAGCGGCTTGAGCCATGTGTCTTTTTGCTCTTGGGTGCCGACACGTTCGAGCACTTCCATATTGCCCGTGTCCGGCGCGGCGCAGTTCATCGATTCCGCCGCCAAGGGGTTTTTGCCCAGTTCAAAAGCGATATAGGCATAATCGAGGTTCGACAGGCCTTCGCCGGTTTCGGCATTGGGCAAGAAGAAGTTCCAAAGACCGGCTTCCTTGGCCTTGGCCTTCAGGTCTTCGATGATTTCAAGCTGACCCGGGGCATATTCGAAACGCGAGGGTTTCTTGTCTTCGAGCGCCTCATAGGCCACATGGGCCGGATCGCAATTGTCGCGGATGTGCTTGACCACGCGGTCGAGCAGCGGCTTGGCGCTCTCCGACAGCCTCAGGTCGTGCAACTCGTCGTTTACATTTACCATTCTTCTCTTCTCTCCTTGGGTTGTGGGATGCGGGCGGCGCGATGTGCGCCCTGCCCGCAAATTGGGGCCCTAGCGGTTTTTCCACTCGGGCTTGCGTTTCTCGACAAAGGCGGTGACGCCTTCCTTGAAATCTTCGGTCTCGCGCAGGTCCATGATGACTTGGCGGCTATAATTCAGGCTCGCCTTGAGGTTTTCAAGCTCGTCCATCGCGTTGAGCACGCGTTTCGTCGCCTTGACCGCCGAGGGCGAGACGGCGGTGATTTCTTCGGCCTTGGCGATGGCGGCGGCCATCAATTGATCCGCGGGCACGATCTGGTTCACAAAGCCCAATTCCTTGCCCTCATCGGGCATCACATGGCGGCCGGTGAGCATGATATCGACCGCCGGTTTGCGCCCGATCTGGCGGCTCAACAGTTGCACGCCGGAGGCGGCGGCAAAAAACCCGACCTTGACCTCGGGCAGCGCGAATTTCGCCGTTTCCGAGGAAATGATGATATCGCAGTTGAGCGCCATCTCGAACCCGCCGCCCATGGCAAATCCGTTGACCGCCGCGATCACCGGTTTTTCCAGATCAAAGCGCATCGCCATGCCGCCAAATCCGGTTTCAGGCGGTTTGCCCTTGCCGCCCTGCGCGGTGTATTTGAGGTCGTTGCCCGCGCTAAAGGCCTTGTCGCCCGCCCCTGTCAGGATCGCCACCCATAGGTCGGGATCGGCGGCAAACTCGTCCCAGATTTGCGACATCTCGTTGTGCATCGGCGCATGGACGGCGTTATACACTTCGGGACGGTTCATCGTCACGATCAGGATATTGCCGCGGCGTTCGGTGGTTACAAATTCATAAGCCATTGTCTTGAAATCCTTTTATGCTTTGGTCGCTTTGGTTTTCAGACCGCCAAGGTCCAGATCGGTGAAACGCCCGCCCTCGGCGGCGAGCTTTTTGAGCGTTTCGGCAGGGGCAAAAGCGGGGTCTTCGGCGCCGAGCTTTTCCATCCGCGCCAGAACCGCTTTGGCCCCGACCATATCGCCATAGAACATCGGCCCGCCCTTTTCTTGCGGCCAGCCGTAGCCGTTGATCCAGACCACATCGATATCGGAGGGGCGCTGTGCCTTGTTCTCTTCGAGAATTTTCACCGCCTCGTTGATCATCGGGAAAATGCAGGTCTCGATGATCTCGTCCTGGCTCATGGTCGAGGCCTCGGCGCCGGTGATCTCGCGCACGATTTTCGCGGTCACATCGGAGGGCGTCGGCCTGCGGCTCTCGTCATAATCGTAATAGCCCGCTTTGGTTTTCTGCCCGCGACGGTCCAGCTCGCACAGCGCATCGCGGATCGGGTTTTGGGTTTTCGCGCCCTTGGACCATCCGATATCCAGACCGGCCAGATCGGACATCTGGTATGGCCCCATGCGAAAGCCGAAGGCATTGATCGCCGCATCCACATCCCAAGGCATCACGCCTTTGTAGAGCAGTTTATTGGCCTGCGCCTGACGGGCAAACAGGATGCGGTTGCCCACAAATCCGGGGCAAACGCCGACCAGCGTGGCGATCTTGTTGATCTTTTGCGCCAGATCCATCGAGGTCGCCACAACATCGTCCGCCGTATGATCGGCGCGGACAATTTCCAACAATTTCATGACGTTGGCAGGCGAAAAGAAATGCAATCCGATCACGTCTTGCGGGCGCGAGGTGGCAGCGGCGATCTCGTCGATATCGAGCGCCGAGGTATTGGTCGCCAAAATCGCGCCCTGTTTGACCACGCGGTCGAGATTGCCGAAAATCTCTTTCTTGATGTCCATGTTTTCAAACACGGCCTCGATGACCAAATCGCAATCGGCCAGATCGTCAAAATTCAGCGTGCCGGTCAAACGGCCCATCCGCGCTTCGACTTCCTCTTGCGGGAAACGTCCCTTGTCGGCGCTGCGCTGGTAGTTGCCGCGCACGACGCCAAGCCCGCGATCTAGTGCCTCTTGCTTGGTTTCGACCATCACCACCGGATAGCCCGCCGTGGCAAAATTCATCGCGATGCCGCCGCCCATAGTGCCCGCGCCGATGATCCCGACCTTGGCAATCGGGCGCAGCGTGGTGCCAGGAGCAAGGCCGGGAACCTCCCATGCCAATTTGCCGGAGGTGGCCAGATAGGTTGCGACATCTTGCTGCGAATTGCTCATGATCATTGGTCCTTCATTGGGCGTGGCCTTGCGGTCGGGCCCTGCCTAGGGGCAAGGCGCAGGTGGCAAAGCCTTGGATCTGCGTCAAAAAAATACGCGCAGGCCCCATGCGGGCTGCGCGGTGAATAGGGGGAGTTGTGAGGCGGCGCGCGCCGCGGATCGGGCGGCGCGGCGGCAATATAACTTGCGCCGCGCGCATGGTCGCGGGTCCGGTCGCGGTGTCGGCGCCGCAGGGCGCGCCACACAAGATGTTCCTCACTGGCCTCACGTGTCATCCGGCCTCCCCACCGGCAGTCAAAAGCGCGCCCGATCTGGCGACCGGCCGCTCCCTGACACTTGTCAGAGATAGGTAGAACCCTTCGCCATATGAGGTCAAGGGTGATCGCGCGCCGCCCGTTTCGGACCCTGCGTCAAATTGGCGAATTATCACGCTGCCGCAGGGGATTATGCGCATTTTGCTGTGCCCGCGATATTTGCCGCTGCGCGGATATGACGCTCTAGGCGCCGCGCGCGGGGTCGCCGATCAATTCGCGGATCATCGCCGCTGCGCCCGCCGCGACGGTGCGCACGACGGTTTCCTCTGGCACGCCTTTGATCAACCAATCGCGCATCGGCCCGAAGGCGGCGAGGAAGATCAACACATTGGCCAGAATATCCATTTCGGCATCATCCACCTCGCGCCCCGAACGTTTGCGCAATTGCTCGGCAAGGTCTTGGATCAAGGCCATATCGCGCGCCCGCATGGCCTTGCGGTCTTCGTCGAGCAGATGCGGCACCGAGCGGTAGACGAGCAGCGTGCCCTTGCGCTTGATGCGCCATGTCTGGCGGAAATACTGCGCGCAAACCTCTTCGAGCGACAGGCTCTCATCGGCCAGAAGCCGCGGCAGGGGCTGCACGTCCTGACCGAACCAAAGCTGGTTCAACAGACGGCGCAGGATGTCGTTTTTATTGGCGATATAGTCATAGATGCTCGCTTGATTGACGCCGGAGCGGGCGCAAATATCGCGGATGGTGGTCGAGGCAAAACCCTTTTCCAAGAAGAGTTCGAGCGCCGCATCGCAAATCTGTTCGCGCCGCGCGGTGACAAGATCGGCGTTTTGCACGCTCGATATCTCGGCCTCTTGCAAATAGACCTTTTGCACCGCGTCCAGATGCTTGCTCCCCTCGCCTGATGACACCGCATTTCCTTTTCGCTTTGCGCTGCGGGCGGGCCGCGACCGGCGCCGCCGCCCCGCATGCCACCTGCTGCCCCCAAATGCGGGAGCGCCTGTTCGTCGTGGCGCTCACGCTAACCGCCCCGCCGCCGCGCGACAAGCTTTGTTGCGCCTGCCGCGCACCGATCGGGCGCGGGCGCGCGATCAAAAAGACGCCCCGTCACGGCCCGCCGCGCCTCTTGACCGGTCAGGGCGTGCGCCATAACCTGACAAGCGTCAGTGCAGCCGCGCGCCGCAAAACCATATGCGCGCAGGTGCCATCAGGAGGAGGCCTCACAGAGCCATCACAGCGCAGCACAGTAAAGTGCGTTACGGTGCAGCGCGTGACTTGCGTTCGAAACACGGCGCGACAAAAACCCGCCCTCCACGCGCGGATTGGCGCCGCCGCTCCCTCTCACATGATTTACCACCCTAGAAATAAAGGAAACCGCATGCCGGATGCGCTGAAAAAAGACCTCCAAGACGGGCTATTGATCCTCACGCTCAACCGCCCCGAGGCGCGCAATGCGCTCAATCTGGAGCTGACCGAAGCCCTGCGCGATGCGGGGCATGAGGCGATGTATGATCCGGCGGTGCGGGCGGTGATGCTGATCGGCTCGGGCGGGCATTTTTGCGTCGGCGGCGATGTAAAGGCGATGAACGAGGGCAAGGGCCGCGATGCGCCTTATGGGCTGCGCCGTCACGGGCTGCGCGACCGGATGGATATCTCGCGCGCCCTGCACGAGATGCCCAAACCCACCATCGCCGTGGTCGAAGGCTCTTGCGCGGGGGCGGGATTGTCGATGGCCATGGCTTGCGATTTTCGCATCTGCGCCGAGGACAGCAAAATCACCACCGCCTTTGCCAAGGTCGGCCTGTCGGGCGATTACGGCGGCACCTATTTCATGACCCATATCCTTGGCGCGGCCAAAGCGCGCGAGCTTTACCTGACCTCGCAACTGCTCAGCGGGAGCGAAGCCGCCGCGATGGGTCTGTTCTCGCGCGCCCTGCCTGCGGGGGATGTGGCTTCGGCGGGGCTCGAGATGGCGCGCGCATTGGCGGCGGGGCCGACGGGGGCCCTTGGCCGCATCAAGCGCAATATCGCCTTGGCCGAACAGGGCGGCACATTGGGCGAGTGCATGGATATGGAGGCCACGCATTTTTGGGAATGCACCGAAACCGCCGATCACAAAGAGGCCGCGGCCGCCTTTGTCGGCAAACGCAAACCGGTGTTTACGGGGCGCTAGGCGCGCAGAACGGTCCAAAGAGGCATGGCCCAAACAGACATGCCCCAAACAGGTATCGCCCACAGGAGAGCATAGCCATGAAATTCACCAAACTGTGCGAGGGATTGGAATTTCCCGAGGGCCCGATTGCCATGGCCGACGGGTCGGTGATTTTGGTCGAGATCAAGCGCCAGACCCTGACGCGGGTCTGGCCGGACGGGCGCAAGGAGGTGATCGCCGAGTTGCCCGGCGGGCCGAACGGCGCGGCGATCGGCCCCGATGGCGCGGTCTATGTGTGCAACAACGGCGGGTTCAATTGGTATGAGCACGACGGGCTGGACCTGCCCCATGGCGCGCCCGAAGGCTACACCGGCGGCTCGATCCAGAGGGTCGATCTGGACACGGGCGCGGTGACGACGCTTTATTCCGAGTGCGACGGCGCGCCGCTGCGCGGGCCTAATGATTTGGTGTTTGATGCGGCGGGCGGGTTTTATTTTACCGATCTGGGCAAATCGACCCGCACCCATATGGACCACGGCGCATTCTATTACGCCCAGCCCGACGGCAGCCATATCCATCGCGTTTACGGCCCGATGATCACCACCAATGGCATCGGCCTCGGGCCGCAAGACAAATCGGTCTATGTCGCCGAAACCCGCACGGGGCGGGTTTGGGGCTTTGACATCACCGCGCCAGGACAGATCGAAAAGCCCAAAGGATTGGTGCCGGGGCGTTTGCTCACCACCCTGCCCGATTATCAACTGCTCGACAGTCTTGCCATGCAAGCGGACGGGCGGGTCTGCGTCGCCACATTGATCAGCGGCGGCATCACCATTGTCGGCGAGGATCATTCGACCGAGTTCATCAAAGTGCCGGATGACCCCTATGTCACCAATATCTGTTTTGGCGGGGCGGATATGCGCGATGCGTGGATCACCGCCTCGGGCACCGGCACGCTTTATCATTGCCGCTGGCCTCATGCGGGGCTCAAACTGCATTTCAACGGCTGACGCGAGGGGGCGGATATGCGCGAGCGGAAAATCACACTGACAGCGGGCGAATTTCACCTGCGCGAATGGGGCGAGAGCGGTGCGCCCAAGCTGTTGATGCTGCACGGGTTTCCCGAATATTCCGGCGCATGGAGCGAGGTGGCCGAGCGTTTGGCCGATCGCTATCATTGCATTGCGCCGGACCAGCGCGGCTATGGCCAAAGCCCCGCGCCCGCCGATCCGCAGGCCTATAAGGCGGCGCATCTGGTGGGGGATCTGGCCGAATTGATCGCGGCGCTTGGCGGCGGGCCGATCATCGTGGTCGGCCATGATTGGGGCGCGGCGGCGGCCTATGCTTTGGCGATCTCCAATCCGCAACTGGTCGAAAAACTGATCATCCTCAACGGCGTGCATCCGGCGCCGTTTCAAAAGGCGATTGCGGCGGGCGGGGCGCAATGCGCCGCCTCGCAATATATCAACTACCTGCGCCGCCCCGATGCCGAGGCGCGGCTCTCGAAGGATGATTTCAAAGGGCTGGCGGGGCTGTTTGCCGAACATATGGATATGTCGTGGATGACGCCCGAGCGCGCCGCGCTATACCGGCGCGAATGGGCGCGCGAGGGTCGCTTGACGGGGATGCTGAACTGGTATCGCGCCTCGAAAATCCATGTGGGACCGGTGGGCGAGGTTTGGGCCGATCTGCCCGATATGCCGCCCGACCGTTTGCGCGTGCGCATGGCGCATTTGCTCATCTGGGGCGCGGGGGATACGGCGCTCTTGCCCGAGGCGACCGAGGGTCTGGAGGCCTATTGCGATGATCTGACCCGCGTCGAGATCGCGGGGGCGGATCATTGGATCGCCCATCAAAAGCCCGATGAAGTGGCGGGCGCCATCCGCGACTGGTTGGCCTGAGCGCGCAGGGAGCAAATAGATATGACGAGACGGTATATTGACCTTTCGGTGCCTTTGGAGACGGGCATCGCCTCGGACCCGCCGCAGATGTTGCCCAAGATCGACTATGTCGATCACGCGGCGAGCGTTGATCTGATCTGCGCCTATTTTCCGGGGCTGACGGGGGATGATTTACCCGGCGGCGAAGGATGGGCGGTCGAGAAGCTGGAACTGTCGAGCCATAACGGCACCCATGTGGATGCGCCCTATCACTACCATTCGACGATGGATGGCGGGCAGCGCGCGATCACCATCGACGAGGTGCCTTTGGAGTGGTGTTTCGGGCGCGGCGTGCGGCTTGATTTTCGCGCCCTGCCCGACGGGCATGTGGTGAGCGCCGCGGAGATCGAGGCGGAATTGGCGCGGATCGGGCATCAACTCGCGCCGCTTGATATCGTCGTGGTCAATACGGCGGCGGGCGGGCATTACGGGCGCGAGGATTACCTGCTCAAAGGCTGCGGCATGGGGCGCGAGGCGACCAATTACCTCACCGCGCGCGGTGTGCGCATGGTGGGCACCGATGCGTGGAGTTGGGACGCGCCCTTTGCCTATACCGCCCAGACCTATGCGCGCGAGAGAGATGCCAGCATCATATGGGAAGGCCACCGCGCGGGGATGGAGCGCGGCTATTGCCAGATCGAGAAAATGGCCAATCTGGACCTGCTGCCAAGCAGCGGCTTTATGGTGTCGGCCTTTCCGTTCAAGATCAAAGGCGGCTCGGCGGGGTTCACGCGGGCGGTGGCGATATTGGAGGAGTAAGGCGCCTCGGGCGCGTCCCCGCCCGCGGGATCGCAGGTTGAAACATGCGCCTCCGGCGGGGATATTTGTCGAACCTGCAAAGCGGCGAACATGCAAACGCCCCGCGCGGCATGGACCGTGCGGGGCGCGTTTTTTATGCGGGCGCAATCAGACCAGTGACGGCAGATAGAGCACGATTTGCGGGAAGGCGATCAGCAGGCCGATGGTAGCGGCATCGGCGAAGAAGAAGGGCATCACGCCGCGGAACACGTCTTGGACCGTGAGATCGTCGCGCACGCCCGCCACCACAAAGCAATTGAGCCCGATGGGCGGCGTGATCAAACAGAACTCGGCCATTTTGACCACCAAGATGCCGAACCAGATGGCGCACATCGGGCCGGACATGCCAAAGGCGCTGTCGGCGGCAGAGACCATTTCGCCGCCGTTGAGCGCCATGACCGCTGGATAGACCACCGGAAGCGTCAAGAGCAACATGCCGATGGCATCCATGAACATGCCCAGCACCGCATAGGCCAGCAGGATGAAGATCAGCGTCAGCATCGGCGATTGTTCTAGCCCCGAAATCCAGTCGGCGAAAGCCGAGGGCAATTCGGCAAAGCCCAAGAAGCGCACATAGATCAGCACGCCCCAGATGATTGTGAAGATCATCGCCGAGAGTTTTGCGGTCTCAAGCAGCGCGTCTTTGAGCTGGCTCCAGCGCATGCCTTGGAACACCGCCATAAGGAAGACCACAAAGGCGCCAAGCGCTCCGCCTTCGGTGGGCGTGCCCCAAGGATCGCCGCCGAAGGGGTTGTAGATAAAGAAGATGATGATGCCGACCACGAAGAAAATCGGGAAGGCCGGCGGCAGGGAGGCGAATTTCTCGCGCCATGTGTAGCCGGTGATTTTCGGGCCGTAAGAGGGCCAGATCATCGCCATGCCGACGATCAAGCTTACATAGACGATGGCCGAAAAGGCACCGGGGATGAAGCCTGCGAGCAGCAGTTTTCCAACGTCTTGCTCGACGATGATCGCATAGATCACGAGGATCGCCGAGGGCGGGATCAAGGAGGCCAACGTGCCTGCGGCGGCGACGACCCCTGCGGCAAAGCGTTTGTTATACCCCATCGCCTGCATTTCGGGGATGGCGATACGGGCAAAGACCGCCGAGGTGGCGACCGATGCGCCCGAAACCGCCGAGAAGCCCGCCGTGGCGAAAACCGTGGCGACCGCCATGCCGCCCGGCAGCCAGCCGGCCCAGCGTTTGGCCGCCTCGAACAGCGCTTTGGTCAGCCCCGCATAATAGGCCAGATAGCCGATCAAGATGAAGGTCGGGATCAAGGAGAGCGCTTGCGATGAGACTTTGGCATGGGGCACCTGCCCCGCCGTTTTCACCGAAATGGTGAGCGCTTTCATGAACTTATCGGGGTTGTATCCGAATTTGGCCCAAAAAATCCAGGTCAGGCCGATAAAGCCTGCCAAGGCGGCGGCAAAGGCCACGCGCATGCCGAGGATGACAAAGAGCAGCAAGCCGCCCGAGACGATAATGCCGATATCGATGGGTTCCATTTAGGCGGTCCCTCCGTTGTCGAGGGCGCTGACGTGGCTGGCTTCTTCCGCGGCCTGTTCGGCGGCGGTGAGCGGCAAGGGCACGGCAATCGGGTTTTGCGCGCCGCTCACAAAGGCGCGCCCGTAGGCCCAGATTTGCAAGGCAAGGCGCAGGGCCAGAATGGAGAAGGCAAAGGGCACCAAGAGCTTGGCGGGCCAGACCGGCAGGCGGATATCGATGGTGCTGTCACGGCTCCACAGGGGGGCGGCGAAATCGAAGCTGCGATCAAAATGCGCCCATGAGCCCCAGATCAGGAACAGAACGAGGATCAACATGATCAGGACCGAAAACAATTCGACCGCCCACATGGCGCGGCCTTTGAGTTTGCCGATCAGGATGTCCATGCGGATATGGCCGCCGTTGCGCTGGGTATAGCTGATGCCCATGAAGGCGATGAGCGGCATGGTGATCTCGATCCAGTCCACATAACCGGGCACCGGAAAGTTCAACAGGTTGCGCCCCGTGACGGAGACCACCGCCAAAAGCATCAAGCCAAAGACCGCGAGGCCGCTGACCAGAGCCAGCCTGATTTCTATGGCCTCAAGGGCCTGATCTATCCGGCTGAGCCGTGATCCGTCCCTGAGCACCGATGCGTTGCCTGCCATTTGGCCTGTCCCCCTGTGGATGTCATTGGCTGTTTTGGATGCTGCGCAACATCCGTGCCCCCGATGTCTTTGCACGGGTTTGGCGCGGCGGCGGGCAAAACCGCCCGCCCCTTGGCACATGCAAAGGGCGGGCGGCAAAGGTCTTAAGCGGCTTAGCGCGTGCCGGCCAGCGTGGTGTCGACCAGATCAACCAATTCTTGCGCCGGAATGCCCTGCGCTGTCATTTTCTCGATCCAAGCTGCGCGCGCGGGGCCTGCGGCGGCCTCACGGAATTTGCCAAGCTCTTCGTCCGACAGCATGACTTTAGTCACGTTCTTTTCAGCCAGAACGCCGTCCCATTTCTTCAAGATCTCGCCATATTGCGCCAGATAGGTGGTCAAGGCTTCCTCGACCGAGCTGTCCAATGCGGCGCGCTCGTCGTCCGACAGGGCATCATAGGCGTCGGTGTTGACCACAACGGGGCAATTCACCGTGCCGGGGTTGAGGTTGGCGGTCCACCAATCGGCCTGATCAATGGTGCGATAGGCGAAATGCGCGTGCTGGGCAAAGGCAACCGTGTCGACCACGCCGCTTTCCATTGCATTATAGGCCTCGGTCGCGGTCACCGATGTCGGCACGGCGCCGACGGTTTTGAACGCCTCGCCCAAACCGCCCGTCGCGCGCACGCGCAGACCGTTCATTTTCGCAACCGTATCGCGCGGCTCGCCGGTGCCGACGAGGTTATACTGCGGCATCGGCGAAGGCATCAACAGACGCGCATTCCAACGGCCAAGGTCCTTGGCCACGGCGGGGTGCGCATAGACCGCCATCGACACGGCGACCTCTTCGGCCAATGTGTTCACGCCGATGAAGGGCAATTCGAGAACCGTCAGCGTCGGGTTCTTGTCCTCGTGGTAACCGGCACAGAATTGCGCCATCTCGAAGGCACCGATGGAAATGCCATCAAGGTTTTCCTTGTTCGAGGACAGACCGCCATAGCTGATGTTGAGTTTGAACTCGCCATTGGTTTTCGCTTGGATCAGCTCGTTGAGCTTTTCGATATGCGAGGTAAAGACCCGCGGCTTGCCCCAGACCGAGACATTCCATTCGGTCGCCATTGCGCCCGATGCCATAGCGGTAACCAGAGCCGCCACAGCGGCTGTATTTGCGAATTTTTTCATGTGTATCTCCCTATTGGCCACCCTCTCCCAAAGGCGGCATGCGGGGGAAGGCTACTCTGCGAGGCGGCGGCTTGCCAAGGACCAAACCGCGCCGGAATGCGTTTTTGCACTGCAGAAATAGCGCTATCAGCGCCAGATATACCCAGTCCTACGGAGCCGCTTCGCCGCAAATCTCGACATGGGTGCCCCATTCGGCGCAGCGCTGCGCCAGATCGCCGGGCAGAGGGCGGTCGGTGAAGAAACTGTCGATTTCCGACAGCGACGCGATTCGCGCCGGTGCGCTGCGTTGGAACTTTGACGCGTCGGACACCAGACAGGTTTTGCGCGCTTGGCGGATGATCGTCTGGCTCACCCCGACCTCTTGGATATCGAAATCGAGCAGGTCGCCCTCGCCGTCCAAAGCCGAACAGCCGATCACCGCGAAATCAAATTTGAACTGTTCGATGGCGCGGGTGGTCAAGGCCCCCACAAGCCCCCCGTCCGAGCGGCGAAGCGCGCCCCCCGCGACGATGATCTCGCAATCACGATTGGCGACCAAGATATTGGCGACATTCATATTATTGGTGATCACCAACAGGTTGCGGTGGTGCAAAAGCGCGCGGGCGACGGCCTCGGTCGAGGTGCCGATATTGAGGAAGACCGAGGCGCTTTCGGGGATGTGGCGCGCGCAGGCCCGCGCCATCGCCGCCTTGGCCGCCTCATTGAGGCCGCGCCGGTCCTCATAGCCGATGTTGGAGACGCCCGAGGGCAAGACCGCCCCGCCGTGCACCCGTTCCAACCGGCCCGCATCGGCCAGTTCGGCCAGATCGCGGCGGATGGTTTGCACCGTGACGCCAAAGCGTTCGGCCAAGCCGTCCACGGTGACCTTGCCCTCGCTGCGCGCGATCTCAAGGATATCCGGCAAGCGGAAATTCTGCGACATGCCCTCTCCTCACGGCCCGTTTTCGAATTTGTTCGCGTGACAGTGCTGCGCTTTCGCTTTTAATTCAAGTCTGCGCTGCGGCTCTGCGTCAAAACAGCCGTTTTGGGGGCGAATCCCCCGCGCATGGGGCCTTGCGAGCGGGTATCGATTCGACCAAACCGTGAAAAAACGAAAATGATTCGCCGCCGATTCGCCAAAACCGCGCCGATACCGTGCGTGACGCAAGGTCCAATTGCCTGTTTTTCAACGGTATTCCGCATAAGCGAACAGAAACGAAAATATCCGCGTTGACGGACCGCCGCAAATCGTGTGTGTTTGCGCAATCATCAACGCTTTGGGAGGGGCGCGTGGACCAATCCGCATCACAGCCACAGACCTATGATCTGCTCGTCATCGGCGGCGGGATCAACGGCTGCGGCATCGCGCGCGATGCGGCGGGGCGCGGGCTTTCGGTCGCCTTGGCGGAAATGAACGATCTGGCCTCGGCCACCTCCTCGGCTTCGACAAAACTCTTCCACGGCGGGCTGCGCTATCTGGAGTATTTCGAGGTGCGGCTGGTGCGCGAGGCGCTGATCGAGCGCGAAATCCTGCTCTCGGCGATGCCGCATATCTCTTGGCCGATGCGCTTTGTACTGCCCTATCACCGCGACATGCGCTTTGAAGGCGGCACGCCGACCTCGACGCTTTTGTCGGCGGTGATGCCATGGATGAAGGGGCGGCGTCCGGCATGGTTGATCCGGCTTGGGCTGTTTCTTTACGACCATCTGGGCGGGCGCAAGATCCTGCCCGCGACGGCGACGCTGGACTTGAAGAACGCCCCCGAAGGCGCGCCGCTCAAAGAGAAATTCGTCAAAGCCTATGAATATTCCGACTGCTGGATCGAAGATTCGCGGCTGGTGGTTCTCAATGCCCGCGACGCCGAAGCGCGCGGTGCGCAAATCTGGACCAATCACAAGGTCACCTCCGCCGCGCGGGTCGGCGATATCTGGGAGGTGCAGATCGAGGACCGCGCCAATGGCACCGAGCGCAGCGTCAAGGCGCGGATGTTGATCAATGCGGCGGGGCCATGGGTCGGCGATGTGATCCAAAGCAAGGTGCGGATCAATTCGACCGAAGGCGTGCGATTGGTGCGCGGCAGCCATATCGTCACCAAAAAGCTTTATGATCACGACAAATGCTATTTCTTCCAAGGCACCGACGGGCGGATCATTTTCGCCATTCCCTATGAGAATGATTTCACCTTGATCGGCACCACGGACGCCGAACACGACAAGCCCGACCAACGCCCGATCTGCACCGACGCCGAGCGCGATTACCTGTGCGCCTTTGCCTCGGAGTATTTCAAAACGCCGGTGACCCAAGAGGATATCGTTTGGACCTATTCCGGCGTGCGTCCGCTTTACGATGACAGGGCAAGCTCGGCCACCGCCGCCACGCGCGACTATACGCTCAAGGTCGATGATACGGGCGGCGCTCCGGTGCTCAATGTCTTTGGCGGCAAGATCACCACCTACCGCCGCCTTGCAGAAAGCGCGATGGAGATGATCGCGCCTTATTTTCAATCGGTTGGCGGCAAATGGACGGCTGGCGTGCCCCTGCCTGGCGGGGATTTTGCGGTGCGCGATTTCGACCGGATTTGCACCGATCTGGCGCGTGACTACGGGTTTTTGCCCCCTGCCCTCGCGCGCCGTTTGTGCCGCGCTTACGGGCTTGAGGCGCGCGAGATTCTAGGCACGGCGACGCGGATCGAGGATTTGGGCCACAGCTTTGGCGCGGGGCTTTACAGCGCCGAGGTGCGCTGGCTGATGGAACACGAATATGCGCGCACCGCCGAGGATGTGATCTGGCGCCGCTCCAAGCTTGGCCTGCGCCTGAGCGCCGCGGAAATCGCCGGATTGGACGTCTGGATGGAAGCGCGGCGCGCCGAAATGCCTCAGGCCGCAGAATGACACAAGGATCACCCCACCGCATGAAGACAGGAACCGCGCAATGACGTTGAAACTCGAAGGCGTCTCAAAGACCGTTCAAGGGCAGATGCATATCCAGCCCACGGATTTGACGCTCGAAAATGGCACGATGAATGTGCTGCTGGGGCCGACCTCGGCGGGCAAGACCTCCTTGATGCGTTTGATGGCGGGATTGGACGCGCCGAGCAGCGGGCGCATCTATTGGAACGGCGCCGATGTGACCGGAATGCGCGTGCAGGACCGCAAGGTGGCGATGGTCTATCAACAATTCATAAATTACCCCTCCATGTCGGTTTATGACAATATTGCCTCGCCGATGCGGCTTTTGGGGAAATCCAAGGTTGAGATAGATCAATCGGTGCAAAAGGCCGCCGCGCTGATGAAGCTCGATGGAATGCTCGATCGCAAGCCTTTGGAACTGTCGGGCGGGCAACAACAGCGCTGCGCGCTGGCGCGGGCGTTGGTCAAGGATGCGGGGCTGGTGTTGCTCGACGAGCCGCTGGCCAATCTGGACTATAAGCTGCGCGAGGAATTGCGCATCGAGATCCCGAAAATCTTTGAAGAGGCGGGCAGCATTTTCGTCTATGCCACCACCGAGCCGGAGGAGGCGCTTTTGCTGGGCGGCAATACGGCGACGCTATGGGAAGGGCGCGTGACGCAATTCGGCCCCACGCCCGAGGTCTACCGTCGCCCGATTGATGCGACCACGGCGCGGGTGTTTTCCGACCCGCCGATGAACTTCTTGGAGATATCCAAAACCGGCAAAAAGCTGATGTTCGGCGAGGGGCAAACCGCCCCTGCGCGCGGCACATTGGCCGATTTGCCCGACGGGCGATATACCGCAGGGTTTCGCCCTAACCATCTGGAAATAAATGAACATGTCAGCAATGCCATGCGTTTCGAGGCGCGGCTTCGGGTGACCGAACTGACCGGATCGGAGACCTTTGTGCATCTCGATCACGCGGGCGCGCGCTGGGTCGGGTTGATCCACGGGGTGCACCGTTTGGCGATTGGCGAGACGCTCTCGGTCTATCTTGACCCTGCGCATGTTTACATCTTTGGCCCCGATGGCGCGATGGTCGCGCCTGCGGGCTATGCGGCGGCGGCTTGAGGGAGGCGGATCATGGCGAAAATTACTCTGGATAATCTGGCGCATAGCTATCTTGCCAACCCGCAAAGCGAGGCGGATTTCGCGCTCAAGGAACTCAACCACGATTGGGTGGATGGCGAGGCCTATGCCCTTTTGGGCGCCTCGGGCTGCGGGAAATCCACGCTTCTCAACATCATTTCCGGCCTGCTCCAGCCCAGCCAGGGGCGGATTTTGTTCAACGATGTGGATGTCACCCACGCCCCCACCGCCGAGCGCAACATCGCACAGGTGTTCCAGTTTCCAGTCGTTTACGACACGATGACGGTGCGCGACAACCTTGCCTTTCCGCTGAAAAACCGTGGCGCGGACGCCTCTTACGTGGCCAGCCGCGTGCAGCAGATCGCGCAGATGATCGGCATGGAGGACGTGTTGAACCGCAAGGCGCGCGGGCTGACGGCGGATGCAAAGCAGAAAATCTCGCTCGGGCGCGGCATGGTGCGCGAGGACGTCAATGCCTTGCTCTTTGACGAGCCTTTGACGGTGATCGACCCGCATATGAAATGGGAATTGCGCACGCAGCTCAAGAGCCTGCACCACGAGTTCGGCCATACGATGATCTATGTCACCCATGACCAGACCGAGGCGCTGACCTTCGCCGATAAGGTGGTGGTGATGTATGACGGGCGGGTGGTGCAGATCGGCACGCCCGAAGAGCTTTTCGCACGGCCCGAGCATACATTTGTGGGCTATTTCATCGGCTCGCCGGGGATGAACCTGTTGCCCGCGCAGGTCAGCGGCACAGTGGCCAATGTCGGCGGCGCCGAGGTGGCTTTGGGCGGGTCCTACGGGGCGGCGGATGGCAAGATCGAAATCGGCGTGCGCCCCGAATTTGTCCGCCTGTCAGCCGATGAGGGCCTGCCCGTCAACATCCGCCGCGTCGAGGATGTGGGCCGCCACAAGATCGTGCGCGCCGATCTTTTTGGAAATGAAATCAATATTATCGCGGGCGAAGGTGATGCGATTGGCGCGGATATGACCCGCGTCACATTCGACCCCGCCGCGATCAATGTCTACCGCAACGATTGGCGCGTCGCGCCGCAAGGAGAGGCCGCCTGATGGAAAAGACAGTCAATCAAAAGGCGTGGTTTCTGGTTCTGCCGGTCCTGATCCTTGTGGCGTTTTCGGCGGTCATCCCGCTGATGACCGTGGTCAATTACGCCTTTCAGGACACTTTCGGGAACAATCAGTTCTTCTGGGCCGGTCTGGAATGGTTCGACGAATTGCTCCACAGCGAACGCATGTGGGGCGCTTTGGGGCGGCAGTTGACCTTCTCGGCGATCATTCTGGCCATCGAGGTGCCGCTTGGCATTTTCGTCGCGCTCCACATGCCGAAAAAGGGATTTTGGGCCAGCTTTTGCCTCGTGCTGATGTCTTTGCCGCTGCTGATCCCGTGGAATGTGGTCGGCACGATTTGGCAGATTTTCGGCCGTGTCGATATTGGTCTTTTGGGATATGTGCTTGATAAAATTGGCATATCCTACAATTACACCCAAGATTTCTATGCCGCTTGGGCGACGGTGATCGTGATGGATGTGTGGCATTGGACCTCGCTTGTGGCGCTTTTGGCCTATGCCGGTTTGCAATCCATTCCCGACGCTTATTACCAAGCCGCCAAGATCGACCAAGCCAGCCGCTGGAAGGTGTTTCGCTACATCGAGTTGCCCAAGATGCAGGGCGTTTTGATGATCGCGATTTTGCTGCGGTTCATGGACAGCTTCATGATCTACACCGAGCCGTTTGTGGTCACTGGCGGCGGCCCCGGCAATTCGACGACCTTCCTGTCGATCGACCTTGTGAAAATGGCGCTGGGGCAGTTTGACCTTGGTCCTGCGGCGGCCTTCTCGCTGATGTATTTTCTGGTGATCTTGTTGATTTCATGGGTGTTTTACACCGTGATGACGAACCTCGACAAAAGGGATGGTGTCTGATGGCTGATCTGGCTGCAAACCCGCCAAAGACCCGCAAGGCCGCGCGGCTGCGGGTCAATTCCTCGGCTGTTGTGATGGGGCTGTATTTGCTCTTTTTGCTCTTGCCGATCTATTGGCTGCTCAACATGAGCCTGAAGACCAATTCGGAGATTCTGGGCGCCTTCTCGCTATGGCCGCGTGATCTGACCTTTCGCAATTATGCGGTGATCCTCACCGATGCGAGCTGGTATATGGGCTACGTCAACTCCTTGATCTATGTGGTTATAAATACGGTGATTTCCATCGCCGTGGCCCTGCCCGCCGCCTATGCGTTCTCGCGCTATAGCTTCATGGGCGACAAGCATCTGTTCTTTTGGCTGCTGACCAACCGCATGGCCCCGCCCGCGGTCTTTGCCCTGCCGTTTTTCCAGCTCTATTCCTCGGTCGGATTGTTCGACACGCATATCGCCGTGGCCCTCGCGCATTGCCTCTTTAACGTGCCGCTTGCCGTTTGGATTTTGGAAGGCTTCATGCGCGGCGTGCCCAAGGAGATCGACGAGACCGCCTATATCGACGGCTACGGGTTCGGGCGGTTTTTCACGCGGATTTTCATGCCCCTGATCGCCAGCGGCATCGGCGTTGCAGCCTTCTTTTGCTTTATGTTCTCGTGGGTTGAACTGCTGCTCTCGCGCACCCTGACCTCGGTCGAGGCCAAACCGATTGCCGCCACCATGACCCGCACGGTCAGCGCCTCGGGCATGGATTGGGGCGTCTTGGCGGCGGCGGGGATCCTGACCATCGTTCCGGGCGCTTTGGTGATCTATTTCGTGCGCAATTATATCGCGAAGGGCTTTGCCCTCGGGCGGGTGTGATGACCATGGCCCGCGCAACATATCCCCAAGACAAAGGAGCCGCATGATGGCTTGGATGGCATGGACATGGCCGACGGCGGCGTTTTTCGCGGTGATTGCCACGCTGTTGATCACCTTTACGGTGCTGGCGATCCGCTTTCCCGAAACCCCGCGCAAGGGGATTTTGCAAATCGAAACCACCCGCGGCGACCGGCTGTTTATCACGCTGCTCGGCTCGGCTTTTCTCAATCTCGCATGGCTTGGCCTCGGTTTCGGACCGCAGCCCTATGCGTTGATTGTCTGCTTTATCTACGCTTTGGCGGTGTTTCGCTGGGTGTAGATGAGACCACCGCAGTGAGCGAGGCGGGAGACCTCGCGCTGCACGACGTTAACGGTTCTAAAGGGAGGAAAACCAATGAACCTTAATTACAAGTCCACAACAGCGCTCGGCATGGCGCTGGCCCTCATGGCCAGCCCCGCTTTTGCCGACATGGAGGCCGCAAAAGGCTTCCTCGACAACGAGATCGGCGGGCTGTCGGTTCTGAGCCGCGCCGATCAGGAAGCCGAGATGCAATGGTTCGTTGATGCCGCCAAACCCTTGGCCGGTATGGAAATCAAAGTCGTCTCCGAAACCATTACCACCCATGAGTATGAGGCCAAGGTTCTGGCCCCCGCTTTCACCGCCATCACCGGCATCAAGGTCTCCCATGACCTGATCGGCGAGGGTGATGTGGTCGAGAAACTGCAAACGCAAATGCAGTCGGGCGAGAACATCTATGACGGCTACATCAACGACAGCGATCTGATCGGCACGCACTGGCGCTACCAACAGGTGCGCAACCTGACCGACTGGATGGCGGGCGAAGGCAAGGATGTGACCAACCCCGGTCTTGATCTGGCGGATTTCATCGGCACGCAGTTCACCACCGCGCCTGATGGCAAGCTCTACCAATTGCCCGACCAGCAGTTCGCGAACCTCTACTGGTTCCGCTATGATTGGTTCAACGACGAACAGAACAAAGCCGACTTCAAAGCCAAATACGGCTATGATCTGGGCGTGCCTGTGAACTGGTCCGCCTATGAGGACATCGCCGAATTCTTCACCGGCCGCGATTTGTCGCGTTTGGGCGTCGAGGGCGAAGTCTTTGGCAACATGGACTACGGCAAGAAAGACCCCTCCTTGGGTTGGCGCTACACCGATGCGTGGCTGTCGATGGCAGGCGTGGGATCGAAGGGCGAGCCGAACGGCCTGCCGGTCGATGAATGGGGCATTCGTGTGAACGAAAACTCCCAACCCGTCGGCTCTTGCGTGTCCCGCGGCGGCGCGACCAATGGCCCCGCAGCAGTTTACGCTGTGACCAAGGCGATTGACTGGCTGCAAAAATACTCGCCGCCCGCAGCGGCAGGGATGACCTTCGGCGAAGCCGGACCGATCCCCGCCCAAGGCAATGTCGCCCAGCAGATGTTCTGGTATACCGCCTTCACCGCCGATACGGTCAAACCCGACCTGCCGGTGATGAACGAGGACGGCACGCCGAAATGGCGCATGGCCCCCTCGCCGCACGGCGTTTACTGGGAAGAAGGCACGAAGATCGGTTATCAGGATGTGGGGTCGTGGACCTTGATGAAATCCACACCTGTGGACCGTGCAAAGGCCGCGTGGCTCTATGCGCAATTCGTCACCTCCAAGACTGTCGATCTGAAGAAAGCCGATGTCGGCCTGACCTTCATTCGCCAATCGACCATCAACTCGCAGCACTTCACCGACCGCGCCAATAAACTTGGCGGTCTGGTGGAATTCTACCGCTCGCCTGCCCGTGTGGCTTGGTCGCCCACCGGCACCAATGTTCCGGATTATCCGAAGCTGGCGCAATTGTGGTGGCAGAACATCGGTGATGCGATGTCGGGTGCGAAAACCCCGCAAGAGGCTTTGGATAGCCTTTGCGCCGACCAAGAAAAGGTCATGGCCCGTCTGGAGCGCGCTGGCGTTCAAGGCGAGATCGGTCCCAAGCTGAACGAGGAGAAAGACGCCGACTACTGGCTCTCCCAGCCTGGATCGCCCAAAGCCAAATTGGCCAATGAGGATGAAGAGCCCAAGACCGTCGCTTATGACGAGCTGATCAAGTCCTGGCAGTAACCTCCCTGTGGTCGGGGCCGCGTGGAGCAATCTGCGCGGCCCCGATCCGTTTTTTCCGCTGATCCGGCCGCTTGTGCCGCCGCATCTTGCGCCCGCGCCTGCGGCCCGCCACACTCTGACCGCCACACTCCCGAAAATCACGACCGGAGCGCCCTTCCCATGAGCCATATCCTCGCCATCGACCAAGGCACCACATCGAGCCGCGCCATCTTGTTTGACGCCCAGATGCAGCATGTCGCCACGGCGCAAGAGGAATTCGCCCAGCATTACCCCGCCTCGGGCTGGGTCGAACATGACCCGTCGGACCTGTGGTCCACCACGGCGGGCACCTGCCGCGCGGTGATCGAGCGTGCGGGGCTGAGCGCCGCCGATATCACCGCCATCGGCATCACCAACCAACGCGAAACCACCATCGTGTGGGACAAGGCGACCGGAAAACCCGTCCATAACGCCATCGTCTGGCAGGACCGGCGCACGGCGGACACCTGCGCCGCGCTGCGCGAGGCGGGGCATGAGGCGATGGTCACCGACCGCACGGGGCTTTTGCTCGATCCGTATTTTTCAGGCACCAAGCTGAAATGGATTTTGGACCATAATGAGGGCGCGCGGGCGCGCGCCGAGGCGGGCGAATTGCTGTTCGGGACGGTCGATTGCTTCTTGATCTGGAAGCTGACGGGCGGCGCGGTCCATGCGACCGATGCGACCAATGCGGCGCGCACGCTGCTCTATGACATCCGCAAGGGCCGCTGGAGCCGGACGATCTGTGATCTGTTGGGCATCCCGATGCAGATGCTGCCGCAGGTGCGCGATTGCGCCGCCGATTATGGCACCACCCGCGCCGATCTGTTCGGCCGCGAGATCCCGATTTGCGGCGTTGCGGGCGACCAACAGGCCGCCACCGTCGGGCAGGCCTGTTTCAAACCGGGGATGATGAAATCCACCTATGGCACGGGGTGTTTTGCGCTGCTCAATACCGGCGATGCGCCGGTGGTCTCGCATAACCGCCTGCTGACCACGATTGCCTATCAACTCGGAGGCAAGCCGACCTATGCGCTTGAAGGCTCGATCTTTATCGCGGGCGCGGTGGTGCAATGGCTGCGCGACGGGCTCAAAATCATCCGCGAGGCCAAGGAAACCCAACCTCTGGCCGAGGCCTCCGATGCGGGGCAGGATTTGATCCTCGTGCCCGCCTTTACCGGCCTTGGCGCGCCCTATTGGAACGCCGATTGCCGCGGCGCGATTTACGGGCTGTCGCGCAACTCCGGCCCTGCCGAATTTGCCCGCGCCGCTTTGGAAAGCGTGGGGTTTCAAACGCTTGACCTCTTGGATGCGATGCATGCCGATTGGGCCGCCAGCGCCCAAGGCCGCACCGAGGCAGGGGTTTTGCGCGTTGACGGCGGGATGAGCGCCTCCGATTGGGCGATGCAGTTCCTGAGCGACATCATCGGCGCGCCGGTGGACCGGCCCGAGGTTTTGGAAACCACCGCTTTGGGGGCGGCATGGCTGGCCGGAATGCATGCGGGGCTTTACCCCGATATGGAGGGATTTGCCGCGCAATGGGCGCTCGAGCGCCGCTTTACCCCCGCGATGGAGGACGGCGCGCGCCGCGCCAAGGTGAAACGCTGGAAATCGGCCGTGCAGGCGACGATGTCGGTATGAGCGCGGCTTTCGGTTTTGTCGCCCCGCCGATCCGTTTCGGGCGCGGCGCCGCGCAAGAGGCCGTGCCCGCAGCCTTGGCCTATGGCGGGCCGGTGCTAGTGGTGCATGGCGCGCGCGCCGAGCGGGCCGCGTGGCTCATAGATGCGCTGCGCGCGGCGGGGGCGTCAGTGCTGTGCGCGCCCTGCCCGCGCGAGCCGGACCTGCAGATGCTGGAGGCCGCGCTGGCGGCGCATCGCGGCGCGGCGCCGGCCGTGGTGGCGGCGCTTGGCGGCGGGGCGGTGATCGATTTTGGCAAGGCTCTGGCGGCGCTTTTGCCCGCGCCGCGCCCGCCGATGGACCATCTCGAAGTCGTCGGCAAGGGCCTGCCGCTCGAGGCCGCGCCGCTGCCCTTTATCGCCATTCCCACCACCGCAGGCACCGGCGCGGAGGCGACGAAAAACGCCGTGATCGGCGTGCCCGAACACGGGCGCAAAGTCTCGTTGCGCGACGGGCGGATGCTGGCCGATCTGGCCCTGATCGATCCGGCGCTGACCGACGGATGCCCCAAGGCGGTGACGCTGGCCTCGGGGCTTGATGCGGTTACCCAAGTGATCGAGCCGTATTTATCGAGCCGCGCCAATGGGATAACCGATGCGCTATGCCTTGAGGCCTTGCCGCGCGGGCTCGCCGCTCTGGCGCGGCTGATGCGCGATGAGGACGCAGGCGCGCGCGATGATCTGGCCTTTTGCGCGCTTGCGGGCGGGATGGCCTTGGCCAATGCGGGGCTGGGCGCGGTGCATGGATTGGCCGGTCCCATCGGCGGCGTGGCGCCCGATGCGCCCCATGGCGCGGTGTGCGGCGCGCTTTTGCCCCATGTGATGCGCGCCAATCGCTCCGCCATGGCGGGCCGTGATCTGGCGCGGTTTGATCGGGTCGAGGCGATGGTTTGCAGCGCGCTGGATTTGCCCGATATCGCCGCACTGGCGCGGTGGAGCGCCGCGCATGGATTGCCAAGCCTGACGCAGATGGGCCTTGCGGCCTCGGATCATGGCGCGGTGGCCGAGGCGGCGCTGGCCTCCTCGTCGATGAAGGCCAACCCAGCGCCGCTGGACGCCGCCGCCCTCATGGCGATCTTGCGCGCGGCCAGCGCCTAGGCGGGTCGCCCTTCGCGGGCGGCGCGTCGCAAACCGCCCTCGCAATCGCGGCGCGGGGCGTTAGGCTGATGGCAGATCACACCGCGAGGCGCCCCATGTTCTTGAGCCTGTTTGATATCTTCAAGGTCGGCATCGGCCCCTCCTCGTCGCATACGATGGGCCCGATGAGCGCGGCGGCGCGGTTTTTGGAGGCGCTGCGCGGCGGGGCCGAACGCATCCCCGGTGCGGGCGATCTGGCCTCGCTGCGCGCCTCGCTGCACGGCTCGCTGGCCTTCACCGGCAAGGGCCATGCCAGCGACCGCGCGGTGATTTTGGGCCTGTGCGGATTTGATCCGGCCAGCTTGGACCCCGATGCCGCCGAGGCCGCATTGGCGCAGGTCCGTGCATCAAAAACCGTCACGCCCCAAGGCTTGCCGCCCATGGGTTTCGATCCTGAAAATGATCTGGTGTTCGACTATGGCCCGCCCCTAGGCGGCCATGCCAACGGATTGATTTTGCGCGCTTTTGACAGCCGCGGCGCGCCCTATCTGACGCAGACCTATTACTCCATCGGCGGCGGTTTCGTGGTGACCGAGGCCGAGCTTGCCCGCAGCGCGCAGGGCGAGGAGGCGCTGCATGCGCAAAAGGCGGCGCTTGGCTATCCTTTCCCCTTTGGCTCGGCGCAAGAGATGCTGCGCATGGGCCGCGACAGCGGGCTCAGCATTGCCGATATGAAGCGGCGCAACGAGGCCGCACAGATGCGCCACAACGGCGAAGATCCCGCCGATCTTGACGCGCGGCTCGACCGGCTATTGGAGACGATGGATGCGGTGGTCACCCGCGGTCTGGCGCAAGAGGGCATTTTGCCAGGCGGTTTGAACGTGCGCCGCCGCGCCCGCGCGATCCACGCGCAATTGCTGGCCGAGGCGGGGCAAAACCGCAGCCAGCCCCATGCGGTCAACGACTATCTGTCGGTCTATGCGATGGCGGTGAACGAGGAAAACGCCGCCGGTGCGCGGGTGGTGACGGCGCCGACCAATGGCGCGGCGGGGGTGATCCCCTCGGTGCTGCGCTATTACCGCACGCAATGTATCGGCGCGAGCGCGGCGGGAGCGCGCGACTTCGTGCTCGCGGCGGCGGCGGTGGGCGGGTTGATCAAACATAACGCCTCGATTTCGGGGGCCGAAGTGGGATGTCAGGGCGAGGTCGGATCGGCGGCGGCCATGGCGGCGGCGGGCCTGTGCGCCGCGCTTGGCGGCAGCAATGAACAGGTTGAAAACGCAGCCGAAATCGCGCTGGAACATCATCTTGGCATGACCTGCGATCCGGCGGGCGGATTGGTGCAGGTGCCCTGTATCGAGCGCAACGGATTGGGCGCGATCAAGGCGGTTTCGGCGGCCTCTCTGGCGCTGCGCGGGGATGGGGTGCATTTCATGCCGCTGGACAATTGCATCGAGGCGATGCGCCAGACGGGGCGCGACATGAGCGCGAAATATAAAGAGACCTCGCAGGGCGGTTTGGCGGTGAATCTGCCTGAATGCTGAGCAAATGGGCGAAAACCTGCCGTTTCGCGGCGGCAGGAGTCGCAATTGACCTAAAGTCAGCGTAGAGTGGTCCTTGGATGCCCAGCGGCCGATTTGGCTATGCTGCGCGGCGCGGAGCGGCGAATTTTACGCCGCCCCATAGCGCCGCTGGCAAAGACGGCGCATCCGTTTCAAACGCCCTTTCTTGCGGTCTGCTTCGCGGCGGGGGTCTGTGTCTGATGTCTATGTAATGGTGCTGCTATGACTATGTTTTCTATGAAAATTATCGCAAGCGCGAGTTCGATCGCGCTGCTCTCGCTTTTGGTCGGCACATTCAGCTGACCGGTTTGACAATGTTTTGAAGATCCCATCGCGCGCGCCCATTGCGGGTGCGGGCCTTGGCTGTGCATTCCATCCAAGGGATCTACCCAGAACCCCGCAGCGGTTTTGCAAAACGCCTGCGCCTCATCGGCATGTTTTGGGGGCGTTTCACTTTCCTTTGGGAGAGGGATGCTGCGCGCCGCGCCCCTATTGCGAGTATTTTCAAATCCGCGATTATTTTCAAATCGAGAATCTGGTGCTGCGCAATAGGCGCGGGAAATGGCCGCTATCAACGCGTTGTGGCCGACACCCACGCGCAAAATACTGAACGCAGGCTGAATTTCTCGAGCTGATGATCGAGGCTAGGGTTTTGATTGATCACCGCGTTGCCTTAGAATCCCCTGAATTTGCGCCGTGAGTAGTCGCGCTTCGTCAGGCCGTAGAAGATCAACTAGGCTGCTCAGACTTCCGACAGAGCCACCCTCATCGCAACTCATAAATTGCTCAAGCGTTTTGCCGAAATATGCCGATATTCGCAGCGCATTTTCTACGGCTGTGCTGGAGTTCTCTCGCGCCAAAAGCTTATTGAGCACATCGCGCGAAATGCCGGTTGCACGCACGATCTTCGAGACGGAAGAGTCGTGTTTGTTCATGTGCCATATAAATGCGGTTCGAAAATTATTTGCCAAGTGCCAGCCATTTCCGCAATGCGTAATTCTTGCGTCATTGGTTGTCTGAATTCGACAGTCCGGCAAGGCGTCCAGAACGTGAACGCGCCCATAAACCGGCATTTCGTCCATATTTCGCGGGATTTTCTTGCCAACTGTTGGCAAGTGATGGTGCGGTCGAGAAGACTCGAACTTCCACGGGTGTTACCCCACAGCGACCTCAACGCTGCGCGTCTACCAATTCCGCCACGACCGCACTGTCTGACTTGGTGAGGCGCTATCTAACGAAGGCGGCGGGCGATGCCAAGAGGCAAAAGGCGGCGGCGGGAAAATAATTTGCGCGCGGCGCGGGGCGGGTCGGGACCTCTTGCCCAAGGCCCAAGCGCCGCCCCATATCGAGGCGGCGCTTGGGGTGTTTTGCAAGGCTTGCCGGTTCCACTGGCCGGATCAAGCGGCGCGGCGTCCGATCAGCCCGTCCGATCGACCGGTGCGATCAATCGGCGACCTTGAAGGTCGGCAGGCTGGCCGCTGTGGGCGCGGGCAAGGCCGAGGCATCGCCACCGCCAAAGACCGCCGCGCGGATCAAAGTGTTGCGCTCGGGCTGACCGGGGGCGAAAACGGCGGGGCTGCCCGCGTCCAGAGCGTCAAGCGCCGAAGCATACCAGACCTCGGCCAGATCGCTGCGGGTGCTGGCGCCAAAGCCCTGCGACAGGTGGTGACCCATCAATTCGCCGTAGACCGTTTCGCCCAAAGCATAAAGCAAGAGCGCCGAGCCGACCGCCACATCCATATCATCGGTGCGATAGCCCGAGGACAGGCAGATCGTCGCCGTGCCAGCCAGATGTTCGGGCGCCATGCCGGTGGTCAGGATATAGCCCGACACGCCTTGCACCACTTCGGCTTGGGATTTGAGCGAGAGCGCGGCGACATGGGGTTTCATGATCGGGCCAAAGGCTTTGCACTGCGCCTCGATTTGCGCGGGCGTTGCGCCTTGGACCTTGGCGGTCAATTCCTCGCCGCGCGAGATCGCATAGGTGCGTGCGAGGCAGAACTGCTCGCTCAGCGCGACATTGGGATCGGTGATGGCGCCGACTTTGACAAAGCCGCCGTTGGAATTGGTCAAAAGCGAGACCTTGTTGCAATGGGAGGCCAGCGAGCGCGCCGAAGCCTCGCCCATGAAATTGGGCAAGGCGGGCGCTTCGGCGGCGGCCATCACGGTGGGCGCAGCGGGCGCGGCCGGTTCGGGCGCGGCGGGCGCGGCGGGCTGTTGGTTGACGACGACCGTGGTCATGCCCGGCGCGGCGGTCACCACCTGCCCCGGCGCGGCGGCCATGGTGCCCCCTGCCATTTCGCTGCGCCATGTTTTGAGCAGGCCGCGCGTGCCGTCGGGATTGGCGGCGACCATTTGCATCACGCTCGATCCGCCCGCCATGGCGCGGTTGTAGGAGTTGGTCAACAGCTGTTGCTCGAAGGGCGTCAAATGTCCGGTCATGGGATAGCCCATATAGGCTTGATATTGCGTCACGGCGCGGCGCGATTGACCGCCCAGCTGCCCGTCGACGCGGCCCGCGTTAAACCCGAAGTAATTGAGCGAGGCCTGAATTTCGCGGCCCTCTTGGGTCGAGGGCAGGCGCGGCGCGGCCTTGCGATAGGTTTTCTTGGGCTGGCTTTTCTTGGCTTGGCTATTGGCGGCGGCGCCGACGATGCCGCCGATGATGGCGCCTGCGATGAAATCGCCATTGCCGGCGGTGGCGCGGCTGACGGGGGCGGTGATCATTGAGGCGGCAAGCGCGGCGCAAATGAGATGACGTGAATACATGGGATATCCTCCGAAAAAACCAATTCCTATACCTAAGGCTAGCACGATTCCCTGACGCAGGGGCAGCGTTTTTGCGCAAAACCCCCTTCAAATTGGCCAAACCGGAGGGTAGAGCAAGGCAAGCAGGCGGCTTCACGGGCCGCCGAGTGCAGGAGCCGCGCCTATGGTCGAATGGATCACCGCCCCCGATTTGACGCCCTACCCCGAGGCTTTGGCCTTTATGGAGGAGCGCGCCGAGGCCATCGCGGCGGGGCAGGCCGAAGAGCTGGTCTGGCTGGTCGAGCATCCGCCGCTTTATACATCGGGCACCTCGGCGCGGATCGAGGATTTGACCGATCCCGAACGCTTCCCCGTCTATGAGGCGCGGCGCGGCGGGCAATATACCTACCACGGTCCGGGCCAAAGGGTGGCCTATGTGATGCTTGATCTGGGACGGCGCGGCCGCGATGTGCGCGCCTTTGTGCAGCAACTGGAGCATTGGGTGATCGCGGCTTTGGCCGAATTCAACGTGACGGGTCATATCCGCGAGGGGCGTGTGGGGGTTTGGGTCGAGCGGCCCGAAAAGCCGCGCGCGCCGGACGGGGCGATTTGCGAGGAGAAGATCGCCGCCATCGGCATCCGTTTGCGCAAATGGGTGTCTTTCCACGGGATTTCGGTGAATGTGGAGCCGGATCTGGAGCATTTTACCGGCATCGTGCCTTGCGGCATCCGCGCGCATGGGGTGACGTCTTTGGTCGATCTGGGGTTGCCGGTGACGATGGAGGATCTTGATCTGGCGCTGCGGCGCAGTTTTGATCAGGTCATAGGCGCCCCGTCCTGAGGCCCCGCCTCTGGGCGCGCCGCACATATGGCGGCCTGCGGCGTAGATAAGCGCGCCCGACCAAGGCCGCGCGGCGGGGCTTTGCCCACGCGCCCCTGCGACAATTGTCTCACATTGCTTTTGCCCGCTGCCATGTTAGGTATCTGGCATATCGAGGGCATAAGTGATGCCCGCGCGAGACAAACATGAGGATGACCTATGAAAACTCTTTTGACTGCTGCTGCCGCGATGCTGGCCTTGAGTGTTCCTGCTTTTGCCGATGGCCATAGCGCAGCGGGCGATGTGGAAGCCGGTGAAAAGGCGATGAAGAAATGCAAGGCCTGCCATGAGGTCTCCTCCGAGAGCGAAGTCTTCTTGAAAGGCGGCAAGACGGGCCCGAACCTTTACGGCGTGATCGGCCGCGTGGCCGGATCGGTCGAGGGCTTTGCCTATGGCAATTCGCTCAAGGAGGCCGGTGAAAAAGGTCTGGTTTGGGACAACGCGTCCTTGGCCGAATATATCGCCGACCCCAAGGCCTTCTTGTCGGCCTATCTCGATGATGGCGCGGCGAAATCGAAAATGAGCTTCAAGCTGCGCAAGGGCGGCGAGGATGTTGCCGCCTATCTGGCCAGCGTCGCTCCGGCCCCCGAGGCCAAAACCGAATAACCGCCCGACAGCGGATCCATAAGAATGCAAACGCCGCGCGCCTGTCTGGTCGCGCGGCGTTTTGCCTTTGCGCGCCATGGCAGGCCGAGTCGCCCCAGCGGCAAAACGCGCCGCTGTGGCCCAAAACGCGGCAAAACCGGCCCAAGCCATTAACAAAACCCTAAAAAACGCAGGCTTTGGCGGGGGGTGCGACAAAATTCTTTGATCTGCGTCAAAGTCGGACATTGCCGCCCGCCCCGTTGCACACTAAAACGGCTCAGGAGAGACATCGGGCGTGCAATATATCTTGCGCGCCCATCAACATACCAGCAGGAGGCATCCAATGGCAGACGCAGCCATTCACGGCCACGATCATGAAGACAACCGGGGTTTCTTTACCCGTTGGTTCATGTCGACCAACCACAAAGACATCGGCCTACTCTACCTGATCGTATCGGCGTTTGCCGGTCTGATCTCGGTGACATTCACGGTCTATATGCGCTTGGAGCTCATGGAGCCGGGCGTGCAATACATGTGCCTTGAAGGCGCGCGTTTCATCGCCACGGCGGCGGAATGTACCCCCAACGGCCACCTGTGGAACGTGATGATCACCTATCATGGTGTTTTGATGATGTTCTTCGTTGTTATTCCGGCGCTCTTCGGCGGATTTGGCAACTATTTCATGCCGCTGCAGATCGGCGCGCCGGACATGGCCTTCCCGCGGATGAACAACCTGTCGTTCTGGCTTTATGTGGCGGGCACCTCCTTGGGTGTCGCCTCCTTGCTCAGCCCTGGTGGCAACGGGCAATTGGGCTCTGGCGTGGGCTGGGTTCTCTATCCGCCTTTGTCGACCTCCGAAGGCGGCTATTCGATGGATCTGGCGATCTTTGCCGTGCACGTGTCGGGCGCCAGCTCGATCTTGGGCGCGATCAACATGATCACCACCTTCCTCAACATGCGCGCCCCTGGCATGACCTTGTTCAAGGTTCCGCTGTTCTCTTGGTCGATCTTTGTGACCTCGTGGTTGATCTTGTTGTCCTTGCCGGTTCTGGCGGGCGCCATCACCATGCTGCTCACCGACCGTAACTTCGGCACGACCTTCTTCCAACCAGGTGGCGGTGGGGATCCTATCCTTTACCAGCACATCTTGTGGTTCTTCGGTCACCCCGAGGTCTACATCATCATCTTGCCGGGCTTTGGCATCATCTCCCACGTCATCGCGACCTTCTCGCGCAAACCGGTCTTCGGCTATCTGCCGATGGTTTGGGCGATCATCGCGATCGGTGTTCTGGGCTTTGTCGTCTGGGCGCACCACATGTATACCGTGGGTCTGTCGCTGACGCAGCAAAGCTACTTCATGTTGGCGACGATGGTGATTGCGGTCCCGACAGGGGTTAAGGTCTTCTCGTGGATTGCCACCATGTGGGGCGGGTCGATCGAATTCAAAGCGCCGATGATCTGGGCCTTTGGTTTCCTTTTCCTCTTCACCGTCGGCGGCGTGACGGGCATCGTGCTCAGCCAGCCGGGCGTGGACCGTGCCTATCACGACACCTATTACGTCGTGGCGCACTTCCACTATGTGATGAGCCTCGGAGCGGTCTTTGCGATCTTTGCCGGTATCTACTTCTACTTTGGCAAAATGACCGGTCGTCATTATCCCGAATGGGCGGCAAAGCTGCACTTCTGGATGATGTTCATCGGTGCAAACCTGACCTTCTTCCCGCAGCACTTCTTGGGCCGTCAGGGCATGCCGCGCCGCTACATCGACTATCCCGAGCAATTCGCGCTTTGGAACTACTGGTCGTCGATCGGTGCCTTCATCTCCTTCGCCTCGTTCATCCTGTTCTTCGGCATCGTGTTCTACTCGCTGTTCAAAGGCAAACGCGTGACCGAGAACAACTATTGGAATGAATATGCCGATACGTTGGAATGGACCCTGCCCTGCCCGCCGCCCGAACACACGTTCGAGCAGCTTCCCAAGCAGGAAGACTGGGACAAAGCTCCCGCCCACTAAGGCGTAGCTTTCCAAAGATCAAAGCGGGGCCGCAGGTGATACATCTGCGGCTCCGTTTTCATTTGCAAAGCCGCGGCTTCGCCGTGCCCTTTGCTGCGCCGCTGCGTGGCTTGGGCACGCGCGCACGCCATATGCCCCGCCGCCGCTCTTGATCCGCTCTTGATCCGCGCCTGTTTCACTTGCTGTCCTCAATCAGCGCGCTACCTTTGGCACCATCACCCGCCCTCACGCCGCCGCCCCAAGCACAAAAAACCGCCGAGCCGCCCCATGCCCTATGAATGGACCACCGCCCCCTCCGGCCCCGACGGCCAACCGCGCCGGATGCTCTCGGCTTGGCCGCATCGCTCCTTGCCCAAGGCGGGATTTGCGGCGGTGGTTTTGGGGGCCTTTGTGTTTATCACCATCCCGCTGTTCGGGATGCTGGGGACCAAGGTGCTTTGGGGGCTCTTGCCCTTCGCCATGCTCGCCATCGGGGCGCTGTGGTGGGGGATTGCGCGCTCCTATAAGGATGGCGAGATTTTGGAGGAATTGGTGATCGATGCGCAGATGACCCATCTGAGCCGCCGCTCGGCCCGCGCTGCGCCGCAAGATTGGGAGTGCAACACCTATTGGCTGCGCCCCCAAATGCACCCCAAGGGCGGGCCGGTGCCTGCCTATATCACCCTCTCGGGCAAGGGGCGCGTGGTCGAACTTGGGGCGTTTTTGACCGAAGGCGAGCGCAAGACGCTGTTCGGCGAATTGTTGGACCTGCTCAAAGACATCAAAGCCGCCCCGCCCGCGTGATGGCGCGGCGCGCGCGGGCGCTAAGGCCACCGACGCAATACCGACGTTTTACCGACGCGATACAGCCCCCCGTTTTTGGCGGCCCTTCGTGGAGCGCGCCACGACGCAAAACGCGCCCCGAAGGGCGCGCGCTTTGATCATCTTTTGGCGACAGATTTGCGGGGGGCCAGCGGCCTCAGGCTTGCGCTGCGAGCTGGTCCTTGACCAAGGCCCCTGCGGCGCCAAAATCGATCTGTCCGGTATAATCGGCCTTGAGAGCGCCCATCACCTTGCCCATGTCGCGGATCGATGTGGCCCCCGTTGCGGTGATCGCTGCGGCAATCGCCGCCTTGACCTCTTCCTCGCTCAATTGCTTGGGCAGGAATTCGGCCAACACGCCGGTTTCCGCGATCTCGCGCTCGGCCAGATCAAGCCGCCCGCCCTCTTCATAGACGCGGGCGCTCTCTTGGCGCTGCTTGACCATTTTGCCAAGAATACCAAGCACTTCATCCTCGCTGATGCCCTCTTCGCCGCCTTGGCCGCGCAGCGCAATGTCGCGATCCTTGATCGCCGCATTGATCAAGCGCAGCGTCGACAGCCGCGTGACATCCTTGTCTTTCATTGCCTGTTTGAGGGCCGCGTTGACCCGATCTCGAAGTTCCATATACGTCCCATCCCCATGGTGCCGAAACAAGCCACGACCTTTAGCCAAAACCAAGCCCTATTGCAAGCCTTGCAGGCGCGAGGTCATCCCTTGTTTTCATGGCGCATTCGCGGCGGCACCTATGGCGGCGAATGCGCCGATCTGGGGGTTGACCCTCGCGGCGCGCGCCCTTACCTATGCGCAAATTCACCGCACCGGAGTTTGATCATGGCCCAACAGCCTAGCCCCCGCCCGACCGCCTGCCTAGCACTCGCGGACGGAACGCTTTTCTACGGCCACGGGTTTGGCGCAACGGGCGAGACCACCGCCGAATTGTGCTTCAACACGGCGATGACGGGCTATCAGGAAATCATGACCGACCCTTCCTATGCGGGGCAGATCGTGACCTTCACCTTCCCCCATATCGGCAATACCGGCGTGAACCCCGAAGACGACGAAACCGCCGATCCCGTCGCGGCGGGCATGGTGGTGAAATGGGACCCGACGGTCTCGTCAAACTGGCGCGCGACCCAAGAGTTGGGCGATTGGCTGGCGGCGCGCGGACGCATCGCCATCGGCGGCGTTGACACCCGCCGCCTGACCCGTGCGATCCGCCAATCCGGCGCGCCTCATGTCGCCTTGTCCTTTGATCCTGAAGGAAATTTTGACGCCGAGGCCCTCGTCGCCAAGGCCCGCGGTTTTGCAGGGCTGGAGGGGATGGATCTGGCCAAAGACGTGACCTGCGCGCAAAGCTATCAGTGGAATGAAATGCGGTGGGCATGGCCCGATGGTTACGCGCCGCAAACCGCGCCCAAGCACAAAGTCGTGGCGATTGATTACGGCGCCAAACGCAATATTTTGCGCTGCCTTGCTTCGGCGGGCTGCGACGTGACGGTCTTGCCCGCCAGCGCCACCGCCGAAGAGGTTCTGGCCCATAATCCGGACGGTGTGTTTTTGTCCAACGGCCCCGGCGATCCGGCGGCAACGGGCAAATATGCGGTGCCGATGATCCAGAAAATCCTCGACACGACTGACCTGCCGATGTTCGGAATTTGCCTTGGGCATCAAATGCTTGCCCTTGCTTTGGGCGGGCGCACCATCAAGATGAACCACGGTCACCACGGCGCCAACCACCCCGTGCAGGACCGCGAGACCGGCAAGGTCGAAATCACCTCGATGAACCACGGCTTTGCGGTGGACAGCCAAAGCCTGCCCGAGGGGGTGGTCGAGACGCATGTGTCGCTGTTTGACGGGTCCAATTGCGGCATCCGCATGAAGGACCGTCCGGTGTTTTCGGTGCAGCATCATCCCGAAGCCAGCCCCGGCCCGCAGGACAGCTTCTACCTCTTCGAGCGATTCGCCGAACATATGGCCGCGCGCGGGTAATCGCGCGTGGCGGCTCTCTTGCCGTCGGGGAAGTGGTTAACATCCGGTTACCAAATCGCCCCGCAGCGCGAGAACAGAGCCGCAACATCGCCCCGCCTCGCTATTTATGGCGAGTTGTCATAGGCGATTCCCCGCCGTAACCTGACAAAGACAGTAGATCGTGCGCCCCGATAGGCAGATATTAATGTCGTCTTAACTTCCTGCATGGAAACTCCTCGCTAACCATAAGTGAGGCGTACGGAATGCAATTTCCTGATTTGCGAGAGTTTGACGGCAACGCCGATGCCGCCGTCAGACCCGCATCCCTAGGTTCGGAACTGGTGCGCACGGGCGCCATAACGTCCGAACAATTGATGGCTGCACTCTCTGTGCAGGCACAATGCGATGCCACGCTTGATAAAATCCTCACCGCCGAAGGGATCATGCGCCCCGCCGACATGCGCGCGGCGCTGGCGCAGTTTCATGACACTTTCGTTGTCGACCTCGACGAAACCCCTGCCGACGGCACCCTCTTGCACCTGCTTGATCCGCAATATTGCATTAAAAACAGCGTTCTAGCATGGCAAAAAATGGACGGGGTCACGCATATCGCGACCTCGCGACCGCATCTGTTCCAACAGATCGTCGCCGCTCTGCCCGACGAACTTTTGCCCGCGCGAATGGTGATCGCCAGCCAAGAGCAAATTCAAAAGACCGTGGCGCAGATGAACCGTCCGGCGCTGGTCCTGGCCGCCCAAACCCGCGTGCCAGAGGCCGAAAGCTGCCGCACATGGGGCAAGACGCGCACGCTGCGCATCACCTTGTGCTTGCTGGGTTTGATCGGCATTGCCGCGCTGACCTTCTCCTTCCCCAAAGTGGTCTTTGCGGCGCTGGTCGGTTGGGCGATCTTTACCTTGATGATTTCTTCCATCATGAAAACCGCCGCTTTCGTCGCCCGCGTCTCGCGCCCGCCCGAAGACTTCCTCACGCCCGAAATGCCGACCGGCGCGCGCCTTCCCAAAGTGTCGGTTCTGGTGCCCCTGTTCAAAGAGAAAGAGATCGCCACGCATCTGGTGCAGCGGCTCAAAAAACTCAATTATCCTAAATCCTTGCTCGATGTGGTCTTGGTTCTCGAAGAGGTGGATACCCTCACCCAAGAGACCGTGGCGCGCACCTCTTTGCCGCCTTGGATCAGGGTCGTCGTCGTGCCAAAAGGGACCCCGCAAACCAAACCGCGGGCGATGAATTATGCGCTGGATTTTTGCGAAGGAGAGATCATCGGGATCTTCGACGCAGAGGATGCGCCTGACGCCGATCAGATCACCCGCGTGGCCCATCACTTCCTCAACGCGCCGCCGGATCTGGTCTGTTTGCAGGGGATTCTCGACTATTATAACCCGCGACAAAACTGGATCGCGCGCTGTTTCACCATCGAATATGCCGCATGGTTCCGGCTCATCTTGCCTGGCATGGCGCAGCTCGGCTTCGGCATTCCTTTGGGCGGCACGACGCTCTATTTCCGCCGCGATGCTTTGGAGGAACTGGGCGGTTGGGACGCGCATAATGTGACCGAAGATGCCGATCTGGGATTCCGTTTGGCACGCCATGGCTATCGCACCGATGTCATCCAGACCGTGACCGGAGAAGAGGCCAATTGCCGCGCGCTGCCATGGGTCCGCCAACGCTCGCGATGGCTCAAAGGCTATATGACCACCTATCTGGTCCATATGCGCAAGCCATTGAAACTGTTCAAACAATTGGGCGCTTGGCGGTTTATCGGGTTTCAGGCGCATTTCGTCACCGCGATGTCGCAGTTCTTTCTCGCCCCGCTTTTGTGGTCCTTCTGGTTGGTGATCTTGGGCATCCACCATCCGCTTGACGGGATCGTGCCGCATGAGATGCTGATCACCATGGGCTCGCTGTTTCTGACCGTGGAGATGATCAACGTGGTGGCCAATTTGACCGCCATCGCCAATCCCGGGCACCGCCATCTTTTGCCTTGGGTCGCGACGATGCATGTCTATTACCCGCTGGGGGTCTTTGCGGCCTATAAGGCGCTCTACGAGTTGATTGTCATTCCCTTTTATTGGGACAAAACCCAGCACGGGCTCTCGATCGATCATCCCAAGGGCGCCGATCAACCGCCGAAAGCGCGGCGCACCCGCTAGGCTGGCAGGCTTGGGCGCAGGCCATCACCTGAGGATCAGCCGTTGCTTCGGGCGCGCCGGTCCGGCCACCCGCGCACCGTCAGGTCAAAGCGTCGTGATTGCGCGCATCGGATTTGAGCCGCGTCATGAAGGCCTTGGAAATATGGTCTTTTAGCGCCGCTTCGGCGCGGCGCTCGTCGCGCGTTTCAATCGCGGCAACGATTTCGTCATGCTCTGCCAATGCGTTTTTGTCGCGCCCTTCGGCGGCCAATGTCGTGGTCGCCATCAAGGCCATGGTGCGATGCACGAGGTCCAATTGCTGCACCAGATAGCGGTTGTGAGAGGCCAGATGGATCATCTTGTGAAACCTGCGGTTGGCGCGCGCCATGGCGGCGGGTTGGCCCAAAAGAGCGCGGTCCTCTTCGACCATATCGCGCAGCACCCGCACCTCTTCGCCGGTCGCGTGACGCGCGGCCAAACGTGCCGCCAGCCCTTCCAACTCGGCGCGCACGACGTAGAGCTCGGACAGCTGGTTGTGATCCAAAGAGGCAACAATCAGGCTGCGCCCGTCGCGCGCCAAAAGCGATTGGGTCTCAAGCCGTTGCAACGCTTCGCGGATCGGGGTGCGCGAGACGCCGAACCGTTCGGCCAGATCGCTTTCCACCAATCGGTCGCCGGGTTTGTAGAGCCCCGTGTCGATCGCTTCCAAGATCAACATATAGGCGTCTTTTTGGGCCGGCTTCATGGGCAATATCCATATCTTGTCACAGGTCGGCAAACCTTATCCGCCTCCGGCCCTCGCAATCAACCCATTGCGGGTGCAACTGGGCGATTGCGCCTTCGGGCCGCGCGCCCTAACCTCGCCCCATGCCCAAAGCCGATTTCTCTCATGTCACCACTTGGGTCTTTGACCTCGACAATACGCTTTACCCGCCGCATATGCGCCTCTTTGACCAGATCGAAGTGCGGATGACCGATTATGTCATGCAGGCCCTTGGCGTGGACCGCGCCCGCGCCGACGCGTTGCGGCTGCATTATTGGCATAGCTACGGCACCACATTGGCGGGGTTGATGCGCGAACATGATGTCGATCCGGCCCCCTATTTGACGCAGGTGCATGAGATTGATTTTTCGCGGCTTTCGCCCGATCCCGATCTGGCCGAGCGCATCCGCGCCTTGCCGGGGCGCAAGATCATCTACACCAATGGCACCGCGCCCTATGCGGAAAAAGTCAGCTATGCGCGCGGGCTTGGCGGGCTGTTTGATGCCATTTACGGCGTCGAACATGCCGGTTTCGCGCCCAAGCCTGAACGCGCGGCCTTTGAAACGGTCTTTGCCAAGGACGGGTTGGCGCCGGAACGCGCGGCGATGTTCGAAGATGATCTGCGCAACCTCGAAGTGCCTCACGCGATGGGCCTGCGCACGGTGCATGTCGCCCCCGAACGCGACGAAAAGCCCCATGTTCACCATCACACCGATGATTTGAGCGCATTCCTTGCGCGGCTGCTCTAGCATATCATAAGTCATTGTTATAAATGGTTTATACTTCAACAACACGCCCCGCGCTTCGCGGATAGGCCGCGCCGCCCTGTGCCGCCGCGCGCGCAGCGAAGGCCATGGCGGCCCCGCGCATGCTCTCGCGGCGTCAGGCGCGGCGGATCGCGCATGGAACTGCCCTGCGTTTCGCACTAGGTTACGCCTCAGGAGGCTTTTTGATGCAAAAATCCGATGTTGATATCCTGATTTCTGGCGGCGGGATTGCCGGTTTGGCGGCGACCTGCGTCTTCGGGCAGGCGGGGTTTTCCGTGCTCTGCGTCGATCCGGCGCCGCCCGTCACCACACGCGACGGGGCCGGATCGGATTTGCGCACCACGGCTTTTTTACAGCCCGCGCAGGCGCTTTTGGATCGTGCGGGCGTTTGGACCCGCCTTGCCCCCCATGCCGCCGACTTGCAGATCATGCGCATTGTCGATGCGGGCGGCGTGGACCCCGAACCGCGCCTGACGCGCGAGTTTGACGCGTCCGATCTCTCCGATCTGCCTTTCGGGTGGAACCTGCCCAATTGGCTTTTGCGGCGCGAGTTTCTGGCCCGCATCGATGAGTTGCCGAATGCCGAATTTCGCGCCGGCACATCCGCCACGGCGCTGTTCACCCGCACATCCGAGGCCCGCGTCACGCTCAGCGATGGCGAAATCGTCAGTGCGAAGCTGGCCATCGCCGCCGACGGGCGCGGATCGCGCCTGCGCGAAGCCGCAGGTATTGATGTAAAAACAACGCGTTACGGACAAAAGGCGCTGGCCTTTGCGGTCACGCACCCCATCCCCCACAACAATGTATCGACCGAGATTCACCGCTCGGGCGGACCGTTTACATTGGTGCCGCTGCCCGATCATGAGGGGCGCCCCTGCTCTGCCGTGGTGTGGATGGAGGACGGGCCGGAGGCGATGCGCCTTGCCGCTCTACCGGAGGCGGATTTCGAGGCGGATATGAACCGCCGTTCGTGCTTGTTACTTGGCCCTTTGAGCCT
This sequence comes from Litorivita sp. NS0012-18, assembly GCF_040371945.1. Classification (NCBI taxonomy): domain Bacteria; kingdom Pseudomonadati; phylum Pseudomonadota; class Alphaproteobacteria; order Rhodobacterales; family Paracoccaceae; genus Litorivita; species Litorivita sp. NS0012-18. Next base: position 470,110 of record NZ_BAABWS010000002.1, on the reverse strand, counting down.
CGCCTCGCGCCGCACCACTTGGCCGATCATCAGCCAAGTGGCCGAGCGGATGAGCGCCGAGCGTTTGGCACTGATCGCCGAGGCAGCCCATGTGGTGCCGCCCATCGGGGCGCAGGGGCTGAATATGAGCCTTGGCGATCTGCGGGTCTTGCTCGACCTCGCGACGGCCGCACCCGAAACGCTCGGCAGCCGCGAGATGCTCGACAAGTTCCACAAGGCCCGCCACGGCGAGGTGCGCGCGCGGGTGGCGGGGATCGATTTGCTCAACCGCGCCTCGCAAATCCATGCGCAGCCCCTGCGCGATCTGCGCGCGGCGGGGCTGTCGGCGATCTACGGCATGGCGCCGGTGCGCAAAATGATGATGCAAATGGGCTTGAGCACGCGCGGATAACCCCGCACGACCAAAGGTTTAGCCCGCCAGAACCTGATCGAGCGCCGCCTCCAGACGGCCAAGCGCGCTTGGCACGTCATAGAGTTTGTCCAAACCGAAAAGGCCGATGCGGAAGGTCATAAACCCGTCCGGCTCGTCGCAGGCCAGAGGCACCCCCGCCGCAATTTGCAGCCCCTGCGCGGCAAATTTGCTGCCGTTCTGGATCATCGGATCGTCGGTGTAGCTGACCACAACACCCGGCGCGCCAAAGCCGTCAGCCGCGACCGAAGTAAAACCGCGCGCGGCCAGCATCGCGCGCACCCCATCGCCAAGCGCCCATTGCGCCTCGCGCAGGCGTTCAAAGCCGTAGTCCTTGGTCTCGACCATCGTGTCGCGAAAGGCGCGCAAAGCATCGGTGGGCATGGTCGCATGATAGGCGTGGCCGCCGTTTTCATAGGCCGCCATGATCGAGCGCCATTTTTTCAGGTCGAGCGCGAAGCTGTCCGATGTGGTCTCTTCGAGCCGCGCGGCGGCGCGGTCCGACATCATCACCAATCCCGCTGAGGGCGAAGCCGACCAGCCTTTTTGCGGCGCAGAGATCAACACATCGACGCCGCTTTTTTCCATATCGACCCATGCGCAGCCCGAGGCAATGCAATCCAGAACGAACAGCGCGCCGACCTCATGGGCCGCCTCGGCGAGCGCCTTGATATAGTCGTCGGGCAAAATCAAACCCGCCGAGGTTTCCACATGGGGGGCGAAAACCACCTGCGGCTTGGCCTCGCGGATCGCCGCCGTCACCTCGGAAATCGGCGCCGGAGCAAAGGGCGATTGCACGCCATTACCGGTTTGACGGGCCTTGAAAACGGTGGTTTCGGCGGCGAAATTTCCCGCCTCGAAAATCTGGCTCCAGCGGTAAGAGAACCAACCGTTGCGAACGATCATCGCGTGCTGGCCTGCGCCGAACTGGCGCGCGACCGCCTCCATCGCGTAGCTGCCGCCGCCAGGGACAAGGGCAATGCTCTGGGCGCGGTAAACCTCTTTGAGCAAGCTTGAGATGTCGCGCATAACCCTTTGGAATTCTTGCGACATATGATTGAGACTGCGGTCGGTGAAAACCACGGAATATTCGAGCAATCCATCGGGATCGACGGTATCAAGCAAGGCGGTCATGGCGGTGTTCCTCCGGTTTGTTGCGGTGAGGCTATCGCGCGGCGGGTCCGTGCAAAAGCGCTAAATCGCCGTGCCCTAGCCCAATGGCCCCGCAAGGCGCTCTTCGGACAAGAGCACATTGGCCTCGACGTCGCCCACCCCGGGCAGCGTCATGATCCGCCGCCGCAAGACCCGCTCGAAATCGGCGATGTCGCGGGCCACAACGCGCAGGCGGTAATCATACATGCCCAAGACGTGTTCGACGGTTTGCACCTCGGGAATGGCGCAGACCGCGCGTTCGAAATCGTCCAAGCTGACGCGGCCCTTGGTGGCCAGTTTGACCCCCAAAAACACCGCAACGCCAAAGCCCAGCTTTTCGCGGTCCAGATCAAGCCGTTGCCCCGCCAGAACGCCGATGGATTTCAACCGCTCGATCCGCCGCCATGTCGCCGGTTGCGACAGGCCGATCTTGCGCCCCAAGGCCCCCGCCGTTTGCCCCGCATCGCGCGCCAGCTCGCGCAAAAGCGTCCGGTCCATTTCATCCAACTCGATCATAGCGGCAGTGCCTCGTCGCTTTTGATCCGCGCGACATGCATCAAGGCTTCGATGTCATTGATATGCGGCAGCGACAGGATGCGGCTACGATAGATGTCTTGGTAATGCGCCATATCACGGGCAATCACCGACAATCGCACATCCACACGGCCAAGAAAGGTTTGGATTTCAATGACATCCGGCACGGTGCGTGCCTCGGCGATAAACTCGTCAAAGGCACGCGGATTGGTTTTGTCGAGGCTCACGCGCAGGCTGACCTCGACCTCATAGCCCATCGCGCGCCAATCGATCACGGCGCGGTTGGCGCGGATCACCCCGCTCTCGATCATCTTCTCGACCCGCCGCCAGCAGGTCGCCGTGGCAATGCCCGCCCGCGCCGCCAGATCCGCCGCCGAGAGCATCGGTTCGGCTTGATAGAGCCGCAGTATCCGTCGATCCGTATCATCAAGCATGAATCACCACGCGCAGCCGCATTCTGAGAATAGATTTTTCACCAATATGCGAAAATCATGTCGATTGGCAAATCATATCGTGCAAAACACGCCTATTGTGCCCGCAGAATCCCGACGCGTCGGCATGGCGCCCCGCGTTGCAACCAAAGAGGACATATCATGCGCGTATATTATGACCGCGATTGCGACATCAACCTGATCAAAGACAAGAAAGTGGCCATCCTCGGCTATGGCAGCCAAGGCCACGCCCATGCGCTGAACCTGCGCGACAGCGGCGCGAAGAACCTTGTCGTCGCCCTGCGCGAAGGCTCGGCCTCGGCCAAGAAAGCCGAAGGCGAAGGCCTCACCGTGATGGGCATCGCGGAAGCCGCCGCATGGTGCGATGTCATCATGTTCACCATGCCCGACGAATTGCAGGCCGAAACCTACAAAAAATACGTGCATGACAATATCAAACCCGGTGCGGCGATCGCATTTGCCCACGGTTTGAACGTGCATTTCGGCCTGATCGAGCCCAAAGAAGGCGTCGACGTCATCATGATGGCCCCCAAAGGCCCCGGCCACACCGTGCGCGGCGAATACACCAAAGGCGGCGGCGTGCCTTGCCTTGTGGCGGTGGACCGCGACGCATCGGGCAAAGCGCTCGAAATCGGTCTGTCTTATTGCTCGGCCATCGGTGGCGGCCGTTCGGGCATCATCGAAACCAACTTCCGCGAAGAATGCGAAACCGACCTCTTCGGCGAACAGGCCGTTTTGTGCGGCGGTATCGTCGAGTTGATCCGCATGGGTTTCGAGACATTGGTCGAAGCGGGTTATGCGCCCGAAATGGCCTATTTCGAATGCCTGCACGAAACCAAACTGATCGTCGATCTGATCTATGAAGGCGGCATCGCCAACATGAACTATTCGATCTCGAACACTGCCGAATACGGCGAATATGTTTCGGGCCCGCGCGTGTTGCCCTATGAGGAAACCAAAGCGGCGATGAAAGGTGTTCTCACCGACATCCAGAACGGCAAATTCGTGCGTGACTTCATGCAGGAAAACTCGGTCGGTCAGCCCTTCTTCAAAGCGACCCGCCGTCTGCACGACGAGCACCAGATCGAAGTTGTCGGCAAGAAACTGCGCGACATGATGCCGTGGATTTCCGCGGGCAAAATGGTCGACAAAGAAAAGAACTAAGTCCCGAAGGATTTGGAACTGTCTTTAAGGCGCGCTTTCGGGCGCGCCTTTTTTGTTGCGCTCAAGAGGCGGTTGCTTGCTCCACAGCGGCGACAACGTGGTCGACAGCGGCGGTCAGAATGGCTTCGTCCTCACTTTCCGCCATCACGCGGATCAAGGGTTCGGTGCCCGATTTGCGAATGAGCAAACGGCCATTGCCCGCCAGATCGGCCTCGGCTTCTTGGATCGCGGCCTGCACTTTGGCCTCTTCAAGCGGCACCTGCCCCGCCGAAAACCGCACGTTTTTCAACAGCTGCGGCACGGTTTCAAACTGTTTGGCCAGCGTCGAGGCGCGTTGCCCCGAGCGCACCATTTCGGCCAGAAATTGCAGCCCCGCCATCAACCCGTCGCCGGTGGTTGCATAATCGGTCATGACGATATGGCCCGATTGCTCGCCGCCAAGGTTAAACCCGCCCGCGCGCATCCGCTCGACGACATACCGATCCCCGACGCCGGTGCGCTCAAGGCGCAGCCCCTTGCCGTCCAAAAACCGCTCAAGCCCCAGATTGGACATCACCGTCGCCACCAATGCGCCGCTCTTCAATCGCCCTTCCTCGGCCCAGCGGCTCGCCAGCAGCGCCATCAATTGGTCACCGTCGGCCACGGCGCCGGTCTCGTCGATCAAGATGATCCGGTCCGCATCGCCGTCAAGGCATATGCCCAAATCCGCCCCATGGGCGACCACGGCCTCGGCGGCGGTGCGCGGCGCGGTTGATCCACATTTTTCGTTGATATTCAAACCATTGGGCGAGACGCCGATTTTGATCACCTCGGCGCCAAGCTCCCAAAGAACCTCGGGCGCGGCGCGATAGGCAGCGCCGTTGGCGCAATCGACCACGACCTTGATCCCGTCCAATCGGCGGCCTTCGGGGAAGGTGGATTTCACCCGCTCCACATAGCGGAACAGCCCGTCATCGATCCGCTGCGCGCGGCCGATGTTGCGCGCCTGCGCCGGCTCCACTCCGGCCTCGACCAAGGCTTCGATCTCCATCTCGGCCTCATCCGACAATTTGAACCCGTCGGGGCCGAAAAACTTGATGCCGTTGTCATGGGCGGGGTTATGGCTGGCCGAGATCATCACGCCCAGATCGGCGCGCATCGAGGGCGTCAACAGACCCACGGCGGGCGTCGGCACCGGCCCGAGCAGCAGCACATTCATCCCCGTCGAGGTCAGCCCCGCCGTGAGCGCGTTTTCAAACATATAGCCGGACAATCGCGTGTCCTTGCCGATCACCACGCGGTGCACATTCGATCCGTCGCGGCGAAAATACCGACCCACCGCCGCCCCGAGGCGCAGCGCCATTTCGGCGGTCATCGGATAGGTGTTTGCGGTGCCGCGCACCCCGTCGGTGCCGAAAAATTTGCGGGTCATACTGGGGATCCTCGACTGATATTCTGGAGCGTCTTGCGCCTTTGAATAGGGTTTATGCGCGATTGGCCCGCAGGTCAAAGCCCGCGCGCGGCGCGCCACAGCGCCAGCGCCGAAGCGGTTTCGCGCACGTCATGCACACGCAGCATCTGCACCCCCTGCGCCAGCCCCGCAAGTGCAACGGCGATGGAGCCTGCGGCGCGGTCTTTGGGGTCGGGCGCCTTGCCGATGCGGCCGATGAACCCCTTGCGCGACACGCCCAGAAGCATCGGACATCCGATCCCGTGGAACAGCGAAATATGCCGCAAAAGCCGCAAGTTATGCGCCTCTGACTTGCCAAACCCGATGCCTGGATCGACGAGGATACGCGCGCGGGCAATACCGGCGGCCTCGGCGCGCGCAACCGCCGCCTCCAGCGCGTCATAAACGTCGAGCAGCACGTCGCCATACTGCGGATCATGCTGCATCGTCGCCGGATCGCCTTGGGCATGCATCAAACAGACCGGCGCGCCCAGATCGGCGCAAACCTGCTGCATCTTCGGATCAAAGCCGAATGCCGAAACGTCATTGACCAAATCCGCGCCCGCGCCCATGGCCGCGCGGGCCACGGCGGATTTGCGCGTGTCGATCGAGATCGGCACATCGCTTTGCGCGCGGATGGCCTCGATCACGGGGCGGGTGCGGGCGATCTCTTCGTCCACCGGCACTTCCACCGCTCCGGGGCGGGTGGATTCGCCGCCCACGTCAATGATATCGGCCCCCGCTGCGACCATCGCGAGGGCGGCCTCGCGGGCCGCTGCGACATCATTGTGGTCGCCGCCATCCGAAAAGCTGTCCGGTGTGGTGTTCAATATCCCCATCAAGGTGGTGCGCCCCATATCCAACCCTGCCAGCGGTGCACGCGGCGCGCTCAGCCGCTCCAGATTTGCGGCCGGAATCGCTGCCGCTGGAACGACCTCGCCCTCCGAAGTGCCCCCGCCTTCACGGCCAAAACGGATGGCATGGGTGAACCACAAAGGCCCACCCGCCAACGACACGGCTTCGGCAGGGCGCGCCATGCTAGATTGCGGCAAGGGGCAAAAATATCCGCTCATCGGGTGCTCAAATCTGTGCGCTGGTGGCGGCAATCTGGCGCAGGGGCAAGACCGTTTCGGCCCCTTTCGGCATTTGCGCGCCGATCAGCAACAGATCGCTCGCCGTCATTTGCCCGCCAAGCCAAAGCGCCAGCGACAGCGGCGCGCGCGTGCCCAGATCGGCCAGAGGGTTTTGCGGCGCATCAAGCAACATTTTCGACGGGGCCCAGACGCAAATCTGCCCGTGCTTCATCGCCCAATCAAGCTCGGTACGCGTCGCGGTCACCACGCAGCGTTTGTCGCGCGCGGCCAAGGTCCATGCGTTTTGCTCCATCGCCAAAAGATCAATGCGGCGCTGTGCCAAAGGGTTTTGCGCCTTCGGAACCGGTCCGTCATGCGGGCCGACGCAAAGGATCACCGGCTCGGCGCGCGCTTCCAACTGGTCCAGCCAAGCGCCCAGATGCGGGCTGGCGATGGCCTCATTTCCCAAAAAGACCAGATGCGGGCGCGGGGCCGATTGCAGGACGGCGGCGGCGCTGCGCTCATCGGCGGAGCGCACAATCTCGACCCCCAAGGCGCCAGGGCCACGGTCGAGTTTCTCGATCCGCACGAACACCCGCTCGGCTTGCGGTTCGAGCAATATCCGGTCGGCAATCCGCGCAGCAAGCGTTTCGAGCAGATTGAGCCGCTCGGCGGCCAATTCAAAGGCAATCGCCTCGGTCACCTTGTCATAGGACAAAATGCGATCCACATCGTCGTCCAAGGGCGCGGCGACGGGGCGGACCTCGACCACCACATTGAAACATATGCGCTGCGTGGTGCCGCGCTCGGCTTGGAAAGCGCCGATCTCCACCTCGACCACATGATCGCGCAGGGAAATCCGGTCGAGCGGGCCATTTTGATCTTGGCGCTCGGTGGCGCGGGCACGGGCGATGGGATGCTCGAAGGCGAGGCGGATGTCTTGGCTCATGGCGTGTCTTTCGCGGCTGTGGTGAGGCCGGTATACCAGCCGCTCCGGCCCCCGACCAGCGCTGCGCGACGCAACGGGCGGCGGCGGCGACGCGGCGCGCAGCTGCTCCAAGACGACTTGCGCCGCTCCGGCTTTGGAACGGCGCGCCCTTCTCTCATCGCGCGTTGCGCGATCAGTTTTGCGACAGGCGCGTGGGCTGTTTATAGAAATGATGCACGCCGATGGTGGTGGTGCGCGGAAACTTGCGCGACCACTTCGGGCTGACGGCTTTGGTATGGTAATGGGTTGCCCCCGAGGTCAAATCGCGCGGCGCGCCATTGACCATGAGTTTGGCGATCTTGCCCACACGTTCAAAGGCGCGCGGCTCTGCGATGATCTCTTTCTTGCCATCACATGTATAGGTGAACTGGCAGGCATATTTGCGGCCAGTGCCTTGGTTGATCACAGCGCAAATCGTATCGGGGTAACGGGTGCTTTCGACGCGGTTGAGGATCACTTCGGCAACCGCGAACTGGCCTTTGACGCTTTCGCCGCGCGCTTCGAAATACAGCGCCTCGGCAAGGCAGCGCCACTGCGCGCCGCCCTTGGCGCGCGGCTGACTGGCGAGCCATTCGCGCGAATAATCGATCTGCAGCCCCGGACGTTCGAGCAGACCTTGAATGGCATCTTCGGTCAGCGCGCCAAGGCCGCGGCGCTCTTGGTCAAGGATTTTGTCCACGGGGGTGTCTGCTTGTGCGGGCGCACCTGTCAGGGCCGCCGCGAAAATTGCGGCAAGAGCGGCAGGAACGAAGACGGTCTTCAAAATGGAGCGGGCGGCCAAGCGGGCCGATGTAAATACGATCATGGATCAAACACTTTCTCTTCTTTGGCTCGACCTCGGATCGTCACCTGTCTCTTCTGGCCCCAAACGATTAGGTTTAGTTAACAAACGGACAATTGCGCCTCTCCTAGCAGAAAAAGGCACAAAAGGTCCAGCCATGGGGCTTGGGCAGGGTTTTACCTGCTAAATTGCAAACAGCACCTTGCGCCGTTTACGAATAATATTGCGCTGGAACCGCAGCATATGGGCGGCTGGAGCCTGCCACCCACCCGATCTTGTCTGCCACCGCCAACTGCGCCGCCGCCAGCCGTGCGACGGGAACGCGGAAGGGCGAACAGGACACATAGTCAAATCCGGCGGCGCGGCAAAAGGCGATTGATTCGGGGCTGCCGCCATGTTCGCCACAGATCGAAACGGTCAAATCCGAACGCACCGCGCGCCCGCGCTCGGCCCCGATGGTGAGCAATTCGCCCACCCCGTCTTGGTCGAGCGTGTGGAACGGATCTTCGGGGTAGACGCCCAAATTGACGTATTGCGACATGAAGCGGCCCGCGTCGTCGCGGCTCAGCCCATAGGTCATTTGGGTCAGATCATTGGTGCCAAAGCTCAAGAAGGCGGCGTGCTGCACGATCTCGCCCGCCCGCAGCGCCGCGCGCGGCGTTTCGACCATCACGCCGAGGCGATAGGTGAAATTGCTGCCGGTTTCGGTGCGCACGGCGGCGGCCACGGCATCGACGCGGGTTTTGACCAATTCGACCTCGCGTTTGGCCGAGACCAGCGGGATCATGATCTCGGGCACCACGGCGGCGCCGTCGCGGCTGGCCTCGACGGTGGCCTCGAAAATCGCGCGCGCCTGCATGTCATAGATTTCCGGCACGGTGATCCCGAGGCGCACGCCGCGCATGCCCAGCATCGGGTTATATTCCGACAAGGCCTCGACGCGGCGCGTCACATCCGACAGCGGCAGATCCAACGCCTCGGCCAATTCGCGGTGCCCCGCGCGGTCATGGGGCAAGAATTCATGCAAGGGAGGATCAAACAGGCGGATACAAACCGGTTGGCCTTGCATGATGCGGAACAATTCGGCGAAATCGGCGCGCTGCATCGGCAACAGCCGGTCAATCGCGGCGCGGCGGTCTTTTGGCTCGTCGGCAAAAATCATCTCGCGCATCACGGTCAGCCGGTCGGCCTCGAAGAACATATGTTCGGTGCGGCAAAGCCCGATGCCTTGGGCGGCAAAATTGCGCGCGGTTTGCGCATCCGCAGGCGTGTCGGCATTGGCGCGGATGCCGATATCGCACAGGGTATCGGCCCATCCCATCAGCGTTTGAAAGGCCTCGTCCAAAGAGGCCTCCATCAGGTCGGGCGCACCGGCCAGAACCTCGCCATTGGTGCCGTCGATGGTCAGGATATCGCCTTCGCGAAACACCCGCCCGTCGGCGGCGGTGATGGATCTTTGCCGCGTCTGGAAGCGCAGGTTCGACACCCCCACAACGCAGGGCAACCCGATGCCGCGCCCGATGACGGCGGCGTGCGAGGTCATCCCGCCGCGTTCGGTCAAGACGCCAACCGCGGCATGCATCCCGCGGATATCCTCGGGCGAGGTCTCGCGGCGCACCAAGATACACGGCTCGGAGCGCGCGGCGGCGGCTTGGGCTTCGGCGGCGGAGAACACCAAAATACCCGTCGCCGCGCCAGGGCTGGCGGCAATGCCTTTGGCGATGCGATCGCGCGGTGCCTCCGGATCGACCTGCCGGTGCAAAAGCTCGTTCAAGGCGCGCGGCTCGATGCGCAAAAGCGCCTCTTCACGCGGAATGATCCCGTCTTCGGCAAGGCTGACGGCGATGCGCACAGCGGCGCGGCCCGACCGTGCGACCCGCACCCCGTCAAGAATATGCACCTGCCCGTTGACCAGCGTAAATTCGGCCTGCATTTCGGCGCGCAGCCGTTTGCGCATCAATTGCGTATGGGCGATCAATTCGTCAAAAGCCTCGGGCGCAAGCTCTTGCAAGGAGGGACCGCGCGGATCGCGCTCAAGGAAGATCGCCTCGGCGCCTTGCTGAAGCGCTTCGCGGCCTTGGCTTTGGCGCAGGTAGCGGCCGGTGATTTGTGGATGGCCGGTTTGCGAATTGACCAATTGGATCACGCCCGACCCGCATTCCCCCTGCCCCAGACCCAGCGCAAGCTCTTGCACCACAAGCCCCAATCCGGCGTCCACCGGCGCGCCTTTGGCCTCGCGCAAAATCCGCGCTGTGGTGCCTTCCCACGCCCGCGCCATAGAGCGCAACACCCCCGCCAATTGCACCGCAGGGTCTTGCGGAAACGGCTCTTCCATCTCGTCTTCATAGGCGCGCAGCATGGCGTGAAGCCCCGCCTCGCCCGGCTCGGTGATGTCGTCGAAATCATCGGGATCAAGCCGCGCCACATCCACCGCATAGGATTGCACAAACCGGCGGTAAAGCTCGCAGGCCGCCTCTTTGCCGATCTGCTCGCTCAGCTCTGTGTAGCGCGCATCGTTGAGGCCGATGTTCAAAATTGCCCCCGGCCCGCCCCAATCGGCCCCTTCGGAAGACGGGCGCACACACAAAAGCGGGCCATCGCCAAAGGGTTCGAGCAGCTTTTTCATCTTGGGCATTTTGCCCGCCGCGATCCGGTGCACCTCGGCAAAGGACAGCGCCACGGTGCGCGGCACCGGCATGTCGAGCCGGATCAGCCGCTGCAGACATTTCGCCCGCCCGCCGTGGGTTTGCGGCGACATTGGCGCGGTGGGGGTGATCAAAGTGACATCGGGGTTTTGCGCCAATGGATGCGCCTCAAGCGCCGCGATCTGCGCCAAAGGCGCGCGGGTGCTATCGCCTGCTTGGGCGGCGTCAGGAGATGAAGTCGGGGCTTTGGGGTCTTGCTGCACTGCGGCACCTTTCATATTGCCGTCACACTACGCCCCAAGGGGCGCGGCGCGCAAGCGGCAAGAGGCGCGATGCTATGGCCACGTGTTTGAGGCGCGCGCTTGGATGCGCGGGCCGTGCGCGGCGCATTAGCCTTCGATACGTGTCAGGTCCGCCGCCGACAGGCAGATGGTGCGAATGCGCGACAAGAGATTGAGCCGGTTGCGGCGCACGATCTGATTGTCGGAATTGACCTGCACGGCCTCGAAAAACGCATCAATCGGGGCGCGCAGCGAGGCCATGCCTTGCATGGCGGAGGCGAAATCTTCGGCTTCGATGGCCGAAGAGATCGCAGCCCCCGCCGTATCGAGCGCCGCAAAGAGATCGCGTTCGGCATCGGTTTCGGCAAATTTCACGTCCGCGCCGTATTCATAGCTGACGCCGTCGTTTTCCTCGGCTTGGGTGAGGATATTATTGGCCCGCTTGAAGCCTTGCAGCAGGTTCGCGCCATCATCGGTGGCCAGAACATCCGACAAAGCGCGCGCGCGTTTGACCAAGAGCGTCAGATCGTCGCTGCCCGCCATCGCCACGCAGGCATCGATCACATCATGGCGCAGGCCCTGATCGCGCAGGTAAACCTTGAGCCGGTCGTGGAAAAACGCCAGCAAATCCGCCGAAAGGTCCGGCACGCGGGTTTCCAGATCGCCCAAGAGCGAGCCTTCGCCGGTCTCGGGCGCATCGTCATGGCCGTCGAATTTCTCGATCACGGTGCGGAAGGCCGCACCGAAAACGCCGTGGTCGGCAATCTCGTCGAGAACATCCTCAAGCGCCTTGATTTCGGCGTCCTTGGCCCCGTCGCGGCTCAGGTTGATCTTATGCTTGAGAAGCTGGCTGTCGATGAATTGATCAAGGCTCAGGCGCAGATCACCGGCCAAAATGATGCGAATGACCCCGAGCGCCGCGCGGCGCAAGGCATAGGGGTCTTTGGAGCCCGTGGGCTTTTCGTCAATCGCCCAGAACCCTGTCAACGTGTCGAGCTTATCGGCCAAGGCGACGCTGCGCGCCACCGCGCCTTCGGGCACGTCATCGGAGGGACCAAGGGGCGAGTAATGCTGCTCGCAGGCCTCGGCCACGGCGTCCGGAAAACCGGCGGCCTGTGCGTAGTAGCGGCCCATAAGCCCTTGAAGTTCGGGAAATTCATAGACCATTTCAGAGCTAAGATCGGCCTTGGCGACCTCGGCGGCCTGCATGGCCAGCGCCGGATCGGCGCCCACGCCCGCCGCCATCTCGCCCGCCAGCGCACGGATCCGCGCGATGCGGTCGGCTTGGCTGCCCAACTGGTTTTGGAAGGTGACGTTGGCGAGTTGCTCGGTCCAAGCTGTCATGCCCGAACGGGCCACGCGCAGGTCGTTTTCCCAAAAGAATTTCGCATCCGACAGGCGCGCGAACAAAACCTTCTGGTTGCCCGCCAGAACCGTCGCGCCATTGTCGGCGGTTTCGCGGTTGGCAACGGTGATGAAGCGTTCAATACGTCCGGTTTTGGGGTTTTTCACCGAAAAGAATTTCTGGTGCTCTTTCATCGAGGTTTGCAGCACCTCGGGCGGCAGGCCAAGGAAATCATTGGCGATCTCGCCCATCAAGACCACCGGCCATTCGACCAATCCGGCGACTTCGGCCAAAAGGCCCTTGTCCTCGACAACCTCCAGCCCGCTTGCGAAGGCCTGATTGGTGGCCTCGTGCCAGATATGTTCGGCCCGCTCGGCGGGGTCGAGGATCACATGGGCGCGTTTGAGCCGCGCGGCGTAATCGTCAAAGGAGGTCACGGTAAAGCGCCCCTTGGACATAAAGCGGTGGCCTTCGGTGGTGTTGGAGGCGGTGATGCCGTCAATCTCGAAGGGCACGACCTCGGCCCCTGTCTCGTCGGTCAAGATGCACAGGATCGAATGCAGCGGACGCACCCATTTGAGGCTGCCCGCGCCCCAGCGCATGGATTTCGGCCATGGGAAATTACGGATCGTATCGCCTAGAACCTCGGCGATGATCTCGGCGGCGGGGCGGCCTTTTTTGGCGATCACCGCATAGAAGACCTTGCCCTTTTTCTCCTCGCGCTCTTCGAGATCCTCGCGCGTGACACCTGCGCCGCGCAAGAAACCCTCGATCGCCTTTTCGGGCGCATCGACGCGCGGGCCTTTGCGCTCTTCGCGCGTGTCGGGGCTTTTGGCCAAGAGGCCCTCGACGGCCAAAGTCAGGCGGCGCGGCGTGGAAAACGCGCCCGCATGGGCATAGGTCAGCCCCGCCTCGACCAAACCGTCGGTGACTTTCTTGCGCAGGTCCTCGGCGGCGCGGGCCTGCATGCGCGCGGGAATTTCTTCACTGAAGAGTTCAATCAGAAGATCGGGCATTATTGGTAACTTTCAGGTGCAGGGGGGCAATCTGTGGGTGCGGCTTTGCCGTTGAACACCGCCTCGCCGCAATGGTTGATCTGGTGCCACGCGAAACCGCGGCCATCGGGCAGAACCGCGATCACGCGGTCGACGCCGTAATGGATATTGGCGGTGCCCAAAAAGGCAATCGCTTCGCCATCCTCGATCGATTTGCCGATTTCCTTGGCGTCGAAACATGTGAACCACGGCGGGCCGATATTGGGTTCGGCGCTCTCATAGACTTCATAGGTCTCGGTGAGCATGGCTTGGCTGAGCGGGGTCGAGAAACAGGCGCGGTAGCGGATCGGCGAGCTGTCGCTGTCGATGGCTTCGAAACCGTCATAGAGGATCGGTTCGGGCGCGCCGGAGGTCAGCGAGGTCATCACCACATCCTCGGTGCCGCTGGCCGTGACCTCGTCGTAATAGGCGTAGACTTGAAGGTAATAGACGGCGGCGCCTGCGGCGAGTGCTGTAATCACGATGAGACCTGCTAGAAACTTGCCCATGGGTTATGCGTCCTGCTGCGCGGCAAAGCCGCCCGCTTCGGTTTGCACAAAGGCATCAGCGCAGGCTTTGGCCAATGTGCGCACGCGTCCGATATAGCCTTGGCGCTCGGTCACCGAGATCACGCCGCGCGCGTCGAGCAGGTTGAAAATATGGCTGGCCTTGATGCATTGATCATAGGCGGGATGGGCCATGATGATGCGTTTGCCGGTTTTGGGGTCCTCGGCGGGCTGCTCCAAAATCGCGCGGCATTCGGCCTCGGCCTCTTCGAAGTGGCGCAAGAGAACTTCGGTATTGGCGACGTCGAAGTTCCAGCGGCTGTATTCGGCTTCGGTCTGGCGAAACACATCGCCATAGGTCAAAGGCGTGGGCGATTGCGGGTCGTTATAGGGCATGTCCATAACGTGATCGACGCCCAAAACATACATCGCCAGACGCTCGAGACCGTAGGTCAATTCGCCCGAGACCGGATGGCAATCATGGCCGCCGACCTGTTGGAAGTAGGTGAATTGCGACACTTCCATGCCGTCGCACCAGACCTCCCAGCCAAGCCCCCATGCGCCCAAGGTCGGGCTTTCCCAATCGTCCTCGACAAAGCGGATGTCGTGCAGATCCATATCGATGCCGATGGCTTCGAGGCTGCCCAGATAGAGCGCCTGCAAATCGGGCGGGCTGGGTTTGATCACCACTTGGTATTGGTAATAATGCTGCATCCGGTTCGGGTTCTCGCCATAGCGCCCGTCGGTGGGACGGCGCGAGGGTTGCACATAGGCGGCGGCCCAAGGGCGCGACCCGAGGCTGCGCAATGTGGTGGCCGGATGGAAGGTGCCCGCCCCGACTTCCATGTCATAAGGTTGCATCACGGCGCATCCGCGCGCGGCCCAATAGGCTTGAAGGCGCAGGATAATTTCCTGAAAGCTGCGGGGTTTATCACTGCTGGCTGCCATATCTTCGGTCCCTGATCATCTGGTCCGCGCGTTGCCGTGCGGGGGCGTCTTGCGGGGGCAAAGGCGCGGGCGGGGCCGCAACTTTGCGGGCGGCGCGCTTTGCCGGTTGTCGGATGCGTATGGCGCGCGGTTTATGCCGCGCTCTGCCTTAAATCGCGCGTCCTAACTACGGCCCCCAGCGGGCGGGGTCAATTGCGTGCTCACGCATTATTTGGATGCGCTCTGCGTCAGATTTGTTATGAAACCCGAAGCAAGACCAAAAACACGTTTAACAAGGGCGACAGGGCAAGATGATCCGGCAATTTTTCAGTAATTCCTTTAAACCTGCGGCTGTGGTGCTCACGCTGCTGATGACGGGCCCATTTGCGCCCATGACCGCCACCGCGCAAAGCGCGCAATCGCAAAGCGACGATATCGCATGGGTGCAAATCGAAGCGCAGCCCAGCCTCAACGACGCCCAAGAAGCGATCCGCGGCTATGCGGGCCGTTTGGCCGATGTGAACGGGTTTTCCTTGGGCCAAGGGTGGTATGCCATCGTGCTCGGGCCCTACACGCGCGATGATGCGGCGCAGGTGTTGCGCGTGTATCGCCGCGAGGGGCAGATCCCGCGCGACAGTTTTATCACCTTTACCAATTCCTTCCGCCAACAGTTCTGGCCCGTGGGCACGGATTTCCTGAGCAATCCGCCGCGCAACGATTCGGCTCCCGCCGATGAAACGGCCGATCAAACGGCCCAGGCCGCCGCCGTGACCGAGCCGGCCGCACAAGCCGCCACGGCCAACGCATCCACCGAGCAACCGGCCGCCGCGCCCCAGCCCCCCGCCCCCGACGAGACCAAAGCCGAAGCCCTGCGCGGCGAGCGCGATCTGGACCGCGCGGCGCGAATGGACCTGCAATCCATGCTCAAATGGGCGGGCTATTATGACAGCGGCATCGACGGCGCCTTTGGCCGCGGCACCCGCGCCTCTATGGCTGCATGGCAAGAGGCCAACGGGTTCGAGGTCACCGGCGTGATGACCACGCTGCAACGCGCGACATTGCTCAAACAATATAACGCCATCCTTGATGGCATGGGCCTGCGCATGGTGCGCGACGAGGGCGCGGGCATCGAAATGGCCCTGCCGATGGGCGTGGTGGATTTCGACCGCTACGAGCCGCCCTTTGGCCATTACACTGCCAAGGGCGATCTGGATGTGCAGGTTCTGACCATCTCGCAAGAGGGCGATCAGGCCACGCTGTGGGGGCTTTACGATATCATGCAAACGCTCGAGATCGTGCCGCCTTCGGGGCCGCGCGAGCGCAAGAACGACAGCTTTGTGCTGATCGGCGAGGACGGGCATATCGTCTCGCATACCGAAGCCTATTTGCGCGCGGGTCAGGTCAAGGGCTTCACGCTGGTCTGGCCTGCGGGCGACGAGGAACGCCGCCGCCGCGTGCTGAGCGAGATGCAGGCGAGCTTTTCCACCTTTGGCGCGGCGCTTGATCCGGCGGCGGGCGATAATGGCGCGCAGAGCATTGATTTGCTCTCCGGTCTGGAAATCCGCAAACCCAAACTGGCCCGCTCGGGGTTTTATATCGATGCAAAAGGCACGGTGGTCACCACCGCCGAGGCGGTCGCGCAATGCGGGCGGATCACGCTTGATGACGATATCGACGCGACGGTGATCGCATCCGACGCCGAAAACGGTATCGCGATCTTGCGCCCGCAAGAGCCTTTGGCACCGATGTCCACCGCCCGTTTCCAACGCGCCGTGCCGCGGCTGCAATCGGATGTGGCAGTTTCGGGCTACAGCTTTGAGGGGGTGCTCAACGGGCCGACCCTGACCTATGGCACCTTGGCCGATATCCGCGGTTTGCGCGGCGAAACGGGCCTCAAACGCCTTGCGCTCAACGCCATGCCTGGGGATGCGGGCGGTCCGGTGTTCGACGCGGGCGGCGCGGTGCTGGGGATGCTTTTGCCCGCCACAAACGGCGCGCAAAAGCTGCCCGACGGGGTGAGCTTTGTCGCCGATGGCAGCGCGGTTCTGGCTTTGCTGCAACGCGAGGGGATCAATGCCGAGACGACCGATGCTTTGGGCACGCTCGACCCTGTGGACCTGACCGCCAGCGCCAGTTCCATGACCGTTCTGGTCAGCTGCTGGGAGTGAGCACCGTCTCGTAAAACCTCTGGGGGAGGTTTTAAGGTGCGAACGGGCGGAGCCCCAAGCCGTCTCGTAAAACCTCTGGCAAAGACCTAGAGGCCCGCCCCAACAGGCTACATACACCAAAGGCCCCCGCTTTTTCGGGGGCCTTTTGCGTTGGATCAGCCGTTAAATCACCGCGCCGCGCCGCGCGCGCTCAGCCATGCCAGAACGCCCGCAGGCGCGAGCAAGATCCATTGCGGCACCACCATCAGGCCGGACAGGCCGCCCTGCCATAGCCCGACGCCGAAAAACACCACCGCAAAACCGATCCATAGCGCCGCCAGATCGCGCGTGCTGGCGCGGCGCCGCCAGAACGCATAGGCCGAGAACAGCAAGAACAGGCTGATGAAATGCCAACAGGCATGAAACGTGCCGCGCAGCGCTGGATCAAGATCGGCCTCCAGCAAGGGAAGCAAGGTGTCATAGGTCCCCACGAGGCTGTGCAACAACGCGGTGAAGGCGGCAAAAGCAGTGGCGGCATAGCGGATCATGGGGCACCTATGGGCAGGGGGCGGAGGGCACTGCCACTCAAACACAGCTTGGCGCATTGACCTAAGGGCACATTGCCGCGCCTAGGCGCGCCAGAAATTCACCGTCAAGATCGCATAAACCGCCATCAGCTCCAGCCGCCCGATCAACATCCCCGCCGCCAAGAGCCATTTCGCCGTGTCATTGAGACCCGCGAAATTGCCCGCGGGACCGATCTTATCGCCCAAACCCGGCCCGATATTGGCCAGCGCCGTCGCCGCGCCCGACACGGAAGTGGTGAAATCCAATCCGGTCAGCCCCAAGGCCACGGCCAAAACCCCGACCGACACGACGAAAAATACGAAAAACGACATCACCGAATTGAGCACATCCTCGTCGATCACCCGCCCGTCATAGCGCGGCGTAAACACCCCGTGGGGCGAATGGATACGGCGGATTTGCGATTTCACCGAGGCGATCAAAATCTGGTAGCGAAAGATTTTCACCGAGCAGGCCGTCGACCCCGCACAGCCGCCGACAAGGCCGATGAAGAAGAAGATCGCGATTAAAAAACCGCCCCAATTCATATAGTCCACACTGGCATATCCGGTGCCCGAAATGATCGAGGTGATATTGAACAGCGCCTCGCGAAAGCTTTGCTCCCAATGATGCGGAAAGATCGTGGTCAACACGGCGGTGGTTATGACAACAAGCACGCCGATCACCATCAAGAACCCGCGCACCTGCGCATCGCCAAAGAGCGCCGTGCTATGGCCGTTGAGCATTTGCACATAGCGCACAAAGGGCAGCGCGGCGAGGATCATGAAGAAAGAGGCGACATATTCGGCGGGGCCGGAAAACGTGCCAAAAGAGGCGTCGTAATTGGAAAACCCGCCGGTGGACACGGTGGTGAGCGCATGCACCGTGGCGTCAAAGGCATTCATCCCCAAAACGATATAGGAGGCCGCGCAGGCCAAGGTCAGTCCGACATAGATCACCGAGATCTGCGAGGCGATGGCCGAGGCGCGCGGCAAAATTTTGCCCATGGTGTCAAAGGCTTCGGAGCGAAAAATTTGCATCCCGCCGACGCGCAACTCGGGCAGGAACACCATGGCGACCACAATGATCCCGACCCCGCCCAGCCATTGCAATATCCCGCGCCACAGCAATATGCCCTTGGGCATATCATCAAGGCCGGAAAACACCGTCGATCCGGTGGTCGTCATCCCCGACATGGCCTCGAAAAACGCATCGACCCAGCGCGCATCGGTCTCGCCCAAAATGAACGGCAGCGCGCCAAAAATCGGCAACATCAACCACACGCCGGTGGTGAGCAAAAAGGTTTGCTGGATCGACAGCCCCTCGCGCAGCCCGTTGCGGCACGACAGGGCGACCAAACCGCCCACCGTCATGCTCAGCAGAGCAGAGGCCGCAAAAGCGGGCCAATGGCCGCGCCCTTCGGCAATATCGACCAGCATCGGCAAGAACATGGTAAGCCCGAGGGCTGCCACCAAAAGGCCGATTACATATCCAACGGGGCGCAGATCAAACATGGGGGCGAGGGTTGGCGCGGCGCGCGCAAACTGTCAAGCGCTCACGCTTCGATTGCCGCAGGATCGGGTGCAATCTCCAAGCCGCCGATCTGGGCGATCAGCGCCAGAACCTGCGTCAGTCCCGCGCCGGTTTTGAGGTTGGTAAAGACGAAGGGCCGCGGGCCGCGTTGCGCTTTTGCGTCGCGCTCCATCACCGCCAGATCGGCCCCCACATAGGGCGCAAGATCGGTTTTGTTGATCACCAGAATGTCGGATTTGGTGATCGCGGGCCCGCCCTTGCGCGGGATTTCCTCGCCTGCGGCCACGTCGATCACATAGATGGTCAGATCGACCAGTTCGGGCGAAAACGTCGCGGAAAGGTTGTCACCGCCCGATTCCACCAGCACCAGATCGAGATCGCCAAACCGCTCGTTGAGCCGCGCAATGGCCGCAAGATTGATCGAGGCATCCTCGCGGATCGCCGTATGCGGACAGCCGCCGGTTTCCACCCCCATGATGCGCTCGGAGGGCAGGACCTGCATGCGCACCAAAGCATCGGCATCCTCGCGGGTGTAGATATCATTGGTCACCACCGCCATCGACAGCTTGCCCGACAAAGCGCGGCACAGCGCGGCGGTCAGCGTGGTTTTGCCTGCGCCCACAGGGCCGCCAAGGCCCACGCGCAGCGGGCCATTCGGGGATTTACTGGACGTATCGCTCATGGGGCCACCTTTGGTCTGGATCGTGGGGGAAGGGTCATCCGGGCAAAGCCGTCTCGAAACGGATCGGGGCGCATCACGGCGCCCCCGACAAGAGCACCGCCGCCGTGCCCGCGGCCAGCGCGAGGCACAGCGGGGCGTAATAGCGCCGGTCGAGCGTGGCAAAGGGCTCTTCGGGGCCAAGGCGGCGCAGGGCAGGCACATAGGCCGCAACCCCGCGCGCCAAAAACGCCAGCGTCATCACGCCAAGCCCCGCAGGCACCAAAGCCCCGCGCAGCCCGCCCGCATCTCGCGGCAATTGCAACCAAAGCGCGCCCGCCAGCAGCACCAGAACCACCGCCCAACAGGCCGCAGGGCTTGGCATTTTGGTGATGTCGCGGGTGCCCACGGCGGCGCGCGCCAAATCTGTCTCGTCGCGCAGCGGCCACCAGATGCGCAGCGCCCAAGCCCCGTGCAGCGCGGCAATCGCGACCAAGATCACGCTGATCACATCGGCCAGAGCGCTCATGAGCGAAACAACCTCACGCTTTGCACCTCATGGCGCATCGAGGCGATGTCACCGGCCAGAGCGATGCTGCCAACCTCGTCGAGATCGGCGGTTTCGGCCTCCGTCGCAAGGCGCGCACAGAGCGGCAAAAGCGCGGTGAGGGCCTCCTGCCCTTCGGTTTGGCCCAATGGCACCAAACGCGCCGCCGCCGAGACCAGATTGGCGGCAAAGCCCTGCAGCGCCAATTGCAAAAGCGGCGCCAAAGGCAGCCCGATCAGGCGCGCGGCGCGGCCCAAGGCCACCGGATAGGGCATGGCGGGCAGATCCAACCCGTAAAGCGCCGACACCGTGCGGGCAAAAGCCTCGCCCTGCGCCTCTGTCTCCAAACGCCGCTCGGCCGAGGGGCAAAGCGCCGAGGCCAGATCGGCCAGCGCCGCCGTCTGCTGCGCATCCGCGCGCCACGCATGGGCCATCAGCACCGCATCCATCCGCCCTGCCCCATGCGCGAGAAGTCCGTCAAGCCAGAGGCGCAAATCTTGCGCCGAGGCGATCTGCCCCTGCGCTATCGCGGTCTCCAGCCCGTGCGAATAGGCAAAACCGCCGACCGGAAAGGCGGGCGAGAACCATTGGTGCAAAACCTGCGCCGCCTCGGCATCGGTTTTGATCGGCGCGGGGTCAGTCATGGCTGTGGTCATGTGGGTGGTCGTGGGAATGGTCATGGGGGTGGGGGTGCGCGTGGCTGTGGTCGTGGGACTGCGCATGCGCGTGACCGTGCGTGTGGCTATGCCCATGCGCGTGCTCATGCGCTGCGCCCTCCGGAACGGCCAAATCCTTATGCGCGGTGCCGCCTTGGGGCGTGCCATCGGCGCCAAAATGCGTATGGCCGTGGGCATGGGCATGGGTGCGCCCCATCCCGTAGGCGCCGCCTTCGGGCGTGAACGGCGCGGTGACAGCCGCAAGCCTCGCCCCCAGCCCGCGCAGCATGTCCGCCAAGACTTTATCCTCTTGAATATAAAGGCAATCGCCCTCGATCTGGCAAGGCGTATGGCGGTTACCGATATGCCATGCCATGCGCAAAACATCACCGCGCACCGCGATCAAGGCTTCGGGTTCGGCCTCGATCAAGATGCGCCGCCCGTCGGCCAGAACAAAGGCGTCGCCCGCGTCCAGACTTTCGGCCTTGGGCAGATCGACCAAGAACCCGATGCCGCCTTGCGCGACCAGCCGCTTGCGCCGCAAAAAACGCGCCTCATAGCTCAGCGCAATCCGGTCCGCGAAAACCGCATCCGGCGCAGCCTCTGCACCCTGTGCACTCTGTGCGGCGCGTTCGATCTGTGTGGCGCGCGGCTCGCTCATAGGCGCGGCTTCCCTCTTGCATGGCCAAGGGCATGGCCCTCATTGCCGCCATATTGGCCGCAGCCACACCAAGGTACCAGAGGGCAAGCCCCCAAACGGCGCAAAATCGCGCAAAGCGCCTGAAATTCAGGCAAAAAAATAGGGCGCGCCCCAAAGGGCCGCCCTGATCGTCATGGATCGCGGCCTGCGGCCAGCCTCGACGATGCGCCAAAATATGCGCACCATCGAGGGATCACCGAGGGACCGGATTAGATTTAGATATAGTAGAGATCGCGAAACACATGCAGCGCGATCTGCTCGCGTTTCAAACCCATCGCGGCCAATTCCGCATCGGATTTTGCTTCGAGCTGCTGGATTTGCCCTGCGCGGGACTTACGCTCGATATAGCGCTCCATGCCGCGCCCCAATGCGGCGAAGAACGCATTTGCGCGCGCGCTCAGGCTGCGGGTGGGATAGGCGATGTTCGTGCTGTGAGTGGCCATTTGGAAACCTCTTTCGGTTTGGAGTTCATGTCTCCCTTGCCCCTCAAGATAGGTCAGCAATGACGACCTTACCACTGCCCGTTCGGAATTGCCGCCATGCAGTTTCTGCATCGCAGCAAAACCGTCACAAAGGCCGCAGCCCGAGAACACAAAGCCGGAAACCCAAAGGAAACCCCTTATTTTACTGGACTCTGCCATCAACAACCGCGTAGATTACCTTGGGGAAGGCTGCCAATTCATACTTTCCCTATCTGGCTTACCAAGAACTCATTTTTTAAAACCACAAATCAGGGGGATACTGATTATGACACTTAAATATACTTTGGCCGCAGGGCTGATCGCATTGGCGGGCGCCTCTTCGGCGGCAACCATGACGGTGACCGAAACCTTCGAAGGCTTTAGCTCCGGCGATACAATCACCACGCAATTGGACGGTTTGACCGTCAGCGCCGAAGGCAGTGGCGAGGCGATGATCGCCAGCGCATCCGGCCCCGTCGTGGCGGGCGAGCCTTTGGGCATCTACAACACCTCGGCCGGCCCGCTCGGAACTGGCTTCGAGCTTTCGCTGACCTTCGATTTCATCGGCGTTGCGTCGCAGATCGGCGCGCTGGTCGACTTCGGCAGCCTTGGTGACGGCCTCATGCTGGAGATTTTCGACGGCGTCGGCGGCACCGGCACCTTGCTTGGCACGGCCAGTGTGACCGGCGAAACCTTCCTCGGGCTCAGCGCGACAGGCATCAAAAGCGCCGTGTTCTCGCAAGCGGGAACAGGGGCGACATGGATGCTCGACAATCTGACCTATACCTATGACGATATGGCCCCTGCGGTGCCGCTGCCTGCGGGCGGGTTGCTATTGCTCAGCGGCTTGATCGGCGGCGGGGCATTGGCGCGCAAACGCAAAGCGCGCGCCGCGTAATCCTTTGACAAAAAAGACTAAAGGCCCGGAAAACACCGGGCCTTTTGCCTATCTGCCGCCATATCAAGGCGGGCGCGTTAGAACATGAAATACCGCTGCGCCATGGGCAGGGTTTGCGCCGGCTCGCAGGTGAGCAATTCGCCATCGGCGCGCACCTCATAGGTCTCGGGGTTCACCTCGATCTGCGGCAAGGCGTCGTTGAGCTTGAGGTCGGCTTTGCCGATGTTTCGGGTGCCTTTCACCGCCATGACCTGCTTGGCCAATCCGTATTTTTCGCGCACCCCGTCGGCGACCGCGGCCTCGGACACAAACAGCACCGCCGAGCGTTCGACCGCCCGCCCCATCGTGCCGAACATCGGGCGCGAATAGACCGGCTGCGGCGTCGGGATAGAGGCGTTCGGATCGCCCATCTGCGCGCAGGCGATCATACCGCCGACCAGCACCATATCCGGTTTGACCCCGAAAAACGCGGGCGACCACAGCACCAGATCGGCGCGTTTGCCCACGTCGATCGAGCCAATATCATGGCTCAGCCCATGAGCGATGGCCGGATTGATGGTATATTTGGCGATGTAGCGGCGCACGCGGAAATTGTCGTTCTCGCCACTTTCTTCGGGCAAACGGCCGCGTTGTTTGCGCATTTTATCGGCGGTTTGCCATGTGCGGATCAACACCTCGCCGACGCGGCCCATGGCTTGGCTGTCCGAGGCGATGATCGAAAACGCACCCATATCGTGCAGGATATCCTCCGCGGCGATGGTCTCGCGGCGGATGCGGCTTTCGGCAAAAGCGACGTCTTCGGGGATGGATTTGTCGAGGTGGTGACAGACCATCAACATGTCCAGATGCTCATCCACCGTGTTCACCGTAAAGGGCCGCGTGGGGTTGGTGGATGAGGGTAACACATTGGCATCACCGCATATTTTGATGATGTCGGGGGCATGCCCGCCGCCCGCGCCTTCGGTGTGGAAGGCGTGGATGGTGCGGCCCTTGATCGCCGCCACGGTGTTCTCGACAAAGCCGCTTTCATTGAGCGTATCGGTGTGGATCATCACCTGCACATCCATGTCATCCGCGACCGAGAGGCAGCAATCAATCGCGCCTGGCGTGGTGCCCCAATCCTCGTGCAGCTTGAGCGAGGAGGCCCCCGCTTTGACCATCTCGACAAGGGCGGCGGGCTGGCTGGCGTTGCCCTTGCCCGACAGGCCGATATTGACAGGAACCGCGTCCATGGCCTGCAGCATCCGCTCGATATGCCACGGACCGGGGGTGCAGGTGGTGGCCAAGGTGCCGTGGGCCGGTCCGGTGCCGCCGCCAAGCATTGTCGTCACCCCAGAATGTAGTGCGTCTTCGATCTGCTGGGGGCAGATAAAGTGGATATGGCTGTCAAACCCGCCTGCGGTAAGGATCTTGCCCTCGCCTGCAATCGCCTCGGTCGAGGGGCCGACAATGATATCGACGCCGTCTTGCGTATCGGGATTACCCGCCTTGCCGATGGCGCAAATCCGCCCGTCGCGCAGCCCGATGTCGGCCTTGAAAATCCCTTTATAATCAACGACCAACGCATTGGTAATCACGGTATCGACGGCCCCTTCGGCGCGGGTGGCTTGCGATTGACCCATGCCGTCGCGGATCACCTTGCCGCCGCCGAATTTCACCTCTTCGCCATAGGTGGTCAGGTCCGCCTCCACCTCGATGATCAGGTCCGTATCGGCCAGCCGCAGCCGGTCGCCCACGGTGGGGCCATACATGGCGGCATAGTCGGGGCGAGAGATTTTTACGGGCATCGGGCGGGCTCCTTGGGGTCGGTCATATCGGTCGTCTGTCTGTCATCTATCGGGCGTCATCTGGGTCAAAAACGCGGGTCGGTATCACGTCGGTATTGCGTCGGTATTGCGTCGGTGCGGCGCGCGGCCCGCACCCCGCGGCCCGAAAGCGCAGGGTTTCACGGCAACTTCGGTCCGCGTTTGGTCAATCTTTTGACGTTGGATTTGGTTTTGCGGCGCAGGGGTTGGATCCCCGCATCAACGATCTGGTCGGCGCGCGCCCCGCGCATCGCCGCATGGGCAACGGCAAATCCGGCCTCGGTAAAGGCGTCGGTTTTCTCGTTCATCATGCGGGTTTTCTCATGCGGGGTGACGGACCAAAATCCGGCCATCCCCATCATGCGCATGGCGATCACGCTTTGCGCCTCGGCGGCCAGAGCGGTGGCCTGCATCGACAGGCGCAACACATCCATCATCGGCGCGGGAGAGAAGATCGGGAGGGGTTTCATGATATTTGGTCCTAACTGGGGCACTGGCATCGGGGGGTCTGGGTCTGAGGGTCGAGGGCGGCGTGAAGGAGTCGGGGACTGCGGCAGGGACTGCGACGGGGCGCTAAAGCGGGCCCATCACGGCTTGGTTAAATCCGTAAATCCGGCGCAGCCCGCCAACGGGGATCAATTGCACCTCGCGCCGCTGTCCGGGTTCAAAGCGCACGGCGGTGCCCGCCGCAATATCAAGCCGCATGCCGCGCGCGCCGTCGCGGTCGAAATCGAGCGCGCTATTGGCCTCGGCGAAATGGTAATGGCTGCCGATCTGCACGGGGCGATCGCCGGTATTGGCGACCATCATGGTGATCGCCTCGGCCTGCGCATTGAGGGTGATCTCGCCCTGCGCGGGCATCACTTCTCCTGGGATCATTTTTTGGCCTTTCCGCGCCTTGCGGCGTCTCGTTTACAGCAGGTCTCCAAATAGATCGGAGCGCGGTGGTGCGACGGATGCAGATGCATTGCGCCGCGCAGGGATGTTAGGAGTTTCTTCATGATTTCAGCCACTTTCAATCTCCTCTTCAGGTGTCACATTAACGGATCGGATTATGCACCGTCACCAATTTGGTGCCGTCGGGAAAGGTCGCTTCGACTTGGACTTCGTGGATCATCTCGGCGATGCCCTCCATGCAATCGGCGGCCTTGATGACCTGCGCGCCCGCCTGCATCAAATCCCCCACCGAGCGGCCGTCGCGCGCGCCCTCGACGACGAAATCGGTGATGATGGCGATGGCCTCGGGGTGGTTGAGCTTGACGCCGCGCGCAAGGCGGCCACGGGCCACAATCGCGGCCATGGAAATCAGCAGTTTGTCTTTTTCGCGGGGGGTCAATTGCATCGGGTCACAGCATCCATGTTCGGGGCAGGTCAGTGCCGCAAAGCCCGCGCAGGGCGGGCAAAAGCGGTCGGCGAAGGTCAAAGGCATCGGGGGCGAGAAGCCGCGCGAAAAGCACGTTCTCGCGCAGCATCGAGGCGCCGCCAAGCGGGCCAAGCGCGTCGCGCAGGGGGGCGAGGTGCCCCTCGGCATCGGGGCCGACATAGAGCAGCGCCGCCGTGGCCAGATGGCCCGCCAAAAGCGCCGGATGGGCGCAATGCGCGGCGATATCACCCTCAAGGCACAGGTTGTCGGCAAAGATCAACCGCCCCTCTTGGCGCAGCCGCCAGCGGTCATGCAAGAGGCCGGTTTTGACGCGCTCGCCCATGGCCAGACGGCCCAAGGCCAAAGGCTCCACTGCCAAGAACCGCGCGTCAGGGGCCAGATCGACCTCGAAATGGCGGCGGGTGCGGGCGGCGTCGAACATGATGGTTTCTTGCGGCAACCAATCAAGCCGCGCGCCCTGCTCCACGCGCAGATGCACATCGAGCGTGCCGGTCTCGCCCTCTTGGGCGCGGTAGAGCCGCTCGGCGGCCTGCGAGGTCAATTGCAGATGGCTGCCCGCGCCTGCCGCGGCCTCGATGCACAGCCGGTCGCCCCCCGTCACCCCGCCCGCCGTGTTGAGAAACACCGCTTGCAGCATCTGCGAGCTTCGGCTCCGCGGGAACAGCAGTTTGAGCGCGCCCGAGGTGCGCAGATCGTCGATACGCGCTGCGCCGCGCGCCAGTTTGCTGCGCAAAATCGCGTGCCCCACGGCGCGCGGCTGGCGCGGCGGCTTTGGCCCCGTCACCGGACGGGCCTGTGATATCTGCGAATGCGCGGTTATGGCACGATCCCCCGTTGCCCCCTGTTTTATGTCGGGGTGCGTTGGGGGTAGTTTGCGGTGCAGGGCGCGCCAATGAAAGGGCGAAGGCCCCCTAGGGGGCCTTGGGGTTGCGAGATGTTTTTCAATTGCCTAAAATTTTCGCAATATGCCCGATTTTGCGCCTTATCCGGTGTGATAAAGGCTGGAAAAAAGCCGTGGATCGTGGCTTGAGGCGGCAAAGGTCGGCCCCTCGCACAGGATCGAAACCGCATCATGGGAGTGCAGCGATTCTTGGTGGCTGGCGATGACGCGAAAATCGCCGATGCGCGGGTCGGCCTGTAGCTGCTCGCAAAACAGCCGCACCGCATCCTCGACAAAGATCGGATTGGCGGCGTTCAGCTCGGCAAAGGCCTGCTCGTCCTCGCGTTTGACCATGACTTGGGTCTCGGTCGGCACGGCGGCGCGGGCGCGGTCGATCAGGTCTTCGAACCACAGGCATTCGCCCTGCTCCACCTCGACCGAAATCCGCGCGACCGAGCGCTGCGAATGGGGCGTGGCCAATTGACCGCGCGTGGCGCGCGCATGTTCGGACAGCTCCAAAGAGCAGGGGCAGGTCGAGCTATAGACATAATCAAGATGGATGAATTTGCGCCGCTGCCCTGCGGCCTCGACCAATTCGAGCGCGATGTCGTAATATTGGTAGCCCTCAAGGCCGGAGCGCAGCGAGGGCACTTTGACCGGATAGGACAGGCGCATCATGATCCGCGCATCAAAGCTGTCCAGATCGGTTTTGTAATCATCCAAGGCCGCCTCTATCACCTCGAAACTAAAGGTTTTTTCGGCGTGCTTGTAAAACGAGCGGATGATCCGGGACATGTTGATGCCCTTTTTCTCGGCTTCGAGGCTGACGGTGCCGGTGACCGAGGTCTCCAGCCGCTGCTCGCCGCCGTCGCGCATCCGAAAGGCAATCGGCAGGCGGAAATTGGAGATGCCCACATGCTGGATTTGCCGCGCTGCGCCACGGATCAAACTGGAGGGGCCGTTTTGCAAATCGGGCAAGGTGGCGCGATAGGCCGCATCGGCGGTGAAATCTTGCGGGTAGTCGCGCGAAAACGCCGGATAGGCGCCTTGCTGCTGCGGTAGGGCCGCCGCCAGTTCGGCCAAAAGCGCAGCGCGCTCTTCGGCGGGCGCCTCTTCGGCAATCTCGCGCAGGTTTTGCACCAAGGCACGCGCGGCGGCTTGGCGCGCGTCGCGGCGCTCCTCGGCCTGCGCAGATGGGTTCGGCACGTAGATATTCATCACTCAGGCCCCCTCTTGGTCCCGTCGCTGTGCCCTATATGTAAGGGGTCGCGCCGGAAATTTCCATTCACTTGCGACAAATACGGGGGGAAATCGCGGTTGGATCACTCGTTTTTGCGCTCTAACCGGTCAAACCTCATGCAAAACGCCCGCAGACCCCATCAGGGCTGCGGGCGTTTGCCATGTTTTATCAGCACCTTAGCGGATCAAGCCTGATCAAGCGCCTGCACCAGATCGGCGATCAGATCATCCACATCCTCAAGCCCGATCGACAGGCGCACCAGCCCGTCGGTGATGCCCAGCGTGTCTTTTTGCTCTTGCGGCAGACGCTGGTGCGTGGTCGTCGCCGGATGGGTGGCGATGGATTTCGCATCGGCGAAATTGTTGGAAATAATGATGATTTTCAACGCATCGAGGAAGCGGAAACAGGCCTCTTTGCCTCCCTTGACCTCCATGGTCATCACCGTGCCGCCCGCCTCGCCCTGCGCCAAGGCCAGCGCCTGTTGCGGGTGGTCCTTATGGGTCGGGTAGCGCACGGCGGTCAATTTGGGATGGCCCGACAGCGCCTCGGCGACGGCAAGCGTCGCATTGGCCTGTGCACGCACGCGCAATTCCAGCGTCTCAAGCGCCTTGAGGTGCGTCCATGCGGTGAACGGGTTCATCGCCCCGCCGGTATGTTTCATATAGGCCTCGATGGGGCCGCGAATGATCTCGCGCGGGCCGCAAATCACCCCGCCCAGCATCCGCCCCTGCCCGTCCACATGTTTGGTGGTCGAGACGATCGAGATATCGGCGCCGCAGGCGCGCGCATAGGAAAACACCGGCGTGGCCATGGCATCATCGACCAGAACCAAGGCGCCATGCGCATGGGCGACATCGCAAACATGTTTCAAATCAATGACTTCCAGTGTCGGGTTGGAGATCGCCTCAAGGAAGACCAATGTCGTATCATCGGTGATTGCCGCGCTCCATGCGGCATTATCGGTGCCATCGACCAAAACAATGGTGACCCCGAAACGGGCCAGAATCTCTTCGAGCACATAGAGGCAGGAGCCAAAAAGCGCGCGCGAGGCGACGACCCGATCCCCCGCCTTGAGCAGCGCCATCAGCGTGCCATTGACCGCCGCCATGCCCGAGGCACAGGCAAAACCGTCCGCAAAGCCCAGATAGCCGCTGATCCGTTCTTCGAACATGCGCATGGTCGGGTTGCCATAGCGGGCATAGATGAATTCATCCTCGCCGATCTCGACAAAGCGCGCCTCGGCGGCGGCGGCGGTCTCGTAGACAAAGCCTTGGGTGAGGAAAACGCTTTCGCTGACCTCGTTATATTGCGAGCGGCGGGTGCCGCCATGCACCAATTTGGTGCGGTTTTTCCATGTGTTCTGCTGTGTCTTGTCGACCATGACGCTCTCCGTTCCGGCGGGCCCTTGTTTTTGGGGGCGGCCCACAAAAAAACCCCTCACGCGGGTCAGGCGAAAGGGGTGTCCTCTGGCTGACCTCTTTAGCGGCGTTTTGAAGGGTCGATGCCCTCCCGCGGCCCGCAATCCGGTAACAAATCGCCGCGATGTGCCTCTCATAGGAGGGTTTTGGCGCTGCGTCAATCTGCACCGAGCGCCTGCGGCGCTTCTGCCCGTGCCGCCATCCGTGCCGCCGCCCGTGCCGCCGCTCCCGCCGCGCCCCGAGCGGTTAACAATCTGCGCAGTGGGGCGTCACGGTTCTGTAACCGCGGTTTCATTTTGGCGTCATATGCATGTGAGACAGAACAGCCACAAGATATGGTGGGAGCATGGCATGAGCCTGTTGCGTATCAACAGCCTTGGCGGCGGGGTCGGCCTGCACGGCAGCGCCCAAAGCGCGCCTGCCGCCCTGAGCCGAATGGCAGCGGCGGGGGTGGCCTCGGGGGCGGTCGCGGGCGAAGCGGCGCACAGGCCGCGCCCCGCGCCGGTGATCTTCATGGTGCATGGCTATAAATTCGACCCCGACGCGCCGCGCCATTGCCCGCATGATCATATTTTCGGCACCCGCACCGATCACCCCTGTTGGAAGGCGCAAAGCTGGCCGCGCCAACTGGGTGCGCTGGAGACGGGGGCCGCGCCGCTTTGCGTGGCCTTTGGTTGGTCCGCGCGCGGGCGGCTGCGCGATGTTTACGGGCGGGCGGCCACGGCGGGGCGTGATCTGGCCGAGGCGGTGCGCATCGTGCGCCGCGCGGCGCCGCGCCGGCCCGTGCATATCGTGACCCATTCGTTGGGCGCGCGGGTGGCCTTTGCGGCGATGGAGGATCTTGAGGCGCATGATCTGACCCGTGTTCTGGCCCTCTCGGCGGCGGAGTTTACCGGCGCGGCGCGGCGCGCGGCGGGCACGGCTTGCGGGCGCAGGGCGGAGATTTTGCATATCACCAGCGCCGAGAACGGCGTGTTCGACCATCTTTTGCGCTGGGGCCTGCCCGCGCCCGAGCCGCGCGATGTGCCGATGGGGTTGGGTCTGCGCGAGGCGGCGCAGCTTGCGCCCAATATGGTGCATCTGTGCCTCGGGCGGGCGGATGTTCTGGCGCAACTGGCGCAGATGGGATTTGCCATTACCGCGCCGCAGCGGCGGATATGCCATTGGTCGATCTATCTGCGCGAGGGGGTTTGGCCGCTCTATCGCGCCTTAATCGAGCGGCCCGAAGCCTTGCCCATCGCGGTGTTGCGGGCCTTGGGATCAGATGGCGCGCCCGCATCGCGCAGCCCGATGCCCGCGCATGGCACGGCGGGCACGGCGGGCGCGCGGCGGGCGCTTGCCTAAGGCGCGGCGCGCGTGTCATTGCACAGGCTACCCCGCGTGGGACCGATCCGCGTGGGACTGATCCAGACAGGCCAATCCGCCTAGGTCACTCCGCATCGGCCGATCTGCACAGGTCACTCTGCACGGGCGCAGGGCGCGGGTGTTTGACATCTGCGCCGCGCGGCGCATGGTAGGGGCGAAACAGGGAGACGCGCCATGAGCGATATTGATCTATATTACTGGCCCACGCCGAACGGGTGGAAAATCTCGATTGCCTTGGAGGAGATGGGGCTGCCCTATAAGCTGCACCTGATCAACATCGGTGCGGGCGAACAATTTGCCCCCGATTTCCTCAAGATCGCGCCCAACAACCGCATGCCTGCGATCATTGATCCGGACGGGCCGGACGGGGCGCCGATCTCGATTTTTGAAAGCGGGGCGATCTTGCAATATCTGGCGCGCAAGACGGGGCGTTTTGGCGGCAGCAACGAGCGCGAGCGCGTGGCGGTCGAGGAATGGTTGATGTGGCAGATGGGCGGGCTTGGCCCGATGGCCGGTCAGGCGCATCACTTCCTCAAATATGCGCCCTCGATGGAGCCGCCCAACGACCTGCCCTATGCCAAGGACCGCTATCGCAACGAGGTGGGCCGTTTGCACAAGGTGCTCGATACGCGTCTGGCGCAAAACGAATTTGTAGCGGGGGATTTTTACTCCATCGCCGATATGGCGATCTGGCCTTGGGCCTGCCTTTGGGAAGGCCAGCAACAAGATATTTCCGACAAGCCGCATCTGCAACGCTGGCTCGATACGGTCGGCGCGCGCGAGGCGGTGATCAAGGGCAAAGCCGTGGCGGCGGATCGGCGCGCGAACCTGCAAGAGAACAAGGACGCGCAAAAGGTTCTGTTCGGTCAAAAGGGATAGGCGCGCGCTTAGGCGACATCTTCGGAGACACCAAAGGCCGCCCCCGCGAGAGGGCGGCCTTTTAGTTTGGCGCGGCGCGCTTGCGTGCTTAGCTTTGGTCGCCCTCGTCCTCGCCATCGATGCCATAGCGGCGCATCAACCCGCTTTGGAACATGAAAAATGCGAACATCGCCACCGGCAGGCCGAAGGTTTTGAACGAGACCCAGACCTCGTCGGAGAAATTGCGCCAGATCACCTCATTGGCGACGGCAAGGCCAAAGAAAAACGCGGTGAAGCGGCGCGTCAAGATCATCCAGCCCTCATGTTCGAGCGGCATCACCTCTTCGAGCACCATGCGCAGATAACTTTGCCCGCGCAGCAGGCCGAATCCGAGCAAGATGCCAAAGAGCAGATAGATCATCGTCGGCTTCATCTTGAAAAACCGGTCGTCATTGAGCCACACCGTCAGCCCGCCCATCACGGTGACCAGAACGGCGGTAAACACCTGCATCTTCGACAGTTTTCCGGTCAGTTTCCACAAGATCGCCGTGGTCACAAGGATCACCGGAATGAAGATCGCCGTGGCGATGATAAAGCCCTCGTATTCGGTGCCCGCGATGGTAAAGCTGCGCTCCTTGAGCCGCAAAAAGGCGATAAAGAACAAGGCCACCGGCCCGATTTCCAGCACCATTTTGAGCATCGGGTTGATCGGGCGCGGATCTGTCATCTGTGGCTTCCTTGTTTTTGGCCGTATGGCCTTGGCCTGCGTATTTTGGCCTGCGTGTCTTGGCCTGCGTGTCTTGGCGCGCAAATTTCTGGTCACTCGCGGGCGGGTCGCTTACCCGCCCATCTCAACTATCACAGCCCCCGCTGCGATCAATGCCATAAGGGCAACACGGCGCGGGCCGACGGTTTCCTTGAGCACCAGCCAGCCGATCAGCGCCGCAAAGACCGCCGAGGTTTCGCGCAAAACGGCGGCCTCGCCGACATTGTCGAGCCGCGTCGCCAGCATGATCGAGCCAAAGGAGAAAAACGCCACCACCGCCCCCAAAATACCGCGCGACAGCAGCGGGCCAAGCGCGGGGCGCGCCGTTGCGGGCATGGCGCGGTAGCGCCGGTAGGCCAAGGGCGGCATGGCCAGAGAATCGACCACAAAGAACCACGCCAGAAAGGTGAAAGGGTCCGGCGTGCTGCGGATGCCGTAGGCGTCATAGGTGGTATAAAGGGCGACGAAAAACCCCGTCACCACCGCCAGCATCAGCGCCGAGACAAGCGTGTCGCGCGCCACCTGAAGATGGCGGTAATTATAGGCGGCAAGGCCGAAAATCCCCGTCACAAGCACCGCCACACCAAACCATTGCAAAGCGTTGAAATGCTCGCCGAAAATCCACCCCGCGCCGATGACCGTGAACAGCGGTCCGGTGCCGCGCACCACCGGATAGACCACGGTAAAGGCGCCCTTGGTATAGGCCTGCGCTTGCAGGGTTTTATAGGCCAGATGGATGGCAAATGCGCCGCCAAGGATCGGCCAAAGCTGCGGCGCGGGCCATGGCACGACAAAGAGCGCGAAGGGCAAGGCCATCAACCCGTAGGAAAAATCAATCGCGCCGCGGCTGAGCCACGGATCATGCCGCCCCTTTTGCAGCGCCCCGAAAAGCGCATGCAAAAACGCCGCCGAGAGCGCGAGGAGCAGCGCAAGGTCATGACCCGCCTCGGTCCCTTCGAGCGAGATCAGCCATGCGCTCATCGCCTAGACGCACAATCGCGGAGCAGAGGGATCGCGCAGCCGCGCCGCAACCGGCGAGATATCGATCCGCTTGCCCTCATAGGTCAGGATTTCCTCGCCCGCTTCGGCCAGATAGGCATATTGCTCGATCAGCTCGGCCTGTATCGCATCGATGATGAAGCGCGAGCGATAGGCGCGCCGCACCGCCAGATCGAAAATCCGCGGCAAGGCGCCGTCGATATCGGGGTCCCACACCAGACGGCCGAAGCCCACCAGTTCATCGCCATCCATCAAGGCGCATTCGGAAAACAGGCAACGCTCTTCGGTCCATGTTTCCTCGGCCTCCGACGGGCGCAGCCGCGCCTCCTCGATCAGGTCATGCACCGCATCATACATCGCAGCGCCATCCATCCCGACAGGGCCAGCGCCCTGCAGGTTCATCGTATCACACAGTTCAAGCATCGAGACCGGTCAGCGCCTTTGCAAAATCTTCAGGGTCAAAGGGCGACAGATCGTCAATCTGCTCGCCCACGCCGATCGCATGGATCGGCAGGCCGAATTTATCGGCCAAAGCCACCAGAACCCCGCCCTTGGCGGTGCCGTCCAGCTTGGTCATCACAAGCCCCGTCACATCGGCCAGCTTTTGGAAGGTCTCCACCTGGCTGAGCGCGTTCTGGCCGGTTGTGGCGTCCAGAACCAAGAGGGTGTTATGGGGGGCGGAGGGGTCTTTTTTGCGGATCACGCGGACGATCTTGGCCAATTCCTCCATCAGATCGCTGCGGTTTTGAAGCCGCCCCGCGGTGTCGATCATCAACAAATCGGCGCCCTCCGCCTCGGCGCGGGTCATCGCATCAAAGGCAAGGCTCGCGGGGTCCGACCCTTCGGGCGCGGTCAGAACCGGCACGCCCGCGCGCTCGCCCCAGACCTGCAATTGCCCGACGGCGGCGGCGCGAAACGTATCGCCCGCCGCGATCACAACGGATTTACCGGCGGCTTTGAACTGGCTGGCCAGCTTGCCGATGGTGGTGGTTTTGCCCGAGCCGTTGACCCCGACGACCAAGACCACCTGCGGACGTTTGGGATAGATCGGCATCGGGCGCGCGACCGGCTCCATGATGCGGGTGACCTCGGCGGCCAGAAGCCGTTTGATCTCGTCTGCCGAGAGCTTCTTGCCAAAGCGCCCTTCGGCCATATTGGCGGTGACGCGCAGCGCCGTATCGACGCCCATATCGGCAGAGATCAGCAGCTCTTCGAGCTGTTCGAGCATATCGTCGTCGAGCACGCGGCGCTTGGTGACCAGCGGCAGGGCTGGCAAGGATTTGGCTTTGGCGGCGGGGGTTTGGGGGGGCTGCTGGGATGCCTCTTGCGGCGCGGCGGCGGCTTTGCCGCGGCCCAGCATCCGCCCGATCAACCCCGCGCGCGGGGCCTCGGCGGCGGCGCTTTGGGCGCTGTGCGTGCTGGGCGCGGGCGCTTCTTGCGGGGCCTCTTGCAGAGCTTTGGCAGGCGGCGCGGCGGGCACCTCTACGGGAGCGGGCTGCGGCTCTACGGGAGCGGGCTGCGGCGCCTCAACGGGCATTTCTACGGGCTCTTCGACGGGCGGCTCGGCGGGCACTTGCTCGGACGGCTGGGCGGGCCGCACGACCTCTTTGGGCGCGGCAGGCACCTCGGCGGGCGGCGCGGCGGGGGCCTCTTCAGGAGCCTCGCTTGGGGCCTCACTCGGATCCGAGGCAGGCAGTTCTTGCGGCGCGGGCGCGGGCTGCGCCTCGGCGACAGGGGCGGGATCGGCTTCGCGGGCAGGTTCGGGGCCGGACGCGGGTTCGGGTGCGGGTTCGGGCGCGGGGGCCGTTTCCGGCGCGGTTTGCGGCGCGGGCTGTGCCGCGACCTCGGGGGCCGCCTTGGGCGCAACCACCTCTTCCTCGCCGCCATCCTCGACAATCGCATCCAGCCCCTGCTCCAGTTTGGACGAGGATTTGAACAGGCGATCTTTGAGTTTCGAGAAAAAGGCCATTACGCGCTCCGCTTTGATCGCCCCTCACCTAATGCCCTGCGCGCCAAGATGGAAGAGCCTGCATCGCCCGCGCGCCCCGCGCCGCGCCGATTCGAGGCCGATAATCCGCCGCCACCGCGCCGCGCGCGCGCCCTGCGGCGCATCAATGATGCAAAGTCGCCACGCCCGCCCCCTATATTTTGCGGCGCATCGGCGCGCGACCACCATGCCTTGAAATCACCATAGGGCCGCCTGAAATCTTAACATTGTCTGCGCTATTACAGGTCCGATCGGTTAAAAATGGCCCGTCAAAGGAGCACGACCCTATGCTTGGCTTTAGCCTCATCACCCTCGCGCCGGTGCTTTTGCTGGCGCTGTCGGCCGTTTACGGCGGGCCGGTGATTTGGGCCGCCCTCGCCTATATGTCGGTCTTTGCCTTTCTGTGCGACCGGCTCAGTGTCGGCGCGGCGCGCGCCGCCGATCCAGGTGCGGAGTTTCCCGCCGGAAAAGGGCTGTCGGCGGTCTTGGGCCTTGCGCATCTGCCGCTGCTGGCGCTGGCGCTTTGGGCGGTGGCGGGGCCATCGGGGCTGGACCTTTTGCACCGCATCGGCGCCTTTGCCGCCTTCGGGCTGTTTTTCGGCCAGATCAGCCATCCCAACGCCCATGAATTGATCCACCGCGCCGCCCGCTGGCCGCGCGTTTTGGGCAAATGGGTCTACTGTTCCTTGCTGATCGGCCATCATGCCTCGGCCCATCCCAAGGTGCATCACGTTTGGGCCGCCTCCGAACGCGATCCCGCTTCTGCCCCTCTGGGCATGGGGTTTTATCGTTATTTTCCAACCGCTTTCATCGGCAGCTTCACCGCAGGCCTGCGCGCCGAAAACGAGATGCGGGCGCGCAAATCGACGCCGGCGCGCGCGCTCGGCCACCCTTATGTGTTCTATATCGCCGCCTCGGCGCTTGTGGTCGGGCTCAGCGCGCTGGCCTTTGGCGCGGCGGGGGTGCTGGCCTTGATCGGGCTGGGGTTTTATGCGCAGCTTCAGCTTTTCCTGAGCGATTATGTGCAGCATTACGGATTGCGGCGCGGGCGCCTGCCCAATGGCAAGCTCGAACCCGTCGGCCCGCAACATTCGTGGAATGCGCCGCAATGGTTCACCTCGGCGATGATGCTCAATGCGCCGCGCCATTCGGACCATCATCTCAACCCGCAGCGCCCCTATCCCGGATTGCGGCTTGATGCCAATACCATGCCGATCCTGCCCTATTCCTTGCCGGTGATGGTGTTAATGGCGCTGTGGCCCGCGCGGTTTCGCGCCCTGATGGACCCGCTCGCCGCGCCGTGGCAGCCCCATTGGGAAGGGCAAAGCCGCACAGGTGCCGCCGCCGCCAGCGATTTTTCGCAAGCGGGCGCGCAGGGGGCAAAATCGGGTGGCACAGCGGCGCAAGATGGGCGTAAGCTAAGCCATGATGTGCCCGTTTTCGACCGCCGAGACACCCCCAGCTAACCGCCCCCGCGCGCCCCTGCGCCCCGCGCCGCGCGCGCCTTGGGGCGCGGCCTGCGCTTTATGCGCGCTCACGCTTGGCGCGTGGCTCGCGCCCGTGGGCGCCGCCGCACAGCAGGCCCCCACCGCCCCCGGATCAGGCTCTGTGACAGGCGCCATGACGGGCGCCGAATTCGACGCCTATTCACGCGGCAAAACCTTCTATTTCGCCGAAGGCGGCACGCCCTATGGCGCCGAGGAATACCTCGATAACCGCCGCGTGCGCTGGTCGTTTCTGGACGGGCAATGCAAGGAGGGCTGGTGGTATGAAGAGGGCGAGATGATCTGTTTCGTCTATGAGGACCGCCCCGATCCGCAATGCTGGAGCTTTGTGCGAAGCGCCGCTGGGCTGATCGCGACCTACCAAAGCGACCCGACGCTGACCGAATTATACGAGGTGCAAAAAAGCCCCGAGCCTTTGCTCTGCCTCGGCCCGCAGCTCGGGGTGTAGGGGCGCCAAGGCGCAATTGACCGCCAGCGCGGCCTTATAATAGTGTGGGCCAAGGTAGGCGGCCTTGGATTGGACCATCTGACCGCACCGTGATCCGAATGAGTATGAGTAAGGAGCGATAACGATGCCCCCTGAGCAAAAGCACCCCGACCGACGCCGCTCGAAGCGCGCTGCATGGATCAAATTTTGGATCATTTTCACGCCGGTTTTGATATTGATTATCTTGTTGCTGGAATGGTTTGACCCGAAAATCGTCCTGCCTAGCCTCTGGGCGATCGCGGTCCTGGCGATACTCCACCAACGCTACATCAAGAAGCGGACGTGGAACTCCATCCTGTGGGGGGATCGCGGGTAACCGCTCGGCGGCGCGCACCGATGAATACGCCGTTGGATGCGCCGCGATTGGGCGGTGCAACGGGGCGCGCTAGGACTTGCGACTAAAACAGACTGCCCTGCTCGGGCGGAGTGGTTTTAGGCGCAGGTTTGGCGGCGGATTTGGCGGGTTTGGGCTTTTGCGCCTTTTCCGCTTGCGCCTTGTCCGCTGGCCCTTTGGACGGTTGCCCCGTGGATGACCCAGCAGCAAAGGCCTGCCCTGCCCCGCCGCCCTCACCGCCCGCCGTCATGCGGCCATCGGCGAATTCGATCTCCAATACCCCTGCCGCGCGGGCGGCCGCTTTGGTGGTGACCACGCCATCGGCGCCGCGCACCACGGCATAGCCGCGCGCCAGCGTGGCCTTATAGCTCAAGGTCTCGCGCATCCGCTCGGCGGTCTCGATGCGGCCGCGCCATCCATCGACTTGCCGCGCCCCCGCCCCCGCAAGCCGCATTTGCAGCGCAGCAAAATCGGCGCGTTTGCGGGCGATGTCGCGGCTGATCGCGTTGATGTTCAACTTGTCGCTGCGCCGCCCCAAGGCCTCGCGCTTGCGCTCCACCGCGCTGCGCAGCACCGACGGGCGCAGGCTCGCCCCCGCATCGGCCAGTTTGACGCGCCGCCCCTGCACGGCACGCAACAGCGCGGCGGGCAGGCGCTCGCCCCATGTGTCCATGCGTTGGCGCGGCCCGTCGAGTAAGGAGTCCTTGCGCAGCAAGGCGCGGCTCAGATCGCGCAGGCGCTGGCCGCGCTGCGTCAATCGATCCGACAGGGCGCGGCCCATGCGCGCCTCCTGATCGCCGAGCCATGCCAAAAGCTCGTGGCGCACCGGCACGGCCATTTCCGCCGCCGCCGTGGGCGTGGGCGCGCGCCGGTCGGAGGTGAAATCAATCAATGTGGTATCGGTCTCGTGCCCCACGGCCGAGATCAGCGGAATGTTTGACGCCGCCGCCGCCCGCGCCACGCCTTCGTCGTTAAAGCCCCACAGATCCTCAAGCGAGCCGCCGCCGCGCGCGACGATGAGCAGGTCGGGGCGCGGCAATGCGCCGCCCGCGCTCATCGCGTTGAACCCCTCGATGGCGCGGATCACCTCGGCGGGGCATTTCTCGCCCTGCACCGCCACGGGCCAGATCAGCACCTTGCGCGGAAAACGGTCGCGCAAACGGTGCAAAATATCGCGGATCACCGCGCCCGAGGGCGAGGTCACCACGCCGATCACCTCGGGCAGATAAGGCAGCGGTTTCTTGCGCGCGGGGTCAAACAGCCCCTCGCCCGCCAGCTTTTCCTTGCGCCGCTCCAGCATCGCCATCAGCGCGCCGACCCCTGCGGGTTTCAGATCCTCGATCACCAGTTGGTATTTCGATTGCCCGCCGAATGTGGTGATGCGGCCCGTCGCGACGACCTCCATCCCCTCTTCGGGGCGGGTCGTGATGCGGGCGGCCACGCCTTTCCACATCACCGCCGAGATCACCGATTTGTCGTCCTTGAGGTCCAGATAGACATGCCCCGAGCGCGGAAAGCTGCAGCGGCCGATTTCGGCGCGGATGCGCACATGGGAAAACTCGCCCTCGATCACCCGTTTGATCGCGCCGGAAATTTCAGTGACGCTGAATTCGGGGGCGTTTTGCCCCTCAAGGGGATCGTCGATCAGGTCGGACATGGGTGGGCCTTCGGGTTTTGCATCTGTTTTGCCGCAGCGGCGGGCGCGCGGCTTGCGGGTCGCGCGCGCTCAGTCTAGAACGCCGCCAAGCAAAGGCCAAGCAGGAGTGCGCCCGATGAACATCCTTATCCTTGGCGGCGGTGGCCGCGAACATGCGCTGGCTTGGGCCGTGATGCAAAACCCCAAATGCGACAAATTGATCGTCGCGCCGGGCAATGCGGGGATCGCGGCGATTGCGGAATGCGCCTCGATCGACATCAATGACGGCGCGGCGGTGGTCGGTTTTGCCGAAGAAAACGCGGTAGAATTTGTGATCATCGGGCCGGAGGCGCCCTTGGCTGCGGGCGTGGCCGACCGGCTGCGCGATGCGGGGATTTTGGTCTTTGGCCCTTCCGGCGCGGCGTCGCGGTTGGAAAGCTCGAAAAGCTTTACCAAAGAGATTTGCGATGCGGCGGGCGCCCCCACGGCGGGATACGGCCATTTCAAGGAGGCCGAAGCCGCCAAGGCCCATATCCGCAAAAACGGCGCGCCCATCGTGGTCAAGGCCGACGGTTTGGCCGCAGGCAAGGGCGTGATCGTCGCGATGGACGAGCAAACCGCATTGGAAGCGATTGACGATATGTTCGGCGGGGCGTTCGGCGGCGCGGGCGCCGAGGTGGTGATCGAGGAATTCATGGAGGGCGAAGAGGCCTCCTATTTCATCTTGTGCGACGGCGAGGACGCCTTGCCCATCGGCACGGCGCAGGACCACAAACGCGCCTATGACGGCGACGAAGGGCCGAATACTGGCGGCATGGGCGCCTATAGCCCCGCGCCGGTTCTGAGCGATGCGATTGCGCAAAAGGCGATGGATGAAATCGTGCGCCCGACCCTGCGCGAGATGGTGGCGCGCGGCACGCCCTATCAAGGGGTGCTTTATGTGGGATTGATGATCAAGGACGGGCAACCGCGCCTTGTCGAATATAACGTGCGCTTTGGCGATCCCGAATGTCAGGTTTTAATGATGCGCCTTGGCGCGCAGGTTCTCGATCTGCTGCAGGCGGCCGCCGAGGGGCGTTTGGCGCAGGCGCAGGTCAATTGGGCCAATGATCATGCCCTGACCGTTGTCATGGCCGCCAAAGGCTATCCGGGTGACTATGCCAAAGGCACGGTGATCAATGGGCTGGACGCCCTGCCCGCGACCAGCACGCAGATGTGTTTTCACGCAGGCACCGCCGAGAAAGACGGCGCAATCCTCAGCGCAGGCGGGCGGGTTTTGAACGTCACCGCGCGCGGGGCCTCCTTGGCCGAGGCGCAAAAGGCCGCCTATGCGATGGTGGATGCGATTGATTGGCCCGAAGGCTTTTGCCGCCGCGACATCGGCTGGCGCGCGCTTTAGCGCCGCCCTGCCGCCGCCCTGCCGCCGCGCGCGCGCCCCGCATCGCCCCGCAGATCGCGTCCCCAGCTCGCAGCGTCGCAGAGCGCAGCCTAGCAGATGGGCCTGCGCAGATCGCAGCGCCCTTTGCCATGTGGCCATGGGCCTCGCCTCCCCCCGCGCGCGGCGCATCACACCCGTCACCGCGCTTGAATGCCTGCGCCGATCCGTGATAGGTCATAGTTACTGATCTACCTGCGAGATGCGTGATGCTGGACCCACATAGCTTTTATTTGTTCCTCGGCACCGCCGTGGTGCTTGTCCTGACGCCTGGGCCGGACACGGTGCTGATCTTGTCGCGCACGCTGGCCTCGGGAACATTGGCGGGCCTCATGACCTTGCTGGGAACGCAGGCGGGCAATGTGATCCACGCCCTTCTTGCCGGTGTCGGCGTTTCGGCCATCGTTCTTCTGGTCCCCTCGGCCTATGCGGTGCTCAAGGCGGCGGGGGTCGTCTATTTGCTCTACCTTGCGATACAGGCGTGGCGGGCCTCGACGCGGCTTGATCTCGATATGCCCTTGTCGGCGCAGGGCGGCCCGCGCCGCTATTTCGTGCAGGGGCTGGTCAACAACCTTGCCAACCCCAAAATGATCGCATTCTTCATCGCGCTCTTTCCCCAGTTCATCCGCCCCGA
The DNA here is from genome assembly GCF_040371945.1 of Litorivita sp. NS0012-18. Lineage (NCBI taxonomy): Bacteria > Pseudomonadati > Pseudomonadota > Alphaproteobacteria > Rhodobacterales > Paracoccaceae > Litorivita > Litorivita sp. NS0012-18. The sequence goes on along the minus strand of NZ_BAABWS010000002.1, from coordinate 428,493 downwards.
GCAAGGCGCGGTGGCGACGCAAAGCCTCGTTCTCGGCGTGACCCTCGCGGCGATGGCGGTGATGTGGATCGGCTTCGTCGTGCTGGCGGTCGGGCGGATGCGCGCCCGCATCGCCACCAGCCCCGCCGTCTTGTGCATGGCCAACAGGCTTGCCGCCGTGACCTTTGCGGCGCTGGCCCTGCGGCTGGCCGCCCAGCGCAGCCCCTGAGGCGCGCAGGACGGCGATAGCGGCGGTGCGCGGACAAGAGCGCTCCTGCAGGAGCGGCGCGAACGGGATGCGCTTGCGCAGACTGGCGCAAACTCAACGGCCCCACCCGCGCGCTTGCGGCGACGACCAAGGGCGGCAAGGGCGACAAGAGCGGCGCACGGCTCCAAAAACCACACCGAGGTCACAAGGCGCCCTGCCTTAGAAAATGCGCAATCTTGCGCGTCCCACCCTTCGATACCCGTTCCTATTTGGCCTGCGCAGGCGCGCCGTATCGCGCGGGCAAATGAAAACCGGCGGTGAGGTGCCTCGCCGCCGGTTTGAGATATAGGGCCTTCCCCGATCAGGGGGAGCGCCCGATTTTGCCCGCTTGCAGCGCGGGTTAATTGCCCGCGTTGGCATCCTTGAGGTAGTTGAAGAACTCGCTGTCGGGGTTCATCACCATCGAGGAATTGCCGCTTTGCAAGGCTGTGCGGTAGGCTTGCAAGGAGCGGTAGAAGTTGAAGAACTCCGGATCGGCCCCGTAAGCGGCGGCGAAGATGGCGTTGCGTTTCGCGTCGGCCTCACCGCGGATGATCTCGGATTGGCGTTTGGCGTCCGAGACGATCTCGACCTGCGTGCGGTCGGCTTGGGCGCGGATACGCTGCGCGGCCTCGTTCCCGCGGGCGATCTCGTCGGCGGCTTCGCGTTCACGCTCGGCCTCCATCCGCGCAAAGGTCGCGGCGAGGTTGGCCTCGGGCAGGTCGGTGCGTTTGAGGCGCACGTCGATGACCTCAAGGCCCAGCGCGCGCGCCTCGGCAATCGCCGCATTGCGGATGCGCAGCATCAAAGTCGCCCGATCCGAAGACAGGATTTCATTGGACGAGACCGAGCCGAGCACCTCGCGCGTTTCGGCGCGCAGGATCGAATCGAGACGGCTCTCGGCAGAGCGGATACCGCCCGCACCGACCGCTTGGCGGAACTGTTCGACATCGGCGATGCGGTAGCGCGCAAAGGCGTCCACCTCAAGGCGGCGGTCGTCCGAAGGCGTGATTTGCAAGGTCTCGACATCGCGGCTCAGGATGCGGTCATCATAGCGCACCACCTCTTGGATGAGCGGCAATTTGACCGCCAAACCGGGGTCTTCCTTGACGGCGACCACGCGGCCGAATTGCAAGACCAGCGCCTTTTCGCGCTCGTCCACGATAAACACCGAGGACAAAACCCCCGCGATCAAGATCACTGCTACGGGTAGGAGAAAGGTTGATTTGCGCATCTTAGTTGCCTCCGCCGGTGGTGGTATTGGGTTTGCGCAGCTCGCCAAGCGGCAGGTAAGGCACGACGCCTTGGCCGCTGTCGCCGTCGATGATGACCTTATCGACGTTGCCCAGAACCTCTTCCATGGTTTCCAGATAGAGCCGCTTGCGCGTCACTTCGGGGGCCTTTTCGTATTCGGCGAGAACGGCGGTAAAGCGGCTGGCCTCACCTTCGGCCTCGTTGACCACACGGGCGCGATAGCCTTCTGCCTCTTCAAGCACCTGCGCGGCTTCACCGCGGGCGCCTGCGAGCACCTTGTTGGAATAGGCGTCGGCCTGTTTTTCAAGCCGGTCGCGGTCCTGCTCGGCCGATTGCACGGCAAAGAAGGCCTGTTTGACCTTTTCGGGCGGATCGGCCTTGTCAAAGTTCACGCGCACCACATTCACGCCGCTGTCATAGCTGTCGAGCGTGCTCTGGATCAGCTCTTTGAGGCGGTCGGCAATGATGCCGCGATCACGGTTGAGGATCGGAGCCAGTTCGGATTGCGCGATGATCTCGCGCATCGCCGATTCCGACACGGCGCGAATGGTCATCTGCGGATCGCGCAGGTTGAACAACAGCTTTTCGGCGTCGTTGATGTTCCACACCACCTGAAAATCGATATCGACGATGTTCTCGTCGCCGGTCAGCATCAGCCCCGCTTCGGAGCCGCGCGCGCCCACGCCGATGTCTTCGATGCGCTCGCTGGTGACCGAGATGACTTCGGCGGTGACCAAGGGCCAAGGGGCAAAGTTCAAACCCGGATAACCGATGCAGGGGCTGTTGCATTCGCCAAGGAACAGCTCGACCGACTGCTCTTCGGGCTTCACGGTGTAGAAGCTGGCGAAGGCCCAAAGGCCGATGGCGGCCAGAATGCCGATGCCGATGGTGCCGCGGGTGATGGCGGGGCCGCCTTGGGGGCCGCCCGCACCGCCGGTGCCGCGTCCGCCGCCGTTGCCGCCGCGCCCGCCCATCAGCACGCGCAGCTGCTCTTGGCCTTTTTTCATCAGCTCCTCGATTTCGGGGATCTGCGGTCCGTCTTCGGGGGGGCGTTTGGGGCCGCGATTGTTATTGTCGCCGCCGCCTCCGCCGCCCGAATTGCCGCCGCCGCCGCCCCAAGGGCCGCCTGAATTTCCAGCCATAAGCCTCTTCCCTTCGTTAACCTGTCTCGCCCGCGCTTGTCGGATTGCTGCCAACATGTGCGCGCGGGCGCTAATATTCAACCGTTTAGCGGTCATTGGCGCGCCGCTTTTGCGCCGCGCCTTGGATTATTTGTGGCTGCGCGTCGGATTGCGCATGGTGACGATCTCTTCGGCCATGGTCGGATGCACGGCGCAGGTGCGGTCGAAATCCTCTTTCGTCGCTCCCATCTTTACGGCGATGCCCGCCAATTGGATCATCTCGCCGGCCGCTGGCGCAACGATATGGCACCCCAGAACGCGCCGCGTATCGGCGCAGACCACCAATTTCATCAACACGCGGTCGGCGCGTCCGGCAAAGCTTTGCTGCATCGGTTTGAAGGACGAGCAATAGACCTCGATAGGACCGGCGGCGCGGGCCTCTTCCTCGCTCAGTCCCACGGTGCCCATTTCGGGCTGGGTAAAGATCGCGGTGGGGATCAGATCGTGATCGGGCTTGGTCGGGTTGCCTTTGAACACCGTCTCGACAAAGGCCATGCCCTCGCGGATAGCCACGGGCGTGAGGTTGGCGCGGTCGGTGATATCGCCCACCGCATAGATCGACGGCACGGCGGTCTGGCTATAGGCATCGACCTCGACCTCGCCCTTGCGGCCCAAGGCAACGCCGACCTCGGTCAGCCCCATATTATCGGTGTTGGGCACGCGGCCGGTGGCAAAGAACACCTGATCAAAGGCCTCTTCGGTGCCATTGGTGGCCTTGGCGATGATGTTTTCGCCGTCTTTTTTCAGGCTCAAGACATCGGTGCCCAGATGCAAGTCGATGCCGCTTTGGATCATCTCTTCGCTGACCAATCCGCGCGCCTCGTCGTCAAAGCCGCGCAAGATTTGCGCGCCGCGGTAATATTGCGTCACCTTGCTGCCCAGCCCGTTGAGGATACCGGCAAATTCGCAGGCGATATAGCCGCCACCGATGATCAAGACACGCTTGGGCAATTGGTCGAGGTGGAAAATATCATTCGAGGTGATGCCCAATTCGGCCCCCTCGATCTCGGGTTTGACGGGGCGTCCGCCCATGGCCAAAAGGATATGTTTGGCGCTCTTTTGCGTGCCATCGGCCAAACGCACCGTATGGGCATCGACCACCGAGGCGCGTTGATCGAAGGTTTCGACGCCGGAGCCTTTCAACAGGTTGCGATAGATGCCTTCGAGGCGGTCCAATTCGCCCTCCAGCTTGGCGCGAAAGGCGCGCCAGTCGAAGCCGTCATTGGTCAGCTTCCACCCGTAGGCCGCCGCATCCTCGCAGACCCCCGCATATTCGGAGGCAAAGACCATCAGCTTTTTGGGCACGCAGCCACGGATCACGCAGGTGCCGCCATAGCGATCCTCTTCGGCCAGCGCGACTTTGGCCCCCGCCTCGCCCGCCGCCACACGCGCCGCGCGCACACCGCCCGAGCCGCCGCCGATTACAAAAAGATCATAGTCGAATGTCATGGGATGCGCCTTCCAAAGTGGGTCAGTATCAGAGCGCCCTACCAATAATCTATCGCGCGCCGCTGTCCACCCCATCGCGGCAATTTGAACGGTCTTGGCGAGCGGTTCGGCGCGAGGCTTCGGGGCGGCTCAAGACGAGGGGGCGGGGCGCGGGACAAAGCGCCGGACTTCGCGCGGACAAGTGCACGATAAACCGGCGTTGTCACGCGGCGCGGCGACGGGCCAAGATCGCCTCATAGCGGCGCATCTCGGTCCGCGCGGCGGCAAGGCCCGTCGGGGCCCATCGGGGCCGGATCGCGCAGCGGCGAGGGCGCGGCGTTCCCCTTTCCCGCGCCCGTGCCCTGCGCCGCCCGAGCGCCTTAATCGAGCAGATCGGTGAACAGGTTGTCGCTTTCGAGGAAATCGAGCTTGTCAGTCGAAACCGTGCCCTCATTGATATCGCGCACTTCGACGCGCCCGTCGCCATAGCCGATGATCACCGCATCACAGATATCGATAAACAAACCATTTTCCACCACGCCTGGCATCTGGTTGAGCACCATCGCCAATTGGCGCGCATTGCCGATGCGGTTCAGATGCAGATCGAGGATATGGTTGCCCTCATCAGTGAAAAACGGCACTTCGCCATTCATCCGCAAGGTCACATCGCGGCCCAGAACATCCATGGAAATCAGCGTCTCTTCGACCAAGGCGCGGGTGGTTTGCCAGCCAAAGGGGATCACCTCGATGGGCAGGGGAAAGGCGCCAAGCTGCCCGACTTCCTTGCCCACATCGGCGATCACGACCATCTGGTCGGAGGCGGTGGCGACGATCTTCTCTTGCAGCAATGCCCCGCCGCCGCCTTTGATCAGGTTGAGATCGCCGTCAAACTCATCGGCCCCGTCGATGGTCACGTCGAGCCATTTCGCCTCGTCGAGCGAGATCACCTCGATGCCGACCTCGCGGGCCAGTTCGGCGGTGCGTGTGGATGTGGGCACGCCGCGGATTTTGAGGCCCTCCTCGCGCACCATCTCGCCAAGGCAGCGCACCAGCCACGCGGCGGTCGATCCGGTGCCAAGCCCGACTCGCATGCCGTCCTCGACATAATCGCAGGCGCGTTTGGCCGCGACGAATTTGGCTTTATCGATGGGGGACAGTTCTCCGGGCATGGCGCATCTCCGTTATTGCACGGATCTTATAGGCAATCACGGCGCGGGGGGCGAGAGGCTTTGCGGCGGAAAATCGCAGCGGCGCGTTTTTTCGGCGCGCGGCGCGTCAATATGCGGCATGGGCGGCGGCGCAGGCTCGGGGTCGCGGGCGCGCCGCCATGACCGTGCCCTGCGCAGCGCGCTCGGTGGTGCCTGCTTCGGCGCCCTCGTTGGCAGCCGCGTCGGCACCCGCTTCGGGCGCGCCTTGGGCGCCCTGCTGCGCCTCCTCTTGCATGCGTTTCCAACGCGACGGGCCGATCAGGGGCCGCGCGGGGGACCATTGCGCAGCGCGCGCGGCGCGGCGCTCGGAATTGCTGCGCGCGGGGCGCACCAAAACCTCCAGATCGGGGCAAAGCGCCAAAAGCTGCGCACGGCTGGCCGGTGTCAGGGCGCGCAAGGCCACCGGACCGGGCAGCATGCTTTCGACCGGCGCGCCTTCGGCGAAGATCACCTCATGGCGCGCCAAAAGCAGATGGTAATAGACCACCTCCTTGCACGGCGCGGGGCCGATCCCGGCCGCGCCGCTGAGCGATTTGACCGGCGTCAGGCATTCGCCCGCGCGGCCTTTTTGCACGCGGCTGCCCGCCATGCGGCGCAGCACCCGATGTTGCGGCGACAAGAGCAGATCGCGCGTATTGCCCAAGGCCAAGGCGGGCACGCGCACCGGCGCCGTCGCCCCCTGCCCCGAGGCGCGCTGCGCCCCGACCCAAATCAGCGGCTGCGCGCCGTGATCCATGGTCAGCACCCGATCGCCCGCGCGCAGATCCTCGACCAAGGCCGGACCGCGCGCCGTGGCAATGCGCGTGCCTGCGGTGAAACAGACCGCAAGATTGCTATAGGAGACCACCGGATCATTGCTGTCGATGGCGATGATTTCATAGGTGATGCCTTCGTGCAGCGGCCCGTCGGTGGCAATCGCCTCGCCCGAGGTGCCAAACTCGACGATATAGATGGTGACTTCTTCGGAGGGGTCAGTGCTGCCCACGGGGCGCACGACATAGGAGTATTCGGTTTCGACGTTTTGTCCGGCAGAAAAGGTCTTCCCGTTGACGGTGATACCGGAGGCCAGATCCTGCCCGCTGTCGGCATCTTCGAAGAAGGCCTCGTTGTCATTGAGCGTCGCCTGCACCCAGGTCGCGCCAGGGGCGAGTGTGAAGGTCGTCGCGCCGACAGAGCTGCCATTCCCAGTTGTGCCGGACCCGAAGGGATCAGGCCCGGACACCACGAGATCATCATAGCCGATAAGTCCGAATGTATATGGCATGGTTCGCCGCCCTCTCTTCTTAGCCCCAAGGCATTACCTGAGGGAAATTTACGACAGGTGAATGCGCAATTTTGAGAAAAATTGAATGGAATCTATAATTTACCCATTTGGTTCATTTGACTGACGGGCGTTTGCTGCCATGCCCCCGCTTGCGGCACAGGCACGGCTCTTACCCCGTGGCTCAACCCTCACGCGTGAGCGAAAAATGGCGCACACGCATAAATGAAGTGTTGCGCGATGCAAATCACACGCATAGGGTGAGTGAAAGATCACACGCTAAAGGTGAATCACATGACGCAAGACAAACCCATGTTCGGCATTTTCCTGATGCTCCTGTTTTGCATCATGGCGCCCTTTGGCGATGCGGTGGTAAAACTCATCGGCGAGCGGGTCGCTTTGGGCGAAATGCTGGTGGTGCGTTTTGCTGTTCAAGCGGTGATCTTGATCCCGATTGTCGCGATGACGGGCCGCAAATGGCGCATGAGCGGGCGGGTTTTCTGGCTGACCTTGCTGCGCACGATTTTGCATATCGTGGCCATCGGCTTCATGTTCACCGGCTTGCAATATCTGCCCTTGGCTGATGCGGTGGCGATTACCTTTGTCATGCCCTTCATTATGATGCTCTTGGGCCATCACTTTTTGGGCGAAGAGGTCGGGCACCGCCGTCTGGTCGCCTGTCTATTCGGCTTTGCCGGCACGCTTTTGGTGATCCAACCGAGCTTTGTGCAATTCGGTTGGGCGGCCTTACTGCCGCTGGGTGTTGCGCTGACCTTCTCGGCCTTTGTTCTGGTCACCCGCCAGATCGCCAAAGAAACCGACCCGATCGGCTTGCAAGCGGTCTCTGGCCTGATGGCCACGGTGATGATCTTGCCGGTGCTGTTGATCGGCGCGGCCAATGAGGTCACCTTGTTCAACATCGCGGTGTTCGAGCTGAGCGCACCTGATGCAATGACTTGGGCGCTGCTGATCGGCGCGGGTCTGCTGGGCTCCTTCGCCCATCTGATGATGACCTGGGCCCTGCGCTATGCGCCCTCGGCCACGCTGGCGCCGATGCAATATCTGGAAATTCCCTTTGCCACGTTCTTCGGCTTTGCGATGTTCGGCCAATGGCCCAACCAATTGGCCACCGTCGGCATTGCCATGACCATGACTGCCGGTCTGTTCATTGTCCTGCGCGAGCAGTCCAGCGCCCGCAAGCAGAGCCGAGAAGAGATGATGGAAGCAGAGGCAGCGCAGCACGCGGCAGAATAAGCAACATGCAAGGCGCGTCGACCTCGATCTCGACGCGGCACAGGGTGCCCTGCCCGCCTGCCTGATCTTGGCCCCCCTGCGCGGCCCCCGCCGCGCGCACCACTTCATTCGATGTGCCGATCCGCCCCTGCGGCGAAAACGCGATCCCCTCGATGGGCCAGCGCAGCCCGCTGGAGCGTCCGCGCACCTGCCCCATCGGATAAAGCGACAGCCGCATCCCCTCGGGCAGGTCCAGCGCCATATGCGGCGGCGCCAGCATCACCAGATCGCTTTGCCCCAACACGATGCACAGCCGCTCTGCCCGCGCCATCAAGCCGCTATAGACCGCCAGTTGATGATCGATGCGCGGGCCGGAAAACCCCGCCGCAAGGATCAAGGACGCATCGACATTGCGCAGGGCCTTGTCAAAATCGGTGCTGTCTTGTTCGGCAATAGGGTGCAAGCGCGCGGCCGGCACATGAACGCGGTCCGCGCCGATGCTGTCCAGATCGCCAATCACCGCCTCGGGCATGTCCCCCTTTGCCAGCACATGACGCAGCCCGCCATCGACCGCCACCACATGCGGCGCGATGGCCCGCGCCTCATCCCATAGCCCTTCGGGCAAGGCTCCGGCCCCGACCAGCAGGATTGGTTCCAATTTGTGGACAATCACGTCAAACTTCCGCTTCTATTGGCCTCGTTAACGACAACGCCACATTCTTGCCATGAAATGATACGGTAAATATCGCAGATTCGATCAGAAATCGACTTGGCCTTCATGGTAAACCAATTCCTAGCAGGCAACCGCAAAGCGAGCTAGATAATGATTAATACGAGCAAAATTCTCACGGTCTCCTACGGCACATTCTCGTGCACCTTGGAGGGCTTTGACGATTCTTTTAATACAATGAAGGCCATCGCGGAATATTTCCGCGATCTGGCATCCGATGACCGCTATTTCGGTGCAGAGCCCCCCACCCCCGATGCCGAGATGCTGGCGCGTATCGCCGAGCGCGAAATCGAGCGCCGCGTTGAGGCCTATATGGATAAGGGCAACATCGTGCTGCGCACCGGTGCCGATAAGGCCGCCGTTGCCGCGCCTGGGCCTGAGCCTGTGCCCGCCGAAGCGCAAGAGGCCGCCGCGCCGCAAGCCGAAGAGGTGCAAACGCCCGAGGCCGCACCCGTGGAAGCCACCCCCGAGATCGCCCCCGAGATTGCCGAGGAAGCGATTGCCGAGGAAGAGGTTGCCGAAGAGGCCGTCGAAGAGGTCCGTGCCGCTGAGGTCGAGACCGCCGAGATCGAGGCCGCCGCCGCGCCTGAAGCCGAGGCTGAGGCCCAAACCGAAGCTGAGGTTCAAGCCGAAGCTGCGGTCGAAACTGAGGTCGAGGTCGAAGCCCCTGCCGAGACGGTTGCCGAGGAACACGCCGAGGAGGCCGCCCGCGACGAAGACACAGCCGCGGAGCAAATCACCGGTGAGGACATCGCTGCCGAGGCTGACATCACCGAGGCCGAAGCCGAGGCGCCTGCCGTGGCCGCAGAGCAAACGGAAGCCCCCGTAGAAGCGCCAGTGGACGCACATGCGAAAGAGCCGCAGGCCGAAGCCGAGCTGCCCCGCGAGGACACCGCCAAGACCCCCGAAGCGGACCAAAATGATGCGCAAGAAGACGAGGCCCTGACCCTCGCGTCGATCGCCGCCCGCGTGGCCAAACCCGCGCCTGCGGACACCGCCGCCACGGCCGAAGCCCCCGCGCCGCACACCCCCGTCTCGCACCCCGACCAAAACAGCGTCGCCGCCAAGCTCCAGCGCATCCGCGCCGTGGTCTCCAAGACCGAAGCCGAGGCCGAGGGCGAGGCCGCCTATATCGAGGACCAGCACGCCGAGGCCGAGATCGCGCAAAGCGCCGAGGAGGACGCCCCCGCCGCCACGGAAAAAGCCGATGACGTCTCGTCGATCCTTGCGCGTTTGAGCCGCGAGCGTCAGGCCGAGGCCGAAGCCGCGCAAGAGGCGCCCGCCGCCGACGCACAGGCACAGGCACAGGCACAGGCACAGATCGAAGACGAGGAGCTTGAGCAAGCGGACCGCGCCGAAGAGCCCGCGCCCGCCGCTGGCACATTTGCCGATCTGGCCGATGCCTTGATCGCCGAGGACGACGCAGAGCGCGAAGACGAGCGCGCCGCCCTCGCGGACGATGACAACGAGGATGACGACGACGAAGCCTATATCGAGGTCGAGGAAATCGACCTGCCGGAGGGCGAGAGCGCCGAGGGCGACGGGCCGCAAACCCAGCCCCTGCGCGCCCGCGTGATCCGCATGAAGCGCAGCGAGTTTGATGCCGCTTTGGCCGCAGGTCAGATCGAAGAAGCCTTCGACGACGAGGATGATACGGATTTCGAAACGGCTGCCGAATTGGACCTGCCCGCCGAGGCCGCCGTGGCAGATGAGGGAGCCGATGACGAGGCCTCCAGCCTCAGCGCCGCCGAAGAGGCCGAGTTGCAACGCGAGTTGGCCGCTGTCGAAGCCGATCTCGATGACGCATGGGAGACCGAAGAGGCGCAAATCGTCGATGAGGATCCCCAAGCGCACGCCGAAGACGAGGCTGCACAGGCTGAGGCGAGCCCGGATCAGCCGTCTGGCGCGCTGCGTTTGCGCGAAAGCGAGCCGGACCTGAACCGGATGCTGGAGAAGGCCGAAACCCAAATGGACGAGCCGGACGGATCGCGCCGCCGCAATGCCATCGCGCATCTGCGCGCCGCTGTCGCCGCCACCAAAGCCGAGCAACGCGCAGGCACCTCGCTCAAGGAAGAGCGCAAGGATGATGCCTATCGCGGTGATCTGGCCGATGTGGTGCGCCCGCGCCGTCCGCAAGCCGCGACAAGCACAGAGCGCCCCGCGCGTCCCAGCGAGGCGCGCCCTGCGCCGCTCAAACTGGTGGCCGAGCAGCGCGTCGATATCGCCTCCGAACCGGTGCGCCCGCGCCGCATTTCGGTCGCCGAAATCGCCGCCGAGCAACCCGCCCCCACCGCCGAAATCGCGCAAGCGCTTGAAAAAGCGGGAAGCTTTGCCGAATACGCCGAAAACGTCGGCGCGACGAAACTGCCCGATCTGCTCGAAGCGGCGGCGGCCTATCTGTCGTTCGTCGAGGGCATGGAGCAATTCTCGCGCCCGCAACTGATGACCAAAGTGCGTCAGGCCGACCCAGAAGAATTCAGCCGCGAAGACGGGCTGCGCTCCTTTGGCCAACTGCTGCGCGCGGGCAAAATCCGCAAGATCAAAGGCGGGCGGTTCGAAGTATCCGACGAGATCGGCTACCGCCCCGGCGAGCGCGAAGCGGGCTAAACCCCGCGCGCCAGCGCCCTGCAATAAAGCAAAAGGCCGGCCCCTCGGGACCGGCCTTTTTCATTTGTTTTCGCTTAGATCACGCCTCGGGGTCGGTGTCGGGTTTGGCGTCCGGATCGGCTTGGCCGATGCCTTTGAAGATGAATTTGAACGGCAGCGCCCAAAGCACGCCCAGCCCGACATAGATCATCAGTTCGACCAAAATGCTTGGCCGCTCCAGCGCGTTCACCGCGCTGACCGCCGCCACCACATAGAGCGGCAGGCCGATCAACAAGATCACCAAGGCCCAGCGGCGGCGGGCTTTGTAGCTCAGCGCCATCAGATCAATCCGCGAAGGGATCGGTGACGAGGATGGTGTCGTCGCGCTCTGGCGAGGTCGAGAGCAATGCCACGGGGCAATCGATCAATTCCTCGATATGGCGCACATATTTGATCGCATTGGCGGGCAATTCATTCCACGTGCGCGCGCCTTCGGTGCTTTCGGACCAACCGTCCATTTCCTCATAGATCGGGGTGCAGCGCGCCTGCGCGTCCGCCGCTGTGGGCAGATAATCGAGCCGCTCGCCGTCCAACTCGTAGCCGACGCAGATTTTCAGCGTCTCGAAGCCGTCGAGCACGTCGAGCTTGGTCAGGCAGATCCCCTTGACGCCCGATGTGGCGCAGGTCTGGCGCACCAAGGCCGCATCGAACCAGCCGCAGCGGCGTTTGCGCCCCGTGGTGGTGCCGAATTCGTGACCGCGCTCGCCAAGGCGCTGGCCATCGGCGTCATCCAGTTCGGTCGGGAACGGGCCTTCGCCGACGCGGGTGGTATAGGCTTTGACAATGCCAAGCACGTAATCGATCGATCCTGGCCCGATGCCGACGCCGGTGGCCGCTTGGCCCGCGATCACGTTGGAGGAGGTCACAAAAGGATAGGTGCCGAAATCGATGTCGAGCAAGGCCCCCTGCGCGCCTTCGAACAAGATGCGTTTGCCGGCTTTGCGTTTCTCGTTCATCACCTTCCAGACCGGAGCAGCATAGGCGAGGATTTGCGGCGCGATCTCACCGATTTTCGCCAGCAATGCGGCGCGGTCAATCGGGTCGATCCCCATGCCCTTGCGCAGCGCATTGTGATGTTCCAGCGCGCGATCCACACGCGCCTCCAGCGTCGCCGCATCGGCCAGATCGGCCACGCGGATGGCGCGGCGGCCGACCTTGTCCTCATAGCACGGGCCGATGCCGCGGCCCGTCGTGCCGATCTTGGTGCCTTTGGAGGCGGCCTCTTCGCGGGCGCGGTCCAATTCCCCGTGATAGGGCAGGATCAGCGGCGCGTTTTCCGCGATCATCAAGGTTTCGGGCGTGATTTCAACGCCTTGCTTGCGGATGGTTTCGATCTCGGAAAGCAGGTGCCACGGATCGAGCACCACGCCATTGCCGATCACCGACAATTTGCCGCCGCGCACCACGCCCGAAGGCAGCGCGTGCAGCTTGAACACCTCGCCGTCAATGACCAGAGTGTGACCGGCGTTATGGCCGCCCTGAAAGCGCGCGATCACATCCGCACGCTCGGAGAGCCAATCCACGATCTTGCCTTTTCCCTCATCGCCCCATTGGGCGCCGACGACGACGACGTTTGCCATGATGATCCTTTATATATGGAATCTGTTTCAAACCCGCGTCGGTATAACCACAGGTCCGGCGCGATGAAACCTCTATTTGCATTCGCTGCGCGATTGACGGGCCGGTTTGGCGCGCGGGATTGACAGGCGGGATCGGCTGGCGGGATTGCCGGGGCGCATATGCGCCGAGCGTGCGGCGCGCTTATGACGCGCGTCCGGCAAGCTGCGCCAAATCGCGCCATCCATAGGCGGTTTCATGAAGGTCGCCATGGGCGCCGCTGCGTGTGGCGCAGGCCAGACCGCCGGTCTGGGTGAAAAACCGATCGGCTTTCGGATTGCCGCCCAGCACCCAAAAGGCGGCCGACATATGTCCCGTGCGGAGCAAGTCCGCCGCCATAAAGCGCAGCAGGCCAGAGCCGAGCCCCGCGCCTTGATGCTCGGCGGCGATGTAGAGCGCCGAGATTTCGCCCGAGAAGCCTTGATCGAGCAACGCGTCGTCGCGCTGCGGCCCGCAGGTGCCAAATCCGACCACGCCGCTGTCGTCCTCAACCGCGACAAAGCTCTGCCCCAGACCGCTTTCCTCGAAGCTTTCGAAAATCGTTTGCCACGCTTTGGTGCGCTCGGCGACATCCTCCATCCGTTCGATCAAGGCATTGGGCACGCGGCCCTGATAGGCTTTGCGCCAAACGCCCGCCTGCACCTGCGCAATCGCGGGGGCGTCTTGCGCGTCAGCGTGGCGGATGGAATAGGTGTATTTCATATATTCTGTATCGCATATTTGGCTAAGACTTTGCAATTGCGACGAAAGGCGGGCAAGCATCCGCCCTGCGCGCGCCTGCCCTCGCGCTCCCGCGCGCCCTTCGCTCAAAGGCCGCGCGGCGCGCGTCTTGATCCCGCATCGGCCCGCATTGCCCCCCCGCAGTGCCCCCCGCTTTGACCCTGCATTGACCCCGCGCGACAACCGCGCATGATGAAAGGGCCGTGCGCGCACCAAAAGGAGACGCAGATGACAGGATTTTTGCTACGCTGGATTGCGGCCTTTGCCTTGCTCAGCGCGACCTATAATCCGACGCGGTGGAATTACCTGCGGTGGGCCGAAAGCCACTGGACCTCGGCGATGGCCCTGATCGTTCTGGCCGGTCTGCTCTTGCTTGTCGGCTATATCATCTACCTGCGCGCCACCTTGCGCTCGATCGGGGTGCTGGGCATGGCTTTGGTTCTGGCCATTGTCGCCGCGCTCTTGTGGGTGCTTTACGATTTCGGCCTGATCCGGCTCGACAATCCGGGGGCGAATACGTGGATCGCGCTCTTGGCTTTGGCGACGGTTCTGGGCACGGGACTGAGCTGGAGCCATGTGCGCCGCCGTCTCAGCGGGCAGGCCGATATGGATGATGTGGACGAATAGCGCGCCAAGGCGCCCATTGGCGCGATTGACGGGTTGCGGCGCGGCGCGGTTTTGCCTACATAGCGCTCTGTTATCTTATTCAGGCAGGCCCCCATGGAAAACGTCGTCCTTACCGTCCATCTCCTTCTGGCTCTCGCGTTGATCGGCGTGGTGCTTTTGCAGCGCTCCGAAGGCGGCGGGCTTGGCATGGGCGGCGGTGGCGGCGGCGGTGCGGTCTCGGGCCGTGCGGCAGCGACTGCGCTTAGCAAGCTCACATGGCTCCTTGCCATCGGCTTTATCTGCACCTCCATCGGTTTGACCGTGCTTGCGGCGCAAAAATCGGCTGGCACCTCGATCCTCGACCGGATGGGCGATGCGCCCGCCGCGGCCGAGCAAGGCGTGCCCGCTGCGCCCACCGGCGCCGATCTGTTGCCGCCCTCGGCCACCGAGAATGCGCCCTTGGTGCCGCGTGCCGACTAAGCCTTTCGGGCTAAACACTATCGCTTGTTAATCATTTACCTGCCGCAACAGCATCTTGCGGTCGGCTTGCGCTTGGCTTGCGAATCCTTTATGTCTTGAGTCCCGTGGTGCTGTGGCTTTTTTGGCCGCTCAGGGCTCGCTTTTTTGCTCACTATCCGCGGCGTTTCCGGCCTTTGGCAGACGATCTGTTTTGACGGAAAACGCGCGACTTACACGGGGGAATGCCAATCTATGGCACGGTTCATCTTTATCACGGGCGGCGTTGTCTCCTCCTTGGGCAAGGGTCTTGCCTCTGCCGCGCTTGGCTCGCTATTGCAGGCGCGCGGGTTTTCGGTGCGCTTGCGCAAGCTCGACCCCTATCTCAACGTCGATCCGGGCACGATGTCGCCCTTCGAGCATGGCGAGGTTTTCGTCACCGATGACGGCGCCGAAACCGACCTCGACCTTGGCCACTACGAGCGGTTCACCGGCGTTGCGGCGCGGATGACGGATTCGGTCTCGTCGGGGCGGATCTATTCCAACGTTCTCGAAAAAGAACGCCGCGGTGATTACCTTGGCAAAACCATTCAGGTCATCCCGCATGTGACCAATGAAATCAAAGACTTCATCTCGATCGGCGAGGATGAGGTGGACTTCATGCTCTGCGAGATCGGCGGCACGGTCGGCGATATCGAAGGTCTGCCCTTCTTTGAGGCGATCCGCCAGTTCGCCCATGACAAACCGCGCGGGCAGTGCATTTTCATGCATCTGACCTTGCTGCCCTATCTGGCCGCTTCGGGCGAGTTGAAAACCAAACCGACGCAGCACTCGGTCAAGGAACTGCGCTCCATCGGCTTGCAGCCCGACGTGTTGGTCTGCCGCTCCGAACATCCGATCCCCGAGAAAGAGCGCGAGAAAATCGGCCTGTTTTGCAATGTGCGCAAAGAGAATGTGATCGCGGCCTATGATCTCAAATCCATCTATGAGGCACCTCTGGCCTATCACCACGAAGGGTTGGATCAGGCGGTGCTTGATGCGTTTGACATCTCGCCCGCGCCCAAGCCCGATCTGACCGTCTGGCAGGACGTGGCCGACCGCATCCACAAGACCGACGGCGAGGTCAATATCGCCATCGTCGGCAAATATGTGCAGCTTGAGGACGCCTATAAGTCGATCAAGGAGGCGCTGACCCATGGCGGCATGGCCAACCGCGTGAAGGTCAACGTCGATTGGGTCGATGCGGAGATTTTCGACGATGAGGACGCCGCCCCGCATCTCGAAGGCTATCACGCCATCCTCGTGCCGGGCGGTTTTGGCGAACGCGGCACCGAGGGCAAAATCCGCGCCGCGCAATTCGCCCGCGAGCGCAAGGTGCCCTATCTGGGCATCTGTTTGGGCATGCAGATGGCGGTCATCGAGGCCGCGCGCAACGTCGCAAAAATGACCGATGCGGGGTCCGAGGAATTTGACCATGAGGCGGGCGAAAAGCGTTTCACCCCCGTGGTTTACCACCTCAAGGAATGGGTGCAGGGCAACCATACCGTGCGCCGCAAAGTCGGCGATGACAAGGGCGGCACCATGCGGCTTGGCGCTTATGACGCGTCGCTCAAGGACGGCTCCAACGTGGCGCGCATTTACGGCAGCACCGCGATCGAAGAACGCCACCGCCACCGCTATGAGGTCGATACCGACTATAAGGACCAACTCGAAGCCTGCGGGTTGAGCTTCTCGGGCATGTCGCCTGACGGGCGTTTGCCAGAGATTGTCGAATGGACGGATCATCCGTGGTTTATCGGCGTGCAATTCCACCCTGAACTCAAATCCAAACCCTTCGCGCCGCATCCTTTGTTCAAGGATTTCGTGCGCGCGGCGGTGGAAAACTCGCGGCTGGTCTAAGCCATTTGAAAACTTGAAAAATGTGAAGCGCGCTGCCCCGAGGGGCGGCGCGTTTTGCATCAGGCGGGGCTGCGCGTGTCGTCCCACAAGGGCCGCAAATAGGCGCGGATCGGCGCGTTTTGGAACATCGCCTTGAGCGCGGCGCGCAGCAAGGCCTTGGGGTGCATCGAGGGTTTGGGCGCCGCCGGTTTTGGCGCGCGCACCTCCAACAGATGGTGCAACAGCTCCTCGTCAAAGACCCAGCGCCCGCATTTGCCCTCGCTTTGGTCCTCCAATTGATACCGCAGCCAGATGCGCACCACCTGCGGCTCTTGCAATTGCAATTCAGGCCAAGGCAAATAGAACCCCGAATTGATCCGCAAACAGATCGTATCCAGCAGATTGCAGGTGGCCCGATGCGCGGCAGGCACATCGCGTTTGCCCACATAGTTATAGCGTTTGGGGTCGCCGTTCAAAAACACCCGCATCGCCGTGGCCAGATCAATGCCCTTTTGCGCCATGATCCATCCCAGAACCGTCTGCGGATATTTCGACCAATCATAAGAGACCGCAAGCGCGCGCAATTCTTCGGTGGTGCCTTGGCGCACCATCTGCAATTGCTCTTTTTCCGATCCGTTGTCCCAATCGAATTCGCTAAAGGCGCTCATTGTCTTCTCCCGCTGGCGGCTGTCATCACCAAATGTCTTTCTCTTGGGACAAAGGTATCGCGCAGGGGTTTGAAAAATCTAAGGAGCAAATGTGGCGCGCAGGCGGCTTTAAGCGCCAAGCCCCGTGGACAATGCCGGTTTATCGCGCGAGTTTGGGGAAAATTTTACCAAGGAGGATGAGAGATGCCCAAAGCCTATTGGGTGGCCCATGTCGAGGTCAGCGACCCGCAAGCCTATGACCGATACCGCGCCGCCAATGCCGCGCCCTTTGCCGAATATGGCGCGCGTTTTGTCGTGCGCGGCGGCGCGCAAGAGATCCGCGAGGGCACATCCAAGGCCCGCACTGTGGTGATCGAATTTCCCTCACTGGAGGCGGCGGTGGCCTGCTACGAGAGCGAGGGCTACCAAGCGGCCAAAGCGCTGCGCGATGCGCCGGTCTCGGTTGGCGATCTGGTGATTGTCGAGGGCTATGACGCTTAGGCCCGCCGCGCCGTGACTGCGCGCGCCAAAGCGCGCAGGCCAAGGCCAAACGGCGGCCCAAAATCGCGCGCGCGGTGTTTCACCGCGATGATCACTGGTCCTCGCGCCCGCGCGCGCCTATATCTCTTTTCATGTTTGCTGATTTTCTCAAACGGCTGATCCAGCCGGAGCCCGCCCAATTGCCCGATGCCGACGCCCGCCTTGCGCTTTGCGCGCTTTTGGTGCGGCTCGCGCGCACCGATGGCCATTATGCCGCGTCAGAAATCGAATGGATCGATGCGATCATCGCCGCGCGTTACGGGCTGGATGCGCAGGAGGCGCATGATCTGCGCCGTCATGCCGAGGTCTTGGAGAGCGAGGCGCCCGATACGGTGCGCTTCACCCGCGCGATCAAGGATGCCGTCCCCTATGAGGACCGCCTGTCGGTGATCGAGGCCTTGTGGCAAATCGCTCTGGCCGATGGCAGCCGCGACGCCGAAGAGGATGCGATGCTGCGCATGGTGAGCAATCTTTTGGGCGTCAGCGATACCGATAGCGCCCTTGCCCGCCAAAAGATCAGCGCCCAAAGCTGACCGGCGCGCGCCTGTTTGCCCGCCAATAATCACCCCCGGTTTTGCCGCCTGTATTTCACCCAACTTTCACCCAAAGCCGCGCCTCCTCTGGCGCGGCTTTCGCTTGCGCGCGCAAGGGTTTGGGATAGAGTGGAGGAAATATGATCAAATTTTGAACATACCCTCCCCCCTGCCGGACGCGCGCCCTCTGCGGCGGCCTGATCTGGGCGCGGATCACAACAACGGACGCCCGCAATGCGAGACGCAAATATGAAAAACTGGCTTAGAAAACATCCGCTTGTGCGCACGATCCGTGTCGCGGCGGCGGATTTGAACGGGCAGGCGCGCGGCAAACGCGTGCCAACCCGTTTCGCCGATAAGGTCGTCGAGGACGGCACCCGCTTCCCGCTTTCCGTGCTCAATCTCGACATCTGGGGCGAGGATATCGACGACAGCCCGCTGGTGTTTGACAGCGGCGATGCCGACGGGGTTCTCAAACCGACAGAGCGCGGTTTTATGCCGATGCCTTGGCTCAAAGCGCCGACCGCGCTGTTGCCGATCTGGATGTTTCGCGAGAACGGCGCGCCCTATGAGGGTGATCCGCGCCATGCGCTGCGCGCCGTGGTGGACCGCTATAAGGCGCGCGGGCTGACCCCCGTTTGCGCGATGGAGCTTGAGTTTTTCCTGATCGACGATTCCGGCAAGAAGCCGCAAATCCCGATCTCGCCGCGCTCGGGCATTCGCCGCAAGGGGGCCGAAACCCTGTCGATCCGCGCGCTGGATGCTTTCGATGATTTCTTCACCGATCTTTATGACGCCTGCGAGGAAATGGACATTCCCGCCGATACGGCGATTTCCGAAGCGGGGCTGGGCCAGTTCGAGGTCAACCTGATGCATTGCGACGATGCGCTGCGCGCCGCCGATGATGCGTGGCTGTTCAAGATGCTGGTCAAGGGACTGGCGCGCAGCCACGGGTTTGCCGCCTCATTCATGGCCAAACCCTATGAGGATTACGCCGGATCGGGGCTGCATACACATTTTTCGGTGCTCGATGCGCAGGGCGACAATATCTTTGACGATGGCGGACCAAAGGGCACGCCGATCCTGCGCCATGCGGTGAACGGGTGCCTTGATGCCATGTCCGGCAGCACGCTTTTGTTTGCGCCCCACGCCAACAGCTATGACCGCATGGTTCCGGGGGCCCATGCGCCGACGGGGATTTGTTGGGCCTATGAGAACCGCACCTCGGCCATTCGCATTCCTTCGGGCGCGCCCGCCGCGCGGCGGATCGAGCACCGCGTTGCGGGGGGCGATGTGAACCCCTATCTGCTTTTGGCGGCCATTTTGGGCGCGGCGCTCAACGGGATTGAGGATGGCACAGAGCCGCCCGAACCGATCACCGGCAATGCCTATGCCGCCGATCTGCCCCAGATGCCCACGCAATGGAACGCGGCCATCGATGCCTTCGAGGCCAGTCCGCAGATCGCGCGGATTTTCGCCCCCGAGCTGATCCGCAACCTTGTGCTCACCAAGCGCCAGGAATTGCATTTCATGAGCGAGCTTGACGCCAAGGAGCAGGTGGAGATTTACCTCGATACCGTATGATGCGCGCAGATGATGACGCCCCTTGCCGCGCCGCGCGCCAAGGCATAGCTTTGATGAAACCCCAATCTTTGGTGCCCCATGAAAATCGGCATATTGCAAACCGGCCATGCGCCCGACACGCTTGTCGGTGAAACCGGCGACTACCCGCAGATGTTCGAGAGGCTCTTGGCGGGCCATGATTTCGACTTTGCCACCTATGATGTCGAAGGCGGCGACATGCCCGCCGATATCCATGACTGCGACGGCTGGCTGATCACCGGCTCGCGGCACGGCGCTTACGAATCCCATCCGTGGATCGCGCCGTTGGAGGATTTGATCCGCCAAATCTGGGCGGCGAGGCTGCCCTTGGTGGGCATCTGTTTCGGCCATCAGATCATCGCGCAGGCGCTTGGCGGTCGGGTCGAGAAATTCGGCGGCGGCTGGGCCGTGGGGCCGACAGAATACGAGATCGAGGGCGAGAAGATCATCCTCAACGCGTGGCACCAAGATCAGGTGACCGCCCTGCCCCCCGAGGCGCGCGCCGTCGGATCGTGCGAGAGCGGCCATTGCAGCAGCGCCGCGCTGGTGTATGGCGACAGCATTTTCACCGTGCAGCCCCACCCCGAATTTGCCGCCCCCTTTGTCGCCGGATTGATCGAGACCCGCGCCAAAGGCGTGGTGCCCGATGACCTGCTTGGCGCCGCCAGCGCGCGTCTTGGCGACACACCGACGGATGGTGCGCGGATGGGCGCGCGCATCGCCACATTTTTCCTGAACGGAGGCCGAAATGGCTGACTGGCTGACCACAATCCCCGAAGCGGCGCAGGCCTATTTGGAGGGCAAGCGATTGGACGAGGTGGAATGTATCATCTCCGACCTGCCCGGCATTGCGCGCGGCAAGGCCGTGCCCGCCAGCAAATTCGCCCGCCAAGAGTATTTCCACCTGCCCGACAGCATCTTTTTTCAAACCATCACCGGCGATTGGGGCGAGGCCGCAGGGGCCGAGGGCTTTATCGAGCGCGATATGATCTTGCGCCCCGATATGGAGACCTGCACCGCCGCGCCTTGGACCGGCGATTACACGCTGCAGGTGATCCATGACGCCTATGACCGCAAGGGCAAGGCGATCCCCTATGCGCCGCGCAATGTGCTCAAACGGGTGGTCGAACTTTATCGCGCCAAAGGCTGGGAGCCGGTCGTTGCGCCGGAGATGGAATTCTATCTGGTGGCGCGCAACATCGATCCGGCCAAATCCATCGAGCCGATGATGGGCCGCTCGGGCCGCCCCGCTGCCGCGCGCCAAGCCTATTCGATGACGGCGGTCGATGAATTCGGCCCCGTGATCGACGACATCTATGATTTTGCCGAAGCGCAGGGATTTGAGATCGACGGCATCACCCAAGAGGGCGGCGCGGGGCAATTGGAGATCAACCTGCGCCACGGCGATCCGGTCAAATTGGCCGATGAGGTGTTTTACTTCAAACGGCTGATCCGCGAGGCGGCTTTGCGCCACGATTGCTTTGCCACCTTCATGGCCAAACCCATTGCCGACGAGCCAGGCAGCGCGATGCACATCCACCATTCGGTGATTGATATCGAAACGGGGCAGAACCTGTTTTCCGGCCCGCAGGGCGGCGAGACCGATGCGTTTTTCCACTTTATCGCCGGTCTGCAAAACCACCTGCCCTCGGCCATCGCGGTCCAAGCGCCCTATGTGAACAGCTACCGGCGCTACGTCAAAGACCACGCCGCGCCAATCAACCTTGAATGGGGGCGCGACAACCGCACGACGGGCATTCGCGTGCCGCTGTCCGGTCCGGCCTCGCGGCGGGTGGAAAACCGCATCGCAGGGATGGATTGCAACCCCTATCTGGGCATCGCCGCCTCGCTGGCCTGCGGCTATCTGGGGCTGATCGAGGAAGAGCGTCCCGACAAGCAATTCAAGGGCGATGCCTATGAGGGCGAGGGCGATATTCCCTCGGTCATGGGGGATGCGCTTGATCTGTTCGAGGATGCGCCGAAACTGCACGAGGTCTTGGGACCGGAGTTTGCCCGCGTCTATTCCATCGTCAAACGCGCCGAATATACCGAGTTCTTGCAAGTGATCTCGCCGTGGGAGCGCGAGCACCTGCTGCTGAACGTCTAGCCCGCCAAGCCGACCGGAGCGCCCTATATGAACCTGCTCTATGCCAATGACCGGCGCGGGGAATATCCCGACAGCTGGTATGCCGCCACGGTTGACGCGCCCGTGCCTCATGCGCCGCTCAAGGGCGAGGCGCGCGCCGATGTTTGCGTGATCGGCGGCGGATATACGGGGCTGTCGGCGGCGCTGCATCTGGCCGAGGCGGGGTTTTCCGTGCGGCTGTTGGAGGCGCAGCGCATCGGCTTCGGCGCATCGGGGCGCAACGGCGGGCAGCTTGGCTCGGGCCAGCGCATGTATCAAGACGATCTCGAAACGCTCATGGGCAAAGGGCAGGCCAAGACCCTGTGGCAAATGGGCGAAGAGGCAAAAAATCTCGTTAAATCTCTGATCCAGAAACATAATATCGAATGCCACTATAAGGACGGCGTGGCGTGGACCGCCATGAACGGGCGCGACATGCGCCATATGCATGACTACGCGGGCCTGCTGAAGGATCGCTACGGCTACGGACAGATCACCACGATGGATGCCGATCAGATGCGCGCCCTATGCCCCTCGCCTGCCTATCACGGCGGGATGCTCGATATGGGCGCAGGGCATTTGCATCCGCTGGCCTATGCGCTTGGCCTTGCCCGCGCGGCCACGGCGGCGGGGGCGGCACTTCATGAGGGCGCCGAGGTCCATGCGATTGATCGCGGCGCGCAGGCGGGCGGCCCCGTCACGGTGCGCAGCGGCCAAGGCCGCGTGGTGGCCGATCACGTCATCTTTGCCTGCAACGGCTATCTTGGCACGCTAGAGCAAAAGGTCGCCGCGCGCGTCATGCCGATCAACAATTTCATCGCAGCGACCGAGCCTTTGGGCGATGAGGCGGCGCGCGTGCTGACCCGCGATGTCGCCGTCGCCGACAGCAAATTCGTGGTCAATTACTTTCGCCTGAGCCATGACAAACGCCTGCTCTTTGGCGGCGGCGAAAGCTATGGCTACCGCTTCCCCGCCGATATTGCTGGCGTCGTGCGCAAACCGATGGCGCAGATTTTCCCCCATCTTCGGGATGTGAAAATCGATTACGCATGGGGCGGCACCTTGGCGATCACCCGCAAACGCATGCCCTATCTGGCGCGGCTGGCGCCCAATATCCTGACCGCCTCGGGCTATTCGGGTCACGGGGTCGGCACTGCCACCCATGCGGGCAAATTGATGGCCGAGGCCGTCGCGGGCCGCGCCGCAGGCTTCGATGCGTTGGCCGCCGTGCCTGCTCCGGCCTTTCCGGGCGCGGGGGGGATGCGCACGCCGCTCTTGGCGCTGGCGATGACGTGGTTTGCCATGCGCGACCGGATCGGACTTTAGGCGCGCAGGCCGCGCCCTCTCCCAAGATTTTGTAGCCTTCGCCGCAGCGACCCATATTTATGGGGCGACGGGCGGCGATTTATCGCCGGACATATCGCGAAATTCGCTTGGGTGTTCGGGCAAAGTCGTTTAGAAAATACGAAAGAGTATTTCAGGAAAGCCGAAAGTCGCCATGACCCTACCGCCGAATGTCTATGACGCCGAACCCATTCCCGAAGCCGCCCGCGCCGAAATCGAGCGCCTTTTGCAATCGGGCGATCTGTTCCGCTATACCGCGCCCGAAGACGCGCCCGTGGCGCTTTTGGAGCGCGAGTTTGCCGATATGCTGGGCGCGAAATATGCTTTGGCGGTCTCCTCTTGCTCGGCGGCGCTGTTCTTGTCGCTCAAGGCGCTGGCCCTGCCGCGCGGGGCGCGGGTCCTGATCCCCGCCTTTACCTTTGCCGCCGTGCCCTCGGCGGTGGTCCATGCCGATTGCCATCCGGTGCTATGCGACGTCGGCGACAATTACCGCATTGATATCGCCGCCTTCGAGGCCGCGTTGGACGATCACGCGGCGGGCGGTATCCAAGCAGTGATCATCAGCCATATGCGCGGGCATACCTCGGATATGGATGCGATCATGGCGCTCTGCGGCGCGCGGGCTATTCCGGTGATCGAGGATGCGGCGCATTCTCTGGGCACCACATGGCACGGGCAAAACATTGGCACGATTGGAAAAATCGGCTGCTTCTCGTTTCAATCCTATAAATTGCTGAACTCCGGCGAGGGCGGCATCATGATCACCGATGATCCCGATGTCTTGGCCCGCGCGGTGATCATGTCGGGCGCCTATGAGCATAACTGGCGCAAGCATAAAGGTTCGCACGGCGAGAATACCAATGATCTCGAAGAGGCCTTTGCGCGCCATCAAAACCAGTTGCCGCTTTATAACCTGCGCCTTGGCAATATGTCGGCGGCGATTGTGCGCCCGCAGTTGGGCGAGGTGCCGCGCCGCGTGCGCGACGGGCGGCGCAACCATGATTATGTCGCCGCTTTGCTCAATGCCTCGCCATGGCTGGAGGTGCCCGAAAAGCTCGGCCCCGAAGAGCGCGCGCCCGACAGCATCCAATTCAACCTTGTCGGCCTGAGCGAGAGCGAGACCCGCGCCTATGCCGAAGCCGCAGCCGCGCGCGGCGTCAAGGTGCAGGTCTTCGGGCTGAGCGAAGACAACGCGCGCGCCTTTTGGAACTGGCAATTCATCGAGGGCGATTTGCCCAGATTGCCGCAAACCCGCGCGATGTTGATGAAAGCCTGTGACACGCGCCTGCCCGCGCGGTTGACGCAAAGCGAGTTGGACCTGATCGCCGGAGCCTTGATCGCGGCAGCGGTGGATGTGATGGGCGAAGCGCGCGCCTACGGCACCTGAGCGGTCTGAAATTTTCATGTAAAATCAAACACAAAGCCCCGCCTCGCGCGGGGTTTTGTCATGCTTCGGGGGCGCCCAGAACCTCCAATGCGCCGCGCAAGAACGGATAGGCCGACAGCGCGGGCGCGACCACGGCTTCGCTCAGCAGCGGGCGCAATGTAGCGGCGATCTCGCGCGGCATATCGCCCAAAACCCCGCGCCGCGCGGTTAGGGAAATCGTGCGCGACAAAGGCGCGACGGGCAATTCAAGCACATCAACCAATGGCGCGAAACGGCGCGCCCGCATCAGCGCCATAGGCGTCAGGATCGTCCAGCCCGCGCCCTGCCCCACCAGCGCGAGGATCGCGTGATAGCTGTCCAACTCGAACCGATGCGCCAGCGTCAGGTTTTGCCGCGCGAGGTGCTCCTCGATCAGGCGGCCCATATGGTGGCGCGTGGTGTAATGCACCAAGGGCAATGTCTGTAGCTGCGCCAGAACATTGCCCGCGCCGTCCACCATGCCCTTGGGCGCGGCGACAACAAAGCCTTCGCGCAGCAGCGGGTGGACCTCGGTCCATTCGGCGCTGGCGCCCATTTCTGCGGTGACAATCACATCGAGCGCGCGGGCGTCCAATTGCCCGTAAAGCGTATGGCTCGCGCCGGTTTCGAGCAAGAACTGGCATCCGGTCATGGTCTCGGCCATGGCGGTCAACAGGCGCGGGGTGACATCGGCCTCAAAGTCTTCGACCACGCCAAGGCGCAGCCGCGTCAGCGAGCCAAGATCGGCCACGGCCAATTCGGCGCGGGCTTGCTCGGCCTCGTTGAGGATCAAATGCGCGCGGCGCAGGAATTTCTCGCCCGCAGGCGTCAATGTGGCGGGCCGCGCCGTGCGGTTCATCAGCGCCGTACCAATGGCGTTTTCCAGATTGCTGAGCTGTTGCGAGACGGCGGAGGCGCTGGCCCCCAGCCGCCGCGCGGCAGCCGAAATCGAGCGTTCCTCGGCAGCCGCGACAAAGACTTCAATGCCCCAAAGCGTGATCCGGCCCGCCGAAGTGACCATCAGGCGTTACTTGCCCAGTTTCGACAGCTGCTCTTGCAGCGCCGCCAGTTGTTGCTTGATCTGGTCGAGATCCTCGCCGCCCTTACCGGCGCTCGGTGCGGGGTCTGCCGCATCGCTTTTGGCGGCTTTGGCCTCCTGCTCGGGGCCGGACGGCCATGGCATCCCGCCGGTCATCGCCTTCATGAAGGCCTTTTGCTGCGCCTGCAGCGCCTCAAACCCAGGCAATTTGGCCATCGGGTTCATCGAACTCATGTTTTCCATCAGCTTCGATTGCCCGCCATTGAGCATCTCGAAGGAGGCTTGCAAGAAGTCGGGCACGATAGAACCGGCCTGCGTTGTGTAGCTGCGCACCAGATCGTTGAGCACGCCCAAGGGCAGAACGCTTTCACCGCGGCTTTCGTGTTCGGCGATGATTTGCAACAGATATTGCCGCGTCAGGTCATCGCCCGACTTCAGATCGACGATCTGCACATCGCGCCCTGCGCGAATGAAACCTGCGATATCTTCGAGCGTCACATAATCGCTGGTCTCGGTGTTATACAAACGACGGCTGGCGTAGCGTTTGATTAGCAGGTGATTTTTATCGTCGGACATGGGCATCCCTCCCCCAATGAGCATTGCTGCATTGCAGCTTAGGCCACAGTTTTACAAAAAGAAAGAGCGAGCCGTGCGGGGCTCGCTCTTGGGGACATACGCCGGTTAGGGAGGAGGAGGAGGAGACCGGCGCAGATCTCAACCGATAGGCTTATTTCGCTGTCGCTTTTTTCGCGGCGGCGGTGGCTTCTTTGGTGGCTTTTTGAACAGCGGCCGATGCTTCGTCGGTCATGTCTTTGCCAGCAGCCATCATGAGTTCCATTGTGTCCACTTGGACTTTCTTGGCGATCTCGGCGAAAGCAGCGATGTTTTCAGCAGCCGCTTCGGCAGTGGCCGATGCGAAATCGGTCATGGATTTGGCGTAGTCGGCAGGCTCGGCCTTGGCTTTGGTCATGTCTTGCAATTTCGCCAAGTAATCTTGGGTCCATTTGGTCGACAGAGCGGTCGATTTATCCGCTGCTTCCAGAGCAACAGCCGAGAGCTTCTCGCTCAAACCGGCTTGGGTTTTGAACGCTTCGTCCATCGAGGACATGTCCACAGGGAACGCGCCCATCATGTCTTTGAACATCGCGGTGAAATCTTGTGTCTTAGCCATTGTGCAAATCCTTTGCTTCGCTTGGTGCGTCCAGCGGGCCAGCCCCGTTTTCTGCGCTTGCAAACAATATACATGCCGCAGCGCAGCATATCAAGGGTTTTTGCTGCACTGCGGCAAACAATGCGGAAAGGTATGGAAAATCAAACCTTTGGTATGGCCGACACATTCTCTCCAGGGGCATCGCAGAGCACAGGATGGGACGAATCACCTGGGTGACGTGCGGGAACCATCTTGCCCGAACGCTTGGTCAACCAGCGCTCCCAACGCGGCCACCACGAGCCTTTTTTGAGCTTTGCCGCCGCCTGCCACTCGTCGGCGGTGCTGCTCAGGTCGTCATTGGTGTAATGGCCGTATTTGTCTTTGGTCGGCGGATTGATGATCCCCGCGACATGGCCCGCCTCCGAGACGATAAAGGTTTTGTTCTTGGCCCCCATCTGCTGCACGCCGCGATAGCAATCCTTCCATGCGGCGATATGGTCATTCTCGCAGGTCACGGCAAAAACCGGCAGATCGACATCGCGCACATGCAGCCGCTCGCCCAGCAATTCGAACCCGGCTTCGGCGAACTCGTTGCGTTGGCAAAGCCCGCGCAAATATTGTTTGGCCATTTTCGCAGGCAGGTTCGCCCCGTCGCCGTTCCAATACAAAAGATCAAAGGCGGGCGGGCTTTCGCCCATCATGTAGCTGCGGATCGCGGGCGTATAGATCAGGTCATTGGAGCGAAGAAAGCTAAAAGTGCGCGCCATGATAAAACTGCGCAGCACCCCGACCTTATCCACCTCTTCCTCGATCCCGTCGATGAAATCATTTTGCAAGAAGGGGGTAAATTCGCCTTGGTCGGAAAAATCGGTCAGCGCGGTAAACAGCGTCATCGATTTGATCGAGGTGTCGCCGCGCGCCTTGAGCAGCGCCGCAGTCAGGCTCAGCGTCGTGCCCGCGATACAATAGCCGACCACATTTACCTGTTTCTGGCCGGTGATCTGTTTCACCTCGCGAAGAGCGGCGAGGTAGCCGTCTTCGACATAATCCTCCATCCCCACGTCGCGATAGGCGGCATCGGGGTTGACCCAAGAGACCACGAACAACGTATAGCCCTGATCGACGATCCATTTGATCAAGCTGTTTTGCGCCTTGAGGTCAAGGATATAGAATTTGTTGATCCAGGGCGGGAAGATGATCAAAGGCGTGGCGTGCACCTCATCCGTGGTGGGCGTATATTGGATCAGCTCCAGCATCCGGTTGCGGTAAATCACTTTGCCTGGCGTGGCGGCGATGTTTTTGCCGAGCTCGAAAGCGGTGCTGTCAGAGAGCTGCACTAAAAACTCGCCGCCGTTCTTTTCCAGATCGGCCACGAGGTTTTCCAGCCCGTCGATCAAGGATTGCCCCTCGGTCTCGACCGCCTTTTGCAAGGCATCGGGATTGGTCGCCAGAAAATTGGTCGGGGCCATCATATCGGTGATCTGGCGCGCGAAATAGCGCAGCTTACGCCGCTGCCCTTCGTTCAAACCTTCGGTGTCTTCGACGGCCTGCTCGATCGCCGTCTTGTTGAGCATGAACTGTTGTTTGATATAGTTGAAATAGGGATGCGTATCCCACATCGGGTTGGAAAAACGTTTGTCCGAGGGGCCGGTATCGGCGGGCGGCTCCAGCTTGCCGCGCGCCAAAGCCTGCTGCGCATCGAGGTAATGTTTGACCGATTTGCCCCAATATTCGAGTTGGTGCTCGAAGATTTTTGACGGTTCGTGAACGAGCTGTTGCCAATAAGCGCCCATTGCCGAGGCAAAAATTTCCGGATCGGGGGCGTTGAGCGCCTCATGGGCCGGTTTTCTTTGGGAAAAAGCGTTGATCAATCGCTGAGATAATTCTTCGATCCGTGTCAGATTCGCCTCCATCGCCGCGGAAACACCCTCTTCGACCTTCTCTGTAGTTGTCATCTTAACGAATCCCCCCTAAATTGCTGCTATGCAGCATTGCGCATGTCCGCACCCTCCCGTGCGCGCGGCGCCTTTGCGATAAGGGGCCAGTCCCCGCGAACAGGAGAAAAACATGCGCTATATGGCATCATACGACCTGATGGAGACGGTTCGCAACACCCAGCAATGGCTTGGTGCCTCCGCAAAGGCCATGGCTTCCTATCCTGCAATGTCCATCGTGCCCAATCCGGCACTGCAATGGATGGCCGCTTGGGGCGAAGTCGCAGAGCGCAGTTTCGCGCGTATGGTCGTCAAACCCGACTGGGGCATCCCGCATTTCACCTGCGAAGACGGCAAGGACCATCTGGTTTCCGTCGACACGGCGGTCGAGCGCCCCTTTGGCGATCTGATCCATTTCGACGTGCAAGGCCGCGAAACCAAAGAGCGCAAAATCCTTTTGGTCGCGCCGATGTCGGGGCACTATGCCACACTTCTGCGCTCGACCGTGCAATCGCTGTTGCCCGATTGCGAGCTTTACGTCACCGATTGGCACAATGCGCGCGACATACCCGTGTCCGAAGGCAAATTCGACGTCGAGGATTACACCCTCTACCTTGTGGATTTCCTGCGCCATCTCGGCCCCGACACCCATGTCATCGCCGTGTGCCAGCCGGTGCCTTTGGCCTTGGCCGCGACGGCCTATCTTGCGGGCGAGGACCCCGAAGCGCAGCCGCGCTCTCTGACCTTGATCGGCGGGCCGGTCGATCCCGATGCCAATGCCACCGAGGTCACCGATTTCGGCAACCGCGTCACCATGGGCCAGCTTGAAGAATTCATGATCCAGCGCGTCGGCTTCAAATACAAAGGCGTCGGCCGTCAGGTCTACCCCGGTTTGCTCCAGCTCAATTCGTTCATCTCGATGAATATGGACAACCATTCCAAAGCCTTCAAAGACCAGATCGCCCGCGTCATGCGCGGCGAATCCTCCGATCACGACATGCACAACAAATTCTATGACGAATATCTGGCCGTCATGGATATGACCGCCGAGTTTTACCTCTCGACCGTCGAGCGGATTTTCAAGAACGGCGAAATCGCCAAGAACGAATTCGTCGTGGACGGCAAATTGGTCGATATCGGCAAGATCACCGATGTGGCAGTGAAAACCGTCGAGGGTGCGAATGACGATATCTCGGCCCCCGGTCAATGCGTTGCCGCGCTTGATCTATGCACCGGCCTGCCCGACAGCATGAAGGCCAGCCACCTTGAACCTGGCGCGGGTCACTACGGTATTTTCGCCGGCTCCAGCTGGCGCAACAATATCCGCCCGCTGGTGTTGGAATTCATCGATGCCAATTCCAAGCCGCGCAAAGGCAAAGGCAAGGCCGAGCTCAAAGCCGTCTGAGCCAAGAGGGGCCTGCCCCGCTAAAGACCAAAGCCGCAGCCTCGCCGCTGCGGCTTTTTCTATGGGCTTGTCAGTTCTATGCGCCTGACGGGTTCTTTGGGTCAGTCAGGCGCGGGCAGATCTATTGCAAAACAAACGGCTGTTTCATCCATGCGCGCAAGGCATCGGTGGTCTCGTCGGGGCGCTCCAGCGTCGGCAAATGCCCCGCGCGGTCCACCACATGCAATTTGGCATAGGGGATAAGTTCGGCCATGAAGCTGTGGCGTTTGACCGGCGTCAGCGTGTCATATTCCCCGCATAGCACCAAGGCCGGCACTTTGCAGCGGCGCAAAACCGGCTGTTGGTCGCGACGGCGTTGCAAGGCGCGCACCTGGCGCACGAAAACCTCCGGCCCCAGATCGCGCGCCATTTGATGCGCCAGCGCCAGAACCTCTTCGCGGTGCTGCCCGTCGGCGAGGTATTCGGGGCGCATGACTTGGGTGATCACCTCTTCGAACCGCCCCGCGCGGGCCGAAATGATCATCGGCTCGTATCCGGTTGCCGATTGCGGGGTTTCGGCCAAAGGGTTGGTGTCCATCAAGGCAATGCGCGTGATCCGGTCAGGCGCACGGCGCAGCAATTCCATCGCCACAATCCCGCCCATCGACAATCCCGCCAGCGCGAATTTGAGCGGCAATTGGTCAAGCAGCCCCGAGGCAATTTCCTCGATCCGCTCGCCGCGGGTGATCGGCGCGACCATGACCGCGAATTCGGAACTCAGCTCGGCGATCTGCGGGCCATAAAGCCGCGCATCGCTTAGCATTCCTGGAATAAATACAAGAGGTTCGCCCATGCGGTTACTGTCTTCCCTGTCGGCGCTGTCCCGCGCCTGTTTGCGATGATCGGTGCAAAGAACGCGCGTCCGAAACTCCTCACGCGGGGCGCCAGTCGCAAAACGCCCCGCCCCAAATTGACACAGACGCGCCCAACGTCAACCGCGTTTGTGTGTGCGCGCGCGCCTAAGGATAGGCAATCGCACGCAGCGGCGGAAAATCGCCATAGCGCGCGGCGCGGCGCGCTGCATCTTCTTGCGGCGTCTCGCCCGCGCGCAGCAACATTCCGCGCGGCGCAAGATAGGATTGGATCGCGCGGCGCGGTGTGGGCCGCCAGATCAGGTTGAACGCCGCCAGTTTGGGGAAAAACTGCATCTCGGAATAGGGCAGATGGTCATGCACCCACCACGCCAGATCGCGCCAGTCGCGCCCCTGCGCATAGCGGTCGGCAAACCACGGAATGACGATGGACGCGCCGCCAATACGCGCCTCGCCGCGCCCGCGATCCCAGATATGGCACTCCATCGGATAGTCATTGCGCGCGCAAGACAGGCCGTTTTCATTGCCAAAAGCATTGAGCGCGGGCGCGCGATAGCCCGAGCGGATGGCAATGCGGCCAAAGGTCTCCTCAAGCGGGTCGAGAAGCGTTTGGCAAAACTGCTCGCCCACCTCGATGGTCAGGTCGGGATCCTCGGGGATATTGGGGATACCGTAAAAGCTGCCGATCTCGGAATGCAGAAAATCGCGCAGATAGAAATATTTTGACAAGCGCACGCGGCCAAGGGCTTCGAGGCCGCGCATGCTCGCCGGTTTGCGTCTCATGGCGCGGGCGGCTCGGCATCGCCATAGCCGTTCCACCGAAAGGCGCCGTCGGGAGACAGGGGCGAAAACGGATTATGCGCCACCTCCCAGATATGGCCTTCGGGATCGGCGAAATATCCGATATGCCCGCCCCAAAACACGTCATGCGCGGGTTTGAGGATTTTGGCGCCTGCCGCTTCGGCGGCGGCCAGAACGGGGGCGACCTCTTGCTTGGTGCGCACATTATAGCCGTAGGTGGCCGCGCCATGCCCGAGGCTCTCGACCGGCACGCCCATATCGCGCGCCAGCATCTCGAGGGGGTAGAGCCCCATGCATTGCCCGATCAGATCATAGGCGACCACCCCGTCTTGCGAGGGCACGCGCGCCCAGCCCAGCGCGTCATAAAACCGCGCCTGCGCCTCGACGTCGCGCACCCCGAGGGTGATCAGCGAGACCCGTTGTTCCATGACTTTGCTCATATCTCACTCCAATAATTGATCGCTGGTGTTTGAATGCTTTTGCTGAATGCTTTTACTGAATGCTGCGCCCGTCACAGGGCGGCGCGCGCCGTGACTTTATTGACCGAGGCCTCGATCAGGGCGAGGCAATCGGGATCGGAAAAGCGGTGATCGGCGCCTTTGACGAGGGTCAGGCGGATATCGCTGCCCTCGACATGCTCCAAAAGCCGCAGGGCGACGGATTGATCGACATCGGCATCCGCCGTGCCTTGCAACATGCGCACCGGAAACGGCAGCGCCAAAGGCGCGCGCAGGACCAATTGCCCGCGCCCCTCCTCGATCAACCGTTTGGTGATGATATAGGGATCGCCATAATCGGAAGGCAAAGCCACACGGCCCTCGCGCTCCAAGGCCGCGCGCTGCTCGGCGTCAAACCCCGCCCACATGCTGTCTTCGGTGAAATCGGGGGCGGCGGCGATGGTGACCAGACCGGCAATGCGGTCCGTCATCCGTTTGCACAAGAGCAAGGAAATCCACCCGCCCATCGACGAGCCGACGAGGATTTGCGGGCCGCGGGTGACGCCTTCGATGATGGCTTGGGCGTCCTCGGCCCAATCGCCGATGGCCCCGTCCTCGAAGGCTTCGGAGCTTTCGCCGTGGCCCGAATAATCAAAGCGCAAAAAATCGCGCCCCATGCGTTCGGCCCATGCCTGCAGGTGCACGGCTTTGGTCCCGCCCATGTCGGATTTGAACCCGCCCAAAAACACCACACCGGGCGCGGGCGGCGCATCCGCGCGGCCTTTGGTGAGATGATAGGCAAGGCGGCGGCCCTTGGGGCCGTCGAAAAATTGCGGGGCGGTGTCGGTCATCGGCGCTCTCCTGCGGGCGGATCGTTTCGGACGAACAGGGTTTGGCCCGATCATCGCGGATCGGATCATCGCGGGCAACCTGCCGCATCCACGCGCCCGAGAAAAGCGCGATTTCGCCCTAGGCGCCGCCCTGCGCCGCCGCCTCCGGCAAGCCCGCCGCCAAAATCCCGCCCGCCAAGGCCATCGCGGCAAATAGCGCAATCACCGCTTCGGGGCCCATCAGGGAGGCACCGCCGCCCAAGGCCCCCGCGAGCAGCAAAATCGTGCCGATGGCGGTATTGGCCACCGCGCCGTAGCGCCCGCGCTTGCCCTCTGGGGTCATGTCGACAAGGTAGATCGAGCGCCCCTGCCGCACCCCGTGATAGGCGATCATCAAGACAAAAAGCGCGGCGGGCATGGCCCACCACGCCCCTGCCAGCCCCGCAGCCCCCAGCGCCAAAGCCGCCGCCATAGCCGCGAGGGCCAAAAGCCCCGAGGTCATCAAAACACGGCGGCTGGAGTCATCGGCCATACGGCCCCAGATGTAGGAGGACAAAAACGACGCCAAAGCCGAGGCCAGCACCATCCCCCCCAAACGCGACAGCCCCTCGGCTCCCGCCTGCTGCGCCATGACCACCAGATAGGGCGGAGCCAGCGCTGTCGAAACCAACAGGCCGCGCACGATGATATAGCGGCGCAGCGGCGCGCTTTGACGCAGCACGCTCCAAAAGGCGAGGCCTTGCGGCCCCTGCGGCGTGCCCTCGGCCTCTTCGAGGCGGGCAAAGACCCATGCCGCCGCCGCCCAAAGCGCGCCCGCCAAGCCAATCGCGCCGATGATCGCCCCTGCGCCCGAGGCCGCGCCCGAGATCAGCAGCAGCGCGAAACCGAATACCGCCAGCGAGGCGATGGAGCCGGCCATGCCGGTCACCGCGCCGCGCCGCGCTTGATGCACGGTTTTGCCCAGCACCTCCTTGTAGCTCACCGATGCGGCGGCGCGCGCCACCGCCAAAACCGCCAAGGCCGCGCAAATCGCCGCCCCCGCTGCCGCCCCTTTGAGCACCAGCGCCGCCAAGGCAATCGCCCCCGCCGCCAAGCCCTGCACCAATGATCCGGCGACCCACATCCATTTGCGCCGCGCCATACGCTCCAACCGGTCCGCGAGCAAAAGCTGCGGCAAGAGCGCCCCCGCCTCGCGGATCGGCACCAAGGCCCCCGCATAAAGCGCAGGCGCGCCGAGGTGGGTCAAAAGCCAGCTGAGCACCAGTTTGGGGTCGATCAACCCGTCGCTCAGCTTGGTCATCACCAGAGCCGCGATATGGCGCAGCCCGTTGCGCGCCTCCACCGCGTCCTTTTGCGATTGGGGCTGTCCGGTGATCCGCTCGAAGGCGGCGATCTGGCGGGCGTCTTGCATATGGTCTGTCCTTGAGGTGCGGGGCCGTGCAGCAGGATTTAAGGCATTTGCCCCGCGCGACCAGTCGGCTTTGCAAGGCGATCAACTGCACGCGGGTTGCGCGCGCGACGCGCGATGAAATCTCCATCCTGCGCGGCATCTGACGCGCAACATCTGACGCACAACATCTCACGCACTATAAGTTACCCTATTGTCACGTGACTGTAGAATCACATATACTCCCCCCATGGACAGTATTTTCAAAGCCCTCAACGACCCCGCCCGCCGCACCTTGCTGGATGCTTTGCGCATGCGCGACGGGCAATCGCTTTCCGATCTGGAGGCGCATCTGCAAATGAGCCGTTTCGGGGTCATGAAGCACCTGAAGGTGTTGGAAGAGGCTGGCCTGATCCTCACGCGAAAATCCGGACGGTTCAAATATCACTACCTCAACCCCCTCCCCTTGCAGGAACTGATGGACCGCTGGGTCGCGCCGTTCTTGCAACCACAGGCCCGCGCCTTGAGCGCCCTGAAGGCCAAATTGGAAAGAGATACCAAGATGAGCAAACCCGATTTCATGATGCAGACCTTTATCCGCTGCACCCAAGATGCGCTGTGGTCGGCGCTGACCGAGGCCGATGAAATGGCCCGCTATCATTTCGCCTGCAACGTGGTGCAGGGCAATGCCGCCGTGGGCGCGGCCACGGCGTTTATCTTACCCGACGGGGCGGCGATGCTGCGCCAAGTCACTACCGAAATGGACCCCAAATCGCGCATTGCCATGACCTTCGAGCCGCTGTTCATGGGCCCCGATGCGCCCGCCAGCCATATGGTCTACCTCATCGAGCCGCAGGGCGAGAGCTGCAAGTTGACCATCGAGCATTACGACATCGCCGCCGGTCAGGAAGGATTTGCCGAAGGCTGGGCGCGTCTGGCCGCCTCGCTCAAAAGCTATCTGGAAACCGGCAGCGGCCTCAAATCCGCAATGCAAGCCTAGGAGACGCACAGATGGATTTCCCTACCGAACTTGGTGTTTTGACCTGTTTGATGCTGCTTGCGGCCTCGCTGTGGATCCCTTTTATCGTCGGCTCCTCCTCGGATCCTGCGGCCACGGACGGTTTCGCCCGCCCGCATGATGTGAGCCGTTTGAAACCTTGGGTGCACCGCGCCTTTCGCGCCCATCTCAACCTTCTGGAACAGGCGATGCCTTTCGCGGTTCTGGTCTTGATTGTGGACCGGATGGACGGGTTCACCGCGCTGACCACATGGACGGCGATTGCGTTTTTCTGGCTGCGCGTGGCCCATGCGGTCGGCATGATCAGCGGCATCGCGAAAATGCCGCTGCGCCCGCTGATCTTTCTGGGCGGCTGGGTTTGCTGTCTGATCATGGGATACGCGGTGTTTGCGGCGGGTTTTGCCGCGTCATAAGCGCATAAAATCGCCCCAAAAAAGCGGGCGGCGTTGACAGGCGCGGCCCGCTTTGCCATTGAGGCCGCATCATAACCCGCAACCGGGCGTTCAGTGGGCGCCAAACCGACGAGGAGAGCCGACATGGCCCCTATTTTCCTTACCTTTCCCGATGGCAATGCACGCGAATATGCGGCAGGCGTGACCGCCGCCGAGGTGGCCGAGAGCATTTCCAAGAGCCTGTCGAAAAAGGCCATTTCCGCCACCGTGAACGGCGCGCATTACGATTTGCAATGGCCGATCGAGGCGGATGCCTCCATCGCCATCAACACCATGAGCGACGAGGCCCCTGCGCTGGAACTGATCCGCCACGATCTGGCCCATATCATGGCCCGCGCGGTGCAAACGCTTTGGCCCGATGTCAAAGTCACCATCGGCCCCGTGATCGAGAACGGCTGGTATTACGATTTCGACCGCAAAGAGCCCTTTACCCCCGAGGACCTTGGCGCCATCGAGGCCAAGATGCGCGAGATCATCAATGCCCGCGATCCGGTGCGCACCGAGGTGTGGAGCCGCGAAGAGGCCATCGCCCATTACGAGAAGAGCGGCGAGCCTTATAAGGTCGAACTGGTCAATATGATCCCCGATGACGGCCAACCCATCCGCATGTATTGGCATGGCGAATGGCAAGATCTGTGCCGCGGCCCGCATTTGCAGCACACCGGCCAAGTGCCCGCCGACGGGTTCAAATTGATGTCGGTCGCCGGTGCCTATTGGCGCGGCGACAGCGACCGCGCGATGTTGCAACGCATCTATGGCGTGGGCTTCAAGGACCGCAAGGACCTCAAGGCGCATCTGACCATGCTGGAGGAGGCCGCCAAACGCGACCACCGCAAATTGGGCCGCGAGATGGACCTGTTCCATATGCAAGAAGAGGCGCCGGGGCAGATTTTCTGGCACCCGAACGGCTGGCGCATCTATACCACGCTGCAAGACTATATGCGCCGCAAGCAGGACGCCGACGGCTATGTCGAGGTGAACACGCCGCAGGTGGTGAACCGCAAGCTGTGGGAAGCCTCGGGCCATTGGGACAACTACCAAGAAAACATGTTCATCGTCGAAGTGGACGAGGAGCACGCGCGCGAGAAGACCATCAATGCGCTCAAGCCGATGAACTGCCCCTGCCATGTGCAGGTGTTCAACCAAGGCCTCAAATCCTACCGCGATCTGCCGCTGCGTATGGCCGAATTCGGATCGTGCAACCGTTATGAGCCTTCGGGCGCTTTGCACGGCATCATGCGGGTGCGCGGCTTTACGCAGGACGATGCGCATATCTTCTGCACCGAGGCGCAGGTCGAGGAGGAGACCAAGAAATTCGTCACCTTCCTCGCGGATATCTATGCCGATCTGGGCTTTGAGCAATGGTCGGTGAAGCTGTCCACCCGCCCCGAAAAACGCGTCGGGACCGAGGAAAGCTGGGATCAGGCCGAGGAAGCTTTGGCCAACGGCATCAAGGCCGCGGGATATGATTACGAGATCCAAGAAGGCGAAGGTGCCTTCTACGGCCCCAAGCTCGAATTCGTTCTGACCGATGCCATC
Organism: Litorivita sp. NS0012-18; assembly: GCF_040371945.1. Lineage (NCBI taxonomy): Bacteria > Pseudomonadati > Pseudomonadota > Alphaproteobacteria > Rhodobacterales > Paracoccaceae > Litorivita > Litorivita sp. NS0012-18. The sequence continues at coordinate 391,010 of NZ_BAABWS010000002.1, read as the reverse complement.
GGGCGTGACTGGCAATGCGGCACCTTGCAGATCGACCCGAACCTGCCCGACCGTCTGGACGCGAGCTATATCGGGCAGGACGGCGCGAAACATCGCCCCGTGATGCTGCACCGCGCCGTGCTTGGCTCCTTCGAGCGGTTCATCGGCATTTTGATCGAAAGCCACGCGGGCCGTTTGCCCTTCTGGCTGTCGCCGCGTCAGGTGGTGGTCGCCTCGATCATTTCCGAGGCCGATGACTATGTGAACGAGGTCGTCGCGGCCCTGCGCGCCAAAGGCGTGCGCGCCGAGGCCGACATTCGCAACGAGAAGATCAACTATAAGGTCCGCGAGCACAGCCTTGGCAAAGTGCCGGTGATCTTGGCCGTGGGCGCGCGCGAAGTCGAAGAGCGCAGCGTGACCGTGAGGCGTTTGGGCGAGAAGCAAACCTCGGTCGTCTCCTTGGACGAAATCCTTGCCGCATTGGGCCAAGATGCCATCGCGCCGGATCTCAAGAGCGCCTGACTATCCCGATCATGCTGTGGCGCCGCCCTGTATTTTGGGGCTCGCCGCAGCGCATTACCCCCCCAAATCGGCACAATCCAATGGCCGCGCGGAGGATTGTCCGCGCCGCGTGGACAGTCCTGCGCTTTCCCTCAAAATTCATCTCGACACATTCCCGATTTCGCCCGATAATTGACATAATTGTAAATCCTTTTTTCAGGCTGCCAAAATGAAACAGACCCTTCTCTACACCATTGCCGCGCTTGCCCTTGGCACCGCCGCACAGGGCACAACCATCGAGACCTTCGGCACAGCGTCGATCTATGGCACCGGCTTTTACGGAAGCACGGCGGCACAAACCTTCGCCTTGGGCAGCTATAGCGCTGGCTCGGCAGTTGTCTTGTCGGACGTCTTTGGCTCTGTGGATTGCTGCCGTTTCGACAGCTATTTCGTCGGCGCAGATGGTGGAGATTTCGATCTCATGACCGCCCCGCTTGCCTCGTGGGGCGGCAATACCGACGTCAATGGGGCCAACGGATTGTCCGGCATCTCGGTCGAAACAAGCCAGCTGTTCCTCGCGGGGGCCTTTATCGACAGCGCCACCTATTCGGCCACAGGCATCCCCGCCCCCGATAGCATGTATGGCGCGGGCGATCTGGGCCTTGCCTCCTACGCGCCGCTGCTGAACCAAGTGTTCTTTCTTGGCGACGGGTTGACCGGCACCGGCACGGGCGCGCAGCAATTGTTCTACATCCCCGAATGGGCGGATACATTGCTCATCGGTTTTGTCGATGCGCCTGAGTTTGAGGGCGACCCCTACTACTACGCCGACAACTCCGGCTCGATCACCGCGACATTTGATGTGATTGCCCCTGCGGTGCCGCTGCCTGCTGGTCTGCCGTTGATGCTTTCGGCCTTCGGTCTGGCTGGCTTTGTTGCCCGCCGCCGCAAAAGCTAACCACAGATTTACGATACGGCTGACGGCGTCTCTCATTTTGGGACGCCGTTTGTCCATGCGCCGTGTTATGTTCCGAGTGCTGTTTTTCCGCCAAGATTAGCGCCATTGGCTTTGGTTCTTTTCCGGTGACCTGTTTTCACAACAACTCTTTGACAAGGCACGACTCTATGACTTCCATTCTCAAACCCGCCCTTTTGAGCGCCGCGCTCGCCATGACAGCCATCAGCGCCGAGGCCGCCACGACGGGGCTGACCACCGGCACCGCCACCGTCGGCCCGCATAACAACGGCTATTTCGGCGTATGGCTCACCGCCCCGCAAGATATGGTTTACGGCTTTGCCATCGGTGCAGGCGAGACCGCCGAAATCACCGCAAGCGGCACGCTGTTTATCGGCGAAGGCACCACCGTCGGTCCCGACGGCGCGTTCTTCAGCGCCACAACAGGCGGCGTTTTCGGTTTTGAATACACGCCCCTGCAAGAAGCCGAAGTTGATGCCATCGGCGGCGATGGCGGCCCCGACATGCCCAACCTTGGCGCGCTGATCGGGGCCTTTGTGCCGCAAGCGCTGTTCGACAGCCCCTCTTTTGCGGCGCGCAATACCGATTGGGGCGGCTCGCTCGCCTCCTCCAGCCTGTTTTTGGTCGGATCGGCGCTGAGCTATACCGCAGCAGAGGACGGCGTGATCTTCTTTGGTCTCAACGAAGGCTACACTTTGAACAACTCGGGCGGATTTTCTGTTACATATGAGGTCGGCGCGGCGCCTGTTCCGCTGCCTGCGGGCTTGCCGCTTTTGGCCTCCGCCTTCGCCGTCGCGGGTTTTGCAACGCGGCGCCGCAAGGCCGAGTGAGAGATAAAATCACTTTATAACAACACCTTAAAGCGGCCCTACCGAGGGCCGCTTTTTCATTTCCACCATGCCGCAGCTGCGAAATGTTACAAACAACTCAAACTTGCGTATGTTACAAACTCTGACAGAGCCGTGCCACACGCGCCTGTGAGTGGTCCGTGAGCGCCCTTACCCGCTACCCCTGTCGTCAGGCGCAATCCCTCGCGCCCCATGTAAACCGACAGGAGATAACACATGTCCAACACCGTTTTGAAATCCGCCGCCCTCGCGGGCGCCGTTGCCACCGCCCTGACCGCCTATGCCGCGCCCGCCTCTGCGGCTGGCAAAGAAAAATGCTATGGTGTGTCCATGGCCGGTAAGAACGATTGCGCCGCCGGTCCTGGCACCACTTGCGCCGGCACATCGAAAGTCGACTACCAAGGCGATGCATGGACGCTTGTGGATGCGGGCACCTGCATGACCATCGAACTGCCTGCAATGGCCGATGGCACGATGCGCAAAGGCTCGCTCGAGCCGCTCAAGCGCGACATGGCGGGCTAAACCCTGTCCCCTGCCCCTTCGGCCCGATCCGCGCGGCCGAAGGGGCGATTTGCCCGATCCGGAGACCCATCACATGACCGCCTCCCTGCCTGACCTGCCCCTCTCGCCCGATGCCGCGCCGCTGCCGCTTGCGGCGGGGATCGGATATAAACCGCAACATTTCGAGGCACTTATGAAGGATGCAGGCGCGGTGAGCTGGCTTGAGATCCACGCGGAAAACTATATGGGCGATGGCGGGCGGCCTTTGGCGCAACTGCGCGCCCTCGCGGAGCGTTTTGCCATCTCGGTCCATGGCGTTGGTCTCTCGATTGGCGGGCAGACCCCGCTCGACACCGCGCATCTGGCGCGGCTTGCGCGGCTTTGTGATCACATAAAGCCCGCCTCTTTCTCCGAACATCTCGCATGGTCCACCCATGGCGCGGAATTCATGAATGATCTGCTGCCTCTGCCCTATACGGCGCAAACGCTTGCCCATGTTTGTGATCACATTGATCAGGTGCAAAACGCATTGGGGCGGCAGATGCTGCTCGAAAACCCCTCCTCCTATCTCGCTTTCGCGCAGAGCACCTATGCCGAGCCGGAGTTCTTGTGCGAAGTGGTGCGGCGCAGCGGCTGTGCGATGCTGCTTGATGTGAACAACGTCTTTGTCTCGGCGCAAAATCTCGACCTCGATCCGATCGCCTATCTTGATGCCTACCCGATTGAAAATGTGCAAGAAATCCACCTTGGCGGCCATGATGAGGACTTCGGCGAAGGCGGCAAACCGCTGCTGATCGACAGCCACGGCGCGCCGGTGGCCGATCCGGTTTGGGCGCTTCTGGACGAGGCCCTGCAGCGCAGCGGCCCGCGCCCGACCTTGGTGGAATGGGACAATGACGTGCCCGAATTCAAGGTGCTGGAGGCCGAAGCGCAGCGCGCAGCCGCGGCCCTGCGCGCGGCAAGTCACATCGAGGCGCGGCGCGCATGACGACGCAAGAGCGCTTTCGCGCGGCGCTTCTCGATCCCGCCGCGCCGCTGCCCGAGGGGCTGGTCGACGCCCAAGGCCGCCCCGCCGCGCGCCGTTATGACATCTACCGCAACAATATCGCCACCTCCTTGGGCGAGGCGCTCGGCGCAGGCTTCCCGACCCTCGCGGCGCTTCTGGGCGAGGCAAATTTCAAAGCTGTGGCAAGCGCTTACCTGCGCGCGCATCCGCCGCGCTCGCCGCTGATGATGCATTACGGCGCGGATATGCCCGACTTCATCGCCGCCGTGCCGCCCTTGGCGCATATGGGCTATCTGCGCGATGTGGCGCGGCTCGATCTGGCGCTGCGCGAGAGCTACCACGCCGCCGATCACATCCCGTTGGCGCCGCAGGTTCTGGGCGGTTTGGACGAGCCTGCCCTGATGGGCGCGCGGTTGACGCTTGCGCCCTCCTTGCGCGTGCTCGCCTCGGCCTTCCCGCTGCATGCGATCTGGCAACGTGCAACGGGCGGTGCGGGCGAGATGCCCGAGGCAGCGCAGGGCATTTTGATCACCCGCGTGGACTATACCCCTGTGCTGGATGTGCTCAGCGATGCCGAGACGCATTTCACCGCCGCCCTTGCCGAAAACACCCCGCTCGGAGCGGCCTATGAGGCGGCAAACGGCATTGATGCGGGCTTTGATCCCGCCCGCGTGCTTGCCATATTGGTCCAAAACGGCGCGATTTATACACTGAAAGAGGCCCCCTGATGTTCCAAACCATACAAAACCGCGCTCAAGCGCTCGGCGCGGGGCTAACCGCTGTGGATGATCGTTTGGGCCTTCTGCCCCTCGCCTCGCGCGCCGTATTTGCGGCGGTTTTGCTGGTCTATTTCTGGGCCTCGGCGCTGACCAAATTGGGCGACGGGGTTTTGGGAGTCTTGCGCCCCTCAACCGGCGCCTATGCGCAGATTTTCCCCAAAGCCATCGAGGCCGCCGGATATGACGCCAGCCAGCTTTCGCTCTTTCATCACGCCGTGGTGCTCGCGGGGACTTGGGCGGAATTTATCCTGCCTGCCTTGGTGGTTTTGGGGCTTTTGACCCGTCTGGCGAGCCTCGGGATGATCGGTTTCATCGCGGTGCAAAGCCTGACCGACCTTTTTGGCCACGGTGGCATCGCACATGCCGAGACATTGGGCGCATGGTTTGACCGCGCGCCCGATGCGGTGATTTTGGATCAACGGGCCTTGTGGCTGCTGCCGCTTTTGGTGCTGGTCTTGCGCGGGGGCGGCGCGGTGTCATTGGACCGGCTGCTGTTTTCGCGGAAAGAAAACTGATTTATACCAGCGCCTTACGTCAGCGCCGCCTGCACGTCCGGACCCCAACCCAAGTAAAGCTGCCCCTCATCCTCGATCAAGGGGCGCTTCATCAAGGCGGGATGATCGGCCAGCAGTTCAAGCGGCGCGCGCGCGCGCTCTGCCTCGCTCAAACCGCGCCATGTGGTCGAGCGGGTGTTGAGCAGTTTTTCGCCGAAAACCTCGAAGGCGCGCGCCAGAAGTTCTTGCGGCACCCCTTGCGCACGCACATCAATCATCTCGGCACCCTCCAATGATTTCAATGCTTTACGGCAGGTATCGCAGTTTTTCAGCCCGTAAACTCTCATCACATCCTCCCCGATAGTTTGCGCCTATTTACTAGGCATCTCGCGCGGCTGCACCCCTGTTTTGCTTGCATTTTACAATGAAAATGCAAACATCGAAGTTGCCGATACGTCAACTTGAGCGGGCAGGTCAGCTTGCGACGGGGCGCGGTTTTCGGCGAAAATCGGGCCGCGAGGCCTACCGGATTTAAGGCAGAAGGAGACACGGACATGCCCAGCGGCACCGTGAAATGGTTCAATACTACAAAGGGTTACGGGTTCATCGAGCCCGAAACAGGCGGCAGCGATGTATTCGTGCATATCTCGGCGGTCGAGCGGTCGGGTTTGACGGGCCTGAGCGACAATCAAAAGGTCGAGTTCGAATTGACCGAAGGGCGCGACGGGCGCAAAATGGCAGGCGATCTCAAACTCGTCTAGGCCCCTGCGATCCGCATCACGCGCAAAAAAGGGCGCGGATCACACCACGCCCTTTTTGACATTTCAAAACCGGATCAAAGGCTTACTGCGTGTAGCAGCCTTTTTCGCCCACGGGGCATACCGTGCGCGACACATGGCGTTTGACCGATTTGACACGGTGCACTTTGCGCGCGGGCTGGCTCATCATTGATTGATAGCTGACATTCTGGTTCGGCTGCCCGCAGCAGATCACACCATCGATGCGCACCGGCTGGTATCCGGCGGGGCAATAGTTGCCATAGCGCGTTTCAGGATAGATTTTCGCATCGGCAAGCGCGGCGCCCGCGCCAAAAACTGTCAAGGCGATTGCGCCATAAAGGGCTGTTTTAATTGTCATAAATTCGGTCCCCCGAGTTACACCACTGTTATTATTGCACCAATTAGACAGCGGTTGCGCCATCGGGTCCAGCTTTTTTCGCGCCAAAGCGGCGGTTTCTGCGCCCTGTTGTAATCGAGAATCAGGTGACCGCGCGGGTGACCCACAGGCCGAGCGCCGCGGAGGAGCCGGTCAGCACCGTGCCCCAAGCCAGATCGACCACCACCAGACGCCAGTCCCAAGCTTTGAGCGTGGCGAAATTGGTGAATTCATAGGTGCCGTAGGCCATGGCGCCAAGGATCGCCGCCGAGACGAAGACCGCGCCCAATGCGCCGCCCTCGCGCAGCGCGGGGGCCGAAACGAAATACAAGATCCCGCCCACATAGGCGAGGTAGAAGAGCGCCGCAGGGCCAAGGCGCAGGTCTTCGAGAAGCTGGTCGCCAAGGCGGGTTTCAAACAGCGGGCGCAGCACGTTCTTGAGCATCACGGCGTCGATGCCCAAAAAGATAATCGCGGTGGAAAAATACAAAATGATCAGGTGCATGTGTCGGTCCTTTTGGTCACGATACGGCGCGCACGCCCGATTGGATCACAACAGCCCCAAACCCCGCGGTTTTGCCCGAGCAAAAGGGCCGCGCCCGAACCGAGGGGTGGGCGTAAAGCGCCCGCCCCGTGGGGGCGGTTCGGGCGCGGACCGTGCGGGCAAGGACGGGTTTGATGCATGGGAAACGCCCGAATTTTCACTGAAAACTCAATGGCGTCAGCGCTTAGCTTCACCCCTCAATCACCCCCATAAACTCGCGCCATTCCCTCGCGCTCATGCCGGAATTTTCCTGTGTGACCTCTTCGCCTTTGAGCATCCGGCGCAGGCTGTCCATCATTTGCACCGACATCGACACGGCGCCCATGCGGTAGTCTTCGAAGGCCTTGAAGGCGAAGGGCACCCAATCGGCGACCACGTTGCAAATCGCATCGGCATAGACGCGGATTTCGTATTGGGCGTGGGCATCGGCGCGCAGGCGCAAGAAATGCAGCAGGTTGTGCAGGTCCACCTTCCAATACCATTGGGTATAGATATTGGCGGGCAGGTTCATGCGGGCCAGTTCGCGCGCCAATCCGACGCTGCCCTCCTCGTCCGAGATCATCTGCGCGTAATGGTCATAGGCGCGGCTGCTGTCCGCCTTGAGGATTTCCAGAACCCGCGCGGCATCCTCGCCCGACAGGGTCTCGCCGCGGCCTTGGTTGTTGACCACCGATTGCGCGGCAAGATGTTCGGGCGCGGGGATGTAGAATTCGCGATCAAGGATCGAATAGCGGGCCGAGTATTCATTGACGTTGGCGGTGCGGTGGCGAATCCACTGGCGGGCGACGAAAACCGGCAATTTGACGTGCAGCTTGATTTCGCACATCTCGAAAGGCGTCGAATGCCAATGGCGCATCAGATAGCGGATCAGACCTTCGTCGTTTTGCACCGATTTGGTGCCTTTGCCATAGCTGACGCGGGCGGCCTGACAAATCGCGGCGTCATCGCCCATATAATCGATCACCCGCACAAACCCATGATCCAAAACCGGAATCGCCGTATAGAGGTGCTTTTCCATACCCTCGGAGGTCGCGCGCAGGGTTTGGCGCGTCTGGGCGCGCTCTTCATCGATTTGGGCTTGTTGCTCTGGCGTCACGGGCATTTTGGTCAATCCTTTGTCGGAAATTGCGAGTCGGAGACCACATTATATTGTTTGCGCCGAGTTTTGCACCACAATATGATGCTGGGACGCGGCAAAATAGAATGGTGCAACAGATTGGCAAAAACCGCCGCAATGGCGCAGAGCGGCGTTGACTTTTCACCCCGTCACGGGGATTTTGAGCGCGAGCAGCGTGTAAGGGGCAGGTATCATGATGAAATTCGCAGGAACGCTTGTGGCCGCATTGGCCCTGTCCGGTTGCGCCGCAGGCAGCGGCACCAACCCGTTTTCGACTGAATCCACCGAGGAAATCGCCGAAAAAGCCGCCAATAGCACCATCCCCGAAGAGCTGGCCAACAATCTCGAGGCGGCCTCCTATTCGGAGGCAGGCGGCACCCCGACCTTGCAAATCTATACCACTCTTGATGGCGCGGCCCTGATCGACACCTATACCCGCACGCCGAGCCTTGATGTCGGCCCCTATATCGCCTTCACCAAACAGCAATCGAACCTGCAGCGTCACTTCACCGGCTTTGGCAAAATCTCCGATGATCCCGACAATACGGTACGCGCCATGGTCGTCGGTGACGGCGGGCAATTCGGCACATTCTACGCTGGCGGCGCCTATGAGCGCAGCGGCGATTACGTGCGGCCCGAGGGCGCCGGTCTTGTCTCCTACACCGGCCGCTATGTGGCGGTGACCAATCTCAACGGCAACAGCGTTGTGTTCAGCGGCGCGGTGCCCGATGAATTGCGCGCCGATCAAACCGCCCGCCTCGAAGGCACGATCCTGATCAACGCCGATTTCAACGCGGGCGTCGTCAATGGCGGCATCTCGGACCGCGTCTTCACCGATTATCCGACCTATACCGGCCTTCCGCGGCTCGATCTGGACGCGGCTCCGATTGACGCCAATGGCGAGTTTTTCGGCACCACCTCGGTGGACACGCAGGTCAAAGGCAATTGGGGCGGCATCTTTGGCGGCGACGGGGCCACGGCGGTTGCGGGCGTGGTGCAGGCCAAGGAATGGGGCGGATCGACCACGCTCACCAATGAAGAAGAATACGGCATCTTTGTCCTGTCGCGCTGCGGCGTCTCGGGCGAAGGCGCGCTTTGCGCCGAAGAATAATGGCGCGCGGCCCCGCGATCGGGCGCGCTGCGGCCCAAACGGCGGCCTGCGCGGCGGCGCTGCTCCTTTGGCCTTTGGGCGCGGCGGCGCAAACCGCCCTGCCCGCCCCCGCCACATCCCTTGCAGCATCCCCCCCCGCATCCCCATCGGGCACCCCGGCTCAATCTGTCACGCTTGATCTGGCGCAGGCCCGCGCCATCGGGGTTGCCGCGCTCAATGACGGGCGGCCCGAGGTGGCCCGCGATATCGCACGCGCCCTGATTGCGCGCGATGCCAAGGACGGGTTTGCGCGCTATCTGCTGGGCGAGGCGCTCTCGCGTCTGGGCCAACCGGCCGAGGGCCGCGCCTCTGCGGCGCAGGCCTTTCGCCTTGCCCCGCAAAAGCACGACAGGTTCCGCGCTGCCCAGCTTGCGGCGAAACTGTCCTTCGATGCGGGCCAACCGACGCGGGCGCAATATTGGCTGCGCCGTTCCTTGCCCTTTGCCCCGCATGATCAGGCCCGCGGCCAAGTGGCGCGCGATTACGCGCAGGTGCGCGCGATCAACCCGTTGAGTTTCAACATCAATTTAAACGCCTCGCCCTCCTCCAACGTCAATGGCGGCGCCGATACCGAATTTCACCAGATCGACGGAACCACATTGGTCGGCACCATCGGCGCGCATGATCAGGCGCTCAAGGGCGTGGTGATCAGCGCCGATTTGCAGGCCGCCTACCGATTGCGCGAAAGCGCCAAAAGCGAGACGCGGCTGATCGCATCGCTGGGGGTGAGCCGCGTGATCCTGTCGCAAGAGGCCTATGATCTGGCCGCCGCGACGCCGACGCCTTTGGACGACGATATCAAGAACTCCGATTTCGGATCGACCACCGCGCGCATCGGGCTGCGCCACGGGTTTGCGCTGCCGCTGGGCACGGGCCATAGCGGCGCGCTCTCGGCCTCGGTCGGGCAAACATGGTATGCGGGCGCGGCCTATCAGGACCTGATGCGCATCGGGGCCGAGAGCCATTGGCGGCTGGCCGAGCGCACGGGGCTGAGCCTTGATCTGGCCGCCGAAGAACGCCGCTATAAATCGCGCACCCTTGGCGTCACGCGCAGCAAAAGCGCCACCGCGCGCCTGTCGCACCGGCTGGGCAATGATGATAGGGCGGCCCTGTCGCTGAGCTATACCGACACCGACGGGACGGGACGCAACAGCAGCTATGCGCGCCTGACCGCCTATGCCAATTACGCCTTTGCCGAACCGATCGGCCCCGCGAAAATCAGCCTCGGGCTGGGGGTGAGCAAGCTTGACGGCCTCTACCAAGCCTTCATCACCACCGCGCGCGAGGACCATTCGGTCTTTGGCACGGTGGATTTTGTGTTTCACGACTTTGACTATGCCGGTTTTGCCCCTAGCTTGACGCTCAGGGCGCGCAAGAACCGCTCGAACGTCTCGCGCTATGACACAACAGAGGTCTCGCTGGGGCTGGGGATCAAATCCAGCTTCTAGGCGGACATGAGGGAAAGACAATGAAAGTCAGATATTTACACACGATGGTGCGGGTCAAGGACCTTGAGGCGACGATGGCGTTTTTTGCGCTTTTGGGGCTTAAGGAAACCCGCCGCGTCGACAGCGAAAAGGGCCGGTTTTCGCTGATCTTCATGGCGCCGGAGGGGCAAGAGGACTGCCCCGTCGAGCTGACGTATAACTGGGACGGCGACGAGGGGCTGCCTTCGGACAGCCGTCATTTCGGCCATCTGGCCTACCGCGTCGGCAATATCTACGAGATGTGCCAAAAATTGATGGACGCGGGGGTGACGATCAACCGCCCGCCGCGCGACGGCCATATGGCCTTTGTGCGCTCGCCCGACAATATCTCGATCGAGCTGTTGCAAGAGGGCGAGGCGCTGGCCCCGCGCGAGCCTTGGGCGAGTATGGAAAACACCGGCCATTGGTAAGCGCGCCCGCGCCCCGCGCGGCGGGGCGCGCCGCTATTGCGAGACGGCGCGGTAGAGTTGCGGATCGCCGATCACCCCCTCGACATTTGGCAAATTATCCGCCGCCTGCATGGCGGCAATCGCGGCCTGAAAGGCCGTGAGGCTTTCCCATTGGGCTACGTTGATCATCGCATATCTGGCATCGGGCGACAGGGCGCGGTGCAGCGTGGTTGAAATATAACCGGGCTGCGCGGCCATGAAATCGCGGGCGCGTTGCCACATGGCGAGCGCCTCGTCTTCCTTGCCTGCGGGCACGATGAAGGGGTTGATCAAGGTGACGGGCTCGGGGGCCGATTGTGCGGTCATGCTTTGTGCGGTCATGGGCTGCGCTCCGGTGAGGGTGATGAGGGCGAAAACGGCGGCGATGATCGGGTGTCTCATGGCAAGGCGTCCCCTTGCGGCGCAGAAGGGCGCGACCGGCCCAAGGGTGGCCACATCCGTGCAAGCAGCCCGTCCTTGAGGATGAAATGATGATAGAGCGCCGCGCCGATATGCAGCAGCGCCAGCGCGATCAAGAGCCGCGCCCCGATGCCATGCGCGGCGCGCGGCGCGAGCCTGTCAAAGTCCGGCAATGGCCCCTCGGCGCCGTCAAACAGGATCGGCCCCATCCCCGAGAGGATAAACATCGCCAGCCCAGATCCCGCCGCCATGAGCAAGACCGGATAGAGCCCCAAATGCACCGCCCGCGCCGCGCCGCGCTGCCAGCGCGCACCGCCCTTGTGGGCGGCGGGTTTGCGGTCAAAGAGGATGCGCCACAAGATGCGCAACACCAACAAGAGCAGAAGGTTCAAGCCCAAAGGCGCATGGAGCATCAGCCACGCCGCCTTGGTGCTTTCATCCGCTGCGCTGGCCGCCAAAAAACCGGTGACGATGAGCGCTGCAAGCAGCACGGCCATGAGCCAGTGCAAGAGGATGGCGATAGAGCCGTATCGCGACGCGGTGCTTTTGATCGGCATGGGTCTCTCCCTATCGTGTGATGCGGCGCTTTAGCTGCCTTGCAACCGGTCCGCGATGGCCGCGGTGAGGTCCGCCGCGGCGGTGATCTGCCCCTCGGCAAGCCCCTGCACCAGCGCCTCGGCCCAGATGACTTGGCGCTGCGCCGCTTGGTCCAGCACCTGCGCGCCCGTCTCGGTCAGCGCCACCAGCTTGGCGCGGGCATGATGCGGGTTGGGCCGCAATTCGACCAATCCCGCCTTTTGCAAATCATTGACGATGCGCTGCACCGCTTGGCGGCTCAGCCCCATGTCATCGGCGATCCACGCGACGGGGCGCGGGTCGGGTTTGAGCGCGATGCCGCCCATGACCTGCCACCGCGCGCTGGTCAGGCCGATATCGGCGACAAGCGCATCGCTCGCCGCCAAAAGCGCCCCGTTGAGGCGAAAGACTTCCAAGATGAGCCGTGTCATCGCGGCGGCTTGCGTCGATTCTGTGGGTGTTTGCGTTGTCATGGTAGCATATCACCATATTGACAACATGTTGTCAATATGGTGACCACAAGGAGTCAAACCCCCACCTTGCCGTGATTTGATGCACTACAATACACAATAAAATCAATAGGCTGCCGCATTTCCGAGCCATCGACGCGCCAGATACGAAAACGGGGCGCCCGCGATTGGGACGCCCCGTTGCCTGTGTTTATCGCCATACCCCGGCGATCTGCTCAATCACTGCTCGAAACCGTCGTGTTCGAAACCGGTCCGGCGCGGCGGCCTGCGCCTAGTAGATGTAGCGGATCTGATCGCTCCAATAGCGTTCAACGCGGCGCAAGGAGGTGGTGATCTCATCCAAGCCCGTCGGGCCAAGAACGCCCTCGGCCTCCAGCCCCTCGGCGTGGCGCGCGAAGAGTTCGGAGACGACGGTGCGGATATGGCGGCCCTTTTCGGTCAGGCGCACACGCACCGAGCGGCGGTCGATCTCGCAGCGCTGGTGATGCATAAAGCCCATTTCCACCAGTTTCTTGAGGTTATAGCTGACGTTGGAGCCTTGGTAATAGCCGCGGCTTTTCAATTCGCCCGCCGTCACCTCGTTGTCGCCGATGTTAAACAGCAAAAGCGCCTGCACCGCGTTGATCTCCAGAACGCCGACCCGTTCGAATTCATCCTTGATCACATCAAGAAGCAGGCGGTGCAGCCGTTCGACCAACGCAAGCGCGTCGAGATAGGCCGCCATGAAACCCTGTTCCTCGGCAATTCCGAGAGGCTTGTTCATACTCATACTTGTCTCCGTAGGTTGGCCGCGTCGGCGCATTTCGCAAGGGTCATCGCCCGTATCCCGAAGGACCCTGAGGCAAAACATCCAACATTCCGTTAAACGGAGGCAAAGACGCCTAAAATGCGAGCCATTTCGTGGATAAGGCGCGCGCGCGCCGCCCCGCGCGCCACGGCAGGGGCGCGGCAAAGACAGGGTAAGGCATGTAAAAGATTGGAAAAATCCGGCACCGCGTCAGGCGCCGCTGGCGCCCGCATGGGCGGCGACGCGGCGCAACATGGCGTCATGGGCGGCAGGCGGGGCCACTTGGCCGGTCACCCATTGGTAAAGATCTTGGTCATTTTCGCTCAAGAGCAGGTCATAGGCCTCCAGCTCCTCGGCGTCCATCTGGTCGAGATGGGCCTTGGCGAAACCCTCGAGGATGATATCCATTTCCTTGATTCCGCGCCGCATGGAGCGCAGTTTGAGCCGCCGCACGCGGGTGTCGCGGTCCTCGTTTCGGGCGCGGTAGGCCCCTTCGTGCAAGGCATGGGCATGGGCGGCGTCTTGCACCGCTTTGGCGGCGTCGGGTTTCATCGGCGTGTCGCTCATCGGGCTTCGTCCTTCAACGTGCTGCGCAAGGATTTCTCGAGCCGCCCGAGCCGGTCAACGGCTTTGGACAGCTGCCCCTTTAGATCGCGGATTTCGGTCAAAATGCCAAGCACATCGTGGCTCAGTTCGGGATCATTCTCCTCCGGTCCGCCCGCGCCTTCGCCGGTGATCAGCCAGATCAAAGGCACGTTCAACAGCCCCGCGATCATTTGCAACCGGTTGGCGCGCGGCTCGGACAGATCGTTTTCCCATGCGCGCAATGTCTTGAGCTTGACGCCGAGCCGTTTGGCCATCTCTTGCTGGCTCATCTGGCTGATCTCGCGCGCACCGGCGAGGCGGTCGCCAAAGGTCGTGGTTTCAGGGTCGAACCAATCGGCGTCCGCGGCCCTCTCCGCCCCTTCGAGTGCGGGCGCGTCATGATCGGCGGCCTCCGGATCGGCACCGTCAAGGACCGGATCAGAAGCGGGATGGGTGGGTGTTTGGCTCATATTATCCTCATCGGGGTGCGGTTCAGGGCGCTTTGGCGCATAATCTGGGCGCAGCGGCGCAGATTTGGCGCGCGCCATTCTCTTCGCGCTTGAACGCCCGTTGCGCCAAGCCTAAGACATGACGCGATGGAACACAAACCAAGGCCTGATGTGATGAGCTTCCTTTCCAAATCCCTCGAGCGCGTAAAACCCTCTCCGACCATCGCCGTGACGACCATGGCGGCAGAGCTCAAAGCGGCGGGGCGTGATGTGATCGGCCTTGGCGCGGGCGAGCCGGATTTCGACACGCCGCAAAACATCAAGGACGCAGGGATCGCCGCGATCACGGCGGGCAAAACCAAATACACCGCCCCCGACGGTATTCCCGAACTCAAGCAGGCGATTTGCGACAAGCTCAAGCGCGACAACGGGCTTGAGTATGTGCCTGCGCAGGTCTCGGTCGGCACGGGCGGCAAGCAGATCCTTTATAATGCGCTGATGGCGACGCTGAATGCGGGCGACGAGGTGGTGATCCCCGCGCCTTATTGGGTCTCCTACCCCGATATGGTTTTGCTGGCGGGCGGCGAGCCTGTTGCCGTCGAGGCCAGCCTCGAGACCAATTTCAAGATCACCCCCCAGCAGCTTGAGGCGGCGATCACGCCCAAAACCAAATGGTTCATCTTCAATTCGCCCTCGAACCCGACTGGCGCGGGCTATACGCGCGATGAGCTCAAAGGGCTGACCGATGTGCTGTTGCGCCATCCGCATGTCTGGGTGATGACCGATGATATGTATGAGCATCTGGTCTATGACGATTACGAATTTTGCACCCCCGCGCAGGTCGAACCCAAACTCTATGACCGCACGCTGACCTGTAACGGCGTGTCCAAAGCCTATGCGATGACCGGCTGGCGGATCGGCTATGCGGCGGGGCCGAAAGAATTGATCGGCGCGATGCGCAAGATCCAGTCGCAATCGACCTCCAACCCCTGCACCATCAGCCAATGGGCGGCCATCGAGGCGCTCAATGGTCCGCAAGATTTCATCGCCACCAATAACGAGATGTTCAAACGCCGCCGCGATCTGGTGGTCTCGATGCTCTCGGCGATCGACGGCGTGACCTGCCCCGTGCCCGAGGGGGCCTTTTACGTCTACCCGTCGATTGCGGGGCTGATCGGCAAGACCTCCAAAGGCGGCACGGTGATTGCCGATGACGAGGCCTTTGCCAAGGCGCTGCTCGAAGAGACCGGCGTGGCGGTGGTCTTTGGCGCGGCCTTCGGCCTGTCGCCCTGCTTTCGGGTCAGCTATGCCACATCCGATGCAAACCTGACCGAAGCCTGCACCCGCATTCAGGACTTCTGCGCCGCGCTGACCTAAGCGCGCAGCGCCGCCCCGCGCCGCCTTCGTCTTTTTGGGGGCGGCGCGCTAAAGTGCGCTAAAGGTTGAAAAACCCCGCGCGGCGCGGCACAGTCGACGCAACAAGACCAAAACGACAGGCGAGCGCCCCCCATGTCCGATCTTCCCGACTATTATTTTCGCGTCCGCGACAACGGCGCTTTTGTCTTTCGCGTAGATACGGAAAACCGCCAGCGGCGCATCGATATGGACCAGATCGCGGTGGTCAATATCCGCAATGGCGAGATCAAACCCCATGGCGACCGCAGCCTGTCGCAAGGCGATGTCGAGGCGATCAAGACTTGGATGGAAGAGCGGATGTCGGTTCTGGCGGCGCGCGATATCGACGATATCTACCGTGCGGTCGACTACCTCAACACCACCACCCATTGGGCACAAAGCAAGGCCACCGATGCGCAGCTTGACGCCGTGACCGATGCGCTTTTGCTGGCGATGCATGACCTGCGCACGGTGCTCGTGCGCAAAAAAGCCGACCGGATTTTGAAGCCGCAATAGGCGCCGCGCCTTACGCGGGCGCGCCGACCTTGGGCGCGGCCACGCGCCAGAACCGCCACATCATCGCCACCCCCGCAAAGGCCAATCCGACCGCAAGCCCGAGCCACAGCCCGACCCCGCCAAGGCCAAAGACAAAGCCCAACAAATAGCTGGCCGGAACGCCGATGAGCCAATAGCTCACCGCCGCGATCACCATCGGCACCCGCGTGTCATGCAGGCCGCGCAGCAATCCGATGCCCATGACCTGCGCCGCATCGACCAATTGGAACACCGCCGCCGCCGCCAAAAGCACCGCGCCGATGCGCACCACCTGCGCGCGGTCCGGATCATCGGCCGATAAAAACAGCCCCACCAGATCGGCGCCGAAAATCACAAATCCCAAGGCCGTGAGGATCGCCACGCAAAGCGACATGGCGATCACCACCCGCGCGCCGCGTTTGAGCCCCGCGCCATCGCCGCGCCCCATGGCGCGCCCCGCGCGCACCGTCGCCGCATTGGACAATCCCAAATGCACCATGAAGGTCAGCGAGGTGATCTGTAGCGCGATCCCGTGCCCCGCCAGAACCAAAGTGCCCAGCCATCCGGCCATCACCGAGGCGGCGGCAAACAGCCCCACTTCGGCCAGATTGGAAATCCCGATCGGCCAGCCAAGGCGAAACACCGCGCCGAAAGCCTCCCAATCGGGGCGCCAGATGCGCGAGAAAATCGCATGTTGCGGCACTTTGATCCAGATATAGGCGATCAGCGCCAGCATCGAGAAAAGCGTCGCCAGAAGGCTGCCGATGGCTGCGCCCAAGACCCCCAATTCGGGCAGGCCCCAAGCCCCGAAGATCAGCGGATAATTGAGCAGCGCATTGAGCGGCAGCGCGATCAGCGTGATCCAGAGCACCACCTGCGTGCGCTCCAAGGCCGCGAGGTAGTTTTTGAGCACCATCACCACCAGCGCGGGCAGGATCGTAAAGCCCAGCACCGACAGGTATTCCCCCGCCAGCGCCGAGGTCTGCGCCTCCTGCCCGATGGCGAGAAAGAAATGCTCGGACAACAAGAACAGCGGCAAGGTCGCCAGCCCGAAAAGCAGCGATATCCAAAGCCCCATGCGCGCGGCGCGGCGCACTTCGCTTTCGGCGCCGCGGCCCATGGCCTCGGCCACCATCGGCATGACGCCAAAGGCAAATCCCGATCCCATGATGAAGAGCACGAAAAACAAGGTGCCGCCCAGAACCTCGGCGGCCAAGGCCTCGACATCATAGCGGCCCAGCATCACCGCATCGATCAGGTTGATCGCATATTGCGCCACATGGCTGCCGATCAGCGGCAAACCCAATGCACCGACCGCGCGGATATGTGCGCGCGTGCTCAAGGCAGGCGCGCCGAGATCGGCATCGGGCGCGGGAGGCGCGGGCATTGTATGCGGGGGCTGGCTCATGGCGCTGGCTTACACAAGCCCCGCAGGTGCGGCAAGCCGGACAAATACCGTAGCGGCGCGGGGCCGATGGGGCCCGCGCCGAATTCTCACCCCGCGCGCCTCAAATCAGCCGCAGCACCATTTGCCCCGCGATGACGGCGATCATCGCGCCTGCGAGCAGCTCGGCCAAGGCAATCGCCCGCGCCGCCGCCCCGCCCGCCAAACGTGCCAGCGCGCCTTCGCGCATCAGCGCCGCCGCCACGGCCACGGCGATGGTGACGCTGGCCGTGCCCAGCCCCATGATAAAGGCCCCCGCCACACCGGCGGCAAAGAGGTCCATCTTCCACGTCAGGATGAGCAAAAACACCGCCCCCGTGCAGGGCCGCACCGCCACCGCAGCGACCAGCGCCGCAGCATCGCGCAGCGAGCGCAGGGCCATGACCTCTTCGATATCGGGGCCGTGCTTATGGCCGCAATCGCAGCTGCCCCCGTCCGCATGCCTATGGGTATGCGGATGGGAATGCGTATGGCTATGCGCGTGAAGGTGGTCCTGAGCGTCATGCCCCTCATGACCGTCCTGACCGTCATGCCCCTTCGCCGACACTCCGCCGCGCCTCGCGTCCTGCGCACGCCGCGCCGCCCAGAGCCGCGCGATTTTGCGCGCGCCGCGCGTCATCAACCACAGGCCGATCGCGGCAATCGCCCCATAGCTGACCGGTTCGAGATAGCGGTCGGCGGCCTCGGTCAACTGGCTGCGCCCCCAGCCGAGGATCGCAATGCCGCCCGCGACCAAAACCACCGCTGTCGCCGCCTGTGCCAGCGACGAGACCAGCGCCAAAGCCGCCAGCCGCCGCATCGGCACGCGCCGCGCCATGCCGTAGCCGCCGATCACCAATTTGCCATGACCTGGCCCTGCGGCATGGAAAAACCCGTAGGCAAAGGCCATGCTCCACAGGCCGATCAGCGCCCCCGCCTCGCCCGCCTTGAGGCTGCGCAGCGCCTGCGCCATGGTGGTTTGCACCTCGCGCTGCCACGCGGCGGCCCAGCGCGCCACGCCCTCCATACCGCCCAAACCCCACAGCCAATAGGCCAGACCGAGCGCCGCGCAGAGCATCACCGCCGCCCAAAGACCGGGCAGTTTCAAGAGGCCGGATCGCATGAGATCACAACCGTATCGGCAAAAAATTCGCCCACCTCGGGATAGTCATCGGCCGAGGCCGAGCGCCCGCCCAGACGCGATTCCACCTCGGCATAGGCGCGCTCCAGATCGGGTTTGCGCAAGACCCCGCGGCACGGCGCGGGCGCCTCGATGCGGCCGGAGATTTCATAGGCGGTATAATATGTCGGATCATAGGCGCGCAGCATGACGCCGCCCGCAGGCTGCGCCGCGAGGGGGCGAAAATGCACCGTGGTGATCTTGCCGTCCTTGAACCGCGCGCCGCGCCCTTGCGGCGCGCCCAGCGCCAGTTCGCGCGTTTCGACCTCGGCGCCTGCCCCATCGGCCGTTTCGGCCCCACCGGCCGCTTCGGCCTCATCCGCCGTTTCGGTCCCTGACGGCCCCTGCGCTTGGCCCGCCTCCAAGGCGCGCAGCGCGTAGAGATCACCGGCAAATCCCGCATCCCATTGCAAATCGAACCCGTCCAGCCTTTCGATCTCGTCAGGGCGCAAGACCCCGTCGTAATCATCGTCAAGCTCCATGTCTTCGAGCACCAAGAGCGAGTAAAGCTCGTCATAGGTCCATGTGACCTCGACCCCGATCAGGCGACCCTCGCCGTCCAGTTCCAGCTTGAGACCGGTTTCGACGAAAATATGCGGATGGGCGGCGGCGGGCGCGGCGGTAAAGCCGCCCGCACAAAGCGCCGCCGCAACGCTCAAGGCGGCGGCGGACATCCGGCGCGGCGCGCGCGGCGCAAGAAAGAGACGAGAAAACCCCATGGGCAAATCTCTACCGCAGAGACGCCCGCCCGCAAGGGGGAAATCGCGCCGCCCGCGCAATCGGCGCGCGGCGCGGCGGCATTTCGCCGTTATCTGCGCCGCTGGTCGGGATGCAGCGCCGCGCCAAGGATATGGCCCGAATTATGGATCACATGCTGCGCCGAATGGACGATCTTGGGGTCAGGCGCATGGGCGATATGCAAATCCTTATCCGGATAATCGAGGGTCGACAGAAAATGCAGCATGCAATTGAGCCGCGCGCGTTTCTTGTCGTCGGATTTGACCACGGTCCAAGGTGCATCGGCGGTGTCCGTATAGAAAAACATCGCCTCTTTGGCCTCGGTGTAATCGTCCCATTTGCCAAGGCTGGCCTTGTCGATCGGGCTGAGCTTCCAGCGTTTGAGCGGATCGGTCTCGCGGCTGGCAAAACGGGCGCGCTGCTCGTCTTGGGTCACCGAGAACCAGTATTTATAAAGCCGGATGCCCGAACGGGTGAGCATCTGTTCGAGCTGCGGCGTCTGGCGCATGAATTCGAGATATTCGGTCGGCTCGCAAAACCCCATGACGCGCTCGACCCCCGCGCGGTTATACCAGCTTCGGTCATAAAGCACCATTTCGCCCGAGGTGGGCAGATGTTCGAGATAGCGCTGGAAATACCATTGGCCGCGCTCTTCATCGGTGGGTTTGTTGAGCGCGACAACGCGGGCCGCGCGCGGGTTGAGATGTTCGGTAAAGCGTTTGATCGTGCCGCCCTTGCCCGCCGCATCGCGCCCCTCGAAGAGCAGCACGAATTTCTGCCCCGTCTGATGCGCCCAATGTTGCACCTTCAAAAGCTCGGCCTGCAATTTGGCCTTTTGCCCCTCATAGGCGCGGCGCGACAGGCGTTTGTCATAGGGGTAATCGCCCGCCTCGAAGGCGCGGCGCAGGCTGCTGACCTCTTCGGCCGCAGGCGCGGCGGCGGGCGCAGCGGGCGTAGCGGCAGGCTGATCGGCCTTTGGCGTGGCGGGTTTGGGGCCGTCTTTGGGGGCGGTTTTGCTTTGGGCTTGGCTCATGAACTCTTCCTTTTTGCACGGGCTTTTTGCGCGGGATTGCGCGCGCAGACGCAGCATCGGGCCGCAAGGGGCCTTGCCAAACCTGCCTTCGCCGCGCCGCTTTGCGGGACCGGTGATGATTGGGTGCATTCTAGCGCAAGAGCGCCGCGCCCCGCCTTGATGCGGATCAAAGGCAAAGCCGCGCACCTCCCCCGCGCGCCCCGCCCGAGCGCCCCGCCTGCGCAGAGGGCAAAACCGCGCAAAAGGCGCGGCAATTGTCTTTCCCCCGCGCGGCCAAGCTGCCATAATACCCGCCAATCAAGCATAATGAGCAGCAGACATGTCAGACGATCTTCTCGCCGGAACCGAAAGCTCCACCTATGACGCCTCCTCGATCGAGATTCTCGAAGGTTTGGAGCCGGTGCGCAAACGGCCCGGCATGTATATCGGCGGCACCGACGAGCGCGCGCTGCACCATCTGGTGGCCGAGGTGCTCGACAATTCGATGGACGAGGCCGTAGCGGGCCATGCCAACCGCATCGAGGTCGAGCTTTTGGAGGATTACTCCATCGTGATCCGCGACAACGGGCGCGGCATTCCGATTGATCCGCACCCCAAGTTTCCCGACAAATCCGCGCTCGAAGTGATCCTTTGCACCCTGCACGCGGGCGGCAAATTCGGCGGCGATGCCTATCAGACCTCGG
Source organism: Litorivita sp. NS0012-18 (assembly GCF_040371945.1). Taxonomy (NCBI): domain Bacteria; kingdom Pseudomonadati; phylum Pseudomonadota; class Alphaproteobacteria; order Rhodobacterales; family Paracoccaceae; genus Litorivita; species Litorivita sp. NS0012-18. The sequence continues at coordinate 369,772 of NZ_BAABWS010000002.1, read as the reverse complement.
GCGGTTTGCACGGGGTCGGCGCCTCGGTGGTCAATGCCTTGTCCGACAGTATGGTCGTGCAGGTGGCGCGCAACAAAGAGCTGTTCGAGCAGCGTTTCTCGCGCGGCATCCCGCTTGGCCCCGTCGAGAAAATCGGCGCCGCCCCCAACCGGCGCGGCACCACCGTGACCTTTCACGCCGACGAGCAGATTTTCGGCGCCCACCGGTTCAAACCTGCGCGTTTGTTCAAATCCATCCGCTCCAAAGCCTATCTGTTTTCGGGCGTGGAAATCCGGTGGAAAACGGCGATCAATGACGGCGAAACCCCGCTGGAGGCGACCTTTCACTTCCCCGGCGGTTTGGCCGATTACCTCAACGAGACGCTGGGCAAATCCTCGACCTATGCCGATGCGCCCTTTGCCGGCACCGTCGATTTCAGCGAACGGTTCAACACGCCGGGCAAGGTGGAATGGGCGATCAACTGGACCCCTGCGCGCGACGGTTTCATCCAGTCCTATTGCAACACCGTGCCGACCCCCGAAGGCGGCACCCATGTGGCGGGGTTTTGGGCGGCGGTTCTCAAGGGCATCCGCGCCTACGGCGAGCTGTCCAACAACAAAAAAGCCGCGCAGATCACCCGCGAGGATCTGGTCGCGGGGGGCTGTGCGCTTGTGTCATGCTTCATCCGCGAGCCGGAATTCGTCGGCCAGACCAAGGACCGCCTTGCCACGGTCGAGGCGCAGCGTTTGGTGGAAAACGCCGTGCGCGACCATTTCGACAACTGGCTGGCCGCCGATACCAAAGCCGCCGGTGCGATCCTCGATTTTCTGGTGCTGCGCGCCGAAGAGCGGCTGCGCCGCCGTCAGGAGAAAGAGACCCAGCGTAAGACCGCGACCAAAAAACTGCGCCTGCCGGGTAAGCTGACCGATTGCGCCACCAATTCGCGCGAGGGCACCGAATTGTTCATCGTCGAGGGCGACAGCGCGGGCGGCAGCGCCAAAATGGCGCGCGACCGCAAGACCCAAGCGCTCTTGCCCCTGCGCGGCAAAATCCTCAACGTGCTGGGCGCGGCCAGTTCCAAAATCGGCACCAACCAAGAGATCAACGATCTGTGCCAAGCCATGGGCGTGGGGCTGGGCACGAAATTCAACATCGACGATCTGCGCTATGACAAGATCATCATCATGACCGACGCCGATGTCGACGGGGCGCATATCGCCGCGCTGCTGATGACGTTTTTCTTTACGCAAATGCGCCCGATGATCGACGCGGGGCATCTCTATCTGGCCTGCCCGCCGCTCTTCCGGCTGACCCAAGGGGCCAAACGGGTCTATTGCATCGACGAGGCCGAGCGCGACGCGTGGCTTGAAAAAGGGCTGGGCGGCAAGGGCAAGATCGACGTCTCGCGCTTCAAAGGTTTGGGCGAAATGGACGCCAAGGACCTCAAGGACACCACGATGAACCCCGAAACGCGCCAATTGATCCGCGTGACCATCGACGAGGACGAACCAGGAGAGACCGGCGATCTGGTCGAGCGGTTGATGGGCAAAAAGCCCGAACTGCGGTTCGAATACATCCAGCAAAACGCGCAGTTTGTCGAGGAGTTGGATGTTTGAGGCACGGCCTCAGGTCTTGCGATAGAGCGTATATTCCTCAAAGACCGTGCGGAAGTAATTCACGATCGGGCGGTCGCGGAACAGACAGACCTTGTAGTTGAAGGATTTCTCCTCCCCCACGGCCCAACCGACCAAGGCCTCCGAACTGCCGTCGGAAAACTCGATGATGATCATCTGCTGCACCGGCGCCAAAGCGTAATCCACTGCGTATAGCTCGAAGGTTCCGGCCCCGTCGGTTTCCAGAACACGGGCCGCCGCTTTCATAAAATCATCGGCCTGATTGGTGCTGGCCAGTGTCTCATGGATGATCCGAACGTCCCCGCCGCGCTGCAGCACGCCCAAAATCTGTTTGTCATGCTCGTCGACCATGGTCTTGAAGGTGCGCGACGAGGGGCTGTCGAGCGTGCCAAGCCGCGTATTCCAAACCGACACCGCATTTTGCAAGACCGAATTCACATAGCGCGTCGCATCCTTTTCCGAGCTATAGATCGTATAGCCCGCCTCGAAAGGCGCCCCGACGCGCAGGGTTTCGATGATCTCTTTCTTGGTGGCATCAAGCTTGCGCCGGTAGGCGACGCGATCAAAAATCAAATGGGTGCCAAGTCCGGCCACAACCCCCAACGCGACGCTCTCGGCATTGGCGGTTCCGAGGCTGGCGGTGATGACGAAAACCGCGGCGCCCAAAAGGATCGAGACGAAAAACGCAATCGCGTGGTCTTTAAGTTCTTGGCCCATTGCGCGCTAAAATCGCCTTGTGAAATCCGGTTGCGAAAACCTTAAGTCCCGCCTTGGCAAATTGCAAATAAAGCGTGGCGCCGCCTGTGTCTGTGGCTGTGGCTGTGGCTGTGGCGATGCCTGTGGACTTACCTGCGCCGCGCACCCACGCCGCGTTTTGCCCACCGCCGCGCCCACCGACGCGATACCGACAAAATACCGACGTGTTACAGACAGCGGTTTTCGCCTCTTCTTGCAAGGCTTCGAGACTGGCCAAAAGCGCCGCCAAGGGGCGCGGTGTGGGGGGGGCGAAACCCCGTCGCCCACATCCGCCGGAACCGCGCCTTTGGCCAAGAGCAAAGCGAACGGCTGCATCTGCTTTACGGGCTGTGCGCCGCGCGCATATCCGCCAATCCCAAAGACACTTTGACCCGCTCAGATACGCTCCACACGCTGCGTCCTCATGCCCGCGCCCCAAGGCCCATCGCCGCGCCGAGGCAGGCCCACATACGATGGTCCGCGCGCGGCGCGCCTTGCCTTGACCCGCGTTACCCGCCGACGAGCCGCCCGCCGTCAAGCCGCAGAATGCGGTCCATTTTTCCAGCCAATTCAAGGTTATGCGTGGCAATCAAGGCCGACATTTTGGTGCCGCGCACCAGATCGAGCAGCGCTCCGAAGACCTGATCCGATGTGGCCGGATCGAGGTTTCCGGTCGGCTCGTCCGCCAGCAAAAGCCGCGGCTCATTGGCCAGCGCACGGCAAAAGGCGACGCGCTGTTGCTCGCCGCCCGACATGGTCGAGGGACGGTGCGCGGCGCGCCCTTCCACGCCCACACGCGCCATCAGATCATAGGCGCGCAATTCGGCCTCGCGGCGCGGGGTGCCATTGGCCAGCTGCGGCAAGGTGATGTTTTCTAGCGCGGTAAATTCGGGCAGCAAATGGTGGAACTGATAGACAAAGCCCACCGCCTCGCGGCGCATCGCCGTGCGCTTGCGATCAGAGCGCGCGCTCATGTCCTCGCCCGCGATCTCGACCGTGCCGCGATCGGCCACATCAAGCAGACCCGCAATATGCAAAAGCGTCGATTTGCCCGCCCCCGAGGGCGCCACCAATGCGACCACCTCGCCCGCCGCGATGGTCACATCGACACCGGACAAGACCTTTACCTCATTGGGTTTTCCCGCGTTATAGCATTTCTCGATCCCCGAGAGGCGCAAGACCGGATCACTCATAGCGCAGCGCCTCCACAGGGTTCATCCGCGCCGCGCGGCGGGCGGGAAAATAGGTCACAACAAAGCTCAGCCCGAGCGACAGGCTGACCGCAGAGATCACATCCTGTAGCTGCAATTTCGCCGGCAATTGGTAGATCCCGCGCACCGCAGGGTCCCAGACCCCGCCGCCCGACAGGTAGTTCACCATGGAGAAAATCGGGTCGATATAGAGCGCGAAGAGGCAGCCGAAGATCACCCCGAGCGCCGTGCCGATCAGGCCGGTAAAGGCGCCGCAGATGAAAAACACCCGCAAGACCGACGCTTCGGTCAATCCCATCGTGCGCAGGATGCCGATGTCGCGGCCTTTGTTTTTCACCAACATAATAAGGCCCGAGACGATGTTCATCGCGGCGATCAGCACGAGGATCGACAAGATCACGAACATCACATTGTCCTCGATATCGAGGGCGCGCAAAAACCCGCCCGAGGCGTCGCGCCATGTCCAGACCTGCGCGCGCTCCCCGCCTGCTGCCAATAGCGCCAGCGCCATGGCGTCGGCTTGCTCGGGCTCGGCCAGCATGACCTCGATCTCGTCGGCGGCCTCTTCGCGGTTGAAGTAGGATTGCGCCTCGGCGAAGGGCATATAAACGCGGGTGCGGTCGATGTCGTAGCGCCCCGCCGTGAAGACATAGACCACCTCATAGGCCTTGACCCGCGGCGAGGTGCCAAAGGCGGTTTTGACGCCGTTGGGCGAGATCAGCTTGATCTTTTCGCCGACGGTCACGCCCAATTCGCGCGCCACGCCGGAGCCGATGGCGACCCCTTCGGCCAAACGGTTGATATCGCCGTAGGCATTGTCCGATCCGGCCACGCGGGGCACGGATTTGAGGTCCTCCAAGGCGATCCCGAACACCTCAACACCGGCGTTGCGGCTGCGCGAATTGGCCATGACCTGCCCTTTGATCAGCGGCGCGGCGCGGGTCACGCCGGGCACGGCGCGCAGGGCGGCGGCCATGGCGGTATAGTCCTTGATGCTCTGGTCGATCTGGCCGGTGGGGCTGACCTGCCCTGATTGATAGACGGTCACATGGGCATTGGCGCCAAGGATCGTATCGACGAATTCGGCGCGAAATCCGGCGCGCACGGCCAGCGTGGCGATCAAGGCAAAAACCGCCAAGGTGATGCCGATCAGGGAAATCCATGTCATCACCGACACGCCGCCTTCGGCACGTTTGGCGCGCAGGTAGCGCCATGCGATCATCCATTCGAAGGGGGCAAAGGGCGCGGGCGTGCCTGCCATATCTGTCGTCCTGTCCGGCCCTTTTCGGGCGCATCTCTATGCGGTCAACTGCTGGGCGCAGACCTTAGGCCATGGCGCGCGCGCGTCAAGCTCCCGCAGGGCCGCTGCGCGGATTGCGGCGCGGCAAAACGCGGCGCAACAGCCCCGCCAGCGCGCGCAGCCCGCCCCATCCGGCGACAAAACCAAGCGCGGCAAAAATCGCCCCTGCCATATTGAGCGGCACGGCGGGGGCGAAATCCCCCCATGTGCGCGCGGCGATATCTCGGTCGGACAGGCTGGCCGAGCGGTAGGCGCGCATGAAAGGCCCGTGCCCGCGCAGCGCCGCCAGATCGGCCTCGAGCCGCTCGAGCCGCGCAAAGCTGCGCTCCATATCGGCGCGGCGGCGGGTGACGAAATCCGTGCCCTGCATTTGCGCCAAAGCGGCCGCGCGGTCCAAGCCCTCGGCGCGGGCGGAGGCGTCGAAATCCTCCGCGATGCGGGTCAATTCATCGACCGCCCCGCCCAAGCGTTGCACATATTGTTGCGAGAATTCGGGGAATTGCGACAAGCTTGCCGCCCCGCCAAGCCCTGCGGCCAATGCCAATGTTTTGACGATCATTGTGCTGCCTCATCTTGTTGCCCTGCTCTTTGCGGCAAGATCGCACCCAGCCTATCACAGGCGGTGGGCGCTGCGAAGAGCGATGGCGCCGCGCGCTCAGGGGCCTTCGAAAATCGCCGCGACAATCGCCGCGTCCAGCGCAAGCATCTGCTCCATTGACGGGCAGGTTCCATAGACCGCCGCGACGGTCCATCCGTTGGCAAAGCGCACGGCATAGCTGCCAGTCATCAGGCGATCGGGAAAGCAAAGGGCGCCAAAGTGCCACAGATTGGTGCCGCCGCCGCGCGCGGCGGGCATGTCGCGCTGCATCATCCCCATGCCGTAATGCACCGGCCCGTCGATCTTGACCCTTGGCCAGTCGGCAATCCGCGCAAGCGGGCCGCCCGCGCCATAGCCGTGATCGATCAGCGCCGCGAAATCCCCCGCCGTCATCATCCAGCCGCCCCATGGCAAAAACGCCCCCGTGCGCGGCGAGGCGCGCCCCGTCACCCCCGCAGGGGCCAACACACGGGCGCGGCATGTCTCCTCGTAGGGTTTGCCGCTTGCGGCCTCGATCACGCGGCCCAAAATCGCGTAGTTTTCATTGCTGTAGTGGAATTTTTCGCGCGCGCCATTGGCGCCGCGATCCAGCGCATGATCGGTCACATTGGCCCAGCGCGGGCGCGTATCATCCAACCATTCGGGCATCTTGCGCTGTGTGCGATCCGCGGTGATCCCCGCCGCATGGGCCGCCAGATCACCAAGGCGCATCTCTCCGCCGCCCTGCAGATAGGCCGAGACGGGGGCGGTCATCTCGACCCGCCCTTCGCGGACCAGCTCGGCCAGACAGAGCGCGGTGATGGATTTGGAAAGCGAGGCCAGTTCGGCGGGTGTCTGCCCCCTGCTGCCTTGGGCCACAATCGTGACCTGCTTGCCATCTCGGCGCAGCGCCAAAGTGCCGCCCGGGTGGCTGTTTTGCGCCAGCCAATCGGTAAACGCCGCCGCCACGCGGGGGGTGACGGTCTGTGTGGTCGGTGTGGTCGGGGCGGCGCGCGGCGCGCTCTGTGCGCGCGCGACATCCGCCGCCCCGAAGCCCCACAGCAGCGCCGCGCAGGACGCCGCCGCCAAGGCGATGTTGAAAGGCTTAAAGATGGCCTTCATAAAGCTGCACCAGCTTTTCAATCGCGGCCTCGGGCGGCAATTCCTCGCTCTCGCCGGTGCGGCGCGAGGTGAGTTCAACCACCCCGTTTTTCAAACCGCGCGGCCCCACGGTGATGCGCCACGGCAGGCCGATCAGGTCCATCGAGGCGAATTTGCCCCCTGCCCGCTCGTCGCGATCATCATAGAGCGGCTCCAGCCCGCGCGCCTCCATCGCCGCATATAGCGCCTCACATGCGGCATCGGCGTCTGCGTCGCCTTGTTTGAGGTTGACGATACCGGCGTGGAAGGGCGTGACGCCTTCGGGCCAGATGATGCCCTTGTCGTCATGGCTGGCCTCGATGATCGCGCCCAAAAGGCGGCTGACGCCGATGCCGTGGCTGCCCATATGCAGCGGCACGCGCTCGCCGCCCTCGTTTTGCACCACGGCGCCCATTTTCTCGGAATATTCCGTGCCGAAATAGAAAATCTGCCCCACTTCGATGCCGCGCGCGGTGCGGCGGCGTTCTTCGGGGATATCATTAAACGCCGCCTCGTCGTGGGTCTCGTCGGTGCGGGCATAGCGCGAGGTGAACTCTTCGAGAACCGCCGCGCATTGCGCCTTGTCGTCATAGTCAATCGCGCGGTCCCCGAAGGACAGATCGGTCACCTCGCTGTCATAGAAGACTTCGCTTTCGCCTGTTTCGGCCAGCACGAGGAATTCATGGGTGTAGTCGCCACCAATCGGGCCGCTGTCGGCGCGCATCGGGATGGCTTGCAGGCCCATGCGCTCATAGGTGCGCAGGTAGCTGACCAGATGGCGATTGTAGGCATGCAGCGCGTCCTCGCGGGTCAGGTCGAAATTATACCCGTCCTTCATCAAGAATTCGCGCCCGCGCATCACGCCGAAACGGGGGCGGACCTCGTCGCGGAATTTCCATTGCACATGGTAAAGCGTCAACGGCAGCGCCTTGTAGGAGGTCACGTAATTGGCGACGATATCGGTGATCATCTCCTCATTGGTGGGACCATAAAGCATCTCGCGCTCGTGCCGGTCGGTGATGCGCAGCATCTCGGGGCCGTAGGCGTCATAACGCCCCGATTTGCGCCACAAATCCGCCGATTGCAGCGTCGGCATGAGCATCGGGATATGCCCCGCGCGCTGTTGCTCTTCGTGCACGATATTCTCGATCTTGCGCAGGACTTTGAAGCCCAAGGGCAACCACGAGTAAATCCCCGCCGAGGCCTGTTTGATCATACCGGCGCGCAGCATGAGACGGTGGCTGACAATTTGCGCCTCGGCAGGGGTTTCTTTGAGAACGGGCAGGAAATAACGGGACAGGCGCATGGGCGCTCCTTGACGTGAAGTTGGGTTGCTCACGGGTTTAGGCGAGTGCGCCCGCGCGGGCAAGAGCGCGCGCGCTTCCCCTGCCCGCCGCGCTGCGCTAGGCTGAGGCCCAACCGTATCATTGACGAGTGCGCGGTGAACCGATGGCTAGACCGCCGAGGGCCTTTTGCGCTCCGACGTTTTGGGCTTCCCACGGTCCGGTTGCCCATCCTCATATATCCACGCCCGATCCCAATACCGCAGCACCTGATGATGAACTTTCGCATCAAAAAGCGCCTTTACGTCTTCTGCCGAGCAAAGGTTCATATCCTTCATGGCCGTGCTTAAACGGTAAGTGATCCTTGGCGGGAGGTGGCCGCCGACCCTGAATGCCAGATATCCGTCCTCGTCAATGTTGAAAGATTGAAGTGACGCTGGATTCGAGGATTCGCTGTCTATTCGGGACACATGGTCGCGCACACGCTGCGCAATCGAGCACAAATTATCATAGCTTTCGGAGGACCAGATGCGCGAGGTTTGTGCGTTCGCTGCTTCTGTATACGATCCGTCGTCGGGGACAGCAATGGGATAGCGAGCATCAACAAGAACCAAGTCTTCCAGCTCTACAAAGTGTTCTGCGTCACCGCTTCGATGCGGAAACGCAAGTTCGTCCGCCATATCTTTCAGCTTGTGCCCGAACCGGTATTTCACGTCGCGAACGAACATCTCGTTTGCACATCCGCGGTAGGCTTTCGCAATGCCGGCTTTGAGATACATTTCTACTGCATACCCGAGCAACAGCATCGAAGTGCGCGGCAGTCCTTTCAGAAGTATCCAATCCTCAGCGGTGGGCCGCTGACCGCTGACACGCTGCTTCACGGCTTTGGAAAACGCTTGCCGATGCTCTTCCCAAATTGTCCTGACCTTCTTGGATGATGCCAACAGTCCATCGCCTTCAGCGACCCAATTATTCGGATCAAGCTGGCCGCAGCTTCGATGAGTAAGACGGCTTTGATTTGACATTTATACGACCACATAACGTGTAATTCACAGCGCACCGCAGATACTCTAACTCAGTATGGACATAATTGCGGCCATCCTAGGATGCCACTGTGTAAAGCCCGTATCAATAATTTTGGCCAGAACTGCGGAATGATTATCAATAACCGATGTTACGGGAGATGGTCCCCGCCCGCCGCCCAAACCCGAAGAGTGACCCACAAGCCCTTGAAATTCCATGCTGCACGCGCAACATTGCAAGGAGCGGCGTGAAAGGACGAGTGGATGGCTTTGCCCGTAAAGGAACAATTGAAATACTGGGGCATCGCTGCGGCGGTGTTTTTTGTGTTGATGTGGTTTTTGGGCGATGTGATCTTGCCCTTTGTTTTGGGCGGGGCGGTGGCCTATTTCCTTGATCCGGTGGCCGACCGGTTGGAGCGCGCGGGCGCGTCGCGGGCGGTGGCGACGGCGATTATCACATTGGTGGCGCTGCTGATTTTCGTGCTGATGGCGCTTTTGGTGATCCCGACATTGATCGAGCAGACCTTGTCGCTCATCGACACGGCGCCGCAGCTTTTCAACGATCTGCGCGCCTTTTTGACCGCGCGCTTCCCCGATCTGTTGGACCAAGGCTCGACCCTGCATCAATCGCTCAAGGCGATCGGCGATACGATCCAGTCCAAGGGCGGCGAAGTCTTCAATACGGTGCTGTCCTCGGCCATGTCGATCATCAATGTGGTGATGCTGTTGGTGATCGTGCCGGTGGTGGCGTTCTATTTGCTCTATGATTGGGACAATATGATCGCCAAGATCGACGATCTTTTGCCGCGCGACCATGCGCCGGTGATCCGCCGTCTGGCCGCCGATATCGACCAGACGCTGGCCAGCTTCATTCGCGGGATGGGCACGGTTTGCCTGATCTTGGGGACGTATTATGCCGTGGCGCTGATGCTGGTGGGGCTGCAATTCGGGCTTGTGGTCGGGTTCATCGCGGGGCTGATCACCTTTATTCCCTATGTTGGCGCGCTGATTGGCGGGGCTTTGGCGATCGGGCTGGGCCTGTTCCAATTCTGGGGGGACTGGCTGTCGCTGGGGCTGGTCGCGGGGATTTTCGCGCTTGGCCAAGTGATCGAAGGCAATGTGCTCACGCCCAAACTGGTGGGCAATTCGGTCGGGCTGCACCCTGTGTGGCTGATCTTTGCGCTGTCGGTCTTTGGCACGCTGTTCGGATTTGTCGGCATGCTCGTCGCCGTGCCCGTGGCCGCCGCGCTTGGCGTGATCGCGCGGTTCGGGGCCGAGCAATACCGCGACAGCCTGCTCTACCAAGGCACCAGCAACCGCGCCGCACAGGCGCAAAAGGGCGAGGACGGGGGCGCGCAATGAGCCGTCAACTCGGATTTGATCTGCCCAGTGTCGCTGCATTGGGGCGGGAGGATTTTTTCGTCTCCCCCGCCAATGCGATGGCGGTGGCGATGATCGACGCGTGGCAAACTTGGAGCGGGCACAAGCTGGCGCTGATCGGGCCGGAAGGGTCGGGCAAAACCCATCTGGTGCATGTCTGGGCCGAAGCGGCGCAGGCACTGATCGTGGAGGCCGAAGATCTCGCCGCCTCCGATATTCCCGCCTTGGCGCGCCACAATATCGCGGTCGAGAATGTGCCCGATATCAGCGGCGATGCGCAGGCCGAAGAGGCGCTGTTCCACCTGCATAATCTCGTGCTGGCCGAGGGGCACAGCCTGTTGATCACCGCCGAACGTCCGGCGCAGCAATGGGGGCTGACGCTGCCCGATCTGGCCAGCCGGATGCAAGGCACGCCTGCCGCCATTCTCGAGCGCCCCGACGACAGGCTTCTGGCGGCTTTGGTGATGAAACTGTTTGCCGACCGGCAACTGTCGCCCTCTCCCAATACGATCTCTTATCTGGCGACCCATATGGACCGCAGCTTTGCCGAGGCGCGCCGCGTTGTGGCGGCGATTGATGCGGCGGCGCTGGCCGAGGGGCGTTCGATCACCCGCTCTTTGGCGGCGAAAATTCTGGGCCAAACGGGACCGGACGGGCCGCAAACGGACGGCGATCAAGGCCGGAGCGGATCATAACGCGCAATGCGGCGCCGATACGACGCCAGCCAAGGCCGCGCGCACTGGACAACGGGGGCAAACGGGCGCAAAATCAACGCGTTGACGCCGCGCGCCTCGGCCATAGAGGCGCCGCCAAGCAGGTGCCATGCGCCGCCGCGTTCTCCGTCATAAATACGTTACCCATCCAAGCCATAAGGCCGATATGATACAAGCCGATTTTCTCAACGCGCCCTTTCCCGCACCGACCGCCTTGCCCGATCTTGACCCGACCGGCGCGGGGCGGTTCTACAACCGCGAGCTCAGTTGGCTCGGCTTTAACTGGCGGGTGCTTGAAGAGGCCGAAAATACCCGTGTGCCTTTGCTTGAGCGGCTGCGGTTCTTGTCGATCTCGGCGACCAATCTGGACGAATTTTATACCGTGCGCGTGGCGGGCCTGCGCGAATTGGCCCGCGCGGGCAATACAACGCCCGCCTCTGACGGGCTATCTCCGGCCGAGCAACTGGTGCTGATCAACGAGGACGCGCGCGCCTTGATGGAGGCGCAGCAAAGGATTTTCACCGCCCTGCGCGCCGAGATGGAAGAGGCAGGGATCAGCATCCTGAGCCAAAAGGATATCGGCGAGGAAGACCGCGCCTATCTGACCGATTTCTTCTTGGGCAAGGTGTTTCCGGTGCTCTCGCCGCTGGCGATTGATCCGGCGCATCCGTTTCCCTTCATTCCCAACACCGGCTATTCCTTGGCGCTGCAACTGGAGCGGGCCAAGGACAAACGCGCCCTGCGCGCGCTCTTGCCGATCCCGCAACAAATCGCCCGTTTTGTCCCCCTGCCCTCGGCGGATGGCACGCAGCGCTTCTTGCCGCTCGAAGAGCTTTTGCTGCTGCATCTGAGCAGCCTGTTTCCGGGGTATAAGGCCAAGGGCCATTGCACCTTTCGGGTGCTGCGCGACAGCGATCTGGAGGTCGAGGACGAGGCCGAAGACCTTGTGCGCGAATTTGAAGTCGCGCTCAAACGGCGGCGGCGGGGCGAAGTGGTGCGGATGAAAGTGTCGGCCGATGCGCCCAAGGGGCTGAGCCGTGTGATCATGGAAGAGCTGCATGTCACCGACGACGAGGTGGTCGAGGTCAACGGTTTGATTGGCATTTCGGACCTTGGCGAATTGGTGCTCGACAGCCGTCCCGACCTGTTGTGGCCCAGCTTCACCCCGCGGGTGCCCGAACGGGTGCAGGACCACGACGGCGATATGTTCTCGGCAATCCGGCAAAAGGATATGCTGCTCCACCACCCCTATGAGACCTTCGATATGGTGGTGCGGTTCTTGCAACAAGCCGCGCGCGACCCCGATGTCGTGGCGATCAAGCAAACGCTTTACCGCACCTCGAAACATTCGCCCATCGTCGATGCGCTGTGCGAAGCGGCCGAGGATGGCAAATCGGTCACCGCCTTGGTGGAGCTCAAGGCACGGTTCGACGAGGCCGCCAATATCCGTCAGTCGCGGCGGCTCGAACGCGCGGGCGCCCATGTGGTTTACGGATTTCTGGACCTCAAGACCCATGCGAAAATCTCGACCGTTGTGCGGCGCGAGGGCGACAACCTTGTGACCTACACCCATTACGGCACGGGCAATTACCACCCGATCACGGCGCGTATCTATACCGACCTGTCGCTGTTCACCTGCAATGCCGAACTGGGGCGCGACGCGACCAAAGTGTTCAATTACCTGTCCGGCTATGTGCAGCCCGAAGGCTTGGAAAACCTTGCCATCTCGCCGATCTCGCTCAAACCGCGCCTGCTTGAGATGATCGCCGCCGAGGCCGATTACGCGCGCGCCGGCAAGCCTGCGGAAATCTGGGCCAAGATGAACTCTTTGGTCGATCCGGAGGTGATTGACGCGCTCTATGCCGCCTCGCAGGCAGGCGTCAAAATCAGCCTCGTCATTCGCGGGATTTGCGGGCTACGGCCAGGGATCGAGGGATTGTCGGAAAACATCCGCGTCAAATCGATCATCGGCCGCTATCTGGAGCATTCGCGCATCGTCTGTTTCGGCAATGGCCACGGTTTGCCGCATAAAAAAGCGCGGGTCTATATTTCCTCCGCCGACTGGATGGGCCGCAATTTGAACCGCCGCGTCGAAACCTTGGTCGAGATCAAGAACGACACCGTCAAGGCACAGATCATGGATCAGGTCATGGCCGCCAATCTGGCCGATGTGGCGCAAAGCTGGGTGATGAAACCGGACGGGCATTTTGCCCGCGCCGAGGTCACCGAGGGCGAATTTGCCTTTAACTGCCACCGCTTCTTTATGGAAAACCCCTCGCTTTCGGGGCGCGGATCGGCGGGGGCGGCGGATGTGCCGCAACTCACCCACGCGCATGATTGACCGGGCGTCAGGCGCGCGGGCCTCAGGGCGCGCCCGCGATTGACGCCCCCGCAGCACGGGGACATAAAGGGGCGAAGGGCGATCCAAGCCAAACCGATGAGGTGTGTCGTTGACCGCAGATAGCATCCCCGCAGCGCAGCAATCAGAAGCCCGTTTCGGACGGCCGATTTTCAATGATCCGTCGGCGCGGGCGCTGCGCCGTGTCGGGGTTTTGGATGTCGGCTCGAACTCGGTGCGCTTGGTGGTGTTTGACGGGGCGGCGCGCTCGCCTGCCTATTTTTACAACGAAAAAATCATGTGCGCGCTTGGCAAGGGCCTGTCGGAAACCGGACGGCTCAACCCCGAAGGGCGCGCCCGCGCCCTCAAGGCCATCGCACGTTTCCAGCTTTTGGCGCAAAGCATGGGCACCGGCCCTTTGACCACCGCCGCCACCGCCGCCGTGCGCGAGGCCGAGGACGGATTGGACTTTCGCGATGAGGTCGCGCGCGAGACCGGCGTGAAAATCTGGGTTATCGACGGCGAGGAAGAGGCGCGGCTTTCGGCGCAGGGGGTTTTGCTCGGCTGGCCTGGCTCGTACGGGCTGGTGTGCGATATCGGCGGCTCGTCGATGGAATTGGCCGAGATTGCCAATGGCCGCGTCGGCAAACGCGTCACCTCGCCCTTGGGGCCGCTCAAACTGTCGGATGTGAAGGGCGGCAAGAAGGGCCGCAAAGCCCATATCAAAAGCATTCTGGCCGATCTGTCGGCGCGCCTTGGCCCGCAAGAGGACCGCTTGTTTCTGGTCGGTGGATCATGGCGGGCGATTGCGCGCATCGATATGGAGCGGCGCGGCTATCCTTTGCATGTGCTGCACGAATACCGGATGACGACGCGTTCGGTGCGCGCCACGGCGGAGTATATCGCGCAAAACGACGGCGAGGAATTGCGCCAGCGCTGCGGCGTCTCCTCGGCGCGGATGGCTCTGGTGCCCTTGGCCATCGAGGTGCTCAAGGAGGTGGTCAAAACCTTCCGCCCGCGCGACATAGCGATTTCCTCTTACGGTATCCGCGAGGGGATGCTTTACGAGCAAATGCCGCAAAAGCTGCGTGATCGCGATCCGTTGATCGAGGCCTGCCGCTTTGCCGAGGCCAAGGACGCGCGCCTGCCCGGTTTTGGTAAGACCTTGTTTCAATTCCTTTATCCTCTGTTCAAAGGGGCCAATGACGACCGCAAAAGGTTGATCAAGGCGGCCTGTCTTTTGCACGATGTGTCATGGCGCGCCCATCCCGATTACCGCGCCGAGACCTGTTTCGATCTGGCCACGCGGGCGAATTTGGGCGGGATCAGCCATCAAGAGCGGGTGTTTCTGGGCCTCGCCTTGCTGCACCGCTATCGCAACAGCCGCGAAGGCACGCGGTTCGAAGAAATGTATGGGCTGCTGCCGGAAAAGGCGCAAAACGAGGCCGAAGTCGTGGGCAAGGCGCTGCGCTTTGCTGCGATGCTCTGGCTCGAAAAGGACCATGAAATCGGCGAGTTGCGCTATTTCCCCAAGAAGAAAAAGCTCGAGCTCTTCCTGACCGAAGAGGCGCGCCCGCTGTTTGGCGAAGTGGCCGAAGCGCGGCTCAATTCCTTGGCGCTGGCGCTTGGGGCCGAGGTCGAAGTGCGCATCAAAAAGGACCGCGCGCCCTAGGGTTATAGATCGACACTGCCCTCGGGCGCGGGCTGCGCGGGCACGGCCGGATCGCGCGGCGCCGGTTTGCGGCGCAGCAAGATATCCCCGTTCGGCAAGACCTCGGGCGGCTCGAACGCGCTCAGATCACCGACCTTGTCCAGCAAATCGTGCAGCGCCGGCCCCATGTTTTGCACCAGATCGCGCAGGACCGGCTCCAACTCTTGCGCCCCCTCGCGCAGATCATCGAGCGCAGGCCCCATCTCTTGGGCCAGCCCGCGCAAAAGCATCCGCGCGCCCTGCTCCAAAAGCGATAGACCCTCATCCGTCTCGGACATCTGCGGCGGCGCGTCCTGCGCATGGGCGCGCGGCGCGGGCAGCGCCAGAAACAGCGCAAGAGCAATCGCAAAAAGGGGCGTTCGGACCTGTGTCATAGCGCCAATATAGGCCACCTTCGCCGCGATGATAAGCGCCGCCTAAAGATCGATGTCGAGCGTCACGGGAAAATGATCGGAGGCCATGATCAGCGCATCGCGCAATTCCGGCACGGCCCAGCATCTGGGATCGTCAAACGGGTGCCAGATGCGCCAGACCGGCGCGCGCGCCGCCAGATCGGGCGAGACCATGATGTAATCGAGCATCGCCTGAAGATAGGATTTGGTTTGATCGATGTAGAACCGCGCGCTGGTGGGCGCCGCGCCGGTGCGGCTCGCCAAGGCCAGCCGCGCATGGGGGTCAAAAAGCGCAGGCCCGTCGCCGTCGCCCATCACGATCTCGATCGAGGAGCGGCCAAAGAGGTTTTCATATTCATCCAACCCCGGACCGTCATTGAGATCGCCCAGAACGATCACCGGCTCGCCCGCCTGCAGATGCCCGACCACGCGGCGGCGCAGCCAGATCGCCTGCGCCAGTTGCTTGCGCCGGTTGGCAATCGAGATTTGCATCACCTCGTCGTCATTGCGCGCGCCATGAGGGGCCTTGGATTTGAGATGCGCGCCGATCATGCGCAATTGCACGCCCGATGTGGTGTCGATGGCAAGTTCCAAGGGCGGTTTGGAAAATGCCACCACATCCTCGGTCGCATCGATATCGAGGTCGATGTGAAAGGCCCCGTCGAAACGCGGCGCAACATCGGGCACTTCGGCCCCGCGCAGGCCCGTCGGGGCGCTGACCGGATCATGGCGCGCGCGCATCGCATCGGGATCATAGAGCAGCGCGATTTCCTGCTGCGTATCGTTTTCAAACCCCATCACGGCGCGGCGCGCGCGCAGGCCAAAGCGTTTGGCGAAATTTTCCAAAGCGGGCACCGTCGCGCGGCGGCCGTTTTGGTCGGGTGCCTCGATCACCATGATCGCATCGGCGTCCAGCGCGGTAAAAACGATGCCAAGCGCGGTGATCTGGTCATTGCGGGTGACGTTATAGCGGCTCGACCATTTGCCATCTTCGAGCAGCGCGCCCTTGTCGTCGAAGAGCGAATTGAACCATTCGACATTATAGGTGGCAATCCGCATCAGCTGCTCACAAGGCTGCCTTGCGCGGCAGAGATTTCCGCCCATGCGCGGTTGATATCCACCAGCCGTTTTTCGGCCATACGCACCGCTTCGGGCGGCACGCCGCGCGCTTGCAGCCGGTCGGGATGGCTTTCGCGCACGCTGCGCCGCCACGCGGCGCGCACCTCTTCCATCGGGGCGTCGGGGGCGACCCCCAAAACCGCATAGGGATCGGGCGGCGCATCTTTGACAAAACGCGCGCGCAGGCTTCGGAAACTGGCCTCTGGCAGGCCGAAAATCTCCGCCACGCGGGCCAAAAAGGCATCTTCGCCTGGATGATAGTTGCCGTCCGCCATAGCGATATGGAACAGCCCCTCCATCACATCGCACAGGGTGCCGTCTTGCTGCGAGAACAGCGATTTGATCCGGCGCGCATAGTCTTCGAAGCCCGCCACGTCTTGGCGGGCAAGGTTGAACACGCGGGCCGCGCCCGCCTCGTCCTCGGCGGCAATCTGGAACACCTCGCGAAAGGCGGTGACCTCGTCGCGAGTCACCTGCCCGTCGGCCTTGGCCATTTTCGCGCCCAAGGCGATCACCGCAATGGTAAAGCCGACCGAGCGCTCGGGCGGCGTGCGCAGGCGGTCAAAAACGGCAGACAGGCCTTCGCCGCCGCGCAAGGCGGAGAGGGCGTCACTTATGCGGGTCCAAATCGACATGGCCCCACCCTACCGCGCGCGGCGCGGGCCGTCAGCCGATAATCTTCTGCATCAACACCAAATCGAGCCAGCGGTCGAATTTGCGCCCTGACTGGGGCAAACGGCCAACGTGCTCAAAGCCGATGGCGGCGTGAAAGGCTTGTGCATTGGTGTTGTCGCCGTCGATGGCCGCGACCATCGTATGCGCCCCTGCCGCCGAGGCATGATCATTCACCGCCGCCATCAAGGCGCGCCCTGCCCCCATGCCGCGCGCGTCGGGGGCAAGGATGATGGTATGCTCCATGGCGTGCAGATAGCCATTGCCGCCGCGAAACTGGTCATAGCTGGCAAAACCGCCGATCCGCGGCGCGCCGCCCTGCTGCGCAATATCGGCGACGAAAAATTCCCGCCCTGCGGCGCGGCGCATCTCGATCATATCCGCGACCATTTCGGGCGTGCGAATCTGCGACGAGAAGGTGATCGTCGTGTCGCGGATGACCGGCGTCCAGATTTCGACAATTGCGGGCAAATCGGCGGCGGTGGCGGGGCGTATCAGCATGGCAAAGGGGTCCGTTGGGGCGCAAGCGCGGCAAAACTGTCATACCTGAGAAAAACGCTTCTAAAATACAGATTTGCAGCTTGAAGCGCGCGGGGCAGGCCCCATCTTGTGCACAGATTAGATTTGCAAAACAGGGAATGACAATGCTGATACGCGCCATCGACCGTTTTTTTCGCCATGACGCGGCGGGAGGCATCTTGTTGATGCTCTCTGCAGTGGCCGCTTTGATCGTGGCCAATTCGATGCTGCGCGGAACATATGAAAGCGCCTTGGGCAGCTACCTCGCCCTCACGCTCAATGGCGAAGGCATTGAAAAACCTTTGCTTTTGTGGATCAACGACGGGTTGATGGCGATCTTTTTCTTCCTGATCGGGCTTGAGCTTAAACGCGAGATGCTTGAAGGCAAGCTCAAGAACCCTGCCGATGTCGTGCTTCCGGGCATGGCCGCCGTGGGCGGGATGATCGTGCCTGCGGTGATCTATGTGATGATCAACTGGGGCAATGCGGCCACGATGGACGGATGGGCCATTCCGGCGGCGACCGATATTGCCTTTGCCTTGGGCATTCTGGCCTTGGTCGGCAAGGGCGTGCCAAGCTCGCTCAAGGTGTTCTTGCTCACATTGGCGATCTTGGACGATTTGGGCGCGATCATCATCATCGCGCTGTTCTACACGGCCGAGCTGAAAATCGATTATCTCTACCTCGCGCTCTTCCCGCTGGCGGGGCTTGTCTGGCTCAATTTCAAGGGCGCGCACCGCGTGGCGCCTGCGATCTTGCTGGGCGCGATCATGTGGGCCTTTGTGTTGAAATCGGGCGTGCATGCGACGCTGGCCGGCGTGATCACCGCCTTCCTTATTCCGCTCAAGGACAAATGGGGCAAATCGCCGTTGCATGCGCTTGAACACGCGCTCGAACCCTATGTGCTCTACATCATCGTGCCAGTATTTGCCTTTGCCAACGCGGGTGTGGTCTTGGCGGGTCTGTCCTTTGCCGACCTCTTGGCGCCCTTGCCGCTTGGCATTGCTTTGGGCCTGATCGTGGGCAAGCAATTGGGGGTCTTTGGCATCACCTTTGCCATGGTCAAACTGGGGCTGGCGCGGATGCCGAGCGGGGCGAACTGGCTGCACATCTACGGCATCGCCTGCCTTGCGGGGATCGGCTTTACCATGTCGCTGTTCATCGGATCGCTAAGCTTCTCCTCGCCCGAATTGATGAATGATGTGCGGCTGGGGGTTCTGGCTGGCTCGATTGTATCGGGGGTGTTGGGCTTTGTGGTGCTCAAGATCGCCTCCAAGGTGGACGAGCCCGAGGAATTGGCCGCGCCTGCGGTAAACACCTAAGATCGCGGCAACGCCCCCTCTTGAACGGGCCCCCGAGCAGCGCCTTACGACGCAAAAGGCCCGCAGCTCTCGCTGCGGGCCTTTCTCATGTCTGATGCGGCTTGTGGTTAGGCGCGCGCCTCGCGGATCAGACGCAAGATATCCTGCGCCGCCTCGGGGATATTGGTGCCGGGACCAAAGATCGCTTTCACGCCTGCTTTTTTCAAGAAATCATAGTCCTGCTGCGGGATCACCCCGCCGCAGATGACCAAGATATCGCCCGCGTCCTTGGCCTTCAAAGCCTCGATGAGTTGCGGTGCCAATGTCTTGTGGCCCGCCGCCTGAGACGAGATGCCGATGACATGCACGTCATTGTCCACCGCATCCTGCGCCGCCTCTTCGGGGGTCTGGAACAGGGGGCCGACGTCGACGTCAAAACCGATATCGGCAAAGGCCGTGGCGATGACCTTGGCGCCGCGGTCGTGCCCGTCCTGCCCCATTTTCACCACCAGCATCCGCGGGCGGCGGCCTTCGGCCTCGGCAAACTCCTCGACCGATTTCTGGATCGTGGCAAAGCCTTCGTCGCCCTCATAGGCCGCGCCGTAAACGCCCGCCAAGGTTTTCACTTCGGCGCGGTGACGCCCGAATGTCTTCTCCATTGCCATGCTGATTTCCCCCACGGATGCACGTGCGCGCGCGGCTTCCACAGCCGCCTCCAGAAGATTGCCGCCCTCGGTGGTGCGGCGGGTCAATTCGTCCAAGGCGGCTTGGCACGCGGCTTCATCGCGGGTGCTGCGCATGTTTTCCAGACGCGCCACTTGGCTGACCCGCACGGCGGCGTTGTCGATGTCCAAGATGTCGATCGGGTCTTCCTTGTCCAAACGGTATTTGTTCACCCCGACGATCACCTCGTCGCCGCGGTCGATCATGGCTTGGCGCATGGCCGCGGATTCCTCGATCCGCAATTTGGGCATGCCGGAGGCCACGGCCTTGGTCATGCCGCCCATTTCCTCGACCTCCTCGATCAAGGCCCAAGCTTTTTCGGCCAGTTCCGCCGTCAGGCTTTCGACGTAATAGGAGCCCGCCAGAGGATCGACCACATTGGTCACGCCGGTCTCTTCTTGCAAGATCAACTGCGTGTTGCGGGCGATGCGCGCCGAGAATTCGGTCGGCAAGGCGATGGCTTCGTCCAAGGCATTGGTGTGCAAGGACTGCGTGCCGCCCAAAGCCGCCGACATCGCCTCATAGGCGGTGCGCACGACGTTGTTATAGGGGTCTTGCTCTTGCAAGCTGACGCCCGAGGTCTGGCAATGGGTGCGCAGCATTTTGCTGCGGTCGGATTTGGCGCCGAACTCGGTCATGATCCGGTGCCACAGCATCCGCGCCGCGCGCAGCTTTGCTGCTTCCATGAAGAAATTCATGCCGATGGCAAAGAAGAACGACAGGCGGCCCGCGAATTTATCCACGTCCATGCCCGCCTCAATCGCCGCGCGCACATATTCGCGCCCGTCGGCCAAAGTATAGGCCAATTCCTGCACGAGGTTCGCGCCCGCCTCTTGCATGTGATAGCCCGAGATCGAGATCGAGTTGAATTTCGGCATCTCGTTCGAAGTATATTCGATGATGTCCGAGATGATCCGCATCGATGGTTCGGGCGGATAGATATAGGTGTTGCGCACCATGAATTCTTTGAGAATGTCGTTCTGGATCGTGCCTGCAAGCAGCGCCTTGTCATGGCCCTGCTCTTGGCCCGTGACGATGAAATTGGCGAGGATCGGGATCACCGCGCCGTTCATGGTCATCGAGACCGACACTTTGTCGAGTGGAATGCCGTCAAAGAGGATTTTCATATCCTCGACGCTGTCGATGGCCACGCCCGCCTTGCCGACATCGCCGACCACGCGCGGGTGGTCGCTGTCGTAACCGCGGTGGGTGGCCAGATCAAAGGCGACCGACACGCCCTGCTGCCCTGCGGCCAAGGCCTTGCGGTAAAAGGCGTTGCTTTCTTCGGCGGTGGAGAAACCGGCGTATTGGCGGATCGTCCAAGGGCGGCCCGCATACATCGTCGCCTTGACCCCGCGCGTGAAGGGCGCCGCGCCAGGGATCGTGCCCAGATGGGCCAGATCCTTGGTGTCCTCTTCGGTGTAGAGCGGTTTGACCTCGATCCCCTCAAGGGTGTTCCAAGTCAGGTCTTCTACGGTTTTGCCGCGCAGTTCTTTTTCAGCGATTTCCCGCCATGCGTCGTTCTTCGATACCATCGGTTTGTCCTCTTATCGGCAGACCGTCTGGCGATGTCATTCCCGCCATGTCCGGTCCGGTTTCCTCGGTCAGTGTCGCCAGACCATCCGCACCGGCGCGCAGCCAGTAAAGATCGTCCGCATAGGTTTCACGCAAAGCCGCTGTCTGGCTTGCGTCAAAGGGGTTCCAGCG
The DNA here is from genome assembly GCF_040371945.1 of Litorivita sp. NS0012-18. NCBI lineage: Bacteria > Pseudomonadati > Pseudomonadota > Alphaproteobacteria > Rhodobacterales > Paracoccaceae > Litorivita > Litorivita sp. NS0012-18. The sequence continues at coordinate 348,316 of NZ_BAABWS010000002.1, read as the reverse complement.
GCCCGTGCCCTCGGGCAGGATCGACGGATCATCGCCGCGCTCTTCGAGAGCCGCGCGCAGGGCGGGCAGATCGGGGCGGCGGTTGAGCCATTCGCGCGAATGCAGCAGCGGCGGTTTGATGGCGTGATGCACCATATGGCCCAGCTTGCGCTCGGGGCGCCCGCCAAAGCTTTCATATGGCATGACCAGAATTTCGACATCGGGCGCGGCATCGCGCATATCGGTGATCACATCGCGCCATGCGCGCGGCTGTGTGACCAAACGGTCCAGCGCCTCGGCATCGGGCACGCGGTAACCGCGCTCGACCGAAAAGGCGATTTGCGAGGCCCAAAAGCTTTCGAGGCTGCGGATTGACAGGGCAATGCGCGACACGCGCCCGTCAAACCCTTCGAGATAACGCGCCAAACGCTCTCCCACATCCGGATAGAGACGCGATTTTTGCAAGTTGCGGCGCGAGGAGCCGATCATATTCTCGTCCGATACGATCAGCGTCTCGCATCCGGCCTTTTGCGCAATACTGGCCTGCGTGAGAATACGGCCGCGTGCGAGGCGGAACTGACGTGCGGGGGGCACCGAACTTGGCACCGGCATGATACCGGAGAAAACGCCGCCGCTGCGGGTGCGGCGCGGCCCCCAAAACCCGATGCCATCGCGGGACAGACGCTGCGCATTCTCGCGCAGATAGGTCTGGAAACTGGTCGACGCCGTTCTGTGCGCCCCGATATGCAAAATCACGTCCATAGCCGTTCGAGCCTTTATCATAAGGGCCGCCCAAGGCGACCAAGAGAGAACTTGTGTGTTCATCTTCTGTCCGACCTCCTATGAAGCGCTTAATGTTAAAATTTTCGGCTCTTGCCGCGTTAAGGCCTTAGAATGGGGCCGAAGACGCCCTATATGCATGGGGCAAGGAGCACCGATGAAATACCTCTTATCCTTTGTTTTCATACTCTTTACCGGCTCACTCGGGGCGGCCCAAAGCGGCGCACAAGAGGGCGTGTTTGCCCCTGTGCCAGCGGAAAATGTCGACAATTTGAACGAATTCAAATGGATAAAACGCCCGCTTTTGGTGTTTTCCGACAGCCCCCTGAACCCCGACTTCCTGCGCCAGATGGCGCTTTTGGAGGAAGGGGCGGCGCAGCTTGCCGAGCGCGACGTGGTGGTGATCATCGACACGGACCCCGAGACGCGCAGCGCCCTGCGCGAAGAGTTGCGCCCGCGCGGATTTGCCTTGGTGCTGATCGGCAAGGACGGCGGCGTCAAGCTGCGCAAACCCTTGCCGTGGAATGTGCGTGAACTCAGCCGCAGCATCGACAAGATGCCGATGCGCCAAGAGGAAATGAAGCGGTAACGGCGCATCTCTAGCGGCTCCCGCTGGCGAAAATCACCAGCCGTGTGCGCGGATCGAGCAAGGCCAAACCGCCCAGATCGCCGTCATAGACAATCACCCCTTCGGGGTTGGACAGCGCATAGTGAAAGGCGCTGGTGACCGTTTCGTCCATGCAGCTTTTGCCCTCAAGCCCTGCCGCTTGGATCAATATCCCCAGCTTGCGGTCGGCATTCATCGTGTCGATAAAGGCCTGATCGGGGCTGATGCGCGCGCGGTAAAGCGCGAATGTGCCGCTTTGCTTGTAGCCGTAGATCGCGCCTTCGACGCTGTTTTCGGTGCGCAGCGCCGATTTCACATCATAGGTGCGCGCCTTATACATCGCCGCCGTGCAATTGGCGCTGGAGGCGAAATAGGCCGGATCGCCAAGATAGAACCAGCGCTCCAAGGCCGCGCGCAAATCCGCCTCGTCGTGACGGTCACATCCGGCCAGTAAGAGCGCCCCCCCCAAGGCCATGCACGACAACGCTGCAAAGCGCTGCACGCGGCGGCCGATATGGGAGGGGCACAGGGTCATCGGATCATTCGAACTCCATGATCACTTCGTCTACCGCGAGGCTGTCGCCCGCCGCCGCGTTGATTTTGGTGACGATGGATTTCTTCTCGGCGCGCAGGATGTTTTCCATCTTCATCGCCTCGATGGTGCACAGGGCTTGCCCCTCTTGGACCTCGTCGCCGACTTCAACATCGAGCTTCACCACCAAACCAGGCATCGGGCAAAGCAGCAGTTTGGACGTGTCCGGCGCGACCTTTTCAGGCATCAAGGCGGCCAATTCGGCCTGACGCGGGGTGCGCACATGCACCTTGAGATCGGCGCCGCGGCTGCGGATACGGAACCCGCCCGAGATTTTTCCGACCTTGAGCACAAGGCTGCCCTCATCGACATGGATCACGGCCAATTGATCGCCCGGTGTCCACTGCGACGCGATGCGATGCGCGGTGCCATCCTCGAAGGTGACGGTCGATCCGTCGTGATCGGCGGCGATGGTCACCGGATAGCTTTGCCCTTGCAGGCTCACGACCCAGTTCTCGCCCACGTGGCGTTCGTGGTTGTCCATCCGGCCCGACACGCGGGTGCGGCGGATTTCGGCAAGGCGGTGCATCGCGGCGCAGGAGGCGGCGATCTTGCGCAACGCCTCTTCGGCAAGCTCAACCCCTTCGAAGCCTTCGGGATATTGCTCCTCGATGAAGGCGGTGGTCATCTCGCCCTTGATGAAAATCTCATGGTCCATCACCGCCGACAGGAAGGGCAGGTTGTGGCCGATGCCTTCGACCTCGAAACCGTCCAGCGCGTTGCGCATGGCTTCGATCGCCGCCTCGCGGGTCGGTGCCCATGTGCAAAGCTTGGCGATCATCGGATCGTAATACATCGAGATTTCGCCGCCCTCATAGACGCCGGTATCGTTGCGCACGGCCACGGCGCCCGCAGGGGCATCGCCTTGCCATTTGTCATTGTCCAGTAGCGGGCCGGAGGCTTGCTCGGCGGGCGGACGATAGCGCGACAGACGGCCGATCGAGGGCAGGAAGCCGCGATAAGGATCTTCGGCATAAAGGCGGTTTTCAATCGCCCAGCCGGTCAGCTTCACATCGTCTTGCGTCATCGCCAGCTTCTCGCCGTAGGCCACGCGGATCATCTGCTCCACAAGGTCGACGCCGGTGATCAATTCGGTGACGGGATGTTCCACCTGCAAACGGGTATTCATCTCCAAAAAGTAGAAGTTGCGTTCGCCATCGACGATGAATTCCACCGTGCCCGCCGAGGAATAATCCACCGCTTGGGCCAATGCCACGGCCTGCTCGCCCATGGCTTTGCGGGTCGCCTCGTCGAGGAAGGGGCTGGGCGCTTCTTCGACGACCTTCTGGTTGCGCCGCTGGATCGAGCATTCGCGCTCGCCCAGATAGATGCCATTGCCATGGCTGTCGCAGAGCACCTGAATTTCGATGTGGCGGGGCTGTGTGACGAATTTCTCGATGAAAATCCGGTCATCGCCGAAAGAGTTGGCCGCCTCGTTTTTCGACGACTGGAAGCCTTCGCGGGCCTCCTCGTCGTTCCACGCGATGCGCATGCCCTTGCCGCCGCCGCCCGCAGAGGCCTTGATCATCACCGGATAGCCGATCTCGTTCGAGATTTTCACCGCATGATCCGCATCATCGATCAAACCCATGAAACCGGGAACGGTGCTGACCTTGGCCTCTTGGGCCAGTTTTTTCGAGGTGATCTTGTCGCCCATGGCTTCGATGGCGCCCACGGGCGGCCCGATAAAGGCAACGCCAGCGGCGGCGAGCGCTTCGGCGAATTTGCTGTTTTCCGACAAAAAGCCGTAACCGGGATGGACGGCTTCGGCGCCCGTGGCCTTGATCGCTTCCATGATCTTGTCGATCACGATGTAGGATTGGTTCGCGGGGGGCGGGCCGATGTGATAGGCCTCATCGGCCATCGACACATGCAACGCATTTTTATCCGCGTCGGAATAGACCGCCACGGTCTGGATGCCCATTTTGCGCGCGGTCTTGATGACGCGGCAGGCGATCTCGCCTCGGTTGGCAATCAGGATCTTTTTGAACATCTGTCGTCCCTTCAGGTTCTTGGCCGGCGCGAGCCGCCGGCATTATTGGCAACAAAAAGACCACCGGCGCCGCGGGCACCGATGGTCGCATAAGGATCGCACAGCGCGAGGCCGTGCGTATGAATGAGCGCCGCGCGCTTAGCAGCGCGAGGGGTATTTGCGGCAATAGGCGACGTTGGCCGCAGCGCCGATAACCGCGCCGGTCGTAATGTCGCCGCCCGTGGCAACCGCCGTGCCTGCGCCCGCGCCCGCACCAAGAACGGCCTGTTCGCCGAAGGTGTCGCCGCATGCGCTGAGCGAGAGGGCCGCAGCCCCTGCGAGAATCCATTTGTGAAGTTGCATGTGCCTGCTCCTTGAAAAAATCCTCCCGCCCCAGCGGGAGATGTTGTCAAGGTAACCAATGAACATCCAAAAGGTTCCGTAAAGCCTTTGTTTGCAGCGATATTTTTTTCGGCAAGGCTCTGCCATTTGCGGCGCGGCGCGGCGGAAAGGCGCCGATCCGGCGCGCGTCCGGCCGCATGTTTGCGCATGTTTGGCAAGCCAGAGGACGGCAGGGAAAAAAGGCGGGGCGGTTGGCATGGGGACATACCAAACCGCCCCCCAAGGGAAGGGTAACGGTTTTGACAAACAGTCAAAGCGCCAAACACTGGCGCAACAGTCACGAAGGCCAACCTGCCGCGCAGGCCTGCGCGCGCCAAGCCCTGCGCCGCGCGCGGGCCGAAACAGGCGCTAAGCCGCTGATCGGGCTGGATATGTGGCGAAATCCCGCGCATCAATCTTCCATGACATCGGGAAAGGAGATGGCAACCGCCTGCGGGTCGATGCGCAGCAAGGCCTCATAGCTTTCATGATCGAAGGGGTCTTCGGCGGGGATGACCTCGCGCCCGAACAGCCAGCTCAGCCGCCCCGCATCAAGATTGCCGCGCTCAAAGGGCTCGGTGCCAAAATGATCCCACAGGGCTTGCATGAAACCCGCATCCGCGCGCCGGTCGGCAGGGCGCCGGTCCGGACGACGTTCGAGCCGTTTGAGCGGCGTGACCCCGCGCGGGTTGCCGCGGCGTATAACAAATTGAAAATCAGTGCCCGGAAGCCGTCCGGGGAAGCCGCGATGTTTGATCATGCCGCGCCCTCCAAAATGGGGCGCATGAGGCGCGGTTGCGACGAGGCCGCGAGGCTGACCCGCACCATGGCGGTGGTCAAGGCGGCGGTCGGGACCGGCGCTGGCGCCGATCCCCTGCTTAGCCGTGCAAGCTTATTTGAGCTTGCCCGTGTAGGTCGGTTCCATGGAGATCGGCTCGGGATCAACCATGACATATTCTTCTTCGGCTTGCTTGGCGCAGGCTGCCACAAAGGCAACGAGGCTGAGGGCCAGCAAGGCTTTGACGCTCTTGGACATATGAAACTCCTGTCTCTATCTACTGCTTTGCGCGTGCGTTTCGCGCACGGCATCTTCCCCATTTCGGGTTTGGGCCCCACCACGGGACCTGCGTCGATCATAGACGAGAATGGCATTTTTGGATATGCGGGCACCAACAAGCCCGCGCCCTGTGATGCGAAAGCCGCATCACGGCGGCCAGCCCGCGCTAGAGCTGCTAGATATTGTGGCAGCATCAAAACATCTCCCAGATACAGCCGCCGTTTTCGACGCGGTAAGCCTCGAAATACTGAACCGCGTCGGCATCGGTGACGCCGAATTCAACCGGACGATCGGCCAAGGAGATGATGATCTGGCGCGGCTGCGGGCCGGTATTGGCCACACGCGGCAGCGCAAATTCGCGGCACAGATATTCCATATCGGCCGCCGACTGCTCGAACCCCATGCCCGCGCTGATCTGCGGCGCAAGAAAGCGGAAGCGATAGACAAGCCCGCCGCCCGGACGGTCCCAGAGCATTTCGACAAATTCTACCGGCTGTCCTGAAGGCACGGCGAGAGGCTCCTCCTGCCCCGTCGCCGTGGCCGCCGCGCCCGTCAGGACGCTCAGGATGGCGGCGAATGAAATGGCTTTGAACGCGCGGCTATGCATGGGCGGCGCGCCTTGTTGCATGGGCGATCCAGCGGGCGCGCAGATCGGCGCGCTCCAACAGCGTGGCAAGCGCCGCCTCTGCGCCCCCTGCCCCGACTTTGGCCGCCAAACGCCCGCCCGCCGTCACGCGCAAGACATCGCCCTCGCGCGCCACGCGCACCACGGGGGAGAACCCGCGCAAGTCTTGCAAGGCGCGCCACATGTCTTGGCGGATTTGATGCGCCACGCGGCCCCGCGACACGGGTTGCGACGCGGGCAATGGCACACAGGCCTCGACCGCCAGATCAAGCCGCACCGGCAAATGCCGAGCCACTGTCACCGACGCATCGTCGCGCAGGATATGCCATCTGTGCCGCGCCATGCGCTGTGCCCCTTATCGATCCAAAACCACGTCGATACCCCGCCTTACAGCGGGATATTGTCGTGTTTCTTCCACGGGTTTTCCAGTTTTTTGCCGCGCAGGGAGGCGAAGGCGCGGCTGACCCGTTTGCGGGTGCTGCGCGGTTGGATCACCTCGTCGATGAAGCCTTTTTCCGCCGCCACGAAGGGGTTGGCGAAACGGTCTTCATAGTCCTTGGTATGGGCCGCGATTTTCTCAGCATCACCCAAATCGCCGCGATGGATGATCTCGGTCGCGCCCTTGGCGCCCATCACCGCGATTTCGGCGGTGGGCCAAGCATAGTTGAAATCACCGCGCAGGTGTTTGGAGGCCATCACGTCGTAGGCCCCGCCATAGGCTTTGCGGGTGATGACGGTCACCTTCGGCACGGTCGCCTCGCCATAAGCAAAGAGCAATTTCGCGCCGTGTTTGATGACGCCGCCGTATTCTTGGCTGGTGCCGGGCAAGAATCCGGGCACGTCGACAAGCGTCAGGATCGGAATTTCAAAGGCATCACAGAAGCGCACAAAACGCGCCGCCTTGCGCGAGCTGTCGATATCGAGGCAGCCCGCGAGCACCATCGGCTGGTTGGCGACAACGCCAACCGTCTGGCCTTCGAGGCGCATGAAGCCGGTGATGATATTTTTGGCGAAATCCTCTTGGATCTCGTAAAAATCCGCCTCATCCGCGACCTTGAGGATCAATTCCTTCATGTCATAGGGCGCATTGGCGTTTTCAGGGATCAATGTATCGAGGCTTTGCTCCACACGGCCCGGCTCGTCAAAGAAGGGGCGCACGGGGGGCTTTTCGCGGTTGTTGAGCGGCAAGAAATCGACCAAGCGGCGCACTTCGGCGAGCGCTTCGACGTCGTTTTCAAAGGCCCCGTCGGCGACCGAGGACTTCTTGGTATGGGTCGAGGCCCCGCCCAATTCTTCGGCCGTCACTTGCTCGTTGGTCACGGTTTTGACCACGTCAGGGCCGGTGACGAACATGTAGGAGCTGTCTTTGACCATGAAGATAAAGTCGGTCATCGCGGGGGAATACACCGCGCCGCCCGCGCATGGCCCCATGATCACCGAGATTTGCGGCACCACGCCCGAGGCCATGATGTTGCGCTGGAACACTTCGGCATAACCTGCAAGCGAGGCCACGCCCTCTTGGATGCGCGCGCCGCCCGAGTCGTTCAAGCCAATCACCGGCGCGCCATTCTGGATCGCCATGTCTTGGATTTTGCAGATTTTTTGCGCGTGTGTTTCGGAGAGCGATCCGCCGAAAACGGTGAAATCCTGAGAGAAGACATAAACGAGACGGCCATTGATGGTGCCCCATCCGGTGATCACGCCATCGCCAGCATGCTTTTGTTTTTCCATGCCAAAATCGGTGCAGCGATGGGTGACGAACATGTCGAACTCTTCAAAGCTGTCCTCGTCGAGCAACAATTCGATACGCTCGCGCGCGGTCAATTTGCCCTTGGAATGCTGCGCATCAATACGCTTTTGTCCGCCGCCCAAACGCGCGACTTCGCGCCGTTCGTTCAATTCTTGCAGGATATCTTTCATGGAATTCCCCTCTTGTTTGCGCGGACCATACACATGGCGCGGCGCGCGCTAAAGCGGAATTGCGCAAATTTGCAAATTCAAGAATATCATATTGCTGCAAATTGCAAATTTGCTAATTTTCTTGACGCGAAGCCGCGGCTTTTGGCGTGATCGGTGGCCCTGTGTGCCCGCCCCCTCGGCGCTCCTGCGCGCAGACCGAAACGTGACGCGAAGGAACTGTGCACAAGGCGCGGCATGGCTGTGCAAATGCGCTCCCCGTAGAAACCGCACAGCGATGGACAAGGCCCCATGCACAGGCATAATCACACCCAATGGACAATTCATTACCCGCCGCGCAATTTTTGCGCCGCTCGACCCCGCCACATATCCTGACGCTGGTTTTGCTGGCCAGCATCTCGGCCCTCGCGATCAACGTGTATCTGCCTTCGCTCCCGTCGATGGCGGCGCATTTTGGCACCTCGACGGGGGTTATGGGCCTGTCGGTTGGCATCTATCTGGGCTTCTCGGCAATCTTGCAGATTATGATCGGCCCCGTCGGCGATATGATCGGGCGCAGGCCGGTGATCATCTGGGGCACGGTGATTTTCTGCCTTGCCAGTTTAGGCTGCATCTATGCGCCCAGCGTCGGCTGGTTCTTGTTTTTCCGGATGCTGCAAGCCACCACCGCCGCCGCCATGGTTTTGTCGCGGGCAGTGATCCGCGATATGGTCTCGGACCCCGAAAAGGCCAGCTCGCAGATCGCCTATGTCACTATGGGCATGGCGGTCGTGCCGATGGCCGCACCTGCGATCGGCGGGCTTTTGGACGGCACTTTGGGATGGGAGTCGAATTTCTGGCTGCTCTTCTGGGTCGGCCTTGTGGTTCTGGCGCTCTCCTATTTCGATCTGGGCGAAACCGGCGGCCGTTCAGGCAACACATTGGGCCAGCAATTCGCCCAATACCCCGAGCTTTTGACCTCGCGGCGGTTTTGGGGCTATTGCCTCGCCTCCGCCCTCGGATCGGGCACGTTTTTTGCCTATCTGGGCGGGGCGCCCTTTGTGGGCAGCATGGTTTACGGCCTCAATCCACAGATGCTCGGGCTGTTTTTCGGCGCGCCCTCGGTGGGGTATTTCGTCGGCAATTTCCTCTCGGCGCGCTATTCCACGCGCTTCGGGATCAATGCAATGGTGATTGTCGGGCTATTGTTCACGATCTTCGGCGTGGGGCTGTCGCTGATCATCGACAGCACCGGCCATGACACGGTCTATACCTTCTTTGGGCTGATGTGTTTCGTCGGGCTGGGCAACGGTATGACCATCCCCAATGCTACGGCGGGGATGCTTTCGGTGCGCCCGCATCTGGCGGGCACGGCCTCGGGGCTGGGCGCGTCGATCATGATCGGCGGCGGGGCGGCGCTCTCGGCCATCGCGGGCGTGCTGCTGCATCCGGGCACGGGGGCGACACCTCTGCTGATACTTATGGTGCTGTCGGGTTTTGCCGGTCTGGCGTCGATCCTCTACGTCATGCGGCGCGAAAAACAAATCATGCCCTAGCGCATTTTTTGCCGCGTCACCGGCCGGAGTTAGCAGCTTGTTAACCGTGTTTTGCAAAGTTAACCTTGATGAAGGTTTTCCAAGGCAAGGGCAGGCAGAAGCGGCACCATGACAACGCAAAAACTCTACGCAGGCACCAAGCTGCGCGAAACGCGCTCGCGGCTGGGGCTGACCCAAAAAGCCTTTGCCGGAAAACTTGGCGTGTCCTTGCCCTATCTGAACCAGATGGAGAACAACAACAGGCCGGTGTCGACCACTGTGGTGCTCTCGCTGGCGCAGGAATTCGGCTTTGATGTCACAGAGTTATCGACCGGTGATGCGGAACGCCTCGTCTCTGACATGCGCGAGGCGCTGGCCGATCCGGTCTTTGCCGAGATCGCGCCGCCCTTGGCCGATCTGCGCCTGACCGCCTCCAATGCGCCGACGCTGGCGCGCGCCTTTTTGGAGCTACACCGCGCTTACCGCCAGACCCATGAACGCCTTGCCTCGCTGGATGAGGCTTTGGGCCGCGAAGATGCCCGCACACAGCCCAGCCCGTGGGACGAGGTGCGCGATTTCTTCCATTATTGCGACAATTACATCGATGCGGTGGATGTTGCCGCAGAGCATTTCGCCGCCCCTGGCGGTGCGCCGACCAACATCCGCCTCGCCGCGATCAAGGCCTTGGGCCATGCGGGTGTGCGGGTCGAATTTGCCGATATGGACAAGCTGCGCCAATTTGATCCCGAGGCGAAATTGCTGCGCATTTCCTCCTCTGCCGCGCCGCAAACCCAGACCTTTCAAATGCTGTTGCAGGTGGCGCTTCTGGAGCAAGAACAGCTCATCGAGGCGACGCTCGATCTGGCGCGGTTCCAATCAAGCGAGGCGCGCGACATCGCCAAAATCGGGCTGGCCAATTATTTTGCGGGGGCGGCTTTGATGCCCTACACCGCCTTTCTGACCGCCGCCAACGAGATGCGCCATGATCTGGAGCGTCTGGCAGTGCGGTTCGGCGCCTCGATCGAACAGGTCGCGCATCGGCTGTCGACCCTGCAACGCCCTGGAAACAAAGGTATTCCGTTCTTTTTCGTCCGCGTTGATCAGGCCGGCACCATCACCAAACGCCATTCGGCCACACGGTTGCAATTTGCCCGTTTCGGCGGCGCCTGCCCCTTGTGGAATGTGCACCGCGCCTTTGAAACGCCGGGGCGGTTTTTGCGCCAACTGGCCGAAACCCCTGACGGCGTTCGCTACATCAGCCTCGCGCGCGATGTGTCGAAATCGGGCGGCTCCTTTGGCGCGCCGGTGCGGCGCTATGCGATTGCTCTGGGCTGCGAGGTGCGCCATGCCGATGCTTTGGTCTATGCCGACGGGTTGAATTTGCAGATGCCTCAAGCCTTTGAACCGATTGGCATTTCCTGCCGCATCTGCGAACGCGCGACCTGCCATCAACGCTCGGTCCCGCCGCTGGAGCGCCGCCTCAAGGTCGAGGCAGGCACGCGCGGCATTCTGCCCTATGAGGTCGCCTGACGCGGGCGGCGATGCAAAAAAGGGCGCCCAATGATGGAGCGCCCTTTTGGGGTTCAAACAAGGCCGGTTTATACAGACAAAATCTGATAAATCTCGTCCTTCAAAGCCGCGCGCTTTTTGCGCATTTCGGTCTGCGTCAGATCGGAGGTCGGCTCGATGTCCGTTTCGGCGCGGTGCACGGCGCGGTTGATCTCGTGGTACTCATCCGCCAGCTTGGAAAAATGCGCGTCGGCGGCCTTCAACTCGGTCATTTTATCCGCAAACTGGGGGAATTCCTCGTGCAACTCATGGGGGGTATGGCTCATCTCGCTGTCTCCTTCTTATCGCGTTTGACCAAAGCCTAACCCGATCCCTGCGCCCCCACTTTGATCCCGATCAAGCGCTCAGGTGATCTCGTCGCCATATTCCAGAACGATCGGCACGATGACCTCTTCCTCGTCGCATAGATGGCGATTGAGGAAGCGTTCAAACCCGCCTTGCACCTCGCACAAATGCCCCGCCGCCGTGATCACATCGCCGCCCGATTGCGCCGCGCCGATCACCGCATTGGAGGCCTCGGCCAAGGCATTCATCTGCCCGTCCAGCGCATGGTGATCCGCATCCAGCAAGTCGAAGGCCGCATCAAGACGGGCGTCGAAGGGCTTGAATTTGGGGAAATAATGGTGGTCCTCGATATTGTGATGGCCGTGCAATTGCTCAAGCAAGAACCCCGTGTAGCGCGCCATTTCGGGCACATAGCGCGGCGCGCGCCCGTCCAGAAACTCGGCGCTGCCCTCTTGCAGCTTGCCCAAGACCTGCCGGAACATCAAATGGCGCTCCAACCAAAAGCTGGTCAGCTCGTTGAAGTTGGGATGTCCCTGCCAGATCTCGCGCGGATATTTATCCGCCAAGACCCGCAGATGCTCGGGCAGACCCGCGCGGGTCTCGATGTTGTTGTCTTCGCTCATAGGCGCAATCTAACCGCGCGCGCCGCCGCGCCCAAGGGCGCAAATGCACATCACATGTGCGCCGAGCGCTGCGTCTCGCGCCAGTCTTGCGCCATCACCGGCGCGTGGGTGTCGCGCGGCAATTGCCGCCCCAAAACCGCATCGGCGATTTTCTCGCCCACCATGATGCTCGGCCCGTTGAGGTTGCCGTTGGTGATGCGCGGGAAAATGCTGCTGTCGGCGACGCGCAGCCCCTGCACGCCCACAACGCGGCCTTGCGGATCGACCACGGTATCGGGGGCCGCGGGGTCGCCCATCTTGCAGGTGCCGCATGGATGATAGGCGCTTTCGGCATGCTCGCGGATGAAATCATCAATCGCCGCATCCGATTGCACCTCTGCACCCGGTTGGATTTCATGTTTGACGAAGGGCGCCAGCGCTTCTTGGCCGAAAATCTCGCGCGTCAGCCGGATACAGGCGCGAAAATCGCGCCAATCGCTGTCTTCGGACATATAGTTGAACGCGATCTGCGGCGCGGTTTTGGGATCACCGGAGGCCAGCGTGACCGCCCCGCGCGAGGCGCTGCGCATCGGGCCGACATGGGCTTGAAACCCGTGCCCCTCGGCGGCGGCCTTGCCGTCATAGCGCACCGCAAGCGGCAGGAAGTGGAACTGGATATCGGGATAATCGACACCGGCGGCGGAGCGGATGAACCCTGCGGTTTCAAACTGGTTCGACGCGCCAAGCCCGCGGCGCGTGAACAGCCATTGCGCCCCGATCAGCCCCTTCCAAACCAGCTTCCAATATTTGAACAAGGTCACCGGCTGGCTCGCCGCCATCTGGAAATACACCTCCAAGTGGTCTTGCAAATTCTGCCCCACCCCTTGGCGATCCGCGATCACTTCGATGCCATGCGCGCGCAGATGCGCGGCGGGGCCGATCCCCGAAAGCATCAACAATTTCGGGGAGTTGATCGACGAGGCCGCGATAATCACCTCGGCGCCGGCGCGCAAAATATCGCGTGCGCCCTTGCGCTCGACCTCGACGCCGACGGCGCGTTTGCCGTCAAAGACGATGCGCAGGGCCAGCGCGCGGATCACCTCGACATTGCCGGTCTTTTGCGCGGGGCGCAGATAGGCATTGGCCGCCGACCAACGTTGGCCTTTGTAGATCGTCTGCTCCATCGGGCCAAAGCCCTCTTGCGCGGCGCCGTTATAGTCGGAGGTCAGCGCATAGCCCGCTTGGCGCGCCGAGGTGGCGAAAGCCTCGTGCAGCGGGTTGCTGCGCGGTCCGCGCGAGATATGCAAAGGGCCGTTTGTGCCGCGATAGGCCGGATCCTGACCGTCATGCACGCTTTCCATCCGTTTGAAATAGGGCAGCACATCGGCATAGGACCAGCCCGCCGCGCCGCTTTGCTCCCAATGGTCGAAATCGCGCGCATGGCCGCGCACATAGACCATTCCATTGATCGAGGAGGAGCCGCCGATCACCTTGCCGCGCGGGCAAACAAGACGGCGCCCGCCCAGATGCGGTTCGGGCTGCGATTGGAACCCCCAATCGTAAAGCCCCATATTCATTGGATAACTTAGCGCCGCAGGCATCTGGATGAAGGGGCCTGCGTCGCTGCCGCCGTGTTCGATCACGGTGACCGTCTTGCCTGCCTCGGCCAAGCGGTAGGCCATGGCGCAGCCCGCGCTGCCCGCGCCGACGATGATGTAATCTGCTGTCATGGATCAGGACCCTTATGCGGTATCAGAACGGCGCATCGACGGGGCCCATGGCCACATAGACGGATTTAAGCTGGCTGTAATGTTCGATCGCCGCCTTGGAGTTCTCGCGCCCGACACCGGAGGATTTCACCCCCCCGAAAGGGACCTCGACGGGGGCGAGATTATAGGTGTTGATGAAACAGGTGCCCGCCTCCAGCGCGCCGACGACGCGGTGCGCGCGGGTCAGATCCGCGGTGAAAACCCCCGCTGCGAGGCCGTAATCACTGGCATTGGCGCGGGCGATGACCTCGGCCTCTTCCTCGAAGGTAAGCACGCACATGACGGGGCCGAAAATCTCTTCGCGGGCGATGGTCATCTCGTCGGTGACATCGGTAAAGACCGTGGGCTCGATAAAAAACCCTTTGCCATCAACGGCTTTGCCGCCGTGAAACAGGGTCGCGCCTTCGGCTTGGCCCTTGGCGATATAGGAGAGGGTGATGTCGCGCTGCGCTGCCGAGACCATGGGGCCGAAGTTGACCGCCTCGTCTTGCGGATCGCCCATCACCACCGCGCCGAGCCGCTCCTTGAGCCGTTTGAGGAATACGTCGCGGATCGAGGCGTGGACGTAAACCCTTGTTCCGTTTGAACAAACTTGGCCTGTGGAATAGAAATTTCCCAAGATCGCGCCGCCCACGGCATCGTCGATATTGGCGTCCTCAAAGACCACCATCGGGCTTTTTCCGCCCAATTCCATCGTCACATGTTTCATCTGTGCGGCGGCGGCGGCGTAGACTTTTTTCCCCGTCGGAACAGATCCGGTGAGCGAGACCTTGTCCACGCGCGGGTCGGTGACAAGCGGCGCGCCGACCTCTCCAGCGCCTTGTAATACTTGGAAAATTCCGTCCGGCAGGCCCGCCTCCGAGAGGATTTCGGCGACCTTCAAGGCGCACAGCGGGGTCACCTCGGAGGGTTTGAAGATCATCGCATTGCCGCAGGCCAAGGCGGGGGCGGCTTTCCAACAGGCGATCTGGGTGGGGTAGTTCCATGCGCCGATGCCGACGCACAGGCCCAAAGCCTCGCGGATGGTATAGACCCAATCGCCGCCAAGGGGGATGTATTCGCCGGTTAAGCTACTGGAAAGGCTACCGAAATACTCCAGCGCATCGGCGCCGGAGGTGGCGTCGGCGACGAGGGTTTCTTGCAAGGGTTTGCCAGTGTCATAGGTTTCGAGCACCGACAATTCGTGATTGCGCGCGCGGAAAATATCGGCGGCGCGGCGCAGGATGCGGCCACGTTCGGTGCCAGACAGAGCGGCCCATGCGGGCTGTGCCGCCTTGGCGGATTCTATCGCTTTTTCAATCAGTTGCGGGGTCGCCGCATGGAGGGTTGCGATGGTCTCTCCGGTGGCGGGATAGAGCACGGGCATCGGCGTGCCGCGCGTATCCTCGACATAGGCTCCGTTGATAAAATGGCTGGCGGCGGGTTGGATCACGGTCATATCGGGCGGCTTTCTCAAAGGGGCAAAGAGCGGGCGTTTGGCCCTGTCGGTATTGCGTCGGTAAAACGTCGGTATTGCGTCGGTGCGGTTTCGGTCTGGTATCGGCGCGGTTTCGGGCGGGTATCGCGCGCTCGGGTGCGGGGTTTGGCGCCTCTAGCGAGCGGCGCGGGGGCGCCTGCCGCCCCGCCCTGCCCCGCCGCGCCTTGGTTATTCGCCGCGCGGGAACCTTTGGTTCTCTTCGAGCACGTTCAAATCCATATGGTTGCGCATGTAGCGTTCGGAGGCTTTTTGCAGCGGCTGGTAATCCCACGGGAAATAGCCGCCCTGCCGCAAGGCCTCATAGACCACCCAGCGGCGCGCTTGGCTTTGGCGCACATCGGCGTCGAAGGCCTCCAGATCCCACCGCTGCGCCGCCATGTGTTTGAGCCGCGCATAGGTCTCGGCATGGGCCGGATCGCCGGCCAGATTGGTCAGCTCATGCGGATCGGCGGCAAGGTCGAACAATTGGTCCGGATCAAGCGCGCAGGCGGTGAATTTATACCGCCCCTCGACCAAGGCGACCATCGGCGCATAGGAAGCCTCGGCGGCATATTCCATCGCCACGGGCGAGCGGCGCGTGCCGCCTTCTTGACCCAAGGGTTTGAGGCTCTCGCCGCTGGTCCATGGCATGACCTCTTGCATGCTCACCCCCGCCAGATCGCAAACCGTCGGGCAGATGTCGATGTTGGACACCGGCGCGGTGACCAATCCGGCCTCCATCTCGGGGGCGCTGATCATCACGGGCACGCGGGCCGAGCCTTCGAGAAAGCTCATCTTGAACCATAGCCCGCGTTCGCCCAGCATATCGCCGTGATCGGAGACAAAGAGGATGATCGCCTCTTGGCGGGTGGTCTCCAGCGCCTCCATCACCTCGCCGATCTTATCGTCGAGATAGGAGATATTGGCGAAATAGGCGCGGCGCGAGCGGCGGATATCGTCTTCGGAAATGTCGAAATTGCGCCAGTCATTGGCGTCGAAAATCCGCTGCGCATGGGGGTCGTGATCGGCGTAATCCATCGCGGGCACCTGCGGCAACAGATGCGCGCAATCCTCATAGAGGTCCCAGTATTTTTTGCGCGCCACATAGGGGTCATGCGGATGGGTGAAGCTGACGGTCAGGCACCACGGGCGCGCATCCAGCCCGCGGCCCAGATCATAGACCTTGCGCGTGGCGTGATAGGCGACCTCGTCGTCATATTCCATCTGGTTGGTGATCTCGGCGACGCCCGATCCGGTGACCGACCCCATATTGTGATACCACCAATCGATCCGCTCGCCAGGCTTGCGGTAATCGGGGGTCCATCCGAAATCGGGCGGGTAGATGTCGGTGGTCAGGCGCTCTTCGAAACCGTGCAACTGGTCGGGGCCGACGAAATGCATCTTGCCCGACAGGCAGGTTTGATAGCCCGCGCGGCGCAGGTGATGCGCGTAGGTCGGGATCGAGGATGCAAATTCGGCGGCATTGTCGTAAACGCCGGTCTGGCTGGGCAATTGGCCGGACATGAACGACGCGCGCCCCGGGGCGCAAAGCGGCGAGGCAGTATAGGCGTTTTTGAACCGCGTGGAGCGGGCGGCGAGCTTTTTGAGGTTGGGCGCATGGAGCCAGTCCGCAGGCCCGTCGGGAAAGAGCGTGCCGTTGAGTTGGTCGACCATAAAGATCAAGATATTCGGGCGGCTCATGGGCGCGGGTCCTTTCGGGGGGCGGTTAGGGGGGCGGTTTGGCTGGCATCTTGGGCGTTTTGGGCGGCGTCTTGGGACCACTCGGGCGCGGCGATTTTGATCGGCGCGAGCATATCCTCGGCCGCCCCGCGCAGCATCGCCACCGCCGCCGCCCCGCCCATCGCATCGCTGCGCAGGGCTTGGCGCAGGTAAACCCCGTCAATGAGCGCGCCGATCAGGTCGGCCTTTTGCGCGGCGGCTTCGCCCGCCAAGGGGCGCAAGGCGTGGGTGAGATTGGATTGCAAGCGGCGCCGATAGACCGTCAACAGGCGCAGCGCTTCCTCGCTCGATTGCGCCAGAACGTAGAAATTGAGCCAAGCGGCGATGACGTCCTCGCTGAAATTCGACGGCGCGAAAGAGGCGCAGATGATCGCATCGAGCCGCGCGGCGGGGGTCTTGGCCGCCGCGATCCGCCCGCGCGCCTCATCGGCGAACATCACAAGGATATGGCGCATGGCGGCCAGAAGGATTTGGTCCTTTCCACCGAAATAATGATGCGCCAAAGCGGTGGACATGCCCGCGCGGCGCGCGATCTTGCCGACCGTCACGTCGAGCGTTCCGGCGGCGCCGATCTCTGCAATCGTCGCCTTTACAAGCGCCGCGCGCCTGATAGGTTCCATCCCGAGCTTAGGCATCGTTGTCACCTCTATTAGACCCTTGCTTTCTTCTCGATATTGTTCATTGATTGACTCGTCAATCAATAAAAATCGCCAACTCAGGGAGCGACCCATGACACTCAAATCCACTCTTTCCGCTCTGGCCCTTGTGGCCGCCAGCCCCGCCCTTGCCGATTGCGGCTCGGTGACTTTCTCTGATGTCGGCTGGACCGATATCACCACCACGACCTCGGCCACGAAACATGTGCTGGAGGCCTTGGGCTACGACGTCGAGGTGAAAATCCTCTCGGTGCCAGTGACCTTTGCGGCGCTGGAATCCGATGATGTCGATGTGTTCTTGGGCAACTGGATGCCCGCGCAGGCCGGTGCCATCACCCCCTATATCGAAAGCGGCGAGATCGAATCCGTCGGCGTCAATTTGACGGGGACGAAATACACCCTCGCCGTGCCCGCCTATACCTATGACAAGGGCCTGCAATCCTACGCCGATATCGCCAAATTCCGCGAGAGCCTTGATGGCAAAATCTACGGCATCGAACCGGGCAATGAGGGCAACGGCTACCTCGTCTCGCTGGCCGAGGCCGACACCCACGGGCTCAAGGGCTTCGAGGTGATCGAAAGCTCCGAGCAAGGCATGCTGGCACAGGTCAAACGCGCCTATAAAAAGGGCGATGACGTGGTGTTCCTTGGCTGGGAGCCGCATCCGATGAACGCCAATTTCGAATTGAAATACCTGCCAGGCGGCGAGGATTTCTTTGGCGGTGAGGGCGTGGTCGAAACCGTGACGCGCAAGGGCTATGCCGCCGAATGCCCCAATGTGGGCAAATTCCTTGCCAACCTCAAATTCTCGCTGCCGATGGAAAACTCGATCATGGGCCAGATCCTCGACGAAGGTATGGACCCCGACGCCGCGACAATGGCGTGGCTCAAGGCGAACGGCGATGTGCTGGACGCGTGGCTCGACGGGGTGAGCACCAAAGACGGCGCCGAGGGGTTGCCAGCGGTCAAAGCGGCCCTCGGCCTTTAAGCCCGATCAGGGCGCGCCTCCTTCGGGACGCGCGCCCTTTTCATATCTAAGCCTCTAAAAACAAAAACCAAAACAGGGACGCGCGCATGGATTCCATCTTGGACTGGATCACCTCCAGCAAAATCCCCGTCGGCAAAGTCGCCGAAGGATTTTTCGACATTTTGCAAGACAACGGAGCCGTGGTCTTTGACGGGCTGGCCGCCGCATTGGAGGCGATGATCGACGCGTTTTTATGGGTGCTGCAAACCCCGCATCCCTTGATCGTGATCGCGGTTTTTGTGGCGCTGACCTATGTGTTGCAACGCTCGTGGAAGACGGCACTTTTCGTGCTGCTCGGATTTTTGTTCATCCTCAACCAAGGCTATTGGAAGGAAACCACGCAAAGCTTGACGCTGGTCCTGTCGGCCTGTGTCGTGTGCATGGGGGTGGGCGTTCCGATCGGGATTGCGGCGGCGCACCGGCCCAAATTATACCGCACATTGCGCCCTGTTCTGGACCTGATGCAAACCCTGCCGACCTTTGTCTATCTCATTCCTGCGATTGTGTTTTTCGGCATCGGCATGGTGCCTGGATTGATCGCATCGGTGATCTTTGTGCTGCCCGCGCCGATCCGTTTGACGCAGCTTGGCATTGCCTCGACCCCGACGCCGCTTTTGGAGGCCGCCGAAGCCTTTGGCGCGACGCCTCGGCAAAAGCTGTGGAAGGTGGAATTGCCCTATGCCTTGCCGCAAATCATGGCCGGTTTGAACCAGACGATCATGCTGTCGCTGTCGATGGTGGTGATCGCGGCCTTGGTGGGGGCGAACGGGCTGGGCGTGCCGGTGATGCGCGCGCTCGGACAGGTCAACACCGCGCTCGGCTTCGAGAGCGGATTGATCATCGTGGTGGTGGCGATCATGCTTGACCGCATGTTGCGGGTGGAGCGTTGATCATGAGCACAGCAGTAGAATTCGACAAGGTTTCCATCGTCTTTGGCGAGGCGCCCGAACGCGCCCTGCCCTTGATGGACGAGATGCAAAGCCGCGCCGATATCCAAGAGGCGACGGGGCAGGTTCTGGGCGTGCATGATTGCTCGCTCAGCGTCAAAGAGGGCGAGATTTTGGTGCTCATGGGCCTGTCGGGCTCGGGCAAATCCACGCTGCTGCGCGCGGTCAACGGGCTCAACCCCGTGGCGCGCGGCGCGGTGCGCGTGAACGATGGCGATCACATGATCGAGGTCGGCAGCAGCGATGCCAAGACCCTGCGCCACCTGCGCCAGCGCCGCGTGGCGATGGTGTTCCAACAATTCGGCCTTCTGCCGTGGCGCAGCGTCGAAGAGAACGTCGGGCTGGGGTTGGAACTGTCTGGGATGGGGCGCGCCGAACGCGCAGAGGCGGTCAAGAAACAGCTCGACCTCGTCTCGCTGTCCGATTGGGCGGATCGCAAGGTGGGCGAATTGTCCGGCGGCATGCAGCAACGCGTCGGATTGGCCCGCGCCTTTGCCACCGAAGCGCCGATCTTGCTGATGGACGAGCCGTTTTCGGCGCTCGATCCCTTGATCCGCACCCATTTGCAAGACGAGCTTTTGAGCCTGCAAAAGCAATTGCAGCGCACGATTATTTTCGTCAGCCATGACCTTGATGAGGCCTTCAAGATCGGCAATCGCATCGCCATTATGGAGGGCGGACGGATCATCCAATGCGGCACCCCGCAAGAGATTTTCACCGCGCCGGCCAATGACTATGTCGCCGAATTTGTCGCCCATATGAACCCGCTCGGCGTGCTGCGCGCGCGCGATGTCATGGCACCTGCGGGCGATGCACGCCCCGAGATCACAGTGGCCGCCGACCTGCCGATCCGCGAGGTGATGGCGGCGACGGATGATGCGCAGAAACATATCGGCGTCGAAGAGGGCGGCGCCTTGATCGGGGTGATCACGCGCGGGCAGATTTTGGCCAAACTGCTCGACCCGCGCGGATAGGGCGCGGGCCTAGACCTTGGTCGCCGTGGCGGTCGGGGTGACGCGGCGGTTGATCTGCGCCTCGCGCCACGTCATGAAGCTGATCGCGCCAAGGATCACCGCGCCGCCGACCAGCACCCACAGATCGAAGGCCTCGCCGAAAAACGTGGTGCCAAGGGCGACCGCCCAGATCAGTTGCAAAAACGTGACCGGCTGTGTCACCGTCAGGGGCGCGGCGGCAAAGGCCAAGGTCATGGTGTAATGGCCCAAGGTGGCGACAAAGGCCGTGAGGGTCAAAAGCCCCAAGGTCGTCCATGTGGGCGTGACCCAATTGAGCGCCGCCAAAGGCGCCAGCCCGATGGCCACGGTGACCGACAACATCGCCACCACCAGCGCCGGATCGCTTTCGTCCGAGACCATTTTGCCGGTCAGGAAGGAGCCCGCAAAGGCCATGGTCGCGATCAGCATCGCCAGATGCCCGTCGCCGACCTCGCGCACACCAGGGCGCAAGATGATCATCACCCCGACCAAAGCCACCGCAATCGCCAATATCCGACGCAACGCGAGCTTCTCGCCCAAAAACAGCGCCGCGCCCAAGGTCACATAGACCGGCGAGAGGTAATTCATCGCCGTCACATCCTGTAGCGGGATGTGCACCATGGCGTAAAACCACAGCGCCACGCCGACGGTGTGAAAGGCGCCGCGCAGGGCGAAAACCTTGATCTGCCGCACAGTGGGGCGGGCCCGCATCAAGGGGCGCATGAGCGGCAGCAAAAACACCAAACCGATGGAATAGCGCAAGAACGCCGCCTCGGCTGCGGGGACTTGGGGACCGGTGATACGAACAATCGCGGTGACGCCAACAAAGAGCAGACCCGTCAAAACCATCCAAAGAATGCCCTTGATGGGCTGCGGATTATTATTTTGCATAGCGGATTTCTAGCAGAGGCGCGGCGGGTGGAAAAGCCGCAAAATGCCGAGCGCGGGCGGCGCAAGAGGCGCGCGCCCTAGCCGCCCAGCGCCAGTTTGACCGCGATCGCCCACATCACCGCGCCGATACCGGCCTCGAAAATGCGCCACGTCAGGGGGCGGGCAAAGAGCGGTGCCAAAAGCCGCGCCCCGTAGCCCAGCGCGAAAAAGAACACGAAGCTGGCCGTCATCGCGCCCGCAGCAAAGCCCGCCCGCGGGGTGTAATTGGACGAGACCGCGCCCAGCAAGACCACCGTATCGAGATAGACATGCGGATTGGCCCATGTGAGCAGCAAGCAGGTCGCCAGCGCCTTGCCCAGCGAGGCCCGCGCGCCCGATGCGGCCTCAAGCCCGCCCTGCCCCCCGCGCCATGCGGCGGCAAAGCTGCGCAGCCCGTAGACCAACAAAAACGCCGCGCCGCCGTAGCGCATCAGCGGCTCGATCCACGGGGCGGCTTTGCTCAGCGCGCCAAATCCGGCCACCCCCGCCGCGATCAAAATCGCATCCGACAGCGCACAGGTCAGGCAGACCGCAAAGACATGGGAGCGCGCCAATCCCTGCCGCAAGACAAAGGCATTTTGCGCGCCGATGGCGAGGATCAAGGACAGCCCGAGCCAGAACCCCGCCGCAGCCGATGCCGTCAGCCCCGCCGTCACCCCCGCCGTCACAAGGCCCGCCTTGCCGCCGCAACGCGCAAAGCGCGCCGCGCCCCCGCGCGGGCGGCAAAATGCAAACAGGGCGCCCCGCGAAGAAGCGCCCTGCCGTAAGGGATTGCGCGGCGGATCACAGCTGCGCCATGACCTCGTCGGAGGCTTCGAAATTGGCGGTGACGCGCTGCACGTCATCGTCATCTTCAAGCGCATCAATCAGCTTCATCAGCTTTTCCATGCCCTCAAGGTCCAACTCGGTGCTGATATTGGGCACCCAAACCAGTTTGGTGCTCTCGCTCTCGCCCAGATCGGCCTCCAGCGCGGTGGCGACCTCGTTGAGATCGGTATCGGCGCAATAGATCACATGGCCCTCGTCGGAGCTTTGCACATCCTCGGCGCCCGCCTCAATGGCGGCCATCATCACCGTGTCGGCGTCGCCCACGGAGGCGGGGTAGGTCACCTCGCCCTTGCGGTCGAACATAAAGCCGACAGAGCCGGTTTCGCCCAGATTGCCGCCCGCTTTGGTAAAGGTCGAGCGCACCGAGGAGGCGGTGCGGTTGCGGTTGTCGGTCATCGCCTCGACGATCACCGCCACGCCGCCCGGGCCATAGCCCTCATAGCGGATTTCTTCGTAATCCTCGCCCTCGCCCGCCATGGATTTCTTGATCGCGCGTTCGATCACATCCTTGGGCACCGAGGAGGATTTCGCCTCTTTGACGGCCAGACGCAGGCGCGGGTTTTTATCGGGATCGGGGTCGCCCATTTTTGCCGCGACGGTGATCTCTTTGGACAGTTTCGAGAAAAGCTTGGCGCGCAGCTTGTCCTGACGCCCTTTGCGGTGCTGGATGTTTGCCCATTTGGAATGGCCGGCCATAAGTGGACCCCTTGGATATGCTACTGTTTGGCCATCCTATATGCCATGGGGCGCGTCTCGTGCAACCCCGCGCCAGCGCATATCGGGGCATATGGAACAGGGCGCGCCGGCACGGGCGCGCCCTGAGCAACCATGCCGCGCACCATGGGGATGGGTGGCAAGCGGGGCATGGGTATGGCGCGCGCTATTGCGGGGCCAATTCAATGTCGAACCGCGCCAAGGGGGGCTCGCCCTCTTCCCATGCGCGGCGCAGCTCCAGCGCCAGCCGCGCAGGCGCGCCGCCCATGAAGCGAAAGCTCAGCACCCGCACGGATGCGGCTCCGGCTGCTGCTGCCGCCTCACGACCCGCCCGATCACGGCCCGTCTCTTCTCGGCCCGTCTCTTCCCGGCCTGTCTCTTCCCGGCCGTCCTCGCCCGACTGCGGCTCATTGCGGTCCTCGACCATCTCGCAGCAGGTCTCGGGCGGCAGGGTCCATCGGTATCCGGTGGTGGGGTTTTCATCGAGACGCAATTCGATCACTGCGCCCGCAGGGACGCGGACAGTTTTGCCCGCGTCCTCCATGGAAAGGCGGATATCACCGCTCATCGCCGTGCCCTCCGCAGCTTCGCATGGTCACCATCCATAATGGTTACCACACATAGATCTCTTGGATCTCGTTCGAGGAGGAGATCTTGAGATTGACCGTGGCGTTCATTTGCTCGGCATGGGCGCCCATCATCACCATGGCCAGAAAGGCGCTGTCATTGGCATTGGACAGGCGGCGCCATCCCATGCCTTGCACCGAAACAAAGGCGTTGCGGTTCGAGCTGTTGCACCATGTGGCGGTGATCTTCTTGCCGTTGTGCCATGCGGTGACCCCGTCGGCGGCCACGGCTTCGGCGGTCTCGTCACCGGGGGGCGACATGGCGGGCACGTCGCTGGCGCTCAGCTTGGCCTCCGAGATCATCGCATTGATATCAAGGCTCGGTGCGCCGCCATCAGAGGCAGCCGCCGCGCGCAGGGTTTCGGGGGTTTCAGCGGGGGATTTTTTGTCTTTTACATCAGCCATTTGAATAGTCCTTTGGTATAAATGAATAAGGGTTTCGGCACGCCGCCGCGCGGCGGCGCACCATGGGGAAACGGGGCTTAGATCACATAGATCTCTTTGACTTTGCTGCCGTCGATCAGCGCGCGCACCGTGCGGTTGCCGCCTTTGGCGCCGATCAGATCGGCGAGCATGGCATGTTGCTGCACCGCGCTGGTGGTGGTCAGCTTTTTCCACCCCAATCCGGTGAAATGCACATAGGCGTTGCGGTCGCTTTCATTGGTCCACAGCCCGTTGACTTTGAGGTTGTTGTTCCAAGTTTTCACCGTCACGCCATTGGAGCCGTAAGGCCCGAGCCATGTTTCGATCTGGGCCTGACCATAGGCGATTTTGAAATAACCGCCCTCGCCCCAATTGGTGCCCCAGCTGTTTTTGCAAATCCAGCAGCCCAGCGCATCGTCATAGCCGACGATCTCGACGCAATGCCCGCCCGCCGCATCGCCCGACACATGGCGATAGACGCCCGAGCGGTAGGAGAAGAAATCCTGATAGACGATGAAACAGCCGGTGACAGAGCCGCGCGTGGCGATCCATTCCTTGATCTTGGTGCGGCTGGTCAATTTGGTTTTGCCCAAGGATTTGGCGACATTGGCCTCCCATCCGGTCGGCACGGCGCAGGCCTGCTGGTTGCCGGTATAGGGATAGACGCTTTCAAGGGTGACGCCCTTGTCCTTGCATTTGTCCAAGGCCTGATCGGGGAACCAGCCATTGGCACAGGTGCGCCCCTCTTCGCCGCCGTGGCAATAGAACAGATGCGCCTCCGACAGGTCGAGGTTGTAGCTGTCCGATGCGATGGAGCGGCGGTAGGTCGTCTCCATCACCGCGACGACGCCATGCGCCACGCAAGAGCCGCAGCCGCCTTGGTTTTTCGGCGGGGTGGTGTAGTTCTTGCCGCCCACATCACGGTGGTCGAATTTGGTCGGCAGGCCAGCGGCGGTTTCAGAGGCGATGACATCTGCGGTCACCATCGGCGCGGCTTTATCCGCGGCGACCGCTTGCTCAAAGCTCATGGCACCGGCGGGGGGGATCACGCCGAGGCGCATGCGCCGTTCGTCCTCTGTCAACATTGCCATTTCGGTGCTCTCGTCCATCTCCCACGGCGCGCCGGCCGCTTTGAGATCCTTGGCGAGGGCCTTCAGGCTAAGTGCTTCAGTCATTGAAAATCTCCTGTAATCGGTTGAATTTACGTCTCATTCCCGATCCTTCCCCACACCGCAGCCCGTCGGCGAAGCCGCAGGCCGCGAGGCAAAGCTTCCCCATCCTGCGGCGCACTCACACGGGCCGCAGGGTGGGAAAAGACATAGCTTGAGCGTGCGCCGGACAGGGGGTCCGCCGATGCCAAGGCATGTCAAAACATCAGGTCTTTGTCGTCGGTCTTTAAAGTTGGTCTGTGATCACGGGTCGCCCCGCGAGCGGTTTAAAAATTAAGGGTCGTCAAAAAATTGGTCTTCAAATTTCCCCTCCAAAACGGTGTGAAAGACCCGTTTCGGAAGCGATGACCTAAGGTAACATAGATGCGCGATTGCGCCAACCGCAGTAATTTCGTTGCGGCTCAAGGTCTTGCCAAAAGGTTAACGAAATCGCGGCGCGAATCGCACGAATCATCAATGAAATAAGGGTTTTAGACGCATGTTTTTGCGCTCACAGGGGGCACACAGGCAGCTCACCACCGGCTCACAGCCCGCTCACGGCCCGCGTGCATGGCAAGGCGCGCGCGCTCAGGGCGGGCGCTCTGGGCGGGTGCATCGGGCGCTGCGCGATAGGGATTTGCCGCGCGCAAGGTGGCGGGCTATGTCTGCGCTATGACATTTGACCAGATCACGCTTTTCGCGCTTTTCGCCGCCGTCTTCGCCCTGCTGCTTTGGGGGCGCTACCGCTATGACCTTGTGGCCTTCAGCGCGCTCATGGTCGGGGTGGTCTTGGGCGTGGTGCCCAAGGAGGAGGCCTTTAGCGGGTTCGGCCATCCGGCGACCTTGATCGTGGCGCTGGTATTGGTGGTTTCGGCGGGGCTGGTGCGCTCGGGCGCGGTGTTCTTGATCACCCGCACCTTGGTGGACAGCTCGCGCAGCCTTGGCGGGCATATCACCTTGATGGGCGGGATCGGCGCGGTGCTGTCGGCCTTTATGAACAATGTTGCGGCGCTTGCGCTGCTTATGCCCGTGGACATCCAGACCGCGCGCAAGGCGGGGCGCGCGCCGGCGCTGTCGCTGATGCCGCTGAGCTTTGCGACGATCCTTGGCGGCATGGCGACCTTGATCGGCACGCCGCCCAATATCATCATCGCCGCCTTTCGCGAAGAGGCCGTCGGCACCCCCTATCATATGTTCGATTTCGCCCCCGTGGGCGGGATCACGGCGATTGCGGGGCTGGTGTTTGTGGCGCTGATCGGCTGGCGGCTGATCCCTCAGCGCGGCGAGGCCGGATTTGCGGCGAAGGATTTTTCGCCCTATGTGGCCGAATTGACCGTACCCGAAGACAGCAAGCTGATCGGCAAGCGCCTGTCCGAACTCGACCCCGACGCCGAAAAGGCCGATGTGGCGCTGATCGGGGTGATCCGCGATGGCAAGCGCCGCTATGGCCCCGCGCGCAACACGGTTTTGCGCGCCGGTGATGCTTTGGTCATCGAGGCCAGCCCCAATGCGTTGGACGAATTTCGCACCGCTTTGGGATTGGCCTTTTCGGACCAGACCCGCGAGGACCTGCTGCGCGCCGATGGCGCGGGGCTGGACCTGATCGAGGTGGTGGTGCAAACGGATGCGCGCATCGAAGGGCGCACGGCGCAGGGCATCGGCCTTGCATGGCGGCGCCGCGCGGTGCTTTTGGGCATTGCGCGCCAAGGCAAGCGCATCTCCAGCCAAGTGCGCAAAACCGAAGTGCGCGCCGGTGACATCTTGCTCATTCTCGTGCCCAAGGACCAAGGGCCCGAGATCACCGACTGGCTCGGCTGTCTGGCCTTGGCCGAACGCGGATTGGCGGTCACCGAAGACAGCAAGACATGGCTCGCTATCGGGCTGTTTGCGGGGGCCGTGGCGGCGGCCAGTTTCGGTTTGGTCTATCTGCCCGTGGCTTTGGGATTGGTGGTCGTGGCCTATGTTTTGGCGAAAATCGTGCCGATCAAGGAGCTATACACCCATATCGAATGGCCGGTGGTGGTCTTGCTCGGCTCGATGATCCCGCTGGGCGCGGCGCTGGAAAGCTCGGGCGGGACCGAGCTTTTGGCAGGCTCCTTGGTGGGGGTGACAGAGGGATTGCCCGCTTGGGCGATTTTGACGGTGCTGATGGTGGTGACCATGACCCTGTCGGATGTGCTCAATAATACGGCGACGACCATCGTGGCCGCCCCCGTGTCGATCCAGATGGCCAGCGCCTTGGGCGTCTCGCCCGATCCGTTTTTGATGGCGGTGGCGGTGGCGGCGTCTTCGGCCTATCTGACGCCGATCGGGCATAAGAACAACACGCTGATCCTCGGGCCAGGGGGCTATCGGTTTGGCGATTACTGGCGCATGGGGCTGCCGCTTGAGGTTTTGGTCGTGGCGGTCTCGATCCCGACGATCCTTGTGTTCTGGCCGATGTAGCGCCACTGTGAGCGAAGCCGCAAAGCCCGAACGCGGGCGGGGCGCAGGCGGGCGCGGCGCATAGCGCGGCGCAGCAAAGGACACAACGATGAGCGAGCCGGACAAGGGAAGCGATAAGGGCAACGCAAGGGGCCAAGGCAACGGCGCCGAACATGGCACCGCAAGGGCCATCGCCAAGGCCGACGCCACCATCGCAAGGATCGCCAAACGCGGGGCCTTGCGCCTGTCGGAGGCCGAGATCGCCGCCCTGCGCGCCGCGCCGCCGACCCATGAGTTGGCGCAAAAGATGCTCGGCGCCCATGCCTTCAACGCGGGCGATTATGCGGGCGCCTTGCACCATTGCCAAAACGCCTATCACGTGAGCCGCTCGCCCGAGAACGAGGCCAATCTGTTGTCGGCCCTGCAACGGCGCGGCAAGCTGCGCGAGGCGATGGCGCTGATCGCGGCCTCGCCCCATCTGGAGGCGCAGACCCGCGAGGGGCGGCTGGCCGAATTGCATCTGCGCGCCGGTGATCCGCAGGCCGCGCGCACCCATGGCAGCCGCGCCTTGGCACTCAAGGATGCGGGTGCCCCGCCCAGCCCCGATCCGCGCCCCGATCCGGTGCTGCGCGCCTTTGATCCGCAAGCGCGCGGGCGCAATATCATCGCCTATTCGCTGTTCGGCCATAACGCGCGCTATCATCAGGGGGCGCTGCGCAATGCGATGGTGGTCAAATACCTCTATCCCTCATGGACGCCGCGATTTTATATCGACGCCTCCGTGCCCAAAACCACCCGCGCCGGATTGGCCGCGCAGGGCGCGCAATTGCGCGAGGTGCCCAAGCTGGAGGCGGGGCGCTACGGGCTGTTCTGGCGGTTCTTGGTCGAGGATGACGAGAGCGTGGATTTCTATCTGGTGCGCGATGCCGATGCGGTGCCCAATGCCAAAGAGGCCGCCGCCGTGGCCGCATGGCTGCGCGCGGGCCAGCCCTTTCATCTGATGCGCGATTTTCCCTCGCACGCAGAGTTGATCCTTGCGGGGATGTGGGGGGCGCAGCGCGGCAATCTGTCCGGTATGGGCCGCGCCATCATGGCCCATGTCAAATCCCGCGCCAGCACGCTCAATGCGCGCGCCGATGACCAGATGTTCTTGCGCGACTGGGTCTGGCCGCAGATGCGCGGGCGGGTCTTGCAACACGACAGCCAATTCGAGTTTGAGGGCGCGCGCCCCTTTCCGGCGGGGTTTGATTTGCCCGACGGCATGCATATCGGCCAAGACGACAGCGCCGCGCCTGCGCGCGCCATGGCGGGGGGCACGGCGGGCAAGCGCGCGGATAGAGACACCGGAAAAGACAGGGGAAAAGGCGCGGGCAAAGACAGGGGCAAGGATCAGGGCTAGGAGCAAGGCAAGGCCTGACCCCGCCCCGTTCACAGCCCGCCTGCGGCGCCCCTTCCCTGCGCCGCCGTCCTACGCGCCGCCTGATTCACAGCCGCCCCGCGCGTGCCCGCTAGAGCGGCCAGATCATCGGAATAACCGCCGAGGCCAAAAGCCCCATGCTCAGGTTCAGCGGAATGCCGACCCGCATGAAATCGGTAAATTTATACCCGCCCGGACCATAGACCAGCATGTTGGTCTGATAGCCGATGGGGGTGGCAAAGCTGGCCGAGGCGGCGATCATGACAGCAATCACCAAGGGCCGCGCATCCAGCCCCAAAGCATCGGCCAGACCGATGGCAATCGGCGTGACCACCACGGCCACGGCATTGTTAGACACCAATTCGGTCAGGACCGAGGTGAGCAGATAGATCGCCCAGATCACCACCGGACCAGGCAAATTGCCCATCAGCGGCGCCACCGCCTCGACGATAAGCCGCACCGCGCCCGTATGTTCGAGCGCCGCGCCCACCGCGAGCATCGCGAAAATCAGCGCCAAGAGCCGCCCGTCGACAAAGGAAAACGCCTCGTCCGCGTCGATACAGCGGGTCAAGAATACCGCCGTCACCGCAAGGATCGACAACAAGAAGATCGGCGCAACGCCCATCGCCGCGAGAACCACAATCGCCACCAAGGACAAGATCGCAATCGGCGCATGGCCGCGCCGGAAGGCCCGCGCCGTGGGGGTGGTCACATCGACCATATCCATTTCCGAGGCCAGCCGTTTGATGTCTTCGGGCGCGCCTTCGAGCAAAAGCGTATCGCCGACGCGCACCACGAGGTCTTCGAGTTGGCGGCCGATGTTCTGGTTGCGCCGGTGCACGGCCAAGGGATAGACCCCGAACCGGCGGCGCAGACGCATAGAGCCAAGCGAGCGCCCGACCATCTTGCACCCCGGAGTGATCAGAACCTCGACCGTATGGGTTTCGACCGCCGACACCTGATCGACGCGCTTGAGGCTTTTGTTGCGCTGCAGGCTCAATAGCTCGGTCATCTGGGTGCGCAAAACCACGCGGTCACCGGTTTGCAAGGTCACGTCTTTGAGGTTGTGGCGCAGCGAGGTATCGCCGCGCACCACGTCGATCAATCGCACGCCTTCGCGTTTGAACAATTGCACGCCGCTGACCTCGCGCCCGATCAGGTTGCTGTCCGGCGGGATCACCGCTTCGGTGAAAAACTTCATCCGGCTGCGGTCCGAAAGCATCGAGGCCATGCTGTCGCGCTCGGGCAAAAGCCGCGGGCTGATGAAGCGCAAATAGATCATGCCCCATGTCACGAGGATGATGCCCAATGGGGTGACCTCGAAGATGGTAAAGGCCTCCATCCCGCGGGCACGGGCCACACCATCGACCAGCAGGTTGGTCGAGGTGCCGATCAAGGTCAGCGTGCCGCCAAGGATCGCCGCATAGCTCAGCGGGATCAAAAACTTGCTCGCCGAGGCGCCAAGGGTGCGCGAAAGCTGCACAAAGACGGGGATCATCACGACCACCACCGGCGTGTTGGACACAAAGGCCGAGGCCAGCACCACAAAGCCGAGCAGCATGGCAATGGCCAGTTTCGGGTTCACCTGCGCCTGTTTGTCGGCCAGCGAGGTAAAGGCATCCAAAGCCCCCGTGCGCACCAAAGCCCCCATGACGATAAACATCGCCGCAATGGTCCAAGGCGCAGGGTTGGAGAGCACCTCCAAAGCCGCGTCATAGGGCAAAAGCCCCAGCCCCAACATCAACGCCGCGCCGGTGATCGCCACGACCTCGGTCGGATAGTATTCCTTTACGAAAAGAATGAACATGATCACCACAACGAGAAGCGTCATAACCGCCTGTCCCGTTTGGGAAAATTCCAAAAATTGCATGGATGCAAATGCCCCTGTTATCGCCTGCGCGCTAGTTTGCCATTATCGGACAGGCAGGAGCAAGAGAATGTCGCGCAGACCCGCCGCATCGGCACAAATTCCGCGCGAACGGACCTGTGCGGCTTCGGCATAAGGCAGATGGCGGGGGGGGGGGGACGGACGTTGGCTCAAAGTCCGTACTAGAGGCCGGCCAGCACACAAAGAAAGGTCGATTTTCCAGCGGGTTTATGACCCTATGGGCTGTACAGAGCTATTCGAACTTGATTGAAAATGAACTTCCGAGCACTCTTCGAAAAGAAATGGGTTACTACTGTAAAACAGATCAACTAACATTAATTTTATTTGCGTCACTCGCAGCACAGGCCTCTAGAACTAACATGGTTTCTGACGCAGAACACATAACTAAAGTCTTGAAGGTGGTGGCGAACGACGCTCGTATTTGTCATGAAAACTTAGAACTACTCAAACAAATCGAGGGCGGTAGAGCGGCAGCTGGCGTTACTGGTACACATTATCACGCACATATCTTTGAACGGCTTGCGCAAAATGCTCAACAGGCGGCGATGCTAAATTTAGCCAAGATTTTTGACGAGACGAAAGATGCCCTAGGCATTAGGAAGCTTGACAAAAAAAATAAGGGCCTCCCCGAAGAACTTTCAGAACCGGAGCTGATAAAACAACATATAGAGCGTCTGAAGATGTGGCGTAACGCGCTACTCGCTCATTCCGGCGCGCAACAGTTAAAGAAGGACATTCCAAGTAGTTATCCATTATCTCAAAATGATCTGGCGGAGATACTCAACTACGCGTTTAGAGTAATTGAACACTATCGGTTGGCTCATTGCCCTGAGTGCAATTTTGGTATCCCACCTCAACTCACCGATGTGCTTGACCATCGTTGGCAGGGCATGAAAGACGCTGTTGAAGTTCTGTTGGGGAGTAAAGTCGCTGTCCCAAATGACGATCCGCGTATTCAAAGAAAGCCCAAAATGGGTTTCGAGTAGGAATACGGTCGTTCGTTGCCATGCAGAAAATGGTAGATATGGGCTCACCGCCGCCCCTCGCTGCTCCGCTGCGCCTTTGGACACAGGCCAATACGTCAATCTGATGTTTCCTATGCGCCCCCCTCGGGCGAGACACTTCACGCGCGCGGGGCCGAGCGGGCGGGGGTGGTTCTATCCTGCGCGGATGATCGCCGCAGCCTCAGCATAAGGCCGATGGCGGGAGTGCGGGACGCTAGATGCGGGTCACCTTGGCTTTGATGTCGGACGCCGATGAACTATTCGGGACCTCAGCGCAGGGCCTAGACCCATCGCAAAGCAAGCGGACATCTGACAACGCCTTGTGTATCGGTCGCGTTTGGAAATAATTGAAGTCGGCAAGCCGCCAATCGGGGCACGGATCTTTCTCGGTCGGCGGCTCATGACGACCGAGGACCGGCGAAGGGAATAAGGCATGTATATCGGGGAACTTGCCCGACGGACGGGTGTGACACGCAAAGCGATACGCCACTATGAGGCCCTTGGGATTTTGCCTGAGCCGCAGCGCAAGGGCAGCTATCGCGTGTATGAACAAGACGATGAGACGCTGCTTTGCATCATCACGCAGGCACAGAAGCTTGGGTTCAGCTTGCGGGAAATCCGTGAGATTTCGACGCAGCAACACAGGAAGGGCGTGCTGCCGGTCGAGACGGTAATGCAGATGATCGCGCGCAAACGCGCCGAGCTACGAGAGAGGATCGCAGATGCAAAGCGTCTCGACCGCGAACTCACCGAAACCTGCGACCGCTTGGCATCCGTGCATACCTAGGATCGGAGCGGACGAAACCTCCTTGACTTGTCCCCTAGGGGGAAGGCTTATCGTTGCGCCTCCAACTTGACCACGGAGGCAACATGCTCAAATTTCTGGACACTCTAAGCCAGCACCTATCCCACAAACGCAATCCCGCCGCCCTTTTAGCAGGCGGTGCTGCCACGATTGCAGGGCTGTGGCTTTTCAACCTGTCACCGGCCCCCTTCTCGCAAACCGTGCTGTTGGCAAAGACCGGCTCCGGATTGCTCGACCTGTTGCCCTTCTACACCTCCGGTGAGGCCTATCGAAATCTGTCAAACTTGGGCGAGGACGGGCGCAGCGCTTACGGTCTCTTTCTCGCAGTCGATTACCTGTTTATCGCCATTTATTCGATGACATCGGCATGGATCATCTCGGCACTTGTGCGCCGCACGCCCGAGGCGGGCAGCAAGCTGATGCGGCTCAACCTTGTGCCATTGGCGCTTGGCCTATGCGATTTCGTCGAGAATAGCTGCAATCTCGCACAGCTCCTTGCTTTTCCCGCAGCGCTTCACTCTGTCGGCACGCTCGCAGGGATCGCCACCCTGTCCAAGCATTGCCTGACGATCTTGGTTTTTGGTCTCATGGCCTATCTGGCCCTGCGGGCATTTCGCCCCGCGGCAAAAGCCAACTGATGGGACGGCTTGGGGTCAGGGCCTCGCTGGCGCGCCATCCCCAATCGGGGGGCTGCCGGTCGGCGCTGTAGCATGCGCCGCTTCGGGCCCCTTGCGGGCCGTCGCTGAACCGCAGAGGGGTGGCGGGATTGGGCGGCGAAGCGGACAGCCATTGGAATGGTCTGAGTGTGTGCGCGCCTAGCCCGAGGGCCCTATACTTTGCGGTGCATCGTCGCAAATCTCGTACCAAGAGGGCTTTTCACCAACGCATTCGTGGGATTGGTTCACAAGGCCCAGATCACTATCCAAAGTGTTCGCCGATATGGGAAAGCGATCTTCTGTCGATAAAATCTCGCCCAAAGAAGTCCCGCAGATTTTGCAAAAACAGCGTGGATAGATGTAGGGCGCAACCGGCTCGAAAATCTTCACGCAGTCTTTGCCTTGGATCCATTTCACATCTGCGCGTTTCACAAACACAATCGTGCTTGCACCAACTTTTCGGCACCGCGAGCAGTGGCAGGTTCCCATAAAAGACGGTGGGTTTGCCAACTCAAATTGAACGGCTTGGCAGCAGCAGCTTCCTTTGGTCATGATCGCCTCGCTTTGTGTTACAAACACCGTCCTGTCATATGTTCGAAGCGCGATAAATATGGCATGCTGACAGCATAGTGGCAGCATCAAATGAAAAGGTGGACCCATGCGCAAGGCAGAGCGTCTGTTTGAGATTGTTCAATTTCTGCGCCGCGTGGGCGGTCCGGTCTCTGCTGAACGCATTGCGCAGGAATTGGGATCGTCGAAGCGCTCGGTCTATCGCGATGTCGCGGCCTTGAAGGCCCAAGACATCCCGATCCGAGGTGAGGCTGGTATCGGATATGTCCTTGAAAAAGGCTTTGACATGCCGCCGTTGATGCTCACCTCGGACGAGTTGGATGCCGCTGTTTTGGGCGCACATTGGGTCGCAAGTAGAGGCGAGCCGGATTTGGCAAAAGCCGCCCTAAACTTGCTTGCAAAGATAGAAGTGGTCGTTCCCGAGCGCTTGCGCAGACAGGTGTTGGAGCCTGCGACAAGTATCGCGCCTGTCGTTCCGGCATCCGAAGCGGTCAACTCCTCAATGCTTAGGAATGCCATCCGCGCCCACCGAAAGATAAGCTTGGTATATGAAGGCGGGAATGGAAGACGCAGTGAACGCGTGGTCTGGCCAATTCTTCTGGGCTATCGGGACGCGGGCCGCATTCTTGCTGCTTGGTGTGAACTTCGAAGCGACTTTCGCTATTTTCGAACGGATCGCATGGTTTCAGCGGACACTCTTGAGCAACGGATACCAGAAAATGCACTGGCTTTACGTGCGCGCTGGCGAACTGCGATGGATCAAGAGCGCGCGCGCTACGCAAGCCAGCCCCAAGAGCGCGGGTGATGCCTAGATTGCGTTCGGGTGCACCAAAGCCGACCTAGGCGCCTTGCAACGGCCCCCAGCAGCTAAGTTCCATTTAGCAAATAGGTTTTTCATCTTGATCCAGACAGAGTGTTCTCCAGAAAGCGGATTGCATGTCCAATCTGATCTGCCCGCTCTTTTAGCTCTGCAATTTTGCGCTGGACCACGGCGCGCGCGAGATCGCGGTCGCAACTCTGTGCGGTGGCCTCCACAATCGAGCGCAGGTCAGCGACGGACATGCCTGCGTCTCGCGCACCTGCGAAAAATTTGAGCCAGACGAGGCAGTCGTCTTTGTAGTTGCGGTAACTGTTGGTCTCGCTGTCCTCAACGGTCGAGGTGATGAGACCGTTGCGTTCGTAGAACCGGATGGTGTCCCGACTGACGCCGGATTTCTGTGCAAGTTCGCCAATACGCATGTCAAATCCAAAACCATGGACAATGGTCTATTGTTTTCATTCCCACTTCGTTTATATGCACTCCATGACATGAATTGCAACTGCCTCGGGCATTAGGATATCGAACATGATGAAACGTATTATTCTCGTCGGTGGGGGCTATGTTGGCGTGCAACTGGCCAAAGCATTGGACGACAAGGCCGATGTCACGCTGATTGAACCTCGAAGCCATCTTGTCCATGCCCCTGCGATGATCCGCGCGGTTGTCGACCCGCACGTTCTGGATCAAGGTCTGATCCCCTATGATAATTTACTCAAGAACGGTCAGGTCCTGCGCGCGCGCGCCACAAGCATAAGTGCCGCAGGTGTCACGCTTGAGGACGGAAGCCAAGTGCTTGGCGATTACATCGTTGTCGCGACAGGCTCTGACAATGCGATGCCCTTCAAGCCTGCAACAGACAGCATCGAAGCCTTTCGCGCGGGCAACGCGCGTATTCACACGATGCTGAAAGCCGCGCAAAGCGTGGCCATTGTCGGCGCGGGTGCGGTCGGGACAGAATTGGCCGGTGAGATCGCGCATTTCATGCCCGATAAGAAGGTCACGTTGATTTCTTCTGAGGCGTCGCTGTTCCCGACTATGCCATCAAAACTCGGGTCCGCCCTACAAGGCAAACTCAATGACGCTGGTGTGACGACGATCTTTGGTGCGCGCGCCGAAAACCTTCAAAGCATGACCGAGCCTTATGCTGGGGAGCTTCAATTGAGTAACGGTGATAAAATCGCCGCCGATTTGATCTTCCCCGTCATCGGGTCCCGCGCCACGTCGACCATTTTTGACGCGCTGCCTGGCATTACCAAGGGCGGCGCCAATAGGGTCAAGACAGACCCGTGGCTGCGCCCGTCCGACCTGCCGAATGTCTTTGCCGCCGGAGATGTGGCTGAGGCAGGAGATGCAATGACAATCGTCGCTGTAAGCCGCCAAACGCCTTGGCTGGAAAAGATGCTGACGGCGCTGATCAATGGCAAGAAGGTCGAGGAAACGGCCAAATACAAACCGTGGAGCAAAGCTCCTTTCTTGGTCCCCTTGGGGCCGCAGAAAGGGAGTTCCTATCTCGTGCTGTTCACCGCCGGAGATGCGATAACACGTCTGATGAAAGGCAAGGACCTGTTTGTGTCCAAATATCGAAAGATGCTGAACCGGACCTGAGGCGAGCCATGCCCGAGAAGGGGAACGCACCCTCGGAACCAATCGTTTTTGCATTCACCTCAGTCATCGCGCCAAACACAAACTGCATGGCAGAAAGCTCGCGAAATCGGCACATTGCCGAGCTTCGCGGCGGCGCGGCACCTTTGCAAACAGGCAAATGCGCAACTGTGATCTTTCGCATGCAGCCCCGCGGGCTGGGCACCTAACGCGCGCTGCTGGGGCTGGGGATTTATGCCCGCCCTAGCCCATCTGCGGTCCCGAGGCTTGCAATTTGCCGCCCTGCCGCACGGGGATGATCTCTTTGGGCAATCCGGTGCGGTCGTCGGTTTCGATGAACACGCCCGACAGCGTCGCCTCGCCGTTTGCGGGGGTAAAGCGCGATTTGACCATGCCGGTGATGAAACGGCGCATCGGTTCGGCCTTGTCCATGCCGATGACCGAATTGTAATCGCCGCTCATGCCCGCATCGGTCAGATAGCCGCTGCCCGAGGGCAAAAGCATCGCATCGCCCGTGGGCACATGGGTATGGGTGCCGACGATGAGCGAGGCGCGCCCGTCGCAATAATGCCCCATCGCCATTTTCTCGGATGTGGCCTCGCAATGCATATCGACGATGATCGCTTGGGCCTGCCCGCCCAAAGGATGCGCCTTGAGGATCGGCTCGACGGCGGAAAACGGATCGTCATAGGCGCGTTTCATGAACACCTGCCCGAGAACTTGCACCACCAGCACCTTGCGCCCGCGCGCATCGGTAAACATGCGGTGCCCGCGCCCCGGTGCGCCTTTGGCGAAATTGACGGGGCGGATGATGCGGCTTTCGCCCTCGATGAATTGCAACATGTCCTTTTGGTCAAAGGCATGATCGCCAAGGGTCAGACAATCGGCCCCCGCCTCCAGCAGACCCTTGGCATGATCACCCGACAGGCCCATGCCGTTGGAGGCATTCTCGCCATTGACCACGACAAAATCCAGCCGCCACTCCTTGCGCAGGCGCGGCAGATGCTCGGCAACGGCACCGCGCCCCGCGCGGCCCATCACATCCCCTAAAAACAAAATTCTCATGGGAAACGGGGTTACGCGCCCAATCGGGCAAGCGCAAGGCAGAGCGCCGCGCAATTCGGGCAAACTTGCGGCAGATCAGCCGCGCGCGACCTCGATCACCCGCGTCTGGGTGACGATCATATCGAGCGGCTGGTCGGTCGGCTCTTGCGGCAGGCTTGGCAATTCTTGCGCGTCATAGGCAAAGCCGATGGCCAGCGCCGCGCCGCGCGCGCGCAAAGCCTCAAGCGTGCGATCATAAAAGCCGCCGCCATAGCCGAGCCTGCGCCCATGGCTGTCAAAGGCGACCAAGGGCACGATCAAAATCTCGGGGGTGATCCAGTGTTTGACGCTTGGAACCATGGCGCCGAAGAGGCCTTTTTCCATGGCGCAGCCCTCGTCCCAGCGGGCAAAACCGAGCGGCTGGTCCTTGGCCGTGATCACCGGCACGCAAACGGGGCCATGGGCGGCGGCTTCGGCCATGGCAGGGCGCGGGTCGATCTCGGAATGGATGGGCATATATCCGGCCAGCGCCGCGCCGCGATATCCGGCCAGAACCTGCGACAGCATACCGGCGCGTCCTGCCCCGCCCGCCGCATGGGCCTGCGCGCGCGCCGCAAGGGCGGTTTTGCGCGCGGCAGCTTTTTCGGCGGCCAAATCGCCAGCCAAGGCCGCAGCCGCCCCAGCGGCGGCGCCACCGTTTGGATCGGGCGCGCCGCTCATATCAACAAGGCGCTGGCCAGACCGAGGAAGGCGAAAAAGCCCACGACATCGGTCACCGTGGTCACAAAGGCCCCCGAGGCCAGCGCCGGATCAACGCCCATTTTCTCAAGCAAGACAGGGATCACCGTCCCCGCCAGCCCCGCGATCACAAGGTTGATCACCATCGCCGCCGCGATCACCACGCCCAGCATCCCCGAGCCGAACCACGCAAGCCCGACCAGCCCCATCACCACGGCGAAAATCACCCCGTTGACCAGACCGACCAAAACCTCGCGCCGGATCACCCGCCAGACGTTGGCACCGGTCAAATCGCGCGTGGCAATCGAGCGCACCGCAACGGTCAGGGACTGCGTGCCCGCATTGCCGCCCATCGAAGCCACAATCGGCATGAGAACCGCCAGCGCCACCATTTGTGCGATGGTCGCTTCGAATTGCGCGATGACCAGAGAGGCAAGGATCGCGGTCACAAGGTTTACCGCCAGCCACGGGAAACGGCCCTTGGTGGTTTCGATCACGCGGTCGGTCAGCGAGGTCTCGCCCACACCGGCGAGGCGCAGGATGTCTTCTTCGTGCTCCTCATCAAGAACCGCCATCGCGTCATCAATGGTGATCACCCCGACAAGCCGCTCGTCCTCGTCCACCACGGGGGCGGAAATCAGGTGGTATTGGTTGAACGCATAGGCGACATCGCCCTCGGGCTGCATCACCGGAATGGTGCGAAAGCTGCTTTCGGTGATCTCGCTGAGCGGCATATGGCGCGGGCTGGACATGATTTTGCCAAGGGTGACATTGCCCACCGGATGCATCCGCGGATTGACCAGAACCACATGGTAGAATTGATCGGGCAAATTATGCGAGCCGCGCAAGAAATCGATCGCCTGCCCGACGTTCCAATGCTCCGGCGCGGCGACGACCTCGCGCTGCATCAAACGGCCTGCGGAATATTCCGGATAGGACATCGCCTGCTCGACGGCGGCGCGGTCCACATCTTCGAGCGCGTCGAGGATCACCTCTTGCTGGCTGTCGTCAAGATCCTCGATCAGATCGACAACATCGTCGCTGTCCAGTTCGCGCACCGCATCTGCGAGCACTTCGGGATTGAGCAAAGAGATGACCTCTTCGCGCACGGATTCGTCAAGTTCGGACAGGATTTCACCGTCGAACTCGCGCCCGTAAAGCTGGATGAAGCGGCGCCGGTCAAAGGCGTTGATCTGTTCGAGAAGGTCGGCGATGTCGGCCGCGTGCAGCGGCTCCATCGCTTCGACCAAAGCCTCGCGGTTGTTGGTATCGACCGCAAAGAAAATCGCCGCAACGGCCTTTTTGCCAAGGCGGTAATCCTCGTCGACATCGGTCTCGACCTCGTCCTCGACCTCTTCCTCGACCGTGTCCTCGACCTCGGCGGCGGCATCGGCGGCGGGCTCGATCATGGCCTGCGGATCGCGGTTAATCTCGGCGCCCTCTTCGGTCTGCGCGGCCTGTTGCGCGGCATGATCATCGGGCTGTTTGGCGGGCGCTTTGCTCGGGTCCGTGCCGTCGTCTTTGGTGTCGAAATCGCTCATTGCATGCCCCTTTGCCGTTGCACTGATCCTAGTGCAAATCGGGGGGGGCGCACAATGGGGCCGCGCGCAATTTACCTCGCGCTTGCGCGCCGTTAAGCTGGGCCTCGGGCGCGCGCGCTGCTTGCCCCGCATGCCCCCGAACATCAGGACCTTCATGAGCCAAAACGCCCCCGCCTCCCGACCAACCGGCCCCGCCCGCGCGCAGCTATTGCTTGGCCGCTGCTTGCGGTTTAGCGCCTCGCCCTTCGACATGGCCCCGACCGAAGCCGCACAGATCGACAGCGGCGGCGCGGTATTGATCGAGGGCGGGCGAATCGCCGCCATCGGCGATGGCGCCGCCCTGCGCGCCGCCCATCCGCAGGCCGAGGTGCATGAGTACGGGCGCGCCGTGATCATGGCCGGATTTGTCGATGCCCATGTGCATTTCGCACAGACCGCGATCATCGCCAGTTGGGGTAAACGGCTGATCGACTGGCTCAACACCTATACGTTTCCCGAAGAGATGCGCTTTGCCGATCCGGCCTATGGCGCGCAGATCGCGGCGCGCTATCTGGACCTGACGGCGGCCCATGGGACCACCACGGTGGCCAGCTTTTGCACCTCGCATCCCGCCTCCGCCGAGGCGCTGTTTGCCGAGGCCGAGGCGCGCGGGCAGGCCGTGGTCGCGGGCAAGGTGGCGATGGACCGCAATGCCCCCGATGCGCTTTGCGACACGGCGCAGCGCGCCTATGACGAGAGCAAGGCGCTTATCGAAAAATGGCACGGGCGCGGGCGGGCCACCTATGCGATCACGCCGCGGTTCTCGCCGACCTCGACGCCCGAGCAGCTAGACGCCATGGGCGCGCTTTGGGCCGAGCATCCCACATGCCTGATGCAAACCCATCTGAGCGAGCAGCTTGATGAAATTGCTTGGGTCAAAGGGCTTTATCCGCAGGCGCGCGATTATCTGGACACCTATGAGGCGCATGGGCTTTTGGGGGCGCGGGGGCTTTATGGTCATGCGATCCATCTGGAGCCCCGCGAGCGGGCAAGGTTGCGCGAGACCGGCGGCGCCGTGGTGCATTGCCCGACCTCCAACAGCTTTATCGGGTCGGGATTGTTCGACATGAACGGGTTGATGGCCGAGGGGCAGATGGTCGGATTGGCCACGGACACGGGCGGCGGCTCGTCCTTTTCGATGCTGCGCACCATGGCGGCGGCCTATGAGATCGGGCAATTGCGCGGCGCCCCCCTGCATGCGGCGCAGCTTTTGTGGCTGGCCACCTGCGGCTCGGCGCGGGCGCTGCATCTGGAGGATGAGATCGGGCATCTCGAGGTCGGCCATGCGGCGGATCTGGTGGTGCTCGATCTGGCCTCGACCCCCGCAATCGCGCAGCGCGCGGCGCGCGCCCACGATCATTGGGATGAGATCTTCCCCACCATCATGATGGGCGATGATCGGGCGATTGCGGATGTCTGGATCGGCGGACGGCGGGTTCGCCGAACACCCTAAGGCGCGCGCGGCGATGCGCGGGAGCCTCCGGCGGGGATATTTGAAGAACCTGCAAAGCGCCGGCGTCAGCAGCCGGAGCGGCCGAGCATCATGACCCAGATGTTGCCGTTGCTGCGCGAGAGGGCGAATTCGCGCGCCTCGGCGCTTGACATATTGCGCGCATGGGGCGGCGAATTGGCCCAGCCTTGCATGACCTGGTCCAAGGATTTTTGCCCTTTGGCAATGTTTTCCGCGATGTAGCAATAATGGTATCCGGCGCGGCGGGCGCGTTTGGCAGGGGTGCTGCCATTGGGGCTGTTGTGGGCGAAATAGCCGCGCTTGGCCATGTCGCTGCCGTGGGATTGGGCGGCTTTTTGCAGCTTGGCCGAGAGGGTGACGGGCGGCAATCCGCGCGCGGCGCGATAGGCGTTGAGCGCCTCGGCGGCGCCCGCGACCGGATCGGCCTGCGCGCGATTGGCAGGTGCGGCGACGGCGGCGGCAATCACAAACAGGGCCAGAGGCGCAAAGCGTGTCATGTCAAAGGCTTTCGGCAAGGGCGCGCGCAAGGCGGTTTTGCTGCGCGATCAGATCGGGCAAATCATAGCTCGCCAGATGGCCGCCCGCAACGATGCGGCGCCCTTCAACAAACAGATCGCGCACGCGGGTCGGACCGGCCAGCAACAGCGCCGCCGCATCCCAGCTTCCGGCGCTTTCGATGCAGCCCGTGTCCCAGATGGCGATATCGGCGCGTTTGCCCGCCGCGATCCGGCCGCAATCGGGGCGGCCCAAAACATCGGCCCCGCCGCGCGTGGCAATCTCGAGCGCCTCGCGCGCGCTCATCGCATCGGCGCCATTTGCAACCCGTTGCAAGAGCATCGATTGGCGCGCCTCAAGGATCAGATTGCCCGCATCATTGGAGGCCGAACCGTCCACGCCAAGCCCGACCTTGACCCCCGCATCACGCATCGCCCGCACCGGCGCGATGCCCGATCCGAGGCGGCAGTTGGAACAGGGGCAATGGGCCACGCCGGTGCCAGATTTGGCAAACAGATCAATCTCTTGCCCGTCAAGCTTGACGCAATGGGCGTGCCAGACGTCGTCGCCGGTCCAGCCCAGATCTTCGGCATATTGCCCTGGACGGCAGCCGAATTTTTCAAGCGAATAGGCGATGTCTTCGTCGTTTTCGGCCAGATGGGTGTGCAGCATCACGCCTTTGTCGCGCGCCAGAAGAGCCGCATCGCGCATCAGATCGCGGCTGACCGAAAAGGGCGAGCAAGGCGCGATGCCGACGCGGCACATCGAGCCTTCGCGCGGGTCGTGAAAGGCGTCGATCACGCGGATGCAATCGTTCAGAATATCCGCCTCGCGCTCGACCAAAGCATCGGGCGGCAGGCCGCCATCGCTTTGCCCGATGCTCATCGCGCCGCGCGTGGGGTGAAAGCGCAGGCCGATGGCGCGGGCGGCCTCGATCGTGTCGTCAAGCCGCGCGCCGTTGGGATAAAGGTAGAGGTGATCGGAGGTCAGCGTGCAGCCCGACAGCGCCAGTTCCGCCAGCCCCGTCATCGCCGAGACGCGCATTTCCTCGGGGCCAAAGCGCGACCAGATCGGATAGAGCGTTTGCAGCCAGCCGAAGAGCAGCGCGTTTTGCCCCTGCGGCACGGCGCGGGTCAGGCTTTGGTAGAGGTGGTGATGGGTGTTCACCAAACCGGGGGTGACGACGCATCCCTTGGCCGATACCACATCGCCGGATGTGCGAAGCCCCTGCCCCACGTCGACAATCTCGCCGCCGCGGATCAAGATATCGGCGCCGTGCAATTCGCGGCGCGCGTCATCCATGGTCACGATCGTGTCGGCGCCTTGGATCAGGGTTTCGGTCATGGCGGCCTCCGGCGGTTGGGGTCAGAGATGGCGCGCCAGAATGGCAAGCGCTTCGGCGTGGATTTGCGGGTTGGCGGCGGCGATCACCTGCCCGCCGTCATGCACGGGGCCGCCGCGCCAATCAGTGACCATGCCGCCCGCCGCTTCGATCACCGCAATGGGGGCGCAAATGTCATAGGCGTTCAGCCCTGCTTCGATCACAAGGTCGATCTGCCCCGCCGCGAGCAACGCATAGGCATAGCAGTCAAGGCCAAAGCGGGTGAGTTGCGCCTTGGCGGCGACATCGGCAAAAGCCGCGCCTTCGGCGGGGGTGCCGACCTCGGGGAAAGTGGTGTAAAGGATCGCCTCGGACAAAGGGCGCGCGGGGCGCGATTGAAGCGCGCATTTGCCCATGGGGCCGGTCACTTGCGCGCGGCCAAAACCGCCCTCGAAACGCTCGCCGATATAGGGTTGGTCGATGATCCCGAAAAGCGGGCCGTTTGCGTCATTGAGCGCGATCAGAACGCCCCATGTGGGGCTGCCTGACAAGAACCCGCGCGTGCCGTCGATGGGGTCAAGCACCCAAGTCAGCCCGCTGCGGCCGGCGGTGTGGCCGTATTCTTCGCCGAAAATACCGTCCTCGGGGCGGCGGGCGGCGAGGATCTCGCGCATGGCGCGTTCGGCGGCGCGGTCGGCCTCTGTCACCGGATCGAAGCCGGCGTCGAGCTTGTTATCGGCGCTCAATCCTGCGGCGCGGAAATAGGGTAGAATCGCAACACGCGCGGCCTCGGCCAGCGCGTGTGCGGTTGTCATAATATCGCTTTTCTCGCCGTCGGTCACATCCGCGCTCCCCTAACCATAGGGTTAGCAGTAACGCGGCGCGGCCTCGGGCTCAAGCCGTCGATCAGGCTACGTCGCTCAGGACGCGGGCCAGTTCGAACAGGCGGCGACGCTGGTTTTCGGGGATCGCATAGTAAGAGCGAACCAGATCCAGCGCTTCCTTGTCGCCCATCAAATCGGCAGGCACCGACGAGGGCACAGCCGCTTCGGCGACTTCGGTCTCGGCCACTTCGGCCTCCGCTTCCATGCCTTCGAAGAAAAAGCTGACCGGAACGTCGAGCGCATCGGCGATATCCCAAAGACGGGAGGCCGAAATACGGTTCGCACCGGTTTCGTATTTCTGAATCTGCTGGAACTTGATTCCAACCTGCTCAGCAAGCTGTTGCTGCGTCATACCCACCAACCAACGACGGTGGCGAACGCGTTTTCCGACATGCACATCTACATGGTGTGTCATAGCCTTGCTCCT
Source organism: Litorivita sp. NS0012-18 (assembly GCF_040371945.1). Classification (NCBI taxonomy): domain Bacteria; kingdom Pseudomonadati; phylum Pseudomonadota; class Alphaproteobacteria; order Rhodobacterales; family Paracoccaceae; genus Litorivita; species Litorivita sp. NS0012-18. Next base: position 304,034 of record NZ_BAABWS010000002.1, on the reverse strand, counting down.
TCACTAACAGTTGCGCTTTGTGTTCACGCGAATGCCCCCCAGACCACCCAGCCCAAAAGCACAATCAACAACACAAACCGATTTCTGAAACCCACTTTACTCGCCACTGACGCGAATGAACACCCTAAAAACGTGTCCCTATACCTTTGAGATGCAATCTATGCGGTATTAACCTAAATCACGTTCCACTCCGCGAGCCTTGCTCCGGTGGCAAATTTGGGACAAATACCTGATAGCAAAAGAAAACGAGGAAGACATGCGCGCATATCAGGTTCTCTCGCCGAAAACTCAGGCTGTCATGGCGGAACTTCGCCCGCCACGGCCACAAGCAGGTCAGATCGGCGTGCGAATCGGTGCTTGTGGTCTCAACTTTGCTGATCTTCTGATGCAGCGGGGCGAATATCAAGACACTCCCCAGGCGCCTTTCACATTGGGCATGGAGATCGCGGGCACCGTCGAAGAGATCGGCGAAGGGGTAAGCGGCATTGCCATTGGCGATCGCGTGGCGGTGTTTGGCGGCAGCGGCGGTTTGGCGGACTATGGCGTGTTCGATGCGGCGCGCGCCGTGAAGGTGCCCGATGTCATGAGCGACATCGATGCGGCGGCGATGCAGATTGCTTATGGCACCTCGCATGTGGCGCTTGAACATAAGGCGCGTTTGCAGGCGGGCGAGACGCTTTTGGTGCTTGGCGCGGCGGGGGGCGTGGGCCTGACGGCGGTGGAGATCGGCAAATTGATGGGCGCGACGGTGATCGCCTGTGCGCGCGGCGCGGACAAGCTGGAGGCGGCCAAAGCCGCAGGGGCGGATCATTTGATCGACGCGAAAACCCAAGACATCCGCGAGGCGGTCAAGGCGCTTGGCGGGGCGGATGTGGTCTATGATCCGGTGGGCGGGGACCAGTTCGAGGCCGCCTTTCGCGCCTGCAACCCCGAGGCGCGGATATTGATCATCGGCTTTGCCTCGGGCGATGTGCCACGCGTCAAACCCAACCATATGTTGGTGAAAAACATCGATCTGCTGGGCTTTTACTGGGGCGGCTATCTCAAATTCCGCCCCGAGGTGATCACGCGCAGCCTTGCAACGCTGTTCGCGTGGTATGAGGCGGGCAAGATCAAACCCCATGTCAGCCATGTGCTGCCGCTGGAGCAGGCGGGCGAAGGGCTTGAGCTTTTGCGCAGCCGCGCCTCGACCGGCAAGGTGGTGATCACCCCCTGACGGATCGGCGGGGCAGCGCGCGCGGCGCCTAGCCCGACACCGCCGCCAGATGCGAGGCGCCGACCGGCACGCTGGCCGGTCCGTGGCGGTAAACCTGCCCGATCACATCGGCCAAAGCGTCGCGCATGTCATTTTGCGCGCCGCCCTTATAGATATTGACCTGCTGCACACCCAGATCGGGCAGCGCATTGCCGCAATTGATCGCCTCCTGATGCGGCGGGATCGAGGTTTCGAGCAAAGCCCCGACCGCCAGATCGGAGCTGATCATCGCTTCGATGGCGCGGTCATCATCCGATTCGACCGCCATTTCCCAATCGATCCCCGCCGCGTCCAGCTTGTCCAAAACGATGGGGCGGAAAATGCAAAAGGCGCAAAAGGCCAAGCGCAGCGGACGCCAGCGCCACGCCTGCCCGTCCAATGCCCCCGTCCAGCGCAGCGGCATCTCGGTGAGCAATTGCCCCCCCGGTTTGGCGTGGCTCTCGGTGGTCAGGATGATATCGGCCTCGCCGCGCGCCATCGCCTCGTGCAGCTTGACGGTGGAGGAGGATTTAAGATGCACTTTGACCCGCGGATAGGCGGCGTTAAAGCGTTTCAAGACCTGCGGAATTTGCGGATAAACGATGTCATGGGGCACCCCGAGGACCAATTCACCCTCATAGGAGGTCTCCATCAACCGGCCGACCACCTCGTCATTGAGCGCCACCATCCGGCGCGCATAGGTGAGCAGCAATTCGCCCTCGCCGGTGAGCGAGACCTTGCGCCCCGTGCGGTCGATCAGAGCCGCATCCAAGCTCTCTTCGAGCCGCTTGAGCTGCATCGAGACCGCCGATTGCGTCAGGTTCAAATAGCCCGCCGCGCGGGTGACCCCGCCTTGATCGGCCACGGCCATAAAGCTGCGTAGGGTCGTGATATCGAGATTTCGCATATCATCACTATCCTTGATGTTAATCCGCACATTTATTCGTTTTCAATATTAGCCATAGTTCCGTAGACATATCAACAGAACAAATCATTGAACGCCAACACATCACGATATCGAAAGGATAAGATCATGGCATTCTCCCTGTCCCTGCCCCGTTCCTCCGCCTCGGCCCGTGCCGAAGCCAAACCCGCAATCGTGTCGCGCATTGCCCGCGCCATGGCCTTGCACCGCCAGCGCCGCCAATTGGCCGCTCTTGATAGCGCCGCGCTGCGCGACATGGGGCTGACCCCTGCGGATGTCGCCCGCGAAGCGCGCCGCTCGGTGTGGAACGCGCCCGAAGGTTGGCGCGGATAACGCCTGATCTTATACGGCGGGCCTTGTTTTCTTGGCCCGCCCGCCCCCAAAAGCCCCGTTTGGCGCTCCGGTCCCATCCCCCGAACCGGCCGCCTTGCGGGGCTTGTTTTTTCTGCGCCGCGCCATGATATCAAGAGACGCGCGCGCCCGCGCCGCCCCCGCGCTGCCTATGCCTCGGGCGCGTTAAATTTCTTGCAGAAATTCTCTTGAAAATACCCTATGCTGCCCCGATATTGGACGAGAAAGGTGCATTTCGCACCCGAGTTTTAACTTTTCGGAGGCTTTGATGGCTGAACTGAACACGATCCGGACAGCGGCAGGCACACGCGCCGCAGCGATCGACGAGGGGCTTCGCGCCCATATGAACAAGGTCTACGGGACCATGTCCGTAGGTCTGCTGATCACCGCACTGGCATCTTGGGCCGTCGGCACGAATGAAGCGATGCTCAGCGCGCTCTTCACCGGTTTCACGCGCTACATCATCATGTTCGCGCCGCTGATCATGGTGTTTGCCTTTGGCGCGATGATCAACAAACTCTCCGCCGCTGGCGCGCAGTTGTTCTTCTACGCCTTCTCGGCGGTGATGGGCATTTCGATCAGCTATATCTTCGCAGTCTACACCGATTTCTCGATTGTGCAGACCTTCCTCGTGACCTCGATTGCCTTCGCGGGCCTGTCGCTTTGGGGCTATACCACCAAAAAAGACATCTCCGGTTGGGGCAGCTTTTTGATCATGGGTCTGATCGGCCTGATCGTGGCGTCGATTGTGAACATGTTCCTTGGCTCGGGTGCGATTGCCTTTGCCATCTCGGTGATCGGCGTGCTGATTTTTGCAGGTCTGACCGCCTATGACACGCAAAACATCAAGAACACTTACCTCGCCCACGCCATGCATGGCGACAGCGAGTGGCTCGGCAAATCCGCCATCATGGGCGCGCTGAACCTCTACTTGAACTTCATCAACATGTTCATGATGCTCTTGAACCTTCTGGGCAACCGCGAATAATCCGCAGGCCCTAACGCGCGACCCCCGAGGCCGGTGGCAGAAATGCCGCCGGCCTTTTGCCTGGCAAGGCGCGTGCATGGCAAGGCGCGCGCCACATATGGGCGCAGCCAAGCCCGAAGCGATTGCGGGGACAGCCGTTGCGGGGCCTCCTGCGATGACTGCGGCGCGGCTTGTCCGCGCCGGACCTGTCGCCGCCCCCGCCCCGCTCAGACAGGCACGTTTGCCTAAGTCTCATCACAGGCGCAGGGCGCGGCGCGGCTTGCGCGCGCCTCGCCCCGTGCCTCGACCCCGTGCTGGTGCCGGTCGAGAACAGGGCGCAGCCACGCCGATCCAATGTTGAGCAAGGATGAGACCGCACGCGCCCGCGCCCAGAGGCTCGCGCCAAAAGGCCCGCGCCAAAGGGCGTTAGGAGGCGCTTTTCTCGTTTGAAACAATGGCCAAGGGCGCACCCTCGCCTTCGCTGCCGTCCCGCTCGACCCAAGCGGCGATCACCGCGCGGGCCATCGCATCGTCGCGGGCCTCGATGGCGCGGCGCAACTCGGCCAAAGCTGTCGCCATGCCAAGCTGGCTCGGGCATTGCTCTTGCGCGCGCAGGATCTTCGGATGCGGCGTGGTCAACATATCCGACCCGATCAGCAGTTCTTCATGCATCTTTTCACCCGGGCGCAGGCCGGTGATCACCAATTCGATATCGCCATGGGGCGTCTGCGCATCACGCACGCGGTGGCCCGTCGCCTCGATCATCTGCCGCGCGATTTTCAGGATTGAAACCTGCTCGCCCATATCGAGCACAAAGACATCGCCGCCGCGCGCAAAAGCGCCGGTCAAAAGCACCAGACGCACCGCCTCGGCGATGGTCATGAAATAGCGCGTCACATCCTCATGGGTCACCGTCACGGGGCCGCCGCGGGCGATCTGCTCTTCGAACAAGGGGATGACCGAGCCGGAAGAGCCGAGCACATTGCCAAAACGCACGATGGAATAGCGGGTCTTTTCGGCGCGGGTTGCAAGGTCTTGGACCAGCATTTCAGCCAGCCGTTTGGACGACCCCATGATCGAGGTCGGGCGCACCGCCTTATCGGTGGAGATCAGGATAAATTGCTCTGCCCCAGCCTCGCGCGCGGCCTCGGCCACGATCCGCGTGCCCATCACATTGTTGCGCAGTCCCTCGACGGGGTTATGTTCGACCATCGGCACATGTTTATAGGCCGCCGCATGCAGCACGATGTCGATCTTTTGCGTCATCATCACCCCGCGCACCAACATCGCGTCGGTGACCGAGCCGAGCATCGGCACCACCTCGGGCGCAGGCCCCGCGCCGTGGTCCATTTGCGCCAAAAGCTCGCGCATTTCGCGTTCGATCGTATAGAGCGCCAGTTCGCTATGGTCGAAAATCACAAGGCGGCGCGGCGCGCTGGAAAGCAACTGTCGGCACAGCTCCGAACCGATAGAGCCGCCTGCACCGGTCACCAGCACCGATTTGCCGCTATAGGTTTCGGTCACCGCAGGCAGGTCCGCCGACAAGGAGGCGCGACCCAAAAGCTCGGCCGAATTGACCGGCACGGTGCGGCGGCGCAATTCGGTGTCCTCCATCATATCGGCAAAGGCGGGCACGGCGTAAACCTCGCAGCCGAGGTCGCGCAATTCGCGGGCCAATTTGGCCTGCACCGGCGCGCTGACCGAGGGCATGGCCAGCACCACGCGGTCAAAGCTGCCCGCTTGGAACAGATCGCGGATGCGGCTGGGCGCATAGACGCGCAGCCCGTTGAACGTCAGGCTTTGCAGCGTCGGATTGGCGTCGATAAAGCCGACGGGCAAAATGGCGTCATCGGTGCTCAGCGCGGCGGCAAGCTGCCTGCCGGTTTGGCCCGCGCCATAAATCAACACCCGTTTGCGATGTCCGGCGCTGCGGTAAAGCGCCAAAACCACCTCGCGCATGATCACCCGCGAGGTGCCCAAAAGGATCATCAGAACCATGAAGAATACGGCCATCACCTCTTCGTGCAAGCCGCCCGACCAGACCGCGCTGAGCGCCACACCGCATAGGGCGGTCACGCTGGCGACGATGGCCGAGAGCTTCGCGGCGCGCAGCTCGTAGGCGTTCAATTTGATCCGGTCCAGCCCCATCAGCACCGTCAAGCTCACGCCCACGGGCACCAGAACCGACAGATAGGCGATCATGCCGCCCAAGCCGAACCCCTCGGGCACACGCCCGACCAATTTGAGTGCGACGAAAAACGCGGTCAGCACCCAAAGCGCGTCCAAGCTGAGGAAGATCAGCCGTTTGTGCGAGGGGCGCAGTGCAACCAGCCATTGATAGCCCCAGCGCAACACCGCCGGACCCGAAAGTGAATTGGCCTGTCTGTGATCCAATACTATCCCCTAAAGCCGCATAAAATCGGCATAATTCTCCGTCGAACGAGGCGCATGGTCGACGGCCACCCAAGCAATAACCACAAGCGCCGGCGACGGTCATAGGCGCCGCAGCGCCCGAACATCACCCGTTTCCGGTGGTCATATGCATCAACATATATCCTTAAAAGATAGTTAACGGGTGGTGGAATCAAGCCTGACTTAGCGTCTTTGAGCGGAAAATTGCTGCAATGCGGCGATTATGGACGCTGGCGTATAGGAATTCGGCAAAATCACGCACGGCGAGCGCATGCGGCCCCCCGAATTTGCTCAGCGCGCGCGCGGGCCGCGCAGGGGCAGACGGCGCAAAACCGTGGCGAGAATCAGCCAGTGATCCCAACAATTCGAGCGCCGCGCCTGATAGATCAGATCAAGCCGCGCCTTGGCGGGGATACAGCGGCGGGTATAGACCTCTTCGGTCTCTTGGGCGGTTTTGCACGGCGCCAGCAAAGCCTCTTCGCGCGCGTGGAAGGCCAGCGTGGCCAATCCGGTCACACCCGGGCGCGCGCGCAGCACCTGCGCATATAGGGCGGGGAATTGCTCGACATAGCGCCGCAGCGGCGGGCGCGGGCCGACAAAGCTGATATCGCCGCGTGCGATGTTCCACAGCTGGGGCAATTCATCCAGACGGTAGCGGCGCAAGAACGCCCCGCTGCGGGTGATCCGGTGGCTTTTGTCGCCGCCCGATACGCCGCTGTCGGCGGGATCGGCGCGCATGGTGCGAAATTTCCACAGGCCGAATTCGTGATCCAGCGTGCGCATGCGCGGCGCGATATAGAGCACCGGCCGCCCGTCGAGCAGCAAGACCGCCAGCGCCACCGCGAGGATCAAGGGGCCAAGCAACACCGCCAGCACCAATGCCCAAAACAGATCCATCGCGCGTTTGGAGGCGGGCATCGGCGGGGCGAGAGCGCGGGCCGGTTCACGGGCCGGATCACGCTCCGGTTCAGGCGTCGGATCACTGGCCGGATCGGGGCGCGGTTCGGCGGCGGGTCTTGCGGCTGCACGGGGCGGCGGCGCGGCGCGCGCGCGATCGGCTTCGACCTGCGCGGCGATATCGGCGCCGCTGCGCGCGGCGGCCAGATCGGGCGCGTATTGCGCCAGTTGCCTCACGTCCAGCGCCACGCATTGCGCCGCGCCTTCGGGGGCGGGCCGCCAAGCAACATCAACCCCTGCGGCGCGGGCGATGTCTTCCATCGAGATGGCCCCGCCAGCGGCGCAATTGATCACCAATGGCGCGCCCGCCTGCATGCCCGCCTGCGCGCCCTCAAGCGGCGCGGTGCTCAACACCTCCAGCGCGCGGGCCAGATCATGCGGGGCGATATAGCTGCGGCGCGGGCCTTGGCCATCGGCGAAACGGTCAAGGGTGATCTGCGCCTTGCCGCCTGTTCGGCCCGCGCCGCCCGCGCGGGCGGCGGCCTTGGCGCGCTCCATCGCGGCAAAGAGGCTGTCGCCGCCCGCCAGATTGGCAAAGCGCAAGATCACCTGTTGCGGCCCGTCCGGATCGGCCTGCGCCACCTGCCCGATGGCGGCCTCCATCGCCAGTTTCGCCGCCCCGTAGGCGCCCAAGGGCGCGCAGGGCGCGGTCTCGGTCAATAGCTGCGGCGCAGGGGCATAGACCGCCGAGGAAGAGGCATGAAACACCCGCCGCGCCCCCACCATACGGGCAATCTCCACCGCGCGCAGGGCCAGATCGGTATTGGCCGCCAGCGCCTCCGCCGCCCCCGATGTCACGCCCCACAGGGCGATCACCACATCGAAGCGCGGCGCATCTGCGGCGGCGATTTGCGCCTCCAGATCCTCCAAGGAGATCACATCGGGCGCGGGCGCTGACAGGGGCGCGGGCCTGTGCCCATCGCGCCCCGTCCCGTCATGTCCTGCGCCCTCATGTCCTGCGCCCTCATGCCCTGCGCCGTCTTGTCCTGCGCCATCGCCCCCTGCGCCAACATGCCCAGCTCCAGCAGCCAGCGCCGCCGCCCGCGCGGCAAAGACCGCTCGGAACCCGCGCGGCGGAGCGGCGCGCCATGCGCGCATCACCATGCCGCCCATCTTGCCCGAAGCGCCCAGCACCAAAACAGCGGGCACGCCGACGTCGCGCGGCGCTTGCGCTGCGCCTTTGCGCTGCCTTGCCTGTTGCCCTCTCACCTTGCGCCGCTCCTTTGCTGGCCTCGCACCGCCTATCTTGCGCTGCGCCCGCCCGACATACCATATGTGGCGTTTTATGCTATCTATCAGCGCGGCGGGAGGCTAGAAAGACCCCCAATGACACGCCTTGCGTCTTGCTGCCCGAGAAGAGGAACTGCCGTTGACCACCCGCGCCCTTTTGACCGCCGCTTTCTTCGCCACCACCGCGTTGAGCGGATGCGATTTGCCGCGCGGCGCGGCCATCAGCAGCGAAGTGCTGCGCGAGCAGAACGCCGAAAACCCCAGCTTTGAGGTCATCCCCGTCAGCCGCGCCAATGTCGCGCAACTGGCCCAATGGCCCGCCACGGGACGCGCGCCGGTCACGCGGTGGATCGATGCGACGCGCGGGCCCTCCTCGCCGTTGATTCGCACCGGTGACAGCCTCGACATCACCCTTTGGGACAGCGAGGAAAACTCGCTCCTGACCCCGCCGCAGCAGCAAACCGTGCAAATGCCGCGCGTGACCGTTTCGTCCAACGGCACGGTGTTTTTGCCCTATGCGGGCGAGGTGGTGATCCGCGGGCTGACGCCCGAGCGCGCGCGCGAGGCGCTGCAATCGGCGATGGAGCAGATATCGCCCTCGGCCCAGGTGCAGGTCAGCCATACCGCAGGGCGCCAGAACGCCGCCGATCTGGTGTCCGGCGTGCGCAATCCGGGCAGTTTTCCGCTCGCCGATCGCAACACCACGATTTTGAGCCTGATCGCCCAAGGCGGCGGGATTTCCGCCGATCTGGCCAATCCGGTGGTGCGGCTGATCCGCGAAGGCAAAACCTACCAGATTTCCGCCGAAAAGCTCTTTGCCGATGCATCGCGCAACACGCTTTTGCGCGGCGGCGACAAGGTCTTGGTCGAAGCGGACCGGCGCCGCTTTACCGCGCTTGGCGCCACGGGCACCGAGCAATTGGTCGCCTTTGCGCAAGAGCGCCTGACCGCGATCGAGGCGCTGTCCTTGATCGGCGGGCTGCAAGACAGCCGCGCCAATCCCAAAGGCGTTCTGGTGCTGCGCGAATACCCCTCCAAGGCGCTGCGCAGCGATGGCAGCGGGCCGTTGATGGAGGATGTGGTCTTCAGCTTCGATCTGACCCGCGCCGACGGGCTGTTTGCGGCGCGCAATTTCTATATCAACCCCGATGATACATTTCTGGCCACCGAAAGCCCCGTCACCTCGGCGCGCACGATCTTGGGCCTTTTGGGCACGACTTTGGGCGTGGCAAACACCCTGTCGCAATAGGCGCGGCGGGATCGGGCGGGATGTATCGGCGCATATAAGGCCGCCGCGCAGGACGGCGGCGCTCGGCCTCCTGTGCCGGAGCGGAGCGCGCCGCGCGCCTTGGGGATCGGCGCGACCCACTCAACTTGGGGATCGGCGCGACCCGCTGTCTTGGGGATCGGAGCGACCCGCTGTCTTGGGGGTCGGCGCGACCCCTTGCGCCTTAAGGGTCGGTCTGCCCGTCTTCGGCTTCAACCGGCGGACAGGTCAAATCGAGCATCACCGCAAGCACGTAATGCAGCGCCATGGGCAAGAGCGCCAGCACCACCACACGGTGGCCCAAGGGCATTTGCGCTGCCACTGTTGCCTCATTGACCACCACCACCATCAGAGCGCAAAGCGCATAAAGCTTGCAAACATGTTGCCGGACCGCGTCGCGCAGAGGATAGCGGCGCGATTGCGGGCAATAGGGATCAAGCTCTTCGCCGCGGCGCAAGGAGGCGCGCAGCATCACAAAGGCGTAGACGCCAGCGTAGAAGGAGACCGTGCCCTGCACGAAACGCGGGCTTTGCATCACAACTTCGAGCGTGAAAAACGCCAAGACAAGCGCAAGCGAGCGCAGGCTCAGCGAAGACAATTGCGCCCCTGCCCCTGTGCGCGAACGCGCGCCGCCGCCATAGACGGGCGCGAGGATTTTGAACAAATGTAGCCCCTGTGCCAGAACCGCCGCGATGACAAAGGCTTGCGGCGCGGGCAGCGCGGCGCTGCTCAGCACCGTCCATGCGCATAGAAACACCGCAGGCGCCAAAAGCTTGTCCGCGGTGATGGGCGGCAGGCTTTTGAGCAGATACCAAAGCGAAAGCGAGAGGCGTGTGATCGGGTCCATGACGCCGTGCTATCGCGGCTTAGGGGCGAAATTACGGCCATGGCGGGGCATCCGCGCACAATTGCGGGGGGGATGGCGCGAGGTCGCGCGGCGCCAAGCGTAGCCCCCCGCCCCATCCTCAAAGCGGCGCGATTTCCATACGCATGTCCTCGGCCGCAAAGCGCACTTCGGGGGTCATGCGCATCGCCACCTCTCCGTAGGACTGCATCCCTTGGGCGCGGAAAAATCCTTTGGCGGTGCGGGTGGCCAGCGCGTTGAGCCGCGCAATCCCCGCCAGCCGCGCCGACAAAAGCACCTGTGCGAAAATCGCCGATCCGATGCCGCGCCCGATCTGGTCGGGGTCTGCGGCGATGTGGTGGATATGGCCAAGCCCTGCGCTGCTGCGGGCGCGGTAGGGGCTATAATCGGACCAGCCGCCACAGCCCAAGATGCGCCCACAGGGACCTTCGGCAATGAAACAGGTGGGGCTGGACAAAAACGCCGGATGGGCGGCGCTCAGCTCGGGCAAGGCGGCGGCGAGATCCTCGGCGCTGTAATCGGGCGCCAAGAGCCGCCCGTAGGCGCGCATCAGCAAAGAACGGATTTGCGCCGCGTCCTCGGGCTCGGCCGCGCGCACACTATAGGGCAAGGCATAGCGCGCGGGAACGATTTCGGGTGCGGTTTCGGATGCGGGCGGCCGACAGAGCGGCTCTTCGGGCGGGGCGGGCGGATCGCCCAGATCATGTGAGGGGGCCATATGCGTATCTCCTTGCGTGCGGGCCTTCGGGGCGGGAGGCGGGGCAAGGGGCGGTCTGGTCCTAAGGTCTTTTCAGAGCAAAGAAAAAGCCGCGTCCTTGCGGCGCGGCTTTTGCTGTCTGGTCATATAAAGGGCGATCTTATTTGATCTTGCCTTCCTTATATTCGACATGCTTGCGCACCACCGGATCATACTTACGTACGACCATCTTTTCGGTCATTGTTCGCGCGTTTTTCTTGGTCACATAGAAGTGGCCCGTGCCTGCGGTCGAGTTCAGGCGGATTTTGATTGTGGTCGGCTTCGCCATGATCGTTCTCCTGGGGCGGGCGCAGTGAGCGGCCCGTGAAATCTCTTGAAGCCTGCCTTTTAAGGAACGCGCTGGCGGAGTCAACATAGATTGTGAAGATAATATGCGCGGAGGGCCTATAAGCCGGATTTTGTCCAGAAGGTTGCCCTTCTTGGATGATCATTCATCTCGGCGCGCTGTTGCCAACGCGCCTCTAGCTGCCAACCCGGACCGCTGGGTCAAAACATACCTGCGGGCGGTATCGGCCTGCGCCGACGCATCCCCGCGCGCGGTCCCTATTTGGCATTGCTCCTGGTGGGGCTTGCCGTGCCGGTCCTGTTGCCAGTCCCGCGGTGGTCTCTTACTCCACCGTTTCACCCTTACCCTTGCGTGGGTCCCCGAAGGGCGCAAAGGCGGTCTGTTCTCTGTGGCGCTTTCCCTTGGGTTGCCCCAGCCGGGCGTTACCCGGCACCATCGTTTTGTGGAGTCCGGACTTTCCTCGAACGGGTCAGGCCCGCCCGCGACCATCCAGCCCTCCGCGCGAGATCGCAGTTAGGCGCTCGGCGCGCTTGGGTCAATGGGAAACGGGCGGCAAAGCCGCAAGGCGCAGGGGCAAAAGGCGGCGAAGGGCGGCGATGGGCGCGCATCACAGCCCATAACGCGCGGCCAGATCGGCCATGGCGGCGCAATCGGCCCCATCAAGCGGCGCGCCCTGCCCCGCCGCCCAAGGGCGAAAGCGTTGGCGAAAGGCGTCGAGCAGCAGCGCCTCGGCGGAAGGCGCGGCACCGTTGCCCGTATCATTGCCCCCATCGCTGCCCGTATCGCTGCCGCTTTGGGCCGCATCCGCGCCGCCAACAACATCAGGGCGCCGATATCCGAACCGCGCCGCATCACGCAAAAACGCCTCCCATGCGGATTTGGGCAGGGGCTTGGGCTGGGGCGCGCCTTGGGGGGCGGGCCAGACCGACAGGCCCCGCCGCGCCAGCCTGCGCCAATCAAACCGCACACCAGGATCGATTTTGCGCGCGGGGGCCATGTCGGAATGGCCGATGATGCGGTGCGGGGCGATCTCCCAACGAGTCATAATAGCGCGCAAAAGCGCCTCCAGCGCCGCCATCTGCGGCTCGGCAAAGGGGTGATCGCCCGCATTGGACAATTCGATCCCGATCGAGCGCGAATTGACATCGGTCACATCGCCCCATGCCCCCGCGCCCGCATGCCATGCGCGCATCTCTTCGGCGACCATGCGCCAGACGCGGCCCTTGGGACAGATCAGATAATGCGCCGAGACCTCGCAGACCGGATCACACAGCCGCGTCAGCGCCGCTTCGGCGCTTTGCATCGCAGTGTAATGCAGCACCACCATATCGGGCCGCGCGCCGCCGCGGCGCGGGCCGAAATTGGGCGAAGGCTCATAGGTGATCGCCAGATCGGACAGGGGCGGTGCGGGTCGGTCCATCACCGCGCCGGATCAGCCGCCCGTGGCCAATTGGAACGGACGCGGGTCCCATTGGCAGGCATAACCGTCGCCGTCAGGGTCCAATCCCATGCGGTCCCGATGCGGCCCGCCCGCGGCAAGGAAATCCTCCTGCGCCAGATCGGGCGAGGGGTATTTGGCGCAATTGCGCACGAATTTGCTTTGCCCGTTGAGCAGCGAGCGCGAATAAAGTTCCTTGCCGATCGGGTGGCGGTTTTTGAGCGCATAGTCGACGATATTGGGACCGGTGCCGACGCGGCTGGGCAAGGCGGTGGGTTGCACTTGTTGATATTGCGCGCGGTTGGCGGCGATGCGGTTGGCGTCATCTTGGATCGAACGCACCTCGCCGACGGCCTCGAAATTATTCTCGTTGGAGATACCCGCCGCATTGACCACGGGCGGGGCGGGATTGGACGGCGAGGCCTCCAAGGGCGCAACGCCGGAATTGGCATTGGAGGCGGCCAGAGCGGCGCGGGTCTCGGCGGCGACATCGGCGGCGCTGCCGCCTGCGCTGGCCACCTGCCCTGCGGGGGGCAGGGTCGAATTGGTCATCACCGGCGCGGCGGGCAGACCCGTCGTCTCGTCGGAGATCGCGCCACTGGGCACCAGACCGGCATTTTGCGCCTGACGCTGCTGATACTCGGTATAGCTGCTGAAGCCGACGCCCGCGCCGCTGTCGGGCACCTGCGGATCGCATGCGGCCAAAGCCGTCACAGCGCCCAGCGCTGCCAAAGCACGCACCGTGCGTTTTGCCAAAAAATACTGCATCTTACGTCCTGCCATCATAGGGTGCGGCGGGGCTTATCTTGCCCCGCGCCGCATGTTTACAGGTTGTTTACCACCATTTCGCGGGCTTGGAAACAAATCCTGCCGCCTGCTCCAGCGCATAGGCGGTGTTCAGCAGATCGCCCTCTTCCCACGGGCGCCCGATCAGTTGCAGCCCCAAGGGCAGCCCCGCATTGTCCAGCCCCGCAGGCACCGAAATCCCTGGCAATCCGGCAAGGTTGACCGTCACGGTGAAGACGTCATTGAGATACATTTGCACCGGATCGGCGTCTTTCATCTCGCCCAGCCCAAAGGCCGAGGACGGCGTCGCGGGGGTCAGGATCGCATCGATCCCCGCCGCAAAGGCGTCGTCGAAGTCTTTCTTGATCAAGGCGCGCACACGGCGGGCGCGGTTGTAATAGGCGTCATAAAACCCTGCCGACAGAACATAGGTGCCGACCATCACGCGGCGCTGCACCTCATGACCAAAGCCTTCGGCGCGGGTCTTTTCATACATCTCGGTGATGCCGTCTCCGGCCTCCAGCGCGGCGCGGTGGCCATAGCGCACCCCGTCATAGCGCGCCAGATTGGACGAGGCCTCGGCGGGCGCAATCACGTAATAGGCGGGCAGCGCATATTTGGTGTGCGGCAGCGAGATATCGACCATCTGCGCGCCCGCATCTTCGAGCATCTTGCGCCCGCCGGCCCAAAGCGCCTCGATCTCTGCGGGCATGCCATCCATATGATATTCCTTGGGAATACCGACTTTCTTGCCGCGAATATCGCCCGTGAGCATGGCCTCGAAATCGGGCACGGCGAGATCGGCGCTGGTGCTGTCCTTGGGATCGAAACCCGCCATCGCCTCCAACATGATCGCCGCATCGCGCACGGTTTTGGTCATCGGTCCCGCCTGATCGAGCGAGGAGGCAAAGGCCACCACGCCCCAGCGCGAGCAGCGCCCGTAGGTCGGTTTGATCCCCACCGTGCCGGTAAAGGCCGCAGGCTGGCGGATCGACCCGCCCGTATCGGTGCCCGTCGCGGCAAGGCACAGGTCCGCCGCCACCGCCGCCGCCGATCCGCCCGACGAGCCGCCCGGGGTCAACTGGCGCTCGTCCACTTTCCACGGGTTGACGGCATTGCCGTAGACGGAGGTTTCATTCGACGAGCCCATGGCGAATTCATCCATGTTCAGCTTGCCGAGCATCACGCTGCCCGCGTCGAACAATTTGGCCGTGATGGTGCTCTCGTATTGCGGCAAAAATCCTTCCAAAATCCGGCTGCCCGCCTGCGAGGGCACGTCTTTGGTGCAAAACAGGTCTTTCACCCCGATCGGCAATCCGCACATCGTGGGCGCATCGCCGCTTGCGAGGCGCGCATCGGCGGCTTTGGCCTGCGCCATCGCCACATCGGGGGTGTGATGGACAAAAGCATTGAGCGCGCCGGAGGCCTCGGCGGCCGTGAGGCAGGCGCCGGTCAACTCTTCGGATGTGATCTCTTTGGCGCGCAGCTTGTCGCGGGCCTCGGCGAGGGTCAAAGCATTGAGATCGGTCATTATTCCACCACCTTCGGCACGGCAAAAAAGCCTTCGCGCGCATCGGGCGCATTTTCGAGAATCTTGTCTTGCTGATCGCCATCGGTGACCACATCGGCGCGGCGGCGCAGGGCCATGGGCGTGACGGAGGTCATCGGCTCGACGCCTTCGACATCCACCTCTTCGAGTTGCTCGATAAAGCCCAAAATGGTGTTGAATTCGGCGGCCAAGGCAGGCAGCGCCTCCTCTTCGACGCGGATGCGGGCCAATTTGGCAACGCGCGCGGCGGTCTCTAGATCGATGGACATCGTCAGGCATTCCTCGGGCTATCGGGTGATACACTATGTTGCCCCCGCATTTAACGCCCCCGCGCACAACCCGCAAGCCCGCCCCGCCTGCCCGCCGCCCCAAGCCGCACCCTTCCCAATCGCGCGCGCCGTGCTAGTCTTCGCCAAACATCATCTTGCGGAGGACATCATGAATATCATCTGGCTCGGCCACGGCAGCTGGCGCATCGAAATCGAGGATCAGGTCCTGCTGATCGACCCATGGGTGAACGGCAACCCGATGCTGCCCGAAGACAAGGTCGAAGAAGCGCTCAAGAGCGCGACCCATATCCTCGTCACCCACGGCCATTTCGACCACACCCAAGACGTGGTGGAGATCTCCAAATCGCGCGACCTGCCGGTCTCGGCGATCTACGAATTGGCCGCGCATCTGCAAAGCCTCGGGGCCAAACAAGGCCACGGCTGGAACAAGGGCGGCACGATCAAACTGGGCGGCGCTTCGGCCACATTGGTCCCCGCCTCCCATAGCTCATCGATGCAAACCGATGGGCAAGCGGCCTATATGGGCGCGGAATGCGGCATCATCCTCAAAGGCGACGGCCACACGATCTACCTGTCGGGCGACACCACGATCATGGCCGATATGGACTGGATCGCCGATTACCACAAACCCGACATCGGCATCCTGTCGGCGGGCGGCTATTACACGATGGATATGGAGGGCGCGGCCTATGCGGCCAAACGCTACTTCAACTTCAAAACCGTGATCCCCGGACATTACCGCACCTTCCCCGCGCTGGAGCAATCGGCCGAAAAACTCGCCGCCGCCCTGCCGGGTGTGCAGGTGATCGAACCCGAGGTGCTGCGCCCCATCTCCTTCTGACCTGCCTTTCGAACACCCGCAGGCCTCGCGCGGCGCGCTCTCAAATCACAAGCGCGCCGCCCCCCTTGCAGGTTCCAAAAATATCCGCGCCGCAGGCATCCGCGCGCGCCGCAATCGCTGCCGCCTCGGCCCGATCCCGCGCCTGCCGCCTCGGGGCAACCGTCCGCCCCGAACGCGCGGCGCTTACGGCCTGCGCATCTTCGCGAAAAACCCCTTGAGCAAATCTGCCGAGGCCGCCGCGTCGATGCCTTCGAAAACCTCGGGCACATGGTGGCATTGGGCATGGGAAAACACCCGCGCGCCCTGCTCGACGCCGCCACTTTTGAGGTCCGAGGCGCCATAATAAAGCCGCGCAATGCGGGCGGCAGAAATCGCTTGGGCACACATGGCGCAAGGCTCCAGCGTGACATAGAGCGCATAGCCCGACAACCTCTCGGACCCCAAAGCCGCACAGCCCGCGCGGATCGCCAGAACCTCGGCATGGGCGGTGGGATCGTGCAATTCGCGCGTCCGGTTGCCCGCCCGCGCCACTACGGCCCCATCGGGCGCGACCAAAACCGCGCCCACCGGCACCTCGCCGCGCGCCCCCGCCGCGCGCGCCTCTTGCAAAGCCGCCTGCATATGCGAATTCATCTTCATATCTCTTCTTGGCAAGCCATCACCGCTTTCGCAATGGCGCATTTTGCGTTAGGGCAAGGCAAAACGGCGCCCTCCCGCCTCCTCCTGCCTGTGAAAGCTGCCCCATGGCCGATACCCCCGACACACCCGACACCCCCAAAGGCGAACGCATCGCCAAAGTCATCGCCCGCGCGGGCGTTGCCTCGCGCCGCGAGGCCGAGCGGATGATCGAAATCGGGCAGGTGCGCGTCAATGGCGCGGTGATCGACAGCCCCGCCCTCAATGTCACACCGCGCGACCGCATCGAGGTGGACGGCGCCCCGCTCGCCCCGCCCGAACCCGCGCGGCTGTGGCTTTTTCATAAACCCACCGGCCTTGTGACCACGGATAGCGACGAGTTGGACCGCCCGACGATCTATCAATCCCTACCCGAGGATATGCCGCGGGTGATGAGCGTCGGGCGGCTCGATCTCAATTCCGAAGGGCTTTTGCTGCTCACCAATGACGGCGGGATCAAACGCCAGCTCGAGCTGCCCTCGACGGGATGGCTGCGCCGCTACCGCGTGCGCGTCAATGGCCGCCCGACCGAAGACACGTTTCGCCCCCTGCGCGCGGGGATCACGGCGGATGGCGAGCATTTCCAACCGATGAGCGTCAGCCTCGACCGCCAGCAAGGCGCGAATGCATGGCTCACGGTGGGGCTGCGCGAGGGCAAGAACCGCGAGATCCGCCGCGCCATGGAGGCGATCGGCCTGTCGGTGAACCGGCTGATCCGCATCTCTTACGGGCCGTTCCAATTGGGGGATCTCAAACCGGGGGCGGTCGAGGAAGTGCGCCGCAAGACCATGCGCGACCAACTGGGGCTGAGTATCGAAGAGATCGCCCCGCTTGAGGGCAAACCGCCCGCCCGCGCGGTGCGCCGAGGCGGCGCCAAAGGCGCGGGCAAACCGTCGGGGAAACCAGCGGGTAAATCCCCAAGCGCGGCGCAGGCCGGAGCGGCCGGATCGGGCGGCAAATCCGCAGGAGGCCGCTTTGCCAAAGCGGCGGGCCGCGGGCGCGCCGCGCGCGATGACGGGGACGCACCGTGGAGCACCGGACCTGCGGGCAAATCCGGCAAATCCGGCGGGCGCGGACCGCAAGGAAAATCCGCCCCTTCCAAGGGAAATGGGCCTAAAGAGGGCGGCTATAAAGGCGCGGGCGACAGGTCAGCGGGCGGAAAAGGACCGAGCGGCAAGGGACAGGCCGGCAAGGGACAGGCTGGCAAAACTCAGGCCGGCAAAGCACAGGGCGGCAAAACACAGGGCGGCGGCAGGTCCCAAGGCGGCCCGCGCGGCGCAAGCAGCGGGCGAGGTGCCCCCAAAGGGCGCGGCTGACGCGGTGGCGCGGCCTCGGATAGGGGCGCCGCTATGCCCCCACCCGTTTGACATGCCCGCGCTCTGCGCTATCCCTTTGCGGGTAACAACGACTTGATCCAAAAACAAAACCGATGACGGGGGACCTAATTGTGGCCGATCTTTTAACCATCGAAAACCTTGGCAATCTGGTGATGCTTTGCTTTTTGCAAGCGGTGCTGGGCTTTGACAACCTGCTCTATATTTCCATCGAATCGCAGCGCGCCCCCGTGGCGCAGCAGCGCGCGGTGCGGTTTTGGGGCATCATGCTCGCCGTCGCGCTTCGGGTGGTTTTGCTCTTTGTGATGATCCGGCTGATCGACACGATGGCCGAGCCCTTCTTTATCATGAACTGGACCGGCGTGTTGGAGGGCGGGGTCAATTTCGCCACCTGTGTCTTCTTGCTTGGCGGGGCTTTCATCATCTACACCGCCGTCAAGGAAATCTCGCATATGCTTTCGGTCGAACATCTTGATACGGATGTGAGCCACAAAAGCGGCAAATCGGCGGCCAAAGTGGTGGCGATGATCGTCCTCATGAACCTGATTTTCTCTTTTGACTCAGTGCTTTCGGCGCTGGCGATCACCAATGTCTTCCCGATCTTGGCGACTGCGATCCTTTTGTCGGGGCTGGCGATGATCCTGCTCGCCGACGGGGTGACAGCGTTTTTGCAAAAGAACCGCATGTATGAGGTTTTGGGCCTGTTTATCTTGCTCATCGTCGGCGTGGTGCTTTTGGGCGAATCCGGTCAGGCGGCGGCCCATGCGATGCATGACGAAAGCCTTGCGCTGCATTTCTTCGGCTATGAGGTGATCCCGATGTCGAAAACCACCTTCTATTTCTCGGTGGTGGTGTTGTTCGCGGTGGAGATCATCCAATCGGGCTATTCGCGCAAACTGGCGCGCGAACGTGCGTCCCATACGCATAGTCAAAGCCACTAACAGCCGTTTGGCATGCAAGGGGAAGAGGCGCGGATGTGGCGGATTTACGCGCATCTTCCCCCTAGCAAACCGCCCCCGCATCGCTTACCTTTTGGTTGAATTTCAACGGGTCGGGGGATCCTATGTCCGGAACGGGCCTGCAAAAACTCAGCTATATCCTGCTCATCGTGATGATCTTCTTCATCGCCATCACAGGGGGCGTGTAGCCCATGGCAGAGCGTTACGGCGGCAAATACAGCCCGGGCAACGGCGGTGATCCGGCCGCGCCCCAGCCGCCCGAGGCGGGCGGCTATCGCGGTGCCAAGCGCAGCCGCATCGGCGCGCGGATCAAGATGTTGTTTATCGCGCCCTTGCCCTTGATCGGATCGGCATTTGGCGACGGGCCGCAGGCCTTGGCGATGAACCTTGGCGCGCTGGGATTGCTTCTATTGGCCGCCTGGCTGACCCGCGAGGGGCTCAAGGCGCAAGAGGCCTATGAGGCGCGCCGCATCGCCCGCCGCCCCGCCTTTCCGCGCAAAATCGCCGGATCGCTTTTGACGGGGCTTGGGCTGGGGCTGGCCGGATATGCGGCGGGCGAAGGCATCGCGGGGCCGCTGATCTATGTCGTGATCGGCTCGGTACTGCATCTCATGGCTTTCGGGCCAGACCCTTTGAAAAACAAGGGGATGGAGGGCGTGGATGCCTTTCAATCAGACCGTGTGGCGCGCGCCGTGGGCGAGGCCGAAACCCATCTGCGCGCCATGCAGACCGCAATCTCCGATGTGCACGACCGCCAGTTGGAGACGCGCGTCGAGCGGTTTACCGCCACCGCCCGCACGATGTTTCGCACCCTTGAAAACGATCCCAGCGATCTGACCCAAGCGCGCAAATACCTGTCGGTCTATTTGCGCGGGGCGCGCGATGCGACGGTGAAATTTGCCGCGCTTTACGCCCATCGCCGCGATGCGGGGGCGCGCGCCGATTATGAGGCGCTGCTCGGCGATCTGGAGGCGAATTTCGCCGCACGCACCGATAAGATGCGCCAAGGCGACCGCGCCGATCTGACCGTTGAAATCGACGTTTTGCGCGACCGTCTGGCGCGCGAGGGGCTGCGCGTGCCGCTGCCGGACGCCGAGGCCGATACCACCGCGCGCTGAGCCGCGCTTGTAACCTGTCTTTGGACCTTGCAGGGGCCAAAGCATTGATCAAACTGGGGACGATTATGACCGAAACAACACGCGCCAAAGCCGAGGCCACATTGAAACAAGTCGAAGAGATCACCGCCGTGGTATTGCCCGAACCCAAAGATGCCAATGCCATCGTGCCGCTGGAGCAGGCCGATGCGCCCGTGAGCGGCGAAATCACCCGCCGCATGGCCGAGTTGGACATGAGCGACACCAATTCCATCGTTGCCTTCGGCTCTGCCGCGCAGGCCGAATTGCAAGAGATCAGCCAAGCCATGCTCGCCGATGTGCGCAACAAGGATGTCGGCCCTGCGGGCGACAGCTTGCGCAATATCGTCACCACCATTCGCGGGTTTTCGATTTCCGAACTGGACGTGCGGCGCGAACGCTCGTGGTGGGAAAAGCTGTTGGGCCGCGCCGCGCCTTTTGCCAAATTCACCGCGCGTTTCGAAGAGGTGCAAAGCCAGATCGACCGCGTGACCGACGATCTGCTCGGCCATGAGCACACGCTGCTCAAGGATATCAAATCGCTCGATCTGCTCTACGAGAAAACCCTCAATTTCTATGACGAACTGGCGCTTTATATCGCCGCGGGCGAGGCGAAATTGCGCGCCCTCGACGAGGTGGATATTCCCGCCAAAGAGGCCGCCGTTGCCGCCGCCCCCGAGGCCGATCAGGTCATGGCCGCGCAAGAGTTGCGTGATCTGCGCGCCGCGCGCGACGATCTGGAGCGCCGCGTGCATGATCTCAAACTGACGCGGCAGGTGACGATGCAATCGCTGCCCTCGATCCGTCTGGTGCAGGAAAACGACAAATCCTTGGTGACGAAAATCAACTCGACCCTCGTCAACACCGTGCCGCTTTGGGAGACGCAACTGGCCCAGGCCGTCACCATCCAGCGCAGCGCCGAAGCCGCCGCAGCGGTGCGCGACGCCAATGATCTGACCAACGAGCTGCTCACCGCCAATGCCAAGAACCTGCGCGAGAGCAACAAGATCGTGCGCGAGGAGATGGAGCGCGGCGTGTTCGATATCGAAGCGGTCAAGGCGGCCAATGCCGATCTGGTCGCGACCATCGAGGAAAGCCTCGCCATCGCCGACGAGGGCAAGGCGCGCCGCAAGGCCGCCGAGGTCGAGCTCAAGACCATGGAGGCGAATTTGCGCGACACGCTGGCCGCTGCCAAGGCCCGCAAGAGCGGCACCGGCGAGACCATCGCCACCGCCGTTCCCAAGACCTGAGCAGAAGGCGGCACGCGGCAGGTGACATATATCGGGACATCCACTATCGGGGCATCCACAGGCTTTGGCCGGCGCGCACGTTTGGGCGCGGCGGTTTTGGCCTGTCTGGCTCTGGGGGCTTGCGATCTGTTTGCCGCCAAACCCTCGGATATGGCGCCGCGCGCGCGTCCGGCCGGATTGGTCAAACCGCGCCCCGATCCGGCCCCCGAACCGCCAAGCGCCGCCTCGCGCGATCTGGCGCAATATTACGCCCGCGTGCAGGCCGACCTTGTGGCGCAGGGCTTGCTGCGCACCGATGGGGGCGGGCCGGATACGCCCTATACCTCCGATATGTTGATCCGCAATTTCGAGCGCATCGCCTTTTACGACGAATATGCCCCCGAGGCGGGGCTGAAGGCCTCGACAGGGGCGGCCAAGGCGCTGCGCCGGTGGAACGGGCCGGTGCGCATCAGCACCGAATTCGGCGCCTCGGTCGGCCCCGAAATGCGCAAAGAGGCCAGCGGCGAGGTTGCCGCCTATGCGGCGCGTCTGGCGCGGCTGACCGGTCATGCGATCGAAGCAAACGCGCGCAAGCCGAATTTTCAGGTCTTTTTCCTCAGCGAGGACGACCGCGCCGCCGCCTTGCCGAAAATCCGCGCGCTGGTGCCCTCGATCTCGCCCGCCTCGATGCAGGTTCTGCGCGATCTGGAGCGGCCGATCCATTGCCTTGTCATCGCCTTTTCCGATGATCAATCCGCCGACAGCTATAACCACGCCATCGCGATCATCCGCGCCGAACATCCCGACATCCTGCGCCGCGCCTGTATCCACGAGGAGCTGGCCCAAGGGCTGGGCCTTGGCAATGACAGCCCCGCCGCGCGCCCGTCGATTTTCAATGATGACGACGAATTTGCCTATCTGACCAGCCATGACGAAAAGCTGCTCCAACTGCTCTATGATCCGCGGCTCAAAACCGGCATGCGTGTCGAAGAGGCGCGCCCGATCCTGCGTATTTTGGGCCGCGAAGTGATGGGGGACGCGTTATGAGCGCGCCAACGCCCAGCAACGGCGCGCGCGACAGCGCCGCCAAAACACCCGATAGAACAGCGGATAAAACACCGCCCAAAGAGCCCGATGAGACGCCCGCACAGACCTTGGCGCAGCCGGTGACCCTGCCCTGCGGCGCGGTGATCGCCAACCGCATCGCCAAATCGGCCACCTCCGAAGGATTGGCCGCCGGATCGAACCACGCCAATGGCTATCACGCGGCGCTTTACGCACGCTGGGGCGCGAGCGGCGCGGGGATGATCATCACCGGCAATGTCATGGTGGACCGCGCGCATCTGGAGCGCGGCGGCAATATCGCCATCGAGGGCGCGCAGGAGGACGCGGCGCAGGCCGCTTTGGCGCAGATGGCCGAGGCCGCCAATAGCGGCGGTGCCCATGTGATCATGCAACTCAACCACGCGGGCCGACAGACCCCCGCCGCCATCAACCCCGCGCCCAAATCCGCCTCACCCGTGCCCTTGGCCGTCGGCGGCAAGATGTTTGCCCGCCCCGAGGCCATGGAGGCCGAAGAGATCGAGGATGTGATCGAAGCGTTTGTCCACGCCGCTTTGGTGGCGCGCGGCGCGGGGTTTGACGGGGTGCAAATCCATGCCGCCCACGGCTATCTGGTCTCGCAATTTCTCTCGCCGCTGTCGAACCGGCGCTCGGACGCATGGGGCGGCGGGTTGATGGGGCGCGCGCGGCTGCTGATGGAGCTGGTCCGGCGGGTGCGCTCGGCCTGCGGGGTGCGGTTCATCGTCGGGGTGAAACTCAACTCGGCCGATTTCCAGCGCGGCGGGTTTTCCGAAGACGACAGCGCGCAGGTCGGCGCATGGCTCGAAGGCGCAGGAGCCGATTTCATCGAACTGTCGGGCGGCAATTACGAACAGCCGCGGATGATGGATATCGACCGGATCGACCCTCTGGCCGCCACGCCCAAACGCGAAAGCACCAAGGCGCGCGAGGCCTATTTCCTCGATTTCGTCCCGCGCCTGCGCAAGGTCACGCATTTGCCGATCATGGTCACCGGAGGGTTTGAAACCGCCGCCGCGATGCAGGCCGCCGTCAAGGAAGAAGACATTGATTTCATCGGTCTGGCGCGGCCCATGCTCACCGATCCCGATGCGCCTTTGGGCCTGCTCAGCGGCGAGACCGCGGCCCTGCCGCCGCGCCCCAAGCTGCAACTGGGCCGCGGGTTTTTCGGGCCGCTCTCGGCCTATAGCCCGATCCGCGATGCCAATGCCGCCGCCGCCCAAGCGTGGTATTTCGAACAGATTTACGCGCTGGCCTCGGGCGAGCCGCCGCGGCGCGATCTCAAGCCTTGGAAGGCGCTTCTGGCCTACCTGAAAACCGAAAAAAAATCCGTGCAGGCGCTTGCTGCGCGTCCGCGCGATTTGTAACCGAAAGGAGCCATTCTTATGGGCATTCTCGATTTTCTCACCGGCGAATTCATCGACGTCATCCATTGGACCGACGACAGCCGCGATACGATGGTCTGGCGGTTCGAGCGCGAGGACCACGAGATCAAATATGGCGCCAAGCTGACGGTGCGCGAAGGACAGGCGGCGGTCTTTGTCCATGAGGGGCAATTGGCCGATGTCTTCACGCCGGGGCTCTATATGCTCGAGACCAACAATATGCCGGTTCTCACGACGTTGAACCACTGGGATCACGGTTTTAAATCTCCTTTTAAATCAGAGATTTACTATATCAACACGACGCGGTTTAACGACCTTAAATGGGGCACAAAAAACCCGATCATCTGCCGCGATCCGGAATTCGGCCCCGTGCGGCTGCGCGCCTTTGGCACCTATTCGATCCGCGTCAGCGATCCGGCGCGTTTCCTGACCGAGATTGTCGGCACCGACGGCGAGTTTACCATGGATGAAATCTCGTTCCAGATCCGCAATGTGATCGTGCAGGAATTCAGCCGCGTGATCGCCTCCTCGGGGATTCCGGTTCTGGATATGGCGGCCAATACCGCCGATCTGGGCAAGCTGGTGGCGGCACAGATTTCCGAAACCATCGCCGCCTACGGATTGTCGATGCCCGAGCTTTACATCGAAAATATCTCGCTGCCCGAAGCGGTCGAAGCGGCGCTGGACAAGCGCACCTCGATGGGGTTGGCCGGTGATCTGGGCCGCTTCACCCAATATAGCGCCGCCGAGGCGATGACCGCAGCGGCCGCCAATCCCAATGGCGGCGGCGGGATGGGTGCGGGGCTTGGCATGGGGATGGGCATGGCGATGGCCACGCAGATGGGCAATGCGGGGCCTTGGGGTCCGCGCCCCGCCGCCGCGCCCGCCCCCGCGCCGCAAGCCGCAGCGCCCGCCGCGCCCCCGCCGCCGCCCGCCGAACATGTGTGGCATATCGCCGAAGCGGGCGTCACCAAAGGCCCCTATTCCAAAGCCGCCATGGGCCGGATGGCCGCCGATGGCAGTTTGAGCCGCGAGACCTATGTGTGGACCGCCGGTCAGGACGGGTGGAAACATGCGGGCGATGTGATGGAACTGGCGCAGCTTTTCACCGTTCTGCCCCCGCCCCCGCCGCCCGCCGCCTGAGCGCGCCGCTGCCGCCCGTTTTTCTAAGGCCCGATTTTGGACCGTTTGTGATGCCTGACATGCCCGAAATACAGCGCGGCCATGATGTGCCGCCCGCCCCCGACGCGGCCGAGACCCGCGCCGAGGCGCTGGCGCTGGCCTTGATGGGCGCGGGCGCGATGGCGCAAGAGATGCTTTCGCCCGATGCCACGTGGCAATGCGGCGATGCGCCCGTCATGGTCGGGCGCGGCGCAATTCTGGCGGCGCTCGGCGCGCTGCGCCCGCCGCGCAAAATCTACATCGAACAGGTGGTGACCCAAGGCAAGGCGGGCACGGTTTCGGGGCGGCTGGTCACCGATACGGGGGGCGCGCGGCTGTTTTGCCATGTGATCCGCTACACCAGCGCCGCCGCGCAGCAGATCGCGCAGATCGTCAGCTTTGACCATGGCGTAAAGGCGGGCTGATCCATGAGCACCTCCCGCAAGGCAGGCCAGAGCAGCGGCCAGAACGACGGCGGGCATAGCCCGCAAGAGCACCGTTTTCCCTGCCCGCAATGCGGCGCCGATTACCGCTTCGATCCGGCGGCGGCGCAGCTTGTGTGCGATTTTTGCGGCCATCACGAGCCGATGGACATTGCCCAAGCCCCCGCCCGCGCCGCCGCCATCACCGAGATGGATTTTCGCGCCGCGCTCGATGGCGCCCTGCCCGAGGCCGAAGCCCAAGACATCCGCACGCTGCACTGCCCCAATTGCGCCGCGCAGATCGAGCTTGGCGCGGGCGAGCATGCCACCGAATGCCCGTTTTGCGCCACCCCCGTGGTCACCGACACCGGCGCGCAGCGGCAAATCAAACCGCGCGCGGTTTTGCCCTTTGCGCTTGACGAGCGCGCCGCGCGCAGCGCGATGGGTGATTGGCTCGGGCGGCTATGGTTCGCGCCCTCGGGCTTGAAAAAATACGCCCGTAAGGGGCGCAAGATGCAAGGCATCTATGTGCCCTATTGGACCTTTGACGCCGATACGGCCTCGCGCTATCGCGGCGAGCGCGGCACCGTCTATTACGAGACCCATAGCGTCATGCGCGACGGCAAGCGCCAGAAGGTGCAGGTGGCCAAGGTCCGCTGGACCCCCAAATCAGGACGCGTGGCGCGGTTTTTCGATGATGTTCTGGTGCTGGCCGCGACCGCCCTGCCCAAACGGTTCACCGATGCGCTCGAGCCGTGGGATTTGAGCGCGCTGGTGCCCTATGCGCCCGAATATCTCGCCGGATTTCGCGCCCAAGCCTATAGCGTGCCGCTCGAGGAGGGATATGCCGAGGCGCGCGCCATCATGGACCGCGCCATCGCCCGCGACGTGCGGTTCGACATCGGCGGCGACCGCCAGCGCATCCATGACATCGACACAAGCGTGCGTGACGTAACGTTCAAACATATTCTGCTGCCTGTCTGGATGGCGGCCTATAAATATCGGGGCAAGACCTATCGTTTCGTGGTCAACGGCCGCACCGGCAAGGTGCAAGGCGCGCGGCCCTATAGCGCGTGGAAAATCGCCGTTGCGGTGGTTGCGGGGCTGATCCTCGCGGCGGCCATCGGCTATGTCGCCGCGATACAGCAGTAACCAAGACAAGGAAAAGACCCGCCCATGATGAGTGATATCCCCGAGGCCTCCATCGTTTTGCGCGGGCTTTTGCATGATCGCTACAGTTGCCGCGCCTTTCGCCCCGATCCGGTACCGCGCGCGGTGATCGAGGATCTGCTGCGCATGGCGGGGCGCGCGCCCTCGTGGTGCAACGCCCAACCGTGGGAGGTGATCGTCACCGCCGCCCCCGCCACCGAGGCCTTTCGCGCGCGGATGATGAAAGCGGTGCTCGAAGAAAGCGGCAGTTCCGATTTCGAATTTCCCTCGGGCTATTCGGGCGCGCGCCAAGAGCGGCGGCGCACCTGCGGCTGGCAGCTATACGAGGCGGTCGGCGTCAAAAAGGGCGACCGCGCCGGATCGGCGATGCAGATGCTCGAAAACTTCCGCCTGTTCGGCGCGCCCCATGTGGCGATCGTCACCTCGGCGCGCGAGCTTGGCCCTTACGGCGCGATGGATTGCGGCGGCTTTGTCACCGCCTTTACCTTGGCCGCTGCCGCCGCCGGATTGGGCAGCATCGCACAGGCCGCCATCGCCGGTTATTCCGATCAGGTGCGCGCCCATTTCGACATTCCCGATGACCGCGTCATCGCCTGTGCCATCTCGTTCGGCTATGCCGATGAGGACCACCCCGCCAACGGCTTTCGCACCGAGCGCGCCGCGCTCGGCGAAGTGCTCGACTGGCGCGAGGAGTAGGCGGTGCGCGCGCTGGTGCAACGGGTGGGCCGCGCCGCCGTCCATATCGAGGGCGATGTGGCGGGCGAGATTGGCGAGGGGCTGTTGATCTTGATCTGCGCCATGGCGGGGGATGCGCCCGAGGCCCCTGCGAAAATGGCGGCGAAAATCGCCAAGCTGCGGATATTCAAGGATGAGGCGGGCAAGATGAACCGCGCCCTGCGCGACACGGGCGGCGGCGCGCTGATCGTGTCGCAATTCACGCTGGCGGGGGATACCTCGCGCGGCAACCGCCCAGGATTTTCCGCCGCCGCCCCGCCCGCCGAGGGCGAGGCCGCCTATAAGGCCTTCATTGCCGCCATGCGCGCCGAGGGCATTAGGGTGCAAACGGGGCGGTTTGGCGCGGATATGCAGGTCAGCCTCGTCAATGACGGGCCGGTGACGCTTTGGGTCGAGGTCTAGGTCTGGGGTCTAGGTCTGGGCCGACCCGAGCAGGGGCGCGGCGCGCGCGTTAACTCTTTTTGACGAATTGGGTGAGGATCACGATGCGCTGGCCCTCGACGCGGCCCTCAATATGGTCCGCGTTATCGGCCACAAGGGAAATGCCGCGCACGGCGGTGCCGCGTTTGGCGGTAAATCCCGCGCCTTTGACCGGCAGGTCTTTGATCAACACCACCGTATCGCCCGCCGCCAGAACCGCGCCGTTGCTGTCGCGGTGAAGAGCCTGTTCGGCCTGCGCCTCGGCCTGTGCATCGGCCATGCCCGCCTGCGCCCAGTCCGCCTCTTCGTCGCTCAGATAGGCGATATCGAGCAGATCATTGGCCCAAGGCCTGCGCAGCGCATGCAGCATCCGCCATGCGGTGACCTTGACCGCAGGCACCTCGCTCCAGATCGCCTCGTGCAGGCATTGCCACTGCGGCCCGTCGGTGATCGCCCCCTGCGCGGCCTCGGCGCAGGTGCCGCACAGCGCCAGCGTGTCGTCACGCGGCGCGACAACATGAGGGCTTGCCCCCTCGTTCGAGCAAATCTGGCAATTGGTCATGGCGCATCCCTCATGGCGTGATCTGCGCCCTTATGCGGGCGCGCCGCGCCCCTGCCAACCGCAAAACGCGCCCGCATGGGGGCAGGCGCAGGCGCACCGACGCAATACCGACGTGATACCGACGCGATACAGACAGCGGTTTTCGCCGCATAGGCGCCGCGCAAAATGAAGCGCGCCCCCCGATAAATCGAGGAGCGCGCGACCGAGGTTACTCGCACTGGAAAATCACCGGCCCTAAGGCTCGCGGAAGGCTTCTTTGGATTTATAAAGCGGCTTGAGAAGATATTGCAGGACGGTTTTCTCGCCGGTGTGCAGCTCGACCGTCGCCTGCATCCCGGGGCGAATTTCGACCCGCGCCTGACGCTCGGTGAGCGCCTCCATATCGACCTTGAGCGTGACTTTATAATGGGCGTCCTTGTCGGCCTCACGGGCGCGCTCGTCCTTGAACGTATCGGCTGAAATTACGTCAACCTTACCCTTGAGCGTGCCGAAAATCGTGTAATCATAAGCAGATAGCTTGATGGTCGCCTCTTGGCCATGGCGGATGTTGGCGATGTCCTTGGGCGCAACGCGCGCCTCGACAAACAGCTCCTCGCCCAAGGGGATGATCTGCAAAATCTCCTCGCCGGGTCGCACCACGCCGCCAATGGTGGTCACCGACAGCCCGTTGACAATGCCGCGCATCGGGCTGCGCAACACGGTGCGCGACAGCTGGTCTTGCGAGCCTTTGAGGTTTTGTTTGAGCGTCGCCAGTTCCTTGAGCGTCTCGGAATATTCCTGCGCGCGGTCCAATTCGGCCTGCGTGACGATCTCGTCATAGCGGATTTTGGCATCGGCATAGGTCTTGCGCGCGCGGGTAACCTCAATCAATGAAACGATTTTTCGCGCCAGCATGTTTTCGAGAAGCGATTTTTCCTTGGCCGCCTGATCGAGCACACGCTGCGCCCCTTCGCGGCGGCTGACAAAATCCGACTGGCGCGCCTGCAACAGCGCGCGCTCGGAGGCAACAATGTCCGGCGAGCGGGTCATCAGCACCTGCGGCACGGCGAAATCGAACTGCCCGCCAAGCTCGGCCTCAAGGCGCAAACGGCGGATGTCATGGGCGTTGATCTGGTCTTGCAAATCATCCACCGACGAGCGGAATTGCATCCCGTGCAGCCGCGCCAAAACATCGCCACGTTCGACCACGTCGCCTTCTTTTACCAATAATTCCGCGAGGATACCGCCTTCGAGGTTCTGGATGATCTGCGGGCGCGAGGAGGAAATGATCTCGCCATCCGAACGCACGATCTCGTCCACCCACGCAAAGGCGGCCCATGCGATAAAGAGGAACACCGTGAGCACCGAAAGCCAGATGACGGCGCTCGGCCCGCGCAATTCGCGCTGCATCTGCGCGCCGAGGTTTGTGGTGGCTGTGGCCATGGCGTTAGGCTCCCTTTACCTGCGGTTGGCGGTTCAGATGGGCCAGAACCTCGTCGCGCGGCCCGTCCACCGTCAAACGCCCGCCCTGCATGATCAAGGTCCGCTCGGTCAGCTTCAAAATCGGTACGCGGTGCGTCGCAATGATCGCCGTGCGCCCTTGCAGCCAATCGTCGAGACGGCTGACCAATGTGTTCTCCAACGTCTGGTCCAGCGCCGCCGTCGGCTCGTCGAGCAGGCAGATTTTCGGATCCTGAAGCCACAAACGCGCCCAGCCGATGGATTGGCGTTGCCCCACCGACAGCCCCTGCCCGCCGTCACGAATTTCCAGATCAAGCCCCTTGTGATGGGCCTGAACAAAGGGTCCAAGTCCAGAAAAATCAAGAGCTTGCATCAGGCGCGCATCGTCGCGCTCCATCATCGTCAGGTTCAGGTTTTCGCGCAATGTGCCGGAGAAGAGCCGCACGTCCTGCCCCAGATAGCCGATGCCGCGGCGCAAATCGCGCGGGGCGATCTGGCTCATGCCGGTGCCGTCCAAAAGGATGCGCCCCTCGCTCGGCTCGTACAGGCCGCTCATCAGTTTGAGAAGGGTCGATTTGCCCGATCCGTTGGCCCCCAAAATCGCCAGATGCTCGCCGGATTTGATCTTGAGCCGCGGCACGTCCAGATCGACACCGCCCTCGGCATCATAGCGGAAATTAACCTTGCGCAGCTCGTAATTCCCGCGCAGCGCCTCGCGGCGCAGATAGCTGCGGCCCTCTTCTTCGTCCTGCTCGGCCAAGGCAATCGTATCAAGCCCGTCGAGCGCCGCTTTGACATTGCCCCAGCGCGCCATCGTGCCCGACAATTGCGTCAGCGGCCCGAGGGTGCGGCCAGTCAGAATACCCACCGCGATGATCGAACCGACGGTCAATTGCCCTGCAAAAACAAGGTAGGTGCCAAGGATCACGGCGCTGACATAGGTGGCTTGCTGCACCCCTTGGCTCCAGAAACTGAGCGCCGCCGCGATCTTGCGCTGCTCGGAGGATTTCACCGCCGAGAGCGTGGTGAGTTCGGCCCAAAGGCGGCGGAAACGGTCTTCGCCGCGCTGGGTTTTGACCGTGTCCAGCTCGAACACCGCCTCATGCAACAGGCGCGAGGATTTGGCGCTGGCGCCTTGGGTCTCGACCGTCAGGCGCAGCATTTTCTTTTGCAAAAAGAACCCTGGCAGGACCATCAAGATTCCGCCCGCGATCAAGACCCAAACCACTGGTCCGGCGATGGAGGCCACAAGGGCGAGAAAGACGAAAATAAAGGGAATATCGGCCAAAGTGCCGATGGTGGAGGCGGTGAAAAATTCGCGCACGGACCCGAATTCGCGCATAGAGGAGAACAGCTGCGAGGGCGATTTGCCCGCCTGCTCCGACCGCATCCCCAAAATGCGCTCCATCAATATGCCTTGCACCGATAGCTCGATCTGCCGCCCTGCCCCGTCCATCAACCGCGCGCGGGCGATTTTCATCGAGGCTTCCATCAACAGGGCGATCCCCGCGCCAGCGGCCAGCACCCAAAGCGTGGCCTGCGATTGATGCGGGATCACGCGGTCATAGACCTGCAAGGAGAACAGCGCCACCGCCACGGCCAGAAGGTTCGCCACCAGCGAGCCAAGGGCGATCTCGGCGAAGTAGCGGCGAAAGCGGCCGAACTGGCTCCAGAACCAATGGCCGCTGTCGCCCTTGGGGCTATGGGCGCGGGCCAATTGTTCCAATGGCGCCTCCGCATGCAGCAAGGTGCCCGAGAAAAACTCTTTGAATTCAGAGAGATCCACATGGGCGCGTTTGTCGGTGCAGGTGGCGTCATAGACGATCATCTCGCCGCCGCGCTGGCGCAGCACGAGCACGATTTGCCCGTTGGTCATCGCCGCCATGGCGGGCCACAGGTCCGGCGTGACCTCGGCGGCGGAGGCGATTTCGGCCACAAGCCCCGCGCTTTGCAAGGTGCGGGCGAGCGCGCGCAGCGGCTCGGCTTCGCGGGCGGCAGTCAACACATCGCGCAGATCACCGGCGGGTGCTTCGGCCCCCAAAAGCCCCGCATAGACCGAGGCCATTTCGGCGCGGGTGCGGATTTGTTCGGGGCTCATTTGCACGCTGGGCGCTTTGGGCGCGCCGTCCAAGGCCGCCACGGGGGTCATGGCGGCGCGGGGGGCGGATTTGCCCATGCTCGGCACGAAACGCGCGACCATATCGGGCAAGGCATTGGCGGCGCGCAGGGCCTCGGCGGCGGCGCCCAAATGCACCACGGCGGCGGAGGGTTTGCGCGCGGGCTGTGCTGGCGCGGGGGCGCTGGCGGGCGCTGGCGCGGGGGCGGCGCTTTGCGGTTTGGGCGAGGAGACCTTGAACACCGGCGCTTTGGTTTTTGGCGCTTGGGATTTCGGCGCTTGGGTCTCGGCCGCGGGCGCTGACACGGGGCTGGGTGCGGGCGCAGGCGTCTTCGCGGTTTGGGTTGCGGCTGGCGCGGCGGAGGGCTGGGCAACGGCTGCGGGGCGCGCCTGTTGCAAGCCCTTGCGGGCGCGGTGCAAGACACGGGCCGCGCCGGACTTCACATCAGGCATCGCCGCCCCCGCGCTCAGGGCCGCGCTGCGCAGGGCGGCTTGCATTTGCGCCGCGCGGCTGGGCTTGGGCGCGCCATTGGCGACGGGATTTTCTTGCAATTGCGGCGCGCGCGGCTGAGGTTTGGGCGACAAAACCCGCACGGTTTTGGCAGGCGCGGCGACGGCAGATTGGGGAGCTTTGGGCTTGGGCGTGGCAAAGGGTTCAGGCTTGCGCTCAGCAAAAATATCGGGCGCGGGCAGATGCGACATCGCACCAGATTTGGCGCGGTCCTGCTGTGCGGACGCCGCCGCGGGTTTGGCCACGGGTTTGACGGTCTTGCCGCCCTTAGTGACCGAAAAGGCGATAGGCGTCTTGCTCAAATCTCTTCCCCATTTGCCAAAAGGCCGAGTTCCTTGGCGATCTCAAGCCGCGTCAACGCGGCCTTATATTTCAAGCCCACTTGGTTTTTTTGTTGTGCGGCAAAGGTTTCATAGACGCCGACGACATCCATCACCTGTCTTTGACCCGCTTGGTATTGCTCTTGGAAGAGATCCAGATTGGCCTTGGCCTGCGCCGTCATCGCGGCGGCCTCGGCGGCTTGGCGGTCTTGGGCGGCGAGACGTTGTTCAAGCGCGCGCAGGCTGCGGTTGGCATCTTCATTGGCCTGCGCCACGCGGCGCTCTGCGGCTTCTTTTTCGGCGGCAATCGCCTTGAGCGTCGCGCCCGTGCCAAGGCCAAGCAGGTTGTCGGAGCCGACCGAGATGCTGGGCTTGACGCCCGAGCCGCCGCTGCCCGCCGTGGCGGTCAACTTGGCGCCAGGCAAATGGCCCGCGCGCGAGATTTTCGCCGAGGCGATGGCGCGTTCTTTTTCGGCTTCGGCCTTGAGCACCGAAAGCGGTTTTGCATCCTTGGCGGTGACATTGACCCGCGACAGTCCCTCAAGCCCGCCAAGCGGGCGCGCCGACATGGCGTTCAGCTCGGCCAGCGCCGCATCGACGCTTTCGGCGGCGGCGCTATGGTCGCTTTGGATTTGCGACAGCTTCTGGCGCAGGATGTTGAGATCGGACATATCCGAGACGCCGCCATTGACGCGCTCGTTCATGATCCATTCGAAATGCTTCATATCATCATAGATGCGCGAGGCGAGCGCGGCTGTAGCGCGGCCTTCTTCGGCGGCGATATAGAGCGACAGCGCCTCATAGACCCGATCATTGGTATCGATCGACAGGTTGGCGGCGGCGACCTCGACATCGGCTTTGGCAAAATCGCGCTCGGCTTTTTTGCGGCCATTGTCAAAGAGCACCTGCTCGACCAACAGACCCGCAACAACCGCCCCGAGGGAAGAGAGCGAGATGTTGGGGCCGATAGAGGGAAGCCAGTTTTTCGATTGCGCCTCTGCGCGCAGGCGGGCCGAGCGCAGCTCTGCCTCGGCGCTGCGCGAGGAGGCCGCCATCACATTGGCCGCGACCTGATCATAGCTGCTGCCCGAGGGCAGCGCCGAGCGCCGTGCCTGCAAGGCGGAAATCACTGCGCTGTTGGCGCTTTCCTTCTCGCGTGCGGTCATTTTGGGTTTGTGGGTGGCCATCATGGTGGCCGTCCCGTTTGCCTCGCCGTCCTGCATCACGCAGCCGGAGAGTAAAAATGCGAAAAGCGCACCGCTAACGGTGCTTTTCAATGCCCTATGCCTCATCAATCGCCCCTGTTCCGGTGCTTGTATTGATTGTTTTAAAGAGGCGCGGTCGTTGCCGCGCCCCTGCTACTCGTCACTTTAGATGACGACGGTAATATCGTCGTCGATAATCAAAACCCCGTTCTCGCCGAGGGTATAAACCGTATGGCTTTCGCCATCGATGTCTTGGGTCTGGCCGGTGTTGACCGCGCCGTTGATGGTGACCGTATCGTCGGTGCCGCCTTTGATCACAACCGCGTCGGAGTTCGACGACAGGTTCAAAAGCTGCGCTTCGGAGAGGGTGACTTGGCTGTCTTCGGCGAATTGCAGATCGATGGTTTCGATCTGGTAATCACCAAGGTTGCCAGAGCTCAGATCGACAATCGAGGTCGACGGATCGTCCACCGCAAGGAAGGTGCCGGTCTGGTTGCCCGCCGCATCTTCGGTGGTCAGCACGAGGTGCGATCCATCGGGCACGGTGGTGTCGAAGGCATAGGTGGTCTCGCCCAAGGCGGGGATATCATAGGAGGTCGATCCGACCTCGGCGATATTGCCCGCATCGTCGATATGGGCGATCGATACGCTGTCATCGGTGCTCTCGATCGAAATCGCGCGCAGGCCGGTGTGATCGCGGGTGTAGCTGGCCACATCCGCCGCACCGGGAAGGTCGGTGTCGATATGCAGGTTTTCGACCAGTTCGCTGGTGTTGCCCGCCGCATCCGTGGCGCGCACCGTATAGGCCGCATCATAGGTGCCCGAGGCGATATCGGTCGCCGGAATGGTCAAGGACCATGCGCCCGAGGCCGACACCTGTGCGTTGTAGGTTTTGCCGCCGAACTCGATCTCGACGGTGGAGCCTTGCTCGACCTGACCGCCAAGGGCAAAGCCATTGCGCGCCTCGGCCGCGTTCACCGTGCCATCGCCGGAGGTGACGTCTTGCGCGTTGGTGAGCGTATTGACCAAAGTGTCGACCTCGACCGTATCGGTCGCGGTGGCGGTATTGCCTGCCGCATCGGTAACGCTGACGGTGATGTCGGCGGTGTATTCGCCCGCCGGAATGTCGCCCGATTGGAAATGCGCGGTCCAGTTGCCCTGCGCGTCGACGGTGGCGCTGCGGGTGACGGTGCCGATGGTGACGTTGACAATCGAACCCGCTTCGACCGTGCCTTCGACATCAAAGCCAGCGGCGGCCTCTTCGGCATTGATCACGCCCTCGCCCGCAATCGGCGCCAGCGAGATGGTCAGATTATCGACGGCCGTATCGACATGGACCGTATCGGTGACCGAGCGGCTGTTGCCAGCGGCATCGGTGGTCGATGCGGTGATGGTGGCGTCATAGGTGCCTTGGGGGATTTCGCTATTGGCAAAGAGCGAGGACCATGTGCCATCGGCGCCGGTGACGACCGAATGGGTCACGCCGCCCAGCGAGACTTGCACAACATTGCCCGCATCCGAGGTGCCCATGATGGTCACGCCATCGGCCGCCTCGTTGAAGTTGATCACATCGTCGGCTTCGATCGGCAGGCTGCTCAGCGCCAAAGACCCCGCATCGGTATCCACGCGCACCGTGTCGGTGGTGGTGGCGACGTTGCCCGCCGCATCGGTGGCGGTGGCGGTCATCGTGGTGGTGTATTCACCGCTGCCCAATTGCGCCGCCGAGAAGGTCGCGGTCCATGTGCCGTCCGAGGCGACAACCGCATCGACGCTTTGCTGGCCCAGCTGGACAACAACGCTCGATCCCTGCTCGGTCACGCCGGTGAGAACAAGCCCCTGCGCGGCCTCTTCGGCGTTGATCACGCCATCCTCGCCGCCAGGGGTCGAGGTGATTTGGAAATCGCGCACCAATGTGTCGATCTCGATCTCGTTGGTGGCGCTGGAAGTATTGCCCGAGGTATCGACCGCCGTGGCGGTGATGGTGGTGCTATGCTCGCCCGACGGAAGGTCGGAGGCGGCAAATTGCACGGTCCAGTTGCCATAGGCATCGACAGTCGCGGGGCGGCTGACGCTGCCCAAAGTGATGGTCACGCTCGACCCCGGCTCGGTGGAGCCCGACAGGACCACACCATCGGCGGCCTCGGCGTGGTTGACCACATTGTCGCCCTCGACCGGTGTCGGCGCAAAGGCCACAAAGGCTTTGGTATCCACTTGCATGGTGCTGCTGGTGGTCGAAGTATTGCCTGCCGGATCGGTGGCCGTGGCGGTCATCGTGGCGGTATAGGCGCCTTCGGGCACTTCGGCGGCGGTAAAGGTGCTGCTCCATGTGCCGTTCGCGCCCGCGATGACAGTATGGACCGCCTCGCCAAAGCTCACCTCGACGCTCGCACCCGGTTGGGCCGTGCCGGTGAGGGTCACGCCGTTGGGCGCTTCGACCGCATTGAGCAGATCATCGCCGCCCGCAAGGCCGCCGTCGATGCTCACCGAGGTTTCGGTATCGATGGTCACGGTGCGCGTCGCCGAGGAGGTGTTGCCCGCCCCGTCTGTCGCCGTCACGGTCATATCGACATCATATTCGCCCGCCACGAAGCTGCCCGCAGGCAGGCTGAGCGTCCATGTGCCATCCGCCGCGACCTGCGCGGGGAAGGAGCTGCCGCCAAAGGAGACAACCACCGTCGATCCGGGCTGTGTTGTGCCCGAAACGGCTACGGCGCCCGCGGCTTCGCTCTCGTTGACGATATTGTCGCCGGCAATCGGCGCGCTGTCGAAGGAGACGCTCGATACCGTGTCCACATGCAAGCTGCCGGTGGAGGTAAAGCTGTTGCCCGCCGCATCCACGGTGGTCGCGGTGACCGAGGCGTCATATTCGCCCTCGGGCAAGGTCGAGGCATCAAAGGTTGCGCTCCATGTGCCGTCCTCGCCGGTGACGACCTGTTGCTCGACGCCTTCAAGCGTCACGGTGACCGTCACGCCCGGATTGGAGGTGCCGGTGACCTGAATGCCGTCATCCATTTCGGCAAGGTTGAGCGTGCCGTCACCCTCAAAGCCTTCGGTGTCGATGGTGACCGTATCGGGCAAAGTGTCGATGGTCAGCGTATCGGTGTAAGTGGCTGAATTCCCAAGAGCATCGGTCGCGACCACGGTCACATCCGCCTCATATTCGCCGCCTGCGATTTCATCGGCGGTGAAGATCACGCTCCATGTGCCATCCTCGCCCACGGTGGTGGTTTGCGATGCGCCATCCACGGTAATATCAAGGGTCGATCCCGCCTCGCCGGTGCCGCCGATCACGGTGCCCGCTTGGTGCTCTTCTGCATTGATGATCTCGCCGGTGGATGTGGTGCCGGTGGTGAACTCCAATGCGGGCGGCGTCATGTCGATCACAACAACCGGACCGCCAAGGTCGGTTTCGGTGCCATCCGGCTCGATCACGACAACGCCCACGTCATAGGTGCCATCCTCGGGGAAATCATCGCCCTCGAAGACCACACCCCATGTGCCATCGGAGCCGGAGGTCGTGGTGACCTCTTCCTCACCAATGGTAACAATCACTTCGGATCCAGGCTCTGCGGTGCCGGTAATCTCGATCGACGGGTCCTCGACACCGTCGCCGCCAATCGCGGGCAATTCGCCTTGCTGATCCACGGTCGGATCAATGCGCGCAGGCGCATCCGCGCCGCCATCGCCGCCGCCGATCACCGCCGCACCAACACCCGCAGCCGCAGCCGCCGCGCCGCCCCAAAGCGCCGGAGCACCCAGCAAGCCCGCGCCAAGCATCGACACATCATTGCCTTCCGGCCCGATCACCGTGCCCTCGTTGCCCGACAGGAAAATCAGATCATCGGAGGGGCTCCATTTGCCCCACATTTCGGTCGGACCGTATTGCGCATAAAAAACGCCATCCGCGCCCTGAACAAGGTCAACCTCGTTGAGGTAGCCGTCAGCGCTGATGAAGAGGCGCGCGGCAGGTTCGCCGCCCTCGCCAAAGTAATTTTCGAGAATGATGGTGCGGCCATCCGCCAATGTGATCTCGAGGTTCGAGCCCTCGCGCACATAGCCCTTCAAGTCCATCTGGCGGACGTTGAGAGAGATCTCCTTGTCGAGACCTGCATCAATCTTGGTGATGGAGCCGCGCTCCTGAACTTCACCACGCTGAACTGCGCCCATACCATCACGGACGACGAAATCGATCGCCTTCATAAATACCACCGCCACCTCTTTAACAACGTCTAGACTGCGTTGTTTTGTTTCCTTGCGCAAGAATTACCTTGTTTTCGCCACAATCGCTAGTGTCTTTTTTCCGATTCGCCGCAAAATGATGGAAACACGGGCAGATTTAGGAATCGGAGGCAGAACGCGTTAACTTTTTGCGACAAAGCTTACCTTGGGGAAATTACTTGGTTTTTCCGCGTGGCCGTGGGTTTCACACGATGGAGCGGCGCAAAATACCCGACAGGGTGCGACAAACCGCCGCAGTTGCACCTGCCGCTCCCCCTAGGGAAACCCAGATGATTTCGCCGATGTCAAGGCACCGTAGTGCTGCGGACTTGCGCAAGGGCAGAGCAAGGGGCAGTCTGGGCATAGGGAGCTATGATCTTGCCCGAATTTTCGGCGCTGGCGGGCCGCATGCGGCCAAATCCGGCGGGTGCAAATCATGGCGGGATATAACGGAGGACAACATGACACATCTGACACGCCGCCATGCGCTTGGCCTGATGGCTGCTGCGGGGGCCGGACTTGCTGCGCCGGCTTTGGCATCGAACCGCAAAATCACCGTCGGCGCGCTGCGTTTTACCAGCCACGCCGCCAGTTTCGTCGCGCTGGAGCGCGGCTATTTCAAAGATGCCGGATTGGACGTGGAGCTCAAGTTCTTCCAAGCCGCGCAGCCCATGGCCGTGGCGATTGCCTCGGGCGATGTGGATTACGCCGTCACGGCCGTATCGGGCGGATTGGTCTCCTTGGCCGATAAGGGCGCGATCAAGGTGATCGGCGGCGCGCTGAGTGAAGAGGCGGGCATCGACGGGCAAAAGATCCTTGTCTCCGATGCGGCGTTTCAAGCCGGTGCCACCTCGCCCGCGATGCTGGACGGCAAGAGCTTTGGCATGAGCACCGCCGGATCCTCCTTCCACTACATGGGATCGAAAATCGCGGCCAAGGAAGGCATCACGCTCAAATTCAAGCCACTGCAAAAGGTCGGCGCCATCATCGGTGCGCTCAAATCGGGGCAGATCGACGCGTGGTCCATCGTGCCGCATATCGCCAAACCTCTCGCCGGATCGGGCGCGGTGCATATCATCGGCAATGTCTCCGATTACATCCCCGACTATCAGGTCACGACGACCTTTACCTCGGCCAAGAACGCCGCGGATGAGCGCGACATGACCGCCGCTTTCCTCGCAGGGTTTTCCCAAGGCGGCGCGGATTTCAACGCCGCCCTCGTGGATAAAACCAGCGGCGAGGCCGATGCGATGATCGATCTGATCCACAAATATGTCTATACCGACAAACCGCGCGAGGCGGCGGCGAAATCCATCGCCAATGGCGCGATGCGGATCAACGCGGGCGCGGCGTTGAACGTCGCCTCGATCAAGGATCAGCTTGATTGGTTCAAATCCGAAAATCTGGTGCCTGATGTGGCGCTGGAGACCTTGATCGATACGAGCTACGTCAAGACCCTGTGATCGCGGGGTCGCCTTTTTCGCGCGCGCCGGTTTCCATCGGCGCGCGTTTTCTCTGACTTCAAAGCAGGCCGCGCATGGATCTTCGCCTCGATGGCATTCACCATTCCTACGGGACGACCGAGGTGCTCTCGGATATCTCGCTTGATATTCCGGCGGGGCAGATCGTTTGCATCGTCGGGCCGTCGGGCTGCGGGAAATCCACGCTTTTGCGGTTTATCGGCGGGCTGGAGCAACCCACCCGCGGCGCGGTGCTGCAAGTCGGCACGCCGCCGGAGGGATGCCTGAACCCGCTGACTTACGTGTTTCAGGATTTTGCCCTGCTGCCGTGGCGCTCGGTGCGCGGCAATGTCGCCTTTGCCCTTGCCCCGCACGGGTTGGAGCGCGCCCGCGAAGACGCCATCATCGCCGATGTTCTGGCCCGCACCAAGCTGACCGATTTTGCCGATGCCTTGCCCAAACAAATCTCGGGCGGCATGAAACAGCGCGTTGCCATTGCCCGCGCCTTGGCCGTGCGCCCTGCGGTGATGCTGATGGACGAGCCGCTCTCGGCGCTCGACAGCCAGACGCGCGAATTGCTGATGGATGATCTGATCGCGCTTTGGACGCGCACGCCCTTCACCGCCGTTTACGTCACCCATAACCTCGCCGAAGCCGTGCGGCTGGGCCATAAAATCGTGGTGCTGTCGCGCCGCCCTGGCAAAATCCGCGAGGTGGTTGAAATCGAAACGCCGCTGGGCGCGCGCCGCTATGATGATCCCGAGCTGATCGAGGCCGAAACGCGTCTATGGCAATTGATGCGCGATGAGGCCGCCGCCGCCGATGCGGAGCTTTTGCATGTCTGATCGCGCCCCCGCCCCCGCCGCGCAGGCGCCTGCCCGTCAGGCCCCCGCCCCACAAGCCTCCTCCCCGCAAGCCTCCTCCCCGCAAGCCAGCGCCCCGATGGCTCAGGTCCGGTTTCGCGGCGGCGGCTTTGCCCCCTCCCCGATCCGCGGCATCGGGATTTTGGTGTTTGTGCTGCTGATCGGCTTGGCGGAATGGGGCACTCGGGTGGGGGTCATCACGCCGCTCACCCTGCCCCGCCCCTCGGATGTGTTTTCGACGCTGGTCGGGCTTTACCGCTCGGGCCTTTTGGCCGAGCATATGATCCCCTCGCTCACGCGGCTTTTGGTGGGCTCGGTGCTGGGCGTGTCTTTGGGCGTGTCGGTCGGCATCCTGATCGGCCTGTCGTCTTGGGTGCGGGCCGGAGTGGTGCCGCTGGTCGCGGCGCTTTTTCCGATCCCGAAAATCGCGCTCTTGCCGCTTTTCGTCATCTGGTTCGGCATCGACGAAGGGTCGAAATACGCGCTCATCGCCTTTGGCACCTTCACCCCGACGGTGGTGGCCACCTATGGGGCGGTCGATAATGTGGACCGCACATGGGTGCGCATGGCGCAAAGTTTCGACCATGGCTGGTGGTCGATTGTGCGCTCCGTGATCTTGCCTGGCGCGCTTCCGGGTATCTTGTCGGGGCTGCGCATCTCGCTGGCAATCGGGATCATCCTTTTGGTCGCCGCCGAAATGCTCGGGGCGGAATACGGCATCGGCGCCTATATCCTCGAGGCCGGATCGCTTTATGATCTGGAGCGGCTCTTTGCCGGCGTGGTGATCCTCTCGGCGCTTGGCGTCACGGTGAGCTTTGCCATCGGCCGATTGGAGCGGCGCTTGCTCAAATGGCGTATCTAGCCTTCTTTGGCCGCCTGACCTTCCGCCGCAGTTGACGCGCGGCGTAAAAAGATGATCGCCGGATTGGGCAGGTCGGCCTCGCGGATGGTGCGGGCAAGATCGCGCGCGGCGCAGGTGATCGCGCGTTGATCCGCATGGCCCGC
Organism: Litorivita sp. NS0012-18; assembly: GCF_040371945.1. Taxonomy (NCBI): domain Bacteria; kingdom Pseudomonadati; phylum Pseudomonadota; class Alphaproteobacteria; order Rhodobacterales; family Paracoccaceae; genus Litorivita; species Litorivita sp. NS0012-18. Next base: position 262,476 of record NZ_BAABWS010000002.1, on the reverse strand, counting down.
CTTGCTGACGATGCGCACCTCGACCTCATCGGCAAAACCCGATCCGTCCAAAGTGGCTTGAATCTGCTGCGCCGCGCCGACGCCCATATAGATGCCGATTTGCGTGCCCGAGGTCAGATGCGACACCCAATCGGGCAAGGCCGCGCCCTCGCGCATGGCGCCGGTGGTCAGAACCAAAGTATCGGTCTTGCCGCGCTCGGTGAGGAAGTTGCCGGTGCACGCCGCCGCCGCGCTGGCCGCTGTCACGCCCGGGACGATTTCAAAGGGGATGCCCGCCATCGACAGGGCCTCGGCCTCTTCGGCGCCGCGTGCAAACACACCCGGATCGCCGCATTTGAGGCGCACCACGCGCTTGCCCTGTTTGGCCGCCGACACCAGCACGCCGTTGATCCGGTCTTGCGGCCAGCTATGCGCGCCAGGGGCCTTGCCGACAAACACCCGCTCGGCGTCGCGCCGCGCCAGTTCGAGCAATTGCGGATCGACCAACCGGTCGTAAAAGATGATATCGGCCTCTTGCAAACGCTGCACCCCGCGCAGGGTGATCAAATCGCGGCTGCCTGGCCCCGCGCCAACCAGCGATACGGGCGCGGCTTGAGGCGCCGCGAACTCGCCGGTGTTGATCGCCGCTTTGATAAGCTCCGCCGCCTCGCGTTCGGCCCCGCGCGCATGGGCATCGCGCGGCGCGCCCGAAAACACCCAGCGCCACAAATCGCGCCGCTGGCGCGGGCCAAGCCGGTGCGCCGCCGCCCCGCGCAGACGCCCGACCAAAGCCGCCAGATCGCCAAGCCGCGGCTCGAGCATTTCTTCCATGCGGGTCTTGATCTGGCGAGCGAGCACCGGAGCGGTGCCTTCGGTGCCGATGGCCACAACCACCGGATCGCGGTCGACGATCGAGGGGGTGATCGCATCGCATAGGTCGGGCTGGTCCACCACATTGGTCAGCGCGCCCGCGACTTGCGACAGATCATGCAGCGCCGCATCCATGCCAGGGCAACCGGTGGCGATAAACACCAAAGCCGCGCCGCGAAAATGCTCGGCTGTGATGGGCGATTGATCCAGACGGATACGGCCTTCGCCAACCAGCCCTTCAAGCTCTTCGTCGATCTCGCCCTGCGCCAGCAGGACAATCTCGGCCTCGGTCTTGAGCATCAGGCGGCTTTTTTGAGCGGCCTGCTCGCCGCCGCCCGCGATGACCACGCGCCGTCCGGCCATTTGCAAAAACATCGGGAAGGTTTTCATGCGCTCTCTCCGGTCAACACATGGCTTTTGTTGCGCTCGGCCCAAAGCCGCGCCGCCAATTGATCGGCGCCGGCCACGTCACCTGCGGCGCCCAGCGTATAAAGCGCAAGCCCCGCCGTGCCAATCACCGTCGCGGCGGCAAACTCATCCTCTTGCGCACCCGACCAAAGCGCGGCGGGGGTGATGTCCGGCGCCTCCGCCTCATGTAAGCGGCGCGTCTCATCCATCAAGGGGGGCGCGGCCACCTCGGTCTTGACGCCCGCGCGCAGACCATAGGCGAGCACCTCTTTGGACGGATGGCGCTCAAATTCGCCGCCGCCGCCCTTGATCACGCTGAGCGTCTGCCGCCCGAGCAAAAGCGAGGCATCCGATTGCAGATCACGGTAGGAGGGATGGAACACGCCTTGGACCGCCGCAGGGGCCGCCGAGGGATTCATCATCCGCGCAACCGTGTTGACGCAGGAACGCAGGTTGAATTTTGCCCGCAATTTCAACAGATCGAAAACCTCTGGCGAGAGCGCTTCGAGCGGCGTGTAGGCGATGCGCTCTTCGGCAAGGGCGGCTTTTGCCGCCTCCGGCGTCTCGCAGGTTTTGATCCCCAAGGGGCCAAGCGCATCGCGCACCGAGGCATTGGTGCCTTGATGCGAATTATAGCCGTGCAAATGCACGGGGTATCCCGCTTGCGCCACCAATTTGGCCGATAGAACGAACAAAGGCGCGCCGCGGGTGCGCCCCGCGGCAAAGCTTGGCCAATCGAGCGCCGCGCCAATGCCGCGCCACCCGCGCCCCGACAACCGCTCGCCCACGGCATCGACAAATCCGGCGATCTCGCCCGCGCTCTCGCCGCGATAGCGCATCAACATCAACAGCGCGCCCAAAGCCTCCGGCGCGGCCTCTGCGGCCAGAATAATGCGCATGGCCTCGGCGGCCTCGGCGCGCTCCAGCGATCGGGCACGGCCAGGGCCGCGGCCCAGAATTCGAACATAAGGCGCAAGGCTCATTCAGCGGCGACTTTCGACAGTTGGTTGGCCAATAGCGCGGCCAGTTCCGGTTTGCATGATCCGCAATTGGTGCCCGCGCAGGTTTTCGCGCCCAAAGCGTCAACCGTATTGGCGCCCTCGGCGATGGCCGATTTTAGCGTATTCACGCCGACATTGAAACACGAACATACCACTGCGCCCGGATCGGGACGATCCGCGCCCGGGCGGCCTGCGAGCGCTTCGAAAGCGGGGGTTTGCGTGCCGATGAGCGAGACCGCAAAGGCGCGCGCCACGGCAACCGGATCGGGCGCGGCAAACAGCAGCGCGGCAATGGTGCCATCGGCGTCGGTCAGGGCGATACGGGCGATGCCGCTGGCGCTGTCTTCAATAACGGTTGCATCGGCCGCAGACAGCCCCGTGATATCGCGCAATTCCTGTTCCCAATCTTTGGGCGTTTTGAAACCGGCGATTTCGGCCTGCCATCCGGTGGTGGTTCGGGCTTTGGCCACATAGGGGCGTTTGCAATCAATCGCGCCGCGCGCGGCGATGAAAGCATACCATCCGGCGCCAAAGGCTTCGGCCCGCACCGCGCCGCCTTTGGTCGCGGGCTGGCCCGAGACCGGATCGACCGCAGGGCCGATCAGCGGGTTGACGAGCCCCGAAGGCGCGAATTGTGCGGTCCAATGCATCGGCACGAAGATCTCGCCGCGCGCCACTTTGGAGGTGATCAGGGCGCGCAGCGTCGCGGTGCCGTAGGGCGAGGTCAGCGTGACCAACCCTGCCTCGCGCACCCCAAGGGCAAAGGCATCTTCGGGATGGATTTGAGCAAAGGGTTCGGCCAGATGCTGGCTCAGACGCGCGGATTTTCCGGTGCGTGTCATCGTGTGCCAATGATCGCGCACGCGGCCGGAGTTAAGCACAAACGGGTAGTCGGCAGGCGCGGCGGCGACTTGCGGCGCGGTGATCGGCAACATTTTGGCGCGCCCGTCGGCGTGATAGAACCCGCCCTTCGCAAAGAAGCGCCCGCCGCTCGGCTCGCCCTTGCGCACCGGCCATTTCACCGGCCATTGCACGGGGGCCAATGCATCATATTCGGCCTCGGACAGATCCCCCAGCCCCGAGATATCAAAATCGCGCCCAAACTGCGTGCCAAGCGCGGAGAGGGCGGCATATTCGCGAAACACATCGGCGGGGCCAGCATAATCAAACGCATCCGCCCAGCCCATGCGCGCGGCCACATCGCACAGGATTTTCCAATCGGGCCGCGCCGATCCGGGGGCCTGCATAAAGGGTCTTTGGCGCGAAATGCGGCGCTCGGAGTTGGTCACTGTGCCGGATTTTTCGCCCCATCCCGTGGCGGGCAGCAAGACATCGGCCAAATCGCCGGTATCGGTGCGGGCCATGATGTCGGTGACCACCGTGAAGGGCACGGTCTTGATCGCTTCGGCCACCTTGCCCGCATCGGGCAAGGAGACGGCGGGATTGGTCGAAATGATCCAAAGCGCCTTGATCTTGCCCGAGGCGCAGGCATCGAAGAGGTCCACGGCCTTGAGCCCCGCTTGGGTGCACATCGTCGGGCTGTCCCATGCCTGTTGCACGGCGGCGCGGTGATCGGCGTTTTCGATATCAAGGTGCCAGCCGAGCATATTGGCCAAACCGCCAACCTCTCGCCCGCCCATGGCGTTGGGCTGTCCGGTGACGGAAAACGGCCCCATGCCCGCGCGGCCGATCCGGCCCGTGGCAAGGTGGCAATTGAGGATGGCATTGACCTTATCAGTGCCGCAGACCGATTGATTGACCCCTTGGCTATAGACGGTGACCACTTTGGGCGTGTCGATCCACATCTCGCAAAAGGCGGTGATCTCGTCTTGGCTCAAACCGCTGAGCGCGGGATCGCTGGCGCGGGCGGCCTCGACGGCGGCCTCAAACCCGTTCACATGGGCGTCGACATAGGCCTCATCCTGCGCGCCGCGCCGTGCAATTTCGGCCAAGAGCGCATTGAACAGCGCCGCGTCGCCATCGGGCGCAATCGCCAGATGCAAATCGGCGATATCGCAGGTCGCGGTGCGGCGCGGGTCGATGTTGACGACGCGCATCTCGGGGCGGGCCTGTTTGGCGGCAACGAGGCGTTGATACAAAACCGGATGGCACCACGCGAGGTTTGATCCGGTGAGCACGACCAAATCCGCCTCGTCGAGATCCTCATAGGTTCCGGGCACGGTATCGGTGCCAAACGCGCGTTTGTGCCCCGCCACCGAGGAGGCCATGCACAGCCGCGAATTGGTGTCGATATTGGCCGAGCCGATATAGCCCTTCATCAGTTTATTGGCGACGTAATAGTCTTCGGTCAGCAATTGCCCCGAGACATAAAAGGCAACGCTATCAGGACCATGCTCGCGGATTGCGCGCGAAAACTGTCCGGCGACCAGATCAAGAGTGCTATCCCAATCCGCCTGTTTGCCGTGCACCACCGGATGCAGCAAACGCCCCTCCAGATCGACGGTTTCGCCCAAGGCCGAGCCTTTGGAGCAAAGGCGCCCGAAGTTCGCCGGATGGTCGGGATCGCCTTTGATCGAACCGTCTTGGCCTGCCAGAACCCCGCAGCCCACGCCGCAATAGGGGCATGTGGTGCAGGTGATCTTTGCGCGGTTTTGCGATGTTTTGCCCGCCATGTTGCTGCCTCTTGTGACTTGGGGTTGCTGGGGATGCGCGCGGCGGGATTATCCCGTCAAACTGCACCGCCCGCCATAGGGTTCAAGGGGCGGCGCCCCCTCATGCGCGGGGCCGAAAAGCAATTGCTCGCGCATCGCGCTGACATCCGCGCCGCTTTGGATCAAGGTAAAGAACCAGTTGCTATCATTGGTGTCGCCATACATCACCGCGCCGACAAGGCGGTTTTGCTCCAGAACAAGGCGCTTGTAGTTGCCGCCCTTCGGGTCGCGCAGGGTAATCTCCTCGCGCGCCTCGCCAGCGGCAAAATCGCCTGCGGAAAACAGATCGCATCCCGTGACCTTGAGCTTGGTCGAGACCTCTTTGGGCGCAAAAGCCGCCTGCCCGCCGGTCAGATGGGTGGCCAGAACCTCGGCTTGGTCATAGAGCGGCGCAACAAGGCCGAAAAGCGCGCCGCCATGTTCGACGCATTCGCCAAGGCCATATACGTCGGGCAGATTGGTGCGCATCTGGTCGTCGACAACGATGCCGCGCGCGACCTCGATACCCGCTTTGACGGCAAGGCCGGTGTTGGGGCGGATGCCCACAGCCATGACCAGAAGATCACAGGGCAATTCGCGCCCGTCTTCGAGGGCCAAGGCCCGCACATGGCCATTCTCGCCCAAAATCTCGCGCGAGTTGGCGCCGCAGATCACCTTGATCCCGCGATCGGTGAGCGCCTTGCGCAGCAAGAACCCCGCCGCCTCGTCCAATTGCCGCTCCATCAGATGGCCCATGAGGTGCACCACCGTGACCTGCATACCGCGCGCGGCAAGGCCTGCTGCGGCCTCAAGGCCCAACAGCCCGCCACCAATCACGACGGCTTTGGCCTGCGGTTTTTCGGCGGCTGCGATCATCGCATGGGTGTCTTCGAGATCGCGGTAGGCAATCACGCCCTCCAGATCACGCCCCGGCAAGGGGATGATAAAGGGCGACGATCCGGTGGCGATCACCAAACGGTCATAGGGCACCGCGCCGTTCGCGCCGGTGACGGTTTTCGCGCCCACATCAATGCCCGTCACCTGCTCGCCAAAGCGGCAAGTCACGCCATGCGCGCTATACCATGCCTCATCATGGGTGACGATCTCGGCGTAGCTCTTCTCGCCCGACAGAACCGGTGAGAGCATGATGCGATTATAGGTGCCGCGCGGCTCGGCATTAAACAGCGTGATGTCATAGGCGCCCGCATGATCGAGGCTGAGCCGTTCAACCAGCCGCCCCGCTGCCATGCCCGCGCCTATGATCACCAAACGCTGGGCCATTACGCGGCATCCTCTTTGGAGGCGGCTTTTTTGGCCGGTTTCGCGCCATGCTCGTATTCCTCAAGGAAATCAAGCACCTCTTGGCGGTAGGTATAGTAATCGGGATGCTCAAGCAGCGCCTTGCGGGTGCGCGGACGCGGCAGATCCACATCGACGATCTTGCCGATGGTGGCTTGCGGGCCGTTGGTCATCATCACCACGCGGTCCGCCAGAAGGATCGCCTCGTCCACATCGTGGGTGACGCAAACGGCGGTCACTTTGGTACGCGACCAAACCTCCATCAAGACCTCTTGAAGCTCCCAGCGGGTGAGGCTGTCGAGCATGCCGAAAGGCTCATCCAGAAGCAGCAGTTTGGGCGACAAAGCAAAGGCGCGGGCAATGCCGACCCGTTGCTTCATCCCGTTGGACATATCGGCGGCGGTGCTGTCCATGGCATCGGCCAATCCGACGCGCTCGAGGTAGTATTCCACCACATCTTGGCGCTCGGCGCGGCTGGCGGTCGGATAGACGCGGTCCACCCCGATCGAGCAGTTTTCCCGCGCGGTCAGCCACGGGAACAAGGAGGGCGATTGGAACACCACGGCGCGTTCGGGATCGGCGCCCATCACGGCGCGGCCATCAAGGCGGATCACCCCTTTGGAGATCGAATTTAGCCCCGCTGCCATGGTCAGAACCGTGGATTTGCCGCAACCCGAATGCCCGATCAGCGAGATAAACTCGCCGCGATTGAGCTTGAGATTGAAATCCTCGACCACGGTAAGCGGGCCTTTGGGCGTTGGGTAGATTTTGTGAAGCTGCGAGAAATCGAGGAAATTATTGTCGATCATCCCCTCTTGGGCCTTGGCCACCGCCGCAGGCACCCCGTGGATCGGCGTGACATTGGGCAAGGCGCGGCTTTCTTCGGCTTTGGCGTCGATCCCCACATCCATCAGATAGTTGGTCACCTGCGCGCGCAGCTTCTTGAACCCCTCGTCATGGTTCATCGCCATCCGGTCACGCGGGCGCGGGATGTCGACCTTGAACGCCTCTCCCAAAGTGCCGTCGGGATTGAGCGGGATAATCCGGTCGGCCAGAATGATCGCCTCGTCCACATCATTGGTGATGAGGATGACGGTCTTTTTGTCCTCTTCCCAGATTTGCAAAATCTCGTCGGCCAGATTGGCGCGGGTCAAAGCATCGAGCGCCGAAAGCGGCTCGTCGAGCAGCAACAGTTCCGGCGACAGGGCCAGCGCACGCGCCACGGCAACCCGTTGGCGCATCCCACCCGACAATTCCGCCGGACGGCGCTGCGCCGCGTGGCTCAGGCCGACCATTTTGATGTAATGGTCGATCTTTTCCTGTTTGGCCTTTTTGGAGATTTTCGGCGCCACCGCATCGACGGCAAGGCCGATATTGCCCGACACCGTCAGCCACGGCATCAGCGAGTAGGATTGAAACACCAATCCGCGCTCCGGCCCCGGGCCATCGATTTGCTTGCCTTTGAAGGTCACGGTGCCTTTGGTGGGTTTTTCCAACCCCGCCACCATATTCATCAGCGTGGATTTACCCGTACCCGAGAAGCCGAGAATGGCGAGAAACTCACCCTCCGGCACCTCAAGGTCGATGTCCGACAGCACTTGTTTGTATTGCGTGCCTTCGCCGAAGCCTTTGGAGACGTTATCGAATTTAAGAAAGCTCATATCTAGCCTCACCGGTTTGCGCTAAAGGTAAAGAGCTGTTGCAAGGCGAACATCACGCGATCCAGAAGGAAGCCGATGATCCCGATGGTGAAGACCGCAACCATGATTTTGGCGAGCGATTGCGACGAGCCGTTTTGGAATTCATCCCAGACGAATTTGCCCAACCCAGGGTTCTGGGCCAGCATTTCCGCTGCGATCAGAACCATCCAGCCCACACCGAGCGACAGGCGCAAACCGGTAAAGATCAGCGGCAAGGCCGAGGGCAGAACCAGTTTGGTGATCTTGGTCCATGTGCCCATTTTGAGGACTTTGGACACGCTCACGAGGTCTTTGTCGATCGAGGCCACGCCCAGCGCGGTGTTGATCAAGGTCGGCCAGAGCGAGCACAGCGTCACGGTGATGGCCGAGACAAGGAAGGATTTCGAGAACATGCCGTCATTGGTGGCATAGACCGCCGAGACGACCATGGTCACAATGGGTAGCCAAGCGAGCGGCGAGACCGGTTTGAAAATCTGCACAATCGGATTGATGGCGGCATTGGCGGTTTTCGACAAACCGGCGGTGATGCCCAGCGGCACGGCGACCACGGTGGCGATCAAGAACCCGAAGAAAACGGTTTTGATCGAGGTCCAGATCTGTTGGTAATAGGTCGGTTTGCCGGTGTAATCGCGGTATTTGACCTTATCCTCTTTGCCCGCTGCGATCAGCTTTTCGTTGCGCACATCCTGGCGCTCGTAAAACTGCACCTCTTTGTCTTTCTCGCGCAGGTGATCCTCATGCAGATTGCCGACCTGCTCCCAAACGGCCATCGGTCCCGGGATCGCGCCCAGCGAGGTTTGAACCCGCGGGGCGAGGTTCGACCACATGAAAAGGAACACCAAAATGGCGAGCAATGGCACGCCGAGTTGTTGCCAGATTTCTTTGGCCTGCGCGCGCGGGTTATCGCCTGCGATGGCTTTGAGGATCGGCGTGACCCACGGCAACCCGACGACCTTGAGCCATCCATCGGCTTTGTTGATGCGGGTAAAGGTCCGCGCGCGGCGGGCGTCTTTTGCGGCGCTGGCTGCGAGGGTATCGGGATCGGTGGCTGTCATGAAGCTGGTCCTTGGACGGGCAAAAGTTGGAAGTGAGAAGAGCCGCCCGCCCCGTCAATCAAGCAGGGCGGGCGATGATGCGAGCTTAGCCTTTGACTTCGTTGCCTTCGACGATCTGGCCGGATTTCAAACCGATCGGCAGGCTGTCGATATAGGCGTTGGGCGTTTTGCCGTCATAGGCAATGCCGTCGATGATATCGCCTGCGGGGGTCGGCGCTTTGTAGCCGTCTGTATCCCATGGGAAATCTTCCTCATTGGCGAGACCTTCGTCGACAAGGTGACGCGCCGCTTCGAGGTAAATCTCGGGCTTGTAAACGGATTTGGCGATTTCGTCATACCAGCTGTCGGGCTTGGCTTCGGCAATCTGGCCCCAACGGCGCATCTGCGTCAGATACCAAACCGCATCCGAATAATAGGGATAGGTCGCGTTGTAGCGGAAGAAGACGTTGAAGTCGGGAACCTCGCGCTTGTCGCCTTTCTCGTATTCGAATGTGCCGGTCATCGAGTTGGCAATCACCTCGTAATCGGCACCGACATATTCGGAGCGCGCAAGGATCTCGACCGCCTCTTCGCGGTTGGCGTTGTCATTCTCGTCCAACCAGATCGCGGCGCGGATCAAGGCTTTGGTCACGGCAATCGCGGTATTGGGGTTTTCCTGCTGGAAGGCGGCGGACATGCCAAAGACCTTTTCAGGGTTGTTTTTCCACAGCTCGTAATCGGTGATGACCGGAACGCCGATGCCTTTGAATACGGCCGCTTGGTTCCACGGCTCGCCCACGCAATAGCCGTAGATCGTGCCGGCTTCCATTGTGGCGGGCATCTGCGGCGGCGGGGTCACGGACAAGAGCACATCGGCGCCGATCTGGCCTGACACATCCGCAGGCGAATAGAAGCCCGGCTGCAAACCGCCCGCGGCGAGCCAGTAGCGCAATTCGTAGTTATGGGTCGAGACGGGGAACACCATACCCATGTTGAAGGGCTTGCCTTGGTCTTTGTATTTCTCGACCACGGGCTTGAGCGCGGAGGCCGAAATCGGGTGAACCGGCTTGCCGTTCTCTTCGGGGACGAATTCTTTCATCTGTTCCCAAATCTCGTTGGAAACGGTGATCGCATTGCCGTTCAGATCCATCGAGAAAGGTGTGATGATATGGGCCTCGGTGCCATAACCGATGGTCGCGGCCAGCGGCTGGCCTGCGAGCATATGCGCGCCGTCCAATGTGCCCGAGATCACCCCGTCAAGCAGCACTTTCCAGTTCGCCTGCGCTTCGAGTGTGACAAAGAGGCCCTCATCCTCGAAGTAGCCCTTTTCATAGGCCACAGCGAGCGGGGCCATATCGGTCAGTTTGATGAAGCCGAATTTCAGCTCGTCTTTTTCAACGTCGAGCATCTCTGCCATTGCGGGCGAAGCAATCAGGGCTGTCGTCGTCAGGGCCCATTTCAAAACTGTTTTCATTCGTTGGCTATCCTTTTGCTGTGAAGGCCTTTGCGGGCGCGTCAGGTCGGGAGGAAATAAAAAAGCCGCGCGATAGGATCTGCCGAGGGAGGGAGGCAAAGATCGTATCGAGCGGCGTTGCTCTTCTTGGCTGGCCCCCAACGGCGGGGGCTTTGAGTGCGGGCGATGCAGCGTCGCAAAGCCCTATGACAATGAGGCTACAGAATGGCGATGCCCTTTGGCGAGGGGCGCGCTTTGCATTTGCAGAAAGAAATCCAGAGAATTGCTGCATATGCACAAAAAATCATCACGAAACCTTGGAGGGGTCGAAAATCCGGCCGTCAAAGAATGCATCAGGCCCGAGAATCATCTTTCCGCGGGTCGACGAAACGGCCTCGGGCGCGGCCATCGCACCCTCAAGCTTTTCGGATGCGCCGGGCATATCGGCACCAATGGGGGCGAGATTCGCGCGGTAGAGATCGGCGCGAAAACAGGCTTTGGCGGTGCGGATCGCCGCAGCCGGATCAAGCCCGTGGCGGCGCGCCAGACCGTTGGCGATCCATGCTGCCTGACTGCGCCACGGGAAATTTGCCGCGCCTTGATGCAGGCACAAAAATTGCGGCACATGCACACCCAAAGCACGCGGGCGGGTGATGATCTGCCCCGCCAAAGCACGGTCGATCACTCCTGCGGGCAGGCCGAGGTGCTCGGAGCGCGCCAGAACCTCGGAGGCCAGATGCAGGTTGTCCTCTTGGCTGAGCCATTGCGAGGCGCGGTAAACGGCGCGCATCAGGCGTGCCGTCAGATCGGGATTGGCCTCGGCCCATTCGCGCCGCACGCCCAGCACCTTTTCGGGCGCAAAAGACCAGATCGCAGCACCAGGCAATATCAATTCCCCGACCTGCGCCTCGACCGCCATCGACCCCCAAGGCTCGCCCACGCAGAAGGCGTCGATCTCCCCCTCGGCCAAGGCCTCGGCCATCAAGGGCGGCGGAACGATATGCACGTCCAGAGCATGCTCGGTCTTCATGCCCAGCGCGCCAAGCCAATAGTGCAAAAGCTCCACATGCATCGAAAACGGGAAAGGCACGCCGACGCGCAAAGGCGCGCCAGCCGCCGCGATCAAAGCGCGGCCGGTCTCGTCCGGCGCGGTAAAGCGCCCACTCCACCCCGCGCCGCGCATCCGTTCGGCCAATTCGGTCGAAACGCCAATCGCGTTGCCATTGACCGACAGGACCATCAAAGCATCCACTTGCGCGGGCAAACCGCCCAAACCAAGCGACATGGCAATCGGCAGGGGCGAAAGGATATGGGCCGCATCAAGATGCCCCAAGGCCAGAAGATCGCGCAGCGCCGACCATGAGGGTTGACGCAAAAGCTGTAGGTTGATGCCTTCTTCGGCCGCGAAATTCATCTCGCGCGCCAAAATCAGCGGCGCGCTATCGACCAAGGGCACATAACCACAATTGAGCGTGGTGAGCTTTTTCATTGCAGTAGCTCCGTTGCGGTAATCAGTGCCTGCGCCACATCAATCAGTTTGCGGTTTTGATCCATCGCCGCCTTACGCAGCAGGGAATAGGCCTCGTCTTCGCCGATGCCTTTGGCTTGCATCAAGAGACCTTTGGCGCGGTCGATGGTCTTGCGCTCCGTCAGCGCCAGCTTGGCGGCATCCAGCTCGGAGCGCATTTGCGAAAACATCCGAAAGCGCGCGATTGCGGTTTCAAGCACCGGCTTGATCCGGTCCTTTTTCAACCCGTCCACGACATAGGCCGACAGCCCCGCCTTGATCGCCGCGCTGGTCATCCCGTCGTCAGAGCGGTCGACAAACATCGCAACCGGCCGCGTGCTGGCCCCCGAGGCCGCCGAGAGGTTCTCAAGCAAGTCCCGCGACGGATTGGCCAAATCGATCAAGACCAGATCAGGGTCGATCTCGGTCAGGCGGCGCGCAAGGGCGCGGGTTTCGCTCAGGACGACCACGTCGGTCCATCCGCCCTCGGCCAATCCTTGAAGGATTTCCGCCGCGCGCCCCGCATCCGCTTCGACCACCGCAATTTTCAAATCATCGCTCATGACCAGAGCAGTGCCCTGCCCGCCACGTCGCGCCAAGATCACGCAGGGCTTGCCGATGCGGCCCCGCAGCGCAGAAGGGGGAATGCCCAAATAACAGGCAGATCGCCTGAATTAACGGCGACGCGTGAAGGCGGCTATTTCACCGGAACGGTCACGCGAAACTGCACCGATTCCATTCCCGGATTGACGCTGGCAATATCGGCGTTGGAACGGTGATCGAAGACCAATCCGACGCGCACCCCGTTGCGTGCACGGTAACCAAGCTCAAGCCCCGAGCGAAATTCGACGTCATGGCCCAGATTTGGCCCGCCGCCACGCGCATAAACACCTGGCATCAATGACAGCGAAAGATAGGCGCGGTCGTTGAAAAAATTGCTCTCATGCGTTGCGCCAATCCCGACCCAAGCATCGCCGCTTTGGGTCACCGAAACCCCGACCGCCGGTTGGAAGGGGCCAAAGCTATGCCCGAAAGAATAGCGCAGATACGCCTCATGATCGATGTGCTTGTCTTGGAAAATAACTTCGCCCGCCGAGAGGCTGAACGCGGCCTGCGCATCCGAGCGCGCAAGGCAGCCGTCGGCGCAGTGGTTAAACCCCATATCGGCCAATCCGACCACGAGGAACAGTGCCGCCAAAGTTCCGTCCATATTACCCTGCCCTGTCAAATTATCTTCAATATATCACAGTGATAGGCGGTGCCGATTTTCATGTCACGCAAAACCCGATGATTTTTGCGACGGAAGTATTTTTGCGGTGCGTATCAGTCTTCGAGCGCGCAGGGTCCGGCTCCGGCGCAGTTTGCGCGCCGCGCATCGGGCTCCTGCGTCACCGATAGTCCGACCAAGGAGCCTCGCCCCATGACCACATTGCGCCGCTACGCCACCCCCATCACCATTGGCAGTTTCCTATTGATGGCTGTAACGGGCGTGTTGATGTTCTTTCACCTCAATTCCGGCCTCAACAAACTGGCTCATGAATGGATCGGATTGATCATGATCGCGGCGGTCCTGCTGCATGTGGCGCTCAACTGGCGCGCCTTCACGCTTTATTTCAAACGGCCTTTGGCATTGATCTTGATGGCGGGTTTTGCGGGCGCGCTATCGCTGTCGTTTCTTGATCTGGGCGCGAAACAACGCCTCGGGCGGCCCGATCTGGCGGCTGTTCGGCTGCTGGCGCAGGCTCCGGTTGAGGTCTTGGCCCCTGTTTTGGGGACGGACACCAAGGGGGTGATCAAAGCGCTCGAAGCGCGCGGCCATAGCGTGTTTGCCGGACAATCACTCGCTGACATCACAGGCGCCGAACTGCGCGCGCAGGCCGAGATGATTGCGCAGTTGAGCGCCGCTTTTGATGTAGCCGCAGGGGCAAATCGCGCGGGGCGCTAAGCTGGCAGCCGATTGACCACGATGATCAATAATGGCCGCGCCAGAAATCCAGAGCGAGGCAATGACCCTCCTCATCGCCTCGCTGAGCTGCGGGCTGCCTCCCCTCCTCAGGAGCCATGGCGGCGCAGGTATGATTGCGCGGCGAGCGCTATTTCAACCCGTCGAACATCGCTTTGTTGCGGCAATAATCGGGCGCGGTATCGGCCTGTGCGTGGGTGTTTTGCCACTGCGCGCAGGCCTGCGTATCGGTGCAAGCGTTACACCGCAGCACAGCGCCGCGATAGCTGCGCGCCCAATCCATCGCCGCGTCGCTGTCGGCCTGCGGCACGGCACCGACGCGCTCGGCCATGGCGGCAACCCGCTGGCTTACGACGCTGAGTTTGGTGAAAACCGTCATGATCATACATCCTTTGTGGTGCGGGACCGGCCCGCTTTGAGTTGGTTGTATATTTCATGGTTCGGACAAAACTGCGGGGCCGCTCTTGCATCCTCGACCTGCGCGCCAAGCCAGCTTTCGCAGGCGCTCACCTGCAGGCATTGGCGACACCGGTTGACCATATCGCAATACCCCTCCGCCGCCATTTCGCCCTCTATCACGGCCTCGCCCAAGGAAAGGTTCATGGCGCGCGCCACCGAGCGGGTCAGCCAGAAATGCCGGTTCGCATCACCTAGTCGCGCGATGGAAGCGGCGGTCATGCTTGCTCCCCTTGATCTTGCACAGGGCGTTTGGCGCGGCCATGGACAGCGGCGCCGTCACGGGCCTTTGCATCTTGCCCCCTTTTCAATGCCTCAAAGGTGACGCGGTTGTGGCACGTGGCAGGCGCCGCGCGTCCTTCGTCCTCTTGGGCGAGCCATTTCTCGCAGCCCTCGACCCAGTCGCAGCCGCGACACGTCTCGATGGTTTGCGCCCAGCTATCGCTGCCAAGATCACCCGCCTCGAAGGCGGCGTTCAAATCGACGGCGGCGGCGGCGGCCATACGCTGGACCAACCAGTAATGACGTTTGCGTGAACCAAGCGGATGCGGGGCGGACGTGGCTGAGGGGGTCATCTGAAACTCCGAAAGAAGCGAAACCTTTTGCTCTTGGCATATTGATCACATAGCGCGGGCCTCAATTGCGCACTTTGATCCGGATCAAGCGGGTGATTTCGCCGCCGCTTCATCCAATGGTCAGGTATTCCGGACTACCCCCCGAAGCCGCCCGCGGGATAAGATTTACCCATGCGACATTGCGCAATTATTTTCCGCGCAGAAGCGTCGTCATTTTTACGGCTCAAAATCTTTTAACTGACTGAATTTCAAAAATATAAAGACCATTCAAAATGACTTATGTTCCCTTCGACCTCACCGCGACAGAACTGCTCGGCATATTGGGGTTTTGCACCTATGTGTCCAATTACACGATGCTGACATTGCGGGTGATTTCGGCAGATTGCCTGCCCTATTTCTTTATCAACCTTTTTGCTGCGGGCCTCGTTTTGATCGGCCTGAGCGGCAGCTTCAACCTCGCATCGGCGCTGATACAGGGGTTCTGGATCGTGATTTCACTCGTTGGAATCGCCGTGCGTTTGCGCAGGCGGCGCGGGTTTCGCGATGCCAACCGCGCGGTCCTGCCGCTGCGCAGCGCGGCCTAGGCCACCTGCAATCACCTGCCCCCGGAAACAAAAAGCGCCCCGCCTTGGGTTTGGCGGGGCGCTTTTTCGTGTTCTTCGAGCGCGGATAAGACTGCGGCCTTTATAGCTTTGCCGCCTCGCGTCGCACGGTTTCAATACGCGCGGCGTTGGGCGGATGGGTGCCAAGAAAGCGGTTTCCCGGATCGGGGATACGGGTAAAGAACGCTGCTCCGCGCACGGGATCATAGCCTGCGCGCGCCGTGATCCGCGTGCCAAGCGCGTCAGCCTCAAGCTCGAAATCCTTGGAGTAGCTACGCGCCCCGACCGTGGCGCCGATATCTTGCGCCGCGCGCACGCCGGTCTCGCCCGCGCCGGTCAAGGCGGCAAGCCCCGCAAAGATCAGCGCACCTGCGGCGGCATTGGCCTGTGTGCGGGCGATATGGCCGCTGATGTGATGCGCCGCCTCATGCCCCATAACAAAGGCCAACTCGTCGGTGTTTTGCGCCATGCGGATCAGCCCGAGATTGAAGGCGATCACCGGACGGCCGTTTTTGTCCAATGTTTGAAAGGCGTTGGGCGGCTGGTTCGGGCGATCGTCAATGACGATCAGGAAATCGCAATTGGAGCGCGGGGCGCGGCGGCGGCATTCGGCCTCGGCCACGGGTTCGACGGTTTCGACCACCCGCACGAATTGGCGTGTGGCCTGCGAGGGGGTGATCTGTGCGGCGCTGCTAGCGGCAGGGGCGCTGCTTGTTTGCGGGCGCGGCGTCTCTGTCGGTGCGACACAGGCGGCCAGAAACGGCAGGGCAAGCAGGGAAAGGACGCGCATCGGTCACCTCATAAACGGACGGTGCCTTCTATTTAGCAGGTCTTGCGCCGCGTTCCAGCCTTTGCGCGCTGTGCCGCGCTCACATCTGCGCGCGCCGTTGGGCGGGGGCGTGATCTCTCGCGCCCTGCCCGCCCGATCTTGTGCGGCGGCGCGGGTCGGGGCCGCCCATCCGCTCTCTTGCCAAGCTTCGCGCCGCGCGCCATCATGGGGTCATGTTTACCATCGAGCACGAGTTCGACGCCACGGTGATCACCTTGGTGGACGACGGCCCCGCCCCATTGAAAGAAGACATTACGGTCAACGCGTTTTCCGAATGCGTGACGGTCGAGCAATATGACCCGCGCACGGATCGAGTGATGATGGTCACCCTATCCATGGCGCAGCTGCGCGATCTGGGCGCGGCCTTGGACCTGCCCGAGGGGGCCTATCTGCTCAATGAGACGAGTGCGCCCTAACCGCGCCGCGCGCAGCCGCATCTCAAAACAGCCTGTCGCGCAATGTCTCGCCGCGTTTGAGCGTGAGGCGCACGGCAATCTGCGCGCGGGATATGGCCAGATGGGCGAGCATGAGGATTGCGGGCATCGGGGCTCTTTCATTGCAATCGGCCCATAGCCTAGCGCCCCCCGCGCCCGCCCGCCAGACTGCCCGCCAGAACGGGCGCCTGCGCCTCGCGCCGCTGCGACTTGACCTTCTCCCGCCAAGCCCCGACATATACGCTCAAAGCCAAAGGCCATGAGGCCTGCGCCAAACTTTCAAATCCCAAGGGGCCAAAGTCGCCCCGCAAAGGAGCCTCATGCCCGATAAAAACCAAGCCGCCCTCGATTTTCTGCTGACGCGCCGCTCGCGCCCGCAAAAGACCCTTGGCCTGCCGGTGCCGGACCGCGCGGAGCTGGAACTGTTGCTGACCGCGGCGGCGCGCACGCCCGATCACGGCAAATTAGAGCCGTGGCGGTTTATCGTATTGGAAAAACCGGCCTTGACGCGTCTGGCGGCGCTTGCTCAGGTGCGCGGCGCGGCCTTGGGGCTTGAGATCGAGCAGATCAACAAGGGGGCAGCGCAATTCGCCACGGGCAATCTGGCCGTCGCGGTTGTCGAAGTGCAAAAACCCTCGCCCAAAGTCCCCGCGATCGAGCAAACCTATAGTGCGGGCGCGGTCTGCCTTGCGCTGCTCAACGCGGGCTTGGCGGCGGGATGGGGGGCAAACTGGCTCTCGGGCTGGCCGAGCCATGATCGCGAGTTTGTCCAAGGCGGGCTTGGCCTTCAGGCCCATGAGCGGGTGGCAGGGATCATCCACCTTGGCCGCGAAGGCAGCGCTCCGCCCGAACGCCCGCGTCCTGATGTGGATGCAATCACCACATGGATGGACGCATGATTTTCACCGCGTTTTTCCGCGCCTTGGGGCAAATCGACGATCCGCGGTTTCGCAAGGTGCTTTTTCTGGGCCTTGGCCTGACGATTGCCCTCTTGGTTGCGGCCTGCGCGGCGGTTTTTGCACTGGTCACATGGGCCACGGGCGACACGCTCACCCTGCCGTTGGTGGGCGAGGTCACATGGGTCGGGGATTTTCTGGGCATCGGCAGCATCATAATGATGCTGGTCTTGTCGATCTTTTTGATGGTGCCAGTGGCCTCTGCCATCACCTCCTTGTTCCTCGACGAGGTGGCCGATGCGGTCGAGGCGCGCCATTACGCCGATCTGCCCCCTGCGCCGCGCACCCCGTTTTTCGACGCATTGCGCGACTCGATCAACTATCTGGGCGTGATTTTGGCGGCCAATGCCGTGGCGGTTGTGCTCTATCTGATCTTCAACATCGCGGGGATATTCATCTTTTGGGGGCTGAACGGCTATCTGCTGGGCCGCGAGTATTTCCAGCTTTCGGCAATGCGCCGGATCGGGCCGCAAGGCGCGCGGGCGCTGCGCAAGAAGAACTGGCTGACGATTTGGGCAGCGGGGGTTTTGATGGCGATCCCCTTGACCGTGCCTTTGGTCAATCTGCTCATCCCGATCCTTGGCGCCGCCACCTTCACCCATATTTTCCATGCGCTGAACCGTCAGGGCGGCTAAACGCTCTGGCGCGCAGGGCCGCTGATGGGCCGCTCAACTGGCGCGGCGCAGTATGGTTAACGATTCCTTAATTGCGCCCCCGTTTTGCCCGATTTCAACAGTAATCTGACCAATACACGCCTCTTCTGCCGGAGGCGATCTGTGTTTTGGCCCTGTTGCCATGTCCGAACCGCTCTGCTGAAAGGAGCCTTACTATGATGCGTTCTCTGCTCGCGTCTCTTGCCATCGCGCTGTGCGGCCTGTCGGCCGGATCGGCAGCGCAGGCCTTGACCTATGATCCCATCGGCGTTCAAACCAACGTCGATGACGCCACTGTCTTTGGCAGCTGGCAGGTGCTTTACTCCGGCCTCTATTCCCAAAGCGGTATTGCCTTGGGCGATATCTACAGCGGCGCGAATGATCAGATCATGCTCGCCGCGCGTCAGGTCGGATCGGACAGCTTTGCGCTTTTGGCGACGATCGACACCTCGACATTGACCGGCCTTCACACCGCGCAAAACGAGACCGTCGAAGCCAATGGCGCCCAGTGGTATGCCAACGGATTGTCGATGGGGTTCGCCGGATTGGGCAGCGCGATCTTCCAGTTCGACGCTGATATCCTCTCCTCGAATGGCGCGCAGCGCCTGAGCTGGCACACCAATTCCGGCGCGTCTATCGGCGCGAGTTACGCCGCGACCGAAATCGGCGCAGGCTGGCGCGCGGGCAACGCCTATTTCGCCTATGGCGGATGGGAGCGGTTCATTTTGACGGAAATTCCGGACGTGCCGATGCCGCCCGCCTTGCCGCTGTTCTTGTGCAGCATGAGCATGCTGACGATGATGGCGCGCCGCCGCCGCGGCTAGGCCCTGCCCTATCGGCTACTCGAATAGAAAACGGCGACGGGTGAGCCCGTCGCCGTTTTTCAATCCCATCTGCACAGGCACCCTGCCGCCGCTTACTGCCCTGCGGTGTTTTCCTGCAAAGCGGGCTGCTGCGGGCCAAGGCGGTCGAAAACATCGATATCGCGCACGGTGATCTGACCGGTGAGAATCACCCAAGCAAGAATCACCCAAAGTACGGCGGCAATCGCCGTGGTGATCCATGCTTTTTTCTTGAGGTGATGATGCTCGGGCGCGCCCGCTTGCGTGCCATGCACAACCTCGCCCAAATCGCCTTGGGTCTGGATGCGAAACGGAATCACGACCAAAAAGGTCATGAACCACAGCACGGCATAGAGCACGATGCCAGAGGTAACCCCCATCAGACCTGCTCCAACTCCACGAGGCAGCCGTTGAAATCCTTGGGGTGCAAGAAGAGCACCGGCTTGCCGTGCGCGCCGATCTTCGGCTCGCCCGTGCCCAAAACCCGCGCGCCGGTGGATTTCAAATGGTCCCGCGCGGCGATGATGTCATCGACCTCATAGCACACGTGGTGCATGCCACCCGAGGGGTTCTTTTCCAAAAAGGCTGCAATCGGGCTGTTGTCGCCCAAGGGATAGAGCAGTTCGATCTTGGTGTTGGGCAATTCGATAAAGATCACGGTCACACCGTGATCGGGCTCGTCTTGCGGCGCGCCGACATTGGCGCCCAAAGCATTGCGGTATTGGTCGGCTGCGGCCTCCAGATCAGGCACAGCAATGGCAACATGGTTCAAACGGCCAATCATTTCGTCTCTCCTCGGATCACAAAATCTTTGCGCCGTTATGAGGCGCGCGCGCGCGCGGTGCAAGGGTGCGCAGGCGCGTGTTTGCGCCGCAGGTATAATATCGCGGTGCACCGATGCGAGGGCGTTCTTGGTAAATAATTAGCCAAACGCCGCGCAGCATTAACGGCGCGTTCACCATACCCGCGTTAGCGTCATCGCCACCCAGCCAAGATCAATCCCGACGTTCGCACCTCAAATGACGCAACTCGAATACAGGAGCCAGCCCCATGGACGACACCGAAGCCTTCCTGCCCCTTAGCTCTCCCACCGCGGCGCGCCCCTTGCTGGGCCTGACTGTTTTGGTGGTCGAGGACAGCCGGTTTGCCTGTGAGGCTTTGCGGCTTTTGTGTTTGCGCTCGGGCGCGCGTATCCGCCGTGCCGATTGCCTGCGCTCGGCGCGCCGGCACCTGCAAGTCTACCGCCCGTCGGTCGTGATGATCGATCTGGGCCTGCCCGACGGGTCGGGCGCGGAATTGATCGACGAATTGGCCCGCACCTCCCCGCGCGTGGGCGTGATCCTTGGCATGAGCGGCGATGACGGCGCCGAGCGTTTGGCTATCGCGGCGGGTGCGGACGGGTTTTTGGCCAAACCTGTGACCAGCGTGGCAACATTCCAAGAGTTGATCTTGTCGCATATCCCCGCCGAACGCCAACCCTGCGGACCGCGGATGGTCAATGATGAGTTGATCGAACCCGATCCCATTGCCTATCGCGATGACATGGCGCATGTCGCCGATATCTTGGGCGAAGGCACGGATGAGCGGATGCTTGATTATGTCGCGCAATTCGTATCGGGCGTGGCGCGCAGTGCCGATGATATGGCGCTCGCGATGGTGGCCGACGCTTTGGCGGATGCACGCAGCGAAGGACGCGCGTCCAACGCCGTTGTCGCGCAACTGGCCGGATTGGTGCAGGACCGTTTGAGCGAAAAAGTCGCCATCTAGTTTTTCAACGCGGACGGTTGGCGCTGCGCCATCAAAGCGCGCCCTAGAGCGCCGGATCTCCCCCCGCCCGCACCAATCGCGTCAAATCGCTCAGCCGTTCCTTTTGCCGCCCCGCCGCATCGAAATTCGACGCCGAGAGCCAGAACTCGAACGCTTCGCGCAGCGCGGGCCATTCGCGATCAATCACCGCGAACCATGCGGTATCGCGGTTGCGGCCCTTGACGACCGCAGCTTGGCGGAAAATCCCCTCATAGGTAAACCCGAGCCTTTGCGCCGCGCGGCGCGACGCCATATTGAGCGCGTTACACTTCCACTCATAGCGCCGGTATCCCGCCTCAAAAGCCCATTTCATCATCAAATACATCGCTTCGCTGGCGGCGCGGGTGCCCTGCAGCGCGGGGCCAAAACAGATATTGCCCACCTCGATTGACCCCGCCTGAGGCGCGATGCGCAAATAGGAAGCAACACCGCCGTAGCGCCCCTGCTCAAGATCCTTGATGGCAAAAAACTGCATATCGTCGCGCGCGGTGCTTTCACGCACCCAGCGGTGATATTGCGCGGCGGAGGCAAAAGGCCCGTCAGGAAGATAATCAAACAGCGCGTCCTGCCCCTCCACGGCCTGAAACAAAACCGCCGCATGGGTGTCGGCCTCCAAAGGTTCAAGCCTGCAATAGCGCCCCGCCATTGCATGTGCCTCGGGGCGCGGCGGCGCTTGCCAGTTTTCAACTTTTTCGCCGACGGGTCGCTGTGCACTCATTACGGGCTCCTTGATGTTAGAGCCACGATAGGCGCGCAGCCATTGGGGCGAAAGGCCAAAAAAAACATATAAGTCAAAGCAGAAGGCGCGGATCGGCGCCCATCTCCACCCCCGGAAACACCGAATGTTCAAGGACCTGTTGCGGAAGGCCGAAAAGCCCGCGCATCGCCCATGCCGCATAGGCGCGCACATCGCGTGTCGGCATCAAATCGCGCCGCGCATAAAGAGCATCTTCGCTCAAACCCGGCCAATCGGCCCATACGCGCCCGCCGCGCAGCGCCCCGCCCGCCATGAGCATCGCGCCGCCGGTGCCGTGATCGGTGCCGCCCGATCCGTTGAGCCGCACGGTTCGGCCAAATTCGGTCATCGCCAGAACGCAGGTCTTGCCCCAAACCGGTCCCAATCCCTCTTTGAGCGCCAAAACCGCATCGCTGAGCCGCGCGAGCGGCGCGCCAATGCGGCGGTCCTGTTGCGCGTGGGTGTCCCATCCGCCGAGCGAGAATGCCGCGATCCGGCTGGCGCCGGTCAGGCGCGCTGCGGCAAAGCGCGCAAGCTCCAAGTGACCCGTCCCAGTGCGCGCCCCGCGCATTTGTTCTTGCATGGCGCTGAGCATCTCGCCCGCATCCGTGGCGGCGCCCATGCCCGCGCCCATTCCGGCCTCGCCGTCCCTCAAAGCGGCCAGATCAAGGCCCGAAAGCTCCGCCGCCTCGCCCAATGCATCGCGAAACAATGGATCGTCATGCATGATCCGCTCGGCCAGATCAAAGGTTTGCGGATCAAGCTGCAGCGCGCTGTCGGGTGCCCAATTGGCCACCGGCGCCTTGCCCGCCAGAATACGCATATCGCCGCGCCCGATGGCAAATCCGGTTTCGGCCTCGGCGGCGGGCACCGATTGCAACAGCCGGTTGAGCCAACCGTCGCGCAGCTGCCCCGCTGCGTCCATGTCGGTGCCTGCCTCTAGCAGGTCTTGCCCGTCAAAATGGCTGCGCTTGTCGCGGTAAGGCGTTGAAATCGCATGGGCAAAGCCAAGCTCACCTGCCTGCCAAAGCGGATGCAGCGGTGCCAGTGCGGGGTGCAGCGCAAAAAAGCCGCCGCCGAGGCGCACGCCTTTTTGCGCCGCCCCCCCGCGCATCGCCCGATAGTCGGCATCGCCCACAGGGCGCAGCGCATCGACCCCGTCCATCGCCCCGCGCAAGATGATCACCACCAAACGGTTCTCCCATGGGGCCGAGGCGAAGGTCACCGGCGTGATCAAAGGGCTGGCCGCCAAAGAACAGCCGATCAGCCCCGCACCGCCAAGACGCAAGACCGCGCGCCGGTCCATGCGGGCGGAATTGGGGCCTGATGGCTGCGATTTTTCAAATGGGGTCATGGCGCTACATCCTTTGGAACGCGGGCGAGAGCAGCACAAGGCCAACGCCGATGGCGCGCGTTTCGGCGCCCTTGGCGGCGAAACCCAGCTGCGGCGCGCTGCGCGCCCGCACGCCCAAGGCGCTGCGCATGAAATCATCGGGATCGGGCAGCAGCTTCATCAAGGAAAACGGCACCGTCATCGCCCATTGGACGCGCGCGGCAAGGCGCTGCGGCACGATCCATGCGGCGTCCTCTTCGGGCCAACCATCCGGTCCGGGCGGGCGGTTCCACGCTTGGCCCATATGCGCCATTGGCGTGAGGAAGTGTTGCTGCATCCGGCGGCGTTTCATGACGGGGATATGGCGCGGATGGGTGCCCAGCGCGCGCAAGGCAGAGGCCATAAAATCCAAGGGTTGCTTCACATTGCCCGCCTCGCGCGCCCAAGCATCGGGGTGACGCAGCAACGCCTGCGTGAGCACCGCCAGATCACCGCCGCTTTGCATAAAGGCCGCATCCAGCGCGCGGACCAAATCCTCGCTTGGTTGGTCAAAGGTAAAATGGCGCGCCATCTTGCGGGCGATGTGACGCGATGTGGCCGGATGGGCGGCAAGGTCATCTAGCGCGGCGTATATGTCATCGAGGCTGGCCTTTGCCCCGCCATAGCGTTTGCCCAAAACGGTTTTCGCCTGCGGCTCGGCAAGCCCCGCGCGAAACACAAAGCCTTTGGCGGGCGCATAGGACAGACCCGTGAGCAGCGCCGCCAAGTGTTGCACATCGCCCTGCCCGTAAGGGCCGCCGACGCCCAAAGTGTGCAGCTCCAGCATCTCGCGCGCGAGGTTTTCATTCATCGCGCCGGTGGGACGTCCGGCGCTGGCGCGCGCGCGCGCGGTGGGACTGTTCGGGCCGATGGAGAGATGTTGATCGAGATAAAACAGCATCACCGGATGGGTCGCGGCCGCGCGCAGCATATCGGCAAAACGCCCTGCCACATGTGGGCGGATCGCATCTTCGACATAGGTCGCATCGGCGGGGCGCAAGCGCGGCCTTTTGGCATGGGCGGTGAAATGATCAGCCCAGAACGCGACCAACCTTTCGCGCAGTCCGTCTTGGGTGCCGATCCGGCGCTGGAGCGTATGGCCAAAGCTTTGGACTTCGCGCAGGCGCGCGGCGCGTTTTTCTGTCTCGACCTGTTTTTCCATCTTCCTGAGCGCTGCCGTCATCTCGCGGCGCGCGGGGCTATCTTGCGGGCCCATATCGGCCAACTCGCGCGACAACGCGCGCTGGGTATCGCGCAGCCGGTCATATGCGGTGAGGTCTTGGCGCAGGCTGTCGAAACTGCCGATCGGGAAGGCGCGCGCCGCCAGATCCGGCCCGCGCAGGCGCTCCATCATCTGCGCGGTCGAGCGCGGCGCGGCGATCTTGGGCGCGCGCCCGCATCCAAAACGGATGTCTGCCAAATCAGGATCAAAATAGGCATCATCAGACACGAGAGAGACAGCGCCATCCTTCGCAATTGCGCGCGGGCCTGCCGCGCCATTGCTTCAAGCTAGGCATTGCGATGCGCAGGGACCAGCCCTTTCGACGCGCGCCGCGCAAACATGGGCAATGGACCGCCAATCGCGCGCCCCGATAGACGCCTCGAGAAATCGGGCCAGGGCATCCGATCATGTCGCCATGTGCCAAGGCCCCAAGGTGGTGGGCAGGATGGAGAAGGACGCCTGCGGGGCGGCGTTTGGCGGCGTTTGGAGGCGCTCGGCCTGACCGAGACGGCACAGGCCGACCATTCGGAGGATTGAGCCGCAAAACCACATAGGCCCCGATGGTGTCACCATCTGGGCCTGTATTTACCTATGGGTTGAGCGGTTAATCTTGCTCGATGACGCGCAAGCTGAGCTCCATCAACTGGTCGCTTTGTGCCTCGGACGGCGCGTTCATCATCAGATCTTCGGCGCGCTGGTTCATCGGGAACATGATAACCTCGCGGATGTTGGCCTCATCGGCCAAAAGCATCACAATCCGGTCGATCCCTGCGGCGCAACCGCCGTGGGGCGGGGCGCCGTATTGGAAGGCGTTGACCATGCCTCCAAAGCGTTTTTCGACCTCGTCCTTGCCATATCCGGCAATCTCGAAGGCTTTGAACATGATCTCGGGGCGGTGGTTCCGGATCGCGCCCGACACCAATTCATAGCCGTTACAGGCAAGGTCATATTGATAGCCGAGCACGTCCAGAGGATTGCCCTCCAGCGCCTCCATCCCGCCTTGGGGCATCGAGAAGGGGTTGTGTTCGAAATCGATCTTGCCGGTTTCCTCGTCCTGCTCGTAGATCGGGAAATCGACGATCCATGCAAAGGCAAAGCGGTCCTTGTCGGTCAGGCCCAACTCCTCGCCGATCACATTGCGCGCGCGGCCCGCAACGCCTTCGAATGCCTTGGGCTTGCCGCCCAAGAAGAAGGCCGCATCGCCCATGCCAAGGCCCAACTGCTGACGGATCGCTTCGGTGCGCTCGGGGCCGATGTTTTTGGCCAAAGGTCCGGCCGCTTCCATGCCGCCTTCAACCTCGCCCGATTTGAGCTTGGCCTGCGCCTCCTTGACGGTGATGCCCAATTCTTGCGCCACGGCATCGGCGGTTTTCTCGCGCCAGAAGATATACCCCATACCGGGCAGGCCTTCTTTTTGTGCAAAGGCATTCATCCGGTCACAGAATTTGCGACTGCCGCCCGTCGGCGCGGGGATGGCGCGCACTTCGGTGCCCTCTTGTTCGAGCAGTTTGGCAAAGATCGCAAAACCGGAGCCTGCGAAATGCTCGCTCACGACCTGCATCTTGATCGGGTTGCGCAGGTCGGGCTTGTCCGAGCCATACCAAAGCGCCGCATCCTTATAGGAGATTTGCTCCCATGTCTGATCGACTTTGCGCCCGCCGCCGAATTCCTCGAAAATGCCGGTGATCACCGGCTGGATCGTGTCGAACACGTCCTGCTGCTCGACAAAGGACATTTCGAGGTCGAGCTGGTAAAAATCCGTGGGCGAGCGGTCGGCGCGCGGGTCCTCATCGCGAAAACACGGCGCAATCTGGAAATATTTGTCATAGCCCGACACCATGATCAGCTGTTTGAACTGCTGCGGCGCCTGCGGCAGGGCGTAGAATTTACCGGGGTGCAGACGCGACGGCACCAGAAAATCACGCGCGCCTTCGGGGCTTGAGGCGGTGATAATTGGCGTCTGGAACTCGCGGAACCCCTTGTCCCACATACGGCGGCGCATCGAGGCCACGACATCCGAACGCATCTTCATGTTGTTTTGCAATTTCTCGCGGCGCAGATCGAGATAGCGGTATTTCAGGCGCGTCTCTTCGGGATACTCCTGATCGCCAAACACCATCAGCGGCAATTCGTTGGAAGCGCCCAAAACCTCGATATCGCGGATGAACACCTCGATCTCGCCGGTGGGGATTTTCGAATTCACAAGGCTCTCGTCGCGCGCCATGACATTGCCGTCGATGCGGATACACCATTCCGAGCGCACCTTCTCGATTTGCGAGAACACAGGGCTGTCAGGATCGGCCATAACCTGCGTGATCCCGTAGTGGTCGCGCAGGTCGATAAAAAGCAATCCGCCATGATCGCGGACGCGGTGCACCCAACCGGACAAACGCACGGTCTCGCCGACATTGGATTTGTTAAGCTCGGCGCAGGTATGGCTGCGATATGCGTGCATTTTGGCGTTCCTTCGGATCTGGCTGCTGGGCGCTGGCGCATCGCCGCGCGCGCCCGTTTGCGCCGATACACATGTGCAGAGGCAAAAAGTCAACCCAAACCCCGCGAAGGAAGGCCCAATGTCAAGAAAAGACACGCCCCGCTGCGGCCGCGAATGGACGGCAACGGGGCGCTTGCTGGTTCGCGGTCATCGGCGTCCCCGCCTGTACCGCATCTCAAGCCTGTGCCAATCATGGTTACGAAAACGTAAACGGCTTTGCAGGTTCCATAAATATCCCCGCCGGAGGCATTAGGTCCGAAAGCGCAGCGCGATCAACTTCATGCCTCCGGCGGGGATATTTGACGAACCTGCAAAGCGCGCAAAACCCCTCGTTGGGGCTTGCGCCCAAGCGCGCCATGTCTATAACCCACGACAATTTGCGGGCAGGGGCGACTCTGAGCCGCGAGATTTGCTGCACCGAAACACTTGCACAATTAGAGGTCTGCCATGCCCAAAAGAACCGATATCTCCTCGATCATGATTATTGGGGCGGGGCCGATTGTGATTGGGCAGGCCTGCGAGTTTGACTATTCGGGCGCGCAAGCCTGTAAAGCGCTGCGCGAAGAAGGCTATCGGGTGATTTTGGTCAACTCCAACCCCGCGACGATCATGACCGATCCGGAGATGGCCGATGCGACTTATATCGAGCCGATCACACCAGAGATTGTCGCCAAGATCATCGAGAAAGAGCGCCCTGATGCCTTGCTGCCGACCATGGGCGGGCAGACCGGTTTGAACACCTCGCTGGCGCTTGAAGAGATGGGCGTTTTGGAAAAATTCGGCGTCGAGATGATCGGCGCGACGCGCGATGCGATCGAGATGGCCGAGGACCGCAAACTGTTTCGCGAAGCCATGGACCGTTTGGGCATCGAGAATCCCAAGGCGACCATCGTGACTGCACCGAAATTGCCCAACGGGCATGCGGACCTCAAGGAAGGGGTGCGCATTGCCTTGGAAGCCTTGGACGAGATCGGCTTGCCCGCCATCATCCGGCCTGCCTTTACCATGGGCGGCACCGGCGGCGGCGTGGCCTACAACCGCGAGGATTACGAACATTTCTGCCGCACCGGTATGGATGCCTCGCCGGTGAACCAGATCCTCGTCGACGAGAGCCTTTTGGGCTGGAAAGAGTTCGAGATGGAGGTGGTGCGCGATAAGGCCGACAACGCCATCATCGTGTGCTCGATCGAAAATATCGACCCGATGGGCGTGCATACGGGCGACAGCATTACGGTGGCCCCTGCCCTGACGCTGACCGACAAAGAATACCAGATCATGCGCAACCATTCGATTGCGGTCCTGCGCGAGATCGGCGTGGAGACGGGCGGATCGAACGTGCAATGGGCGGTGAACCCTGCCGATGGCCGCATGGTCGTGATCGAAATGAACCCGCGGGTGTCGCGCTCCTCGGCTCTGGCGTCCAAAGCCACGGGCTTCCCGATTGCGAAAATCGCGGCAAAACTGGCCGTGGGCTATACGCTCGACGAGCTGGACAATGATATCACCAAGGTCACGCCCGCATCTTTCGAGCCGACAATCGATTATGTCGTCACGAAAATCCCGAAATTCGCCTTTGAAAAATTTCCGGGTTCCAAACCTTACCTGACCACGGCGATGAAATCCGTCGGCGAAGCCATGGCGATTGGCCGCACGATCCACGAGAGTTTGCAAAAGGCGCTGGCCTCGATGGAATCCGGCCTGACCGGATTTGACGAGGTGGTGATCGAGGGCGCGCCCGATAAATCTGCCGTGATCCGCGCGATCAGCCAACAAACCCCCGACCGGATGCGCACCATTGCCCAAGCCATGCGCCACGGGCTAAGCGACTATGAAATCCACGGCGTCACGATGTTTGACCCGTGGTTCTTGGCCCGCATCCGCGAGATCGTCGAGGCCGAAGAGCAAATCCGCAGCGATGGGTTGCCGGTGACCGAAGCGGGGCTGCGCAAGCTCAAGATGATGGGCTTTACGGATGCCCGCCTCGCCCATTTGACCGGCCGCACCGAAGACAACATCCGCCGCGCGCGGCGCAATCTGGGCGTCAATGCCGTGTTCAAACGCATCGACACCTGCGCCGCCGAATTCGAGGCGCAAACCCCCTATATGTATTCCACCTACGAGGCCCCCGCGATGGGCGATGTGGAATGCGAAAGCCGCCCGACGGACCGCAAAAAGGTCGTCATTCTGGGCGGCGGTCCGAACCGGATCGGCCAAGGGATCGAGTTTGATTATTGCTGCTGCCATGCGTGCTATGCGCTCACCGAGCAGGGCTATGAGACGATCATGATCAACTGTAACCCCGAGACGGTTTCGACCGATTACGACACCTCGGACCGGCTGTATTTCGAGCCGCTGACCTTTGAACATGTGATGGAAATCTTGCGGGTCGAGCAAGAGAACGGCACCTTGCACGGGGTGATCGTGCAGTTCGGCGGGCAAACGCCGCTGAAACTGGCGAATGCCTTGCAAGACGAAGGCATCCCGATCCTTGGCACCTCACCCGACGCGATTGATCTGGCCGAAGATCGCGAGCGTTTCCAAGAGCTTGTGAACAAGCTGGGCCTCAAGCAACCCAAGAACGGCATCGCCCATTCGGACGCCGAAGCCATGGCGATTGCGGATGAAATCGGCTATCCGCTGGTCATCCGGCCCTCTTATGTTTTGGGCGGGCGCGCGATGGAGATCGTTCGCGACACGCCGCAGCTCGAGCGCTATATCTCCGAGGCGGTGGTCGTCTCGGGCGACAGCCCCGTTTTGCTCGACAGCTACCTCGCAGGCGCGATCGAGATCGACGTGGATGCGCTTTGCGACGGCACCGATGTGCATGTCAGCGGCATCATGCAGCATATCGAAGAGGCCGGTGTGCACTCGGGCGACAGCGCCTGCTCGCTTCCGCCCTATTCGTTGAGCCAAGAGATGATCGACCGGCTCAAAGAGCAGACCCATGCCTTGGCCTTGGCGCTCAATGTGGTCGGGTTGATGAACATTCAATTCGCCATCAAGGGCGATGATATCTACCTCATCGAGGTCAACCCGCGCGCCTCGCGCACCGTGCCCTTTGTGGCCAAAGCCGTGGCCTCGCCCATTGCCTCGATTGCCGCGCGGATCATGGCGGGCGAGAAATTGAACAGCTTCGATCTGGTCGATCCGCAGATCAAAACCTTTGCGGTCAAAGAGGCGGTTTTGCCCTTTGCCCGTTTCCCGGGTGTGGATACGATCTTGGGGCCGGAAATGCGCTCGACCGGCGAGGTCATGGGATCGGACAAAACCTTTGCCCGCGCCTTCCTCAAGGCGCAGATGGGCGCAGGCACCGATTTGCCGACAAGCGGCAAGGTGTTTGTGTCGATCAAGGATGCCGATAAAACCGCGCTGATGCTGGATGCGGCCAAAGGGTTGACCGATATGGGCTTTACCATCGTCGCTACCCGCGGCACGGCGGCATGGATCAAGGAAAACGGCGTCGATTGCACCGTGGTTAACAAGGTCTATGAAGGCCGCCCGAACATCGTGGACCTGCTCAAGAACGAGGAAATCTCATTGGTGCTCAACACCACCGAGGGCGCGCAATCGGTCGAGGACAGCCGCGAAATCCGTTCGGTCGCGCTCTATGACAAGATCGCCTATTTCACCACCGCGGCAGGGGCACAGGCCGCTGTGCAAGCCATTCAGGCGCGCGGCGAAGGCGCGCTGGAGGTCACCAGCTTGCAAGAGATGTAAGGCGCATAGGCCCATATCAAGAATACAAAAACCCGCGCGGGGCGACCGGCGCGGGTTTCTCTTTTCGCCTGTCGCAGGACGCTCCGCTCGCGCGGGTCAGGTGCTTTCTTCTTCGAGATGCAGCTTCATCTCGATCAAAACCGTTTGCAGCGCCACCGTTTCCTTGAGCAGGCGCTTGGCCTCGTTGACGGTGATGATCCCGTCCTGAATCGATTGCTGGTATTCGCCCATCAGCATCGCAAACCTGTGGCTGAGCGCGATGACATCGGCATTTACCCCGCCTCGGTCCTCGCTGTTGCGCCGGCTCTCGTCATAGGACAGGCTCGCTCCGCCCAGTTCCGCCAAGGCGCTGGTCACATGGGGATAGCTCGATTTGGCCTCAAGCGCGGCGACACTGTCGACCGGCATAAATCGGTCCGCATGTTCGGGGCTGTCAGAATAGTAGCGCCCGAGGGTCGCCTTGGATTTTCCGGTCAGCGCGCAGGCCGCTTCGATACCGACATCCTTGACCAAAGCCTCGGTGTGTTTTTTCAAGTAAGACCCAATACCGTTCATCTTTTGCCCTTTTTAGCCTTTAAAATCAGGCCGCTTCTCATCCCGATACCCTTTTAAGCGCTGCCGAGCCATTTGTCATCACAATGTGTGAACGCGCGCGTTTTGCTGCTGCAATGTCCTCTTGCAACGCTGACGAAGACGGGCGAAAACCGCGCTATGGCCAAGCTCTATTTCAACTACTCGACGATGAATGCCGGCAAATCGACGGTGCTGCTACAGGCGGCGCATAACTATGTCGAACGCGGCATGACCCCCTATTTGATCACCGCGCAACTGGACCGTCGCGCGGGCGAAGGGCGCATTGCCTCGCGCATCGGGATCGGCCAAGAGGCCGATACATTTGCCGAAGGCGATGACCTATACGCCAAGATCGAAGCGCGGCTGGCACAGGGCAAGGTGCATTGCGTCTTTATCGACGAGGCGCAGTTTCTGAGCACGGCGCAGGTGTGGCAATTGGCCCGCGCGGTCGATGATCTGGGCGTTCCGGTGATGTGCTACGGGCTGCGGGTGGATTTCATGGGCGCGCTGTTCCCTGGATCGGCGGCGCTTTTGGCCTTGGCGGACGCGATGCGCGAAGTGCGCACGATTTGCCATTGCGGCAAGAAGGCCACGATGGTGGTGCGTCTTGATGCAAGCGGCAAGGCGTTCACCTCCGGCGCGCAGGTCGAGGTCGGCGGCAACGAGCGCTACGTCTCCTTGTGCCGGCGCCATTGGCGCGAAGCCACCGGCGATACGATCAGCGGCGGGGCCTGCGGATAGGCGCGGCGCCCGCCTGAGAGCTTTAGGTATTCACGCTGTTTGGCGCAGCTTTTCCATCGAAAAACGCCCTCAGATTGTCCAAAGCCATCATTCCCATGGCTTCGCGCACCTCCAAGGTCGCGGTGCCCAGATGCGGCAGAAGCGTCACATTGTCGAGATGCCGCAAGGCGTCCGGCACATCGGGTTCAAATTCGTAAACGTCCAATCCCGCCCCGCCAATCGCACCGCTTTGCAAGGCGGTGATCAATGCGGCCTGCTCCACCACTTCGCCGCGCGCGATATTGATCAAATGCGCATGGGGCGGCATTGCGGCCAATATATGCGCATCGATCAAATGGCGCGTTTGCTCTCCGCCTGGTGTGGCGATCACCAAAATATCGACCTGCGCGGCCAAGGCCTCGAGGCTGTCCACCTGCACGGCAGGAAAGTCCACGGCTTTGGCCGAGCGGTTGAAATAGCGCACCTGCATCTTGAACCCGAAATGACACCGCCGCGCGATGGCCTGCCCGATGCGGCCCATACCGACGATGCCGACGGTTTTGCCCGTGACATGCAGGCCAAGCATCTGCACCGGATGCCAGCCTTGCCATTTGCCCGCGCGCACCATGCGTTCGCCGGCACCTGCGCGGCGCGCGCTCATCAAAATCAACGTCATCGCCGTGTCGGCGGTCGCATCCGTCACCGCGCCGGGCGTGTTGGAGACGGTGATGGCGTGGGATTTCGCTGCTTCTACGTCGATGTGATTATATCCAACGCCGAAATTGGCGATGAGTTTGCAGCGGATACCGCCCTTTGCGGCCTCGGCGAAGACATCCGCCGAAAACCCGTCGCCAAGCGTGGCGAGGATGGCGTCATATTGCGTCAATGCCTGCACCATCTCGGCGCGCGAAAGCGGTGTCGTCTCGCCCCGTGCGGTGATGTCAAAATCGCCCTCGGCGGCCTGCATCACCGCATCCGGCAATATCCGCGTGATCAGGATTTTCGCAGCCATTAGAACAACCTGCCCCCCAAAGGCACCTCTTGATCGGGGGAGATCAGCACCACCTCGCCCGCCGCGTCGGGCACCCCGAGCACCAAGACCTCGGACATGAATTTACCGATCTGGCGGGGCGGGAAATTCACCACGCCCATCACGGTTTTGCCGACCAAAACCTCGGGATCATAATGCGCGGTGATCTGCGCCGAGGTTTTGCGCTCGCCGATCTCTTCGCCGAAATCCACCCATAGTTTGATCGCCGGTTTGCGTGCCTCGGGGAAGGCTTCGGCGCGGATCACACGGCCCGCGCGAATGTCGAGTTTGAGAAAATCGTCGAATGTCGCCTCAGCCATTGGACAGCTCCTTTGACCGCTCTGCCGCCGCTTTGACCGCGCGTTTGAGCAGCGGCGCAAAGCCCTGCGCCTCGTCCATGAGCACCTCCAGAGCGGCCTGTGTCGTGCCGTTTGGCGAGGTCACATTGATGCGCAATTGCGCGGGGCTGTCGTCGGATTTTTCCGCCAGATCGCCCGCACCCGCGACCGTGGCCCGCGCCAGATGCAGCGCCAGTTCGGGCGGCAATCCTTCGGCCTCTCCCGCCGCGGCCAGCGTTTCAATCAGGTGGAAAACATAGGCGGGGCCAGAGCCGGAGACGGCGGTCACGGCGTCCATCTGGTCTTCAGTCTCAAGGCGCACCACCTGCCCCACGGCACTGAGCAATCCTTCGGCCATCTCCATATGGGACGCGCACGCATGGGCATTGCCGATGATCGCGGTGATGCCGCGGGCGATGGCGGCGGGGGTGTTGGGCATGGCGCGGATGATCGGGCTTTGCGCGCCCAGCGCCTCCTCGAAACCCGCGATGGGCGTGCCTGCGGCGACCGACACGAACAAGGTGCCAGCGTTGCCCAGCGCCTTGAGCGCGGGCAAAGCCTCGCCCATCATCTGCGGTTTGACCGCAATCAGCACGATCGCCGGATCGGGCGGCAAATCGGCGTTGATCGCAACGCCGGTCTTTTGCAACCACGCTGAGGGATGCGGATCCAAAACCGTGACCGCAGCGGGCGGCAATCCGCCGTCCAGCCATCCGGCCAGCATGGCCGAGCCCATTTTACCGCAGCCCAAAAGCACCAGCCCGCGTGCGGCAATCTCGTCGAAATTCATGGTCATCCCCCGCCGTTTCAATCCGTCAGGGGGAAAGTATTAGGCGCGCCCGTAGGCCTCTGCAATGGCGATCTGGAGCGCCTCTCGGGGGCTGCGGTTGCCCCAGACCGCCAATTGGAAGGCGGGATAATAGCGCTCGGCGCTCAGCACAGCGGCATTGATCATCGTGTCGATCTGCTCGGCGCTGGCCACGCCGCCGCCCGCCAGCACAAGCCCGTAGCGATAGACCATGAGCTTTTGCTCGGCCCAATAGGTAAAGGCCCCCGCCCAGCATTGATCATTCACGCCGTTGAGCATTTCGTAAAGCGCGCCAAGACGCTCCTCCGGCGGCTCCATCTCGAAGGTGCACACCATGCGCAGCGTCTCGTCAAAATCCGACCACGCCAGCGTGATCGAATAGGTGCGCCATTGCCCCTCGACGGCCATTGCGATCTGGTCATCGGCGATACGGTCAAAATCCCACTCGTGATGCGCCGCGAGATTTTCGACGATATCGATAGGGTGAATGTCTTCTTGCATGAAGTCTTCGGACAGTGCCATTGCGCCACCTCTTTTTTGTGTAGCGTCGGGGCTTGGCAGCGCCCCAAGCGCTAGGTGCCTGCTCTATAGAGCGGGGCTGATTGCCCTCGCCCTTACTAGATATGGTGGTGTGTCGGGAAGAACCTGTAAAGCAATAAATTGGGGATAACCGCAATAACTTGTGGACGGCCTGAATATTTCATCAAAATGCAGAAAAACTTTGGCGAAGGGGCATTTTTTGCTTGGTGCCGAATCGCAGGTGTGATTCACTGCACGCAGAAGATGAAAAATCGGATCAACCGATTACACGCGCAATATCGCGAGACCGGATACGGCGGGACATACAGGCACAGGGCGCTTCGAGTGATCGAGGCGCCCTCGCCCGTTCTATTGGGGCCGTTTTATCGCGCCCTTTTGTCCAAGTGATAGGTCAGCGCCCGCCCGATCAAAAACCCCAGCTTCTCCAAATCCGGCGCATCGTCCTCGCCAAACACAACCGCGCGGGTGCCATCATAGGTGAAGGCATCGCCGAAGACGGCGCGAAATTGTGGCACTAGGTCGGTCTGGCAGTGCACAAGTATCGCAAAACCGCCCGTCTTTGGCACACCAAGGCGCAGGGTTGTGCCCGACCCGCTCGCCTCGGTCAAATAGGCGGGTTGCCCCCATTTGAGGGTCTCGGTCAACGCGCCGACCTGCGGCAAATTTTGCGCGCAGTCAAAGATTGCCGCGCGCAGGTCCAAAAGCGCCGCGCGGACGGGGCGCGGGAACCGCTCGAAGGCGGCCAACACATGGTCACTTTGAAACGCTGGGCCGGTCATCTTCGCCCCTTTGCGACAAGAGAGGAGACAAAAAGGGCGCGATCGACCTTTGCCAATCCGCGCCCCGATCTACTTCGCTTTGCTTTGAACATCCCCGCCCACGGCGCCTGCGCGCCCAAAGCGGTGCAAGGTGACGGGGCTATTTCGCCGCCGCTTCCAGCGCGTCCAGACGGGCCTTGAGGGTCGCATTCTCTTCGCGGGCCTTTTGCGCCATGGCGCGCACCGCGTCGAATTCCTCGCGCGTGACCAGATCGCGATCGGCGAGCCAGCGGTCCATCAGCGATTTCAGCGCCGTATCGGCCTCGGTCTTCGCGCCCTGCGCCACGCCCATCGCGTTGGTCATCAGTTGCGAAATGTCGTCCATGATCTTGCTGCGCGTTTGCATGATGTCTCTCCGCGATTTCTGCTTGGGTCTTATATGGGGGTTCACGGGCGGCGAGGCAAGACCTGCAGCCGCGACAAAGCTGCCCGCGCCGCGCCGATAATGAGGTTGACGCCCCCGCCCCCTTGGCCCCAGATATGCCCATGTTTGCCGCCATCCCCTTCCCCGACATCTCGCCCGAGATTTTCTCGCTGTCCTTGGGCAATTTCACCTTTGCGCTGCGCTGGTATGCTTTGGCCTATATCGTCGGCATTGTGATCGGCTGGCGCATTGTAGTGACGGCGGTGAAACGCGCGTCTTTGTGGCGCGGCGGCGCGGCCCCGATGACGCCTGCCGATGTCGAGGACCTGCTCACATGGGTGATCTTGGGGGTGATCCTTGGCGGGCGGCTCGGCTATGTGGTGTTCTACAAACCCGCCTATTACCTGTCCCATCCGGCGGAAATCCCGATGGTATGGCAAGGCGGCATGTCGTTTCACGGCGGATTTTTGGGCGTTGTCATCGCCGCCGCGCTGTTTGCCCGCACCCGCAAGATCGCCCCGCTCAGCCTTGGCGACACGCTCGCGCTTGCCGCTCCTGCGGGGCTATTGCTGGGCCGGATTGCCAATTTCATCAATGCCGAACTTTGGGGCCGTCCGACCGATGTGCCTTGGGGTGTCATCTTCCCCGGAGCCTCGGCGCAAGACTGCGATGGGGTGATCGGGCTTTGCGCGCGCCACCCCTCGCAGCTTTACGAAGCCGCTCTTGAGGGGCTGATCTTGGGGGCTGTTCTGATCTATCTGGCGTTTCGGCGCGGGGCGCTCAAAATTCCGGGGCAAAGCATCGGGGTGTTTTTGGCCGGATACGGCCTCTCGCGCTTTTTTGTCGAGTTTTTTCGCCAAGCCGATGATCAATATATCTCGCTGGCCAATCCGATGGGCCATGTGATCCGGTTGACCGACACGATTGGCCTGTCGATGGGGCAGGTTTTGTCGCTGCCGATGATTGTTCTGGGCTCGGCGGTGATCCTTTACGCGCACCGCCGCTACAAAGGCGATCCGGCCAGATGAGCGCGGCGCTGAAGGATTTGCTCATGGCGCGGATCGAGGCGGAGGGTCCGATCAGCCTCGCCGATTACATGGCCGATTGCCTGATGCACCCGCAGCACGGCTATTACGCCACGCGCGATCCTTTTGGCGCGGGCGGCGACTTTATCACCGCGCCGGAGATTAGCCAGATGTTCGGCGAAATGATCGGCCTTTGCCTCGCGCAGGCATGGGCGGATCAAGGCGCGCCCAAACGGATCGTCTTGGCCGAGGCCGGGCCGGGGCGCGGCACGTTGATGGCCGATATTTTGCGCACTGCCCGTCGCGCCCTGCCCGCCTTTGCCCAAGGCGCTGAAGTGCATCTGGTCGAGACCTCCGAAACCTTGCGCGCGGTGCAGGCGGCGACATTGGAAGCCGCCGGATATGCGCGCGCCGATGTGACGTGGCACGACAGCGTGCACGACCTGCCCGAGGATGCGCCGCTTTATTTTGTCGCCAACGAGTTTTTCGACGCCCTGCCGATCCGGCAATTCGAGCGCGCCCTTGACGGATGGAGCGAACGGCGCGTCGGGATCGCAAACGGCACTCTGGCCCTTGGGCGCGGCGCGGCGGCGCAGATCGCGGCGCTTGATCACCGCAGCAATGATACCAAAGCGGGCGATGTGGTCGAACTTTGCCCCGCCAGCGCACCGATCATGGCCCGCATCGGCGCGCAGATCGAGGCGCGCGGCGGTGCGGCTTTGATCATCGACTATGGCGATTGGCGCAGCCTTGGCGACACGTTCCAAGCCTTGCAAGACCATGCGCCCGCCGATCCTTTTGCCGATCCGGGGGCGGCGGATTTGACCGCCCATGTGGATTTCGAGGCCCTCGCCGCCGCCGCGCCCTGCGCCCATAGCCGGCTTTTGACCCAAGGCGTGTTTCTGGAGCGGCTCGGCATTACCGCCCGCGCGCAGGCTTTGGCCAAATCCCTGAGCGGCGCGGCGCTCGGCAACCATATCGCCGCACATCGGCGCTTGACCCATCCTGCGGAAATGGGAACTCTCTTCAAAGTGATCGCCCTCGCCCCCCACGGCGCGCCCTTCCCGCCCGGATTTGACGGACCAACCCCATGAGCCTCGAAATTCTCACCGCTGATAGCCTGACCCCGCTGCGCCACGGGTTCTTTACCCGCAAGGGCGGGGCCTCTTCGGGGGTGTTCGGCGGGCTGAACTGCGGCACAGGGTCCTCCGATCAGGCCGAGATCGTCGCGATCAACCGCGCCCGCGTGGCCGAGGCGATGCAGGTCGCGCCGGAGCATTTGGCCGGTGTGCATCAGGTGCATTCGGCGGATGTTGCGGTCGTCACGGGGCCGCAAACCGACAAGCCGCGCGCCGATGCTTTGGTCACCAATGTGCCGGGTGTGGCGCTGTCGATCCTGACCGCCGATTGCCAACCGGTGCTGTTTGCCGATGTCTCGGCGGGGGTGATCGGCGCGGCCCATGCGGGATGGCGCGGCGCGGTGGACGGGGTGCTTGAGGCCACGGTCGAGGCGATGGTCGCCCTTGGCGCGGCGCGCGGCGCCATCACCGCCGTGATCGGGCCGACGATCTCGCAACGCGCCTATGAGGTGGGACCGGAGTTTTTCGAGGATTTCATCGCCGATGATCCCGACAACAGCCGTTTTTTCGCGGGCGGCGCGGGGGACAGGATGCAATTCGACCTGCCCGCCTTTGGCCTCGCGCGGCTGCGGCGCGCGGGCGTGGGCCATGCGGAATGGATCCGCCATTGCACCTATCACGACGCCGAGCGGTTTTATTCATACCGGCGCACCACCCATGCGGGCGAGGCCGATTATGGCCGCCTGATTTCCGCCATCCGGCTTTAATACGGGGCGCGGGGCGCGCCCTTTGCCGGCCAATTCGGGCGAAAAGCGGGCGTGAATTTGCCGCCGCCCGCTGACCCATCGCGAAACAATCACGCGATATCGACCCGATTATCCGCAATCACGCGCCCAAGCGCCTTGTTTGACGGGGCTTGGCAGGCTGTGTGGCGTGACGCGCAAATGTGGCGCGGACACGGTGAAAATTATTCGCAAATCTTCACCACTGCCAAACTGGAGCCGCATTGATCCGTCATAGATTGGTCATCGCCTATAAAGCATCTGCGCGTAGAAAGATGCATGAGGATCAATGGCCCCCGAGGGCACAGGAGAGCAGACATGAAAAAGCAAAGCCGGTTCATCAAATCCGTGATCGAAACATCCAAATCGGATATGCCCGCCCTGCCTTGGGCGCGTGGCAGCGCCCGCGCGGCAATGATCGCCCGCCGCACAGAGGCCGCGCCCAAATCGAAACGCGCCTGATCTGACGCGCCGCAAGGCGCGCCGACACATGAGATGCGCGGGGCCAGACAGGATTTGGCCCGCGCCGCGCGCGCCGCACCCTTACCAAAGGGCTCAGGCGCGAGACGATAGGCAATCACAGCCTCAAGCCGTTTGCCGCGCCCTGCGCCATTCTCGGCCGCGTCGCAAGGCGATTCGCCACCGAATGTGGCAGCCCCGTGCGCGCATCGGAAACAAAACCGCGCGATTTTCGCGGATTGATCGCAAACCCGCGCCAAAGTTCAGAAGATTTTGACAGATGACGCCTCGAATGGCGAAGTTGACCCTGCGCAAGTTACTTGTGCGGTTTATCAACAAGTCCTTCTGTTGTTGTCGGTGGGGGCCGACATGGATGTGACAAACCTGTAGAAAGGTATGACACATGAGCGCCCCTACGCTGGCCCATCTTCGCGGCCAAACAGCCAAGCTCGCCGAGCTGACCGAACGCCGCGCCGCCACGAGCGAGGCGCGCAAATCGGGCCGCGCCGATACGCGTCCAGCGCGCAAAATGCCCTTGATGCGCAAATATGAAGTGCTGTCGCAAGACGATGACGGCAACCTGCGCTCGTCCTTCCATATGGCGCCCGCCAACCCGTTTTTCGAAGCTGCCTTTTCCGCCTTTGCCCGCGGCACCGCGCTTGATACGCCCCAAGGCCCGCGCGCGATTGAGGATCTTTGCCCCGGTGATTTGATCGACACCACCGAAATGGGACCGCAGCCCGTGCAATGGGTCGGCTCGATGCAGATCATCCCCAATGCGCCGATTGCCGATCCCGCGCTTGGCCGTTTGACGCGGATCATGGCGAACAGCTTTGGCGTCCACCGCCCGATGAGCGATGTTGTCGCCGGTCCGGGCGCGCGAATTTTGCAACGCCCCGCGCATTTGCGCGATCTGGCCTCGACCGGCCCTGTGTTTACCCCGATCCGCAATGCGGTCGACGGGATGAGCGTGTTCGAAGTCACCCCGCCCGCGCCGGTGACGGTCTATCACCTGTGCCTGCCGCGCCATGCGACGATCAAAGCGGCGGGATTGGAGTTCGAAAGCTATCATCCCGGAATGGGGATCGAGCGGATCATGGGGCATAATATGCTCACGCTGTTCCTGTCGCTCTTCCCGCATATCGACGAGAGTGCCGATTTCGGACCTCTGGCGCGCCCGCGCATGAGCAGCAAACCCGATCAGGCGCGCGACGTGGCCTAGCGCGCAAAATACCTTACCATTGCCTCCAAAGCAAAACGCGCAGCGCCCCCTCGGGCCTGCGCGTTACTTTTTGAAAGGTGCAGCTTGCGCCGGATCAAA
Organism: Litorivita sp. NS0012-18; assembly: GCF_040371945.1. Classification (NCBI taxonomy): domain Bacteria; kingdom Pseudomonadati; phylum Pseudomonadota; class Alphaproteobacteria; order Rhodobacterales; family Paracoccaceae; genus Litorivita; species Litorivita sp. NS0012-18. The sequence goes on along the minus strand of NZ_BAABWS010000002.1, from coordinate 222,060 downwards.
GCGCAGCCTTGGCGCTCAGGCCTGCTGCTTGAGCCGGTTTTCCAAAACGTCAAACGGCACGCCCGGTTCGTCTTTGGCACCGCGAATGACCAGCGATGTTTTCACCGATCCGACATTGGGCGAGGTGAGCAATTGCGAGGTCAGGAAGGTTTGAAAGGTCGACAGGTCCGGCGCCACGCATTTGAGGATAAAATCCACCTCGCCATTGAGCATATGGCACTCGCGCACCAAGGGCCAATCGCGGCAGCGCGCTTCAAACGCCGATAGATCGCTTTCGGCTTGGCTTTGCAATCCGACCATGGCGAAGACCTGCACTTCAAAGCCCAATTCGCGCGCGTCCACCTCGGCGTGATAGCCGCGAATATAGCCGGCCTCCTCCAGCGTGCGCACACGGCGCAAGCAAGGCGGCGCGGAAATTCCGACGCGTTTGGCCAATTCCACATTGGTCATGCGGCCATCGGCCTGAAGCTCGGCCAAAATCTTGCGATCGATGGGATCAAGGCGCGTTGCGGACATCGAAAACCTCTTTGCGAATTTGCGTTTGTTATAGCACCGCCGCAGCCGCGCGCAATAATCTTTCGCACACGCGCAACATCGTTGCGGCGCAGGGCACGGCCACGAAACGCAGGGGGCGGCGCGCAAATATCTTGGGCGCTTGGGGTTTTCGCCCCCGAAATGCGTGTCTATATCAACGGGACCAATGGCGCAGAGGATTCCCGCGCGCCGCCACCCGCGTCCAAGGAGAGACATCATGGCCGAGACACGTCACACCAAGGTTTTGATCATCGGCTCCGGCCCCGCAGGCTATACCGCCGGCGTCTATGCCAGCCGCGCGATGCTCTCGCCGATCCTAGTCCAAGGCATCGAACCGGGCGGGCAGTTGACCACCACCACCGAGGTTGAAAACTGGCCCGGCGATACCGAAGTGCAGGGCCCCGATCTGATGGTCCGTATGGAAAGCCATGCGCGCGAGATGGGATGCGAAATCATCGGCGATATCATTTCCGATCTCGACCTGAGCAAACGCCCCTTCACCGCCAAGGGCGATAGCGGCAACACCTATACCGCCGACGCGGTCATTCTGGCCACGGGCGCGCGTGCCAAATGGCTTGGCCTGCCCTCCGAAGAGGCCTTCAAAGGCTTTGGCGTGTCGGCCTGTGCGACCTGTGACGGGTTCTTTTATCGCGGGCAGGAAATCGTGGTGATCGGGGGCGGCAACACTGCGGTCGAAGAGGCGCTGTTCCTGACCAACTTCGCCTCCAAGGTCACGCTGATCCACCGCCGCGACGAATTGCGCAGCGAAAAGATCCTCGAACAGCGGCTGTTGAAGAACCCCAAAATCGAGCCGCTGTGGTTTCATGAGCTTGACGAAGTGGTCGGCGCCGATAATCCCAAAGGCGTCGAGGCCGTGCGGGTCAAACATGTGAAAACCGGCGAGATCACCGAAATCCCCTGCAAGGGTGTCTTTGTTGCCATCGGTCACGCACCGGCCAGCGAATTGGTCAAGGACGTGCTTGAATTGCACAACGGCGGCTATGTCAAAGTCAAAGCGGGCACCACCGAGACCTCGATCCCAGGCGTCTTTGCGGCGGGCGATTTGACAGACCACAAATACCGCCAAGCCGTCACCTCGGCGGGCATGGGATGTATGGCTGCCTTGGATGCCGAACGGTTCTTGGCCGAAAACGACGAATAGCTGCCCCTGCGCCGCGCCAAGACGGCATGACCGCCCTGCGGCCTTGGCGCGCGCCCAAGACCTTGTGCAAGACCTTGCGACTGTCGACGCAAGGGCGACAATCACGAGATTGACCTGCGAATTGCCCAATAAATCGAAACAATGGCAAGATTTTTCTAGCCATTGCTATAGGTATGACCGAGGGTTTTCGCCTAGGGTGGCGCATCGAACCGTTGGCCGCCGCGCCGCCACATGTGCTTTTCGTTTTCATTTTTTCCAATACTCACACAAATCTAGGGACGCTATTTCGCATGACACCTCATTATTCTCTTCGGCGGGCCATGACCGCCTCCGCGCTTTGTGTTGCGTTTGGCGCCCTGCCCGCCGCCGCAACCACATTGAGCCTTGGCACCACAACCACAACGACCGGCACCGCGGGCGCCTCCGCCCCGATCAGCACCCTGCAGCCCTCTTTGGGCCTGACCGCGATCATCCGCACGCAGGGCCTCTTCCAAGACATGGGCGAGGTGAAGTTTTTTGCGGGCAGAGAGCACAGCGTTCCGCGAGATTACCACATCGCCGACGGCTCAATCCTGAGCATCTCGCAAAATCAGGCACTGTTTTCTCTGCTTGGCACGACCTATGGCGGCGACGGACGCACCACCTTTGCCTTGCCCGACCTACGCGGCCGCGCGGTGGTGGGTGCATCGGGATTTGGCGATCAGGGCATGGGGCGCCGGTCAGGTGCCCCGACCCTGACGCTGAGCGAGGCCAATTTGCCGAGCCATAGCCACACCACCGTTGACGTTGACACAAGCAGCACCGGCAGCGGCGCGCCCATCGACCACGGGCAACCGACCTTGGCGCTCAGCTATGAAATCGTCACGCAAGGTGTCTACCCCTCCAGAAGCGGCGGCTCTACCCCCGCGCCCAATGAAACCATGGGTTTTGTCACCATGGATGCGGCGCTCGACGAGGGCCCCGACCTTGACCGCGGGACTGTCGAAGCCATTGGCCAGCTGACCCCGATCACCGATAACACCGCCCTGTTTTCGCTCATCGGCACGAATTTTGGCGGTGACGGGCGCTCGACGTTTGCGATGCCGGACACCGAGGAGCGCATGGTCATCGGCGCTGCGGCAGGTTTGCCCTTTGGCGAAGTGGGCAGGCAAACGGGCGCACAAACCGTGACGTTGACCGAGGCGGATATGCCCTCGCACAGCCATACGGACCCCGATGCGGGCGGTGTGACCGGCGCGGCGGGCGGCATCGGCAGCTTTAACAATGTCGATCCGTCTTTGGTCATGAACTATCTGATCGCGACCGAAGGCCTTTTCCCCTCCAGCGGAAGCGCCAGCAGCGAGTTTGCGCCCTTCCTTGGCGAGATCGCAATTTTCGCGGGCAACTTTGTGCCCTCGGGATGGATGCAAGCGGCGGGGCAATTGCTTCCGATCGTGCACCATCAAGCGCTGTTTTCCCTTTTGGGAACGACCTATGGCGGTGACGGGCGCGAAACCTTTGCCTTGCCGAACCTTGCAGGCCGCACCGCGATCGGGACGGGCGAGACCTTTGGCCCGCTCGGAAGCGTGCGGTTGGGGCAGATCCTTGGCGACGAGTTTGCCTCGTTCGACGTCTCGCAAATGGCCGTGCATGATCACGACATCACCCGCGAAATCGCACCTGCCGTACCGCTGCCTGCCGCGGCATGGTTGTTGATTGCGGGATTGGGCGGGATCGGCGGTCTGCGCGCCGCGCGCCGCAGCAAAGCCGCCCAAACCTGAGCAAGCGCTCAAGACAGAATTCCAAACGCGGTGCCCATGGGCGCCGCGTTTGCGTTTGCGGTGAGCGAATCTCTTTATATGCGCGGTTTGGCGACAATCATTCCATTGCGGAGCGATTATCTAGGAAAACCTCCACCGCTAACGCCGCAGCGCGGCATTTTCGCACCTAATATTGCCCCATTGCGCCATGCCGCTTGAAATTTGCATCAAAACCCTGCAAAGCGGCCCCTATCCGCAGCGTGGCCCGCCCGCTGCTTTTCCGAAGCTTTGTCACGCGAGTCTTTAAATGCAAAACGCCCCATTGAACCCCATTCCCGAGCTTTACGTTTCTTATGAGAGCGCTCAGAAGCTGAAAGTCGAAGCGGCCGATCTGGTCAGCTGGGATCTGACCCCGCGTCAGATTTGCGACCTCGAACTGCTGATGAATGGCGGCTTCAACCCGCTCAAGGGCTTTTTGACCCAAGAGGATTACGACGGCGTCGTCGAGAACATGCGCCTCGCCGATGGCAGCCTGTGGCCGATGCCGATCACTTTGGATGTGAGCGAGGACTTCGCCGGATCGCTCGAAGCGGGGCAAGATATTGCGCTGCGCGACCAAGAGGGCGTGATCCTCGCAACCATGACCGTCACCGACAATTGGGTGCCGAACAAAGCGGTTGAGGCCGAAAAAGTGTTTGGCGCAGATGACGATGCACATCCGGCGGTGAACTACCTGCACAACCACGCGGGCAAGGTCTACCTCGGCGGCCCTGTCACTGGCATCCAGCAGCCCGTGCATTACGATTTTCGCGCCCGCCGCGACACGCCCAACGAGTTGCGCGCCTATTTCCGCAAACTGGGCTGGCGCCGCGTTGTGGCCTTCCAGACCCGCAACCCGTTGCACCGCGCGCACCAAGAATTGACCTTCCGCGCCGCGAAGGAAGCCCAAGCCAACCTGCTCATCCACCCCGTTGTCGGCATGACCAAACCGGGCGATGTGGATCACTTCACCCGCGTGCGTTGCTATGAGGCGGTTTTGGATAAATATCCGGCCTCGACCACCACGATGTCGCTCTTGCCGCTGGCCATGCGTATGGCAGGCCCGCGCGAGGCGGTATGGCACGGATTGATCCGCGCCAACTATGGCTGCACCCATTTCATCGTTGGCCGTGACCATGCCGGACCCGGCTCCAACTCGGCAGGCGAAGATTTCTACGGCCCCTATGATGCGCAGGAATTGTTCCGCGCGCACCAAGAGGAAATGGGCATCGAAATGGTCGACTTCAAACATATGGTTTGGGTCGAAGACCGCGCACAATACGAACCTGCCGACGAGATCGAAGAAGGCACGAAAGTCCTCAACATCTCGGGCACCGAATTGCGCCGCCGTCTGGCCGAAGGTCTGGAAATCCCTGAATGGTTCTCCTTCCCCGAAGTGGTCAAGGAATTGCGCCGCACCAAACCGCCGCGCTCCAAGCAAGGTTTTACCGTCTTCTTCACCGGCTTCTCCGGTTCGGGAAAATCCACGATCGCCAATGCTTTGATGGTGAAACTGATGGAAATGGGCGGCCGTCCCGTAACGCTTTTGGATGGCGACATCGTGCGTAAGAACCTGTCGTCGGAACTGGGATTCTCCAAAGAGCACCGCGATCTGAACATCCGCCGCATCGGCTATGTCGCGTCGGAAATCACCAAGAACGGCGGCATCGCCATCTGCGCGCCCATCGCGCCCTATGCCACCACCCGCCGCGCCGTGCGCGAGGACATCGAGCAATTCGGTGCCTTCATCGAAGTGCATGTCGCCACCACGATCGAGGAATGCGAAAAGCGCGACCGCAAGGGTCTCTACAAGCTGGCGCGTGAAGGCAAGATCAAGGAATTCACCGGTATTTCCGATCCCTATGACGTGCCCGCCAACCCCGAGTTGCGCGTCGAGACCGAGAATGTCGATGTGGACAACTGCGCCCATCAGGTTCTGCTCAAGCTGGAGCAAATGGGCCTGATCGCGGGATAATCCGCAACCCGCGCCAGACAGATCAAAACGCCCCTTGCATGTGATGCAGGGGGCGTTTTTCGTCTTTGGGCCGCGAAGCGCGGCGCGCTATTGCGGCCGCATCCGGTCCAGCAGGTGATCTTTGACGATAAACTGGTGATAGAGCGCCGCTGCGATATGGCCGGCGATCAAAAGCACCGTGAGGTTGACCAAGACCTCATGGGCCTCGCCCGCTGCCTTGATGCCGCCAAACCATGCGGCAAGCCCCGCCGCGGGGAGCAAAAACAACAGCGCATAGAGCGCGCGGTGCCCCCAGATCGCAGCTTTATCCATCAAGGGGTGGCCGCTGCGGGCATGGGGCGGCGCACCATGCAGCGCGCGAAACACAAGCCGCAGCACCATTAAGCCCAGCAAGGAGACCCCGCCGATGATATGCAGCTGTGCCGTGAGGCTGTCGTTAATGCCAGTCTGCGAAAAATTGCGCAGCGCGCGTCCCATGCCATCGGAGACGATGTAGTTAAACGCAAAAAGCGCGGCGATCCCCCAATGCAGAGCGATTTGCACGCGCGAATAGCGGACAGCGGTTTGAGGTGTATCTGCGGCCATGGCGGCATCCTTTCGTTCGGGTCCATTCTTGAGACCTAAACGCAGGGCGCCGCGCGTTCCGTCGAAAATATACCCGCAGGCCGCGCGAAGCTTTGCCCGCGCGGCCCGCATATATCGTTAGTGCACCATCACCGGCGCAAGATCGTGTTGGCGCGCCAGCACAAAGGCCAGCTTGCGATCCGCGACCAAGGCCAGACGTTCGCCGCTGACCTTATGGACGGAATATAGCTGCTCCAGCCCTTCGGCCTTTTCGCGCACATCATCCGGAAGATCGGCGGTTTTCACCGCGCGCACATAGACGATCTCGGCCTGCGAGCCGCCCTGCATCAGCTTGTCAAAATCAAAATTCGCATCCATCGCACCGCTCCTTTCGCGTTCAAATGGGCCGCTTGGGCGTTAGTCGCCTTTGCGGATGTTGATCACCTGCACCATGGTTTCCGGCTCGGCGCGGCTCAGGTCCACATGCAGCAAACCGTTTTCCATGATCGCCTCGCCCACTTCGACCCCGTCGGCGAGAACAAAGCTGCGCTGGAATTGACGCGCGGCGATCCCGCGGTGCAAAAACACGCGGTCCTCGCCCTCCTCGCTTTGACGCCCGCGGATCACCAATTGCCGGTCCTCGACGGTGATCGACAGATCGCGTTCGGCAAATCCTGCCACCGCCAATGTGATGCGGTAGGAATTTTGCGATGTTTGTTCGATGTTGAACGGCGGGTAGCCCTCATTGCCGATCTTGGCATTGCGCTCCAGCAGCCGTTCCAATTGCTCGAACCCCAAAAGATAGGGGTGAGATCCCAAAGTCAGTTTCGTCATCGACACGTCCTCAAGCCAAGCGACAGTCCATTGTGCGCGGCCCCGATCATCGGCAACCGCTACAGGCTCAATATGGGAAGCGATTTCGGCCTGTGCAAGGGGTTTGCGCGCCTTGATCCGCGCGCGGCTGTCGGCAAAAGCTTGGCTAAAGGCGGGATTTTCAGTATGTTATAGCCTCTAGCACAATATGGAATCATGCCGATGAACGCGCAAAGCGACATTTCGATGAAAACCGACGAGGTTTTGCGGGTGGAGCTGGAGGTGTTCAAACGCGAGCACCGCGATCTGGACGAGGCGATCCATGCCCTGACCGAACGCGGCACGGCGGATGCGTTGACCATGCAGCGGCTCAAAAAACGCAAATTGCGGCTCAAAGACCTGATCGCGCAGATCGAAGACCGCCTGACCCCCGATATCATTGCCTGAACCGCGCCGTTTTCGGCCCTCGCCGATGTTGCGCCCAGCCCGCGCGCGGCTATAGTGCGCGCTTGCAAAACCCGCCCCCACCCGCAAAGGATGCGATCATGGCAGAGCTTCACGTCGGCATTATCATGGGCAGCCAATCCGATTGGCCCACGATGAAAGAGGCCGCCGATATTTTGGACGAATTGGGCATCGCCTATGAGAAAAAAATCGTCTCGGCGCATCGCACCCCCGACCGGCTTTGGAGCTATGGCAAAGAGGCCGCAGGGCGCGGTCTTAGGGTGATCATCGCGGGCGCGGGCGGCGCGGCGCATCTGCCTGGCATGATGGCGTCGAAAACCCGCGTGCCGGTGATTGGCGTGCCGGTGCAAACGCGGGCGCTTTCGGGGGTCGACAGCCTCTATTCCATCGTGCAAATGCCCAAGGGCTTTCCCGTGGCGACTATGGCCATCGGGGCGGCGGGCGCGGCCAATGCGGGCCTTATGGCGGCCGGTATTTTGGCCATTTCCGATCCGGCTTTGGCCGAGCGGCTGGATGCATGGCGCGCCGCGCTTTCGGCCTCGATCCCCGACGAACCTGTTGATCAATAAGACATAAAGGCCCACGTATATGGCTCCGACCCTCGATGCACCTTTGAAAACCGGCGCCGTGATCGGCATTTTGGGCGGCGGGCAACTGGGCCGGATGCTGTCGGTCGCGGCGGCGCGATTGGGGTTCAAAACCTGCGTCTATGAGCCTGCGGGCGATTGCCCTGCCAGCCACGTGGCGAATTTTCATATGCACGCCGCATATGATGATGTTCAGGCGCTCGAACGCTTTGCCCGAAGCGTCGATGTGATCACCTATGAGTTTGAAAACATCCCCACATCCGCGCTCGATATTTTGGAAAACCTGCGCCCGATCCGCCCCAACCGCGAGGCGCTGCGCATTTCCCAAGACCGGATCACGGAAAAGGATTTTCTGACTTCTCTGGGCCTGACGGTGGCGCCCTATGCCAATGTCGAAAGCGCCGCCGATCTGGATGCGGCGATTGCCAAGATCGGCACGCCCGCGATCCTCAAAACCCGCCGTTTCGGATATGACGGCAAGGGGCAAGCGCGGATCAAATCGCCCGAGGATGCGGCACAGGCATGGGTCGATATGGCCGATGCGCCTTCGGTTCTCGAAGGCTTTGTCGATTTCACTCATGAGGTCTCGGTCATCGGCGCGCGCAGCGCGGACGGCGATGTGGCCTGTTTCGATCCGGGCGAGAATGTGCACCGTGGCGGCATTTTGCATTCTACAACCGTGCCCGCGACGCTGACCGCCTCGCAACGGATGGATGCGGTTTTGCTGACCGCTAATATCCTCAATGCGCTGGACTATGTCGGGGTGATGGGGGTCGAGCTTTTCGTCACGCGCGGCGGGTTGATCGTCAACGAGATTGCCCCGCGCGTGCATAATTCGGGCCATTGGACGCAAAACGGATGCGCCGTTGACCAATTCGAACAGCACATCCGCGCCGTGGCCGGATGGCCTTTGGGCGACGGGGTGCGCCACAGCGATGTGGTGATGGAAAACCTGATCGGCGACGATATGGACCGTGTCGAGGCGATTGCCCGCGAAAGCAATGCCGCCTTGCATCTTTATGGCAAGGCCGATGTCAAAGCGGGCCGCAAGATGGGCCACGTCAATCGCATCAAAAAGGGCTAAGCCCCCGTGATCAAGCGATAAACCGCGCCGCCACCTCGCCGCTCATATAGGTGGCGCGCCCGCCCGCGAAGGTGGCGCCAAGCCGTCCGCTGCGCGGGTCAAGCACCACGAAATCGGCGCGCAGCCCCTCGGCAATCGCCCCGCGATCCGTCAGCCCCAAGAGCCGCGCAGGCCCTGCCGAGACGAGATCCCACGCCCGCGCGATCCCGATCTCTTCGGCCAGTTGCAGCGCCGCGACCCGCGCGGCGGGGTAGTGGTAATCGGAGGCCAGCGCATCGCATAGACCCGCGCGGATCAAATCGAGCGCGCTGACATTGCCCGAATGCGAGCCGCCGCGCATGACGTTGGGCGCGCCCAAGATGATGCCATCGCCCCCTGCCCGCGCGGCCTCGGCGGCCTCGAAGGTTTCGGGAAATTCGGCAATGCGCACCCCCATGTCGCGCCATCTGGCGCGGCCCTCGGCGGTGCGTTCGTCATGGCTGCCAAGGCGGTATCCTTTGGCGCCGAGCCGCGCGGCAAGCGCCTCGACGGCGGCGGGGACCTCGGCGCGGCGCGCGTGCAGCTCTTGCATCATCTGCAAATGCACCTCGGGATTGCGCCCCGATTTGAGCGCGGTGCCGACAAGGCGCGGCGGACGTTTTCCGGCGGCGAGCTTGTCGTGCGGCAGGTGGTCGTTGAACACCACATAATCACAGCCCACCGCATCGGCAAAAGCCTCAAAGGCGGCGTAGTGGTCGAGAAGGTTCATCTCGAAACGCAGCTGGAGCCGCAGGTCGGTGTCGCAAGAGCTGCGCGTGGCGGCGAGCGCGGTGCAAAACCGCTCGGCCGCTTCGGGCCCGCGCATCCCCCCTTCCCATGAATAGAACTGCGCCAGAACGGCGGTGGTGAACCCGTTGGCCGCCAATTCCGCCTCGGTCGACAGAACGCCCACAGACATATCGCGCATCGCGCCGCGGCGCGGGGCGATGTGGCGCTCGAAGCCGTCGCCGTGGATGTCGATCATACCAGGAAGGATGTGATAGCCGCGCAGATCGACCGCTTTGCCGCCGGTTTGCGCAAAAACACCCGCCTCGACGCCGATATCCGCGCGCTGCATTTGCCCGTCTTGCAAGATCATCGCGCCATTGAGTTGCAACCGCATATCGTCCCCGCCCGTGCCCGTCGCGCCGCAGCCTCGCGGCGCCATATATTTTCGGGGTCGTCCTATGCCATTCTCAGGCCGCGGCAAAGCCCTTTTGGACAAATGCAGCGCGGCGCGGGGCGGGCGGGCGTGTCAAAAATGGGCGTAGCCGGAGGGGAAGGTCAGCGTGCCGTCATATCCGGAGGTGCCGCGATCAAGGGGATAGACCATGGTCATATCCGCGCCGTGGCTGATGCGCAGGTTGCGCGCGGCATCGATCGAGAAGCCAAAGCGTTTGTAATACTCTGGCGCGCCTTGGACCGTCACCGCAGGGGCGCCCGCGCGGCGGGCAAGGTCAAGCCCGTGGCGGATTAAGCGGCTGCCCAGCCCCGCGCTTTGATAGGCAGGCGAGATCGCAACCAAGGTCAGCCCCCACCAATTTGCCGGACGCGGATGGCGCGTCATCGCCAGATAACCGTAGATGCGGCCCTCATGTTTCCCGACGACCTCCATCGCGACCTCTTGGTGTTCGCGCAGCTTGACCAACATACGGGCGGGTTCGGGGCTGTCAAAAACGGTGGTAAGCAAAATGGAAACGCCAAGGTGATCCTCGGCCTCAACAGGACGCAGATCGATCCGATTGATAGTTTGCACACCCATAAAATCACTCCCGCTCCGATCCAGACAACTTACCGCCAATGGGTGATCCGTGACAATGGGTTACTCAGCTTGGGGTGGAACACCGGCCCGATGGCGCCGCCCATTGCCCAATTATCATTCAATTTCCGTCCCCCGTCGGCAGGGATCCGCATAGATCCCATGCAAAAGGGCGGCCCCCTCAAGGAGCCGCCCTTCGCAATCATCATGCCTGTTAGGCAGTGGCTTACATCATGCCGCCCATGCCGCCCATGCCGCCCATATCGGGCATGCCGCCAGCTGCTGCGCCTTCTTTGGCGGGCAGATCGGCAACCATGGCTTCGGTGGTGATCAAGAGGCCAGCGATCGACGCCGCGTCTTCAAGTGCGGTGCGGGTCACTTTGGCCGGATCGATCACGCCGAATTTGAACATGTCGCCATATTCTTCGGTTTGCGCGTTAAAGCCGAAGGTCAGGTCGGTGCTCTCGCGGACTTTGCCCGCAACAACCGCACCGTCAACACCGGCGTTTTCCGCGATCTGGCGCAGCGGCGCTTCGAGCGCTTTGCGCACGATGGCGATACCTGCGTTTTGATCGGAGTTCTCGCCGGTCAGACCTTCGAGCGATTTGCCCGCTTGAACCAAGGCCACACCGCCGCCGACGATCACGCCTTCTTGCACGGCTGCGCGGGTTGCGTTCAATGCGTCGTCAACGCGGTCCTTGCGCTCTTTTACTTCGACTTCGGTCATGCCGCCGACTTTGATCACGGCAACACCGCCAGCGAGTTTCGCCAGACGCTCTTGCAGTTTTTCGCGGTCGTAATCGGATGTGGTTTCGCCGATCTGGGTGTTGATCTGGGCCACGCGTGCTTCGATCTCTGCCTTCTCGCCAGCGCCGTCAACGATGGTGGTTTCGTCTTTGGTGATGGTGATTTTCTTGGCCGAACCCAGCATGTCCATGGTCACGGACTCCAGCTTCATGCCGAGATCTTCCGAGATCACCTGACCGCCGGTGAGGATCGCGATGTCTTGCAGCATGGCTTTGCGGCGATCGCCGAAACCAGGTGCTTTGACGGCTGCGATTTTCAAACCGCCGCGCAGCTTGTTGACCACGAGGGTCGCCAATGCTTCGCCTTCGACGTCTTCTGCGATGATGAGAAGCGGTTTTTGCGACTGGATGACTTGCTCGAGCAGCGGAACCATCGGCTGCAGCGACGAGAGTTTTTTCTCGTGCAGCAGGACCATGCAGTCTTCGAGGTCTGCGATCATTTTGTCAGGGTTGGTGACAAAATAGGGCGACAGGTAGCCGCGGTCGAATTGCATGCCTTCGACAACGGTGGTCTCGGTTTCGAGGCCTTTGTTCTCTTCGACGGTGATCACGCCTTCGTTGCCGACTTTTTGCATCGCATCGGCGATCTGGCGACCGATGGAGGCTTCGCCGTTGGCCGAGATCGTGCCGACTTGGGCGACTTCGTCGCTGTCGTTCACGGGACGTGCGGCGGCTTTGATCGCTTCGACGACTTTCGAGGTCGCCAGATCGATACCGCGCTTGAGGTCCATCGGGTTCATGCCCGCGGCGACCGACTTCATGCCCTCTTTGACGATGGCTTGGGCCAGAACGGTGGCCGTTGTGGTGCCGTCACCGGCCTCGTCATTGGTGCGCGAAGCCACTTCTTTGACCATCTGCGCGCCCATGTTTTCGAACTTGTCTTCAAGCTCGATCTCTTTGGCGACCGAAACACCGTCTTTGGTGATGCGGGGCGAACCGAAGGATTTGTCCAAAACCACGTTGCGGCCTTTGGGACCGAGGGTCACTTTGACCGCATCGGCGAGAATGTTGACACCTTTGAGCATGCGGTTGCGTGCGTCGGTGCTGAATTTGACGTCCTTGGCAGACATATGCGTCTCTCCTTGACTGAAAATTGAGTGTTAAATTGCGACGATCGGATTAGGCGATGATGCCCATGATGTCGGATTCTTTCATGATCAGCAGCTCTTCGCCGTCGATCGTGACTTCGGTGCCGGACCATTTGCCAAACAGGATTTTGTCGCCTGCTTTGACATCCATGGCGATACGATCACCGTCGTCGTCTTTGGCGCCGGCGCCAACCGAAACAACCAAGCCTTCGGCGGGTTTTTCTTTGGCGCTATCGGGGATGATCAATCCGCCTGCGGTTTTCTCTTCGCTTTCAACGCGACGGACAAGCACGCGGTCGTGCAGCGGTGTAAAGGCCATCTTCGAGGCTCCCTTGAACTCAAAGTTTCAAATTCGGTCCCCCGCTGGGGAGGACTATTATCACTCACCTAGCGCGAGTGATAACGGCGTATAGCTAGGCAGGTGGCGAGGGCGAGTCAACAACCAAGCGCGAATAATTTTGCACAGCACAGATGCGCGACAGATGCGCGGGGCGCAGCGCGGTTTGATCTCGCGCAGAGACGGCGCGCGACGCCTCGTGTATAATCGCCCTATGCAAAGACGATCAGCGGCCAAGCCTCGGCCCCGACGGGCCAAGGACCTGCGCGGCTGCGCCCCTATAGTCACACCCCAAGGAGCCGTTTCATGACCCTCGCCAAACTTGCCTCTCGCGCTGTGATCGCGCTGCTGTGCGCCGTCGCCCCTGCGCAGGCCATCACATTGCATTTCGACCGAGACCAGATCACGCTGACCGAAGACGATATCCACAACGATGTGGTCAGCACGGGGCGGATCGCGCTCAATGGCGGCGATGATTATGTGATCGACGGGACCGACGGGCTGTATGTCGATGTGTTCTTCGACGACTTTGCGCTCACCGCCGAAGGCGCGGGGCTTGGATCGCTGCACATCACTTTGGAGAGCACGCAGACCCTGCGCATCCAGTTTCAATATACGCTGGAGCTGCGCGGCAGCGGCGACCAGTTTCCCACCGAGGTCAGCGACGATTACGAAGACCTGTGGAGCAATCAGGAATTCATCGACGACGATCTCGATATGGGCACGGGCAGCGGCGCGCTCACGGGGTTCCGGTTGCATATCGATCCGCTGGTGATGACCTCCTACGGGCCGGTCAGCGGCGAGGGCTATCCCGAATTCACCGCCACCCATATCACCGTGGGCGTGGATTATGACGATTTCACCTTGCCCGAGGTCCCCTTGCCCGCAGCGGGGGGATTGCTGCTTTGCGCGCTGGCCGGTTTGGGCTCGCTGCGGCGTCGGCCCGCAGCGGCCCCATCGGCACCCGCATAGCCGTGCGGCGCGCCAAAACAAGCGCGCGGGCGCGGTAAACATGGTGACGGCGCATTCGGGAACGGGCGCGCGCGCGGGGCTGATTGCCGCCTAAGGCGCCGCGCGACTTTCTGGCGGGTGACAAGGCGGATTTCGCACCCTATAAGGCGGCGAAATCATTCAAAAGCCTTTGTCAAATAACCCCCGAGGATCCGACATGACCACACTCGTTTTTGGCCACAAATCCCCCGACACCGATTCCACCGGCTCGCCGCTCATCTGGGCGTGGTATCTGAGCGAGGTGCGCGGCACCCCCGCCGAGGCGCGCCTTTTGGGCGAGCCGAACACCGAAGCGGCCTTCATGCTGGAAAAATGGGGTTTTGAAAAACCCGCCATCATTGCGGATGTCACCGCCGAGGATGACGTTGTGATCGTCGACACCAACAACCCCGCAGAATTGCCCGCCTCGATCAATGACGCCAATATCGTGCAAATCATCGACCACCACAAATTGGTCGGCGGTCTGGAAACACGCGGCCCGATCGACATCACGATCAAACCTTTGGCCTGCACCGCGACGATCATGCACAACCTGATGGGCGAGAACGCGTCGAAAATGCCCGACAATATCAAAGGCGCGATGCTGTCGTGCATTTTGTCGGACACGTTGGAATTCCGCAGCCCGACCACCACCGACCAAGACAAGGCGCTGGCACAGCAACTGGCCGGTGAATTGAACCTCGATCTGTCCGCCTATGCCTCGGAAATGTTCGAAGCCAAATCCGACGTCTCGGCCTTTTCCGATGCCGAACTGATCCGCATGGACAGCAAGGAATATGCCGTGGGCGACGTGAAATTCCGCGTCTCGGTTTTGGAAACCACCGCGCCGAAAATCGTTCTGGACCGCAAGGCGAGCCTTTTGAACTCCATGGTCGATGTGGCCAAGGAAGACGGCGTCGATCACGTCTTGCTCTTTGTTGTGGATATCCTCAACGAGGAAGCCACGCTGTTTGTGCAAAACGATGTGGTCAAAGCCGTGGCCGAGAAGAGCTTTGACGCCAGCGTAGAGGGCGACGCCGTTGTCTTGCCTGGCATCATGAGCCGCAAGAAACAGATCATCCCGAACCTCAAGGTCTGATCCGACTGCGGCGGCCCATCAAGGCCCAGCCGTCAGACACTACAAAGGCCGGTGCGCAGATGCACCGGCCTTTGCTTTATCCTTGGGTGTATCTGCGCGGGGGGCGGCCCCGCGCGGGGCCCGCGCCGGTCAAAGCGCGGATCGTTCCATCAATCGATCGCAGAAAGCAGATCGGGATTGAGCACGAGATTGCGCACCCCATGGGCGTGATCCTCGTCAAAGGGATTGTCCTCCAACCAATCGCCAAGGCTGCCGATATTGACCTTGGCCACCTGCGGGCGCACGCTCCATGTCACCTGAAACGGCGAGCCTTTTTCGTTGTAACCGGGTCCCGTGGTCGATCCTTCGTAAACCACCGGCGTGCCCAGAGTGTCCGGCAGGTTCGGCACTTGGTTCAATCCATTGATCTGTTCGATCTTCGCCATTTGATTGAAATCGGCGCCGCCCTCCGACACCAAGACCGCCACAACCGTTTCGACACGCAGTTGCGGATTGCCGATGGCCTCGCTCAGACAGGTGCCAAGGCTGTTGCCGAGGCTCGCTTGGGCCGTCGAATGCACGAAATGCACTTCGATCGTGTCACCCGGCACCAGATCGCCATGCTCGGACGCGCCGATCACGCGGTCAATGGGCGCCAGTTCGGCCGCGCTCAGCGTGCCGTCATATTTGAAACCGGTCCCGTAGCCATGCCCGTCACCATTGCCGGCATAGGTCGTAAATTCCCCGCCTTTATGTTCGGCGTTCTCATGGAAATGAATGTCGCACAGGCTCATCGCGGTGGCGGCTGGTGCTTCGCTGAACACACGGGTGTTGTTCCCCGCCGCAGTCGAAATATCGCGCGGCGATTGCGGGCCATATCCTTTGCCGTCGGTGGCAGCGGCCAAAGCGGCGCGTTGCGCCGCGATCACGTCATCGGAGGCCATGGCCTGCTCATCTTTCGCGGCGGCACTCGTTGCGACAACGACAGCAATGGCACCCAGCCCAAAAATAGCTTTCTTCATAACAATCCCTTTTCTAGATAAAACAGCAATACGCGCCCCAGCGGCGCGGCACATATCGGTTATAGGAAACCCTGCCGCGATTCATCAAGGGGCGACAGGGCTGCACCATGCGGATCGGCGCAAGACGGCGCGGCGCCCATCGCAATCGCAAGCAGGCCCGCAAACCGCCCCTTTCCCTTCGGACGGCCAAGCGCTAGGTCTGGGATATTGCTTCCAGCCCCAAAGGCCCGCCATGACCCAGATTATCCAATCGCTCTCCGACATTTCCACCCCCTATGATGCGCTTTTCGTCGATCTGTGGGGCTGCGTGCATGACGGGGTGCGCGCGATCCCTTCGGCGGTGGCGGCCTTGCAAACCTATCGCAAAAGCGGCGGCACGGTGGTTTTGGTCACCAACTCGCCCAAACCGCGCAAGGGCGTGGCGGTGCAACTGGGTAAATTCGGCGTGGCCGAAGACGCATGGGACGTGATCGCCACCTCCGGCGACAGCGCCCGCGCGGCGATGTTTCGCGGGGCCGTGGGATCAAAGGTGCATTTCATGGGCGAATGGGAGCGCGACGCGGAATTCTTCGAACCGATGAGCGTGATCGAAGATCCCGTCGAGATCAAAATCGTTCCGCTGGACGAGGCCGAAGGCATCGTCTGCTGCGGCCCTGACGATCCGATGGCCGACCCCGATGTGAACCGCGCGGCGTTCCTATATGCCAAACAAAAGGGGCTCAAACTGCTCTGCGCCAACCCCGATATCGTCGTCGACCGCGGCGAGACGCGCGAATGGTGCGCGGGGGCTTTGGCGCGGCTCTATACCGAGATGGGCGGCGAGAGCCTCTATTTCGGCAAACCGCATCCGCCGATCTATGATCTGGCGCGCCGCCGCCTCGCCAGCCTTGGCCGTGATGTGCCCAGCGAGCGGATTTTGGCCGTCGGCGACGGGCTGCATACCGACATTGCAGGGGCCATGGGCGAGGATATCGATTCTCTTTTCATCTCCGGCGGTCTGGCTGCGCGCGAGACGAAAACCGCCCAGCACCCTGACGAGCAGGCCCTAACCGCCTATCTTGAAAAGGAAAACGCCTCCCCGACTTTCACCATCGGACAGCTACGTTAGTCCAAATAGGGGGTTGATTTTCTGCACCTGCAAAGTAATAAAGTTTCATGAACAGCCGCCCATGCGGCGAATTATTACCTCGCGGACCAGACGGAGGGCCTAATGTTGGACAATATGCCCCGCGGCACAATCTGTATCGAAGACATCGAAATGGGGATGACCCGCCATTTGCGCAAAGAGGTCACCGACCGCGATATCGAGCTGTTTGCCGAGGTTTCCACCGATCATAACCCCGTGCACCTCGACGATGCCTATGCCCAAGACACGATCTTTGAAGGGCGCATTGCCCACGGGATGCTGACCGCCGGTCTGATCTCTGCGGTGATTGGCGAACAATTGCCCGGTCACGGCACGATCTACATGGGCCAGACGCTCAAATTCCTCGGCCCCGTGCGCCCGGGTGATGTGGTCTATGCCGAGGTCAAGGTCATCGGCGTCGATTATGCCAAGCGCCGCGTGCAGCTTGATTGCATCTGTAAAGTCGACGGCAAAAAGGTTCTGGCCGGCGAGGCCACGGTTCTGGCGCCCTCGCGCAAATTCGACTGACGCTTACCCATGGCGGCGCGCCCTCTTGCGCCGCCCTCCCCTGCCCGCCCAAGGGCAGGTTTTCGCCCTAACGCTTCGCTGCTTGAGGGCAGGTTTGTGCCCTATCGCTTCGCTGCTTGAGGGCTTGTTGGTGCCCTAACGCTCCGCTGCTTGAGGGCTTGTTTTTGCCCTAACGCTTCGCTGCTTGAGGGCTTGCGCGCGCCGCTTTCGGGCGCTAACCCTGCCCCATGCGCATCATCCGAGACTATCACTTCGTATCCGAAACCGACCGCGGCGCCTCTGCCGCGATTGGCAATTTCGACGGCGTCCATCTGGGCCACCAATCGGTCATCGATATTGCCCGCCGCGAGGGCGGCAAAATCGGCGCGCCTTTGGGGGTGATGACCTTTGAGCCGCATCCACGCCAATATTTTGCGCCCCACGCGCCTGCCTTTCGGTTAATGGGCCGTGCGGCGCGGGCGCATCGGCTCGAAAAACTCGGGGTCGAGCGGCTATATGAGCTGAATTTCAACGCCGCCCTTTCGGCACTCAGCCCCGAAGATTTTGCCCGCAAGGTGATCCACGAGGGGCTGGGCCTGCGCCATGTGGTGGTCGGGGCCGATTTTTGCTTTGGCAAGGGACGCGCCGGAAATGTCGAGGACCTTCAAGCGTTTGGCGCGAAACTGGGCTTTGGCGTCAGCATTGCCGAATTGCTCGAAGGCCATACGGGCGAGGTTTCCTCGACGGCGATCCGCACCGCGCTAAGCGAAGGGCGTCCGCGCGACGCGGCGGCGATGCTGGGCCATTGGCACCGCATCGAGGGTAAAGTCGTCGGCGGCGAGCAGCGCGGGCGCGAGCTTGGCTATCCCACCGCCAACATGAACATCACCGGATTGCACCAACCCAAATTCGGCGTTTATGCGGCTTTGGTCGATGTGCTCGAAGGCCCCCATAAGGGCACCTATCACGGCGCAGCCTCGCTTGGCGTGCGGCCGATGTTTGACGGCGAAACCCCCAACCTTGAAACCTATATCTTTGATTTCAAAGGCGATCTTTACGGCACCCCGCTGTCGGTCGGGCTTGTCGATTTCCTGCGGCCCGAATTGAAATTCGACGGGCTGGAGGCGCTGATCGAACAGATGGACGCGGATTGCCGCAAGGCGCGGCAAATTTTGGACGCGCTATGAGCGAGCCGATCGACCGCTCCGGTTTGCGCCCGAAGTTTTGGGAGACCGTGCGCCCCGACCGGATGACGCAAAAGGAGTGGGAGGCGCTGTGTGACGGCTGCGGCAAATGCTGCCTCAACAAGCTCGAAGACGAGGACACGGGCGAGGTCGCCCTGACCCGTATCGCCTGCCGGCTTCTGGACGACGCAAGCTGTCATTGCAGCCAATATGACATCCGCCATCAATTCGTCCCCGAATGCATCGTGCTCTCGCCCAAGAACCTTGATCAACATGCCTATTGGATGCCGCAAACCTGCGCTTACCGGTTGATTTGGCAAGGAAAACCCTTGTTCGATTGGCATCCGTTGATCACCGGCGATCCCGAAAGCACCCACCGCGCGGGTGTATCGATGAGGGGCCGCACCCTGCCCGAATTCGAGGTCCATGAGGACGATTGGGAAGACCATATCATTGAGGAGCCGATCTGATGTTTTTTGCCTCTGACAACGCAGGCCCCGTGCACCCCTCGGTGATGGAGGCTTTGACCGCTGGCAACGCCGGATATGCCCCCTCTTACGGCGTCGATCAGACCATGGTGGAGGTCACGGCGCGGCTGCGCGAGATATTCGAAGCCCCCGAGGCGGCGGTCTATCTGGTGCCCACGGGAACGGCGGCGAACGCTTTGGCTCTGGCGACGCTAAGTGACCCGTGGCAAACGATTTTTTGCTCTTCGGTGGCGCATATCCACGAAGATGAATGCAACGCGCCTGAGTTCTATTCGGGCGGGGCGAAGCTGACGCTTGTGGGGCGGGGCGACAAGATGGGCGCCGAGGAGCTGCACGCTGCCATCGCGGGCGAGCAGACCCGCGGCGTGCACGGGCCGCAGCGCGGGCCGGTGTCGATCACGCAGGTGACCGAGCGCGGCACGCTCTATTCGCTCGGTGAGTTGCGCGGGCTTTGCGATGTGGCCAAGGGCTTTGGCCTGCCCGTGCATATGGACGGCGCGCGCTTTGCCAATGCGCTTGTGGCGCTGGGGTGCACGGCGGCGGAAATGACGTGGAAAGCGGGCGTGGATGCGGTGTCTTTTGGCGGCACCAAGAACGGGCTTATGGGCGTCGAGGCGGTAATTTTCTTCGATCCTTCAAAGGCTTGGGAATTCGAGCTGCGCCGCAAACGCGGGGCGCATCTGTTTTCCAAACACCGCTATCTGTCGCTGCAGATGCGGGCCTATCTGGAGGGGGATTTGTGGATCGCATCGGCGCGCAAGGCCAATGACAATGCCGCCTATCTGGCCGAAGGGTTGCGCCAGATCGAAGGCACCTCCTTTGTTTACGAGCCGCAGGCCAATATGATTTTTTGCGCCTTCTCGCGCGCCGCGCATCAGCGTTTGCACGATACGGGCGCGGCCTATTATGTCTGGTCGGGCAGCCTTGAGGGCGCCGATCCGCAGGAGGCTTTGGAGGCGCGGCTGGTGTGTGACTGGGCGATCGAGCGGGCGCAGATCGACGCATTCTTGGACATTTTGCGCGGCTGAGACGCGCGGGATCGGGGCGCAAAACCCGCTGTCTGTATCGCGTCGGTATTTTGTCGGTATTGCGTCGGTGGCGGATCGGGGTTTGGCGCGGCGGGCGGCGGCGCTTTGATGCACGCCTGATGACCCGCCGTTCAGGCCCCGCCCCCTCAGGACCCGCCGAACAGATGCGCGCGCAGGGCCTGCGCCACGGGCGCCGGATCGGTGATCGGGGCCATATGGCCGCCTTGCACTTGCACCCGCTGCGCGCCCTTGATCCGCCGCTTCAGCCCCTCGTTGATCGTGGCGATATGGGGCGAGCTTTGCGCCCCGTCGATGAGCAGAACCGGCAGGTCGAGCCGCTCCAGCGCGCCGGAAGCAATAATGCCGGAGCGGTCGTCATAGATCGCGGGGGCGACGGCCGAGATCGTATGGATTTGCTCGATCATCCGCGCGCGCGCCTCGGGCGCGAGGCTGTCCCACGGGCGCCCGTCGCCCCATGCCCCGACAAACGCCTTGGCCGCCGCCGCATCATCGCCGCGCGCCACGGCGGCGCGATACTCGGCGTTTTGCGCCTCATGCTCGGCGCGCGCATCGGGGTCGTCGGCGTAATAGATGGCGAAATAGACCGGTTCGATCATCGTCAGGCTGCGGATTTTTTCGGGGTGCTCCACCGCCAAACGCAAGGCCACCGTCGCGCCGAAACTATGGCCGATCACATCGACCGGACCGTCCAGAACGGGACCCGCCTCGCCCGCCTGCGCGGTCCAGAAATCTTTGGCCATGGCAACACAAAGATCCTGCAGATCGCCGCGCCGGTCCCATCGGGCGCTTTTGCCGTGACTGGGCAAATCAAAGGCCGTCATGGTCAGATCGTCTTTGAAATGCTCGGCCACCCCCGCCCATGCGCCCGAGCTGGCCAAGGAGCAATGGATCATCAAGGCCGCGCGCGGCCCATGGCCGAACTGGCGCCAGTGGGTCTCGTGCCCACCGCGAATATCATGCGGCATCAGAGCTTTCCGGACAGGTGCAAATCAAGGTCGTCGAGACGGTCCTGACCCCAAAATTTTTGCCCCGTATCAACCACATAGAAGGGCGCGCCGAAGACGCCGTCGCTGACCGCATCCTCGAGGTTTTGCGCATAGGTCTCGGCGCCGGTCAGCAATCCGCTATCGGCCAGCGCGGGGTCAAATCCGGCGCTTTGCAGCGCCTCGCGGATCACCGCATCTTGCGAGATATCGCGCTCTTCGGCCCAAGTGGCGCGCAAAATGCTATGGGTCAGCGCGCCCAGATCGCCGCCGCCTGCGGCCTGCGCGGCGATGATCGCATAAGACGCGGGCGCGGCATTGACCGGCCAATGGGCGGGGCGCAAGTTGAAGGCCATATCGTTCTTGCGCGCTTGGCGCGGCAACTCTTGCGCCCGATACTCCAGCCGCGCGGGATGGCGATCCGCCGGTTTGACCCCGCCGGTGCGCCCGAAGGCGGTGAGCAGATCGAAGGGTTTATAGGTGATGTCGGCGCCGTGACGGGCGGCGATTTCCTCAAGCCGCGTGCCCGCCAGATAGGCATAGGGCGACAGAACCGAGAAATAGTATTTTATTGCGGGCATTTTGCGACGCGCTCCTCCGGATAGCTTTGCCACAGGTTAAGGCCATGCTAAGCCGTGTCAACGGCGCGATTCTGCCATGCGCCGACAACACTTGCGCCGGGGACCAATCGCACATGCCAAGCACCACCGAACCGAAAATGATTTCAGGCACCGCCAACCTGCCGCTGGCCAATGCCATCACCCGCCGCATGTCGATGCACCGCGGGCGCAACGTCGGATTGGTGGATGCGCGGGTCGAACGCTTCAACGACCAAGAGATTTTCGTCGAGGTCTACGAGAATGTGCGCGGCGAGGATATGTTCATCATCCAATCGACCTCGCGCCCTGCGAACGATAACCTGATGGAATTGTTGATTATTTCGGACGCTTTGCGCCGCTCGTCGGCCAGCCGCATCACCGCCGTGATCCCCTATTTCGGCTATGCCCGCCAAGACCGCCGCACCAAGGCGCGCACGCCGATTTCGGCCAAACTGGTCGCCAATATGCTCGTCGAGGCGGGGATCGAGCGGGTTTTGACGCTGGACCTGCATGCGGCGCAGATCCAAGGGTTTTTCGACATTCCGGTGGACAACCTTTACGCCTCGCCGATCTTTGCGCTCGATATCAAAGAGCAATTCAAAGGCGCTTTGGAGGATGTGATGGTGGTCTCGCCCGATGTGGGCGGCGTGGCGCGGGCGCGCGAGTTGGCCAAGCGGATCAATGCCCCGCTCAGCATCGTCGACAAGCGCCGCGAGAAGCCGGGCGAGATTGCCGAAATGACGGTGATCGGCAATGTGACGGGCAAGAAATGCATCATCGTCGACGATATGTGCGACACGGCGGGCACGCTGTGCAAGGCGGCCGAAGTGCTGCTCGAGAATGGCGCCAGCGAGGTGCATGCCTATATCACCCATGGGGTGATGTCCGGCCCTGCGGTGGAGCGGGTGACCAATTCGGTGATGAAATCCTTGGTCATCACCGATTCCATCGAGCCGACCGAAGCGGTGAAAAACGCGCCCAATATCCGCATCCTGCCGACCGCGCCGATGTTTGCGCAGGCGATTTTGAACATCTGGAGCGGCACTTCGGTCTCGTCTTTGTTCGAGACCGAGACGCTTGAACCGATCTATGAAGGCGTGTTCAAGACCTGAGGTCTGCGCCGCGCGACATGCATTTGGGGGCTGCCTTCGGGCGGCCCTTTTGCGTTTGGGATGGGTTTGCTGCAAGGGGCGCATGGGGATCGCAGGCGGGATCGCGGTTGGACAGATGCGCCTTCGGCGAGGATATTTGGGGAACCTGCAAAGGCGCGGGGCCGCGGCGGGGACGGGCAAGCGCGGCGGCGCGGGATTTTGCGAGGTGTTCTTGGGGTTTGGCGCGGAGGAAGGAAGGGGCGCGCGCGGGCGGCGGGCGTCAGCCGCGCAGGCTCAGCGTATGTTCACGCAGCCACGCCATAAAGCCGCGCGGATCGCTGTGCAGGCGCTCCATCTGCGCGTCGGTGAGCGGCGCGCCGACGATGGGCGATTGCGGTTTGTTGAGCGAATGGACGATCTCGTGCAGCAACAATCCTTGGCGCAGGGTCGCCGAGAGGCGGTTGGCCATCTGATACCAGCGCGAATTGGCGCCGGTGAAGAAAATCGGCACGACCCGCGCGCCCGAGCGGCGGATCAATTGCGCGGTAAAGACGTTCCATTCGGCCTCGATGGCGGGGCCGAACATGGTTTTGGAGGCGGCCACAACGCCGGAGGGAAAGAGGCTGATCAAGCCGCCCTCCTTGAGATGGGCCATGGCTTTGGCGCGCATTTCCACCGATTTGCGCTGAGCGTCCTCTTCATGCGGAAAGGGCACGGGGATCATATAGGAGGAGGCCACCTCGTCGATGCCGGTAAGCAACGCGCGGGTGAGGATTTTGTAATCGGGACGCACGCGGCCGATCAGATCGGCAAGGATCATGCCGTCCACCATCCCGTGCGGGTGATTGGCCACCACCACGACGGGGCCGTCTTTGGGAATATTGGCCAATTGCTCGGGCGGGGTCAGCAGATCGATCCCCATGGTCCCCAGCGCCGCGCGCCAGAAGGCTTGCCCCGTGGGGGCGCCGTCGCGTTCGAATTGCCGCACCAATCGCAGGATGGTCAATTTGCCGGTCATCCATTCCATCGTGCGGATGGCGGTGGATTTGAGCGGGCTGTCAAAAGAGTTGGCATAGGTCAGCGAGCGCCGGTCATAGGTCGTAAAGGTGACCGTTTCGGGCGCCTGAGGCGGCTTTGCCGCGCCGGATTGATGAGAACTCTCTACCACGTTGCCCCGATGTGCCTACATGTCTTCGCCAAAGCGGTCCGCGACAAGCGTTTCCAGCGCATCGGCCAGAGCGACGGCGTCGGGGCCGGTCGTTTGGACGTCAATAGTGGTTCCCTTGGCGGCTGCCAACATCAAAAGCCCCATGATGCTGTCGCCCGAGGCGCTGTTGCCGTCATGGGAGACTTCGGCGCGCGCGTCAAAGGCTTCGACCACCTCGACGAATTTGGCCGAGGCGCGCGCGTGCAGGCCTTTGACATTGACGATGGGCATATGGCGGGTAACGGTATCGGACATAAAACTCTACTCTGTGCTAATGTTCTGGCTGTCAATATATTTGCGGCCCGCTTCCATGGCGGCGCGCACGGCGTCGCCGACGGACAATTGGCGCGATTTCGCCAGTTTGATCAGCATCGGAAGATTGGCGCCGTATAGGATGCGGCGGCCTTCGGGGGCGCAGGCCAGAAGCGACAGGTTCGAGGGCGAGCCGCCAAACATATCGGTCACCACGACAACTCCGTCGCCGCTATCGACCTCATTGGCGGCGATGCAAATCTCGGTCTCTTTGCCCGAGCGGTCGTGATCGGCCTCGATGGAGATGGCGCGAATGCCGCGCTGTGTGCCGACGACATGCTCGATGGCGGCCAGATACTCCTTGGCCAGCCCTCCATGCGCGACAATAACGATACCGATCAAGCCTGCGGTTCCCCAGTTTGTTGCACGCCCTGCGCGCCCTGTTGCGTTGGAGCGAGACCGCCCAAGCGCCGCTCTATTTCGCGGTGCCTAATTGACACTTGCCAGCCGTGCTGTGCAAGGGCCTTTGCAAGTGTTTCCGTCAGGGCAACCGAACGGTGTTGCCCCCCCGTGCAGCCAAAGCCGATGGAAAAATGCGCCTTGCCCTCTTCGATATAGGCGGGCAGCAGCATCTGGGTCAAATCGAGCACTTTTTCAAAGAAGCTGTCAAAGCGTTTGTCGGCGCGCACATAGTCGGCAACCGCCGCATCGCGCCCGTCCAGCCCGCGCAATTCGGGGCGCCAATAGGGGTTTTGCAAGAACCGCCCGTCAAAGACCATATCCATGCCGCGCGGCAATCCGCGTTTGTAGGAAAAGGAATTGATCGAAACGGCCAGCGTCTGGCCCTTGGTGGTGGCAAAGAGGCGCTCGATCTCGGCGCGCAAATCATGCGGGGTCAAATCCGAACTGTCGATCAGGATGTCGGCGCGCGCAAGGATCGGGCCGAGCAGGTCCAATTCGCGCTCCACCCCCTGCGCAGCGCTTTCGGCGGGGGCCAAAGGATGGCGGCGGCGGGTTTCGGAAAACCGGCGGATCAACACATCGGCGCGGCAATCAAGGTAGAGCACCTCGAGCGGCGCGGCGCCGTCTTTGGCGGCAAACCCGTCGATAAAGGCGATCAGCGCATTGGTGGAAAAATCGCGGTTGCGCACGTCGATACCGATGGCCAAGGGGCGCTCGACCGCGCCGTCCAAAAGCCGCGGCATCAACGTAAGCGGCAGGTTGTCGATGGCCTCATATCCGAGGTCTTCGAGCGCGCGGATCGCCGTGGTGCGCCCTGCCCCCGAGGGGCCGGTCACCAGAACCAGCCGCTTGCGCGCGCTGGCGGCCGCTGCCTCGGCCTCGCTCTTGTCTGCAGCGTTCGTGTCACTGGCTTGCGCCATATCGCCTTGTCCTTGGCTTTTGGTCCGCGCGCTCAATCGCTGCGTCCGGCTACAAGATATTGCAGAATCGCGGCGGGAAAATGGCGGGTCTCGCTATTGTGAAGCAAGGGCAGCGCAATGCCCAACAGGTTTTTGCTGCGATGCGGCGGTAAACGTTCGGTCTCGGTGCGATCAAGGTCGATGATGAGCGCGGCGGCGGTGGCGGGGGCGGGTTCGGCGTGCAAGATGCCGACAAAACGCGCCTCGATGCGGCCGCGGATCGCATCGGGGGCCTCGGTGATGATCTGCCCGCCCGCGCGGCGCAGCACCGTGCGGTCATCGGCCACAAGCTGCGCCCCCAGCGCCATCAATTCCAGCGCCAGCGCCGATTTGCCCCGCCCCGACGCGCCGATCAAAATCGCCGCGCGGCCCGCATGGGCCACGGTGGTGGCATGAAGGATCTGCATGTCGTTCAAAAGGCCACCTGCGCGGGCAGATGGCCTTTTGAACTCTCGAAACACCCGCGCTGCATCGGTTTAGACCGGCAGGCCCACTACAAAGCGCGCGCCCAAAGGATCGGAGGTCACATCGGCCCCTGTCGGGCGGATGTTTTCGGCCCAGATCACCCCGCCATGGGCTTCGACGATCTGTTTGGAAATCGCCAGACCAAGGCCCGAGTTGTTGCCGAAATCATTCTCGGGACGGTGCGAATAGAAGCGTTTGAAAATCTTGGCCAGCGATTGTTCGGGGATGCCGGGACCGGTGTCTTCGACCACGACAAGCACGCGGTTTTCACGTTGCCGCGCCCAGACGCGGATCGCGTCGCCCTCCTCGCAAAAGCTGGTCGCATTGGTGATCAGATTGACAAAGACCTGCGCCAACCGTGCCTCCAGCCCGTTGATCACAATCGGATCTTTGGGCAGATCGGAGATAAAATCAACGCCTTTGCTTTTGGCATCCTCGCCCAAAAACTGCGTCAGGTTCGACAGCATATGCAGCAGATCAAAGGATTCTTGCTCTTCTTTGACAAGCTCGCTGTCGAGGCGCGAGGCGTTGGAGATATCCGACACCAGACGGTCCAGACGGCGCACATCATGGTCGATCACATCGAGCAGTTTCTCGCGTTGGTCATCGCGTTTGGCGACCCGCAGCGTGCCCACGGCAGAGCGCAGGCTGGCCAGCGGATTCTTGATCTCGTGGCTGACATCGGCGGCGAATTGTTCGTTGCCGTCGATCCGCTCGTATAGAGCCGAAACCATCCCGCGCAGCGCGCCCGACAGGCGGCCGATTTCATCGGGGCGCGCGGTCAGATCGGGAATACGGATGCGCCCCGATTGGCCGCGCCCGCGTTTGTCCGACCCGCCGATTTCCGCCGCCGCCGCCAGATCGGAAATCGGGTTGGCGATGGTCGAGGCGAGCACGAGGCTCAAACCGATCGACACCAGAGTGGCAATGATAAACATCTGCAACACCCGCTCGCGCTCGGAGGCGACGAGGGCGTCGATCTCGCCCGAGGCCGAGGCCAGCGCCACAACGCCGACGGCTTTGCCGTTTTGCATGATCGGGGTGGTGACGGCGAAAAACGTGCCGTCCGGCCCCTGCCCCGTTTCCACATGGCTGGTGCCTTCGAGGGTGACCGGAACCAGCGCGGCGATCTGGTCGGCCACGGCAACGGTGCGCACTTCGGCTTGCTGCGCGGCGAAAACGCGGCTGATGCCGGTCCACAGGGTTGTGAGGAAATCGGTGATCACGGTGGGATTGTCGGTGCGGCGCTTTTCGCCCGCTGCCGCGCCGCGCCCTGCGCCTTGCGACGAACCGATGAGCGCCTGCGAGGCGTCATAGACAAAGACCTCGACCGAGGCGCGCATATCCAGCCCCGAAAGCGTGCGTTCGACATCGACGCCATCGCCGCTGGCGAAAGACACCGGCGCGCCGGAGGGCAATTGCGCCTCGAACACATCGGCGACCAGTTCGGCCTCGGAGACCAGCCCGCTGGCGCGTTGCTGCGCGAGGCTGTCGCGCGAGGAATTGAGATAGAGAATACCGGCAACCAGAACGTTCAGGGCGATCAAGTTGAAGGTGATGATTTTACGGGTCAGGGGCGAGCGTTTGAGCGACAACAATCCGCGGCGCTCGCGGCGCACGCGGACCTCGTCTTCGACGGTGCCGTTCGGGGCGACAAAATCGTCGCCCAAAACCACATCGCCATCCCGTTTGGAGGGGGCCATGTCGCGCACGCCTATCCTTTCGGCAAGAGCCATCTTGAAAACCGGTCGTTATTCTTCGTTATAACGATAACCGATCCCGTAAAGCGTCTCAATGGCAGAGAAATCGCTGTCGGCGGTGCGCATTTTCTTACGCAGGCGTTTGATGTGGCTGTCGATGGTGCGGTCGTCGACATAGACCTGATCATCATAGGCGACATCCATCAACTGGTCGCGCGACTTCACAAATCCGGGGCGTTGGGCGAGCGCTTGCAAGAGCAAGAATTCGGTGACCGTGAGGGACACGTCATTGCCCTTCCATGTCACCGCATGGCGCAAGGGGTCCATGCGCAATTCGCCGCGTTCCATGACTTTGGTCTCTTCGGTATCGGCGACAACCTCGCCTGCGACCGCGTCCTGACGGCGCAAGAGCGCGCGGATGCGTTCGACCAGAAGCCGTTGGGAAAACGGCTTTTTCACGTAATCATCGGCACCCATACGCAGGCCGAGCACTTCGTCGATCTCGTCATCTTTCGAGGTCAGGAAGATCACCGGCATGGCGGTTTTCTGGCGCAGGCGCTGGAGCAGGTCCATCCCGTCCATCCGCGGCATTTTGATATCCAGCACGGCCATATCGGGGAGCTGCTTGTTAAAAGCATCCAACGCTTGCTGGCCGTCATTATATGTTTCGACTTCGAAACCCTCTGCCTCGAGGGTCATCGCGACCGACGTCAGGATATTCCTGTCATCGTCCACAAGGGCGATTTTCGACATGGTTGTATTCCTTGTACTGCTCTTATTGCCTGTTTTTTTCAATCTTTATGCGCCCTTTTAAGCGCCGCAGGCAATCCCAAATGCGAATCGGTCCAGATCCAACGCCCCATTTAGGACAAAAAGTTCTTAGGAATGGCTAAATTGCCTCACTTTTGTGGTTAACCGCTGTTTTGCTCCGGTCTGGCCCGTGTCTTGATGGACACGCGCAACAAACTGATTGCGCTAAACCACTTATGTTTGCGCAAACTGCGCAAAACCGTCCTGTTCCTTTACAGAAACGTCATGTTAAGACGCTGCCTATCGGGCCATCATCGGCCCGTTCGGCGTTTGGGTGATCCGACGCTGGTTGAGGAGACCGCCGCACTCACGCGGCTACAGGAGCTTGGCAATATGACATTTGGACGGGTAAACCCGCAATTCCGACTGGAAGATCAAGGGATCGAAGGTCTGGGCAATGTCTCTTACAATCTTATGGAGCCCGCGCTGATTGAAGCCGCGCTCAAGAACGGCGAGGGCACCCTTGGCAATGGTGGTGCCTTTTTGTGCAGCACCGGCAAATTCACCGGACGTTCGCCCAAAGACAAACATGTGGTCAAAACCGACAGCGTGATCGACAGCATCTGGTGGGAAAACAATGCCGCCATGTCGCCCGAAGGCTTTGACGCGCTGCATGCCGATATGCTCGCCCATATGAAGGGCAAGGACTATTACGTCCAAGACCTGATCGGCGGCGCCGATCCGGCCCATTCGATCAATGTGCGTATGGTCACCGAACTGGCGTGGCACGGGCTGTTCATCCGCCACATGCTGCGCCGTCCCGAACGCGCCGCGCTGGACAGCTTTATCGCCGATTTCACCGTCATCAACTGCCCCAGCTTCCAAGCGGACCCTGCCAAGCATGATTGCCGCTCGGAGACCGTGATCGCGATGAACTTCGACAAGAAGCTGATCTTGATCGGCGGCACCGAATATGCGGGCGAGAACAAGAAATCGGTCTTTACCCTGCTCAACTACCTGTTGCCCGAAAAAGGCATCATGCCGATGCATTGCTCGGCCAACCATGCGGTGGGCAATCCGGTCGATACCGCGATTTTCTTTGGCCTGTCGGGCACCGGAAAAACCACGCTGTCGGCCGATCCGTCGCGCACATTGATCGGCGATGACGAACACGGCTGGTCGGACCGCGGCACCTTCAACTTCGAGGGCGGCTGCTATGCCAAGACCATCAACCTCTCGCCCGAGGCCGAGCCGGAAATCTATGCGACGACCAGCAAATTCGGCACCGTGATCGAGAATATGGTCTATGACCCCGAGACCTTCGAACTTGATTTCGAAGACAGCTCGCTGACCGAAAACATGCGCTGTGCCTATCCGCTCGAATATATCTCGAACGCCTCGGACAATGCGATGGGCGGGCACCCCAAGAACGTGATCTTGCTGACCTGTGACGCTTACGGCGTTCTGCCTCCGATCTCGCGGCTGACCCCTGCGCAGGCGATGTATCACTTCTTGTCGGGCTTCACCTCGAAAACTCCGGGCACCGAGCGCGGCGTTGTCGAACCGACGCCGACCTTCTCGACCTGCTTTGGCGCGCCCTTCATGCCGCGCCGCCCCGAGGCCTACGGCGATCTGTTGCGCGAAAAAATCGCCAAACACGGCGCGACCTGCTGGCTGGTGAACACCGGTTGGACCGGCGGTATGTTCGGGACCGGTAGCCGCATGCCGATCAAAGCGACCCGCGCGCTTTTGACCGCCGCTTTGGAAGGCACGCTCAACAGCGCCGAATTCCGCAAGGACGAGAACTTCGGCTTTGACGTGCCGGTCTCGGTCGCAGGTGTGGACGACACATTGCTCGATCCGCGCCAGACATGGGCCGATGGCGCCGCCTATGACGCGCAGGCGGCCAAGCTGGTGCAGATGTTTGCCGACAACTTCGAGCAATATGTGCCCTATATCGACGATGATGTGAAAGCCGCCGCAATCGGCTAGGCCCCGCGCCATCGCGAAAAATCAAAGCCCCGCTGCAGGTGATGCAGCGGGGCATTTTTATGGTTTGCATCTGGTGGGTTGACCGCTCAGGCAAACATCGCGCGGCGGATAAGGTTCAGCCCCGCCAGCAAAAGTACCACCATCGTGGCGCGGCGAAACTGCGCCTGATCGATGCGGTCTTGCAGACGCAAGCCGATCCCCATGCCGATCAAGGCGGGCACCACCAGCATCACGGAAAAGGGCAATGTCGCGCGGCTGATCACGCCTGAGGTGATATGCGCCCCCAACAGCGCCACCGCGCCCAGCCCGTAGATCACCCCCTGCACCCGCATCTGCTCTTGTTTGGGGGTGTTCATCGCGGTCAAAAGCGCCACGGTGGGCGGTCCCCACACGCCGGAAAACCCGCCGATAAATCCCGCAAAGGCGCCGATCCCCGCCTCGATACGCGCCGAAGGGGGCGCGGCAAGGCGCAATTGGCGGCCCGCCATCTGGCTGAGGGCGAAGATGGTGATCGGCACGCCGATCGCGGCCAGCATCACCGGCACCGGCAAGACCCGCACCAATTGCGCCGAGAGCAAAAGCATCACGCCGCCCGCCACCAAAAAGCGCCAGAATTTGCGGATCGACGCCCATGCCGCGCGCGGCCCTTGGCGCAGGGCCTGCCAGCCGTTGGTCAAAAGCGTCGGCACGATCAATCCGGCCAAGGCCAGTTCGGGCGAGACCAGCGCGCCCAGCCCCGAAATCATCATCATCGGCATGGCAAATCCGACAAGGCCCTTGACCACCCCCGCAAACAGCCCCACCGCCAGACACATAAGTGCGACAGAAGGTGACAGATCCAGTGCGGCGAGGGGTGCGTATATATCCATAAGTGATCCTTAGCAGCTTTCGCTAGCGCAGCATCAGAAAAATTCAATGCGCAATTTTCGATCAAAACAAACGATAAAGCCGCATAAATGTTGCGCTGCACCTGCAAAGTGATTAAACCAAGGCCAGACAAAAAAGGACATGATTCATGGCTCATGACGGA
Source organism: Litorivita sp. NS0012-18 (assembly GCF_040371945.1). Lineage (NCBI taxonomy): Bacteria > Pseudomonadati > Pseudomonadota > Alphaproteobacteria > Rhodobacterales > Paracoccaceae > Litorivita > Litorivita sp. NS0012-18. Next base: position 190,156 of record NZ_BAABWS010000002.1, on the reverse strand, counting down.
CAAGGACACGCGATGACAGACAGCATCATTCTCCCCGATCTTCTGGCGCTGACGGGGGCCGCTGTGCCGCCCGTCGAGGCGGTGTTGGAGCAGGCCCAAAAAACCGTGCGCGCGCGTGTCGAGGTCGAGGGCCGCGTGTCCGCGCGCGAAGTCGAGAAAGAGCAAACCGCGACCCACGGGCTTGCGTGGCTGGCCACCTATGTCGAATCCCTGCGCCAGATGCAAAAATGGGCCGAAAAACTGCAAGGCGAGGGCAAATTCGGCGAGATCGAGCAATTGATCCACCAGATCGCCTTTGGCGAATATCTGATGCAGATCGGCGGCGGCATTCAAATGAGCCAGAACGAGATCGTGCGCCTGCATGATCTGGGTCTGGGCGCCGAGGCTTTGGCGGCGTTGCAAACCGCCGAGATCGGCACCTTGATGGCCGCGGGCAACAGCCAAGCCGCGCGGATGCGTCTGGCCGAATTGATGGTCGAACAACAAGCCAACGGCATGTTCGGCGCCTCGGGTCTTGACGAGGAATTGGAAATGATCCGCGATCAGTTCCGCCGCTATGCCACGGAAAAGGTGGAACCTTTTGCCCATGAATGGCACCTCAAGGACGAATTGATCCCGATGTCGGTGATCGAAGAGCTGTCCGAAATGGGCGTCTTTGGCCTGACCATCCCCGAAGAATTCGGCGGCTTCGGCCTGTCCAAAGCCTCGATGGTTGTGGTCTCCGAGGAATTGTCGCGCGGCTATATCGGGGTTGGCTCGCTGGCCACCCGCTCGGAAATCGCGGCCGAATTGATCCTGTGCGGCGGCACCGACGCGCAAAAGCAAAAATGGTTGCCGGGTCTGGCCTCGGGCGAGATCCTGCCCACCGCCGTCTTCACCGAGCCGAACACCGGATCGGACCTTGCCTCGCTGCGCACCCGCGCGGTCAAGGACGAGAATGGCGATTACAAAATCACCGGCAACAAGACATGGATCACCCATGCCGCGCGCACCCATGTGATGACGGTTCTGGCGCGCACCGACTCGGCCAATAACGATCACCGCGGCCTGTCGATGTTCCTCGCCGAAAAGACCCCTGGCGATGATGCCAACCCCTTCCCCACCGAAGGCATGACCGGCGGCGAGATCGAAGTGCTCGGCTATCGCGGCATGAAGGAATACGAGCTGGGTTTCGACAACTTCCATGTGAAGGGCGAGAACCTGTTGGGCGGCGAAGAGGGCAAAGGCTTCAAGCAGTTGATGCAGACCTTTGAAGCCGCGCGCATCCAGACCGCCGCCCGCGCCATCGGCGTGGCGCAGGCGGCTTTGGACGTGGGCTTGCAATATGCGCTCGACCGCAAGGCCTTTGACAGCCAGTTGGTGAACTTCCCCCGTGTGGCGGGCAAATTGGCGATGATGGCGGTCGAGATCACCATCGCGCGCCAGTTGACCTATTTCTCGGCCTTCGAGAAGGACCAAGACCGCCGCTGCGACGTCGAGGCGGGCATGGCGAAACTCTTGGGCGCGCGGGTGGCATGGGCCTGCGCCGACAATGCGCTGCAAATCCACGGCGGCAACGGCTTTGCCTTGGAATACACCATCAGCCGCATCCTGTGCGATGCGCGTATCCTCAACATTTTCGAGGGCGCGGCGGAGATTCAGGCGCAGGTGATCGCGCGCCGTTTGCTCGGCTGATTCACCCCGTCTGTGACAAGATCAAACCGCCCCGTGTCGCTTTTGCGCGGGGCGGTTTTGCGTTTTTCGGGGGTCTTATCTGGGGTCGTTTTGATTTGGACAGGGGCAAAGTAACTGACATTGACACATATCGCCGCGCCGCGTAAATTCGCGCAGTTTGGCGGGACATCCCGCCCCCTATTTTACAAGGAACGCGCGCCCCATGACACAACCTTGCATCATCTGCTGTGCCATCACCGGATCGGTCCCCACCAAGGCCGACAACCCCGCCGTGCCGATCACCGTGGCCGAACAGATCGAAAGCACCCATGAGGCCTATGAGGCCGGTGCGAGCATCATGCACGCCCATGTGCGCAATGCCGATGGCACGCCCGGATCGGACCCCGAACGCTTTGCCGCGCTGCAAGAGGGCATCCGCAAACATTGCCCCGAAATGATCGTCCAGTTTTCCACCGGCGGGCGCTCCGGCGCGGGCAAAACGCGCGGCGGGATGCTGGACCTGCGCCCCGATATGGCCTCGCTCTCGGTGGGGTCGAACAATTTCCCGACGCGGGTCTATGAGAATTCTCCCGATCTGGTGGATTGGCTGGCCTCCGAGATGAAGACCTATGACATCAAACCCGAGGTCGAAGCCTTTGATTTGAGCCATATCTTCCAAGCTGCCGCGATGAACCGCGATGGCCGCATTCCGGGGCGGCTTTATGTGCAATTCGTGATGGGGGTGAAAAACGCCATGCCCGTCGACCGCGAAGTCTTTGATTTCTATATCAAAACCCTCAAGCGTCTGGCGCCCGATGCCGATTGGTGCGCGGCGGGGATCGGCAAGGACCAGATCACGGTGAACGAATGGGTCGTGGCGGCGGGCGGTCATGCGCGCGCCGGATTGGAGGACAACGTGCGGCTGGATCGCGACACGCTGGCCCCGTCGAATGCGGCTTTGGTCAAGCGGGTCGCGGACCTTTGCGAGAAATACGAGCGCCCCGTGGCCACCCCCGCACAGGCGCGCGCGATACTGGATCTACGCGCGGTGTAAGCCGCCCGCGCCCCGCGCGGCGCCCCTAATGGCAATTCATGCAAAACATCGCCCGCGCCTCATCACGAGGCGCGGGCGGGCTTATTCAGGTACGCAAATCTCGCCCGCCTTCATGGCGCGCAGGGTGCGCAGGACCAGCGCCGCGATCACCACGCAAAGCACCGCCAAAAGCCCCGTGCCAAACAGCCGGTGCAGCGCGCTGCCCGTCTCGCCCGCATAGACAAAGCTGGCGATGGTGATGGCCGCAAAGGGAAAGCTCAGCGCCCAGAACGACATGGCAAAGGGCAGCGCGATGATCCGCGGCAATTGCACCGCCACGATGAGCGTGAAGAAATAGGCGACATTCAACAAGATGCGCGCAAAGGCATCCACCTCGCCGGTCAGGCGCAGCCATGCCACAAAGGCCACCGCAGGCGGCGCGATCAGGATCACCAGCGTCGGTTGCAATTTTCCTGGCAAGGGATCGTGGAAGATCAGCCGGTTCATCACCAGCGTCAACAGCACGATATAGAACATCACGCCGACGGACATGAAATACCAGCTCAGCTCGATATAGCCCAGTTGCGCCCCCGCCAGCGGCACGATCACATTGCCCACCGCCGGAATGAACCATGCGGGCGACAGGCTGCCCATCAAAAAGCTGCGCGTGCCGATCCATCCGGTCACCACCGCGAGGGTCAAAACCCCCTGCCCCGCCATGCCCGCAAGCCATAGCCCCTCGGCCAAGGCGCGGCTGTGCCCCAAGGCCGCCACCGCCAAGAGCAGCAGCGAGATCGAGATCGCAGGGAAGAACGACAGGCGCACGGGGTGGTGCCATTCGGCGCGCACCATCTGTGGATAGCGCAGCGCTTTGGCGATGTAACCCGCTGCGATGGCGACAAAGACCGCCCCCGTGACATAGAACATCACCCGCGCAGGCGCATCCGTCACCCCCAAGCCCGCGCTGGCCGCATGCAGCGCCAGCGTCAACCCCGCCAGCCCCATGACCACGGCGAAAAACGTCACCGGATAATGGGCCAAGGCGCTATGGGGCGTGGCATCTGGCGCAGGCGGCGCAGGGGGCGCAGAGGGCGCCTTTGCCTGTGGGGTCATCTGTGTGTCGGCCATCTGCTCTCTCCTCGGCGGCGCCCATCGGGTCGGCCCAATACATAATGCATTTCGCATATAACACTGCGCCGCACTTTGAGGCAGGTCAAGCAGGCGCCTGCCTAAGCGCGCGAAACCATCGCCCAAGTGGCGGCACATGCCTCGGAGGGGGCGCGCAAGTTGCCGCCCAAATGACAAAGGCGGGCCAAGAGCGGCCCGCCTTTTGATCAGTTTGCCGCGCGCCTCTAGCCGCCAAAGAGCCGCAAGAAGAACAGCGTGATCCCCGGGAAGAGGATCAAGACCACCACCCGCACCATATCGGAGGCGACGAAATACATCACCGCGCGATAGGTTTCGATGATCGGGGTTTTGCGGTCCATCGAGTTGATCACAAACAGGTTCATCCCCACGGGCGGCGTGATCAATCCGACCTCGACCACGATCAACACGATGATCCCGAACCAGATCGCCACCTCTTCGGTGGAGTTCAGCCCGAAATCCAGCGTCGAGATGATCGGCCAGAAAATCGGGATGGTCAAAAGGATCATCGACAGGCTGTCCATGATGCAGCCGAAGATCAGGTAAAGCACCAAGATCACGGTCAAAATGAACCACGGGCTAAAGCCGGAACCGGCGATGAAATCGGACAGGGCCTGCGGCGCGCCGGAGCGGGCGAGAAAGGCGTTATAGAAGGCCGCGCCAAAGACGATAAAGAAGATCATCGCCGTATTGCGCCCCGTCGCCAGAAAGCTTTCGGCCAGCTTGGGCCACGACAGACCGCCGCTGAGCAGCGCGATCAATCCGGTGCCCGCCGCGCCCACGGCCGCGCCTTCGGTGGGCGAAAAGACCCCGAGGTTGATCCCGCCGATCACGGCGAGGAAGACCATCAAAACCGGCCATACGGCAGCCAGCGCCTTGAAGCGCTCGCGCATCGGCACGGGCGGGCGCACGCCAGCGGCATCGGGATGCAGCCGCACATAGAGCGAGATGGTGAGCATATAGCCGATGGCTGCCAAGATGCCTGGAATAAAGGCCGCGAGGAACAGTTTGGCGATGTTTTGCTCGGTCAAAGTGGCATAGATCACCAAGATCACCGAGGGCGGAATGAGAATACCCAAAGTGCCGCCCGCCGCCAAAGTCGCGGTCGAAAAGCCCCCCGAATAGCCATAGCGGCGCAGTTCGGGCAAGGCGACCTGTCCCATGGTGGCCGCAGTGGCCAAGGACGATCCGCAAATCGCGCCAAAGCCCGCGCAGGCCCCGACCGCCGACATGGCAACCCCGCCGCGCCGATGGCCCAAAAACGCCTCGGCGGCTTTGAACAATGCGGTGGACATGCCACCAAGGGTGGCGAAATGCCCCATCAGCAAGAACATCGGCACGATCGAGAGAGAGTAGCTCGAAAATTCGGAATAGGTGTGCGATTTCAATACGCTATAGGTCAGCTTCATACCGCCGGTGAGGTAGTAATACCCCGCCATCCCGACCAGAAACATCGCCAGCCCGATGGGCACGCGCAAGAAAATCAGCAGCAAAAGCGCCGGAAAGGAGGCAACGCCAAGAGCAATATCGGTCAATGCTCTGCCCCCCCTGTTTGCAACATCACGCGGCCTGTGAGGCTCTCGATGAGGCGCACAAGCGCGACGTAAACCGCCACCACACAGGTGACGACGGCAGAGACAAAGGCCGCCGCATAGGCCTTCCAGACAGGAATTTGCATCAAGGTGGTGCTCTCGTTGTAGCGCATTTTGCCCGACATCCCCTCAAACAGACGCCAAGTGATCAGCAAAAAGCTCACCGCAAAAAGCACCGCGACCACCAGATCGATGAAACGGTTCAGATTTTGCGGCAGGCGCTGGGTAAAAAGATCGACCGAGGCATGGCCGCCGGTCAAAAGGCACAGAGGCATAAAGGCAAGGATCGTGAAGGGCATAGAGGTTTCGACCACCTCATATTCGCCCAAAATCGGGCCAACGCCCCAATCCAGAAGGCTCTTTGCCATCTGCGGAAAGCTGTTTTCGACAAAGCCCAGATGCAAGATCGTATTGAGCGAGCGCCCCGCCACCGAAATGACGATCAGCACAATCAGCCCCGTCAGGACGATGCCGCCAAGGATGGCCATTGTTTGCGACAGGCGCAGCATAAGGCGGTAGAGCCTGCGATGGGCACCGGTGGAGTGTCGTGGCATGGAAAACCTCTTTGAGAGCCGCCTGTGGACCTGCTTGGGCCGTTTTGCGGTCATTGCGGTCATTGCAGTGGTGTGCGCGGGCGCGGTCGAGGCCGCGGTCTGCGGTATGGGCCGCGCGGGCGGTGGGTATAAAAAGGGGCCGCAGCACGCGATGCCGCAGCCCCGACCTCAGGGTGACCCGAGGCTTATTTGCTGTGCTTGGCGATCAAGGCTTTGGCTTCATCCAAAAGCGCCTGACCGTCGAGATCATTGGTCGAGACCTCTTCGACCCAACCCGCCTCGATGGGGGCTGCGGCGGCTTTCCATTCGGCCACTTGCTCGGGCGTCAAGGTGATGATGGTGTTGCCACGATCCACGGCGATCTTGCGGGCGGGCGCGTCCGCCGCTTGCATGACCTTGCCCGCCCATGCCGACACATCGGCGCCGGAGTTGGCGTCGATCACGGCTTTAAGCTCGTCAGACAGGCTCTCGTATTTGTCCTTGTTCATCGCAAAGATGAAGGTGGTGGTATAGAGCGTGTCATCGCCAAATTCGGTGTGGTTGCTCACCAGTTCCGACACTTTGAGCGCCGAGGTCACTTCCCACGGGATCACGGTCGCATCGATCACGCCTTTGGACAGGGCCTCAGGCACGGCGGGCACGGGCATGCCAACGGGCGTTGCGCCCATGGTGCTAAAGAGTTTGTTGGTCACGCGGGTCGGCGCGCGCAGCTTGACACCGTTCAGATCGGCCACCGACGCAATCGGGTTTTTCGAGTGGATGAGACCGGGGCCATGGACCCAAACCGCCAGCATCTTCATCTCGGCAAAGTCTTTGTCGAGCATGTTCTTCTCGGCAAATTCCCAATAGGCGCGCGAGGTGTCTTCGGCGTTGGTCATGGTAAAGGGCATCTCGAAGGCTTCCGAGCGCGGGAAACGACCTGGGCTATAGCCGGTCACGGTCCAAACGATATCGGCAATGCCATCCACCACTTGGTCGGCCAATTCCGGCGGCTTGCCGCCCAATTGCATCGACGGATAGCGTTCGATTTTGATTTTTCCGCCCGATTCCGCTTCGACCTTATCGGCCCAGACGTCCAGAATCTGGCTCGGCACCGAGGCCTGCGCGGGCAGGAACTGGTGCATCTTCAACGTCACCTCTTGGGCAAAGGCCGAGGCGCTCATCGCGGCAAACATTGCGCTTGCGGCAACGGTGCGGCGTGCATTCTTCATAAAGCTCATGTTGGTATCCTCCCTGATCTTTCAACATGCGCCGCCTTTTCGCGGCGATCTTGCGCGAGCATGCCCTATTTTTGTCATCGCGCCTATTCGCAATTCTCCTCTTTGCGTTCTTAGCGGCACGAAAAATAGTTGGCAGTGTTCACAGGTTGCCATTCATGAACGTCACCCCGAAAAGATCAAGCCCTAATCGATGGCTTTGATTGAATAGAGTTTTTGCCCGCTGGCGGTGCGGCGTTCGGCGCGGGTAAAATATTGCTATGATCCATAACTTTATTTACTCCCCGCGCCCGGCGACCCGAATAGTCCGCTGCGAAAATAATTTCACTAGGGCGCCGCGCAGCGGGCCAAACGCTCCGCCATCGCCAGAATCAACGCCGGATAAAGCCCCGCCCCCTGCGCCAGATCATAGCCCATCGGATCGACCTCGACGCGGCGCACGTCGCGCCCTTCGAGCACCAGATCAAGCCGACGCGCGGCAAACTGCGGCTCGGTGATGGCACAGCGCACGGCGCGCGCGCGCACCAAGTCGCGCAGCGCGGCAATCCGCGCCGGTCCCGGATCGCTGGCATCGGAAAGGGAGACCGCGCCAATCACGTTCAAATCAAAGGCGCGCTCGAAATATTGATAGGCATCGTGGAAGGCGAGGATCGGCACGCGCGCCGCCGCGTCCAGTTGCGCGCGCGCCTGCGCGGCGGCCTCGGTGATCTGCGCCTGTCCGGCCTTGGCATTGCGCCGGTATTGCGCCGCATTGTCGGGATCGGCCTCCGCCATGGCCGCCGCGATCACATCAAGCCAAAGCACCGCGTTTTTCGGATCAAGCCAGACATGCGGATCCTCGCCCGAGCCGTGATCATGGTCGTGGTGATCCTGTGCTGCTGCATGGTCGTCATGGCCTTCTTCATGCTCGTCTTCATGCTCGTCATGAGTGTCATGGTCGGCGTGGTCATCATGCTGCGCGTCATGAGTGTCATGCGTGTCATGGCCCGCGCGACCATGCTCTGTCTCATGCTCTTTCTCGTGCTCTTCCTCGTGAGCCGCACTATGGGCTTCCTTATGATCCTCGTGATGATCTTCGTGATCATGCCCCTCGTTGGCATGGCCCTCTTTGTCATGCTCCTCATGGTCATGCGCCTCGTGCCCGTCCGCCTCAAGATCGTGCCCCTCATGCGCCTCATGATCGTCACGGTCTGCTTCCCCGCCCTCGTGACCCGCCTCAAAGGCAATCGCCGCGCGGGCGGGCAAAAGATGCGTGCCCTGCGCCTCCATCAACGCCAAGGCGCGGCCCTGCGGCGCGAGGCTCTCCAATGCCTCGCCCAGCCATGGCGCCATCGCCGGCCCGACCCAGATCACCAGATCGGCCTGCTGCACGGCCCGCGCCTGCGACGGGCGCAAGGACAGCGTATGGGCCGAGGCCCCTGCGGGCACCAAGACCTGCGGCGCGCCCAGATCGCCCATGACCATCGCCGCCAAAGAGCCGACCGGCGCGATATCGGCGAGCACGCGCAGCGGCTCTGCGGCGGTCTTGGTGGCGGTCGAAATAGCCGCAGAGGCGATCAGCGCGGTCATGGCAAAAGCGGTGCGGCGCAGGCGCGCGGCGAGTGGCGTGGTCATGAAACATATCTCCCGAGAGTGTAATGATATAACATTTGCAATCCCTATAATCGTAATGTTATATCATCACAACCCAAAAACCGCGCCCCTGACCGGCGCGCCCCGCAGACCGGAGACCCCATGCCCGCCCTCGGATTTGAACATCACGACCACGGCGCTTGCATCGACAATGCCATGCGCGCCGCAACCGAACGCTGCGCCGCGCAGGGGTTGCAATTCACCCCTGCCCGCCGCCGCGTTCTGGAAATTTTGCTCAAGGAACACAAGGCCATGGGAGCCTATGACATCTTGCCCCATCTGGCCGATGACGGCATGAGCGCACAGCCCCCCGTGGCCTATCGCGCCTTGGATTTTCTGGTCTCCAACGGGTTGGCCCATAAGATCGAGCGCCTCAATGCCTATGTCGCTTGCGCCGATCCGGCGGCCCATGGCGGCGGCGCGCATTCGCCCGCTTTCCTGATCTGCCGCACCTGCGGGGCGGTCGAAGAGGCCCTCGCCGAGGCCGATGCCTCCTTGGTCGGCGCAGCGGCGCAGCGCGCGGGTTTCACCGTCGAGCGGGTGGTGATCGAGGCCGAGGGGCTTTGCCCGCTCTGCGCCAAGGCGCCCCCCGCATGAGCCTTTTGACCATCACCGGCCTTGGCGTGAAGGTCGGCGCGCACCAAGCCCTCGACGGCGTCGATCTGCAGATCGCGCGCGGCGAGATCGTCACCATCGTCGGCCCCAACGGGTCGGGCAAATCCACATTGCTCAAGGCGATCATCGGCGCGGTGCCTGTGCAAACGGGGCAGATCACCCGCGCCAAAGGGCTGCGCATCGGCTATGTGCCGCAAAAGTTGCATATCGATCCGGCGCTGCCGATCACCGTGGAGCGGTTCTTGTCCTTGCCCGAGCGGCGCAGCGCGCAGGACGTGGCGCAGGCCCTCGACGAGGCGGGCGCGCCGGATCTGGCAAAACGGCAAATGGCGGCGCTGTCGGGCGGACAATTCCAACGGGTGCTTTTGGCACGCGCGGTTCTGGAAACCCCCGACCTATTGCTGCTCGACGAGGCGACGCAGGGGCTCGACCAAGCCGGATCGGCCAATTTTTACCGCCAGATCGAGGAATTGCGCGCACGGTTGGGATGTGCGGTGCTGATGGTCAGCCATGAATTGCATGTGGTGATGAGCGCCTCGGACCGCGTGGTGTGCCTCAATGGCCATGTCTGTTGCCACGGCACGCCCGAAATCGTCGCCTCGGCCCCCGAATATCGCGCGCTGTTCGGCTCCGGCACCCATGGGGCTTTGGCGCTTTACCGCCATGAGCATGACCACGGACATGACCACACTCATGATCACACGCATGATCACGGGCACGGCGACACTCAGGGGCACACACACGACGAAAGCTGCGCCCATGATCACAGCGCAGAGCACGGCGCAGAGCACGGTTCACGGCACGCCCACAGCAGCCCGAAAACGGAAGAAACCCTATGACACTCTTGGATGATTTCGCCCTGCGCGCCGCTTTGGCGGGGCTGGGCGTGGCCTTGGCCGCCGCGCCTTTGGGCTGTTTCGTGGTCTGGCGGCGCATGGCCTATTTCGGCGATGCCACGGCCCATGCGGCGATTTTGGGCGTGGCGCTGTCGCTGGCCTTTGCGGTGCCGGTGTTTCCGGCGGTTCTGGCCGTGGCGCTGGCGATGGCGCTGACGGTTTCGGCCCTGTCGGATCGCGGCCACGGGATCGACACGCTTTTGGGGGTTCTGGCCCATTCGGCGCTGGCCGTCGGTCTTGTCGCGGTGAGCTTCCTGCAAGGCGTGCGGATCGATTTGATGGCCTATCTGTTTGGCGACATTCTGGCGGTGACGCGCGGCGATCTGGTGGTGATCTGGGGCGGGGCCTTGGCGGTTCTGGCGCTGCTTTACGCGCGTTGGGGCGCGCTGTTGACCGCCACGCTCAGCCCCGATCTGGCCTCGGCCAGCGGCCTGAATCCCAAGCGCGAGGCGCGGATTTTGACCCTCGCGCTGGCCTTGGTCGTGGCCGTGGCGATCAAAGTGGTGGGGGTATTGCTGATCTCGGCCCTGCTGCTCATTCCGGCGGCAACGGCGCGCGGATTTGCCCGCACGCCCGAAGCCATGGCCGCCATCGCCGCTGCGGTCGGGGCGCTGTCATGTTTTGGCGGGCTGGCCTTCTCTTTTGCATATGACAGCCCCAGCGGACCGAGCATCGTTTGCGTCGCGGCGGCGCTGTTTTGCGGCGCGGCGCTCATCGGGGCGCTGCGCAAACCCTTGTGAGCACAGGGGAATTACCGCCCGATGCGGCAGCGCAGAAATGTGATGCTGCACCTGCATAATAATCTGGTGATTCGCCCGCCCCTGCGGTAGGATCAACCACATGAAACGTAGCACACGCCTTTCCAAAGACGACTGGATGCTGGCCGGCCTCAAGGCCTTGGGCCAGCATGGTCCTTCTGCGCTCAAAGCCGAGCCTCTGGCGCGCGAGCTGGGCACGACAAAGGGCAGTTTTTATTGGCATTTCAAGGATGTGCCGGATTTTCACAAATCCATGCTCGCCTATTGGGAGGACCGTCATTCGGCCCTGCCCGAGGTGCCCAAAGACCGCGCCGAGGCGACGCGGACCCTGCGCGCTCTGGCGCAAAACGGATTTGCCGCCGACAAGACCGAAGCGCGGGCGGAAAAGGCCCTGCGCGGATGGGCACAGGTGGATGCGGCGGCGGCGGCGATCTTGGCCAAGACCGATAAAATCCGGCTCGATTACCTGAGCGGGGTGCTTGAAACGCTGGGCGTGACCAACCCGCAAATCGCGCGGCTGGTTCTGGCGGCGCAGGTGGGTATGGCGGGGCTGCCCGATGCCACGCAGGCCGATCAAGAGACGCTTGGCACATTGGTCGATCTGGTTTTGGCGCTGCGCTAGGGCGCGGCGGGCCTAGCCGCGCTCGGCCACGCGTTTTTCAAATTGCCGCACAAAGCGCGCCCGCGCTTCGGGCAAGGGTTTTTGCACCACCTCAAGCGCAAGGCGGCCGCTCAGGAAATGCCCCGTGATGCGCAGCCCTTGGGCGATTTGCGCATCCTCTCCCGCCCCCTGCCCAAGCATGATCGGCGGCAGCGGCATCAGCCGGTCGGCCCAATCCCCCGCCCCCGCGCGCGACACCGCCCGCCCCGTGCGCGGCGAGACATAGGCCAGCCCGTCGCGCGCTCCCGTGACGGCGCAGCAGCTTAGATCAAGCCCGAAGCCCATTTCGCCCAGAAGCGCCATTTCCCATTGCAAATAGGCCAAGGGCCAAACCTCCGGCGCGCCGAGCAGGTCGAGCAAAACCTCGGTACGCGCGTAAAGATCGGCGTAAGCTTGGCGTTCGGGCAGGCAAAACAGCAGCAGGGCCGTGACCGTGTTCAACCCCGCCAAAGACAGCCGCGAGGCCATCGCCGCCGCCGAGCGCGAGCGCAGCGGCTCGGCGCGAAACATGCCCAGATGGTCTTCGAGCCGCGCCGACCATTGCAGGTCAAGCTGCGCCCCAGGTTGCAAGACGGGAGCCATTTTGCGCGAGGCCCCGCCGCGCACCACCCCCGCGTGACGGCCGCGCGACGGGGTGAACACCTCAATGATCGCGCCGCTTTCGCCGTGGGGGCGCACCGACAGCAAGATGCCTTGGTCACGCCACTCCATCGGATCGGCCTTTTGGTGAGTGTCGCAGCGATGTCATGAGCAAACTATGGGCGCGCGGCAGGGCCTATTGCAACCCGTCCTCGCCGAGCAAATGCCGCCCCGCGCGGTCCTCGACCTCGATCACCCAAAGATCGGGGTCGAATTCGCGCTGTCGGGCGATGGCGGCGTCCACTTCGCGCTCCGGCCCTGCGGCCAGCTCCTCCCAACGCCGGTCCCCCGACATCAGATCAAAGCCGCGCATGAAGGCGCGGGCCTGCCCGTCCAGCGTGCTCAGCTTGACCAGAACCGCGCCCGCAGTGTCGTCGCCATGGGCCACCACAAAGGCCGGAATGTCAAAGATCCGCAGCCGCGCCAGATAGGCCGACACCCATATGCCGCTGGCCAGACGCGCCATGGATCAGGCGTTGCCGTCTTTGAAATCAAGACCCATTTCGGAATAGCGCTCTTTTTCCTCAAGCCAGTTCGGGCGCACTTTGACCTGCAAAAACAGGTGCACGCGGCGGCCAAGGAATTCTTCCAATTCCTCGCGCGCGGCCTTGCCCAAGGCTTTGATCGTCTCGCCTTTGTTGCCCAAAACGATGCCCTTATGACCGTCGCGCACCACATAGATCACCTGATCGATCTTGCACGATCCGTCTTTGCGCTCTTCCCAATTTTCGGTCTCGACCGTCATCTGATAGGGCAATTCTTGGTGCAGACGCAGGGTGATTTTTTCGCGGGTGATCTCGGCGGCGATATTGCGCATCGGCAGATCGGCGATCTGGTCCTCGGGATAAAGCCACGGACCTTCGGGCAATTCGCCCGCCAGCCAATCGCGCAGGGTCTCGACCCCGTGCCCGCGCTCGGCGGAAATCAGGAAGGTTTCGGCAAAGGCGTAGCGCTCGTTGAGCGCTTGGGTCAGGGCGAGCAAATCCTCGGCCTTGACCTTGTCGATCTTGTTGATCGCCAGCGCGATTTTGCGCCCCTTGCCGATGTCGCCCAAACCTTCGAGGATCGCCTCGACACCCTCGGTCACGCCGCGATGCGCCTCGACCATCAAAACCACCACATCGGCGTCCGCCGCGCCGCTCCATGCGGCGGCGACCATGGCGCGATCCAGACGGCGGCGCGGTTTGAACAGGCCGGGCGTGTCGACGAAAACGATCTGCGCCTCGCCCGCCATGGCCACGCCGCGAATACGCGCGCGGGTGGTTTGCACCTTATGGGTCACGATCGACACTTTCGCCCCGACCATGCGGTTCAAAAGCGTGGATTTGCCCGCGTTGGGCTCTCCGATCAGGGCGACAAATCCGGCGCGGGTCATGGGTTTTCCAATCTGTGTAAAAGCGCCTTGGCGGCGGCTTGTTCGGCGGCGCGTTTCGAGGGCGCTGTGGCCTCTTCGCTCTCGCCGGTTTTGAGTTCTGCGGCAATGGTAAAGACCGGCGCATGATCCGGCCCCTTGCGGGCCAGTTCGCGGTAATGGGGGGGCGGCAATTTGCGCGCCTGCGCCCATTCTTGCAGGGCGGTTTTGGCGTCGCGCGCGTCTTCCTCGACCTCATGGATACGCTTGCCCCAAAGGCGCAAGACCATGGCTTTGGCCGCTGCAAATCCGCCATCGCGGTAAACGGCGGCGATCACCGCCTCCATCGCATCGCCCAAAAGCGCATTCTTGCGCCGCCCGCCCGAAATCATCTCGGAGCGGCCCAGTTTGAGCACCGCGCCAAGGTCGATCTGCCGCGCCACATCGGCGCAGGCCTCCTTGCGCACCAAAGCGTTGAACCGCGGCGCAAGCTGGCCTTCGGAGGCGGCGGTATCGGCCTCCAAAAGCGCCTCGCACATCACAAGGCCCAGCACCCGATCGCCAAGGAATTCGAGCCGCTGGTTGTCGTCGCGGTTGGGCGTCGACATCGAGCTATGCGTCACCGCGCGCAGCAACAATTCGGGCTGGTTGAACGCATACCCGATGCGGCCCTCAAAGGCCTTCAATTCCGCCGAAATCTTCAATTGATCCCCTTGAAGAAACGATCACCGCGCCATGTCCAGAAAAACAGCATCGAGCGCCCCGCCGAAGAGAACATGATCCGGTCCGCGCGCCCGATCAAATCCTCATAGGGCACAAAACCCACCCCGCCGACGCTTTGCGAAAAGCGGCTGTCGGTGGAATTGTCGCGGTTGTCCCCCATGAAGAAATAATGCCCCTCCGGCACGGTATAGACACCGGTGTTATCGGCGCGCTGGTTGCCGATGTTGAGGACCGAATGGCTCACCCCGCCCGGCAAGGTTTCGGTAAACCGTTCCTTCTCGCAGCTTCCGCCTTCGCCAACTGCACCATTGGCGCATCGCGGCAACATGCGCTGCGGGCCTTGGCTGGCAAATTCTTCGGTAAAGGTGCCCGCAGGCTCAAGCTTGACCGCCTCGCCATTGAGAAACACAACGCCGTTCTTGACCTGCACACGGTCCCCCGGCAGGCCGATCAGCCGTTTGATATAATCGCTGCCGCTGACCGGATGGCGAAATACCACCACATCGCCGCGCTCGGGCTCGGAGCCGAACAAGCGCGAGTTGCCGCCCTTGGTGAAGCCGCAAAAATCCTCGGCATCCACATCGACGCCAATCGCCGGAATACGGATCGACGGGCAAGATGCATAGGAATAGCCATAGGACATCTTGTTCACGAAAAGAAAATCACCGATCAAAAGCGTGTCCTTCATCGATCCCGACGGGATCCAGAAGGGTTGAAACAGCAGCGTGCGAAACAGCCCCGCAATCAATAAGGCATAGACCACGGTCTTGATGGTCTCGACGACGGCATTGCCTTTTTTCTCTGCGGTTTCGGCCATGGGGCACTCCGGTCATTTCGCGATATCTGTCACAGGCTTCATGAGCGCGCAGCCGCAGCCTGTCAACCCGATGCGCCGATATCATAGCGCGCAGCGGCTCAATGTCGCCGCCCCCTTGCAGGTTCTGCAAATATCCGCGCCGCAGGCTCCTGCCCTGCCCGCATCCGCGCCGGCTTGCGGATCACTGGGGCGTTGCGGCCTGCGCCGCGGGGCGCGCCTCGATCACCACAAAGGCCTGCGCCCATGGGTGGTCATCGGTCAAGGTCACATGCACAATCGCCTCATATCCGGCGGGGGTCATTTCGGCCAGACGCTGCGCCGCCCATCCGGTCAAATGCATCACCGGCTGGCCGGTGCGCAGGTTGCTCACCGCCATATCCTTCCACGCGATCCCCATGCGCAGCCCCGTGCCCAGCGCCTTGGAACAGGCCTCTTTCGCCGCCCAGCGTTTGGCATAGGTCCCCGCCACATCGCGGCGCCGTTCGGCCTTGGCCTGTTCGATGTCGGTGAAAACGCGGTTGCGGAACCTATCGCCGTGACGCTCCAGAACCCCCGCGATCCGCTCGATATTGGCCAGATCGGTGCCGATGCCAAGGATCATTGCGCCGCCTCGATCTGTGCGGTGATCTCGCCGCTGGCCTGATTGACGCTCAGGCGCAATCGCTTGGGCACGGGTGCGTCTTGCGCCGCGTCATAGATCTCGACCGGCAGATCAAACGACAGGCCGCTCAACGGATCATAGGCCGAGGCCAGCGCATCAAAGCGGATGCGCGCAAAGCCCATGGCCTGCGACAGCCCCACCACACGGCATTGGCGCGCGCCCAGCGGATCAAAGGGCGGCGACAGGATCATCACATAGAAGGCCCCGAGCGCAGGCTCGATGGTGTCGAGCACCGCCAGCCGCGTGCGCCCGCCCGAGAAACTGCGGCTGTTTTCGTCCCAAGGCTCCATCAGGTTCTCGGCCCGCGCCACATGCCCGTCGCAGCCCAAAACCTGCTGCGCCGACAGCGGCGCGCAGGGCAGCGCCAAGGCCAGCAACAGCGCCCAGATCGCGCGCATCCTGCGCCCCGCCGTCAGGATTTGCCCGCCTTGGATGCGGCGCGTTTGGCTTTTGCGGCTTCGGCGTTGAGGTAATTGCGCGCGCCCATGGGGAAAAAGAACCGGTGCGAGATGATGAATGCGGCAAAATAAAAGGCCAACATGCCCCCCGCAATCATATAGACCATCGGCATGCTGCCCACGGCCTGCCCGACCTGCGGGATCAGGGCGAACACTGCCCCCGTGATCAAGACCTCGACAAAGACCGCCAAGATCGCCGACAGGATCGCAAAGCGCCAGCACAGCGCGCCAGCAGGTTTGACCCCATTGGCCTTGGCATACATCTGCCCTTCGATCATCGCCGCCACCATCGGGGCCACGACAAAGGTGCTGGTGGTTTTCAACTCCACTCCCGCAAAGGTCAGCGCATAGAAAATCGCAATGATCGCAAGTTTGACCAGCACCAGAATGCCCAAGAAGCGGACATAATTGGGCGGGGTCAGAGCGGTATCGGCGGCGGGCGCGGGCGTGTCGTTCATTGATTTTGGTCCCTGTTTGCTTTGGGCGGACATACTGCGAAATGCGGCGGCTGTCACCCCGTGGGCTGCGCGGGCGGGCGGGGTGCGGGTCCGGTTGCGGGCGAGGGGCGCGATGGGCGCCACCCGCACCCCATGCTACCCGCTGCGCGCCGCTTCCATCAGGGCGCGCATCTGCGCAATCGCCGGCTCAAGCCCCATGAAAATCGCCTCTGCGATGATGAAGTGGCCGATGTTCAATTCCACCACTTCGGGCAGGGCCGCGACCGGCGCGACGGTGTCAAAGGTCAACCCGTGGCCCGCATGGACCTCCAGCCCGAGGCTGTCGGCATAGGTTGCCATCTCGGTCAGCCGCGCCAATTCGGCATCGCGGGCGGCAAAATCGCCTTCGGCATGGGCGTCGCAATAGGCACCGGTGTGCAATTCGATCACCTGCGCACCGATGCGCGATGCGGCCTCGATCTGGGCGCTGTCGGCGGCGATAAAGATCGACACGCGGCTGCCCGCCTCGCGCAGGGGCGCGATGAAATGGGCCAGACGGTTTTCATCCTTGGCCACTTCCAGCCCGCCCTCGGTGGTGCGCTCTTCGCGCTTTTCGGGCACGATGCAAACCGCATGGGGCTTGTGGCGCAGGGCAATCGCCTGCATCTCCTCGGTGGCGGCCATCTCGAAATTGAGCGGCACCGACAGCCCCGCGACCAAGGCTTCGATATCGGCGTCGGAGATATGGCGGCGGTCTTCGCGCAGATGCGCGGTGATGCCATCGGCGCCTGCAGCTTCGGCCAGTTTGGCCGCCCGCAGCGGATCGGGATAGGCCCCGCCGCGCGCATTGCGCACCGTGGCCACATGGTCGATGTTCACGCCAAGCCGCAGCGGGGCTTTGGGGGGTGTAATGCTCATCTGCGCGGTCCTTATGAGCGGATTGCCCGCCCCTGCACAGCGGCGGCGAATCCCTTGAATTTGCGGCAGGTTAATCCGCTTTCTTGCGCGCGTCAGCCTTTGCGGCGGCTTTTTGTTTGATCAAAGCCAGCTTGGCCTTGAGCGCACCGCGGCGGCGGTTCTGATAGGCTTGGATCAACGGCAGCGAGACGTAATAGCCGATGATACCGGCAATGACCCCCGGAATGACGCCGCCGATCAGATAGGGAAAGAACACCTCGTGATAAAACACCGAAAGCCCCGCCCAATCGGTGTCTTGATCGGTGAACAGGGCGATGAAATTGCTCTTGAGATCATCGGCAGCGTCCAAGAATTTGCCGCCCAGCGAGCGGTGCATATCATGGGGGTGATGGTCGAGCCCCAAAAGGAAATAACCCGTCTTCATCGACACCATGCCAATCGGCACATAGGTGAGCGGATTGCCAAAAAACGTCGCCAAGAGCGCCGCGAGAATATTGCCGCGCAAGACAAAGGCGATGAGCCCGGCGACAAGAAAATGCAGCCCGTAAAACGGCGTGAAGGTGGTGAAAAGCCCCGCCAGAATGCCGCGCGCGATGCGGTGGGGCGGGTCGGGCAAACGGCGCAGGCGGTGTTTGATATAAAGCGCCGCGCGATACCATCCGCCGCGCGGGTAGAAAAACTCTACCGCGACCTTCCAGATCGGCCGTCTGTCTCGGCGCTTAAAGACCACGAAGGGCTATCAATCTCCGTTGTTCGGGCCGGTTGTGCGGCTCGGTTCTGCTCGGGTCGGGGCGCTCGATCTCCGCGCTCTGCCCCAGATGCGCCATTCTGGCTTCATCCCTTTTGGGCGCGGTCTGTGGCCTTGATGGGGCCGTAATATGCCGTTCAGGCGACATCGGGCGCCTGCGCGCCTGCGGTGCCCTGTCCGGCAGGGTTGCGGGCCGGATCGCGCAAACGCTGCACGGCGGCCACATCGCTTTCGGCCTCAAGGGCCGAGGTCACGCGGTGCAGGTGTTCTGCGTCGCGCAATTCCACATCAATCACAAGACGATAAAAATCCGGTTTCCGATCAGCGAAAACCAGATCGGAAATATTGGCCTTTTGCTCGCCGATCAATGTGCAGATACGGCCCAAGACCCCCGCATCATTGCCGATGGTCAGATCCAGCGAGACCGCATAGACCGACGGGTGTTTACCCGAATGCCAATGCAGATCCATCCAGCGTTCGGGCTGTTCCTCATAGTCCGAGAGCGATTCGCAATCGATGGCATGGACCACAACGCCTTGGCCGCGGTAGGTGATGCCGACGATCCGCTCACCCGGAAGCGGTTGGCAACATTTCGCGCGGGCAAAGCTTTGCCCGTCCGACAGGCCGATCACGGCGCGCGCCTCGTCGATCTCGTCGGTCTCGTCGTGCTGCAATTCGGGATAGACGGCGCGCACCACCTCGCGGGCGGTCAATTCTGCGCTGCCCAAACGGGCGAGCAACTCATGACGGCTCTCGATGCGCAGGGTGCGCGCGGCGGTTTCGAGCGCCTTGTCGGTGGCGCGTTTGCCCATATGTTCAAAGGCCGAGCGCGCCAATTCGCGGCCCAGTTTGATGAACCGCTCGCGGTCGATCTCACGCAGGGCGCGGCGGATATGGCTGCGCGCCTTGCCGGTGGTGGCAATCTCGAGCCATGTGGCTTGCGGCACTTGGCCCTCGGCGGTGATCACCTCGACCGACTGGCCGTTTTTGATGCGGGTCCACAGGGGCACGCGCATCCCGTCCACCTTGGCCCCGACACAGGCATTGCCGATCCGCGTGTGGATCGCATAGGCGAAATCAATCGGTGTTGCGCCTTTGGGCAATTTGACCACTTCGCCCTTGGGGGTAAAGCAAAACACCTTGTCCGAATACATCTCGAGCTTGACCACTTCGAGAAATTCGTCGTGGTCCTCCTCGGTGCCCATCTGTTCGGTCAGCCCCGCGATCCATTTCGCCGGATCGACGGCAAAGGGGTTTTGCGTGCGCACCCCGTCGCGGTAGGACCAATGCGCCGCCACGCCAGTTTCGGCCACGTCATGCATTTGCCGCGTGCGGATTTGCACCTCGACCCGTTTGCCATCACGCCCCGAGACGGTGGTATGGATCGAGCGGTAGCCGTTGGTTTTGGGTTGGCTGATGTAATCCTTGAACCGCCCCGGAACGGCGCGCCAGCGTTGATGGATCGCGCCCAGAACGCGGTAGCAATCCTCTTCGGAGCGGGTGATGATGCGAAAGCCGTAGATGTCGGACAGACGCGAGAAGCCTTGGTCCTTTTCTTGCATCTTGCGCCAAATCGAATAGGGTTTTTTGGCGCGGCCGAACACATCGGCCTCGATCTGCTTGGCGTCCAGTTCCTTGCGCATATCGGCGGTGATCCGTTCGATCACATCGCCGCTTTCGCGTTGCAGGTTCACAAAACGGCGCATGATCGACAGGCGGCCTTCGGGGTTGAGCACTTTGAAGCTGAGGTCTTCAAGCTCCTCGCGCATCCATTGCATCCCCATCCGCCCCGCCAATGGCGCGAAAATCTCCATCGTCTCGCGGGCCTTTTGCGCCTGTTTCTCGGCGCGCATGGCCTCGATGGTGCGCATATTGTGCAAACGGTCGGCGAGTTTGACCAAAATAACGCGCAAATCCTTGCTCATCGCCATGAACAGTTTGCGGAAGTTTTCGGCCTGTTTTGTCTCCGACGAGCTGAGCTGCAGATTGGTCAGCTTGGTCACGCCATCAACCAATTCGGCGACTTCGGAGCCGAATTTTTGCTCGACCTCGAAATAGCTGGCTTTGGTGTCCTCGATCGTGTCGTGCAACAGCGCGGTGATGATCGTCGCATCGTCAAGGCGCTGCTGCGTCAAGATCGCGGCCACGGCAACGGGATGGGTAAAATACGGCTCGCCCGATTGCCGCGTCTGGCCATCGTGCATCTCGAAG
Source organism: Litorivita sp. NS0012-18 (assembly GCF_040371945.1). Lineage (NCBI taxonomy): Bacteria > Pseudomonadati > Pseudomonadota > Alphaproteobacteria > Rhodobacterales > Paracoccaceae > Litorivita > Litorivita sp. NS0012-18. The sequence continues at coordinate 169,436 of NZ_BAABWS010000002.1, read as the reverse complement.
CCATAGGCATAGGCCTCGCGGATCAAGGCCTCGTTGGTTTTGGGGTTATAGTTGCGAACCAGCGCGATCAGGTCATCTGCGGCGATCATTTGGCCCGCGTCCTCAAACGGTTGTTGCAGGGAAGCGGCGCGGGGCGGACCCGCGCGTATCGTGAGTTTGTCAGGGCCGCGCGCGGCGGCCCGTTCAAAATCACCCCTGCCCTTGCGCTTCCATCAAGGCGCGCAGCAGTTTTTCTTCGCTCATGTCGTCATCGGCCGGTTTGTCGGCCTCGGCGCCCATCAGCAGAGCCATCGAATCATCTTCGGGCTCGTCGACTTCGATCTGGTTCTGGTTGCTCTCGATCAAACGCTCGCGCAGCTCGTCGGCCGATTGGGTTTCTTCGGCAATCTCTCGCAGGGCCACAACGGGGTTTTTGTCGTTGTCACGGTCCACGGTGAGCGCCCCGCCAGCGGCGATTTCGCGCGCGCGGTGCGAGGCCAACATGACCAGTTCAAACCGGTTTGGAACTTTATCGACGCAATCTTCGACGGTAACGCGGGCCATGGAGCACTCCGGAGCAATTGGATTAGAAAGCGGTTATCTAGGCCCGATGCCCCATAAAGACAAGCGCAAAATGGCGCATATCGCCCCTGAACACGCGAGTTTTACCGCCCCGCGCCCAAGATCGCGCGCCACGTTACCAGTGCTGCGCCATTGCGCGCACCTCTTGGCGCGCCGCTTGCGGCAGTGCGGCGCAAAGCTCGGCCGCGCTTTGGCCGAGCACCGGATGGCGCCAACTCGGGGCCACTTCGGCCAAGGGCACCAACACAAAGGCCCGCTCGCTCAGCCGCGGATGCGGCAAGATCAACCCCTGCGGCGCGCGCTGCATCTGCGCCTCAAGCGGCAAATCATACCACGCGCGAAACCCCGCCAGATCGGGGCGCACCGCATCGCCCATGGCCAGCAAATCAAGGTCGAGCGCCCGCCCCGACCAGCGTTTTGCCCCCTGCCCGCGCGCGCGTCCAAAGGCTTCCTCGACGTCATGCAACATCACAAGCATGTCATCGGCGCTCAATTTTGCCGCGACTAGGACAACAGCATTGACGTAATCCGGCCCCGCGCCTTCGGGAAAACACGGCGTGTGATAAAGACGGCTTTTACCAAGAATTTCCACATTGTTTTGAACCAATTGGTTCAACGCCGCGTTGAGCGTTGCGGGCACATCGCCCACAACCGAAGGCAGATTTCCGCCAAACGCCACGAGAAATTCTTGCACGGTTTTCATTCCCCTCTATCCTTATGATCATTCATGCCCCCCTTGCGAGGGGGGATCAATGCTCGTATTTTCCCATTTCCGTTTTGCTGAACACCACTCACACACCCACTCACCTTAGGCAAAGCGACTTTTCGGAAGGACATTTTGATGTTTTACAAGGACGAACGGCTGGCGCTGTTCATTGACGGCTCGAACCTTTATGCGGCCGCCAAATCCCTCGGCTTCGACATCGACTACAAATTGCTGCGCTCGGAATTCATGCGTCGCGGCAAGCTGTTGCGCGCGTTCTATTACACCGCTCTTTTGGAGAATGACGAATATTCTCCGATCCGTCCCCTCGTGGACTGGCTCAACTATAACGGGTTTACCATGGTCACCAAACCGGCCAAGGAATACACCGATTCAATGGGCCGGCGCAAAGTGAAGGGCAATATGGATATCGAGCTGGCGGTGGATGCAATGGAACTTGCACCGCATGTCGATCATATCGTGCTTTTCTCCGGTGATGGCGATTTCCGCCCGCTGGTCGAAAGCCTGCAGCGCCAGGGCGTGCGGGTTTCGGTGGTCTCCACCATCCGCAGCCAACCCCCTATGATTGCTGATGAATTGCGCCGTCAGGCGGATAACTTCATCGAGCTTGAAGACCTCAAGGACGTGATTGGCCGCCCCCCGCGCGAGCCGATGGCCGAGGCGCCAGACCGCGAGTATGAGCGCAGCGAAAGCTAAGCCAGTCTCGACACAATAAGATCACCGGCGCGGGCCTCTCGCGCCGGTTTTTTTTGTGGCCAAAGACCGCCAGCGCGGATGTTTTTCGCCCGCCGCCTGCCCCGCCATCTGGACGGCGCGGCCCATGTGGCCTAGGTCTGGGGCAACGCGGAGAGACATGATGACCAAGCCCCCCCTGACCCTCTACCTCGCGGCGCCGCGCGGATTTTGTGCCGGTGTGGACCGCGCCATCAAGATCGTCGAAATGGCCCTGCAAAAATGGGGCGCGCCGGTCTATGTGCGCCATGAGATCGTGCACAATAAATTCGTCGTCGACAGCCTGCGCGATCTCGGCGCGGTCTTTGTCGAGGAGCTGGACGAATGCCCTGACGACCGGCCGGTGATCTTCTCGGCCCATGGGGTGCCAAAGGCGGTGCCCGCCGAGGCCGCGCGCCGCGAAATGGTCTTTGTCGATGCCACCTGCCCCTTGGTGAGCAAGGTCCATATCGAGGCCGAACGTCACCATCAGGCGGGCCTGCAAATGGTGATGATCGGCCATGAGGGCCACCCCGAAACCATTGGCACCATGGGGCAATTGCCGCACGGCGAGGTCTTGTTGGTCGAGACCCCCGAAGATGTTGCCTCTCTCACCGTGCGCGACGAACAACGCCTTGCTTTCATTACACAAACCACGCTGTCCGTGGATGACACGGTGGAAATCATTGCCGCTCTCAAGGCGCGATTTCCCGCCATCATCGGCCCGCATAAAGAAGACATCTGCTATGCCACCACCAACCGTCAGGCGGCGGTCAAGGCCATCGCGCCCAAGATCGACGCCCTCTTGGTGATCGGGGCGCCGAATTCGTCCAATTCCAAGCGTCTGGTCGAGGTGGGCCGCGCCAATGGCTGCGCCTATGCGCAATTGGTGCAGCGTGCGGAAAACATCGATTGGCGGGCATTGGACGGGATCACGTCGGTGGGCATCACGGCGGGGGCCTCGGCGCCGGAATTACTGGTCAACGAGGTGCTCGACGCCTTCAAATCGCGCTTTGACGTCTCGGTAGAATTGGTCGAAACGGCGCAGGAAGATGTCGAATTCAAAGTCCCGCGCGTCTTGCGACAGCCTGCCTAACCTTCTGATCCGAAAGCAAAAACATGCCTGATCTTTATGCCTATACCGATGGTGCCTGCTCGGGCAATCCCGGCCCCGGAGGCTGGGGCGCGCTTTTGCAGGCCAAGAGCGGCGATACGGTGGTCAAAGAGCGCACGCTTCAGGGCGGCGAGGCCGATACCACCAACAACCGCATGGAGCTTCTGGCCGCGATCCACGCCCTCGAAGCTCTTGAAAAACCGACGAAAATTACCGTCGTCACCGATAGCGCCTATGTCAAGAACGGCGTGACCGGATGGATTTTCGGATGGAAGCGCAACGGGTGGAAGACGGCCAACAAAAAGCCGGTGAAAAACGTCGAGTTGTGGCAACGTCTGGACGAGGCACAGGCGCGCCATGAGGTGACGTGGGAATGGGTCAAAGGCCATGCGGGCCACCCCGAGAACGAGCGCGCCGACGAATTGGCGCGCGCCGGAATGGCTCCGTTTAAAGATTAAAAATCAATATCTTAGCACCCATCCCTAGCGGCGGGTGCCATAGGTGTTCCAAAGCCAGATCAGCGCCAGCGCGCCCAGAACCGCGCCGACAAATCCGGCCATCAGCCCCATCACGGTGATCAGTGCGCGCAAGACCAATCCGCCCACCAGCGCCCCTGCCATGCCGATGACAATTGTGGTGATGATATCGGTCTCGACCCGCATGATGCGCGTGGCGATAAACCCCGCTGCCGCGCCGATGACGAGCAATAAAACCGCTCCGCCCATGATGGATAACCTCCTGTATTAAAACTATTTTCGCCGCATGAAATGGGTCGGCACGATGATCAGCGCGCCGATGGAGGACAAGATCGCATCCACCCCCGCAGTGCCGAAGGACAGGCCGAACATCAGCCGCACGAAGTAGAATAAAAACGCCCCGCCCACGCAGATGATGATGGATTGCAAAATCCCGTTGCGGGTGAATCCCGAGCGTTCGGACAGATAGCCGACAATGCCCGCGATCACCACGGTTCCGATCATCGAGGGGAACATGGGTTTCTCCCTTAAAAAGCTGCATTTCCGGCGTCGGTATCACGTCGGTATTTCGTCGGTATCGCGTCGGTGCGAAATGCGGTTCAAGGCACGGGGCGCAAGTTACAGGCGCTTGCCCTTGCTCCACGCTTGGCCGCGCAAGAAGACATCCGCATCCTGCGCGCCCTTGCCCGCCCGTTGCAAGCGTAAAACCTCGACCGCGCCGGAGCCGCAGGCAACGACGAGCCGCCCTTCATCCGCGCCCTCGATCACTTCGCCCGCGGCCGCCGGAGCCGCGCCTTGATCCGTGCCCTGATCCGCGCGCGCGCCCGCCGCCAGACGCGAGGCGAGCAGTTTCACCCGCGCCCCGTCCACCTCCACATAGGCGCCAGGAAAGGGCGAGAGGCCGCGGATTTTCGCATCGACCTCGGCGGCGGGGGCAGTCCAATCAATCGCCGCTTCGGCTTTGTCGATCTTCGCCGCATAGCTCACGCCTTCCTCGGGTTGCACCTGCGCGCTCAGGTCCGGCAAATGCGCCAAGGCCTCGACAATGGCCTCGGCCCCGATCTGCGACAAACGGTCATGCAGCGCGGCGGTGGTGTCCTTTGCGCCGATCGCCGTCTCGCGGCGCAGCAAGACAGGGCCGGTGTCCAATCCGGCCTCCATCTGCATGATGCAAACGCCTGTTTGCGCGTCGCGGGCCATGATGGCGCGGTGGATCGGCGCCGCCCCGCGCCAGCGCGGCAAAAGCGAGGCGTGGATATTGAGGCAGCCATATTTCGGCGCATCCAACAGCGTCTGTGGCAAGATCAGCCCGTAAGCGACGACCACGGCGACATCGGCCTGCAGCGCGGCGAAATCGGCGATATCGGCGGGGTCTTTGAAATTCAGCGGATGGCGCACCGCAAGGCCCATCTCCTGCGCGCGGGCATGAACGGGCGTGGGGCGGTCCTTTTTGCCGCGGCCCGCGGGGCGCGGCGGCTGGCAATAGACGGCGGCGATGTCATGGCCTGCGCCGACCAGCGCCTCCAGAACCGGCACCGAAAACTCCGGCGTGCCCATGAAAATGATCCGCATGACCCGCCCCCTATGCGCGCAGTTTCTTGGCGCGGCGCAGCAACATATCGCGGCGCGTCTTGGTGAGGCGGTCGAAATACATCTTGCCCGCCAGATGGTCGATCTGGTGCTGCACCGAGGTGGCCCAAAGACCGACGAAATCGCGCTCTTCGCTCTCGCCCTGCGCGTTCATGAACCGCACGGTGACGGCGCGGGGCCGCGCGACCAAGGCCGACACGCCAGGCAGGTTGGGGCTGGCCTCCTCATGGGGGCGCAATTGCACCGAGGCGTGCAGGATTTCGGGGTTGGCCATGCGGATCGCCTGCCCGCGCGCCTCGGAGGCATCGACCACCGCGAGGGCCAGCGATACGCCGATTTGCGGCGCTGCCAATCCGACGCCGGGCATGGCCTCCATCGTGTCGATCATATCGGCCCAAAGGGCGCGGATCTCGTCGGTAATCGCCTCGACCGGCTGCGCGGGGCTGCGCAGGATTTTGTTCGGATAGGGCAAGCAGGTCCGCGCGGGCATGTGGATTACTCTTCGCTTCTGGGCAGGAATTGCGGGGTCGGCGCGGCCAAGGCGGGGGTGTTGGAGACCGCGTAAACCGCTTCGAGCTTGGCGCGGCGATCCGCCTGCAGACGGTCGAAGGTGACCAGACCGTCGAGGTGGTCGATCTCGTGCTGGGCACAGCGCGCCTCCATCCCCGACAATCGGCGCACCACGCGCACACCGTCCAGATCGGTATAGGCCAGCGTGATCTCGTCGGGTCGCGTCACGGGGGCCAGAACGCCAGGGATCGACAGGCAGCCCTCCTCCATCACGGAGGTTTCGGGCGCGGCGTCGAGGATTTCGGGATTGAGGCAAACACAAGGATTTTGCGCGCCCTCCTTCCATGTGACATCCATCACAAAGAGCCGCGTCAGCACGCCGATTTGCGGCGCCGCCAATCCGCGCCCCGAGGCCGCATACATCGTGTGCAGAATCCCCAGCGCCAGCGCGACCACCCCGTCAGGGGCGCGGGCACCGGCGGTCAATTCGGCCTCTTTGCACGGTTTGGACAGGCGCGGATCGGGCCATTTGAGCACCTCGAAAGCGGGGGCGCGGCCTTCGGATTGCAAGGCAGAAACAAGGCGCGTGACATGGGCCAATGCCGTCGGAAGGGCCTCTGGCGCGGCGTCTGGCAGGGCGTCTGGCGCGGCGTCGGGGCCTTGGGGGGCGTTCGGATCGCTCATCGGGTCAGGCCCGACTGCGTTCGCGTTTGAATTTCACCATCTTGCGGGTGATCATCTGGCGTTTGAGCGGTTTGAGATGGTCGATGAACAGCGTGCCGTTGAGATGGTCGATCTCATGCTGCACGCAGGTCGCCCAAAGCCCGTCGAAATCGCGCTCCTGCGGGTTGCCGTCCATGTCGATCCAGCCCACGCGCACCTCTTTGGGGCGGGTAACCTCGGCATATTGCTCGGGGATCGACAGGCAGCCCTCCTCATAGACATTGGTGTCGCCTGAGGCGCTGAGAATTTCGGGGTTGAACATTACCAAAGGCGCGGGTGCCTCGCCTTGTTCCTTGACGCAATCGAGGGTGATGAGCCGCTCGAGCACGCCGATCTGCGGCGCCGCCAACCCGATGCCGGGGGCGTCATACATGGTTTCGAGCATGTCTTTGGCCAGCTTGCGGCGCGCGTCGGAGAGATCTTCGACGGGGTCGCACTGCTTTTTGAGGCGCGGATCGGGATGTATCAAAATAGGCCGTATCATGGGCTTCATTTAGGCGATGCGGGCGGCGCATGCAACGGGCGCGGCGCGGCGCGGGTGGCAGGCAACGTGGCGCACAGCCGCGCACAGGCCGAAGCGGCGGGGGGCGCGGCGCGGATCGGAGCCTCCGGCGGGGATATTTTTGGAACCTGCAAATGCCGCAGCGGCGCGATCCTTGCCCTTGCGCCTAGGGGCGGATGGGGTAGATTTTGGGGCAAAGGCGGAGCACTTCTCTGCCCATCACAACGAAGGACACAGGATGAGTAATACTGCCCGCGCCGCGACGCAATTTGACGAGGTTATCGACCGTCATGGCACGCATTCGTCGAAATGGGACCTGATGGAGCCGATTTACGGCGTGCCGGCGGCGGACGGGATTGCCATGTGGGTGGCGGATATGGATTTTCGCCCGCCGCACTGTGTGCAAGAGGCTTTGGAGGGGATGCTCGGCCACGGGGTTTACGGCTATTATGGCGATGATGCCTCCTACCGCGCGGCGATTTGTTGGTGGATGCAAAACCGCCACAACTGGCAGGTCGATCCGGCGGCGATTTTCACCGTGCACGGATTGGTCAACGGCACGGCGCTGTGCGTAGATGCCTTTACCGAGGCGGGCGATGGGGTGGTGTTGATGACGCCGGTCTATCACGCTTTTGCGCGGGTGATCAAAGCGGCGGGGCGCGAGGTGATCGAATGCCAGCTGGCGCTTGAGAATGGCCGCTACCAGATGGATTTCGACGCGTGGGATGCGCAATTGGCGGCCCTTTCGGGGCGGGCGAAAATGATCATCCTGTGCTCGCCGCACAATCCGGGCGGGCGCGTGTGGAGCCGCGCGGAACTGGAAGGCGTGGCGGCGCTGGCGCGCAAGCATGATCTGGTGCTGGTCTCGGATGAGATCCATCATGATATTGTTTTTGCAGGGAATACCCATACGCCCATGGCGCTGATCGAGGGTATCGAGGACCGTTTGGTGATGATGAGCGCGACGACCAAAACCTTCAACATCGCGGGCAGCCATACCGGTAATGTGATCATTGCGGACGCCAAATTGCGCGCGCGTTTTGCGGGGCGGATGGCGGCTTTGGGGATGTCGCCCAACAGCTTTGGACTGGCGATGACCGAGGCGGCCTATAGCCCTGCGGGCGCGGCATGGGTGGATGATCTGGTGGCCTATCTGGACGGCAACCGCGCGGTCTTTGACGCGGGAATTGCGGGCATTGCGGGACTTGCCTCGATGCCTTTGGAGGCGACCTATCTGGCATGGGTGGATTTTTCCGGCACGGGGATGGAGACCGCCGAATACACCCGCCGCGTCGAGAAAGACGCGCGCATCGCCGCCAACCACGGCCCCACCTTTGGCGCGGGCGGCGAAGGCCATATGCGGTTCAACCTCGCCACGCCGCGGGTCTTGGTCGAGCAGGCGGTCGCGCGTTTGGCGCAGGCCTATGGCGATCTGCAATAAGGCGCGCCGCGCAAATGAAAAAGCCCCGCGGAGGATTTCGGCGGGGCTTTGTTTATCTCGGCGGTTGGCGCGGCGTTAGGCCGGACCGCTGAGCAATCCTTTGGGGGCCTCGCGCTCGCGCACGAAATCGACCGGTGCGCTATCGCGTGCGGCGGTGGCGCGTTTGTATTCGAAACGCATCTCGCCGCCCTCCTCTTCGGAGGCGATGATCAGGCATTGGTAGATGTGGCGCGGCCCGTCATAGAGATCGACATTGCCGCGCAGATGCGGCGCGGTCTCGGCGTCCAAGGCAAAGCCGTTTTCCCAGCGGCGCAAAACGCGGTGGGTCTCGCCATCCGCCTCCACATGCAGGCGGGTTTTCGCCGCGCTGGCCAGTTTACGGGCGGCTTGCACGCCTTTGCGCATCTCCTCGGTCAAATAGGTGCTCATTGGGTCTCCTCCGGAGGGTAGCATGCCACCTAATTTAAGCCGGTCAAGTAAACCCTTGATGAAATGCCCAGATTTGCCCCGCGCCTACGACTTTTCGGCAACCTTGGGCCGCAAAACATGGGGCATTTTGGGGTCGTAGAGCGCCGAATCCTTGAAATCACCCACCTCGCCCAGCACTGGACCGACGAGAATCAGCGCCGTGCGGGTGATTTTCTCGGAGCGCACTTTGGCGTGGATATCGGCCAGCGTGCCGCGAATGAACATCTGGTCCGGCCAGCCGACGCGGTAGGCGACCACCACGGGGCAATCGGCGCCGTAATGGGGGGCAAGCTGGCGCTCGATCTCGCGCAGATTGCGAATGCCGAGGTGGATCGCGAGGGTCGCGCCGGTGCGGGCGAAATTCTCCAGCGTCTCTTTGGGCGGCATCGAGGTGGATTTCATCGACACGCGGGTGAGCACGATGGATTGCGCGATCTCCGGCACGGTCAATTCTTGGCCCAAGGCGGCGGCGGCGGCGGCATAGGCGGGCACGCCGGGGATGACCTCATAGGGGATGTTATCGGCGCGCAACCGGCGGATTTGCTCGGCGATCGCACCATAAAGCGAGGGATCGCCCGAATGCACCCGCGCCACATCCTGCCCGCGCGCATGGGCGGCTTGGATCTCGGCGTGGGTGTCATCCAAGGTCATCGGCGCGGTGTCCATCACCCGCGCGCCCGTCGGCGCGCCCGCGACGACCTCTTCGGGCACCAAAGATCCGGCGTAAAGGCAGACAGGGCAAGCGGCGATGAGCCGCTGCGCCTTGAGGGTCAAAAGTTCGGGATCACCGGGGCCGGCGCCAATGAAATAAACGGTCATGTCTTTGTCCTTTCGGGGCCATAGGCGCCCCTGATGTTTAACGCTGCGCCAGATCGCCGTCGATCTTGCGTGCATAGCCGCGCGGGGTGAACATGCGCGGGCCTTCGCCCAATTGCGCAAGGCGGCTGTTGGAGGAGCCGATCAGCACCACGGTCAGCATATCGACCTCATCCACCTGCAATTCGCTGAGTTTGCGATAGCGCACATGCTCTTCGGGGCGGCCAAGCGACGAGGCCAGCATAACAGGCGTGTCGGCGGGGCGATGCTCAAGCAAGATATCGCGCGCCTCGGCCAGCAAGGTGCGGCGGGTTTTCGAGACGGGGTTGTAGAAGGCAATGACGAAATCGCCCTCGGCGGCGGCTTTGAGACGGCGGATGATATCGTCGCGCGGGGTCAGAAGATCGCTCAGGGAGATGGCGCAAAAATCATGGCCCAAGGGCGCACCGGCGCGCGCCGCCGCCCCTTGCAGTGCCGAAACGCCGGGCGAGCATTGCACCTCGACGCGGCGCGCCGCATCCGAGACGCCCATTTGATCGGGGCCACGGTCGAGCAATTCGAACACCAAGGCGCCCATCGCATAAATCCCCGCATCGCCCGAGCACACCAGCGCGACGTTGTGGCCTTTGCCCGCCTGTTCCAGCGCATAGCGGCAGCGGTCCTCTTCGCCGCCCAAGGGGAAATCCGAGCGCAGCTTGCCCGCCGCCAATGGCCCGAGCAGATCGATATAAAGCCCGTAGCCGACCAGTTCCTCGGCCTGCGCCACCAATTGGCTGACCTCCGGCGTGCGCCATGCCGCTTGGCCCGGGCCGATGCCGACAATCGACAGATGGCCGCGCGCGCGTCCGCGCATTTCGGTGATCGGCGCGGGGGCCTCGGCCAAGGCGCAGGTGGTATTGGCGGTCTTGACCTTGGGCGCGCGCAATGACGCCTGCGCACCCGCGGCGGCGAGGGCCGCGCCCTCGCTGACCCCGTGGCATCCGACCTCGGCAAAAACCACCTCCGAAGGGTTGGCCAAACGCGGCGCTTCGGCCTCAAGCTCGGCGGCGGTGAAGACCCGCAAAGGCACGCCCAAGCGCCGCGCCAACATATTCATCGCAGGCTCGTCGGCCTTGAGATCAAGCGTGGCCACCGCCGCCACCGCTCCCGCCGCAACGCCCGCCTCGGCGAGCGTCGTTTGCACCAGATCCCAAAGCTCGCCCGCCTCGGCGCCGCGCGCGCATCCCACGCCCAGAACGTATTTTTGCGGATGATAGACCAGCGCCGTCTCGCTGCCCTGCATCGGCGCATCGGTGACGTGCAAACATACGGCTCCGTCCGTTTCATCCACCGCGCCAAGGCCGAAAATATCGCTGCCCACAGGCACCACCGGCGCGCCCGACAACATGCGTGCCATCGCGCCTTTGGCGTCCTCGGGATTGGCCAAACGGTAGCCCGCAGGCGGCACATCCAGCGCCGCGCCGATCGCCAGATCGCCCGCCGTGGTCACCGCCGCCAAAGCGCCGATGGCCTCAGAGACCTGCCGCGCCAAACGGTTCGCGCCGCGATGCCCGCCCAACAAAGGGATCACCGCCGCCCCGTCATCGGAGACCGACAAAACCGGCGGCTCGACGCGTTTGTCATGCAGCAAAGGCGCCACCGCGCGGATCAAGATGCCCGAGGCGCAGACCCCGATGACCGGCACCCCCGCCGCGAACAGATCGCGCGCATGATCGAGCGCATTGGCGAAAAACGCATCGGCCTTGGCGACGCGGCCTTGGCGGCCGTGCACCGGCAGGCCGAGCGCCTCGGCCAGACGGTGCGCGAGCGGCTCGCCGCTGGCGTTGAGGGCGAGAATGACGGGCGATTGCGGTTGCGTCAAAGCCATGGGTCGGCTCCCTTCGTGAGCAAGATCATCGAAAAATATGGTGCGTTTTCAGGCGCATCCGCCAAGGGGCAGACGACTTCCTCGGGCAAGCTGGCCCGCTCGACATAGACCGCGCGCCCCATCAGCCCAAGGCCGTCGATGACACCGCGAATTTTGGCCAGATGCCGCCCGACCTTCATGATCGCAACGCTTTCGGCGCCTTCGATCCGTGCGCGCAATTCGGCTTCGGGCAAGGGTCCGGGCAATACGGTGAGCCGCTCGTTGCGCGCCGCCAGCGGCATTTTCGCCGCCGCCGCGCAGGTGGTGATCGAGGTCACCCCCGGCACGATCTCGGTGTCGAAACGCTGCGAGAGCCGCGCGAAAAGATACATGAAAGAGCCGTAGAAAAACGGATCGCCCTCGCAAAGGCACACCACGTCATCGCCAGCCTCCAGCGCCTCGGAGATTTGCGCCGCGCCGGTGTCATAGGCGGCCTGCGCGGGGCCGCGCGCGACGGTCATCGGCACGTCCATGACGATTTCCCGCGCGTCTTTGGCGATCACATCCGCCGCGATCGAACGCGCGAAACTCGCCCCGCCCGCCAGCGCCGGATAGGCCACGACCTTGGCCCCCGAGATCAAGCGGTGCGCGCGCAGGGTCATCAATTCGGGATCGCCCGGCCCGAGGCCGACACCATATAGTTTACCGCTCATCTTTTGATCAGGCTCCATTGCGTCACCGCCATGGCGGGGCGCCATCCGCGCGGCCCGCCGCGGCCCTTGCCCAGAGGGCTGGCGCGGCTGACGGCGATTTTCGACAATTCGCCGCCGTATGTTTCTTGCAGTCGGGTCAGGAGCATCTCGCTCTCGATCGTGACCGCATTGGCGACCAGACGGCCCAAGGGTTTGAGCACGCTGTGGCAGATTTCGGCCGCCTCGATGCTCAGCCCGCCGCCGATGAAAACCGCGTCGGGCGCGGGCAATCCGGCCAAGGCCTGCGGCACCTGCCCCGCGCGCAGATCAAGCTGCGGCGCGCCCAAGGCCAGCGCGTTTTGCGCCGCCAAGACGCGGCGGTCATCTCGCGGCTCGATGCCGATGGCGCGGGCGTCGCGGGCGCCGCGCATCCATTCGACACCGACCGATCCGCATCCGCATCCCACGTCCCACAACAGCGCGCCGCGCATCGGCATCAGCTTGGCCATGGTCACCGCGCGCACCTCTTGTTTGGTCATGGTCCCGTCCGAGACGAAACAGCCATCGGGCAGGCCCATTTGCGGCAAGACCGACGCGCCCGCGCTAGCGATACATTCGACGGCCAAACTGTTGAAGGCAGGCACCTTGTGCTCCCACCCTTCAGCGATGCCGTCAAACCGCGCCTCCTGCGCGCCGCCCATCGCTGCCAGAACCGTCAGCTTCGACGCGCCATAGCCGCGCTCGGCCAAAATTCCGGCGATCTGCGCGGGGGTCTCGCTGCCGGTGGTCAGGATCAACAGGCGCGCCGCGGGGGCGATAAAGGGGATCATCTGCTCGACGGGGCGGCCATGCACGGTCAATTGCTCGCAATCGGCCATCGACCAGCCCATGCGCGCGGCGGCATGTTGAAAGGCCGAAAGCTGCGGATGAAAGGTGATCTCGGCTCGGTCAATCGCCCGCCCGATCCGCGCGCCCACCGAATACCAAAGCGGATCGCCCGTGGCCAATACCACCACGCGGCGCCCGCGCAGGGCGCGCAAGCGGTCGATCAAGGCGTCAAAGGGCGAGGGCCATGCGATGCGCTCGGCGCTCACCTCAGGGGTCAGCGCATGATGGCGATCCCCGCCGATCACCACCTCGGCGGCCTCCAGAACCGCGCGGGAGGCAGGCATCAAACCCGCCACGCCCTCTTCGCCGATGCCGATGATATCAAGCCAAGGCCTAGTCATGGCGCGCCCCTGCTTGCAGGTTCCAAAAATATCCGCGCCGCAGGCTCCGGCCATCGCCGCACAGGCGGCGGGGGCGGCTCATGCCTGCTCCTCCGGCAATCCGGCGGCCAATGCATTGACCGCCGCCGAGGCGATGGCCGAGCCGCCGCGCCGTCCGCGCAGGGCGACAAAATCGCATCCGCGCGGGTTGGCGGCCAGTTCGGCCTTACTTTCGGCCGCGCCGACAAAGCCGACCGGAAAGCCCAAGACCAGCGCCGGTTTGGGAAAGCCCGCGTCGATCAGTTCAAGCAGGTGGAACAGCGCCGTGGGCGCATTGCCGATACAGACCACCGCGCCTTCGGCATAGGGTTTCCAAAGCTCGACCGCGGCGGCAGAGCGGGTGTTGCCGATCTGTTTGGCGCGTGCGGGCACCGAAGGATCATTGAGCGTGACGATCACCGGATTATCGCGCGGCAGGTAGCGGCGGATGATCCCCGCCCCCGCCATTTCGCAATCGCACAGCACCGGTGCCCCCGCCTCCAGCGCCGCGCGCCCTGCGGCGTAGGCCTGCGGCGAATAGGCAATGCGGTCGGCCACTTCGACCATGCCGCAGGCGTGGATCAACCGGATCGCGAGGCGCTGCATGCCCTCGTCAAAGCGCTCCAGCCGCGCTTCGCGGCGCACGGTGGCGAAGCTCTCGGCATAGATGGCGGCGGGATCGGTGATATAGGGGCGCAAGGGCGGACCTTCGAGATTTGGGGCCACGGCGGGAGCCTGCGGCGCGGATATTTGGGGAACCAGAAAGGCGGCAGATTTATCCAGCAGGTTTGCGGGCGCTTTCGGGGCCGTGGGGGTGTTTGGCGTGCGGATATTCGGCGTGGTGGTGATCGTGATGGTGGTGGTCATGGCTGTGGCCGTGATCATGGCCATGACCGTGGTCATGATCGTGATCGTGGCTGTGATCATGAGAGTGGCTATGGTCGTGCCCATGATCGTGCCCATGATCGTGCCCATGATCGTGGTGGTGATGGTGCCCCGCCGCGCTTTCCAGACGGCACATGCCGGTGCAAAAAGTCTCGCATAGTTTGCAATCGGCGACATTCGATCCAGGTGCCGAGGCGCCTTGGCCTTCGACGTGGTGGTGGTGGCTTTCTTGCACCGCGCCGACCTCGCTCTCGAAGCCCAGAACCTGCGTGCGGTATTTGCACAAGACGCAGGTGGGCGGCGGCACATCGCCAAAGGCGGGGTGGCCCTTGCCGTTTTGCGCGGCTTTGGCGGCGCGTTCGGCGGGGGTGATTTTTTGCGCGCCGATGCCTTCGATTTCCAAAATTTGCGTGCGGTAGGCGCAGGTGCCGCAATTGGGGATCGGGGCGGCGCCGGTTTGCTCCATCACCCGCTCGGCAAAGGTGGCCAGAACCTGCGGGTGGTCATTGAGGTAGCCGGCTTTGACGAACTGGATATCGGGATGCGCGGCGGCGACCTGATCGGTGAAGCCGTAGATGCGGTCGATCAGGATGCCGGTGAAGAGGAAATAGGGAAAGACGATGATGCGTTTATAGCCCAGCTTTGCCGCATGGGTCAGGCAGGGTTCGACCAGCGGGAAGGTCACGCCCGAATAGCCGACCTCGCACCAGCCAAAGCCGATGCCTTCGTGCAGCATGCGGGCGATTTTGGCGACATTGCCATTGGCATCGGGGTCGGAGGCGCCGCGCCCGATCACCACAAGGCAGGTGTCATGCAGGTCCACCGCGCCATGCTCGGCATTGGCGGCGGCGATGGCCTCCTTGATGCGCGCGCCAGCGGCCCCGATCATTTTCGGATCAACGCCCAATTCGCGCCCGTAGGAGACCTCGATCCCGTGTTTTTCGGCATAAGTGTTGAGCACCGTGGGGATGTCGTTTTTCGAATGCATGGCGGCAAAAAGCATGCCAGGCACGGCGAGGATACGGGTGCAGCCCGCCTCGCGCAGACGGTCCAGCCCGTCGCGGATCACCGGATTGGCGAACTCCAGATAGCCGTATTCCATCATCCAGTCATCGGGCAGATAGGCGGGCAGCTTGTCGGCCAGCACCGAAAATTCATCGACGGCCGATTGGCTGCGCGAGCCGTGGCCGCAGATCATCACGCCGGTTTTCGGTGGGGTGGCTGTTTGGCTGCCCATGGCTTACGCCTCCTGCAAGTCTTCGTCGTCTATTTCGTCGCTTTCGGCCGCCTCGTCGGTGCGCGATTTGCCGCGCAGCCCTTGGGCCAATCCGATGGCGATGGCCGCGCCAATCGCCACACCGGCGAGCCAGTGGCCGTGGCCTGCGACCTCGGCCAGATGGCCGACATGGGCGAAGGCGGCGGCGGGCGCGGTCGCGGCGACGCCAAAAATAGCGAGCGCGATCAGAGGCTTGCCCGCAATGGTATTGAATGTGTTGGTGCGCATGGCACTCTCCCCATCTGTGTCCATTTCGTCAATCGCCAAAGGGAAGGAGCGCCGAGCGGGCCTCGTGCCCCGATCCGGCCTGTCTGGACGCTGCACCCTTTGGCCCCCTGTTTGGGTCGACCCTATGGCGCTCACCTCTCCGGCCCTTGGCGGGCTTCGTCTGCGGGTGGGTATAAGGGCAAGGGCGGGGCCATGCAATCGCGCAAAGCGGCGTAACGGGGCGTAATTGCGTCGCGGGGGGCGGTTTTGGCGCGCGGCGGATTATGGATATTTGAAGAACCAGCAAGGCAGGGGCGGCGCGAACGCGTGGGCGCGCAGGTTTGATGCGCGCGCTGTGCATATGCGCAGGGGCTATGCGCTTTGAGACAGATTGGTCAAATGGGTTTCGCGGGCTAGGTGTGGGGCAAGAAATAAAGGAGTTCGAGATGGGTTTGCTGCAAGACGGGGTCTGGAAGGACCAATGGTATGACACCAAGGAAACCGGCGGGGCGTTCAAGCGGTCGACCGCCTCTTTTCGCAACTGGATCACCAAGGACGGCAGCGCCGGTCCGTCCGGCGAGGACGGGTTTGCCGCCGAAAGCGGGCGCTATCATTTGTATGTCTCGCTGGCCTGTCCTTGGGCGCATCGCACGTTGATTTTCCGCGCCCTCAAGGGGCTGGAGGATCATATTTCGGTCTCGGTCGTGCATCCTGATATGCTCGGCGACGGGTGGACATTTGACACCGGATTTGACGGGGCGACGGGGGATGGGCTCTTCGGGTTTGATTTTTTGCGCGAGGTCTATCTCAAGGTCGATCCGAAGATGTCGGGCCGTGTCACCGTGCCGGTGCTTTGGGACAAGACGCGCGGCACGATTGTGTCGAACGAAAGCTCCGAAATCATCCGCATGTTCAATTCGGCCTTTGACGAGATCACGGGAAATACCAATGATTACTGGCCCTTAGAGATGCGCGGCGAGATCGAAGAGATCAACACCCGCGTCTATGACACCGTCAACAACGGCGTCTATAAGGCCGGTTTCGCCACCTCGCAAGAGGCCTATGACGCCGCCATCGCGCCGCTGTTTGACAGTCTCGACTGGATCGATGATCTGCTGTCGTCGCGCCGCTATCTGGCGGGGGATCGCGTCACCGAGGCCGATTGGCGGCTCTTTACCACGCTGGTGCGGTTCGATCAGGTGTATCACACGCATTTCAAATGCAACCTGCGCCGCATCGTCGATTACCCGCATATCTGGCCCTATCTGCGCGAGCTTTATCAATGGCAGGGCGTGGCCGATACGGTGGCGGCGGATCACTTCATCCGGCACTATTATTACAGCCACGACATGATCAATCCGCACCGGATTTTGCCGATCAGCCCCAAGCCCGATTTCATGGCGCCGCACAATCGCGGATAGCGCGCCGGACCTGCCGCGCCGCACGCAGGTCGGGCGCGCAAGCGGGGCGGTTGTCGCCAAAACCGCCCCTGCGGTATCACGTCGGTATTGCGTCGGTGCGGCGGGCGGCCTGAGGCGGCGCGGCGCAGGGCCTTTGTGCGAATTTGCACATGAGGCGCGATCACCCGCGAAAGCCTCGGTCAAACCCAAGGGGCACGGCGGGCGGGTCAAGGCGGTCGCACGGTGGGCGGATCAAAGCGGCGGCGCGGCAGCGGGTCCAAGCGGCACCGCGGCGCGCCGGTCAGCTGGCGCGCGCGTAATGTTCGACCATGGCGGCAAGATCCTCGGGCGGCGAATCCGATTGCACCAAGGCGCAGGCATTATGCACATGCCGGAAAATCGAGCCGTCGGAGAAAAAGCTGGTGTTGGTGACGAAAATCACCTGTGTCGCGGGATGGCGGTAGGAGGCGAAATCGGCCACGGCAAAGGCGCTGCCTTCGCCCAGCACCAGATCGAGCACAATGATGTCAAACGCATGGATTTGCATGGCCGAGATGGCGTCGTGCTGCCCGTGGGCGCGGTGCACCTCGGCGCCCAAACGCTCCACATGACGCTGCCATAGCGCCCCAAGCTCCGGCTGGCTCTCGACAATGAGAACCCGCAATTGCACTGCACTCTCCATTGCGGCTGTCTCCCTCAAAACATCCTGTTCGTCCAAGCCTGTGGCTCTCCCGATGCGCCTCCTCACGCATTAAGAAAGATTAACCGCTTGTTACTCCCCCTTCATGCGTCGAGAACCCTAACAAATGATTAATTTCGGCGGCGGGCATTCACATCTCGGGCGGCAAGCCGCCGAGGTGCTTGCACCTTGGGCCGAAATCCGCTTGAACCGCTGCACGAATGGCAAAGGGAGCGGCGCGCGATGACAAGCTGGATTACGATCTGTGACACCTGCAAACGCGAGGGATGGGACGCGGCGAGCGGCGTGACCGATGGCGAAGCTTTGGCCGCATTGATCGAGGCCGAGGTCGCACAGGGCGACGGCGCGGTGAAAACGCGGCGAGTGTCGTGTTTGATGGGCTGCACCCACGGATGCAACATCGCGGTGCAGGGCGCGGGCAAACTGGCCTATACTTTGGGCCGATTCGCACCCGTGGCCGAAGATGCCGCCGCCATCGTCGAATATGCCGCCAAACATGCGGCGGCAGAGAATGGCCAAGTGCCGTTTCGTGAATGGCCGCAAGGGGTTAAGGGGCATTTCGTGACCCGCCACCCGCCCCTGCCCGAGGCCGAGACCGATTGAACCATGCGCAGCGCCTCATGACAGACCGCCCTCCCCCCGATCAATACCGGCCAGACGCTGTTCGGCCTGACCAAAACGGGCCAGACACGGGCCGCCCTGCCCCGAAGCCGCCCGAGCAGGCGCAGGCGCAAACCGGCAGCGCCCAGCCCAACCGCGCCCTTGCGCCGCGCGATCACGGCGGCGGGATTGATGCGGCGGCGCTGCGTTTTGGCGGGGCGCGCGCCGATTGGGTCGACCTGTCGACGGGGATCAACCCGCTGCCCTATCCCGTGCCGGATTTTGCCCCCGAGGCGTGGTGCGCCTTGCCCGATGCGGGGGCGCAAGACGCGTTGGAGCAGGCCGCGCGGCAGTTTTGGCAGGTGCCCGAGGGGGCGGCGGTTCTGGCCGCGCCGGGGGCGAGCGCGCTGATCGCGCGGCTTCCGGCGCTGGCGCCTGCGGGGCGCGCCCATATCCCCGCGCCGACCTATAACGAACATGCCGCCGCCTTTATCGGCGCCGGATGGCAGGTCGAGGGCGGGGCCGAGGCACGCGGCGCGCATGACGCCAAAATCGTGGTCCATCCCAACAATCCCACCGGACAGTTCCACAGCGCGGGCGCGCTGGATGCGCCGCTGACGGTGATCGACGAGAGCTTTTGCGACATTGCGCCCGAGCGCAGCCTGATCGCGCAGGCGGGGCGCGAGGGGCGGATCGTGCTCAAGAGTTTTGGCAAATTCTGGGGGCTGGCGGGGCTGCGCCTCGGGTTTGCCATCGGCGATCCGGCGTTGATCGGGCGGCTGGCGATGATGCTTGGCCCTTGGCCGGTGAGCGGTCCGGCGCTGGCGCTGGGGACGGCGGCTCTGCGCGACGCGGCATGGGCGCAGCAGACCCGCATCCGGCTCAACGAGGATGCGGCGCGGCTTGATGCGCTGATGCTGGGCGCGGGGGCGCGGATTTATGATCAGGGCGCGGCGACGGGCGGCACCTCGCTGTTCCGGCTGTATGATGTGCATAGCGCCGCCGCGTGGCAGGACCGTTTGGCGCGGCATCATATCTGGAGCCGGATTTTCCCCTATAGCGCCCATATGCTGCGCCTCGGGCTGCCGCGCCCCGACCAGTTCACGCGGCTTGCCGCCGCTTTGGCCGCACCGCAGGAGCGCGCGTGATGAGCCATGCCAGCGTGATGGCTCTGGCCTTGCTGCTCGACGCCGCCTTTGGCGAGCCGCGCTGGCTGTGGTCGCGTCTGCCGCATCCGGCGGTTCTGATCGGGCGGGCGATCGGCTTTCTCGACCAGCGGCTCAACCGCGAGAGCCGCAGCGCGGCGCAGCGCAAGGCTTTGGGGATGCTCACGGTGGTGATCCTATGCGCTGCGGCCTTGGCGGTCGGGCATCTGCTGGCGGGGTTTGGCGGATTGGTCGAGGCGCTCTGCGCCGCCGTGCTCTTGGCGCAGCGGTCCTTGGCCGAGCACCTGCGCGATGTGACGCGGGCGCTGCGCCTGTCGGCGGGCGAAGGGCGGCGGATGGTGGCGCGGATCGTCGGGCGTGACACCAAAGACATGGACGCCCCCGCCGTCGCCCGCGCCGCGATTGAATCGGGGGCCGAGAATTTCTCGGACGGGGTCTTGGCGCCGCTGTTTTGGGGCCTGATCGGCGGGCTGCCTTTGATGCTGCTCTATAAGGCGGTCAATACGGCGGACAGCATGATCGGATATCGCACCGCGCGCCACGGCGATTTCGGATGGGCGGCGGCGCGGTTTGACGATCTGCTCAACCTGATCCCCGCACGGCTCAGCGCGCTGATGATCGCGCTGTGGCACCGGCAGGGCGGCCAATGGGGCGAAATCGCGCTTGAGGCGCGCGCGCACCGCTCGCCCAATGCCGGATGGCCCGAGGCGGCGATGGCGCGGGCGCTGGGTGTGGCGCTGAGCGGGCCGCGCAGCTATCACGGACAGATGCAGGATTTCGCCTATGTCAACGCCGCAGGCGCGCGCGACATCGGCCCCGCACAGATCGAGGCCGAGATCGCCGTGCTCTGGCGGATTTGGGCGATGGGTCTGGCAGCGGCGCTCGCACTGGCGGCGCTCGGCGCGGCGGTGTAGCGCGATGCGGGCCTGTGCGCGGGGGCCAAAGGAGTTTGTGCATCGCTCGCTGCGCGCCGGAGGGGTCACGAGAGGTTCGCGCCGCAGATGCGCGCAACAGCCATCCCGCGGATCGGGCGCGAGGGCGGGTTTGCGGGATAAACAGTGCCTTCACTTGGAAAGTGAGAAGAGAAAACCGTTACCTGAACTGAGGTACGCATCGCCAGGAATGAACGACATCGTCAACATCATTTTTTTGGCAACAGACTGCTCATAAGGCCCAATTACTGAAGCGAAATACCCATTTTGGGTTCGCACTATTTGATCTGAATACTCTGCGGTTTTCAGAGTTTCAGGCGATGTGCTGCTCTCCAGCACAATCCACCTAAAGCCGCTGGGTAGTTTTAGAGCGATTTCTTTTCCGATAGGTGTCTCGGAGCCATCAGCCTCCAGCATAACAACGTTAATGCCTGCTTGCTGAGCCTTCGCAGCATTTAGCCAATTCATTTCATTCGGCGCCGCCGAAGAAACGAACACAACGGCATCAAAGCCTAAGCCAAGCTCGCTTAAATACGCACCGACAAGTGCGTTTCCAACGCCACTCTCCGATATGCGCCCATTTTTTGTAATATAGGCAGCATGAAATCCGACGAGCGCAGTTGGATCCATGTATCTAGTTTCACCGCCAAGCCAAGCCAGTGCGCACGCCGAAGCACAAGCTGTCCCCGGAGCCACGCCCGTGGAAAAGCCGGACGCACGAATTGCACGTCCGATGACGAGACCTTCGACCAAGTTGCCGCCCGGGCTTTTCAGCAAGACCGCGCCTATCTCTGTGGCCCTAACAGTTTCCAAAAATCGGTCAGAGTCACCTTGAACGATTTTCCCTTCCAGAACCACCAAATCCAACGGTGTACCTGTAGGGACAAGACGGATGTCCGCTGCAATGGCGCAAGAGGCAGTCAGAATAAATGCAGAAGTTAGCATTCTGAGCGGTAGCTTGTTCATGAAAACATCCAAAATAAGCAACTAGGAGAGTATCGGCGCTTAACATTATTCTCAATGGCAACCTTGGGCCTCATAGCCGCCCTTCGCACCATGGGGCAGCCTCGCCCCTGCCCGAAGGCCGGTGCAAACGCACGCATCCCCCGCACACCCGCGTTTGCGCCCTCGCCGCACGGCATCCGCCCACAAGGCTTGCCTCGCCTTCTCGCCCCGCTATGGTGCGCGCAGGTTTATGGATATTGGAAGACCCTATGACGAGATTTTCGCGCGCAATCACCGCTTCGCTCAAACCCCTCGCCCTTGTGGCTGCTTTGGCGCTGCCGGTCTTGGCCCCCGCGCAGTCGGCGGCGCAATGTGGCGGCAATTTCAACGGGTTCGTTGAAGGGCTGGCGCGCGAGGCGCGGCAAATGGGCTATGACGCGGGCACGGTGTCGCGCTTTTTGTCGGGCGCGCGCCAAGACGGCGCAGTGCTCAAGGCCGACCGCGCGCAAGGCGTGTTTCAGATGGATTTCACCAGCTTCGCGCGCAGGCTGATTTCCAACAACCGCCTGCAAACCGGCCTTGCCAAGGCGCGCCAGCACCAAGCGATTTTCGCCAAGATGCAGCGCGATTACGGCGTGCCTTCGGGGGTGCTTTTGGCCTTTTGGGCCTTTGAAACCGATTACGGCGCCTTTCAGGGCGATTTCAACACGCTGAACGCTTTGGTCACGCTGGCCCATGATTGCCGCCGCCCCGAATTGTTCCGCCCGCAGATTTTCGCCGCGCTCAAGCTCTATACCATGGGCGATTTCGATCCGCGCACCACCACGGGAGCATGGGCGGGCGAGATTGGCATGGTGCAGATGTTGCCGCAGGACATTTTGGACAACGGGGTGGATGGCGACGGCGACGGGCATGTGCGGCTGAAAACCTCGGCGGCCGATGCGCTTTTGTCGGGGGCGAAGATGCTGCGCCATATGGGCTGGCAAGCGGGGCAGCCGTGGTTGCAAGAGGTGCGCCTGCCCGCCGATATGGATTGGTCGAATGCTGGTTTGCAGACCAAACTGACCCCCGCCCAATGGCAATCTATGGGCGTGAGCCCGCGCAGCGGCACTTGGGCCGCCGACCTGCCCGCAAGCCTGATTTTGCCGCAAGGGCGCAAGGGTCCGGCCTTTGTCGGCTATCCCAATTTCAACGTTTATTTCGAATGGAACCAAAGCTTTACCTATGTGCTGACCGCCGCCTATTTCGCCAATCGCCTGAGCGGCGCGCCGGTGTTTGACGCGGGCACTCCCGAAGCGGGGCTGGCAGGGGCGCAGATGAAAGCCTTGCAAAAGAAGCTCGCCGCGCGCGGGCATGATGTGGGCAAGATCGACGGGATTTTGGGCGCGGGCACACGCGCGGCGGTGCGCGCCGAGCAACAACGCCTTGGCTTGCCCGCGGATGCATGGCCGACGGCGACCCTGCTCGGCAAGCTGTAAAGCGATCTATTTTCAAAGCGTTACAATTTGGCGCGGCGGCGACGGCGCGCTGGTTTTGGCGCGCGCGCCCATACAAAAATCCGCCTAAGGGCGAAATTTCATGGAACGCTTTGGCGGGGGCGCCGTTGGTAGGGTGACGCGAGAGCGCAGGCCATCGGGGCAAACCCGAGCCTCATGAGCGCTCTTGCCCAACACTCGAAAGGAGCTACACATGAAGACGCTTTTGACATCGACTGCTTTGGCCCTGATCACCTTCACCCCCGCGCTCGCCGAGAGCCATATGGCCGATCCGGCGGCCAATGCGCCAAGCGCCGCGCAAACTGCCCCCGCACCCATGCATCACAGCCCCTTTATCGGCGATCCGGCCGAAGGCACCCATAGCGCCGCGATCATCGATCTGCGCGCCTCCGATCTGATCGGCAAGCGGATCTATACCTCGGACGAGCAATGGGGCGATCAATCTATCAATGACGTCTCGGGCAACTGGAATGACATCGGCGAAGTCAGCGATATCGTTCTGGCCAAAGACGGCAGCAGCGAGGCCGTGCTGCTCGATATCGGCGGGTTCCTCGGCATCGGCGAGCGCACCGTCGCGGTCAAGATCGACGCGCTGGAATTTGTGCGTGATGGCGATGACGAGGGCGATTATTTCGTCGTGCTGACCGCCGACCGCGCCGCATTGGAGGCCGCGCCGGAATTTGACCAAAGCAAGATCGGCGCATGGACCAGCAGCGCCGTGATGGAGACCAAAGCGGCCAGCACCAAGGCCAAACAAAAGGTCGCCGCCGCGCTTGATACGGCCAGCGCCAAAATGCAAACCCCGATGGAGGGTTTTGTCATGGTGGACGGCGATAAAATCACCGCCGAGCAACTGGACGGGCAAGCGGTCTATGACAGCCGCGACGAGCGGATCGGCGAGGTTTCCCAAATCGCCCTGACCGATGACGGCAAGGTCGCGCATGTGATCGTCGATGTGGGCGGATTTTTGGGGCTGGGCGAAAAGCCCGTGGCTCTGGCCTATGACGAAATCAAATTGCAGCGCGCCAAGGAGGGCGACGAATTGCGCGTGAGCGTTGGCGTGAGCAAAGAGGCGCTGGAGGCCCTGCCCGAATACGGAAGCTAAGCCGCCGCAACGCATACTACCGCCCCGCGCCAAATGGGTTTTGGCGCGGGGTATTTTTGTTTCAAGCCAAAGGCTTAGGCGACCATCTGCGCCGCTGCGCGCAGGTCGACCGAGACAAGCTGGCTCACGCCTTGCTCTTGCATGGTGACGCCGAACAAACGGTCCATCCGCGCCATGGTCACCGCGTGGTGGGTGATGATCAAGAACCGCGTTTCGGTGCGTCGGCACATCTCGTCGAGCAGGTCACAAAACCGCGTCACATTGGCATCGTCCAAGGGCGCATCGACCTCGTCGAGCACACAGATCGGCGCCGGATTGGCCAGAAACACCGCAAAGATCAGCGCCAGCGCGGTCAGCGTCTGCTCGCCCCCCGACAAGAGCGACAGGGTCGACAGCTTCTTGCCCGGCGGTTGGCACATGATCTCCAGCCCCGCCTCCAGCGGATCGTCGCTCTCGATCAATTCCAGCTTGGCCTCGCCGCCGCCGAACAGGTGTTGGAACAGCAGCGTGAAGTTGCTGTTGACCTGTTCAAAGGCGGTGAGCAGCCGCTCGCGCCCCTCGCGGTTGAGGCTGGCAATCCCCGCGCGCAGGGTCTTGATCGCCTCTTCGAGATCGGCCTTTTCATTGACCAAAGTGTCGTGCTCGTCCTGAACTTCCTTGCTGTCCTCTTCGGCGCGCAGGTTGACCGCGCCCAAAGCGTCGCGTTGCCGTTTGAGCCGGTTCACATCGCCCTCGATCACATGCGAGGCGGGCATATCCTCGGGCAGCATATCAAGGCTTTCGAGCAGCGCCTGCGGGGCGCATTCCATCTCTTCGCGGATGCGTTCGGCGGCGGCGGCGGCGGTCTCGCGGGCGGCGTCGGCGCGGGCCTCGGCGCGGGCGCGGGCCTCGCGGGCCTCGGAGGCGGCGCGTTCGGCCTCGCGTTCGGCCAAAGCGGCGGCGCGCACCGCGCTCTCGCCCTGCGCAAGCGCATCGGCGGCCTCGGCGCGGCGGCTCTCGGCGGTGGTGATGGCCTCGCTCAGGGTGGAGCGTTTTTGCGCGATCTGCTCGGGCACGGCGGCGGCCTCGGCCAATTCGCCAAGCGAGGCCTCGCGCCGTTCGGCCAGTTCCTTGGTGCGTTTTTCCGCCGTGTCGAGCCGGTGGCGCCAACCGCTCAGCTCCTTGGTGACCTCTTGGCTGCGGCGCACGCGCGCCTCGCCTTCGCGGCGCAATTCGTCATGGCCCGAGCGGCGCGCCATCATCGTCATCCGCGCCGCCTCGACGGTCATTTTCACGTCCTCGGCCTCGGCGCGCGCGGCCTCCAGATCGCCCAGATCGGCCAATCCTTTTTCCGCCTCTTGCACCTGTTTGCGCGCGGCCATGGCCTCTTCCTCGTGGCGGCGCACCGCCATATCGAGGCTTTCAAGCTTGCTTTGCGCGATCGAGCGCTCGCTTTCGGCGCGGTTCACGGCGCGGCTGGCCTCGGCCTGCATCCGGTCGGCGGCCGAGCGCGCGGCGCGGGCCTCTTGGTCGGTGCGGCTGGCCTGCGCAAGGCGCGCGGTCAGCGTTTCATGCGCGGTGCGCGCGCCCTCGGCGCGTTGGCTGGCATGTTCGTGCTCTTGCTTGAGCGTCTCCAGCCGGTTGAGTTGCTGAAGCCGCAGCGCCGCCGCCGACGGCGCATCCTCGGCCCATGCGCGAAACCCGTCCCAGCGCCACAAATCCCCCTCGACCGAGACCAGCCGCTGCCCCGGTTTGAGGGCGGCTTGCAAGGCGGGGCCTTCGTCGGCATCGACAAGCCCGATCTGGTCCATCCGGCGGGCCAGAACATCGGGCACAGAGACATGCGCGCTCAGCGCGGTGACGCCTGCGGGCAAGGGCTGCGGATCGGCATATTGCGGCAAGACCGCCCAACCGGAGGGGCCGTCGGCCTCGACCTCGGGGGCGCGCAGATCATCGGCCAGCGCCGCGCCCAGCGCCTTTTCAAAGCCTTGTTCGACCTGCAGGCGGTCCAAAATCTGCCCGCCCTCGGCGGTGTCGCGTTCGAGCAATTTGGCCAAGGCCGAGACCTCGGCGCGCAGGGCGTTCATCTCGCCCTCGGCCTCCGAGCGTTCGCCGCGCGCATCGGCCTCGCGCGCCTGCGTTTCGGCGCGGGCGGCTTCGGCGGCGGCGAGGGCCTCATCGGCGGATTGCGCGGCCATGGCGGCTTCGGCCTCGGCGGCTTTGGCCTGCTCCAGATCGCCCGCGGATCGGGCCAGCGCGGCTTTGGAGGCGGCGACGGCGTCGCGGGCGCGGGCCGCTTCGGCCTCCGAGCGGCTTTGGGTTTTGCGGCTGTCGCCGAGCAAGCGGGTCGCGGATTGGTGGCGCGCCGCCAGACGGGCGACATCCTCGGTCAGTTGCGACATATCCGCCTCGCGCGTCTGCAAGACCTGCGCGGCCTCGCGGGCGGCCTCGGCGGCGGTTTCGAGCTTTTCGGCGTGGCCCTCGCCCGCCTTGGCCAATTCGCGCGCCTCCCATTCGAGCCGCTCGATGGTCTCGCCCGCATCGCGGTTCAACCCGCCTTCGCGTTCGATATCCTTGGCCAGTTGCTCGATCCGCTGCTCCAGCGTTTCAATCGTCTGGCGCGCTTGGTTTTCTTGGTCGCTCAGGGCGTCGCGCTGCACCGCGAGGCGCTGCAAGATCGCGGCGGCGACCGCCTCTTCCTCGCGCAGCGGCGGCAGGGCCTCATCCTTGGCGGCGCGCTGTTTTTCGGCCTCGCGCGCGGCGCTTTCGGCTTTGGCCGCCTCGGTGGTGCAGCCGCGCAGCGCCTCGGCGGAGGCGGCGCGTGCCTCATCGGCCTCTTTCCAGCGGCGGTAGAGCCACATGCCCTCGGCGCGGCGCAATTCCTCGCCGATGGCGCGATAGCGGGCGGCTTGGCGGGCCTGACGGGCCAGTTGCCCCAATTGCGCCGCCAGTTGTTCGATCACATCATCCACGCGCAGCAGGTTGCTTTCGGCGCCCTTGAGCTTGAGTTCGGCCTCGTGGCGGCGTTGGTAGAGACCGGAAATCCCCGCCGCCTCCTCCAAAATCCGGCGCCGGTTTTTCGGCTTGGCGTTGATCAGTTCGGAAATCTGGCCCTGACGCACCAAGGCGGGCGAATGCGCGCCCGTGGAGGCATCGGCAAAGAGCATCTGCACATCGCGCGCGCGCACATCCTTGCCGCCCACCTTATAGGCGCTGCCCGCATCGCGGGTGATGCGGCGGGTGATCTCCAGCGTATCGCTGTCGTTGAACCCCGCAGGCGCGAGGCGCTCGGAATTGTCCATCTGCAAGACGACTTCGGCAAAGTTGCGCGCGGGGCGGCTGCTGGCTCCGGCAAAGATCACATCCTCCATGCCCGACCCGCGCATCGCCTTGGCGCGGTTCTCGCCCATGACCCAGCGCAAGGCTTCGAGCAGGTTGGATTTGCCACAGCCGTTCGGCCCCACCACCCCCGTCAGCCCTTCGGCGATGATCAGGTCGGTCGGGTCGACAAAGCTTTTGAAGCCGGTCAGTTTGAGCCTGTTAAAGCGCAAGGGGGCAGAATCTCCGCATCTCACATGTCTGGTGGGAAATTTGGCGCTTTGGACGGGCCAGAGTCAACGCCCTACCCCATCATCTGGGGATTTGAGCGAAGTTATCCACAAAATATTGCGAATTTCGGCCTTTTTTGGCCCCGCGCGGCCCCTGCTTGCGGCGCGGCGGCGGGAATCGCCTTGACCCCGCCCTGCCCGCCCGCGCAAATAAGGCCTTGGCGCGGGGCCACCCTCGCGCGCTTGCCAGATTTCGCATTGATGGAGGCCCGGATGGCCCAGAAAATTCCCGCAACCGTTGTCACCGGCTTTCTTGGCGCGGGCAAAACCACATTGATCCGCCATATGTTGCAAAACGCGGGCGGGCGGCGCATCGCCCTGATCATCAACGAGTTTGGCGATCTGGGCGTGGATGGCGATATCCTCAAGGGCTGCGGCGACGAGACCTGCGCCGAAGAGGATGTGATGGAGCTTTCCAACGGCTGTATCTGCTGCACCGTGGCCGAGGATTTCATCCCGACGATGCAAAAGCTGTTGGAGCGCGAGGGCAAGATCGACCATATCGTGATCGAGACTTCGGGGCTGGCGCTGCCGCAACCTTTGGTGCGCGCCTTCAACTGGCCGGAAATCTCGACGCAGGTGACGGTGGACGGCGTTGTCACCGTGGTGGACGGCAAGGCGGTGAGCGAGGGGCGGTTTGCCCATAACGTCGCCGCCGTGGATGCGCAGCGCAAGATGGACGAGAATCTTGATCACGAAACGCCCCTGTCGGAGCTTTTCGAGGATCAGATCGCCTGCGCCGATATGATCGTGGTGAATAAGTCCGACCTCTTGGGCGAGGCCGAAAGTGACGCGCTGGCCGCCACGCTCAAATCCACCAGCCGCGCGGGCGTGCAGGTGGTCAAATCCACCATGGGCGCGCTGCCGGTCGATGTGCTGCTCGGCCAAGGCATCGGCGCCGAAGCCGATCTGGAGGCGCGCGGCGAGGTGCATCACCATCACCACGACGATCATGATCATGACGACGACCACCACGATGACGATCATGACCATCATCATCACCACCACCACGATCACGATGATTTCGAAAGCTTCGTGGTCACCTTGGGCGAGATCGACGATCCGGCGGCCTTTAGCGCCCGCGTGGCCGATGTGATCCGCGCCCATGACATCTTGCGCCTCAAGGGCTTTGCCGCCGTCACCGGCAAACCGATGCGCCTGACCTTGCAAGCGGTCGGCCCGCGGATCGACAGCTATTTCGACGCCCCCTTCGGCGCGATGGCGCGGCAAACCCGCCTCGTGGTGATCGGACAGGCGGGGCTGGACCGCCCTGCCATCGAAGCGGCGCTGCGCGCCTGACCGAAGGAGGCACAAGACCCGCCATGGCGCTTATCGTCGAACAGACCGACCCGCGCAGCCCCGCCGCCACGGCGCTTTTGCACGCAAGCCACGCGCTGATGCAATCGCTCTTCAACCCCGAGGAAAACCATTTCCTCTCGATCGAGGCGCTGTGCGGTGATGACGTGTATTTCTTCACCGCCCGCGACGGCGCCGCGATGATCGCCACGGGCGCGCTTGCCCTGCGCGGCGCGGAACATGCGCGCTACGGCGAAGTCAAATCCATGTTCACCGATGAGGCCGCGCGCGGCAAAGGCGCCGCCGCCGCGATCTTGCGCGCCATCGAGGATCAGGCGCGCGCCCTCGGCCTGCCCGATCTCAAACTCGAAACCGGCAACACATTGCACGCCGCGCACCGGCTCTATGCGCGCCACGGCTTCGGGATCTGCGGCCCCTTTGGCGACTATGCGCCCATGCCCACCTCCGTCTTCATGCACAAACCCCTGCCCCCCTCGGACCCCGCCGCCATTTGACATCTGCCGCCGCGCGCGCTTTTTCTTGGCCCAAATACTTCCGCCGGAGGCTCCTGCCCCCTCCGCCCCCGCAACGCGCCGCCGCAGGCGCGCCGACGCCCGAAAGACATCCCATGCATCTTCTCGCCGCCACACCCGGATCGATTAACGACGGCAAGGAACCCGTCGATTTGGGGCAGACCCCCGCCGATCTGGTGGTCATCTCGGCGGCTGATACCGAATTGGCGGCGCTCTCGGCGGCGCGCGCGGAAATGGAGGGCGCGCCATCGCTGCGCCTCGCCTCGATGATGCATCTGATGCATCCTTTGTCGGTCGATCTGCATATCGAGAATTGCGCCTCCAAATCGCGCATGGTGGTGGCGCGTATTCTGGGCGGGGCGGGCTATTGGAAATACGGGTTCGAGCAATATGCCGCCGCGCTGCACAGCGCGGGCGTGGCCTTTTGCGCCCTGCCCGGCGACGATAAACCCGACGAGGAATTGCGCCGCCTCTCGACGGTCAGTGATGCCGATTACGATGCGCTTTGGGCCTATCTGGTCGAGGGCGGGCCGGAAAATGCCGCCGGTTTCCTCGCCTATGCGCGCGCCATGATCGAAGGCACGAATGACAGCCCGCCGCCGCCGCGGCCCTTGCTCCGCGCGGGCGTCTATTGGCCCGGAGCGGGGCAATCGGACATTGGCGCCGCGCGCGCGGCATGGGCGGCGGGCGCGCCGGTGGTGCCGATTGTGTTCTACCGCGCGCTGGTGCAAGGCGCGGGGCTGCACCCGATCAACCGCATGGTCAAGGCGCTGCTCAAATCAGGGCTGAACCCGCTGCCGGTCTTTGTTGCTTCGCTCAAAGACCCCGTATCGGTCGCCACATTGGAGCAGTTGTTCACCCAAGCGCCCCCCGATGTGATCCTCAATTGCACCGCTTTTGCCACCGGATCGGCCGCTGAGGGCGAACATGACGCAGGCGCCTCGAACCCGTTGATCATGCCCGCCGCCATGGGCGCGCCGGTGTTCCAAACCGTTCTGGCCGGATCATCGGCCGAGGCTTGGGCCGAGGGGCTGACGGGCCTGTCGGGGCGCGACATCGCGATGAATGTCGCCCTGCCCGAAGTCGACGGGCGCATCTTGAGCCGCGCGATTTCCTTCAAGGACGAGGCCTATTTCGACGAGGCCACCGAATGCCCGATTGCCACCTACCGCGCCATGGGCGACCGGATCGAATTTGTCGCCGCGCTGGCCGCCAATTGGGCGCGCCTGCGCCGCACCCCCGCGCCCGAGCGCAAGGCGGCGCTGATCCTTGCCAATTATCCCAATAAGGATGGGCGTTTGGCCAATGGCGTCGGCCTCGACACCCCCGCCGCGACGGTTCTGGCGCTTGAGGCGCTGGCGGGCGCGGGCTACCGGATCGACGGCGCCCCCGAAGACAGCGCCGCATTGATGGAGCAGATCATGGCGGGGCCGACCAATTGGCTGACGGATCGCGCCAGCCGCGCGGGCGGGGTCTGCCTGCCCATGGGCGACTACTTGCGCCACTTCGCCGCCCTGCCCTTCGAGGTGCGCGAGCAGATCACCGAACGCTGGGGCGCGCCCGAGGCCGACCCGTTTTTCGACCCCGAGGCGGGGTTCAAGTTGTCGATCTTTCAGATGGGCCATGCCGCCGTCGCGGTGCAGCCCGCGCGCGGCTATAACATCGACCCCGAAGAGACCTATCATGCGCCCGACCTTGCGCCGCCGCATAACTATCTGGCCTTCTATTTCTACTTGCGCCACACCTTCGGCGCCCATGCGCTTGTGCATATGGGCAAACACGGCAATCTCGAATGGCTACCGGGCAAGGCGCTGGCGCTGTCGCAGGCCTGCCTGCCCGAAGCCGTGATGGGGCCGATGCCGCATATCTACCCGTTTATCGTCAATGACCCCGGTGAGGGCACACAGGCCAAGCGCCGCGCGCAGGCGGTGATCATCGACCATCTGATGCCGCCGCTGACGCGGGCCGAAACCTACGGCCCGCTCAAGGATCTGGAGGCGTTGGTCGATGAATATTACGAGGCGGCGGGGGTCGATCCGCGCCGCATTTCCTATCTGCGCGATCAGATTTTGAGCCTGACGGCGGCGACGGGTCTGGACAAGGACGCGGGGCTTGAGGGCGATGCGGAGGGCGATCTAGCCAAGCTGGACGCCTATCTGTGCGATCTCAAAGAAGCGCAAATCCGCGACGGGCTGCATATTTTCGGGCAGGCGCCGCAGGGGCGCCAAGCGCGTGATCTGGCGATTGCCTTGGCGCGGGTGCCGCGCGGGGCGGGCAAAGGCGGCGATGCGTCACTCATCCGCGCGCTGGCCGAGGATCTCGGGCTGGGGTTTGACCCGCTGGATGCGGATATGGCCGCGCCTTGGGAGGGGCCGCGCCCCGATGTCTTGGCCGCTTTGGACGCGGCCACATGGCGCAGCGCGGGCGATACGATCGAGCGGCTGGAGCTTTTGGCGATTGCCTTGATGGAGGGCGAAGCCGTGCCCGCAGGGGCGGCAAGCGCCGCCGTCATGGCCGAGATCACGGGACGGATCGCGCCGATGGTGGCGCGCTGCGGCCCTGCCGAAACAGAGGGGCTTCTCACCGCCCTCTCGGGGCAGTTCGTCGCCCCCGCGCCCTCGGGCGCGCCGACCCGCGGGCGTTTGGACGTGCTGCCGACGGGGCGCAATTTCTATTCGGTGGACAGCCGCGCCGTGCCGACGCCGACCGCATGGGCCTTGGGGTGGAAATCGGCCAATCTGCTGATTGAAAAACACCTGCAAACCCATGGAGATTGGCCGCGCACGATGCTTTTGACCGCATGGGGCACGGCGAATATGCGCACCGGCGGCGACGATATCGCGCAGGCTTTGGCGCTGATGGGGGTGAAGCCCACATGGGACGCCGCGAACCGGAGGGTGACGGGCTTTGAGGTGCTGCCGCAAGGCGTGTTGGGGCGCCCGCGCGTCGATGTGACCTTGCGGATTTCGGGGTTTTTCCGCGATGCCTTCCCGCAGCTCATCGCCTTGGTCGATAGCGCCGCCAAAGCGGTGATGGCGATGGAGGAGAGCGATGAGGTCAACCCCGCCGCCGCCCGCGCGCGTGCGGGCGAGGATGCGGCGCGGGTGTTCGGCGCCAAACCGGGCGCATATGGTGCGGGGCTGCAGGCGATGATCGACGAGCGGCTTTGGGACGATAAGGCCGATCTGGCCGAGGCCTATCTAGAGTGGGGCAGCTATGCCTATGGCAAGGGCGAGGACGGGCGCAAGGCGCGCGGGGCCTTCGAGGCGCGGCTCAAGCAGACCGAGGCCATCGTGCAAAACCAAGACAACCGCGAGCATGATATCCTCGACAGCGATGATTACTACCAGTTCGAGGGCGGGGCGGCGGCGGCGGTCAGCACCTTGCAAGGCGCGGATCGCCCGATCTATCACAACGATCATTCGCGCCCCGAACGCCCCGTCATTCGCACGCTGGACGAGGAAATCGGCCGCGTGGTGCGGGCGCGGGCGGTGAACCCCAAATGGATCGAAGGGGTGAAGCGGCACGGGTATAAGGGCGCCTTCGAGATGGCCGCGACGGTGGATTATCTGTTCGCCTTTGCCGCGACCACGGGGGCGGTGCAAAACCATCACTTCGATCTGGTTCATGCGGCCTATCTGGAGGATGACGAGACGCGCGAATTTATCGGCGATGTGAATGCCCCTGCCCTGCGCGAGATCGCGCAGCGGCTCGGCGAAGCCATCGAGCGCGGACTTTGGGTGCCGCGGTCCAATTCGGCGCGCGCCCTGATCGAGAGCCTGTCGCAAGAGCCGTGAGCGGCGCGCGCGCGGCAGCGGGCGGAGTTGGATATTTATGGAACCTGCAAAGCGGGGGTGCAGGTGAAATTATTCGGCGTCAGACAAAGCTTCGGCCAAGGCACCCATATTCGTGCATCAACGAAACATCGGGCGCGCTGCGCTCAAGGGTTTGAGTGTCGTTGTGCTCGCCCGACACATTCTGGATTGGTTACCCGTTTTCCAAGACCGCAGGCGTGATCAACGCCTAGAGTTGGTCAGAACCATCTTTCACGGCTGGATTGTTGCTCTTTGACGATGTCGTCGGTTTTGCCTTCGGGCGCGGCTGATCCTTCGGTGCCGCGTCTTCTGACATGATCCACATATGACTTGATTGACGAGCGCTTGATCCGAAGATTTCTATAGTTCACTCCGTTCATCGTAAAGAAGAACTCACCGCTGGATAGGGACTTTTGGTAAGCCGTTATGTCATCGTCGATCTTGAGAAGCCGCTCGGGCGTCGAGCCGTTTTCCGGCACGCCCCAAAGCTCCATTTTGCCTTCGTTCACGGCCACTTCGACAATAAAACGAAAGCCATTGGCCACGGAGCCGGCTGTGGGCGGATCCCGATGGGGGACGACATTGTGTCAAAGATGCGTATATCGCGATCTCGCCCATACCCAGACAACAAGTCCCGATAATACCGGCCACCGGCCTCAAGATCAGCCCATTGCCAGTCGCGAGAAAACTGCAACACCTTGGGCCAGTTTTCATAGCAAAGAAAGACCATCAAGAGCGCTGCCGAGAGCACGAATACGATCAGCAGGTGTTCCTGGATCCAGAAGGGAGCGATCAAGAAGCCCACAATCAATAGGAACAGTTCAGTGAGAAACCAGATGATCGAACCGCGAAGCATGTGAAAATCATCTCACGACTTCTGACCAGTGTCTAGGGACGCGCACAACCGAGGCCGTCACAGCATGCAAAATCTGGGAACGCGTCGCAGCGCAGCGCCTATTCCGCGTCGCAGATCATGGTTTTGTTGTGCCGTCCAAGGATCAGCCCGCCGTAGCTGTCGCCGCTGCGGCAGCGGTAGGGGCTGGGGGCGAGCGGGCCTTTGGCGGAGCATTTGAGCCGCGCGTGGATCAAGGCCTGATCGCCAGACAGAGCGGTGACGTGGCACCCGCTGGCGCGTTCGATGGCCCAAACGGCGCGGGGCGCGACGCCTTCGAGGCGGGGGGCGTATTCGGAGCTGATCCGGATGGCTTCGGCCTCGCGGCCGCGCACGCGCACGTCAAAGACGCTGTTTTCCACTCCGATGCGGGTGGCGGGGACGCCGCGAAAGGCCGGTGTGGGGGTATCGCAACCGGCAAGCCCGAGTGCCAGCGCGGCGGCGCAGAGCGCGGCGCGATTGCGGCGGGCGAGGCGCGGAGCCTTCGGGCCGCGCACGGGGGCTGACATGGGGGCAGGCATCGGGGCGGGCATCGGGGCGGGGGCGTCGGCTTTGGGCATGGGGCGAGCTTGCGGCGAACATGGTTAACAAATGGTTAGGAGGCGCGGAGTGCCGCCGCGTCCGGCGCGGGCGCGGGCGCGGGGCGGGAAGGATGCACGACGGATGCGGGCGGGATGCGACATCTTATCCATTGCATTCCATTTTTTGAATGTTACTATATTCCAGAAATTGAATTTAAAAGGAGACCGTCATGTCCACTGCTCTCGGCGCCGACGCGCGCCCGATAGACCGCCCCGCCGATCGCCCCGCTGATCGTTATGTGCCGCTGTATTTTCTCGCCTCGCTCGGCGCGGGAGGATTGGCGGTGACGTTTTTCATGTATCTGATGTTTTGGGTGCCCCATCCGGGTCGCCCTGTGCCGGTCTTCGAGGATATCACCGCCGCCTTTGCCAATGGCAGCGCGGGGATGCAAAGCGCCATTGTGATCGCGGTTCTGGGGATTGCGGTTTTCGCCTTTTTGAACGTCAAATCATTGCTGTGGAACCTTGCCTCTCTGGCGCGGTTCAAGCGCAGCGAGGCCTATCAGACCCTGCGCAATTCCAACGGCGAGACGACGCTTCTGGCCGCGCCTTTAGCCATGGCGATGACCGTGAATGCGATGTTTATCGTCGGGCTGGTGTTTGTGCCGAACCTGTGGAGCGTGGTGGAATATCTGTTTCCGCTGGCGGTGATCGCCTTTTTGGCCATCGGGGTTTGGGCCTTTCGGATCATCGGCGATTTTCTGGGCCGCGTGTTGACCAAAGGCGGGATTTTCGACGTCACCGCGCATAACTCCTTTGCGCAGCTATTGCCCGCCTTTGCCATTGCGATGGTTGGCGTCGGCCTGTCGGCCCCTGCGGCGATGAGCACCAATACCGCCACGGTTGGCGCCTCTCTTGTGCTCTCGACCTTCTTTGTGGTGGCGGCGGTGCTGTATACGGTTGTGGCACTGATCACCGCGTTCAATTCGATGCTGCACCACGGCACGGCGCGCGAGGCGGGGCCGACCTTGATGGTGATCGTGCCGATCATGACCGTTCTGGGCATCGCGCTTTTGCGTCAGGACCACGGGCTGCACACGACATTCGAGGTCCATAGTACCGCAGGCGAGACCATGGTTTTGCTGGCGCGGCTCTTGGCGGTGCAGGTGTTGTTTGTGCTGCTCGGGCTGACGGTTTTGCGCCGTCAGGGCTATTTCAAGGACTTCGTCTTTGGCGGCCAAACCTCGCCTGGCTCCTATGCTTTGGTCTGCCCCGGTGTGGCGCTGTCGGTGATGATCCAGTTCTTCGTCAACAAGGGCCTTGTGGGCGCAGGGGTGATCGCCAAATTCGGTCTGGTCTATTGGGGGATCACCGGCATCGCCTTGGCCGCGCAGGTCTTGATGATCCTTCTGGTCATCCGCCTTGGCCGCCAGCATTTCGGCCGCGCCGCCGCCCAAGCGGTGCCTGCCGAATAGAGCCCTCGATAGGTCCCACGGCCAAAACCCGCGCAATCAGGGCGCCCCTTTGCACACCGCGAAGGGGCGCTTTGGCCTCTGTACTCCCCTATGCCCTATGCCCTGCGCAATCCCCTGCCCTGCGCAATCTCCTGCCCCGCGCCCTGCCCTATGCCGTGCCCGCCAGCGCCGCGCGTTTTTCGGCCAGAAACGCGGCGCTGTCGTCGATCAACACCTCGGCCACGATGGGAAAATGATCCGATATCTGGTTCTTGCGCCACGGGTGTTTGTAATAGCTGAGCAGCGCCGCATCATCCCCCGCCAGATCGCGCGCGCCGGTATAATCGGCCAGCATCTCATCGCGGTAAAGCGCCACATCCGCCTCGCGGTATACATGGTCAAAGGGGTTGAACACCGCGCCGCTGTCGCCGCCCGCTGCGGTTTGCGCCATGCGAAAATAATCGCCCGTGCGAAAGAACATCCGGTCATAGGCCTCGCTCAGCGAGGCATTGGTATCGCGCCCCGCAAGCCCGCCGTTCTCGCGGTATCCGGCGGCCTTGATCCGCGCCACCGTGGCATCGTCATGGGCGCCGTAAAGGTTCATATCCCCCACCAGAACAAGGTTATCCGACCACAGACCTTTGCGCTTTTCCTCCAGCGCGCGCAGCAGCAACCGCATCTCTTCGCCGCGCAGGGCCACGTCATCCGCGCCCTTGCCCGGATGCAGGTGCAGGTTCACCATGGCAAAACGTTTCCACCCCGCGACAAACCCCGTCATATAGGGCGCGCGTTTGAGCTGTTTGAGGCCAAGCGGGCTGTCGCTCGTGATCTCGTCCCACAGGCCGACCTCGCCCGCCAATCCCGAGGGCCGCAAGCGCCGCGTGTTGTAGATATAGCCCGAGCGCTCGGAATTGCCCGCCGCGCCTTCGGTGATGTCATTGATCAAATAGCGCCAGTTCGGCCCCAACAGCCGCATCACGATATCAAGGTCTTTG
Source organism: Litorivita sp. NS0012-18 (assembly GCF_040371945.1). NCBI lineage: Bacteria > Pseudomonadati > Pseudomonadota > Alphaproteobacteria > Rhodobacterales > Paracoccaceae > Litorivita > Litorivita sp. NS0012-18. Next base: position 132,210 of record NZ_BAABWS010000002.1, on the reverse strand, counting down.
AGGCCCGATTTGATCTCCTGCACCGCGATCAAATCGAACGCGGCCATGATTTCCGCGATGTAGAAATAGGCCTCGGGCAGGCGCTGGGTCGTATGGCCGAACTCCTTGAGGTTCCAACTGGCCACCAGCAGGTTCGCCTCGCTGCGCCTTTGCGGCAGTTGCGCCTGCAGCGCCGGTTTGAGCCGCAAGAGCCCGTCAATGGCGCGCAACCGCTCGGGCGTGGTCAGCTGCGGAAAAACCCGCGCGTAATCGCGGGCGGAAAAATCGGCATCGGGGCGCAAATCGTTGTAAAACGGCATGGGGTATCCTTTGGGCTTAAATGAGATCGCTTTGAAATGCCGCCAGTCTAGCACAAAGCCGCCGCGCCGCGAAATCCGCCGCCGCCGCATGATCCGCCCTTGCCCCGCGCCGCTTTGACAGGCACTCTACCGCTCCCGAATGCCCGCATGTTTCAAGGAGCGCGATGATGAGCGAAGATACCGAACGCCACGCGATGAAAATGGCCAAGAAAAAGGCCGCCCGCGATAAAATCATGGCCACCAAGACCGACGAAAAGGGCCTGATCATCGTGCATACGGGCAAGGGCAAGGGCAAAAGCTCCGCCGCCTTCGGCATGATCTTCCGCTGCATCGCCCATGATATGAAATGCGCCGTGGTGCAATTCATCAAAGGTGGCATGTCGACGGGCGAGCGCGACCTGATCATGCGCAATTTCTCGGATAAATGCGCCTTTCACACCATGGGCGAAGGCTTCACATGGGAAACCCAAGACCGCGAGCGCGACATACAGATGGCGCAGGCCGCATGGGAAAAGGCCAAGGAATTGATCCGCGATCCGGCCAATAAAATGGTGCTTCTGGACGAGATCAACATCGCCCTGCGCTATGATTACATCGACATCAACGATGTGGTCAGCTTCCTCGCCGAGGAAAAACCCCATATGACCCATGTGGTCCTGACCGGCCGCAACGCCAAGGACGACCTGATCGAGATCGCCGATCTGGTCACCGAAATGGAACTGGTCAAACACCCGTTCCGCTCCGGCATCAAGGCGCAGATCGGCGTCGAATTCTAGGCCACCACTGCCGCAATACCCGCCGCATTACCCCCTGTCGCATCGGCGCGGCGCGGCCTCGCACCTGCCGCCCCGATGCCCCCGCCAGACCCGCGCCCCTCATCGCGCAGCGCTGGCGCGACTGAAACCGCGCCCGCTTTGCAGGTTCCGCAAATATCCCCGCCGGAGGCATCCGCCCGCGCCCAAGGCGCCGCCGCGCGCGGTCTGGGCTGCCACGGCTTGCGCCCTGCCCCGTGCGGTCATATATTTTGACCACTTCGCATAAGGACGCCCCATGCCCTTCCAAAAGGTCCAGCCCGAAAAACTCTCCGGCGCCGTGACGCGGCAGATCGAATTGCTGATCTTGCGCGGCATCTTGCGCCCCGGCGAGCGGCTCCCGGCTGAGCGCGAACTTTCCGAACGCCTCGGCGTCTCGCGGCCCTCCTTGCGCGAATCCATCGCCGATCTGCAACAGCGCGGCCTGCTCGACACCCGCGCCGGTGCGGGCATCTATGTCGCCGATGTGCTGGGCAGCGCCTTCTCCCCCGCCCTCACCAAACTCTTTGCCAGCCACGACGAGGCGGTCTTCGACTACATCTCCTTTCGCCGCGATATGGAGGGATTGGCCGCCGAACGCGCCGCGCGCCTTGGCTCGGACACCGACCTCAAGGTCATCGCGGCGATCTTTGCCAAGATGGAAACGGCCCATAGCAAACGCGACCCCTCGGACGAGGCCGCGCTTGACGCCGCCTTCCACCTCGCGATTTTCGAGGCCTCCCATAATGTGGTGATGCTGCATATGATGCGCTCGATGTATCAATTGCTGCGCGAAGGGGTGTTCTATAACCGCTCGGTGATGTTCAAACAGCGCACCTCGCGCGGCGATCTTCTGGAGCAGCACCGCGCCATCAACAGCGCCTTGCAAGAGCGCGACCCCGCCGCCGCCCGCGCCGCCATCGAGCGCCATCTCGACTATGTCGCACAGGCCTTGGGCGCGCAGCAAAAAGCCGAGCAAAACGAGGAAATTGCCCGCCAGCGCTTCGAACACGAATCAAGCAGGTAAATTTACCGCATATTTCTCAACGGACTGATAACCTTAACCGATCCTAAACTTTTCAGCGCGTAGGCTAACCCTGCGTTAGAAACAGGATCCAACATGAATGCCCCTTTCCCTCAAATAACCGAGCTGACCAACCGCCTCGAAGCGATGCCCATCGACTTGGCGCAGGTAGACTTCTTTTGCACGCTCGTCACCGAACTTGCCCAACTGATCGAAGAGACCGTAGGCTTGAAACAGGCCGAAGGTTTCATCACTTCGGTCGGCCTGCGTATGGGCAAGGTGATTGGCGATAAATATGCCGGTCAGGCGATAGACAGCGTCGAACGCCTCGAAGCCTTGGCGGCCGTCTTGATCGATCTCAAACGCCGGATCATGGGCGAGTTCTACGTGATCGAGATTGCCGACAGCCATATCTTGCTCGGCAACACGCGTTGCCCGTTTGGCGATGCGGTCGAGGGGCGCAAATCCTTGTGCATGATGACCACCAATGTGTTCGGGCGCATTGCCGCTGACACCGGCGGATACGCACGCGTGGCCGTGCTCGAATCCATCGCTGCGGGAAGCGACAAGTGCCGCGTTCTGATCGATCTGTCATTGGAGAGCGAGCCTGCGCTTGAAGGCACGAGACCGCTCCATAGCGGCGAGTTTTTCGCAACGTAAGAGGACACGATGACCAATGTAGACCTGAGCACCTATGTCGATGCGACCGCCGATCCGATGATAGTCGTGTCGGACGACGGACGTATTGCAGCGGCCAACCGGCCCGCGCGCGACACGCTCGGGATGCAGGTCGGAAGCCTTTTCGACTACTATTGCCACGATGCGAGCGAAGCGCAGCGTCTGAGCGGTGAGTTTCGCGGCACGACCTCGGAATGCATACGCAAGCTTCGCCTAGAGGACGGCAACACGGTGATGATCACGGGGCGGCGGCTTGGCCAGAACATGCGCCATGCCAATCTCGTCTCGATCCGCTTTGATGCGCGGACGCGGCTGGCTTCGGCCTTTATGTCGCTGACGCTGCGCTTGCAAGAAAACCGGCGGCGCCTGCGCGAGCTTGAAGAAGAGCGCCAATGGTTGCGCGCCGAGAATGAAAGCCTGACCCACCGCGCCTTTCATGATGGCCTCACCGGATTGCTCAACCGAGCCGGTTTTGAAGAGCGGCTTTCAACATTGGACTCTGAATCGACGCCAGACGCGCCGAGCGATTATGCCATCCTTTTCCTCGATCTGGACGGGCTTAAATCCGTCAATGACCGCTTTGGTCACGCCGCCGGTGACGAGATGTTAAAACGCTTTGGCCGGATCATCGCAGGGGCCGTGCGCCGTTCGGATGTGGCGGCACGTTTGGGCGGCGACGAATTTGCCATCATGTTGGACGGGGCGCAGACCCGCGACGAGGTGTGCCATGTCACCGACCGGATCGCCTCACAGCTGAGCTTTCCGATGCCATTTCATCTGAAGGACCGCAAAGAGCCGCAATTCGTCGCGCAATCGGTCAGCATCGGTGTGGTGCTGCGCTCGGAGGTCAGCGGGCCGCCGCTGGAGCTTTTGGAACTCGCTGATCGCGCGATGTATCACATCAAGGCGCGCGGCGGCGGGGTTTGCTTTCACGAAAGCGGCCCTGAATTGCGCGCTGCGAATTAACCGCGCGACTGCCGCGCGCCCTGCACAAGCCGCAAATGCCCGACCGGCCATAGCCCAAAGAAAAACCCCGATCCGCAAAGGCGGTCGGGGTTTAAACCTTGGCAGTCGCGATGCAGCTTAGTGCAGCTTGGTTTCCACCTCTGCGATGGCATCGGCAATCAGGTCATTGCCCGATTTCGCGGTCATCTGCGCGGTGATCACGTCACGTGCGGCGGCCACGGCAACAGCGACGGCTTGGTCGCGCACCTCTTTGACCGCTGCGGCTTCGGCCGATGCGATCTGCTCTTCGGCGGCGGCCAGACGGCGCGCGATCGAGGACTTAAGGTCTTCTTTGGCTTGCTCGGCGGCGGCGGCGGCATCTTTTTTGGCGGTTGCCACGATGCGGTCGGCCTGCGCTTGCACTTCTTTTTGCTTGCGCTCGTAATCGGCCAGAAGCGTTTGCGCTTCCTCGCGCAGGGCGCGGGCTTCATCGATTTCCGACTTGATGCCTTCGGCGCGTTTGTCGAGCAACCCGCCGATCATCGAGGGCACTTTGAAGTAGAAGAGCACCGCGATGAAGAGCAAGAAGGCCAGCGTCACAACGAAGTTGGTGTTGCTCAGCGACACGAAGGGACCGGAGGCCGCCAGAGCCGGCGAGGCCGCCGTTACGGCGATAAGAGTGGCCAGAATGCGCATGGCGTTATCCCTTCATTCGGGCGGTCACAGCCGCGGTCACGGTTTTGGCGTCGGCCTTGGCACCCATCGAAGCGATGAGGTCTTTGGCGACGTCTTTGGACACGGCCTTGACCGCATCGGTGGCCGAGGCGCGGATTTCGGCGATGGCTTTTTCGCCCTCGGCGGTTTTCGCGGCAATCTCGGTGTCGGCTTTTGCAATGGCTTTGTCGAGTTCGGCCTGAATTTCGACTTTGGTTGCCGCAATGATATTGCTGGCGTCCACGCGGGCATCGGCGAGCGCTTGGTTATACGCGGCCTCGGCCTCGACGGCCTTCGCCTTCAGCTCTTCGGCTGCGGCGATGTCATTTGTGATGGTCCCCTGACGTTCGGCCAGAACCGCCGCAATGCGGGGCAGCGCGAAACGCGACAGGATGATGTAGATCACAACAAGCGCGACCAGAAGCCAGAAGATCTGGTTGCTAAAGGTCGTAAAATCGAGCTGGGGCATGCCAGGTGCGGCATCGGCAGCGTTGTGAGTAGCAGCAGCGGCCCCGTCCGTGGCGGCACTGTGGGTCGTGGCTTCGTGCGTTTCAGTCGCCATTTGGTCGTCCTCTCGAAGTGAGAAATCAGAAGGGGAAAGCTTGCCTACAACGGGCAGGCCCGAAGGCCCACCCGCGCGTAAGGATGTATTTCCGTTCTTCTTAGACGGCGAACATCAACAGCAGAGCGACGAGGAACGAGAAGATCCCCAGAGCTTCTGCAAAGGCGATGCCGATGAAGAGCGTTGCAGTCTGCGAAGCAGCTGCCGAAGGGTTGCGAAGTGCGCCGGACAGGTAGTTACCAGCAACATTGCCCACACCGACAGCCGCGCCGCCCATGCCCATGCATGCCAGACCTGCGCCGATGTATGCGCCCATTTGTACGATATCGCCTTCCATGAGATGTCTCCTTACGTTGGAATTGGCTTGAAATTTCTGACCCTGAAACGTGCGCAGGATTAGTGTGCGGGATGCAACGCGTCCTTGAGATACACACAGGTCAGGATGGTGAACACATAGGCCTGGATAAAGGACACCAGAACCTCAAGCCCATACATCGCGGTGATCGCGACGATGGACAGCGGGGCGATGGCCGTGATGGCCGCGAAACCCGCGAAAACTTTGATAACGGCGTGACCGGCCATCATGTTACCCGCAAGACGGATAGAGTGGCTAACGGGACGCACGAAGTAGGAAATCACCTCGATCAGCGCCAGAATGGGGCGCAGGGCCAAGGGCGCGCTCGACACCCAGAAGAGGCCGAGGAAAGCCGCGCCGTTCTTGACGAAGCCGAGGATCGTCACGGCGAGGAACACCATCATCGCCATAACGGCGGTGACCGCAATATGCGATGTGGTGGTGAAGGACATCGGCAGCAGGCCGAGGAAGTTGGCGAAGACGATGAACATGAACAGGGTCATGATATAGGGGAAGTATTTCACCCCGTCCTTGCCGGTCACATCTTCGACCATCTTATAGACAAAGCCGTAGGCCAATTCGCCGATCGACTGGGTGCGGGTCGGGATGACCGCGCGGCGGCGGGTGCCCAGAACCAGCAAAGCAAAGATCGCCACGATGGTCAGCGCCATCCAAAGCGTCACATTGGTGATGGTGAACATGCCCACAGGACCGTCGCCAAACAGCGGCTTGACGATAAATTGGTCCATCGGGTGAAAGACCAGACCTGCCTCTTCGCTATGCGCTTCGCTTGCCATTTCAAGCTCCCTCATCCTTGCCCGAGCGGGCCTTATCATCATCTGCAGCGGCCTTGGCCATCTGCTTGCTTTGGACCTCTTGGGCGCTGCGCATCATGGTTTTGACACCGGCGGCAAAGCCCAGAAGTATAAAGATCACCAGAAACAACGGCATGGTGCCGAAGAGAGCGTCCAGCCCGTATCCGATGCCGAAGCCGATCCCGAGACCGGCGACGAGTTCCGTTACCATCCGCCACGCATGTTGCGCTTGGGAGTAGTGTTCTTCCGTGTGGGGCTTGGGCGTATCCGCGCCCTTCGCTGCTGCGATCTTGGCCTCCAGCGCCGCCAGTCGTGCAGCTTTGTCGGGATCGGTCACGGCGTTTTGCCCCCTTTGGACAGTTGGCGCATTGCTAGTGGCGGGGGGGATCAGAGTCAAGCGCCGCGACCCGCCCCGAGGCACCCGCGCCAATGTATTGATTTATTTGCTAAAAGACTGACTCCAGAACCGCGATAGAGGGGCACGCCCGCGCGCCGCTCGGGGCGGATCGCGCGGCTTTGGCCGATGTCGCCATATTCAACCATCTGGTTGACGATTGCTTGTTCAACCAGATGGTTGACGATTACTTGACGCCTTGGCCGCCGCCGCGATAGGACCGCCCTATGCCTGCTGCGACCGCTCCCACTCTTGATACGGTGTTTGCCGCCCTTGCCGATCCGACGCGGCGGGCGATCCTGTCGATGCTGCTTGAGGATGATATGGCGGTGACCGATGTGGCCGAGCCTTTCGAGATGTCCTTGGCGGCGATTTCCAAACATCTGGTGATCCTGACCCGTGCGGGATTCATCAGCCAAGAAAAGCGCGGCCGCGTGAAATGGTGCAAGCTGGAGCCGGACGCCCTGCGCGCCGCCAGCGTCTGGATGCAGGGGTTTGGGCAGTTCGAGGCGGTGAACCTCGACGCATTCGAGCGGTTCTTGGCGGTGGAGCTGGACACGCCCAAGCCCGAATGATCCGCCGCGCGCGGGCGGGCCTTGGCGCTATTCCTCCTTGAGCAAAAGCATCAAGGCCGCCACCGTCATCGCCACGCCAAGCAGCACGATCACCGGCGGCACGCCATGGCCCAATGCGGCCTCCAAAGCGATCACCCATGAGGGCGTCAGGTAGGTATAGGCCATGACTTTCGAACTGGGCAGATGCAGCGCGGCATATTGCAACAAGGTAAAGGTCGCGGCGCTGGCGATCACGGCGATATAGGCCAAGGTGACCCACACAATCGCGGGCAAAGCCGCCCAATCGGTCTGCGCAATGGCGCTGCGCCCGTAGAGCGCGATCAATATTGCGCCCGCGACCAATGTGCCAAAGGTAAAGACCACGGGTCGCTCGCCGCGATTGAGCAGCCGCACCAAAGGCGTATAGAGCGCATGGGCCGCGCATCCGGCGAAATACACCGCCTCGCCGCGCCCGACCTCAAGGCGCATCAAGGCGCCCAGATCGCCGCGAAAGATCACCCAAACCGCCCCCGCCGCGCCGATCATGAGCGCCAGCGCGATGCGCCGCGTCAGGCGCTGGCGCAAGAGCACAAAGCCGAACCCCGCCGCCATCAAAGGCGTGAGCGTGAAGACCGCCGAAGCCGAAACCGCAGGGGCGGTCTTTAGCCCTTCGAACATCAACACGAAATAGCTGCCGAAAATAGCGCCCAAAACCGCGTAGCGCCACGGCGCGCGAAAGGCGCTGCGCTCGATGCCGCCCGTCGCCATGGCCGCCGCCCCGACGATAACGGCTGCAATGGCAAAGCGCGCGGCATTCATCGCCGCAGGCGCGATATGGGGCGCGGCCATGACGCCAAAGGAAAAGCTGCCCGCGACCAAGGCCGAAAACAGCAGCATCGCGAGATGCCCGCGCAGCGCGCCGAGCGGCAAGGAAGAGAGCAAAGGGATCATCGAAGCGCGGGCCCGCGTCACACGTCCCATGCTTTGGCGGCGGGGCGCAGCACCTCCAAAAACGCCTGCACCTTGGCGGTGCGGTGCAAATCCATATGGGTGACGACCCAGATCGGCGCGCTCCATTCGTCCAAAACCGCCCCGACGGGCACGAGGTTGCCTTGCTGTCGCGCCTGCAAAAGCGGCAAGAACCCGATCCCCGCCCCCGCAAGAACTGCCTCGCTTTGCGCGCGCATGTCACTGGCGCGAAAGATGATTTGCTCCTCGGGCACGATGCGGCGCAGCCATTTGCCAAAGGGCGCGCGATTGTCCGCATCATCATAGCCGACATAGGAATGGCCCTTATGGTCGGTCTCGTCCTTGGGCATGCCATTGGCCTCGATATAGGATTTGGCGGCAAAGAGGCCGAAGCGCTGGTCAAAGAGTTTGCGCACCACATTGTCGGGTTGATCGGGCGCTGTGCCCGCGCGGATCGCCACATGGGCCTCGCCATATTCGAGCCGGAACAGCCGCGTCGAGGTCAGGTAGCGCACAATCAATCCGGGGTGGTCGGCTTGGAATTTGGCCAGAACCGGCACCAGCATATGGCTCATCCCGCCCAAGGAGGTGACCACCAATTCGCCGGTCACGCCGCTGCCTTGGCCTTTCAGGCGGCCTTGCAGCTGGGCGAATTGATCATCGGTGGTTTGCGCCACGCGCAGCAGATCCTGCCCCGCTTCGGTCGCCGTATAGCCGCGCGCGTGACGCTGGAAAAGCCGCACGCCGAGCCGCCCTTCGAGCGCGTCGATATGGCGGATGACGGTCGCGTGGTGCACGCCCAAAACCTCTGCCGCGCCCGACACTGTGCCCATGCGCGCGACCTGAAAGGCGGTGCGGATTTCGTCCCAATTGTCCATTGTCGTCGCTCCTTGGGGCCGGATGTTGCCGCCTTGCGTGATCATCCTGTGCACAAACACACATCTATTGCGCATTTTCGCCAATTTGGTTCAGGAGCGCAAGAACAGATGACATGAGCGCCACGCCCCGCCGCGCAATGGCGCGCGCCTGCGGCTGGGGACTTGCCCGAAATCCGCGCGGCAGCTATGGCAGGCGCGATCACCCTCGGGCATCGCGCCCTGTTCCAGTTCAAGACCGTTAAGCCAAAAGGCAAAGCCGAGAGATGAAAATCACCCGCGACACCCCCGAGCAAATGATCCTCGAAAAACGCCCCGTGGCGCGGGCGGTGCTTGTGGCGCTGTTCGGTTTGGCCTTCGCGCTCTTTGCGCTGGTGCTGCCAAAGGATGCGGGCGCGCTCAAACTGACGCTCTATCTGGTTGCGGCGGGGTTTGGCGCGGGCAGCCTGCTGACGCTGGAGCGGGTGCAAATGGTGATGGACCGCAGCAGCGGCGCGGCGCGGATGAGCCGGCGCACATGGCGCGGGCTGGAGGTGGCGGAATTTGCGCTGCAGGATTTGCAAAGCTTTCGCCTTGATCCCTATGTCGACAAGAACACCCCGCGCCACATGCATTTCGCCGTGACCGGCGGCGAGACGGCGGGCAGCTATGTGTTTTGCCTGTGGAACCCGATGCTGGAGAAAAAGGCCGCAGCGCAGATCAACCGGATCAACGCATGGATCGGGCGCGCGCATCTGAGCGAACGCGCGCCTGCTGCATCTGAGCAGACAGAAGAGCAGTCGGCAGAACAGACGGCAGCGCAACCCGCGGAGCAGGCAGATGAGCAGAACGGCGAGCACACGGCCGAGCCTATGACCCCCGAAGGCCCCGCCTTTGAAGACGAACGCATTGCCTTTGAAGAGACCGCCACGGCGCAAGAGCAGCCCGAGGCGTCCGAGAGGCAGGCTGCGCGCGAGCCAAGCGGCCCCAGCGACGAGCCATTGACCGATGCCGAAGCCGAGACCGAAGCCGCGCGCTGAGCCGCGCCTGCGATGTCATCCCCCTGTTTTATAACCCGCGCAGCCCTTGACTCGGCCCGCCCGCGCGCGTAATTGGGCCGCAATACCCCGGAAGTTTACTCTTCCGGTCCCTTGGGATGTTCCCGGGATCGCCACCAGTCAGCGCGTTGCGCCCACTGGTGCGCTTATGCTTTGTGCGCCCCTCTTCGGGCGTTTCGGATTTGCCCCGCGAGGGGTTTGGAAATGAACCGCGCGGCCCCATATCGGCCTTGCAACGTGATGGAACAGACCGGCTCGGGAGGCCGACAGGCATGTTTGAAAATCTTTCCGAACGTCTTGGCGGCGTCTTTGACCGGCTCACGAAACAAGGGGCGCTGTCCGACGAGGATGTCAAAACCGCCCTGCGCGAAGTGCGCGTCGCCTTGCTTGAGGCCGACGTCTCGCTGCCCGTGGCGCGCGAATTTGTCAAAGCGGTCCAAGAGAAGGCCACCGGCCAAGCGGTCACCAAATCGGTCACACCGGGCCAGCAGGTCGTCAAGATCGTGCATGACGAATTGGTGCATGTGCTGACCGGCGCCGAAGACCCCGGCAGCCTCAAAATCGACAACCCGCCTGCGCCGATCCTGATGGTCGGTCTGCAGGGCGGCGGTAAAACCACCACCACCGGCAAGCTTGCCAAGCGTTTGAAAGAGCGCGAGGGCAAAAAGGTCCTGATGGCCTCGCTCGATATCTACCGCCCTGCGGCGATGGAGCAATTGGCGATCCTTGGCACGCAAATCGGCGTCGACACCTTGCCGATCGTGGCGGGGCAAAAGCCCGTGGACATCGCCAAACGCGCCAAGCAACAGGCGATGATGGGCGGCTATGACGTCTATATGCTCGATACGGCGGGCCGTTTGCAGATCGACGAAGTGCTCATGCAAGAGGTCGAGGATGTGCGCGACGCGGTGAACCCGCGCGAGACGCTTTTGGTCGTCGATGGTTTGACCGGTCAGGTCGCCGTCGAAGTGGCCGAAGAGTTTGACGCCAAAATCGGCATCTCCGGCGTGGTGCTGACCCGTATGGACGGCGACGGGCGCGGCGGCGCGGCCCTGTCGATGCGCGCCGTGACGGGCAAACCCATCCGCTTTGTCGGTCTGGGCGAGAAAATGGACGCGCTGGAGACCTTCGAGCCGGAACGCGTTGCGGGCCGTATTTTGGGCATGGGCGATATCGTTGCCCTTGTGGAAAAGGCCCAAGACACGCTGGAGGCCGAACAGGCCGAGCGCATGATGAAGCGCTTCCAGAAGGGTCAGTTCAACATGAACGACCTCAAAATGCAGCTTGAACAGATGATCAAGATGGGCGGCATGGAAGGCGTGATGGGCATGATGCCCGGCATGGGGAAAATGGCCAAACAGGTGCAAGAGGCCGGTTTTGACGACAAGGTTCTGAAGCGCCAGATCGCCTTGATCCAATCCATGACCAAGAAAGAGCGCGCCAATCCGCAGCTTTTGCAAGCCAGCCGCAAAAAGCGCATCGCCAAGGGCGCGGGCCTCGAAGTGTCGGAGCTTAACAAGCTTCTCAAAATGCAGCGCCAGATGGGCGACATGATGAAAAAGATGGGCAAAATGGGCAAAGGCGGCATGCTCAAACAGGCGATGAAAGGCATGTTCGGCAAGGGCGGCGGCATGCCTGCGGGGATGGACCCCGCCTCGATGGACCCTGCGCAGCTTGAAGCGGCGGCCAAGGCGATGGGCGGCAAATTGCCTGGCGGTTTGGGCGGCATGGGCGGTCTGGGCGGCGGCATGGGATTGCCCGGTGGCCTGTCCGGTTTCGGAAAGAAGAAATGATGCGCGCGCCTTTCATCATAGCGGCGCGCGGCGCGGTGGGTGTGTAACCTGCCATGAGCCTCGCCCCCCTCACCCAAGCCCCGACGCTGGAAAGCCAGCGGCTCGTCTTGCGCGGACCTAAGCGGTCCGACGCAGAGCCGCTGATTGCATTCCTGTGCGATCTGGAGCGTGCGGCGGGGTTTGGCGGCTTTGACAACCGCCATGATGCGTGGCGCTGGTTTGGCCTCAATGTCGGGCATTGGCATATCCACGGCTACGGCTATTTCACCATCGAGGACAAGGCCACGGGCAAGCCTGCGGGCATCTGCGGCATCTGGAACCCCGACGGCTGGCCCGAGCCGGAGCTTGGCTGGGTGGTGTTTGACGGGTTTGAGGGCAAGGGCGTGGCCTATGAGGCGGCCCTGCGCGCGCGCGAATGGGCCTATAGCGATCTGGGCTTTACCACGCTGACCTCGAACATCGTGCCGGACAATGCCCGTTCGATCAAACTGGCCGAACGCCTTGGCGCGACCTATGAGCGGACCTATCACAACGTCAATATGGGCGAGGACCTGCTCTATCGTCACCCCTCTCCCGATGCTTTGGACAGCGACGGATCGGTGGAGGCCTATGCATGACCACCTTTAGCGTCGATATCCCCGAGGTCGAAACCGACCGCCTGATCTTGCGTCCCGTCACATTGGACGATCTCGATGAGGTGGCCGCCTTTTATGCCTCCGAGCGGTCGCAGTTCGTCGGCGGCCCCGCCGAGCGCCCCGATGTCTGGCGCATCATCGCCTATTTGAACGGGCATTGGTTGCTGCGCGGGTTTGGCTATTGGGCGATCGAAGAGAAAGCCACGGGCGCATGCGTTGGCATGTGCGGTTTCATCTTCCGCGAGGGTTGGTCCGAGCCGGAGCTTGGCTGGCAGGTTTTTGAGGCCGCCGAGGGCAAGAGCATCGCCTTTGAGGCGGCGCAGGCGGCGCGCGCCTATGGGGCCGCGCATTTCGGCCTTGAGGGTGTGATCTCGCATATCGACCCCGCCAATGCGCGCTCTGCGGCTTTGGCCGAACGGCTGGGCGCGCGTTTCGAACGCCACGGCGAACTTTTGGGCAAGCCTTGCGATATATACCGCCACCCTTTGAGCGGCGAGGTCCGCGCATGACCGACCATAGACGCGCCACCGACATCCCCGTGATCGAGACCGAACGCTTGGTCCTGCGCGGTCCCGAGGCCGAGGATTACCCGAATTTCAAGGCGACCTTCACCTCCTATCGCGCGCGGTTCATGGGCGGGCCGCTCAACCCCTACGAGACGTGGATGCTCTATGCCGCCGAGATCGGCCATTGGAACATTCGCGGTTACGGCATGTGGATGATCCACGACAAGGCGACCGACGAAACCCTTGGCATGGCGGGCGGATGGAAACCCGCCGCTTGGCCCGAGGCCGAGATCGCTTGGATCATCTGGCCCGATAAGGCGGGCAAAGGCTATGCGCTGGAGGCGACCAATGCGGCGCGCAATTACCTCTATCGCACCCTCGGGTGGGAGACGGCGGTGAGCTATCTCGACCCCAAGAACCTCGACAGCATCCGCCTTGCCGAGCGGCTGGGCGCCAAGCGCGACGACGCGGCCAAAACCATTGACGGATCGGACGCCGTTTATCGCCACCCCGCGCCTGTCGCGCTGGACGGCACGCAGCTTGCGCATGGGATCGCCATGGAGATCAGCCACTATGCCGATCCGCTGTTCAAACCGAAAGGATGGGCCATTGACTGACCTACGCTCCGACACCGCCGCCCGCGCGGCCGACATCCTCAAAGAACACCGCGAGAGCATCGACCGGCTCGACGCGATCCTCGTCTATACATTGGGCGAGCGGTTCAAACACACGCAGGCCGTGGGAAAGCTCAAGGCGGAGCATGATTTGCCCCCCTCCGACCCCGACCGCGAAGCGCGCCAGATCGCGCGCCTAGAAGATCTTGCAAAACGGGCCGATCTCGACCCCGAATTTGCCAAGAATTTCCTGAACTTCATCATTCAGGAAGTCATCCAGCACCACAAGAAACACCAAGAATAACAGGCCCCTTGCCTGTCCAAAGCCAACCTTAGGAGAATGACACCATGGCTATGAAAATTCGTCTCGCCCGCGGCGGTTCCAAAAAGCGCCCCTTCTACCGGATCGTTGCGGCAGACAGCCGTATGCCCCGCGATGGCCGCTTCATCGAGAAGCTGGGCACCTACAACCCGCTGCTCGCCAAAGACAACGAAGAGCGCGTGAAAATGAACGTCGAGCGCATCCAATACTGGCTCGGTGAAGGCGCCCAAGCGACCGACCGCGTGCAGCGTATGCTCGAAGCGGCTGGCGTTTTGGAGAAAAAAGAGCGCAACAACCCCAAGCGCGGCACCCCGGGCAAAAAAGCCGTCGAGCGCGCCGAAGAGAAAGCGGCCAAAGTCGCGGCAGCAGCCGAAGCCGCTGCGGCCCCTGCCGAAGAAGCACCCGCCGAGGAAGCTGCTGCGGAAGAAACCGCAGAGTAATCGGTTTTGGATCCGGTCATTTCCGCCTTTCCGGAAGACTTCCGGCAGCAGTTTGACCAACTGATGTGGTTGCGGCGCGATGTGCGCCGCTTCCGCACCGATCCCGTTGAGGGGGCGGCCTTGCAGCGCGCCTTGCGCAGCTTTGCTGCCGCCCCCTCGGTCGGCCTGTCGCAGCCATGGCGTATCGTCAATGTGGCCTCGGCCCCTGCCCGCGCCAAAGCCTTGGCCAATTTCAAAGCCGCCAATGCGCAGGCCCTCGCCGGATATAGCGGCGAAAAATCCAAAATTTACGCCGGCTTGAAGCTTTCGGGCATGCGCGATGCGCCCGAACAATTCGCCGTGTTTTGCGACGACACCACCGCCAAAGGCGCAGGGCTGGGCGCAGGGACCATGCCCGAAATGCGCCGCTATTCCGTCGTCGCTGCCGTGACGCAATTCTGGCTGGCGGCGCGCGCCGAAGGGCTTGGCGTGGGCTGGGTGTCGATCCTTGATCCGCTGCGGCTTTGCGCCGATCTGGACGTGCCCGAGGGCTGGTCGCTTGTCGCGTATCTTTGCGTCGGCACGCCCGAAGAGTTCACGGGCAGCCCCGAATTGGAGCGCGCCGGATGGGAAACCCGTTGCACCGACGTGCCGGTTGAGACACGCTAGACCCGATGTTTCGCCCGATCCGCACATTGATCCTGTTGATGGTTGCCTTTTTGGCCGGTCTTCTGTTTGAACGGTCGGAGCAAAGCAAAAAATGCGCGGCATTGGGCGGAGAATTTACCGCAGGCCTGTGCAAAGGAGGCGCGCAATGACGGAAGACACCGCGGCGGAACTGGTCTGTGTCGGAACGATTTCGGGCTCTTACGGGGTCAAGGGCGAGGTGCGCCTGAAGAGCTTCACCGCCCAGCCCGAGGATATCGCGCTTTACAACCCGTTGACCGACGAGACCGGCGCGCAGCAGTTTATCGTCGGCATCACGCGGGCGGTCAAAAACGGCTTTGCGGGGCGCGTCGACGGGGTGCAAACCAAAGAGCAAGCCGACGCCCTGCGCGGGACGAAACTTTATGCGCGGCGCGATCAATTGCCCTCGCTGCCCGACGACGAGTTTTACCATGCGGACCTCATCGGGCTGGAGGTGGTGGACACCGGCGGCGCGGTCTTGGGCCGCGTCAAACAGGTGATGAACCACGGCGCGGGCGATCTGTTGGAAATCCACGGCGCGGGGCTTGAGGCCACGGTGCTTTTGCCTTTCACGCGCGAGGCGGTGCCGACCGTCGATCTGGCCGCTGGGCGCATCATCGTCGATCCGCCCGAGGGATTGTTTTAACCCATGCGCATGGTGCTGCATTGCGGGTTTCACAAGACCGGCACCTCCAGCGTGCAGCGCATGTTAGAGCGCGACCGCGCGCTTTTATCCGCCGAAATGCAAATCGCGCTCAAGGCCGAAATCCGCACGGCGGCCCTTGCGGCGCGCGCGTGGTCGGCCAGCGGCGATCCCGCGAAAATGAGTGCCTATATCTATGATCTTGCGCTGTTTTTCGAAAGCCTTGATGCGGATGATCCGCGCCCGCTTTGTCTGTCGAGCGAAGACCTGTGCGGCCTCATGCCCGGGCGCAAGGCCCTGCGCGATTACCGCGCGGCGGCGGCGCTTTTGCCCGCGCTGGCCAATGTCGCTTGTGAAGTGTTTCCAAGCGCCGATCTGACCTTTTATTTCTCCACCCGCGCGCCGGAGCCTTGGGTCAAAAGCTGCTATGCGCAGCATCTGCGCGCCTCGGGCATTCGCGACGATTTTGCCACTTATCGGGCGCAATATCTGCCCTTGGCCGATCTGGATGCGGATATTGCCCGCATCAACGAGGCCATGCCGCAGCACCGCGTGCGGCAGGCCGCATTGGAGAGCATGACGGGGCGACTTGGCCCGCTTGACCCGTTGCTCGATCTGGTCGGGATCAGCGCGGGTTTGCGCGCCCAAATCGCGCCGCTGCCGCCTGCGAATACCTCCTTGCCGCAAGAGGTGCGCGACGCGCTCTTGGCGCTCAACCGCCGCAAGATGGACAGCGGCGAGAGGGCGGCCCGCAAGCAAGAGATCGTGCGCGCCGCGCGCAAAGAGCAAAAACAATCGAGCGCGCCCAAGCCCCTCAAAGGGTGAAGAACTCCGGCGTGATCTGTTGTAGGCGCGACCAGACATAGGCGCGCCGCGCAGTGCGGTCCGCCCCCCTCGCAGGCTGCGCCGCCCAAAGGCCCAGAAGCTTCGCCCCGACAAAAAACCGCAAAGCCGCCGCATCCACCGCCCCGCCAGCGCCACTATAGCCGCGCAGCAACGGCGCCTGCGCGTCCAGATCAATCGCCCCGCCCGCCCCGAACCAGATCGCATCATCGGCCACAAGCCCCGCCAGATCGCGCATCGCGGGGGCCGCTTCGGCGTTTTCGAAATCAATGCCGCAGACACGCAAATCCGGCGTCACCAAGAGGTTTTGCAAGGTCATATCGCCGTGGATCACCGCATGGGGGGTGGGGTTTTGCGCCTGCTGCCCGAGCGTTTCGAGCGCGCCGAGCGCGGCGCAATAGGCCTGCGGCTGCGGCAGATCGCGCGCCTTGGCCAAACGGCGCAAGCGGCGCAGCGGGCCACCGGTTTGCAGCGCCTCGGCGCCCCGCGCTGCACCCTTGTGAAACCGGCCAAGCCACGCCCCCGCCGCAATCAACATATCCGCAGACCCCGCACCGTCGGCGCGTTGCGACAAGGCCTCCCAAACCGGTTCGCCTTGCACGCATGAGAGCAGCAAAGCGCCATGCGCCTCGCAGGCGGCCAAAGCCGCAGGCACGCCGTCGGGCAAAGCGCGCGCCGCCGCCGCGTGGCCTGCGCGCATCGCCTCGAAGCGCGCAGGCTCGACCGGCAGGTGCAGCTTCACGATGACCGAAGGCAGGTTTTCGCCCTGTCCCTGCGCGGGGTCCGCGCGCAACACCCCGCGCGCGCCTTGCCCCTCGCGCCGCGCCGACAGGAGCGTCACCTGCCAGCCGCCTTGCGGCAGCCCCGCCATAGGGGCCAAAACGCGCAGCGCCGCGCGCCCTGCCTGCATGACTTGGGTTCTCTGGCCTGTCATTTTGCGCCTTGCTCTTGCCTTTGGCGCAAGCCTAGGGCGCGCAGAAAGGATTTTCAATCGCGCGCGGATCGCATATCAGGCCCCTTATGAGCAACACACCCAAATCCCCCGCCCGCTCGCACGGGCGCAAATCCATCTCGGCCACGCTGCGCCCGCGCGATTTGATGGGCGAGCCGCCGCGTCTGGCGCGGGTCTGGACCGCACGGGTGATCACGCTCTTTCCCGAAGCCTTTCCAGGCGTTTTGGGCGAAAGCCTGACGGGCAAGGCGCTCAAGGAAGAGGCTTGGGCACTGGAGACGATCGACCTGCGCCCCTTCGGGATCGGCAAACACAAGAATGTCGACGACACACCTGCGGGCGGCGGCGCGGGCATGGTGATCCGCGCCGATGTGCTTGGCCCCGCGATTGACGAGGCCTTGGCCCGCGCCAAGGGGCAAACGCGGCTCGTCTATTTGTCGCCGCGCGGCCAGCGGTTTGATCAGGCCATGGCGCGCGATTGGGCGCAAAGCGGCGGCGTGACGCTGATTTGCGGGCGGTTTGAGGGGATCGACGAGCGGGTGATCGAGGAATACGGCATCGAAGAGGTGTCTTTGGGCGATTTTGTCCTCACCGGCGGCGAGATCGCGGCGCAGGCGATGCTGGATGCCGCCGTGCGCCTCTTGCCCGGAGTTTTGGGCAATGCCGACAGCATCGAAGAGGAAAGCCATTCGGCGGGCCTGTTGGAGCATCCGCAATATACCCGCCCCGCCGAATGGAAAGGCCGCGAGATCCCGCCAGTGTTAATGTCGGGCCACCACGGCAAAATCGCCCAATGGCGCCGCGCCAGCGCCGAAGACCTCACCCGCCAGCGCCGCCCCGATATGTGGGCGCGCTATGCGGCCAAGTCGCAAGAAAGCTGACGCCCATCGCCCGCGGCGCAGCGCCCCGCTGCTGCGCCGGCTCGCGCGTTAGAAAAAAGGGCGCGCGATGTATATCGCCGCTTGATTTTACCCCCTATCCCCCTTATCAGCGGCTCGTTCGGGGTCGGAATCGGCCATCGGACCTGTTTGCTATGCCAATGTCGCGCCTTCTTCGGTGCATTGCAGGGCGCGGACAGACCCGAATAAGAAACGTTGACCTAACCTCTCGCGGGCGCGCCACATGGGCACGGACCCGATGAAGACGAAGAGCTCTGAGGCCGCGCAACCTTCGTGGAAAAACCACGAGCATGTATAGGAGACTGGCGATGAACCTGATCGCTCAACTCGAAGCGGAACAAGTGGCCGCTCTGGGGAAAGACATCCCCGATTTCAAAGCTGGCGATACCATTCGCGTCGGCTACAAAGTGACCGAAGGCACGCGCTCGCGTGTGCAGAACTACGAAGGCGTTTGCATCGGCCGTAAGAACGGCAAAGGCATCGCGGGTTCGTTCACGGTCCGTAAGATTTCCTTTGGTGAAGGTGTGGAACGTGTGTTCCCGCTGCACTCGACCAATATCGAGAGCATCGAAGTTGTGCGCCGTGGCCGTGTGCGCCGCGCGAAACTTTACTATCTTCGCTCGCGTCGCGGCAAATCCGCCCGTATCGCAGAAGTCACCAACTACAAGCCGCTTTCGGGCGCCAACGCATAAGGATCGGCGAGATGAAAAAAGAAATTCACCCCGATTACCACTTCATCAACGTCAAAATGACCGATGGTACCATGCTCACGATGCGCTCCACTTGGGGCAAAGAAGGCGACACCATGTCGCTCGACATCGACCCGACCGTGCACCCTGCATGGACCGGTGGTGGCACCCGTTTGATGGATGCCGGCGGCCGCGTGTCGAAGTTCAAAAACAAATATGCAGGTCTTGGCTTCTAAACGCCTCTACCATTGCGCAATACTAAAACGCCGCTCCTTTGGGGGCGGCGTTTTTGGTTTTTACCTGCCCTGTCAGGGCGGAGATCAGTCGTCAAAGCCGATAAAGCGCGCGGTTTCGGCGACGCTGCGGCGGGTCGAAACCACTCCATTGGCCTCGAAGCTCTCGTCGGGCCACCCCATCGCGACGCAGGTCATGATGACCTGATCCTCGGGGATTTGCGCATGTTCGCGCACCACGGGCGATTGCATGATGCCTTGGCCGTTGATCACCGTGCCAAGGCCGCGGTCCCATGCCGCCAGCACCAGACCATAGGTTACCGCGCCCAGATCGAAATGCCCGATCGTGCCGTGGTTTTCGACCGATTTGTCAAAGGTCACAACGATCGAGACCGGCGCATCGAATTGCCGAAATCCGCGCATCACCCAATCCTGACGGCGTTCCTTGTCGTCGCGCTCGATCCCCATGGCGGCGAAAAGCTGTTTGGCGATCCCCACTTGGCGGTCGCGGTGCACGCCCTCATAGGCGCCGTGATCGGGGATTTCGCGTTGCGGCGGCACGCCGCTGAGCATCCGCTCGGAATTGCCCTTGCGCACGGCCTCCAAGGGGGCGCCGGTGAGCACATGGAAATGCCACGGTTGGGTGTTCATCGACGAGGGCGCGCGGCTGGCCAAAGCGATGATCTCTTCGAGCATCTCGCGCGGCACCGGATCGGGTTTATAGCCGCGAATGCTGCGCCGTCCCTCTATCGCCTGTTTCAATTCCATCTACGGGCCTCCTCTTCGCGCCAAGTGTCAGGAAGGTTGACCGCCCGATGCACAAGGTCAAGCCCGCGCGCGCGGATCGGCGATATGCGTTGCGTCACTTTGCGCGGGCACGCCGCAAGCCGAGCGATGCAGAATTGCCGCCCTTGCGCGCGCAATCTGCCTTGGCGCGCCTGCAAACTTCCCATATGACGCGCACATACATATAGTGTAACAAAGACCAAAGCCCGCTAGTTGTCGAAACAGACACATCAGTTGCGGGTAAAACGGGCGATCGGCAGAGGACACAGACCATGGCGCATATCATTGTTGTCGGGAACGAAAAGGGCGGTGCGGGCAAATCCACCGTCTCTATCCATGTGGCGACCGCTTTGGCGCGCATGGGGCATCGGGTGGCGGTTCTGGACCTCGATTTGCGCCAAAAAACCTTTGCCCGCTACACCGAAAACCGCAAACGCTTCATGCAAGAGGCGGGGCTTGATCTGCCCTTCCCCTCCTATCACGATCTGCCCGAGATCGACCCCGAAAGCCTCCAACCTGGTGAGAATATCTATGACCATCGCCTGTCCTCGGCGGTGGCGTCGCTGGAGCCGGATAATGATTTCATCTTGATCGATTGCCCCGGATCGCACACGCGGCTGAGCCAAGTGGCGCATTCGCTGGCCGATACGCTGATCACCCCGCTCAACGACAGCTTCATCGATTTCGACCTTTTGGCCCGTATCGATGGCGACGGCGAGAAAATCCTCGGCCCCTCGGTCTATTCCGAAATGGTGTGGAACGCGCGGCAATTGCGTGCGCAGGCCGGATTGAAGCCGATTGACTGGCTGGTGCTGCGCAACCGTTTGGGCGCGCAAAACATGGTCAACAAAGCCAAGATGGAAAAAGCCGTTGAGCGGCTTGCCAAACGCATCGGCTTTCGCGTGGCGCCCGGCTTTAACGAACGGGTGATCTTTCGCGAATTGTTCCCGCGCGGTCTGACCTTGCTCGATCTGCGCGACATCGGTGTGAAGGGCCTCAACATCTCCAACGTCGCCGCCCGCCAAGAGCTGCGCGAGTTGATGAAATCCCTGAACCTTCCGGGCGTCGAGATCGATTTTTAATGTGATGCGCGCCGCTGAGACGCGGCGCACTCCAAGCTTGCCTTAACGCGCCTGCGCTGCCACGCTCGCTTTGCCCGTAACCGCAAGGAGAGCGCCGATGCCAGCCCCAAAAAACCCGTTCAAAGCCGCCCTTGCGCGCGGCGAGGTGCAGATCGGCGCTTGGGCCGGTTTGGCCAACCCCTATTGCACCGAAATCATGGCGACGGCGGGGTTTGACTGGCTGGTGCTCGACAATGAGCATGCGCCGAACGATTTGCGCTCGACCCTTGCGCAGTTGCAGGTTTTGGAGGGCACGGCGAGCCATCCGGTGGTGCGCATCCCGATTGGCGAGACGTGGATGGTCAAGCAGATGCTCGATGCGGGGGCGCAAACGGTGCTTGTCCCGATGATCGAAAGCGGCGCGCAGGCGGCGCAAATGGCGCGGGCGATGCTTTATCCGCCGCAAGGCGTGCGCGGGGTCGGCGCTGGCATGGCGCGCGCATCGAAATTCGCGGCGATCCCTGATTACCTCGCCACAGCAAATGACCAAACCTGCCTGTTGGTGCAGGTCGAGAGCCGCGCCGGATTGGCGGCTTTGGAGGATATCTTGGCGGTGGAGGGCGTGGACGGGGTGTTTATCGGCCCTGCGGATTTATCGGCGGATATGGGCCATTTGGGCAACCCCGCCGCGCCCGAGGTGGCCGATGCCATCCGTGATGCGATCACGCGCATCCGCGCGACAGGCAAAGCGGCCGGTATCTTGGGCACCGACAATCAATCGCCGCAGCACTATCTTGATTGGGGCGCAAATTTCGTGGCCGTCGGCACGGATGTCAACCTTTTCGCCGCAGCCGCCCGCGCCAAAGCGGCGCAATGGAAACGCTAACGCATTGCGGCGGGCCTTTGCGCGGTGCAATCGGCCACCTGCCCGATCATCACGGCCTAATTGATGTAGCGCGCGACGACTTTCACAAAGGCTTCGGGCACATCATTGACCGAATAGCCCCCCGGTTTTTGCGTGACCGCCCATGCGGCCAAAGCGCCGCCCGCAATCAAGGCAAAAGCCGCGACGCGCGGCGGGCGCCCGTCCGAAAAGGCAGAAATCACTGATGGTATTGAGAAAACTGCCACCACAATGCCAATGACCAAGGCTAAATCTGTGTCCATCTACTCATCCTCGCGTTAATCTTCGCTAACTGGAGGGCAGCCTACTCTGGATCAGAGGCGTAAATCAATCTTTCCGCGCATGGCGCAACCCTGAGGATATTTGTGGTGCCGGGCACATTGAAGGGCACGCCTGCCGTCACCACGATCTGGTCGTCTTCGGTGGCAAACCCTTGGCTGCGCGCGGCGCGGGCGGAATTGATCACGGCCTGTTTGAAACGGTCAAGCTCCGAGGTCATCACACAGTTCACCCCCCACGAAAGAGCCAAGCGCCGCGCCGTGCCGCGCAGGCTGGTCATGGCGATGATCGGCACGCGGGGACGCTCGCGCGCGGTGAGCAAGGCGGTCGTGCCGCTTTGGGTGAAACAACAAATGACTTTGATGTGCGAGGCTTCGGCAATTTCGCGCGCGGCGGCGACGATGCCATCGGCCACAGTGCGGCGTGTCGGCGCGCGCGAGGCCTCGATCACATCGCGGTAGGTCGGATCGCTTTCGACCTCTTTGGCGACATTGTCCATCGTGGTGACTGCTTCGACGGGAAAGGAGCCCGCCGCAGATTCCGCCGAGAGCATGATCGCATCCGTGCCCTCATAGATCGCCGTGGCGACATCGGAGACCTCGGCGCGGGTGGGCATCGGGCTGTCGATCATCGATTCGAGCATCTGCGTGGCCACGATCACCGGCTTGGCCGCCGCGCGGCATTTGCGGATGATGCGTTTTTGGATCGGCGGGACGTTTTGCACTGGAAGCTCCACGCCCAGATCGCCGCGCGCCACCATGATGCCGTCAGACACCGCAAGAATGTCGTCGATGCAGGCCACCGCCGAGGGTTTTTCGATCTTTGACAGGATCGCCGCGCGTCCACCCGCGAGAAGGCGCGCCTCCTCCACGTCTTCGGGGCGCTGCACAAAGCTCAGCGCGAGCCAGTCCACGCCCAATTGGCAAACGAATTCCAAATCCGCGCGATCCTTTTCCGACAGCGCCGCCAGCGGCAGAACCACATCGGGGACATTGACGCCTTTGCGGTTGGAAATCGTACCGCCATTGATCACTTCGCAATCGGCGAAATCGGCGCCGCAGGCGGTGACTTTGAGGCGGATTTTCCCGTCATTGACCAACAGATGCGCGCCCACTTCGAGGGCGGCGAAAATTTCCGGATGGGGCAGGCGCACGCGGGTGGCGGTGCCCTCGGCCTCATCAAGGTCAAGCCGGAACGCCGCGCCGATCTCCAGCTCTTCTTCGCCATTGGCAAAGGTCCCGACGCGCAGTTTTGGCCCCTGCAAATCGGCCAGAATGCCGATGGGGCTATCGAGCTCTTTTTCGATCTGGCGGATAATGCGGTGTTTTTCGCGGATCTCGTCGTGCTGCCCGTGGCTCATGTTGAGCCGGAACACATCCGCCCCCGCCTCGTGCAGCGCGCGGATCATCTCGTAGCTTTCCGAGGCGGGCCCCAATGTGGCGACGATTTTGGTATTGCGGTGGCGTCTCATATCGGGGTCCTTCTGACTTCGTCCGGTCCAGTGGCTTTTGCCATTCCTGCCCACCCTAACAGCGGCACAAGGGGGCGCAAGCGGCCAGCGCAGCGGATCAGGCAAATACCGCCGTTAACGCTAACAGGATCGCGTCCCTTATTGCCCAATTCCAATTTGCGGGCAACTCCCCTATGTGTGGCCCAATATGGAAGACACGGACAGAACATGACATACGCGCCTTACGAAATTATTGGCGAGCACCGCGATAGCCGCTGGCTTGTCACCTGTGATCACGCCGCCAATACGGTGCCCGATTTCGTGGCGGGCGGGGATTTGGGGCTGCCGCCCGAGGATATGGCGCGCCATATTGCCTATGACCCTGGGGCGGCGGGGCTGAGCCGGTATCTGGCCGAGATTTTGGGCGCGCCTGCGATCATGTCGAATTTCTCGCGGCTGGTCATCGACCCCAACCGCGGCGAGGATGATCCCACGCTATTGATGAAGCTTTATGACGGTACGATCATTCCGGCCAACCGTCACGCGGATGCCGATGAGCGCGAGATGCGGCTCAACCGCTGCTATCGCCCCTATCACACCGCCCTGTCCGAATTGGCGGCGCGGCGACCGGATCGGGCGATTATTTCGGTGCATAGCTATACGCGGCAATTGCGCGGGCGCGCGCCGCGCCCTTGGCATATCGGGCTGCTCTATGCGGCGGACGAGCGGCTGTTTCGCCCGCTGATGGCGATGCTGGAGGCCGAGCCGGACATCTGCGTCGGCGCGAACGAACCTTACGCTGGCCACCTTCCGGGGGACAGTATCGCGCGCCATGCCATCGCCTATGAGCGGCCCAATATCTTGCTCGAGCTGCGCAACGACCTGATCGAGACGCAGGCGCAGCAACGCGCATGGGCCGAGCGGCTGGCGCCCATGCTCGGCGCGGCTCTGGACAAGGCGGGATGTTAGGCGATGCCCCATGTCACCATAGAGCTCTCGCCCGCCTGTGCCGCCGATCCGCAAGCGCTGTGTGATCGGATTTTTGAGGCGCTCGCCGCACATCCCGCTACGGGGGACGCGCGCAACCTGAAAATCCGCGCCTATGTGCCCGTGGCCGAGCGCATCGGCAACGGCGCGCCTTTTGCCCATGCGATGCTGGGATTGATCGCGGGGCGCAGCGAGGCGCACTCTGCCGATATGGTGCGCTGCGTTTTGGAGGCGCTTACCGCCGCCCTGCCCGATCGGGCGGCGATCACCGTGGACAGTTACGACTTTTCGCCCGCTCTGGCCCGCCGCGCGCCGCGCCTATAGTATCGGGCAAAAGTATCGGGCAAACCGCCCGTTTTTGGAGACATGCAGATGGATATCGACGACCAGACCCGTATTGAAATCGAAGCCGCCGCGTTTCGCACCCTGCGCGCGCATTTGATGGAAAAGCGCCCCGATGTGCAAAACATCGACCTGATGAACATGGCCGGATTTTGCCGCAATTGCCTGAGCCGCTGGTATCAAGAAGCCGCCAATGCGCGCGGCATCGAGATGGGCAAAGACGAGGCGCGCGAGATTTATTACGGCATGCCCTATGACGATTGGAAGGCCCAAAGCCAGACCGAGGCCAGCCCCGAAAAACAGGCCGCCTTCAAAGAGGCCTTTGCCAAGAATGTCGGCGACGCGGGCTAGGCCTCATCGCTGTTCTGGCGCGCCTTGAATGCCGCCCGATAAAAAACCCGCGTCCTTCTCAGGGAAGGCGCGGGTTTTGTCGTCTTTGGTCTCGGGCTTGCCCCGAACCGGTCAAATCGCCTTTCTCAGGCTCTCTTCGATGTAGATCTCGCGCAGGCGGCTGGCGACCGATCCGACCTTGCCATCGCCGACCGCTTTGCCGTCAATCTCGACCACGGGAAACACGAATGTCGTGGCCGAGGTGACAAAAGCCTCGTCGGCCTCTTGCGCCTCTTCGATGCTAAAGCTGCGCTCTTCCACCACCATCTGCGCTTCTTTGGCGAGGCGCAGAACGGCGGCGCGGGTGATACCGGCAAGGATATCATTGCTCAGCTTGCGCGTAATGATCTTGCCGCCTTTGACGATATAGGCGTTGTTGGACGTGCCTTCGGTGACCAGTCCGTCCTGCACCATCCACGCATCATCGGCGCCCGCTTTGGCCGCCATCATCTTGCCCATCGACGGATACAAAAGCTGCACGGTCTTGATATCGCGGCGCTCCCAACGCAGATCGTCAATCGAGATCACCTTGATGCCCTTGCTCGCCGCAGGCGCGTTCACAAGGTTCTTGACCTGCGTGAACAATACAATGCTCGACGGGGTGGTGTCGGGATCGGGAAAGGCAAAATCGCGATCCGCAGGGGCGCCGCGGGTGATCTGCAAATAGATGCCGCCCTCAACAAGATCGTTTTTGGCGATCAAGGCGCGGTGAATCTCCAGCAACTCATCCATCGTCACGGGGTTTGCCATATCAAGCTCGGCCAGCGAACGCTCCAACCGTTTCGAATGCCCTTCGAAATCCACCAGCTTGCCGCCGATCACCGATGTGACCTCATAGACCCCGTCCGCCATCAAAAATCCGCGATCAAAGATCGAGATTTTCGCCTCATTCTCGGGCAGATACTCTCCGTTGACGTAAACAGTGCGGGTCATGGCGGTCTCCTCAGTAACCGAAGGTTAGCCCCAAAGGCCGCGCGATGGCGGGTGCACTCCGAGGGCGTCGTATTGCAAAGCGTTGTCGCGGTCTTCGGCCAATAACAGCGGCCCGTCAAGGTCCGTGACCCGCGCGCCTTGGGCCAAAAGCGTCGCAGGCGCCATCGCCAAAGACGATCCGACCATGCAACCGACCATGATTTCATAGCCCTGCGCCAGCGCCGCCGCGCGCAAAGCCAGCGCCTCGGTCAACCCGCCGGTCTTGTCCAGCTTGATGTTCACAACGTCATATTTGCCCCGCAACGCCGCCAGACTGGCCCGATCATGGCAACTCTCGTCGGCGCACAAAGGCACAGGGCGCGCCATGCCAATCAAAGCCTCATCCTCGCCCGCAGGCAAGGGCTGTTCCACCAAAGTCACCCCAAGGCGCAGCAAATGCGGCGCCAGATCGGCATAGACCTCGGCGCTCCACCCTTCGTTTGCATCAATGATAATGTCGGATTTCGGCGCGCCCGCGCGCACCGCTTCCAATCGCGGCATATCATCGGGCGTGCCGAGCTTGATTTTGAGCAAAGGCCGGTGACTGTGCTTTTGGGCCTGCGTCCGCATCATATCGGGTTCGGCCAAGGACAGGGTGAATGCCGTGATCTGCGGCGCCGGCGCCGGCACTCCGGCCAATTCCCAAACCCGCTTTCCGGACCGCTTGGCCTCCAGATCCCACAAGGCGCAATCCACCGCATTGCGCGCCGCCCCTGCGGGCAACATCTGCTGCAAGGCAGCCCGATCAAAGGTGGCGGGCAATCCGGCGATTTGCGCCTCGACACTGCCAAGCGTCTCGTCATAGCGCGCATAGGGCACGCATTCGCCGCGCCCCATATGGCCGCCGCCCGTCACCGTCACGGTCAAAACCTGCGCCTCGGTCCGGCTGCCGCGGCTGATGGTGAAGACCTGCGCCAACTGGAACACATCGCGCGTCACGTCTATTTGCATTGCCCACCCTGCCTTTGCTGGTTCTTCAAATATCCCCGCCGGAGGCTCCCTCACCGCGATCAAATGCGCAAGGGGCCTTTCGGCGCGATCCGCTTACTCCAGCGCATCCACCAAACGCGCCGCCCCTTGGCGGAAGGGATCAACCGTGGGCAATCCCATCTCGGCCTCGACCTTGGCCAAATAGGCCTGCGCTTCGGCCTCGCCCATATGCTGGGTGTTCACCGAAATCCCGATGACCCTGCAATCGGCATTGCCGACCTTGGCCAAGGCCAGTGCCGTATCGCGCAGGGCCTCTAGGCTGGGCAATTGGTAATCCGGCAGGCCGCGCATATGGGGCCGCGTCGGCTCGTGGCACAGGACCAAAGCATCCGGCTGCCCGCCATGGATCAAGGCCAAAGTCACCCCCGAGTAGGACACATGGAACAAGCTGCCCTGCCCTTCGATCAAATCCCAATGATCGGCGTCATTGTCCGGCGTCAGCCATTCGATCGACCCCGCCATGAAATCGGCCACAACCGCATCCAGCGGCACGCCGCCGCCGGTGATCAAAATACCGGTTTGCCCCGTTGCGCGAAAATCGCACTTCATCCCGCGCTGGCGCATCTCGGCATCCATCGCAAGGCAGGTATACATTTTGCCAACCGAACAATCGGTCCCCACGGCCAAAAGCCGCTTGCCCGTCCGTTTCACCCCATTGGCAATCGGATAGGCCACCGAGGGCACACGCACATCATGCAAGGCCCGCCCCAGACGCCCCGCCGTTTGCGCAAGCTCGGGATCGTCGCGCAGCAGGTTGTGCAGCCCCGAGGCCAAATCAAACCCTACCTCCAACGCATCGCGCAACACCGCGCGCCAGCTTTCGGAGATATAGCCGCCACGGTTCGCCACCCCGATTACCAAGGTGCGTGCGCCCGCCGCATAGGCTTCGGCCAGATCCATATCCGGCAGACCCATATCGGCCTTGCATCCCTCAAGCCGGAACTGGCCCAGCGCATATTCGGGCCGCCAGTCGCGGATCCCCTGCGCCACTTTGGCCGCCAAGGGATCGACCGCATCGCCGAGGAACAAAAGATAAGGGGTTTCGATCATGATATGCTCCTGACGGATGGGATTGAGGGGCCGCAATTTTGCGCGCCCGTGTCGGGGCCACCTTCCTCCGCCAGAGCATGGATTTCCTGCGAAACTTACCGATCAAGGGCCGATTTTGAGCAATAATTCACCGCATATTTGTCAGTTAGGCGAAGAATCCACCGATTACGCCTCCCCAACTTGCCGCGATGCAGCGCCCATGCCGCAAGCGCAGAATCGCCTTGCACGGCAGCGCGCAATTTAATAACTCTTGCCGCAAGAAATGCGAAACTTCCTTACCCGAAAGGTCCGCCCATGAGCTTCCGTCTTCAACCCACCGCCCCTGCCCGTCCGAACCGCTGCCAACTCTTCGGCCCTGGCTCGAACACCAAGCTTTTCGCGAAAATGGCGGCCTCTGCGGCGGATGTGATCAACCTCGATCTCGAAGACTCGGTCTCTCCGTCGGACAAGGACAGCGCCCGCGCCAATATCATCGCCGCGATCAGCGACTATGATTGGGGCAACAAAACCCTTTCCGTGCGCATCAATGGTCTCGACACGCCCTATTGGTATCGCGATGTGGTTGATTTGATGGAACAAGCGGGCGAGCGCCTCGATCAGATCATGATCCCCAAGGTCGGCTGTGCCGCCGATATCTATGCGGTCGATGCCTTGGTCACCGCGATTGAAACCGCCAAGGGCCGCACCAAGAAAATCAATTTCGAAGTGATCATCGAAAGCGCCGCGGGCATCGCCCATGTCGAGGAAATCGCCGCCTCCTCGCCGCGCCTTGTCGCGATGAGCCTCGGCGCCGCCGATTTCGCCGCCTCGATGGGGATGCAAACCACCGGCATCGGCGGCACGCAGGAAAACTACTACATGCTGCGCGAAGGCGCGAAATACTGGTCCGATCCGTGGCATTGGGCGCAAACCGCGATTGTCGCGGCCTGCCGCACCCATGGCGTTTTGCCGGTTGATGGGCCCTTTGGCGATTTCTCCGACGATGAGGGTTTTCGCGCGCAGGCTTTGCGCTCTGCGACGCTGGGCATGGTTGGCAAATGGGCGATCCATCCCAAACAAATCGCCCTCGCCAACGAGGTCTTTACCCCGTCGGAGGAGGCCGTCGCCGAAGCGCGCGAGATCCTCGCCGCGATGGAAACCGCAAAAGCCAATGGCGAAGGTGCGACCGTCTACAAAGGCCGCCTTGTCGACATCGCGTCGATCAAACAGGCCGAAGTCATCGTGCGCCAATCCGAGATGATCGCGGCCAGCGCCTAAGCCCGCGCCGCGAACCGATCAAAGCCCGTGCGCCGATGCGTGCGGGCTTTTTGCATGCAGGCAGGCGTCTTACCGCAGCCCCGTCGCCTCCAGCATCCCGCGCCGTTTGGCCTCGTAATAATAGCCGCGCGCATACCATTTGACCGCCTCGTCATAGCTGCCGCCGGACAAAAGCCACGCTCCGCGCAGGTATTTCACCGCGAAATGCAGGTTGGTTTGCGCATCAAGCAGCCCCTCGGCGGGCCCCTCATACCCCATGCCGCGCGCCGTAGCGGGCAGGATTTGCATCAACCCGTAATAGGGCCCGTTGCGCGCCCATGGCCGATGGGTGCTTTCGCGCACGATCACCCGCTGCACCAAGGCCACCGGCACATCGTGCTTTTGCGCGGCGGCAATGATCTGCGCGCGCAGCTGTGGCGTCTCGTTGGGATAAAGCGGGGCGCTGTATTGCTGCGACGGGGCCTCACTTTGCGAGGGGGTCGAAGCGGCCCCGCATCCGGCAAGCGCGGCGAGCATCGCGAGGGTCATCAAAGGCTTAGGGAGAAAACGCAATTCAAAAGACTCCAAAGGGGATATGCGCGCAAAGCTACGCGCGCCTTCAAAGGGAAAGCCAGAGATTTTGCCGCCTGAGGTTTGGCCTGCGCGAGGGCTTGCCCATCCACCCCGACCTTCGGCGGCTTTGCGCTCTAGGCGCGCTCGTCTTTGGGCGATCCCATCACCACATAGGAGGTGATCGATTGCACCTGCGGCAAGGTCCCCAAGACATCGGTATGGAACCGTTTATAAGCGGCCAAATCCGCCGCCTCGATGCGCAAAAGATACTCCCAAGCGCCGGTGATATTGTGGCATTCGCGTACCTCTTCGGCGCGGGCAATGGCACGTTCAAAGGCTTCTTGCGCGGCTTTGGTATGGGCGTTCAGCCCCACGGTGACATAGGCGGTAAACCCCACCCCCATCGCGGCGGAGTCGAGCACGGCGCGAAAGCCTTTGATCACGCCCGAACGCTCCAGTTCTTGCACGCGGCGCAAACAGGCTGAAGGCGACAGGCCGATCCGCTCGGCCAGTTCCAGATTGCTGATCCGGCCCTCGCCGCCCAACACGCGCAATATCTTACGGTCAGTTTCATCAATAGAGATCATTTGTTGCAAAACATGCCAAAGAACGCCGCAAATAACAACCCCATTGCGCCATTCCCGCGATAGGGTTGCGCAATGACACAACATTTCTTCCTCGCCCTTGCGGGCTTTGCCCTCGTCTCCTCGATCACTCCGGGGCCGAATAACCTGATGCTGATGGCTTCGGGCGCGAATTTCGGGTTCTTGCGCAGCCTGCGCCACATGATGGGCATCGCCATCGGCTTCACCCTCATGGTCGCGCTGGTCGGCATCGGCTTGATGCGACTGTTTGACCTCGCACCGGTTAGCTATTTGATCCTCAAGGTGTTTTCCGTGCTCTATCTGGCGTGGCTGGCGTGGAAAATCGCCCATGCCAGCGCGCCCGACACCGCCAGCCGCAGCGGCAAACCTTTGGGGTTCTTCCAAGCGGCGGCGTTTCAGTGGGTGAACCCCAAAGCATGGTCCATGGCGCTGTCGGCCATCACGCTCTATGCGCCCGAACGTGATCTGCCGACGGTTCTGGTCGTCGCCGCGGTCTTTGGCCTCGTCAATCTGCCCTCGATCAGCCTTTGGACCTTGATGGGGCTACAGGTGCGCCGTCTGCTCCAAAGCCCTGCGCGGCTGCGCCTGTTCAACTGGACGATGGCGCTGTTGTTGCTGGCCACGCTCTATCCGGTGCTTTATCCTCACGGCGGATGAGCCTGACGTTTTTTCATACCGCCGAGGTGCACCGCGCGACCTTTGCGGCGCTCTGTGCGCAGCATGTTCCGGACCTGCCGCTGGTGCAGATCGTGCGCGAGGACTGGCTTGCACGGGCGCGCAGCGGCGGGATCGACACCGCGCTTGGCACAGAGATTTCTACTGCCGTCAGCACCGCTCAAGGCATGGTGATTTGCACCTGCACCACCCTTGGCCCCACGGCGGAAAAGGCCGGTGCGCTCCGCATCGACCGGCCGATGATGGCGCAGGCCGCGCGCATTGGCGGGCCGGTTGTGATGCTCTATTGCCTTGAAAGCACGGCGCGTCCCTCTCACGCGCTTCTCGCCGAGGAGATGCGCCGCGCCGGCAATGGCGCGCATATCCATCCGCATTTTATTGACGGCGCTTGGCGCTTGTTCGAGGCGGGCGATATGGACGGTTTCGCCGCCGCGATAGGGCGCGGGGCAGCGCAGGCCTTGGCCGATGCCGCCAAAGCTGGCCAATCCCCCGCTGCCCTTGTGCTGGCGCAAGCCTCGATGGCCTGCGCTGCGCCGCTGATCGAGGCCGAAGGCCTAGAGGTGCTCAGCGCGCCTCAATGCCTGATCCGCCAGATCGAAACCCGTCACGCGGCAAGCGCGCCTCCGGCTTGACCCGCACACCCGCGCCGCCCGCGCACAGTGCCTCACATGAGCCGCGATGCAAGGCGTTGCATCCCCCCCCACCAAACGCCTATATCGGTGTCAGACAGGTGGAGTGCGACATGACCAATTATCTCGATTTCGAAAAACCCTTGGCCGAGATTGAAGGCAAGGCAGAGGAATTGCGCGCGCTGGCGCGGGCCAATGACGAAATGGACATCGAGGCCGAGGCGGCGGCGCTCGACAAAAAAGCCAAAGACATGTTGGTCGAGCTTTACAAATCGCTAACCCCTTGGCGCAAATGCCAAGTTGCGCGCCACCCCGCACGCCCCCATTGCAAAGACTATATCGAGGCGCTGTTTACCGAATACACGCCGCTGGCAGGGGATCGCAATTTTGCCGATGATCTGGCGGTGATGGGCGGGCTTGCGCGCCTTGGCGATCGGCCGGTGATGGTGATCGGCCATGAAAAGGGCCATGACACCAAATCGCGCATCGAGCGGAATTTCGGCATGGCGCGCCCCGAAGGCTACCGCAAAGCCGTGCGGTTGATGGAACTGGCGCATAAATTCGGCCTGCCCGTGGTGACCTTGGTGGATACGGCCGGTGCCTATCCGGGCAAAGGCGCCGAAGAGCGCGGGCAATCCGAAGCCATCGCGCGGGCGACAGAAAAATGCCTGCAAATTGGTGTGCCGCTCGTCTCTGTCATCATCGGCGAAGGCGGCTCCGGCGGGGCGGTGGCCTTTGCCACGGCGAACCGCGTCGCGATGCTGGAACATTCGATCTACTCGGTAATCTCGCCCGAGGGCTGTGCGTCGATCCTGTGGAAAGACGGCAGCAAAATGCGCGAGGCCGCCGAAGCGCTGCGCCTGACCGCGCAGGATTTGCAAAAGCTCGGCGTCGCGGACCGTGTGATCAAGGAACCCTTGGGCGGCGCGCACCGCGATCGGGATGCGGCGATGAAGGCCGTGGCCGAGACCATCGAAAGCCTGCTGTCCGAGCTTGACGGCAAATCCGCGAAAAAGCTGATTGAGGACCGCCGCCGCAAATTCCTTGATATCGGCGCAAAAGGCCTCGCCGCCTGATTTTCCGCGCCCTTGCTTGTTCTATAAATATCCCCGCCGGAGGCCTGAAACTCTGTTGCGCTGCGGTGCAATGCTCGGAGCCTCCGGCGGGGATATTTGACGAACCCGCAAACACCGCAGCCCCGTTCAAGCCACCAGCATTTTGAGGCCCTGCGTGACGTCGGAGCGCACGGCGAGGCGCAATCCCGGCTCATCGCCAGCCTTGAGCGCCGCGAGGATCAGGCGGTGAAAATGCGGCGGCTCCTTGCGTTGCAAACGCCCGTAAAGCGCGCGCATCGTCGGGCCGAGCTGCAACCAGACCGTTTCAGCCATGGCCAGCATCGCAGGGGCCTGCGCGCGCAAATAGAGCGTGCGGTGAAATTCGAGATTGCTGCGGATGTAGCCCACCGCATCTTGGCGGTCGATGGCTTCGGCAATGGTCGCATTGATCGCCTGCAGACGCTCGATCAGGGCCATATGGGCGCGCGGCATGGCGCGCGAGGCCAGCTCCACCTCGATCAGCGAGCGCAGGGCGGAAAGCTCCTCGATACGGTCATTGCTCAGCTCCGGCGTCGCCACGCGGCCCGAGGTCGAGAGCGACAGCGCCCCTTCGGCGACAAGGCGGCGGATGGCCTCGCGGGCGGGGGTCATCGAGACGCCGAAATCCGCGCCGATGCCGCGTAGGGTCATCGCCTGTCCCGGCGCGATCTCGCCGTGCATGATACGGGTGCGCAGCCCGCGATAAACGCGGTCATGGGCGGAGGGAGACGGATCGGGACGGGCATGAATGAGCATGGCGAATTTGTGATCACATTATCCGGCGCCGTCAAGCGCGGGCGCGCACGCGATCACGGTTTAAACCGGTAGCGGTGCAATTCTCCGCCGCTTTCGCGCAGCCAGCGGCGCGGGGCGCGGTAATCTCCGTAAAGCGCGGTGACCGTCTCCCAAAAGGCCGCGCTGTGGTTCATTTCGGCCAGATGGGCGACCTCATGCGCCGCGACATAGTCCAGCACCGCGCGCGGCGCCATGATCAGCCGCCACGAATACATAAGCCCGCCGCCCGACGAGCACGACCCCCAACGCGAGCGCGTATCGCGCAGGGTCAGCGAGGTGTAGGGCCGCCCCAAGGCTTTGGCATAGCGGTCGGAGGCGGCGCAAAGTTCGGCGCGCGCGCGCTCTTTGAGGAATGCGGCAAGCCGCGCCGGCACGCGCTCTTGCGCACCTGGAACGAGCAGCGCGCCGCCATCGAAGCGCGGACTGCGCCCGCTCGGGGCAGCCTCGACCAGATGCGGCACGCCCAAAACCGGTATCTGCGCACCGAGGGTGGCCAAGACCTCTTCGGGCCGATCGACCAACTGCGCGCGCAGCCAAGCGGCTTTTTCGCGGGCAAAGGCCAGCCCTTCGCGCTCGCGCACCCCGCGCGGCAAGGTCAAGGTCACGCGCCCGTCCAGCCGCGAGACCCGCAGCGATATCCGCCGCGCCCGCGCCGAGCGACGTAGAGAAATTTCAACGGGCGGGTTGCCCTCGAGAATATGCTGCGCCATATCGGCTCCTGATACGCGCCAAAGGGCGGGAAAGCCTTTGACACCTGCCCTCTCTTATGGCAGTTGGCGCAGACCGTCGACAAGACTCATGTATTTTGAAAGGGATGACCGATGCCCAACGAAGAATGGGGCACAAAACGCGTTTGCCCGACCACCGGTAAACGGTTTTATGACCTGAACAAAAATCCGATCGTCAGCCCCTATACGGGCGAGGTCGTTGAAATCGATCTTGGCAAAAGCCGCATGATCGCCGCCGATGCCGAAGACGCCGCATCGAAGAAAGCCAAAGAGGCCGAATCCGATGATGATGTCGCGGTTCTGGACGACGAAGATGTCGATCTGGACCTTGGTGATGACGTTCTCGAAGATGATGACGACGACGATGATGTCTCGCTTGACGACATCGCCGATGTCGCTGCGGATGACGACGACAGCTAAGCTGTAAAATAATCTGCGACAGGCGGGATTTTGTGCTTGATCCTGCCTGCTGCATTGCCTAATTAGCCGCTCACGAGATCCGATCTTGTAGGGCGCAAACGCCTGGATTTGGGGCCTTAGCTCAGTTGGTAGAGCGCTTGCATGGCATGCAAGAGGTCAGGGGTTCGACTCCCCTAGGCTCCACCAAATCCACTCCTCTTTTTTACCATATTGTTCGGCTACGACGCGCTTGGCGCGGCGTTTACACCGATTCGGCCGCCGCGCGGCATGCGGCGTGGCGACCGCCGGCGCGGGACGGGCGAAAATGTTGCTCTGTCTATGAGCCGTCGGATTTCCTCTCGCCTTCAAGGCTGGGTAACCTAAGGTAAGTCACTTATAGGAAAGGCAATATCCGCGCGCGCCAGATACACCCTGCGCGCTTGCCTGCCGCCTTTGCGGCAAAGCCGCCCAGCGCAAGTTTTCGGCCGCAGATCATTAAAATTGTGTTAAAACTATGGCGGCTGATTATTGGGCCAACCATTTTCAATTAATTTAATGAGGACGAACACATGAATAAATCCATGCTTCTTTCAGCCATTGCGGCTGCAACACTCGCCATCTCAACGCCGGCAACGCAAGCCGCGCCGCTCACCCTCGACGCGGGCTGGACCCAGTTTCAATTCGGCTCCACCGCATGGGACGACAATTTTACGTTTTCCTTGTCGAGCAGCGCCTATCTTTATGTGACCGACGCGTTCACATCCGGTGACATGTTCGAAGTGTTTTCCAGCGGCGCGAGCCTTGGGCAAACATCCTTGGTGCCCGATGGCGCGGGCTTCGAGATCGGCGGCGATTTTGACGCGGCCTTTGCCAGCGCGGACTTCAGCTCGGCGGTCTTCATGCTGGGCGCGGGCGTATATGACATCAGCGGCACCGTGATCCAGAGCGCTGCTGGCACCTCGGGTGGCGGCGCAGGCATCCAGCTCGTGTCTGCACCGGCAGTGCCGGTCCCTGCGGCGGGTTTGCTGCTGCTGTCGGCCTTTGGCGGCGTTGCGGCCCTGCGCCGGCGCAAAAAGGCCTGATCCGGCCTCGCGATCCAAAGATCCGAGATTTGGGGCGCCCTGCACGGGGGTGTCCCTTTTTCTTTGGGCGCAGGCTTCTTTGGGCAAGCGCTAGGATGCCCGCCGCCGCAACGTGCAAACGCCCGCAGGGCGGGCCTGCGGGCGCATCATCGCGGCGAAAAATTCCGGATCAGCTCAGCCCAAGCAGTTTGGCCGCGTTGCCCTTGATGATCCCCTCGCGCAACTCGTCCTTGATGGCGATTTTCTCGAAATCGCTGAGCCAGCGTTCGGGCGTGATCATCGGCCAGTCAGAGCCGAACAGCACTTTTTTCTTCAAGATCGAGTTGCAGTATTTCACCAAAATCTCGGGGAAGTATTTGGGCGACCAACCCGACAGATCGATATAGACGTTGGGCTTGTGCTGCGCGACGGCGAGCGCCTCTTCCTGCCACGGGAAGGAGGGGTGCGCGAGGATGATTTTCATCTCGGGAAAATCCACCGCCACATCATCCATATACATCGGGTTGGAGTATTTCAGCCGCATGCCGTTGCCGCCCGCCATGCCCGATCCGACACCGGTTTGACCGGTATGGAACAGCGCGATCCCGCCCTCTTCGGCGATGGCTTCATAGAGGCCGTAAGCCAAACGGTCATTGGGGTAGAACCCCTGCATGGTCGGATGAAACTTGAAGCCCTTGATGCCGAAATCCTTGATCAATCGGCGCGCTTCGCGGGCGCCCATCTTGCCCTTATGCGGGTCGATCGAGGCAAAGGGGATGAGCACATCATCGTTCTCTGCGGCCAGTTCGGCCACCTCTTCATTCTTGTAGCGCCGGTAGCCGGTTTCGCGTTCGGCATCGACGGGGAAGATCACGGCGGCGATGTTTTGCGCGCGGTAATGGGCGGCGGTTTCCGGCACGGTGGGCGGGTGGCTCCACGGCGCGCCGAAATAGGTCGCCATGGTCGATTGCAAATCGTCATAGCCATCATCGCTATGGCATCCGCACGGCTCTTCGGCGTGGGTGTGAAAATCAATCGCGCGGACTTTGGTAAGATCAACCATCTGTCTGCTCCTGTCTTAAAGTTTCGCAACGCCGGCGGCGTTGTCATCATAGAGGCGGTTCAAAAGTGCGGCGCGGCGCGTCAACACTTTGCGGAAATTCAGATTGCCCTTGGCGGTGATTTCACCCTCGGTCAAAGACGGCGGCTCGGCCAGAACAATCGCACGGGTGACGCGGCTCGACGATCCGCTGACGCGCCCTGCCCGCGCATTCAAACGGTGGTGGATTTCGGCCAAAAGCTTGGGACAGGTCAACGCGCCGTCTTCTTCGCGCATGTCATATCCGGCCGCCTCAAGCGCCTCGATGTTGGGGAAAACCATCACGCCGATCTCGTTTCTGTCGGCCCCCGTGATGACCAGATCGCCCGCAATCGGCGCCAATTCGGCCAAAACATCGACGCGCAGCCCCGCCGCGCGCACCCATGTGCCGGTGAGCAATTTGAAATCTTCGGAAATGCGCCCGTCAAAGCGCATACCCTTGCCAAAATCATCCTTGTCGATAAAGACCATGGCATCGCCGGTGATGAAATACCCCTCCTCATCAAAGGCTTCTGCGGTTTTGACCGCATCCTCGAAATAGGCGCTCATCACGTTTGGCCCCTTGGCGCGTATCTCGCATCGCATCTCGGCGTCGGGGATCAGCTTCAATTCGACGCCCGTCATCGGCACCCCCACCACGCCGGAGCGGTCAATCGGCTCTTGCTGCATCATGCAAGCCGGTGCGGTTTCGGTCAGCCCCCAAGAGGAGGTCATCAACGGCACCTCGCCTTTGACCTCTTCGGCCATACGCTCCAACCCTTGCCAGACCTCTTGCGGCAATGACGCGCCCGCATAAAAGATCAAATCGAGGTTTTCAAAGAACCGCTGGCGCAGGGCAGCGTCCTTTTCCAATGCGGCGACAAGCATCGCATAGCCGACCGGCACGTTGAACGACAGGCTGCCCGTGACCATCGACAGGTTTTCCAGCGTGCGATCAAACAGACCTTTGACCGGTTTGCCATCGTCAATATAGAGACTGCCGCCATTGGCCAGCATCATGTTGAAATTATGCGAGCCGCCAAAGACGTGGTTCCACGGTAGCCAATCCAAGATGACCGGCGCGCGGTCCTTCAAGAACGGCATCGCATCGCTGAGTTGGGCTTGGTTGACGCACATCATCCGCTGGGTGGTCTGCACGCCTTTGGGGTTCGAGGTCGAGCCGCTGGTCATCAAGATTTTGGCGACCGTATCGGGGGTCACGCGGGCAAAGGCCGCGTCCACATCAATCCCGCCGTCCCCTTGAAGCAACTGCGCAAAAGGCGTGACCTTCTGGCCGCCCGTTCGGGAGGCGACGATCTCGACCCCGCCGAGCGCATCCAGCTTGAGCGCCTCGGCGTATTGATCGGCATCCACCACATAGGCCATCTTGGGCCGCACCAGTTCAATCGCATGGCGCAGCCGTCCGTGGGCGCCGTGGATGAGGCTGTATTGTTCGGCCACAGGCACCGTGGGCACACCGGCATATTGCGCGCCCAGCGTCAAAAGCCCGTGATCCACGCCGTTGCCGGACATGATCAGGATCGGCGTGTCCGGCCCCATGCCGCGCGCCAAAAGCGCCGCTGCAATCGCACGCACTTGCTCGAGCGTGGCACCATAGCTTTCCTCGCGCCAGCCCGCGCCGCTGCGCTCTGCTAGGAATGTGCGGTCCGGCGCGGCGCTGGCCCATCGGTGCAACCAGTCGCCGCTGCGCTGCACATAGGCGCCCAGCGGATAGGCCGATCGCAGCAGGATCGTGCCATCAGGGCGCGCCTCGTGGATTACCTTATGCGGCAAAAACTTCGATGTCCGTTTCATGGGGCTTCGCCTCCGGCCAGCCGTTTTTCGATCCCGCGCAGCACCGCAATCACGGTGGCGCGCGTCTGCTCGTCTATGCCTTGGGTCAATTGCGCCTCATGGGCGCGCACCGCTTTGAGCGCATGTTCATAAAGCTGCCGCCCCGCCAATGTCGGTTGCAAGGCATAGGCGCGCCGGTCGGTTGGCACCCGCTCGCGCAGGATCAGATCGCGCCGTTCCAATTCATCGATGATGACCACCAGATTGGGCCGCTCAATGTCCATCGCCGCGGCCAGTTGTGATTGCCGCAAACCGGGGTTGTCGGTGATCAGAACCAAGGCCGTATAGGTCAACATGCGCAACTCGAAGGGTTTGAGCACGCGGGTCAGGTCGGCCTGCACATGGTTGAAGCTGCGCTTCATGTGATAACCGAGCGCCTCGCGCAGCGTGCTATCATCAACATGCGTGGCCGTATGGTTTACCGCGGGTTTGGAAACAGGTGTGCGCATCAGATCACCGGAAACTTGGCTGGCGTTTTTCAAGGAAGGCGGCGAGGCCCTCGATGGCATCGGGGCTGGTTTGCGTGACCGCCGCGCAAAGGCTTTCGGTAAAGAGCCCCCCTGCCTTGTCCATATCCTCGATCCGGCTGAGCGCTTGGATCATGATATAGTTGGACAGCGGCGCGTTGGCGGCGATTTTTCCAGCCAGTTCTTGCGCCATGGCCAAGGCTTCGCCCTCCCCGACGCTGTAATGCGCAAGGCCCAAGGCCTTGCCCTCATCCGCGCCGTATTTGCGGCCCGTCAGCATCATCTCGATCATCCGGTCGGCGCCCAAAATCCGGCCCACCCGCACCGAGGCACCGCCGCCGACAAAAATGCCGCGCCGCCCTTCGGGCAGTTGGAAAATGGTCGAGGCTTCGGCGATGCGCACATGGGTCGAGGTGGCAAGCTCCAACCCGCCGCCCATCACCGCGCCGAACATCGCCGAGACCACAGGCAGCCCGCCGTATTGGATGCGGTCCATCACCTGATGCCAGCCGCGCGAATGGCGCATTGTGCCTTCGGCGTCGCGCGACACATGTTCCGACAGGTCCAGACCCGAGCAAAAATGCCCCGCCGTGCCGGTCAGAACCGCGACTTTCACGCCTTCGGGCGGATGCGCAAAGAAGGCATCAATCGCATGCAAAAGCGCATCGCACATGGCGTTGCGTTTGTCGGGACGGTTCATCGTCAATGTGGCGACGCCGCCGTTGATGTCGATTTTCAAAACGGGTTCGGACATGGTGCTCTCCTCAGCGCGGCGGCAGGCGCACAGCGCCGTCGAGCCGGATGGTGGTGCCGTTCAAAAACGGGTTTGTGACGATCTGTTCGGCCAAAAGCGCATATTCTTGCGGTTGGCCCAAACGGGCGGGAAAGGGGATATTGGCGGTGATCTTGGCAGCCACCTCTTCGGGCAGCCCCTCCATCATCGGGGTGTGAAACAGACCCGGCGCGATGGCCATGACCCGAATGCCGCTTTGGGCGAACTCGCGCGCCGCAGGCAGGCACAGCGCGGCAATCCCGCCTTTGGAGGCGGCATAGGCGGCTTGGCCCAACTGACCGTCCTGATAGGCGACCGAGGAGGTGTTGATCACCACCCCGCGCTCGCCATCGGCCAAAGGCTCAAGCTGCGCCATCTTTGCGGCGGCATGGCTCATCACATTATAGGTGCCAAAGAGATTGACCTTGACGACTTTCTCGAAGGCCTCGATCGACAGTTTGCTTTCGCGGCCGACAATACGTGCAGCGACGCCGATACCGGCGCAATTGATCGCAATGCGCGGCGCGCCGACTGTGTCGCAAATCTGGTCAATCGCGGTGCCCACGGAGCTGGCATCGCTGACATCGACCTTGACGGCCATCCCGCCGATTTCACCGGCGACCGCCTCGGCGCGGGTCATGTCGAAATCAAGGATCGCCACCTTTGCGCCCTTGGCGGCAAGATGGCGCGCGGTGGCCGCGCCAAGCCCGCTTCCCCCGCCGGTGACAACTGCGATCTGTCCGTCAATTTGCATGTGAACTCTCCCTATGCATGCCTTGGCCGGATGCCGGTCGCCGAGGAAAACCTACGGCGGCGTATGGATGGCGCACCGGTGGTCAGTCGCGCCCCTGCGCGCGGCATCCGCAGTGCAGCCTCTTTGGTGCTGCGGATTGGCATGATAGTTATGCTTCATATCTATTACTGTCCATAACTTTTAAGGCGGCAATTTCAACGACTTGCACGAAGCCGCAGAAATCTTGCGCCGACTCGCGGCGCGCCCGCGCCCTATTGGGCGGCAGCAATGGTGAGCGATATCGGATCCAGCCCGTCGATCCCGCCGGTGATCTTATCCCCCGGGGCAACCGGCCCCACACCCTCGGGCGTGCCGGTCATGATCACGTCGCCCGCGTCCAGATGGTAGAACTTGGACAGATAGGCGATCACATCGGGCACCGGATGGATCAACAGATCGAGCGTCGAATCCTGCCGCACCGCGCTGTTCAACTCCAGATGGATGCGCTGGTTCGAGATCGGACCAAAGGCCTCGGCCTTGGTCAGCGGCGCGAAGACGGCGGAATTTTCCACATCCTTGCCAAAGGCCCATGGTCGTTTGACCTCGCGCGATTTGATTTGCCAATCGCGCCGCGTCATATCGAGACCGCAGCCGTAAGCATAGATGGCCTGCGCCGCCTGTTCGGGCGATCCGCAAAACACCGGACCGCCGAGCGCCACGACCAGTTCCATCTCGTAATGGAAATCCTCGGTTTGCGGAGGGTAAGCGATCACCGAGCCGCTGGCGCAGGTCATATGCGCCGATTTGGTAAAGAAGAACGGCGCATCGCGGTCGACCTCATAGCCCATTTCGGCGGCGTGTTTGGCATAGTTGCGCCCGACGCAGAAAATCCGCCGCACGGGATAGGCCGCGCTTTCGCCTTTGACCGCGATGATCGGTTGAACAGGGGCGGGAAAGACGTAATTGCTCATGGGATGGCTCCGGCTGTTGATCCGCGTTGGCGGCGCTGGAGGCCAGACAATCAGTAATCTTTTTCGAAGTAAATCCCGATGCCGGTATTGCCGTCCGACGACAGGCCGCCTTTGACTGTCAGGTTCGGGCTCACGTCGAGATTGAGGTTGATCTCGCTGGTACCGGAGGATCCGACGGTCACATCCGTATAGACGTTATCAGAGAGATAGCGCCCCGCCCGCAGGCTCGCCTCGCC
The DNA here is from genome assembly GCF_040371945.1 of Litorivita sp. NS0012-18. NCBI lineage: Bacteria > Pseudomonadati > Pseudomonadota > Alphaproteobacteria > Rhodobacterales > Paracoccaceae > Litorivita > Litorivita sp. NS0012-18. The sequence goes on along the minus strand of NZ_BAABWS010000002.1, from coordinate 89,846 downwards.
ATCTTGCGAGGTGGTCACGTCCAGATCATCCAAACCGAAGTTATCGCGCAGCTTGCCGATCACGCCCGCACCGCCCTTGCCCGCCAATGTGGCCACTGCCGCGGCCAGTTGCGCCGCTTGGACAGGTGAAATTTCGCTGATCGCGCGGCCAAAGAGCAGCCGCGCCAGAACCTCGTCTTGCGGCAACTCGGGGCTGGAGAGGAACGAGATCTGGGGCTGCGCGGCATCGCCTTCGATGACGATGCTGATTTGCGTGTCGCTGGCGCTGGTGCTGGCGACAAGGCGGATATAGGGGGTGAAATTCCCGATCAACTGGGCATAGCCTTCGTCGAGCGAAATGCGCTTGCCCAAAACATCCAGACGTCCGCGCACCAGATCGAAGCGGCCCGAGGGCTGTATATTGGCCGTGGTGCCCGCCAAGCGCAAAACGCCGCCCAGTTCGGCGTCGATCCCGCGCCCGCGCAAGAAAATCCGCCGCGTCGCCCCGATACGCAGATCAAGCGGATAGGCCGCGCCGCCGCCCGATGCACCGGAGGCAGAGCCGCCCGCGTCATCGCTCAACAGACCCGCGCGCGCGCGCGAGGCGCGCGCGGCTGACGGCTCGCCAAGGTGGACCACATCCAGCAATTCGCCCGTGCTGCCGATGCCGCTGTCGGGCACGCGCAGGTTGGTCTCGCCCAAATCCAGCGCACCGCTGATCAACGCCCCGCCCGCAAGGGGGCCTTTGACTTTGACCGTGCCGCCCACCGTGCTGGTATAGAGTTGCGGGTCTTGCAGGCCGATCGCCTCCAGCACGACGGCAAGATCGCCGCGGTAGGGCGCATCCAGATCCACAGGGCCGGACAAGCGCAGCCGCCCGCCCGAACTGACCGCGCCGCTCGCCTCGATCCGTGCCTGCCCACCGCCAAGCGTGACCGTCGCATCAAGGCCGGAAAGCGCCGTGCGCAGGGCGGGCGCCGAGAGCCGCGCGCCGCGCGTGGCGATTTGCCCCGACAGCGACGAGACCGCGAGCGGGCCGTTGAGCGCCAGATCAAGGTTGACCGTCCCGCTGACGGATCGCGGCCGCAAGAACGGATTGGCCAAGGCCAAAGGCCCCGCACCGGAAATGTCGATATTGGCGCTGTCAAAACCTGCCGCCACCGAGCCGCGCGCCGAGGCCTTTGTGCCCGACGGCCCATCCGCGTCAAGCGCAAGTTGCCACGGCCCCTCACCGGTTCGCGCAACCTCGCCGGTCACGCTCAGCGGGCCGCTCAGACCCTCCACGTAGGGGGCGACATCGGCAAGGCGCAGGCGCCCCGCGAGGGCGGTTTGCGTGCTGTTCAAATCACCGCTGGCGGTGAGCGTGACGGCGCGGGTTTCGGCGTTCAGCGCGGTCAAATGCAGACCCGTGCCATCACGTTTGGCAGCGACGCTCAACGTCCCGCGCCCGCGCAGCAAACGGTCGGCATCGGCCTGCCCGATCGCCAGATTGTCGGTCTGCCCCTCAACCGTCATATCGAAGGCGCCCGACAAGGGCTCCAGCGCGCCCTTGATCGCGACCTGCGCCGCGCCGCGCAAATTCTGGCCGCTCAGAGCGGCAAAACGCGACAGGTCTGCAGCTGTCAGATCGAGATCCGTTTTGATGTCGATGGCGGACATATCGCCGATCACACTGATATCGCCGCTCAGCCCGTAATCCGCACCGCTGAGCGTCAGATCTTCGATCAGCAAAGGCTCGCGTTTGACAAAGGTGATCCGCGCACCGCCAAGGATCTCCGCCCCCAAGGCCCGCGCCAGCGCAGGGTTCTTCGGGGCCAGCCCTTCGGCCGCATAATTGAGCAAGGCAAAGGCGCTGCCGACATTGCCGGGGCGGCGTTCGCGAATGTAGCCCGAGGCCGAAAGCGCCAAGCGGCGCGCGGCCAGATCGGGTTGCTCCAAAGCGTCGATGGCAAGGTTGCCTTGCCATTCCTCGCCCGCCGCGCGGTCAAAAGACAGGTCCATCTGCGCGGCCTTCACGCGCGTCTTGACGCCGCTGATCGGCAAAAGCACCGGCGCGCCCGAAGCCTGCTTGATCGAAGCGGTCAGGGCGAATTTCTCCGGCCAGCGCGCCGCATCCAAAGCCGCATTGCCCGACAAGGTCAGCGCCCGCGAAATCAGCGTCAATTGATCAAGCTGCAAACCGCCATCGGCGCGCTCGCCGCCACTCAACGTCAGGGCGATATTCTCGCCGAAAAACGGGCGGTAGTCCGGCAAGAACAGCGCGGCGATATCGCCGCCGAGCTTGGCATCCACCCGCCGCAGGGCCGCAGGCGGCGCGGCGCCCCTATCGGCCTCGGCGGCGCCGCTTGCCGCCTCGGGCGGCACGGTCGACAAGATGACCTGCCCCGCCAGTCGCGGCGCGCCATCGCTGGCCAATTCGATGTCGGCAGTGAAATCGTCAAGCGGCCCCGCCCCCGCGACCGCCAATTTGAGTTCCGGCGCTCCGGGCAATCCGGCCAGCGTCGCCGCCAAGCCCCCCGCCTCTTCTTCGGCCAGCAGATCAAGCGCGAGCCGCTTGTCCGCATTGTCATAGCTGGCCTCAAGCGCAAAGCGGCCCTTGGGCCCTTTGTCCTCACGGATCAGCGCAAGTTTGATCGCCCCCGCGCCTTCGGCCAAAGAGGTGCTGCCCTTGAGCGAAAAGCTGACCGCTTGGCCCAAGAGCGGCGCGCCCAGCGCGATGCGTTTGGCCTCGATCTCGTCGATCCGCACCGAGACTGGCAAATCGGGCAAGGAAAACGGCGTGGCTTCGGGTGCTGGGGCCGCCGTTTCGGGCGCGGCGGGCGCGCGCGCCATGTCGATCAAATCGGCCTTGAGCGCGGTGATCTCGACCCGCCCGCGCAAAATGGCGCTGCGGTTCCAATCCAGCGTCACGCCCTCAAGGCGCAGCCAGACGCCAGTGTCATCGGCGATGGTCAATGTGTCGAGGCTGGCGCGCGAGCTCAGCGAGCCGGAAAAACCGGTGATCCGCACGCTACGCCCCGCGCCCGACAGATTGTCTTCCAAAAACGCAGTCAGGAAGCTGCGGTCTTCCTCGGGTGTGTTATCCGCGCGCAACTGCGGCAGGGGATCGGCCGATTGCGCGAGGGCGGGCGCGGGCATCACCGCCAAGGGCAGTGAGGCGGGCAAGGCCAGCGCCAGTGCCAGAACAGCAGATTTGCCGACGCGACGAAGGGGGACAGCGCGCCGCATCAAAACGCCTGCCCGATGCCGATATAGAGATGCACCCCGTCGCCGCCGCCAGAGGTCGGCGCGGCCAGATCAACGCGGATCGGCCCGATCCCCGTATCATAGCGCAGCCCGAGACCCGCCCCCGAATGCCACGCGCCCGAGCCGTCGAAAAATGCCTCTTCGCCGATATAGCCCGCATCGGCGAAACCGACCACGCTGAGCTTTTTGCCAGTGGCGACCCGCAATTCGCCGGACAGGCCGACAAAGCTGCGCCCGCCGCGGCGGCGGCCATCGGGCAGATCCACGCCAAGAGATTGATAATCCTGACCGCGCACGGTGCCGCCGCCGCCGGAATAAAACAGGTAGTCGGGCGGGGCCGACGCCACATCCGGTCCGAAGAGCGAGCCGAATTGAAGCCGCACGGCGGCCACGGTCTTGCCCTCGGCGCCAAGCGGTTGGTAATAACGCCCGTCCAGCGCTATACGCCCGCCCGAGCGCACGCTGCCTTGGGCGTAGAAGGGGCGCAGGTTGGCTTGCAAATAAGAGCCGTTGCGGGTGTTGAGCACATTGTCGCGCTTGTCCCACGTCAGTTCCAGCGGCAGGCTCAAAAGATCGTATTCGCGCCGCCCGAGGCTGTCTTCGATGCGCGAGCGGCGCCATTCGACGGCCACTTCGCCGGTCAGATGCTCGTTGATGATCCGGCGCATACCGACCGAAAAGCTGAGCTGGTCGGAGGTGTAATCAGGCTCGTCGAGATGTTCGGCCAAAGCTCCCAGCGTCAGCGCCGTATCGGTGCCAAAAGAGGCGGGACGCTCGAAATCGGCCGACAATCGGTAATCCACGCCGCCGGTCTCGCCGGTGATGCCGCTGACCGAAGCCTCAAGGCGCAGCCGCTCTGCCCCGCCCAAAAGGTTGCGATGCATCCAATAGCCGGACAGCGCCGCGCCGTCTTGGGTGGAATATTCCGCGCCAAAGCCGATGCGGCGCGGTTTGGCATCGACCACGACGGCCTCGAGGTCAATTGTATCATTGGGTCCGATCTGCTCGGCCTCTGTGATGCTGACCGAGCGAAAGGCCCCCGTGCGGCGCAAACGCTGCGCGATGGTGTCGAGGACTTCGGGATCAAAGGTCTCGCCGCCGCGCAAACCTGCGATTTTCTGCAGCCGCTCTTCGCGCACCTTGCTGGAGCCGGAAAAGACCAGTTTATGAAAGCGCAGCTTTGGCCCCGTGCGCAGCGTCACGGCGACATCAAGTTGGTTTTTGTTGTGGTTGGCGGTGATCTTTTGCCCCGCAACGGCGGCTTTGGCGTGGCCCTCGGAGCGCCATGCGCCGATCCCCGCGCCGACCGCATCCTTGACCGCCGTGCTGCGCGCGGCGCGGCCGGTTGCAAACCGCGCGGGCAGCTGCGCGCTTTGGGGAAGCGGGGTGATTTCGGCTTTGCCAAAGTTGAACCGATCTCCGGGGTCGACAGAAATGACCACACGCTTCACATCGCGCAATTGGTCCAGAGGCGGCACCGTCGCCGCCTCGCGCCCGTCCACATAGACATGGACCACGCCGGAATAATAACCCTGCGCATAAAGCACGCCGGTCATGCTGGCGTAATCGGCCTGCGCGGCGGCAAGCACGTCTTGGGGTGCGGTGCGCCCGTCGACCTTGGCCGCTTGGGTCAGCGACGCCGCGCGTAGCTCGTCGGCGAGATCATCGGAGACGCCTTTGAATTGGAAATCCACCGCCTCGAGCGCGCGCGCGCTGTCCATGTGCAAACCGCTCAGGCCAAGCGCCACAGACAGGCCAAGGCCAAGCGTCAGTTTGCGAGATAAGGGCGATATGGCCATCTGGGTGCTCGGCTCTGCTTGCTCAAGAATAAATCACAGCGCCGTCGTGACGCAGTGCGGCGCTCTGCTCACAGATAGGGCCCTTGAGGTGCTTCGACCAGCGAAAATCTGCCGCCCGCGCGGAAATCCGCGCGGCGCCAAGCAGAACGCCCGAACGGATCACAGCCTGATCAAATCTAATGCGTAATAACCGCGCCCAAACGCGAGGGTTACCCCATCCGCTCCGAGGCATAGCTGCCGGGGCTGGCGGGGAAAACCACGGTTTTATTGCCGTTGATGAAGACACGGCGATGGATATGGGCATGAACGGCGCGGGCCAGAACCTGACTTTCCACATCGCGCCCCAGCGAGACAAAATCGCCCGCGCTTTGCGAATGAGTGACGCGCACGATGTCTTGCTCGATGATCGGCCCCTCATCGAGATCGGCGGTCACGTAATGCGAGGTCGCCCCGATCAGTTTTACGCCGCGCTCATAGGCCTGTTTATAAGGGTTCGCGCCCTTGAAGGAGGGCAGGAACGAGTGGTGGATATTGATGATCCGCCCCGACATTTTCTGGCACATCTCGTCCGAAAGCACCTGCATATAACGGGCCAGAACGATCAGGTCTGCGCCTGCATCCTCGACGATCTCCATCTGCCGCGCCTCGGCGGCGGGTTTGTTTTCGGGCGTGACCTTGATGTGGTGAAAGGGGATATCGTGATTGACCACAACCTTTTGATACTCGGTATGGTTGGAAATTACGCCGACGATATCAATCGGCAACGCGCCAATGCGCCACCGGTAAAGCAGATCGTTGAGGCAATGACCAAAGCGCGAAACCATGATCACCACCTTCATCTTCACCGCTTCGTCGTGAAACTCGAAATCCATATCGAATTTCTCGCCGATCCCCGCGAAGCCCTTGGTCAGATCCTCAAGCGTTGATCCGGTTTCCGAGCGGAAGGACACGCGCATAAAGAAATGCCCCGTCTCAAGGTCGTCATATTGGGCGGAATCGGTGATATTGCAGCCAAGGTCGGTCAGATAGACCGAGATCGCGGCGACAATTCCGCGTGTCGAGGGGCATTTCACGGTCAGCGCATAGGCTTGCATCGGGGCGTCCTTTTCCCGTTGTCACAATGTTTTACCGGTCAATAGCAGCCCCGCAGCGCCAAGGCCAAGGCCTTGGCGGCTATCCATAGCGATTTGCCGACATGATTGCGTTTTTTGCACCCAAGGCTTGCGACCACCCGAACAAGCCTTTTGGCGCGCGCCGCGCCTCTCGCGGCAGCGGGCAGATGCTCGGGCCGCTCTCAAGGGCAAGTGGCGGAGAGACAGGGATTCGAACCCTGGGAACGCTCACACGCTCAACGGTTTTCAAGACCGCCGCATTCGACCACTCTGCCACCTCTCCGGTGCGCGCTTTGCTACTAAGGAACGTCGCCTGCGTAAAGCCCAAACCGCGCCCGAGCGCGGCTATCGGCTGCGGCGCGCCCTGTGGCGCGATTGCCGCGTCTCGCAGGTTTTGCGGCGAAATCCGCTCACCAAGCGGCGCAGACTTTTCATGTGCATCGCGAACGGTTAAACTGCGCTCGATCGAGACGCGGGTAAACCGCGATTGGACAAGAAAAATGCGCCGCAAAAACCAAGGGCGCAAGAGCAGGCACAGGCGCGGCAAGACCAACAGGCGCCGCGTGTGGATATGACGGGTGAGGGGCAGACCTATGAAATCGCAAAGTAATTCCTTGACGCGCGCGGCGCGGCTTACGGGGGCATCTCTCCTGCTGGGCAGCGTGATGCTGCTTTCGGCATGTGACGAGAACGGCGGGTTTGCATTGAAAAAGCCAAGCAACGCCGCGCAGGGCGAAAGCGCCGCATCGACCTCGGTCAAGCTGGTCGAGCGCGATGTCGAGGCGCCCGATGTGTTCCAAGTCACCGAAGCGGGCCTTTGGGACGGACGTCCGTCGCTGGGCGGCGTATGGGTCGCGCATCCGGACGTCAAAGACCCCGAACGCGTGATCATCCGCAATACGGCCAACGGCAAATTCGTCATCGGCGCCCTGTTCCGCCGCGAGCGCGAGAACCCTGGCCCGCGTTTGCAGGTCTCCTCCGATGCGGCGGCGGCCTTGGGCATGCTCGCCGGTGCGCCGAGCCAATTGAATGTCACCGCCTTGCGCCGCGAGGAAGCGCCCGCCGAGGCCCGCGCACCGTCAGGCGATCTCAAGGAACCTGCCGCCGTCACGGCCAGCCCCCTTGACCCCGTGGCCGCCAGCGCCGGTGCGGCGATTGCCAAGGCAGAAGCCGCCCCCGCGGCCGCGACCACAGCCGCAGGCGCCATCAAACCGCCTGCCAAACCCGCCGCACCCAAACCGGCGGCAAAACCGGCTGCGAGCAAGCTCGACAAACCCTATATCCAGATCGGGATTTTCTCGGTCGAGCAGAACGCCAAAAACACCGCCACCGCCATGCGCCAAGCCGGCATGGTGCCAACGGTGAAAAAGCAAAGCGCTTCCGGCAAAACCTTCTGGCGCGTGCTGGTCGGCCCCGCGACGACAAAAACCGAACGTGCGGCGCTGCTCAAGAAGATCAAAGCCTCGGGATTTGCCGACGCCTACGCCGTCACCAACTAACCTTCGCGCCGCCGCGGGCACGGCGGCGGTGTTTCGCGCGCCGCGCCCGCGCGCCGGATTGCCCCCTTGCGGCGCGGCGCAGAAGATTGCACTTTTGGCACAAGGTCGGGGCCGCTTGGGCTGCGTCCGCTGCTGATCCTTTGACCAAAGAGCACGAAACGCCATGTATCGCCTTGCCCGTCCCACCACATTTCGCCCCCAGTTTGGCACTGCCCTATCGGCGCTGCGCGCGCTGTGCCTGTCGCTGATTGCGGCGCTGGCCTTGGCCCTGCCTGCGCAGGCGTTTGAAACCCGCGCGACCTCGGCCTTTATCCTTGATCAAACGACGGGCACGGTGCTTTTGGCCAAAAACGCTGATACCCCGCTGCCGCCTGCCTCCATGTCCAAACTGATGACGCTTTTGATGGCCTTTGAGGCGATCGAAGACGGGCGGCTCGATTTGTCCGAGCGGCTACCGGTGTCCGAGCATGCGATGAGCTATGGCGGATCGACGATGTTTTTGGACACCACCGACCGCGTGACCGTCGAGGACCTGTTGCGCGGTATTATCGTGCTGTCGGGCAATGACGCTTGTGCGGTGATCGCAGAGGCGCTCTCGCCCGATGGCACCGAAGCCGGATTTGCCCGCGCCATGACCCAGCGCGCGACGGCGCTTGGCATGACCAATTCGACCTTTGCCAATTCCAACGGATGGCCCGCAGCGGGGCACCGCATGTCGATGCGTGATCTGGCGCTTCTGGCCAACCGGCTGATCACCGATTTTCCGCAATTCTACCCGCTCTTTGCCGAAACGCGGTTTGAATTTGATGGCCGCGCGCCGCAAAACACCCGCAACCGCAACCCGCTTTTGACGCTGGGTATCGGCGCGGACGGGCTGAAGACCGGCCATACCAGCGAGGCGGGCTACGGGTTGGTCGGATCGGCCAAACAGGGCGAGCGGCGGGTCATTTTCGTGATCTCGGGCCTTGAGAGCGAGCGCGCGCGCGCCGAAGAGGCCGAAGCCATCGTCAATTGGGCGTTTCGCCAGTTTGCCGAGCGCGATTTGATCAAAGCAGGCACCGTTGTGGCGCGGGCCGATGTGTTTATGGGGGCCGCCGCCGATGTCGGGCTGACCCCCGCCGAGGATGTGCGCGCCCTGATGCCGGTTCTGGCGCAAAGCGCGATGCAAGGCGAAGTGGTGTTTCGCGGTCCGATCCCCGCGCCGGTCACCAAAGGCGCGCCTTTGGGCGAATTGATCGTCTCGCGCGATACCCTGCCCGATGTGCGTATCGCTCTTGTGGCCGATGCCGATGTCGCCAAGGGCGGATTTGCCGAGCGCCTCAAAACCGCCGCGCGCCATATCCTGAGCCGCTTGAATGACGGCCCCGCGCCAAGCGCATCCCCTGCCGCCCCCGCTGCGGAGGCCGCCTCTTGACCGCTGCACATTCTGCTGGCTGTTTCATCTCTTTCGAAGGCATCGACGGCTCTGGCAAATCCACGCAGGCGCGGATGTTGGCTGACAGGCTGCGCGCCGAGGGGCGCGAGGTGGTCCTGACCCGCGAGCCGGGCGGCTCGCCGGGGGCGGAGGAAATCCGCAAACTGGTGCTCGAAGGCGATCCGGACCGCTGGTCCGCCCATAGCGAGATTTTGCTGTTCACCGCCGCGCGGCGCGACCATCTGGAGCGCACCATCGAACCGGCGCTCAAGGCGGGCAAGATCGTGATTTGCGACCGTTTCGCCGACAGCACCCGCATGTATCAAGGCCTGTCGCGCGGCGATCTGCGCGCTCTGGTCGACGAGTTGCACCGGTTGATGATCGGGCGCGAGCCGGACCTGACGCTGCTCATCGACATGGACCCCGCCAAGGGGTTGAGCCGTGCGCTCGGGCGTGGCGGCAGCGAAGAGCGTTTCGAGGGCTTTGGCGAAGGCTTGCAGGCGCAAATGCGCGCAGGGTTTTTGGCCCTTGCCAAGGAATACGCTGCGCGTTTCACCACCATCGACGGCACCCGCTCGATCGAGGCGGTGGCGCGCGACGTCCATGCCGCCGCGCTGGCGCATCTGCCACAGGTTGCCGCCCGATGAGCGACGAGGACCTGCCCGAACCCGACCGCATTGCCGGTGCACCCCACCCGCGCGAGACTGCGCATCTGATCGGACAAAGCCGCGCCGAAGACGAGTTTTTGCGCGTCTATAACGCGGGGCGGCTGCATCATGCGTGGTTGATCAGCGGCCCGCGCGGCACCGGCAAGGCGACGCTGGCATGGCGCATCGCGCGGTTCTTGCTGGCCACGCCTGCGGCGGATGGCGGCCCCTCGCTGTTCGGGGATGCGCCGCCCAAACCGGGCAGTTTGCACATCGATCCCGAGCATCCGGTCGCGCGCCGCATCGCCGCCAAATCCGAACCGGCTCTGTATCATATCACCCGTACGCCCAGCCCGACCACAGGCAAGATGCGCGACCAGATCGCCGTCGATGATGTGCGCAATCTGGCGCATTTCTTGCAACTTTCCGCCGCCGATGGCGGGCGCCGTGTGGTGATCGTCGATGTGGTGGACGAGATGAATACCGCCGCGTCCAACGCGTTGCTCAAGATGCTCGAAGAGCCGCCCGCGCGCACCACGCTGTTGCTCATCGCGCATCAACCCTCGCGGCTTTTGCCGACCATCCGCTCGCGGTGCCGCGAATTGCGGCTTGGCGCCCTGTCGCCCGAAGATCTGACCAAAGCCTTGGCGCAGGCCGAGATCGAATTTGGCGGTGACACCGCCGCCTTGGCCGAATTGGCGGGCGGATCGGTGGGCGAGGCGATCCGGTTGACGCAAAGCGGCGGGCTGGAGCTTTATGGCGATCTGGTCGGCCTCTTCGCCAGCTTGCCCAAAATGGACCGCAGCCGCGCGCTGCGCCTTGCCGATGGCGCGGTACAGCGCGGCTCCAGCGAAAGGCTTGACCTGCTTTTATGGCTGGTGGATCTGGTGATGGCACGGCTGGCGCGCAGCGGCGCGCTTGGCCGCGCGCCTGCGGTCGAGGGCGCAAAGGGCGAGGCCGCGATGTTGATGCGACTGGCGCCAAATGCAGCATCTGCACGCCATTGGGCACAGGCGGCCGAAGAGATCGGCGCGCGGGCGCGGCACGGGCGGGCCGTCAACCTTGACCCCGCCGCGCTCATCCTAGATATGTTTATCAAGATCCAGCAGACCGCCGAAAGCTGACGGGGCCGCCCCGCTTTTTCGTGTCTGCTTGGCCCAATTTCGTTACCTGCCGCGCAAGTGGCACGGCAAACGCCCAATCCGCGAAAGACCCCGATGAGCGCCGCGATTTCCATCACCGACAGCCACTGCCACCTTGATTTTCCCGATTTCGACGGCGAGCACGACGCGCTGATCGAACGCGCGCGCGCGGCGGGCGTGCGGCGGATGGTGACGATCTGCACCAAGCTGGGCAATCTCGACCGCGTGCGCGAGATCGCCGAGACCTATGGGGAGGTGTTTTTCGCCGCAGGCATCCACCCGATGAGCGTCGCCGATGAAGCGCCCGTTTCGGTCGACGATCTGGTGGCGCTGGCCGAACATCCCAAATTCGTCGGCATCGGCGAAACCGGCCTTGATTACCACTACACCGCCGAAAGCGCCGAGGCGCAAAAGGCCTCTTTACGGGTGCATATCGAGGCCGCGCAAGTGACCCGATTGCCGTTGATCATCCATGCGCGCGGCGCCGATGACGATATGGCGCGGATCTTGCGCGAGGGCTATGAGGCCGCGCCCTACTCTTGCGTCATGCATTGCTTTTCCTCGGGGCCGGAACTGGCCAAGGCGGCGCTCGATCTGGGCTTTTACCTGTCGATGTCGGGCATCGCCACCTTCCCCAAGAGCCAAGAGGTGCGCGATATTTTTGCCGCCGCGCCGGTGGACCGCATATTGGTCGAGACCGACGCGCCCTATCTGGCCCCGCCGCCGCACCGCGGGCGGCGCAACGAGCCGTCCTATGTGGCGCTGACGGCGCAAAAGGGCGCCGAAGTGTTCGGCATGGATTACGCCGATTTCGCCGCCGCGACAGAGGCGAATTTCGACAGGCTCTTTGCCAAGGCCGCAGCCTTTGAGGGGCGCGGATAATGGGCGAGCTGCGCTTTACCATCCTCGGGTGCGGATCGTCGGGCGGGGTGCCGCGCCTTGGCGGGCATTGGGGCGAATGCGACCCCAGCAATCCCAAGAACCGCCGCCGCCGCTGCGCGCTTTTGGTCGAGCGTGAAGGGCCCGATGGCGTGACCTCGGTTTTGATCGACACGGGGCCGGATATGCGCAGCCAGCTTTTGGATGCGGGGGTCGGGCGGCTTGACGCGGTGGTCTATACCCACGGGCATGCCGACCATGTGCACGGCATCGATGATCTGCGCATGATCGTCTTTAACATGCGCAAACGCCTGCCCGTCTGGGCCGATGGCGACACGCAAAACGATCTGTTCTCGCGCTTTGGCTATGCGTTCATCCAACCCGAAGACAGCCCCTATCCGCCGATCCTCGAGATGCACACCATCAAGGAGGCGATACGCATCGAGGGGCGCGGCGGCGAGATCACCATGACGCCTTTCAAGGTCGGGCACGGATCCATTGATGCGCTCGGGTTTCGCATCGGCGATCTGGCCTATCTGCCCGATGTGGCGGAAATCTACGACGAGGCGTGGCCGGTGCTCGAGGGGCTGGACTGCTGGATCGTGGATGCGCTGCGCCGTGCGCCGCACCCGACCCATTCGCATCTGGCGCAAAGCCTTGAATGGATCGAGAAAGTCGCCCCCAAACGCGCGGTTTTGACAAATATGCATATCGATCTGGACTATGAGGCCGTGGCCGCAGAGACCCCCGATCACATCACCCCCGCCTATGACGGCATGGTGATCCGCTACCCGCTGGGCGATTGACGCGACATGCAAGAGCTTTTGAACGTCATCTTGCCGGTGTTCTTGGTCATCGGCTTCGGATATTTTGCGGTTTTCAAGGGGTATTTCACCGAAAACCATGTCGAAGGCTTGATGAAATATACCCAGAATTTCGCCATCCCCTGCCTGCTCTTCAATGCGATTTCGACCCTAGATTTGAGCCAAAGCTTCAACTGGCGGCTCTTGGCGAGCTTTTACTCCGGTGCGAGTTTGGGGTTTTTCGCGGGGCTTTTGGGCGCGCGCTACCTCTTTGGCCGTGATTGGGAGGAAAGCGTGGCCGTGGGCTTTGTGGGGCTGTTTTCCAATTCGCTGATGCTGGGCCTGCCGATCACCGAGCGCGCCTTTGGCTCTGATGCCTTGACGGCCAATTACGCGATTATCGCGGTGCATTCGCCGTTTTGCTACGGGCTGGGTATCACCGCGATGGAGATCGCGCGCGCGCATAGCAACGGCACATCGGCGCGCGCGCTGGTTCCGAATGTTTTGCGCGCCATGTTTCGCAATGCGCTGATCCTCGGGATTTTGCTGGGCTTTGCGGTCAATCTGTCGGGCGTCACCTTGCCCGCGCCGGTCACCGATGCGGTGGGGCTTATGGTGAAATCCGCATTGCCTGCCGCGCTCTTCGGGCTTGGCGGGGTATTGGTGCAATACCGCCCCGAGGGGGATATCAAGGTCATCGCCTATATCGTCGGGGTATCTTTGCTGTTGCATCCGGCGGTGGTGTGGATGATGGGGCAAGTCTTTGCGCTTGATCGCGGCGAGTTCCGCTCGGCGGTGCTGACCTCTTCGGTTGCGCCGGGGATCAATTCCTATGTCTTCGCCAATATGTATGGCAAGGGGCGCAGGGTCGCCGCCTCGGCGGTTCTGATCGGCACGGCGATATGCCTGTTCACCGTCTGGGTCTGGCTGATGATCCTGCCCTAGCGCGCAAACCGGCCCAGCGCCGCGGCCCTTTGCGGCCTGCGCAGCGCCAGCCGTCCCAAAAGATCGGCGGGCACAGGGCGCGGCCCGTGGGGCGGCAAATCGGGCATACGGTGTCGGGAGAAAATCCCGCCTTGCGCGGCTGCCTCGCGGCGCAGCGCCGCGCCCTTGGCAAAGGGCAAAGCGGGCGGTCCGTACACTTTGCCCAGATCGGCGCCGCGCATCACAAATCCCAGTTGCGGGAAAAGCGCGATCAATTCGGATTTCGCGGCCACGTCAAAGCCGGCCAGCCCGAACCGCCCCGGGTAGAGGCTTTCGGTCGGTGCGCCATTAGCGAAAATGATCTCGTGGCGCGGCAGCAAAAGATGCACATAGGTCACCCCGCGTTTGCCATAGGCGCGCCGGATGCGCCCGCCGCCGTGATCGGCCAGATGCGCCGCGCGGCACAGTTTCCCGCCCAGTTTCATCGCATGTTGCGGCGATACCAACAGATCGCCGCGGTTGCCCAAAGCCCCGTCGCGGATGCGGATCGGCGCGAGCTTGGGATTGGCTTGCAAATCGGCGCGGCTGAGCGTGCGGTGCCCCGTCCATCGCACCGGTTGCGGCCCGTGGTGCAATGTGCAGACCAGATCCCCCGCGACCAGATCCTCTACCTTGCGCTCGCCCGTCGGGGTCAGGATGCGGGTGCCGGAGGCAAAACAGGGCACGCCGATTTTGGCCAGTTGTTGCTTGGTCGTGACCTGCGCCGGTGCCACGCCCAAAAGCGTCATTTGTTCACCGTTGGGGAAAGAAAGCACCGCATTGCCCGACCCGTCATCGCTGACCGTGACATCTTGCCAATCGACCGGATTATTGCCCAGATCGCGCAGCTGCGAGACATCCAGTTGGTCATTGGTGCGCCCGTCGGCGTCATCGTCACCCATGTCGAAATCGTTGATCGTATCCGCGCCGCTATTGGCCCAGAACCCGAAGGTGTCATCGCCCGCACCGCCGGTCAGCACATCATTGCCGCCTTCGCCGTAGATCACATCGTCGCCATCCCCCCCGAGGATGGTATCGACGCCGCCGCCCGCCCAGATCGTGTCATTGCCGGTGCCGCCGTCATAGTAGCTGTTATAGATGGCGGTCATTTCTCCGACCTGATCATCGATGCTGTCGTTCCCATCGCCGCCATAGACGGTGTCATGGCCCGAGATGGTCCAGATCGTATCGTTGCCCGCATCGCCGTAAAGTTCATCGTCGCCCGCATCGCCCGAGACATAGTCGTCGCCATCACCGCCGTGCAGCGTATCGTTGCCGGTGCCGCCGAGCACAAAATCGTTGCCCGTGCCGCCATCGATGTAATCATCGCCCGCATCGCCATGGATTGTATCGGCGCCGTCTTCCCCGAAGAGCATGTCATTGTCATTGCCGCCGTGGATGCTGTCGTCGCCGCCACCCGCCCAGATGGTGTCGTTGCCTGCATCCCCGTAGAGCGTATCGTCATAGACGTAGGAGGTGCCACCGACGTCATCCATCACATCGTTGCCGTCACCGCCGGAGACGTAATTGCCCTCGGCCTGCGTCGCGCCGCCCTCGCCATAAAGGATGGTGTCATTTCCGGTGCCGCCCGAGATGCTGTCTTGGCCCGCGCCGGACACGATGGTGTCGTCGCCGCCATCGCCCGAGATGGTATCCGAACCGTCGCCGCTTTCGATGCTATCGGCGTAGGCGCCGCCGTCATAGGATTGCGAACTGGCGGACTCGTATGTGGGCGCGCTCATGCTCGAATAATTCGGATCGCTCGAACCATCGACGTTGGTTATGGCGCTGATCTCATAGGTCACCCCGGGAACCATCGGCGCATCAGTCACATAGGCGCGATAGGCACCGGCAATCTCGACCGTGTAAAGGTTGATCGTATTGCCATCCCCGTCGATGAAAACGAATTTGCTCTCCAGATAGACCCGCCCGCTGTCGATGGTCGCGCCATAGGCATCCGTGATCACCGCCGTCTGGTTGCTGTCATCGCCGATCTCGTCTTGGCTCGCATCGCCGCCAAAAGCCCCGTCATTATCGGTTACGGTGATGTTGATCATATCCTCGGAGGCGGTCCACGTCGGATCAAGCCGCACACGGTCACCCACGGATCCGCCGGTTCCGGACACAACGGTAAATGTGCCCTGTGCATAGCCTTGTAGCGCATAGGTCGCCATCGATCTTCCGCTTCCAAAAGGGCGCAATTGCCCGATCATCAGCGTCAACACATGGCATGTCCGGTCTGAAAACACGGTTAAACCGCGCCTCTCGGCACCGTCGAATTTACCTAGAATTTGACGTGTATTGAACGAGATAGCGGGCGATTAGCCCTTGAGCAAAGAGCCCATTCGCCGCATCGCCAAACCATAGCCTTCGATGCCGAACCCCGCGATCACCCCGTCGGCGCGCAGCGACACATAGGAATGATGGCGGAAGGCTTCGCGTTTGTGCACATTGGAAATATGCACCTCCAGAACAGGGCCTTCAAACGCGTTCAGCGCGTCGAGAATGGCCACCGATGTATGGGTATAAGCCGCAGGATTGATGATGATCCCCGCCGCTTTTTCGCGCGCCTCGTGGATCCAGTCAATGAGCTGCCCCTCGACGTTGGATTGCAGCAAGATACAGTCCAGCCCGAAGCTGCCCGCAATTTCGAGGCAATTCGATTGCACATCGCCCAAAGTGTCATAGCCGTAAATCTCCGGCTGCCGCTGCCCCAAAAGGTTCAGGTTCGGGCCGTTGAGGATGTAGATTTTGCGCGGCGCTGTGGGGCTCATGATTTCGGTCTTTCGCTATGTCGCTGTGCCGTGCGGCAGGTCCGCGCGGATGGGGGAATACTGCACAGGGCGCGGGCCGATCTGCAAGCGCCACATAGGAATATTGGCGCGGCGCATGCGGCCTTGGCGCGGCAATGTGGCCGCTGCAACACGTTTAAACGCCCGCGCCTGCGCGAATCAGATCAGGGCAGAGCGGCGAGCGCGCGGGAAAACCCTTGGGCTGCTGCGCATTGCGACACAAAGGCGAAACAATAACGGCCCGCTTGCACGAATTGTTCTCAAAACCTTGGTTAATCAACACTTTACGCGTCATATTCCCGCCCCAATCACAGGGTAGAAATAGAGCATCAATCTGTTCGGGCGGGGGCCAAACGGAACACGAGGAGCATCCCGATGCTGCGTAATATTATTGCTATTTCCACGGTTGCCGCCTTCGCGTTGACCGCACCTGCCTTCGCTGAGTACAGCTCTGCCGAAGAGACTGTTTCGCAATCGGTCATCATGACCGGCGACGGCTTCTTCCCCGAAGTCACCTATTCCCACCCCGGCCGCTCCTTGGTTTTCCACAACGAGTCCGAGAGCACGATTATCATCAAAGCCAGCGATGAGTCGTGGGAAACCGACGAAATTCCGGCCCAGACAAGCAAGACCCTGCGCCTGACCGGCGAGATGCAAAAATCATTCGTTGTGGATGGCAATGCATCCGTCATGGGCGCCTTCAGCTTTGAACCGGCCCCGACCCACGAATAAACCTGTGATGCGCGCCCTGCGCCGATGCCCTGAGGGGTGTTGACGCCGCGCGCCCAAGGCTTCCCGACCTTCCCTCGTGTGGCCCCCTCCCGTCAAGGCAGGGGGCCAAGAGGCGTTGTTCGGCGCGCTGCGCCGAAGATAAAGCGCCGCCTCGAAACATCAAAGCGGCGCCGTAAGGTTCAACGGATCGCTCCGGCGCCTATTTGGCCGCGATCCGCCCGTCAAGATAGGGCATGAAGGGCGCGTTAGCGGCCAGATAATCGGCCGTCACATCGGCCAGATCGGGGCCGAAATCATAGACATTCATCGCATCGGCCGCGAACATCTTGTAGCCGTCGCCGCCGCCGCGCACATAGTTGTTGGTCACGACTTTATAGACTTTGTCAGGATCAATCGGCACCATCGCGCCGGCGTCCATCACCATCACGTCGCTGACGCGGCTGCCCGCTGCGGCGGATGTGTCGAATTTGAACGTCAGCCCCGCAACTTGCGGGAAGCGCCCTGCCCCGTCCTCATATTGGCTCAGCCCGTTTTCGAGCGCCTCCAAGATGGTTTTGCCGTGGGTTTCAAAGGTCGAGAGCGTGTTCTGGAACGGCAGCACGGTCAAAACCTCGCCCATGGTCACCGGCCCCGCATCGATCGAGGCGCGCAAACCGCCGCCGTTCTGGATCGCGATGGTGACGCCTTGGTCCTTCACGCGGTCGAGCATCGCATCGGCCACCAGATTGCCCATGGTGCATTCGCCCGCACGGCAATTGCCTTTGTCTCCGTCGATCGCCTCGGCGGTTTCGGCGACGATCTTGCTGCGGATTTCTTCGAGCGGCTTGGCCAGTTCGGCAATCCGCTCTTTGGTTGCGCCGTCTTCGGCAACCGCGCCATCCATGATCAGCGGCTCGCCCTTGGCCTCAAGGATTTCGCCCGCATCGTTGAAGGTCACGTTCAATTCGCCCAAAAACTTGCCGTAAGCATAGGCGGAAACAATCGCCGTGCCGCCCACCATGGTCGGATAGGGGCCTTCGGCGCGCTCGTTGGTGTTGGACAGCAAAGTGTTGGTATGGCCGCCGACGATCACATCGACGCCGGTGGTTTCGGCGGCAACCCGCTTGTCCACGCCATAACCCGAATGCGACAGCACGATGATCTTGTTCACGCCCTCGGCGGTCAGCTTGTCGACCTCGGCCTGCACCGCGCCCACCGGATCGGTGAAGATGATGTTCTTGCCGGGGCTGGCCAATTCATCCGTGTCATGCGGGGTCAGCCCGATAAAGCCCAGCTTCTCGCCGCCGCGCTCCAAAATCGTGGATTTCGCCAGCTTGCCCGCCAGCGCAGGTTCGCCCGACACATCGGCGTTGGACATCAGAACCGGAAATTCGACCGCATCCATAAATCCGGCCAGAACCTCAGGACCGTCGTCAAATTCGTGGTTGCCCACGGTCATCGCGTCATAGCCCAGCTTGTTCATGAACTCGGCGGCCATTTTGCCTTTGTAATAGGTGTAGAACAACGTGCCTTGAAACTGGTCGCCGCCGTCCACGAGGATCGCATTATTCGTGCGCGCCCGCGCCTCATTGATCGCAGAGACAAGCCGCGCAGTGCCGCCAAAGCATTTGCCTTCGGCATTGTCTTCGGCCGAACAGGGCGAATCATATTTGCTGATCGGCTCGAAACGGGCGTGAAAATCATTGGTGTGCAAAATCGTCAGCGAATACTCCGCCGCCGCAGCACCGGCGCCCAGTGTCAGCGCAGCCGCGCCGCCCAAGAGCCGCAGTTTCAAACGAGACATATCCATGGAAAATCCCCCAGATTGGATTGTGATGGAAGGATGCTGCACCCCGCCGCGCGCTCTGTCAAAGGACAATAGGCGGCGCGGCGCGGTTTCGCCCACTTGACCGCCGGTCATGCGCAAGGCATTTGGGCACTATGCTGATTTACAAGATATTCCGCGCCGATGAATGGGCGCAGCTTCAAGCCAAGGGCGAAACCCGCGGCGCACCGATCGACGTGGCGGACGGCTATGTGCATTTCTCCACCGCCGCGCAGGTGGCCGAAACGGCGGCCAAACATTTCGCGCGCGAGGAGGGGTTGATGCTTTTGGCCCTCGACAGCGACGAACTGGCCGCAGACCTCAAATGGGAGGTCTCGCGCGGCGGGGCCGAATTCCCGCATCTCTACCGCCTGCTGCGCATCGAGGATGTGCTTTGGGCGCGGCCCCTGCCCCTTGTGGGCGGCGCGCATGAATTTCCGGATGACATGCAATGAAGATGATCGAAGCCCTCGGCCTCAAGGCCCTTATGCAGATCGACCCCGAGCGCGCGCATGGGCTGGCTCTGCGCGCCCTGCGCATGGGGCTTGCCCCCCTCGCGGGCGAGGTCACCTCGCCGCGCCTTCGGTGCAATGTGGCAGGGATGGAGATGGCCAATCCGGTCGGACTGGCGGCGGGGTTCGACAAGAACGCCGAGGCGCTTGGCCCGCTGACGCGCGCGGGCTTTGGATTTATCGAAGTGGGCGCCGCCACGCCGCGCCCGCAAGGCGGCAATCCCAAACCGCGGCTGTTCCGGCTCAAGGACGAGCGCGCGGTGATCAACCGCTTTGGCTTTAACAATGACGGGATGGAGGTCATCGCCCGCCGCCTAGAGGCCCGTCCCGACGGCGGCATCATCGGCCTCAACCTTGGCGCCAACAAAGACAGCGCCGACCGCGCCGATGATTTCGCCCGCGTGCTGTCGCGCTGCGGCGCGCATCTCGATTTTGCCACGGTCAA
Organism: Litorivita sp. NS0012-18; assembly: GCF_040371945.1. Classification (NCBI taxonomy): domain Bacteria; kingdom Pseudomonadati; phylum Pseudomonadota; class Alphaproteobacteria; order Rhodobacterales; family Paracoccaceae; genus Litorivita; species Litorivita sp. NS0012-18. The sequence continues at coordinate 70,078 of NZ_BAABWS010000002.1, read as the reverse complement.
TGTGTCGTCGCCCAACACCGAAAAGCTGCGCGATCTGCAAGGCGCGGCGGCGCTTTCGGCGCTTTTGGACGGGGTGATGGAAGCGCGCCAATGGCTCCCCAAACCGATCCCCGTCTTCCTCAAGATCGCGCCGGATTTGAACGGCGATGAATTGGCCGAAATCGCTGGCGTGGCGATGACCTCGGGCCTGTCGGGGATCATTGCGACCAATACGACGCTGTCGCGCGAGGGGCTGAGTTCGGTCCACAAAGGCGAGGCGGGCGGGCTGTCGGGCGCGCCACTGTTTGAAAAATCCACCCGCGTTTTGGCGCAATTGTCCAAGTTGACCGAGGGCAAAATCCCTCTCATCGGCGTCGGCGGGATCAGCAATGCCGAAGAGGCCTACGCCAAAATCCGCGCGGGCGCGAGCGCGGTGCAGCTTTATTCGGCGCTGGTTTACGGCGGCTTGAGCTTGGCCGCAGAGATCGCGCGCGGGCTGGACGGGCTTTTGCAAAAAGACGGTTTTTCCTCGGTGGCCGAGGCCGTGGGCACGGGCCGCGAGGCATGGCTATGAGCGTGATCTACTGGCACAATTCGCGCTGTAGCAAATCGCGCGCGGGGCTGGAATTTTTGGCCGAGCGCGGCGCCCATGTCACCGAGCGGCGCTATCTCGATGATGCGCCGGACGTGGCGGAGATCCGCGCCGTTTTGGCCAAACTCGGCCTGCCTGCGATCGAGATGATGCGGCGCGGCGAGAGAGTTTTCAAAGCGCTTGGACTTGGCCGCGACAGCGCCGAGGATGCGTTGATCGCCGCCATGGCCGCCCATCCGATTTTGATCGAGCGCCCCATCGCCATCAAAGGCGCGCGCGCCGTGATCGGCCGCCCGACCGAAGCCTTGGGCGCGCTGCTCTAGGCCTGTGCCTCGGCCTCCAGCGCGGGGTATTTCCACCCCAAAGTGATCCCGCGCGCGATGAAAGAGATCAGCAGGCTCGACCATAGCCCGTGATTGCCAAAGCTGGGCACCAAGACCGCGACCGAAATCACATAGATCACAAAGCTGATCGCCATCATATTGCGCATGTCGCGGGTGCGGGTGGCGCCGATGAATATCCCGTCCAACAGCCAGCTTGCCGCGCCCAACAGCGGCGCGATGATCATATAGATAAGATAGACCCGCGCCTCGGCGCGCACCGGCTCGGAGGTGGTCATCACATCGATCAGCGCCGCGCCGAACACCACAAAGACCAAGGCCAATGCCGCCCCCGTGGACCAGCCCCACAGGCTGCACATCCATGCGCTACGGCGCAGGCGGGCGCGGTCACGCGCGCCCAAGGCCTGACCGACCAAGGCTTCGACCGCAAAGGCAAACCCGTCGAGCCCGTAGGCCGTGATCATCAAAAACTGCAGCAACACCTGATTGGCGGCCAAGGGCACATCGCCAAAATCGGCGCCAAGGAAGATGAAGGAGCTGAAGATCGCCTGTAGCATGAGCGAGCGCAGCATGATGTCGCGGTTCACCATCGCCATATTGCGCAGCGCCGCGCGGTCGAACACCCGCGCCCAATCGCGCCACGCAGGCACGCGAAAGGCCGCGCGGCACAGGTAAAGCCCCATGGCCAGCCCGCTCCATTCGGCCAAAAAGGTCGCCAAGGCCACGCCTTCGACACCCCAACCAAGGCCAAGCACAAACCAAAAATCGAGCCCGATGTTGAGCCCGTTCATCCAAAGCTGGATCACCAGAACGCCGCGGGTGCGCTCTTGAGCGATGAGCCATCCGGTAACGCCGTAAATCGCAATGGCCGCAGGGGCGGAAAACACGCGGATGCGCATATAGCTGCGCGCAAGTTCCTCGACCTCGGGCGTTGCGGGCGAGAGGCGAAAGGCCGCGAGAAACAGCAAGGATTGCAGCGCAATGATCACCGCTCCCGCCAGCGCCGCGAGCATCAAGGCGCGGGTCAACAAGGCGGCAACCTCGCCGTCCTCTCCCGCGCCGATGGCCCGCGCGGTCAAACCCGTGGTCCCCATCCGCAAAAACCCGAACACCCAATAGAGAGAGGTCAGCACAATCGCCCCGAGCCCCACCGCCCCGATGGGTGCGGCCAATCCCATTTGCCCGATCACGCCGGTGTCCACCGCGCCCAAAATCGGCACCGTGGCATTGGACAGAACAATCGGCACGGCAATGTGCAAAATCCGCCGGTGGGTGACCTCGGGCGCGGCGGCGCGCGCGGCACAGGCGGGGGCGCTCATGGCCTAGCGATCACGATCAGGCATCAAGAAATGCCCCGTGGCTTGGGCAAAGGCGCGGTCGCGGTTGTCTTGCCACGCTTCGACACGCACCGAAGCATAGCGCCGCCCCGAGCGGTTGATCTGCGCGCGCGCATAGGCATCGCGCGGCAGGCCCGAGCGCAGGTAGTCGACGGTGAAATCAATGGTTTTCGGCAGGCGCGGCATCTGGCCTTGGGCCAGAGCCTCGGCGTCAAAACGCCCGTCCTCAATCTCGTCCCACAGCATCGCCCAGCTCAACCCGATGATCGCCGTGACCTCCAAAAACGCCGCTGTGACCCCGCCATGGATCGCGGGCAAAAACGGGTTGCCGATCAATTTGTCGGCAAAGGGCAAAATGGCGGTCAACTCGTCCCCGCGGCGGTCGAATTCGATGCCGAGCCATTTGATATAGGGCACGCCATGCACCAAGGAAGCCAAAGCATCATCGCGGCGCTGTTTGACGATCTGGACGGGTTCGGGCGGCTTGCGGATCATTTGCTGCGCCTCGCTTCGACGGTAAAGGCGCCGGTGGCCGTGGCCACAGGGCGGTCGGTGTCATTGTCGGTCGCAGTGGCGCGCACGAAGGCGACCGAACGGGTGATGTGATAGCAATGGGCGGTGGTGGTGATCGCCTCTCCGGGGGTGGCGGCGCGCATGTAATCAATGCGCAGATCAATCGTCGCCGTGCCTCCAGGGCTGGAGGGGTGGCTCATCACCGCCGCCCCGCAACAGGTGTCCATCAAGGCCGAAACCGCCCCGCCATGGATCACGCCGGTTTGCGGATCGCCGATGAATTGCTCGTTATACTCCATCTTGATCGTGGCTTGCCCCTGCCCGATTGCGGTGAGCTTCATGCCCAGCGCCTTCGCATGCGGGATATTAGAGATGAACTGCTCCGCCATTTTGGCGTGTCGGTCGGTCATTGTGGCTATTGCCCTGCTCTGAATAGAGGATACCGCACAATAAGAGCGGCAATTTCACCCAAGGGCAAGAGCAGCGGTTGCTCTCCCCCAAACTTCGACTTAACTTTGGCACAAGGGAGATACGCATGTCTGAAACACGGCTTTCGTTCAAAGAAATGTGCGCGAAGTTCGACGTGACCCCGCGCACGTTACGCTATTACGAGTATATCGAGTTATTGCAGCCAGAGCGCGAAGGCCGCTCGCGCTTTTACGGCGCGCGCGAATGTGCGCGTATGGTTCTGATCTTGCGCGGCCGAAAATGGGGGTTTTCGCTCGAAGGCATCCGCCAGTGGTTGCAGATGTATGACCACGAAGGCACCGAGATGCAGATGCGCCAATGGGTCGAGAACGCCACCAACCAGCTTGCCGAGCTCGAAGACCAGCGCGCGCAGCTTGATGAGGCCATCGCAGAGCTGCGCAAATCGCGCGACGAGACCTCCGAGGCCCTCTCGAAGCTGTAACGCGCACCTCAAGACGGGTCCCCTCTTTGCCCAAAAAAGGAGAATCAGCCGGCCCCATAGGCCCGCATTGCTCCGTGTCCCTACTCCAACGGATAGGACGACATCGGATGCGGGGTCTGGAATACCATACTGTGTTTCTCTTCGCGTTTTTTTCCCCGCGAAAGGTTATTACCAGTGACTTAGGGTTACCTTGGCTGTTCTTACGTAAGCCTGAAAGTGACGTGGCGTATGACTTACGTCAATCTCACGAGTCGTTGTATCGACGTATCAGGACGTTCATTTGACCAGTCAATTCGGCAATCACGCTTGTGAGGATAAAATGAACGATCAAACGATGACCATCCGCGAGATGTGCGACGCCTTCGAGGTGACCCCGCGCACATTGCGGTTCTACGAAGCAAAGGAGCTTCTGTTCCCCATTCGTGAGGGGCAAAAGCGCCTGTTTACCCGCCGTGATCGTGCACGGCTCAAATTGATCTTGAGGGGCAAACGCTTCGGCTTCAGCCTTGAAGAGATCCGTCAACTTCTCGACCTATATGAGGTCGGGGATCAGCAGCAAACGCAGCTGACCAAAACCTATGAGGTGGCGCAAACCCGCCTTGAAGACCTGATGAAGCAACGCGATGAGCTCAACACCGCCATCGAAGAGCTTCAAGAGCAAATGAAATGGGGCGAGAAAATGATCGCCTCGCTGCGCCAACCAAAACGGGCGGCGGAGTAAACACCACCAAGGGAGAGAGATCTCAATGCCCAGCTATACCGCACCGATCAAAGACATGCAGTTCATCCTGCACGACGTTTTGAAGGCCTCGCAGGCCGATATCCCCGGATATGACGAGCTTGAACCGGATTTCACCGGCGCGGTATTGGAGGAAGCGGGCAAGATCTCTTCCGAAGTTCTGGCCCCTCTCAATGTGGTGGGCGACAAGGAAGGCTGCCGTTTGGAAAACGGCAAGGTCTTTACCCCCACAGGCTTCAAAGAGGCCTTTGAGCAACTCAAAGAGGGCGGTTGGACCGGTCTGGATTGCGACCCCGAATATGGCGGTCAGGGCATGGCCTATGTGCTGGCCATCGCGGTTGGCGAGATGATGCAATCGGCGAACCAGGCGTTCATGATGTATCCGGGCCTGACCCACGGGGCATATTCGGCGATCCACGCCCACGGATCGGACGAGCAAAAGGCAACCTACCTGCCCAAGATGGTCTCCTGCGAATGGACCGGCACGATGAACCTGACCGAGCCGCATTGCGGCACCGATCTGGGTCTCATGCGCACCAAGGCAGAGCCGCAAGACGACGGCACCTATGCCATCTCCGGCCAGAAGATTTTCATTTCGGCCGGTGATCACGACATGTCCGAGAACGTCATCCACCTCGTGCTGGCGAAAATCCCTGGCGGTCCCGAGGGCATCAAGGGCGTGTCGCTCTTTATCGTGCCCAAGTTCATCGTCAACGACGACGGCACGCTTGGCGCGCGCAATGGCGTGTCGGTCGGTTCAATCGAAGAAAAGATGGGCATCCACGGCAATTCGACCTGCGTGCTGAACTATGACGGCGCGACCGGTTACCTGATCGGCGAGGCCCATAAGGGCATGCGCGCGATGTTCACCATGATGAACGAAGCCCGTATTGGCGTTGGTATGCAAGGGCTTAGCCAAGCCGAGGCCGCCTACCAAAACGCCGTGATCTACGCCAAAGACCGTTTGCAGGGCCGCGCCGTGACCGGCGCGCAGTTCCCCGACAAACCCGCCGACCCCCTGATCGTGCACCCCGATATCCGCCGTTCCTTGATGGATCAGAAAAGCTTTTGCGAGGGCGCGCGGATGCTGTGCCTTTGGGGCGCCGAGCTTATCGACCGCTCGCACCGCAAGAATGACAGCACGGCTCTGGGCCTGATTTCGCTGCTCACTCCGGTGATCAAGGGCTTCCTCACCGATGAGGGCTACGACATGACCGTCAAGGCGCAGCAAATCTACGGCGGCCACGGTTACATCGAAGAATGGGGCATGTCGCAATTCACCCGCGATGCGCGGATCGCCATGATCTATGAGGGCGCCAACGGTGTTCAGGCGCTCGATCTGGTGGGTCGCAAGCTGGCCGCAGATGGCGGCAAACCGATGATGGCCTTCATCGAACTGGTCAAAACCTTCTGCAAGGAAAACGCCGATGACGAGGCCATGGCGCCCTTCACCGAGCCTTTGAAAGAAGCCTCCAAAGCGCTTCAGGCGGCGGCGATGTATTTCATGCAAAACGGTATGAAGAACCCCAACCACGCTTTGGCGGGATCGAATGATTTCATGCATCTTTTCGGGCATGTCACATTGGGTTTGATGTGGGGTTACATGGGAAAAGCGGCCTCGGAGGCGCTCAAGGGCGATCCTGCGGACAAGGCCTTCTATGAGACCAAACTGGCGACGGGCCGCTATTACATGGCGCGCCGTTTGCCCGCCGTGGCCACCCATCTGGCGCGCATCCAATCGGGTGCCGACACGGTGATGGCGCTGGACGCCGAGAGCTTCTGAGCGCGGGGATAAACCTGCGCCGCAAGGCCGCAACAGGGGGCGAAAGCCCACTCACGGGAAGGGAGCCGGCGGGGATGCCGGCTCCCGACAAACCTTTGAAAAATATCGCTATTCCATTTTCCGACCGGCAACGCAAACACCGGCAGACCAAACGAAGGGAGCCTTAATGCCCAAACGTTTTCGCCTGACCCGCCGCTTCAATGCCTCGATGACCGAAGACGGTTACCGGCGGCTGAAAAAATTCGCGGCAGAGGCCGGAATGGACGAGGGAGAGGCGCTGTCTTTCGTGTTTGAAAACTTTGACAGCATCCTCAACGAAGACACCTTCGGGCACCGTTTGCGCCTCTTCACATCCGAACTGGAGACCCGCAAAAAATGACGCCACGAGCCGCTCTGGACCCGCGCCGCGATGCGGGGCAGCATCGGCCAAATGATCAAAAAACCCGTGTCGGTATTGCGTCGGTATAACGTCGGTATCACATCGGTATCAAATCGCTTTGGCACGAGGCCCGCGCGCCGCGCCGCCAAAGCACAAGGGAGAGAGACAGATGACCATCAAATTGCATTGCTTTGGAGAGAGCGGGCATTCGTATAAGGCCGCGCTGACGCTGGCCGTGGCGGGCGCCGATTGGGAGCCGGTTTTCGTGGATTTCTTCCACGGCGCGAACCGCAGCGACGACTACCGCGCGATGAATGTCATGGCCGAGGCCCCCGTGATGGTGGACGGCGATGTGACGCTGAGCCAATCAGGCGTGATCCAACATTACATCGTCGAGAAAACCGGCAAATTGGGCGGCAAAACCAAAGCGGACGAGCGCGAGGTGTTGCGCTGGATTTTGTGGGACAATCACAAATTGTCGTCGCAAGCAGGGATGCAGCGGTTCTTGATGAATTTCTTGCCCGAAGACAAACGCCCCGCCGAGGTCATCGCCTTTACCGCAGGGCGGCTCAAGGCGGCGTTTCAAACGCTGAACACCGCGCTGGAGGGCCGCGACTGGCTTGTCGGCGATGCGGCGACGATCGCCGATCTGACCTGCTGCGGCTATCTTTATTATCCCGAGCCGTTCGGATTTGACCGCGCCGATTACCCGAACATCGACAAATGGCTCACCCGAATTAGCGACTTGCCAAACTGGCAACATCCCTACGATCTTATGCCCCGTAAGGCCGGTTAACCACCGGCCCCGACGGGCCCGAACATCCTCAGTTTCAAGGAGACCTGACGAATGACCGAAGCCTATATTTATGACGCTGTGCGCACCCCGCGCGGCAAAGGCCGCAAGGACGGCGCATTGCATGAGGTGACCGCCGTCGCGCTCAGCGCCAATGTCCTCAACGCGCTCAAGACCCGTAACAATCTCGAAGGCCACGCGGTCGAAGACGTGATCTGGGGCAATGTGACCCAAGTGATGGAGCAAGGCGCCTGCCTTGCCCGCACCGCGGTTCTGGCCTCGGACCTCGACGAGAGCATCCCCGGTCTTGCGATCAACCGGTTTTGCGCCTCGGGCATGGAGGCGGTGAACCTTGCCGCCAACCAAGTCAAAGGCGGGGCCGGCATGGCCTATATCGCGGGCGGCGTGGAAATGATGGGCCGCGTGCCGATGGGATCGGACGGCGCGGCCGTTGCGGTCGATCCGACCGTGGCGATGGACAATTATTTCGTCCCGCAGGGCATCTCGGCCGATATCATCGCCACCGAATACGGGTTTACCCGTGATCAGGCCGATGCTTTGGGCGTTGAATCGCAGCGCCGCGCGGCGGCAGCATGGGCCGACAAACGGTTTGCCAAATCGGTGATCACCGTGCGCGATGTGAACGGTTTGCCGATCCTTGATCATGACGAATACATGCGTCCGGGCACCGATATGCAATCGCTCGGCGCGCTCAAACCCGCCTTTAAGGATATGGGCGAAGTCATGCCCGGTTTCGACAAGGTCGCCTTGATGAAATATCCGCATCTGGAGGCGATCAACCACATCCACCACGCGGGCAATTCCTCCGGCATCGTGGACGGGTCGGCGGGCGTGCTCATCGGCAACAAAGAGTTTGGCGAGAAATACGGGCTCAAGCCGCGCGCGCGCATCCGTGCCACGGCGAAAATCGGCACCGATCCGACCATCATGCTCACCGGTCCGGTCCCCGCGACGCAAAAAATTCTGGCCGACAGCGGCATGTCGATTTCCGACATTGACCTGTTTGAGGTCAACGAGGCCTTTGCCTCGGTGGTCTTGCGCTTCCAGCAGGCCTTTGATGTCGATCCGGCCTTGGTCAATGTCAACGGCGGCTCGATTGCCATGGGGCACCCGTTGGGCGCGACCGGCGCGATCATCATCGGCACGCTTCTGGACGAGCTGGAGCGCTCGGGCAAAGAGGTCGGGCTTGCCACGCTGTGCATCGCGTCGGGCATGGGCGCGGCGACGATCATCGAGCGGGTCTAAGGCCATGCGCGCGCCCTCATATCAGCCCAGAGCCTTGCGGCCCTGCGCCACTGTGCGGGGGCGCGCATGAACAGCCTGTCCGATCTTCAAAACTGGCTCGACGAGGTGACCCGCGCCTATGCGACCGCGGATCGTGAGGTCATCCGGCCCTATGTTTTGGTGCCTTTGACCATTGTGAACCCGCGCGGCACGGTGGTCCATGAGGATGAGGCCGGCATTGACCGCTATCTCGATTACTATCTGGACAGCGGCAAATTGCATGGCGTCACCGATGCCATCCGTCTGGCCAAGGATCTGGTGCCGCTGGGCGAGGGCCGCGTTCTGGCAACCTACGAGAGCCATTACCTGCGCGGCGCAACCTATGTCACGCAGCCCTATATGTCCTCGGCCGAACTGGTGCTCGACGGCGGGCGGTGGAAGATCGCGAAAATCAACACAGAGGTGGAGCCGGTGCAATGGCGCTCCATCGACACATTGCGCGCCCGCGGCTAGCGGCGACTTTGACATCAACCCACCCTTTGGGAGAGAGTTACATGACTGACTTTACAATGAAAAAAGAGAGCGACGGCGTCGCGATCATCACTTGGGATTGCCCAGGAAAATCGATGAACGTGATGTCCACCGAGGCGCTGATGCACCTTGACGGATTGATCGATGAGGCGCTGGCCGATGAGGCGGTCAAAGGCATCGTCATCACCTCGGGCAAAAAGGATTTTGCCGGCGGGATGGATTTGAACGCTCTGGCCGATATGAAAACATCGGCGGGCGACAATCCGGCCGAGGGTCTGTTCAACGGCATCATGCAAATGCACGGCGCGCTGCGCAAAATCGAACGTGCGGGCATGGACCCCAAAACCAACAAAGGCGGCAAGCCGATTGCGGCGGCGCTTCCGGGCACGGCGGCGGGCATCGGGCTTGAACTGCCTTTGGCCACGCACCGCATTTTTGTGGCCGACAACCCCAAGGCCAAGCTCGGCCTGCCCGAAATCCTTGTCGGCATCTTCCCCGGTGCGGGCGGGACCACGCGTCTGGTGCGCAAATTGGGCGTCATGGGCGCCTCGCAATATCTGCTCCAAGGCCAGATGGTCGCCCCCGCGAAAGCCAAAGCCGCAGGCATCATCGACGAGGTTGTCGCCGATCCCGTTGCCGCCGCGCGCGCATGGGTCTTGTCGGCCACCGATGCCGATATCCTCAAACCGTGGGACGCCAAGGGCTATAAAATGCCGGGCGGTGCGCCCTATCACCCCGCAGGTTTCCAAACCATGGTTGGCGCAAACGCCATGGTCAACGGCCAGACCCAAGGCGCGTTCCCTGCCGCCAAGGCGCTGCTTTCGGCGGTCTATGAAGGCGCATTGGTGCCCTTCGACACCGCCCTCAAAATCGAGGCGCGCTGGTTCACCCATGTGCTGATGAACCCCTCCTCGGCGGCGATGATCCGCTCGCTCTTCCTCAACAAGGAAGCCTTGGAAAAAGGCGCGAACCGCCCTGAGGCCCCCGACCAGCGGGTCAAGAAACTGGGCGTGATGGGCGCGGGCATGATGGGCGCGGGCATTGCGCTTGTCTCGGCTTTGGCCGGTATCGAGGTGGTCTTGATCGACCAAAAGCAAGAGGCCGCCGACAAGGGCAAATCCTATTCCGAGGCCTATCTCGACAAGGGGATTTCGCGCAAGAAAATCACCGCCGAGAAGAAAGAGGCGGTGCTTGGCCTGATCACGGCGACCACCGATTATGACGCGCTCAAGGATGCGGATTTGATCATCGAGGCGGTGTTCGAAGACCCCGCGATCAAGGCCGAAGTGACCAAAAACGTCGAAGCGGTGATCCCCGCCGATTGCATCTATGCCTCCAACACATCGACCTTGCCGATCACGGCTTTGGCGGGGGCCTCGTCGCGCCCCGAGCAATTCATCGGCATCCACTTCTTCTCGCCCGTCGAGAAAATGGCCTTGGTCGAGATCATCAAAGGCAAGGACACAGGCCCGCGCGCCGTGGCCAAGGCGCTCGATTATGTGCGCCAGATCCGCAAAACCCCGATTGTCGTCAATGACGAGCGTTTCTTCTACGCCAACCGCTGCATCATCCCCTACCTCAACGAGGGCGCGCGGATGGTCACCGAAGGCGTGGCGCCCGCATTGGTCGACAATGCCGCGCGGCTCTTGGGCATGCCGGTCGGTCCGCTGCAATTGATGGACGAGACCTCGCTCGATCTGGGTGTGAAAATCGCCAAGGCGACCAAAGCGGCGATGGGCGATGCCTATCCCGCCGATGCCAAACCTGTTGACGATCTGATGTTTGCCATGGTGGATGCGGGCCGTTTGGGCCGCAAATCCAAGGCCGGTTTCTTCAACTATGACGAAAAGGGCAAGCGGCTGAACTATTGGGAAGGTCTGGCCGACCATTGCCCGCGTCTGGACGAGCAACCCGATCTGATCGAGGTGCAGCACCGTTTGATGTTTGCGCAGGTTCTGGAGGCCGTGCGCGCCCTCGAAGAAGGTGTTCTCGAAGACATCCGCGAAGGCGATGTCGGCGCGATCCTCGGCTGGGGCTTTGCGCCTTGGTCCGGCGGTCCCTTCTCGTGGCTCGACATCATCGGCACGCCCTATGCGGCCGAACGCTGTGACGCCTTGGCCGAGAAATTCGGCCCGCGCTTCACCTGCCCCGACCTCTTGCGCGAAATGGCGGGTAAGGCACAAAGCTTCTACGGTCGCTTCGGTTCCAACGTTGCTGCGGCGTAAGCACAGGCTCAAAATTACGGCAAAAGGCGCGTCCCTTCGGGCGCGCCTTTTTCATTTGAACCGCGCTTTTTCGCGGATCACAGCACCTCGAACACCTCATATTCCACCGCCGTGGCGGTGCGTTTGCCGACCCCCACCGCAATCATCCGGTTCATCCATGCGTAGTGCGGCGCGGCGGTTTCAAAAAACGGCGCGGTGCGGAAATAATAGTCTGACGCGGGCACGTCCTCGCCGCTGGCCAGCCGCGTTTTGATCGCATCGGTGATCGTATGCACGCCGCGATAGGCCATCGCGATCAGCGCCCCGTCATCGGTTTCAAGCACGATGCGCACATCGACTTTGGCGTGGTCCGCTTCGGCGCGGATCCAATCCGCCCCGTCCGGCAGGACCGTGCCGCGCAGCCGCGCGCCCTCGAACCGCCCGCCGGTGACCGGCACGATGATCGTGCCCCTGCCCGAGGGCGCGCGCAAATCCTGCGCGGCGGCGATATCGAGAGAGAGGCGAAACAGCGGGGCGGTTTGCAAAGGGGGGATCGGGTCGGTCATCGGGCGGCTCCTGCGCTATTGGCACTCTACCATAGGGGCCTTGCGGCAAATGAAAAGGCGCGCCCCGATGAAGGAGGGCGCGCCTTTGGCGTTGCTGGAACTGGTTACGCGGACAAACCGGATGCGGGCGCGGCGGCCCCTTTGGCGTCTCAGGCGGCGCTGGTTGCGGCGCGGCGGATATTGCGGCCGGATTCGGCGGCTTTGATTTCGGCCTCGATAAAGGTCGCGAGGGCCAAGGCCTCTTCCATCGGCAGAACCTGATAGGCGGCCTCGACGGGCGTGTCGAAGACATCGTTCAAAAGATCGCGCTCGGCGGGGCAATGGAACAGGGCGCCGGAATTGGCGAAGACCACATGGTCCTCTTCGAAATGCAGGCAGATGATCTCCATCTCGCCGCGCGGGGCGACGGGGGCAATCTCGCGCAGCCCTTCAAGCGCTTTGGCGGGGATCAAGGCAAAGGGATCGCCAAGCATTTCCTCGGCGGCGTCGCTTTCGACCATCACGCCTTGGCTGGGCAAAAGATACATGGTTTCGAGGTTGCCCAAAGCATGGGCGGGCACTTCGAGCGGCCAAAAGCGCGTCGGACAAGGGGTCTCGCCGTTCCACAATTTGCGGCGGGTGACGCCGGTGACCACTTGCAAACCGCCGTCAAAGGTGAGGACCTTGTCGCCCTTGGCAACCGCTTCGATCGGGCGCCATCCCAGCGAGGTGGCGACTTTGGTGCCCGCCACGATGCCCGATTGCACACCGATCGCGCCGCCGTCATAGGCGCCGGTGGTCTCTGTCATACGTTTGTTGGTTCCCCCCAGAACCGCAGCTTTCCATCCAAACATTCTGTTCATCCCTTATCCTACCGATCTTCGCCGGTGGTTTTCCAATCTGGGCCAGTGGCAGCCGACCCGTTTTCAGCAACACCCCCATTTGCAGTGATTCCAAAGGCTCTGCTGGGCCGAGAAAGGGGCGTGATTGGGGCATTTTTGCGAATTCGTCACCAAAAGCGGCATCGCGCAGTGATTGTCGCCGAAAACGGCGGTAAAAAACCGCGATTCTCTGCCCTCAGGTAAAGGAATAGTTAAATCGCGCGATGTCTTTGGCGCAGATTTTAGCCAAATGCGCCGCATCCGATTCGGAGTAATAGCTGCGGTAATCGCGGGCGCGGTTTGAGGCGTTGGCGCGCGGCAGGGCCAGATCAAAACCCAGGTGCGCGGAAAGCTGGGCGGCGTCGCTCTCGAAATGCTCCAGCCGGATATAGGCATCGCAGCGCTCGGTCCCGTCCGCCGCACGCATATAAGAGCCGTAATCGGATGCGCCGATGCTGGCGGCGGTTTGCGGATGGGTCAAAAAGCCCGAGAAATCATGAGCCTTGGCCAGATGCACCGCCGGATGGTCGAAGCCCTGCGCGCGCAGCCAGTGGTAATAGCTCACCATCCGGTCCCACGGATTGCGCACCAAGGTGAAGGTGAAAAACGCCTCTGCCTCCTCGGCGGTGATCAGCCCGTCCAGATCGGCCAAGGTGGAATGTTTCCAGATCCGCCCCGCCGCCGTCATCTCCTTGAGCTTGCCGCGCCGCTTGCGCGCCTTGGGCGTGTCGCCCGCCATCAGATCATCCTTCATCGCCCGCGCCTCCAGCGCCAAGGCCATCGCCGTGCCGCCGGTTTTCGGGATATGGATAAAGATATAGCGGCGCCCGCGCGAAATGATCATGGGCGCAGAGTAACGCCAGATCGCGCAGGCGCAATATGGCGCGAGACGGCGCAGCATCGCGCAGAGTGCGCCAAGCCTGCGCCCGAGCGGGCATGCGGGCGATAGCGCCCTGCCCTTGAGGGCGCTTGCGCGCTTCGGGCGCAGCTTGGGCGCGGCCAGCAGGACGGGCAACAGGAGAGAGCAATAGGGCAGCCCAAGCGGGCGGGCCAGCGCGGCAGTTTGGCGCAAGAATTCGCCCCCGCGCCCCTTTTCAATCGCGCCATTCGCGCGCATTCTGCCAAGCGGAATTTGCGGGAGGAGAGACGCGATGGGATGGCTGCGCGACGAGACGGGGCTTGAGAAAACCAAAGCCAATTACACGGCGCTGACGCCGCTGTCGTTCTTGCAGCGGGCGAAATTGGTCTATCCCACCCGCGAGGCGGTGGTTTACGGCCGATTTCGCAAGACTTACGCCGAATATCATGACCGCGTGACGCGGCTGGCCTCGGCGCTGGTCAAATTGGGCGTTGCATCGGGCGATGTGGTGGCGACGGTCCTGCCCAACCTGCCCGCGCAATGCGAGGCGCATTTTGCCGTGCCCGCCTGCGGTGCGGTGCTCAACGCGATCAACACGCGACTGGAGCAGGACACGATCACCTATATCCTGACGCACGGCGAGGCCAAGGTGGTGCTGTGCGATCCGCAATTCCTGCCCGTGGTCGCCGCGGCCATCGAGGCGATGGAGGGCGCCAAACCCACGCTGATCGAAGTGGCCGACCCGCAGGCGGGCATGCAGGCCCATGGGCATTACATGGAATACGAGGATTTGATCGCGACGGGTGATGCGGATTTCGAATGGATCATGCCCGAGGACGAATGGGAGAGCATCGCGCTCAATTATACCTCCGGCACCACGGGGCGGCCCAAGGGCGTGGTCTATCATCACCGCGGTGCCTATCTGAACGCCATGGGGCAAATCCTCAGTTGGCAAATGGTGCTTTACCCGCGCTATCTGACCATCGTGCCGCTGTTTCATTGCAACGGCTGGTGCCACACATGGATGATGCCCGCGCTTGGCGGCACGGTGATCTGTTGCCGCGACATCACCGCGCCCGCGATTTTCAACGCCATTGCCGATGAGGGCGCGACCCATTTCGGCGGCGCGCCGATTGTGCTCAATATGCTGATCAACGCGCCGGAGGCGCAAAAACGCAGCTTCGATCATAGGGTCGAGGTCTTTACCGCAGGCGCGCCCCCTGCCCCCGCCACATTGGGCGCGATTGAAACCATGGGCTTCAATATCACCCATGTTTACGGGCTGACCGAAACCTACGGCCCCGCCACCGAATGCACATGGGACGAGGACCGGATGGGCCATTTGCAAGGGGCCTCGCGCGCCGAGGCCAAATCGCGCCAAGGCGTGCCGATGCCGGTGCATGAGGCGATCACGGTTCTGGACGAGAGCGGCGCGCAGGTGCCGATGGATGGCGCCACGCAGGGGCAGATTTCCTTTCGCGGCAACGGGGTGATGAAGGGCTATTTCAAAAACCCTCAGGCCACCGCCGAAGCCTTTGCGGGCGGCTGGTTCCATTCGGGCGATATCGCCGTGCAACATCCCGACAGCTACATGCAAATCTCGGACCGCGCCAAGGACATCATCATTTCGGGCGGCGAGAATATCTCCTCGGTCGAGGTCGAGGCGGCGTTGATGAACCACCCTTCGGTGCTTTTGTGCGCCGTGGTCGCCAAACCCGACGAGAAATGGGGCGAGGTGCCTTGCGCCTTTGTCGAACTCAAAGAGGGCGCGGCGGGCGATGAGGCGGCATTGATCGCCTTTGCGCGCGAGCGGCTGGCAGGGTTCAAATGCCCCAAACGCGTGGTGTTCCAAGAGCTTCCCAAAACCTCCACCGGCAAAATCCAGAAATTCGAATTGCGCGGGCTGGCCAAAACCCTGTGAACCGCGCGCATCGCGGCGCGTCTTTGGGGTCGGTTTGCGGCGCGGGTTTCGGGGCGGTTTTCGGGCGGGTGTCGAAGCGGACGGTTGATCAATTGCCGCCGCCCGCCCCCGCGTGCTAGGCTGCTGCCCAAGAGGCCACAGCACCGATAAGGCCAGAGCAGATTTAACGATGACCGCACTTAAGAAATTTGACCGGATCGAAGCGGCGGGCCTGTGGCGCGAGCGCCCCGATGCGCAGCGCGTCGAGGTGATTGTCTCGGTGGGCGATGCGACTTTGGTGATCACCAATATGCGCGATATGGCCTTGGCACATTGGTCTTTGCCCGCGGTCGAACGCGCCAATCCCGGACAGGTTCCTGCGATTTTCCATCCCGACGGGGTGCCCGAAGAGACGCTGGAACTGGGCGAGGATGCGGCCGAGATGATCGAGGCCATCGAAACCCTGCGCAGCGCCATCGCGCGGCGGCGTCCGCGCCCGGGGCGGCTGCGGCTGATGGCGACGGTCTCGCTGTTTGCCGCCATTGGCGCGCTGGGGGTATTCTGGCTGCCCGAGGCCAGCTTGCAACACGCGCTCAAAGTGGTCCCGCAAGTCAAACGCGCCGAAATCGGGGGCGGGCTGCTCCAAAACATCCGCCGCGTCGCGGGGGCGCCGTGCAGCGCGCCGCAAAGCGTCGAGGCCTTGGCACGGCTGGGCGCGCGGCTGCCTGCGCCCCATGGCGGCGGGCGGCTTGTGGTGGTGCGCTCGGGCATCGAGGTCAGCACCCATTTGCCTGGCGGCACGGTGATCTTGGGCCGCGCCTTGGTCGAGGATTATGAGGAACCCGATGTGGTCGCGGGCTATATCATCGCCGAGCGGCTGCGCGCGCAGATCACCGACCCGTTGGAGCCCTTGCTGCGCGAGGCGGGGTTGGTGGCGACCTTCCGGCTGCTCCTGACCGGCGCGTTGAGCGAGGGAACCTTGCAAGACTATGCCGAAACGCTGCTGCGCCGCGCGCCTGCGCCTTTGCCCGACAGCGCGCTTTTGGCGGGGTTTGATGCATGGGCCGTGCGCGCCACGCCCTATGCGTTGGCCGTGGATATCACCGGCGACAGCACCGCCGCCTTGATCGAAAACGACCCCTACCGCAGCGCCGCCCCCGCACCCGTCATCACCGATGGCGACTGGCTGCGCCTGCAGGTGATCTGCAGCGGCTAAGGGGCCATCCTTGCCATCCGCCAAGAAAAAGCCCCGCGCGCGGCGCAGGGCTTTAATGGGCGATCTCGCTATAATCGGGGCTGACCTATCGCCACCCCCGATGCGCGGGTTTCCTAGCGCGAAAAGGCGTCGGCAAAACCGGCTTTGCGCAGCGCAAGCAGCGCGCCTTGCAGATGCGAGGCGCTGGCGAAGGGGCCGGCCATGACCTCGGTGAGCGCATTGGCCTTGCCCATCCGCACCGGCAGGCCCATGGCCTTGAGCTTGGCGGCGGTGCGCGCGGCGTTGCCCGATTGGCCAAAGCTGCCGACCTGCACATATTGATGCGCGCTGGCCACGGCGCGCGGGGCGACAGGCGCGGCGGCCGAGCTGCGGCGGGTCGACAGACGCGCGCCCGATTGCGGGGCCGAATGATCGGCGCGGGCCACGACGGTCGCGCTTGCGGCCTGTTGCTGTGCCATCGAGGTGAAAGGATAGCGCAGGTTGGGGAACAGCTTGTTCACCACGCGCCCGTCGCGCGCATCATAAAGCTTGCGCGGCACGGTTTTGGTCCAACGCAGGTCCATCGCCTGCACACCGGCAACGGTTTGCTCGGCGCGGCGCGGGTTCAAACGCCCGTCGTCCCATGCGCGGCGGTAGCCTTTGGGCGCTTTGATCTCTTCATTGCCCGCCGCTTTGCGCGCCTCATAGACATGGCGCGGAATGATGCGGGTGTTTGGCGCGAGTTGCTGCACCGGCACAGCGGCCATTTGCGGCGCGGCGGCTTGCGGCGCGCGGTAGGCGGGGGCGGCCATAGCCATCGCACCCGCATTGCGGCTCACGCCGGAGCCGCCTTGCTGCGGGCCGCAGCGCACCGGAAGACCGGCGCTTGAGGAGCCGATATACTGGCTGCTGATCGCCGAGGCCCCTTGGCAGGCGGGCGCGGCACGCGCGATTTGCACGGGGCGCGGCGCGGCTTGCGGTTTGGCCAAGGCCACGGGCGCGGGGCGCACCACTTGCGGCGCGGGGGCCAGAGGGCGCGGCATGGTCGAGATCGACGCCACCGTGCGCATCGGCGCGCTCACACGTTTCATGGGCGCGGATTTAACGGGCGCGGGTTTGATTTGAACCGGCTGCGGGGCAGCGGCGGGTTTGGCCTTGCGCGCAAACAACGGACGCGGCGCGGATTTTTGCGCGGCGGCGGCGGATTTCACCGCGCCATCCGATGTGGCTTTGACCGAAGCGGCGTCATCTGGAACGATCTGCACCGGCGCGGGGCCGGTGTTTTCCACAATCGCCGTGCCTTGGCCCTTGGGCAGGCTGGGCTTGAAGCCGCAGATCACCGTGCGCGCACGCGACACGCGCGGCACCCAAGTGGTCGCCCCGTCGATCCCCGCACGGATAAACACGCAGCCGCGGCTGTCGATATACTGGCTGCCTTTATAACTGGCGGGCGGAAATTCCGCCGGAAGGATTTCATCCTTCAATGCCAGTGATTTAGCAAAACTGCCGCTCGGTGCAGCCATCATTGCGGCCACAAGGGCGGCGGTTACATATTTCGAAATCATAAGAGTGCCCCCACACGTATAAAGGGCAGTTTGACGCAAAATATAGCCGTAGTAAAGCGCAGATGTGGCTTATTTGGTGCCAAACATGCGATCGCCCGCATCCCCCAGACCTGGCACGATATAGCCTTGATCGTTGAGTTTTTCGTCCAGCGCCGCGGTGACGATGGGCACATCGGGATGGGCCTCTTTCATCCGCGCCACGCCCTCGGGCGCGGCCAGCAGGCACAAGAAGCGGATGTTGGTGGCCCCTGCCTCCTTGAGCTTGTCGATGGCCGCGGCCGAGGAATTGCCCGTCGCCAGCATCGGATCGACCGCAATGACCAGACGCTCGTCCAGATTGTCGGGCACTTTGAAGTAATATTCGACCGGCTGCAGGGTCTCTTCGTCGCGGTAAAGCCCGACAAATCCGACCCGCGCCGAGGGGATCAATTCGAGCATGCCGTCGAGCAACCCGTTGCCCGCCCGCAAGATCGAGATCAGCGCCAGTTTGCGCCCGTCCAGAACCGGCGCATCCATCGGCTGGATCGGGGTTTCGATGCGTTTGGTGGTCATCTCCAACTGGCCGGTGATCTCATAGGCCAAAAGCTGGCTGATCTCGCGCAAGAGCTGGCGAAAGACGGCGGTCGAGGTTTCCTTTTCGCGCATCAAGGTGAGCTTATGTTGCACCAATGGATGTGTGACGATGGTCAGATGGTCCATGTTTAAAAGGCCTCCAGTCGTTTGATCAGGCGCGCGCGCAGCGCTTCGTTGCAAAATGCCGCCGCGGCGGCGCTTTGGCCAAGGGCGGTGAAATCCGCCAGCCCCCAGCCAAAGGCGTTGTGCAGATGGATGAATTCGGATGTCATATCGGTGTGGAAAAACGGCGGGTCATCGGTGCTGATGGTGACGCGCACCCCCGCATCGGCCAAGCGTTTGACCGGATGGGCGGCGACATCGGCGTAAAGGCCCAGCGCCACATTCGATCCGGGGCAGACCTCAAGCACGATGCCGCGCGCGGCGATCTCCTCGACCAAGGCCATATCCTCGATGGCGCGCACCCCGTGGCCGATGCGCGCGACGCGCAGATCGCGGATCGCCTCGCGGATGCTTTGCGGCCCGCCAAATTCGCCCGCATGGGTGGTCAGCTTGAGATGCGCCTCGCGGGCCATGTCGAAGGCGTAGGCGAAATCGCCCTGATGGCCCTTGGTCTCGTCGCCGCCCATACCGAAACCGGTGATGAAATCGCCTGCCGTTTCGGCGGCGCACAGGGCGCTGCGTTTGGCCATATCGGGACCGAAATGGCGCACGGCGGTGACGATGCCGCGCAGGGTGATGCCATGGGCGCGCTCGGCCATGCCCGCCGCATCCTCGATCGCGGCAAGGTAATCGCGCCACGCGGGCAAATCGCCGCCGCCGCAAAAATCGGGCGACAAGAAGCTCTCGCAATAGATCACCCCGTGCTGGGCCGATTGCTCCAGCACCGCAAGGGTCAGGCGGTGGTAATCCTCGGGGGTTTTGAGCACCTGCGTCGCGGCCTCGTAAACGCGCAGGAAATCGGGGAAATCCGTGTAGCGATAGCTGCCGCTGCGGTCGAAAATCCCGCTCAGATTGACCGATTTTTCGGCGGCCAACTGGCGGATAAACTCGGGCGGGGCCGCGCCTTCGTGGTGCAAATGCAGCTCCAGCTTGGGCATGCGGCGCAGCGCATCCTCGAACTCGAACCGCGTCTCTTCATCCATCGGCGCCTCGGGGTCGCGCCCTGCCAAAGGATCGCGTTGTTTTGGTGCGGCGGCGGTATCACCACCGGGTTTGTGCGCGGCGGTAACGCCGCGGGGCGCGCCTCGGGCTGGATCACTCATAGGAAGGACACTCCTTTGGCGGCATCGGGCCGCGTGAGCCCCAGATGCGCCGCAACGCTGGCGGCGACGTCTTGGAAGGCGATATTGCCGATGGGATGCGCGCCGCCCTGCCCGATGATGCGCGCCAGAACCGGCACGCGTTCGCGGGTGTGATCGGTGCCCGCCCATGTGGGATCATTGCCATGATCGGCGGTAAAGATAAACAGGTCTCCATCGCGCGCGCGCTCAAAAATGCGCCCGATTTGCGCGTCGAACCATTCAAGCGCCCCCGCATAGCCCGCCACATCGCGGCGGTGGCCGAAACGGCTGTCGAATTCGACGAAATTGGCAAAGGTCAGGCTGCCCTCCTCGGCCTCGCGCGTCAGGTCCACCAGATGCTCCATCAACTCGGCGTCGCTGCCTTTGCGGTTCTCGTCAATGCCGCGCATCGAGAAGATATCGCCAATCTTTCCAACGGCATAGACGCGCCGCCCCGCATCATGCGCCCAATCGCACAGGGTCGGCGCGGGCGGGGCGATGGCATAGTCATGGCGGTTTTTGGTGCGGGTAAATCCGGTCTCAACGCTGCCGACAAAGGGGCGCGCGATGACACGGCCCACGCGCATCTCGTGCAAGATCGGGGCCATATGGGCGCAAAGATCATAAAGCCGCTCCAGCCCGAAGCTCTCTTCGTGGGCGGCGATCTGGAACACGGAATCGGCGGAGGTATAAAGGATCGGCCAGCCGGTTTTCATATGCCGCGCGCCCTCGGCGGCAATCACATCGGTGCCCGAGCCGTGGCGGTTATAAAGCGTGCCGCCCGCCCCAGCCGCGATGGCCGCTTCGACCATCAGATCATCGGAAAATGCGGGGTCGGTATCGGGAAAATAATGCCACTCCCACGGCACCGGCACGCCCGCCAATTCCCAATGGCCCGAGGGGGTGTCCTTGCCCTGCGAAACTTCGGTCGCCGCGCCGAAATAGCCCTGCGCCGCGGCGGTCAGTTCGGGCCGCTGCGCGCCGCTGGCCGCCTCGATCGCCTGCCCCAATCCCATCGCCGCGAGGCTGGGCAGAGCCAGCGCCCCGCGCCCCGCCGTGCCATCGGCGCAGGCCTGCGCGATATGGGCCAGCGTATTGGCGCCGCTGTCGGGCAGATCGCCGTTGAAAAACCGCTCCGCATCCGGCGCGCCGCCGATGCCGAGGCTGTCCATCACAATCAAAAAGGCGCGCGCCATCATCCGACCCTTTCATGGATCAGAGGCGGCAGGTCGGGCGCGCTCTCCCCGAGCGAGACCGCCCCGCGCAGCGCTGCCTCGGCAGCTTCGGCCGCGCCGGTGCGCGCGGCGTGGATGCGCATGATCACTTGCCCCGCCTCGACCCGCGTGCCCAAGGGCAAAATATCGGACAGGCCGACGGCGGGATCGACCACGTCGGATTCGACTTGCCGCCCGCCGCCCAAGGCGACGACCGCCAATCCCATTGCCTCGCCATCCATCGCCGCCAGATATCCGGCGCGCGGGGCTTTGACTTCGCGGATCACGGGGGCTTCGGGCAAGAACCTCCGCCAGCTATCGGTAAATCCGCGCGGCCCGCCCATGGCGGCGACCATGCGGCCCCAATGTTCGGCGGCGCGCCCCGAGGTCAGCGCGCCCGCCACCGCATCGGTGCCCGCCTCGACATCTGCCGCCAATCCACAATCGGCCAACGCCACGCCGCCCAAGAGGCAGGTCAATTCGCGCAGCGGCCCGCCCGCCCCGTCGCATAGCACCTCCATGCTGGCCGCCACTTCGAGCGCATTGCCGCAGGCGGGGGCCAAGGGTTGGCTCATATCCGAGATCAGCGCCGAGGTTTTGCACCCCGCCGCATTGGCGGTTTCGACCAAAGCCGCCGCAAGCGCGCGGGAATCTTCGGCGGTTTTCATAAAGGCGCCCGATCCGGTTTTCACATCCAGAACAAGCCCTTGCAATCCGGCGGCCAGTTTTTTGGACAAGATCGACGCGGTGATCAGATCAAGGCTTTCGACCGTGCCCGTGACATCGCGCACCGCATAAAGCCGCTTGTCCGCAGGGGCGATATCGCCGCTGGCCGAGACGATGGCGCATCCCGCCTCTTGGACCACGGCGCGAAACTGCGCCTCGGCCAGATCGCTGCGCAATCCGGGGATGGATTCGATTTTGTCGAGCGTGCCGCCGGTATGGCCCAGCCCGCGCCCCGAAATCATCGGCACATAGGCCCCGCAAGCGGCCAAAGCGGGGGCGAGGATCAGGCTGACGCAATCTCCGACACCGCCGGTGGAATGTTTGTCGATCACCGGCGCGTCCATGTCCCATGCGAGCACATCGCCGCTGTCGCGCATCGCCAGCGTCAGCGCCGTGCGCCCCGCCTCGCCCAATCCGTTGAGCAGCGCCGCCATGGCAAAGGCCCCCGCCTGCGCATCGCTGACCGCGCCCGTGGCGAGGCCATGGGCGAACCACGTCAGCTCCTCTTGCGACAGGGTCTCGCCGCCGCGCAGGCGCACAAGGATCGCGCGCGCATCCATCGGCTCAGGTCCGCTCCAGATGGGTGGTGTTAAAGGCACCGGGGAGCAATTCGGCCATGGTCATCACCAATTCGCGCCCCTCCAGCGTGCTCATCACGATACGCGCCTCGGCGCGGGTAAATTCGGCCAGCTTCTGGCGGCACCCGCCGCAGGGCGTGACCGGATGGGGGGCATCGGCGATGACGAAAATCTCGGCCACTTCGCGCCCGCCGGTGGCAACCATAGCGGCAATCGCCCCCGCCTCGGCGCAGGTGCCTTCGGGGTAGGCGACATTTTCGACGTTGCAGCCGGTGAACACCTCGCCCTCGGGCGTGCGCAGCGCCGCGCCGACCGGAAAATTCGAATAGGGCGCATAGGCGTTTTCGCGCACGGCAAGCGCGGCTTTTTTCAGGTCGGCATGGGCGGCATGGTCGGGCATGGGGATTCTCCAAACTGTCTGAGCGGGACCTGTGCGGGACGGGTCGGTTTCGAGCCTGTCGCCTCGCGCGCCGATTTGCAAGCGCCGCCCTTGGCACGGGCGGCCCGCCCGCAAGCGCGCGCCGCCCACACCAAGGGCCCGCCTGCCCCATTTGCGCCCGCGCCGAACCGCCCGCCCGCCTGCGCCGCGGGCCAGAGCACGCAGCGGCGCAGGCGCGTTTTTGCCGATGTCGCGCGGGCCGGTTAACAATTAGTTTAATATTAAACTACATATGTGCAGACCCGTGCTCTATGTGTATAAGAGCGCCAAATGCGCCCCGCGCGCCAGCGCCAGATCGGGCCAGAGCGGAGCAGACCGCGCCGGACCGCCCCAAGGGAGAGAGACCATGACGTCAGCAACCAACGACGGATTGCGCCAAGCGGCGCTGGATTATCACGAGTTTCCCAAGCCGGGGAAATTGGAAATCCGCGCCACCAAACCCTTGGCCAATGGGCGCGATCTGGCCCGCGCCTATTCGCCGGGGGTGGCCGAAGCCTGCCTTGAGATCAAGGAGGACGCCGCCCATGCCAGCCGTTTTACCGCGCGCGGCAATCTGGTGGCGGTGGTGACCAATGGCACGGCCGTTCTCGGCCTTGGCAACATCGGCGCGCTGGCCTCCAAACCGGTGATGGAGGGCAAGGCGGTCCTGTTCAAGAAATTCGCCAATATCGATTGTTTTGACATTGAACTAAACGAGCCGGACCCTGAAAAGCTGGCCGAGATCGTTTGCGCGATGGAGCCGACATTCGGCGCGATCAACCTCGAAGACATCAAGGCCCCCGATTGTTTCATCGTCGAGAAAATCTGCCGCGAGCGGATGAACATCCCCGTGTTTCATGACGATCAGCACGGCACCGCCATCGTCGTCGGCGCGGCGGCGAAAAACGCGCTGCATGTGGCGGGCAAGGCCTTCGAGGAGATCAAGATCGTCTCGACGGGCGGCGGGGCGGCGGGGATTGCCTGTCTCAATATGCTGCTCAAACTGGGGGTAAAGCGCGAAAACGTCTGGCTGTGCGATGTGCATGGCCTCGTCTACGAGGGGCGCGAGGTCGATATGAACCCGCAAAAAGCCGCCTTTGCGCAAAAAAGCGATCTGCGCACATTGGAGGATGTGATCGGCGGGGCGGATATGTTCCTTGGCCTGTCGGGGCCTCGGGTTCTGACCCAAGAGATGGTGGCCAAAATGACGCCGCGCCCGATCATTTTCGCGCTGGCCAATCCGACGCCGGAGATTTTGCCCGATGAGGCCCGCGCGGTGCATCCGGACGCGATCATCGCCACGGGGCGCAGCGATTTTCCCAATCAGGTCAATAACGTATTGTGTTTCCCCTTCATCTTTCGCGGGGCGCTCGACGTGGGCGCGACCGAGATCAACGATGCGATGCAACTGGCCTGTATCGACGGGATTGCCGATCTGGCGCGCGCCACGACATCGGCCGAAGCCGCCGCTGCCTATCATGGCGAGCAACTGACTTTTGGCGCCGATTACCTGATCCCCAAACCCTTTGATCCGCGCCTTGTCGGCATCGTGTCATCGGCCGTGGCCAAGGCCGCAATGGAGAGCGGGGTGGCCACGCGCCCGATCGAGGATTTGCAGGCCTATCGCGCCAAGCTGAACCAATCGGTGTTCAAATCGGCGCTACTCATGCGTCCGGTCTTCGAGGCCGCCGCCACCGCCTCGCGGCGGATCGTATTTGCCGAGGGCGAGGACGAGCGGGTGCTGCGCACGGCGCAGGCGGTTTTGGAGGAAACCACCGAGCAACCGATCCTCATCGGCCGCCCCGAGGTGATCCAGCACCGCTGTGAACAGGCGGGGCTTTCGATCCGTCCGGGGCGCGATTTTTCCATCGTGAACCCCGAAAAAGACGACCGTTACCGCGATTATTGGGGCAGCTATCATGCGATCATGGCGCGGCGCGGCGTGACGCCCGATCTGGCCAAGGCGATCATGCGCACCAATTCCACCGCCATTGCCGCCGTCATGGTGCAGCGCGAGGAGGCCGACAGCATGATCTGCGGCACCTTCGGGCAATATTTGT
This sequence comes from Litorivita sp. NS0012-18, assembly GCF_040371945.1. Classification (NCBI taxonomy): domain Bacteria; kingdom Pseudomonadati; phylum Pseudomonadota; class Alphaproteobacteria; order Rhodobacterales; family Paracoccaceae; genus Litorivita; species Litorivita sp. NS0012-18. Next base: position 44,935 of record NZ_BAABWS010000002.1, on the reverse strand, counting down.
GGCATATGAATTATATCACACAGGTTCTGGGCACCTCCGAGTTGCGCCCCGTCGGCGCGCTGTCCTTGATGATTTTGGAGGATGGGCCGCTGTTCATCGCCGATACCCATGTGCATGCCGAACCCACTCCGCAGCAAATTGCCGATACGGTGATCGGGGCCGCGCGCCATGTGCGCCGCTTTGGCCGCAAACCGCAAATCGCGCTGTGTTCGCACAGCCAGTTCGGCAATCTCGATTGCGACACCGGCCAACGGATGCGCGGGGCGCTGGAGATTTTGGACAGCGCGCCGCGCAGCTTTGCCTATGAGGGCGAGATGCATATCGATGCGGCGCTTGACCCCGAATTGCGCGAGCGGATTTTCCCCGACGGGCGGCTGGACGGGCCGGCGAATGTGTTGGTGTTCGCCAATACCGATGCGGCCTCGGGCGTGCGCAACATCCTCAAGATGAAGGGCGGCGGTTTGGAGGTCGGGCCGATCTTGATGGGCATGGGCAACCGCGCCCATATCGTCACGCCCTCGATCACGCCGCGCGGGCTTCTCAATATGGCCGCCATCGCGGGCACGCCGGTCGCCCATTACGGATAGGATGCCAAAGCGGCGGGCCGAATGGACCGGCCCAGTGGACGCGCCGTGCAAAGGGTCGCCCTAAGGGTCGTGCAAAGTGGCCGCCCCGCCGCGTAAAGCTGCACCGCGTAAGAATATTCTAACGCGGGCGGCTTTGACGTATGATTGTATCAAGGCCGATTCCGCATTGCGGAATGTTAGCGCTCATTGTGTCAATCGGGCGCAGGGGCGGCGCTTGCTCTGCGGCACCAGAGGCGCTTAACAGATGCCATTGTATGCAAGTGAATACCGTGACGGAGGAGACACGCGAGATGAGCTACGCACAGGTTTATGAGGGTTGGAAAAAGGATCCCGAAGGGTTCTGGATGCAGGCCGCCGAGGCGATCGACTGGATCAAAAAACCGACCAAGGCGCTGTTTGACGAAAACGCCCCCTTGTATGAGTGGTTCTGCGACGGCGAGGTGAACACCTGCTATAACGCGGTGGACCGCCATGTCGACGCGGGCAACGGCGCGCGCACCGCGATCATCTATGACAGCCCCGTCACCCAGACCAAGCACAAGATTTCCTATGCCGAGTTGCAAACCCGCGTGGCCTCTTTGGCCGGAGCTTTGCGCGCCAAGGGCGTCGAAAAAGGCGACCGCGTGATCATCTATATGCCGATGGTGCCCGAAGCCTTGGAGGCGATGCTGGCCTGTGCGCGCATCGGCGCGGTGCATTCGGTGGTCTTTGGCGGGTTTGCCGCCTCGGAATTGGCGGTGCGGATCGATGATTGCACGCCCAAAGCCATCATCGCGGCGTCCTGCGGGATCGAACCGGGGCGGGTGGTGCATTACAAACCGCTTTTGGACGGGGCCATCGAGATGGCCGATCACAAGCCCGAGTTTTGCGTGATTTTCCAACGTGAACAAGAGGTTGCGCAGCTTACCGAGGGGCGCGATGTGGATTGGCACGCTTTTCAATATGGCGTGGAGCCTGCCGAATGTGTCGCCCTGAAGGGCAATGATCCGGCCTATATTCTTTATACTTCCGGCACCACCGGCGCGCCCAAAGGCGTGTTGCGCCCCACCGGCGGGCATCTGGTGGCGCTCAACTGGTCGATGAAAAACATCTATAACGTCGATGCGGGCGATGTGTTTTGGGCCGCCTCCGATGTGGGCTGGGTCGTCGGGCACAGCTATATCACCTACGGGCCGTTGATCCACGGCAACACCACGATTGTCTTCGAGGGCAAGCCCGTCGGCACCCCCGATGCGGGCACCTTCTGGCGGGTGATTTCCGAGCATGGGGTGAAGAGCTTTTTCACCGCCCCCACGGCCTTTCGCGCGGTCAAACGCGAAGACCCCAAGGGCGAGTGCGTCAAGAAATACGACCTGAGCTGCCTCAAGGCGGTCTATCTGGCGGGCGAACGCGCCGATCCCGATACGATTGTCTGGGCGCAAGAGCAGCTTGGCGTGCCGGTCATCGACCATTGGTGGCAGACCGAAACAGGTTGGGCGATTGCCGCCAACCCGATGGGGATCGAAGCCCTGCCCGTCAAGCTCGGCTCGCCCGCCGTTCCGATGCCCGGATATGACGTGCAAATCCTCGACGAGGCGGGTCATCCGATGCCTGCGGGCGAATTGGGCGCGATTGCGGTGAAACTGCCGCTGCCGCCGGGCACTTTGCCGGGGCTTTGGAACGCCGAAGAGCGGTTCCGCAAAAGCTATCTCAACACCTTCCCAGGGTTTTACGAGACCGGTGATGCGGGGATGATCGACGAGGACGGATACCTTTATATCATGGCGCGCACCGATGACGTGATCAACGTGGCGGGTCACCGGCTTTCGACCGGCGCGATGGAGGAGGTTCTGGCCTCGCATCCCGATGTGGCCGAATGCGCGGTGATTGGTGTGTCGGACGACCTCAAAGGGCAGATGCCCGTGGGGTTCTTGTGCCTGACCAACGGGGTGAACCGCCCGCATGCCGAGATCAACGCCGAGGTGGTCAAATTGGTGCGCGAGAAAATCGGCCCCGTGGCGGCGTTCAAATTGTCGGTCGTTGTGGACCGTTTGCCCAAAACCCGTTCGGGCAAAATCCTGCGCGCCACGATGGTGTCGATTGCCGATGGCAAGGCCTTCAAAATGCCCGCGACCATCGACGATCCGGCGATTCTGGACGAAATCAAAGCTGCGCTGCAAACCATCGGCTACGCCAAATAGGTTTTTGGTTGGCGAACACAATAAAGGGCAGCGGATCACTCCGCTGCCCTTTTGTTTTTGCCTGATCCAAGGCGCCGCCGCGTGACGAGGTTTTGCACGCGCCCGCGCTCTTGGAGCACGGCTCGGCCTCAGTATTTGGCGGCGAATGCGTCCACCTGTTTTTCGGCCTCGTCTTTGGCGATGCCGTATTTCTCTTGGATTTTGCCGATCAACTGCTCGCGGTTACCGGCGGCTTCATCCAATTCGTCATCGGTCAATTTGCCCCAGTTTTCCAAAGCCTTACCTTTGATCTGCTTCCAATTGCCTTCGATGATATTCCAGTCCATCTCTTGCCTCCAATCTAGGTGCGGCGCGTTGGCGCCGCTTCACCTAAACAACGGACCAAGCCGCAAAAGGTTCCAAGGATCAGACGAATTGTTCGCGTAGCAGCCGCTCGTCCAGCCCATGCCCCGGATCAAAGAGGATGCGATGGGTGATCTGCGGCGCCGAGCGGATTTCGACCGAGACCACATCCGAGACAGAGCGGCTGTCGGCATCGGCCATCACGGGGCGTTTTTCCGGATCGGTCACATCGAACCGCACCAAAGCGCCCTTCGGCAAGAGCGCGCCGCGCCAACGGCGGGGCCGGAAGGGCGCGATGGCGGTCAGGGCCAAAACATCCGCCCCGATGGGCAGGATCGGGCCATGGGCCGAATAATTATAGGCCGTCGATCCGGCGGGCGTGGCGACCAAGGCCCCGTCGCAGACCAGTTCCTCCATCCGCAGCCGCCCGTCGATGGTGATGCGCAGCTTTGCCGCCTGCGGCCCCGCGCGCAGCAGCGAGACCTCGTTGATCGCCAGCGCCTCATGCACCGTGCCATCCACCGCCGTGGCCTTCATCGACAAGGGATTGATCACCGCCTCTTCGGCGGCGGCAAGGCGCGTTTGCAGATCGCTTTCGCGGTAGGCGTTCATCAAAAACCCGACCGTGCCGCGGTTCATGCCGTAAACCGGCGCGGGCAAATCTTGGGTGCGGTGCAGCGTATGGAGCATGAACCCGTCCCCGCCCAAGGCGACGATGACATCGGCCTGCGCTTCGGGGGTGTCGCCATAGCGGGTCACCAAAACCGCCCGCGCGGTTTGCGCCGTCGGCGCGTCGGAGGCCGCGAATGCGATTTTCATCGGCGATTTTTGCTCTGCCATCGGGGGCCTTGTCCTTCCTGATCGGCAAAATCCGCCGCTCTTGGCGCGGTTTACCATTCCTGACCGGTGATTTCACGCAGCTTTCGCCGCTTTTGGTGATTTCATAATGATTATGTCGCAAAGCACACTTTTTTCTCCAAGGGCAATTGGATAAACAGCGGGCAACGTTTCTGCGCCCCGCTCCGCTCGGCGCGCTATCTGGGAGAGACCTGATGACTGCCACAACCCGCGATGCCGGATTTTTCACCGAGAGCCTATCGACCCGCGATCCGGAGCTTTTTGCCTCGATCACCGACGAGCTTGGCCGTCAGCGCCACGAGATCGAATTGATCGCCTCGGAAAACATCGTCTCTGCCGCCGTGATGGAAGCGCAAGGCTCCGTCATGACCAACAAATACGCCGAAGGCTATCCGGGGCGCCGCTATTACGGCGGGTGCCAATATGTGGATGTGGCCGAAAACCTCGCCATTGACCGCGCCAAGCAATTGTTCGGTTGCGATTTTGTCAACGTGCAGCCCAATTCGGGATCGCAGGCCAACCAAGGCGTCTTTACCGCGCTGCTGCAACCCGGCGATACGATCCTCGGCATGTCCTTGGACGCGGGCGGGCATTTGACCCATGGCGCGAAACCGAACCAGTCGGGCAAATGGTTCAACGCCGTGCAATACGGCGTGCGCAAGCAAGACAGCCTGATCGACTATGACCAGATCCAAGAACTGGCCACCGAGCATAAGCCCAAAATGCTCATCGCGGGCGGCTCGGCGATTCCGCGTCAGGTGGATTTCAAGAAGATGCGCGAGATTGCCGATTCCGTCGGGGCATACCTGATGGTCGATATGGCCCATTTTGCGGGCCTCGTCGCGGCGGGCGAGCATCCCTCGCCCTTCCCCTATGCCGATGTGGCGACCACCACGACCCATAAAACCCTGCGCGGCCCGCGCGGCGGCATGATCCTGACCAATGACGAGGCGATTGCCAAAAAGATCAATTCGGCCATCTTCCCCGGCATTCAGGGCGGCCCCTTGATGCATGTGATCGCGGCCAAGGCCGTGGCTTTTGGCGAGGCGCTGCGCCCCGAATTCAAAAGCTACCAAAAGCAGGTGCGCGCCAATGCGGTCGCCCTTGCGGACCAGTTGATGAAAGGCGGATTGGACATCGTCACCGGCGGCACCGACACCCATGTGATGCTGGTCGATCTGCGCCCCAAAGGCGTCAAGGGCAATGCCACCGAAAACGCTTTGGGCCGCGCCCATATCACTTGCAACAAAAACGGCATTCCCTTTGACCCCGAAAAGCCGATGGTCACCTCGGGCGTGCGTTTGGGCACCCCTGCGGGCACGACGCGCGGCTTTGGCGAGGAAGAATTCCGCCTGATCGGCGATTGGATTGTCGAGGTTGTCGACGGGCTTGCCGCCAATGGCGAGGATGGCAACGCCGAGGTCGAGGCGGCGGTCAAAGCCAAGGTCGAGGCGCTTTGCGAGAAATTCCCGCTCTATCCGAACCTGTGATCGCGGCGCAGCCGTAAAGACCAGAGGCGTGCGGCGCGATATACGTGCCGCACGCCTTTTTCATGGGTGCGCGCGCCGCGCTGCGCCAAAACATGCCGATCTGCGCCTTGGCATTTGGCGTTTACGATCTGTTAAGATTTGCGGCGCACACTTGCTCTTGCGATACCAAAGCCGCTTCAACGCCGCACTGTCTCACACCCTGATCACCTTATGCATCGGGCAGGTCGCGAAAGAACGCTTTGGCATCGCCGCCGCTTGGGCGGGCCAAGATGCCCCGCCTTTGCGGCTTGCTGTTCTGCCCCCGTTGTTATGCACGCAGTGCCGCCCGTGATCCTTACGGCGCGAAGCGCTCACAAGAGCCCGCGCCAGCGCAGCAGCGCGACCAGCGCGGCGATGATCACAAACAGATTGACCATATTCGACGTGGCCCAGCCGAGCAAAGCATGGATACGCCGCGCCCGCCGGTCATAGGCCAGCAGCGCCGCGCGAAGCTGCGCCATGTCCTTGCCCGCGCGGGGCTGGTCGACTTGCATCCAAAGCTTGGGATTGTCCAAAAGCGGCTCGATCTGGGCCAGCCGCCGACCCGCATGGCGCGCGGCTTTGGGCAAACGGCGCCCCGCGCGCGCCACGGCGCGGCCAAGCGGGCGCGCATCGATATGCATCTGCGCCTCGAAGAGCGCGTAAATCCGCGCCAGCCCGTCCTTGATCTGTTGTTGCTCTGTCACGTCGCGCGCCCCCACGCACCAAGCCTAACGCGCAGACAAGCGCGCCTCAATAGCTCTGGCACGCGGCGCGGCCAGCCGATATGACAGGCCCCATGTTGAACCTCATCGAACATGCGCCCGCCAGCGCCGCCGCCAAAACCGCAACCGAATTGATGATCGTGCACGGGCTATACGGCTCGGCGCGCAATTGGGGGGTGATCGCCAAACGCCTGTCCGATACGCGGTGCGTCGTGGCGGTGGACCAACGCAACCACGGCGACAGCCCGTGGCACGACAGCCATTCCTATGAGGATATGGCCGAGGATCTGGCCGAGGTAATCCGCGCGCGCGGTGCCCCGATGGATGTTTTGGGCCACTCCATGGGCGGCAAGGCGGCGATGGTTCTGGCGCTCAAATATCCCGATTTGGTGAACCGTTTGATCATCGCCGATATCGCGCCCGTGACCTATGCCCATAGCCAGATCCAATATATCGAGGCGATGCGCGGGCTGGACCTCGGCGCGATCGAAAAACGCTCGGATGCCAAGGCGCCGCTGGAGGCTCTGGTCGATGATCCGGCCTTGGTGCCGTTCTTTTTGCAATCCTTGGACGTGGCCGAAAAACGCTGGCGGCTCAATCTCGACGTGCTGGCGCGCGAGATGCCGAAAATCCTGTCTTTCCCTACGGTTGAGGGGCAATTTGGCGGGCCGGTTTTGTTTTTGTCGGGGGCCAAGTCGCATTATGTGGCGCGCGAATACCGCCCGCAGATCAAGGCGCTTTTCCCCGCCGCGCGTTTTGCCAAAATACCGGATGCGGGCCATTGGCTGCATGCGGAAAAACCGCGCGAATTCGAGGCGGCGGTGCGGGCCTATCTGGATATGGCCGCATAGCGCCGCGCTTGGGGTGAATTTCTGGCGGCAGCAGCCCCAACAGGACCCCTCCCTAGCACCGCTGCCGCCTCTCCCGCCAAGACGGGAAACCTTGGACCTAGGCGTTGTTCATGATGGCCTTGGCGACCAGATAGGTCACCGGCACCGCCGCCACAAACCCCACCACCACAGCCGTCACAATCGGTTGCAACGTGTCATAACCCATGGTCAGCGCAGCAACCATCAAGATGCCCGCAACCGAGGTGCCGATCAAAGAATAGAGAATAGATGCCAATCGTAGCATGGCGAGCCTCATCATGTTGACGCGTGTCCTGAGGCAGACATTAGAGGATTCGAATATTTCGCGCTTTGATCTGGGTCAGGTGGGGGGATGACGTTCGCGTGATTTACAACACAAAAGCCTCGGCTCCGACGCGCAGCTTGGACCGCTGCGGGGGCGGTTTCGCAAAGGATTAGGTGTATCGGCAAGGATGCGGGGCGCGGGATCGCGCGCCTTAACCTTGGTGTGGGCACGCGATTGGCTGTGCCATTCGCTTTCGCCCACCGGCTCTTAAATTGGACCTCAATTGTCCAATTTAAGAGCGGAAATAAACGCCTCTTGGGGGATGTCGACTTTGCCGAACTGGCGCATCTTTTTCTTACCGGCTTTTTGTTTTTCCAGCAGCTTCTTCTTACGCGTCATATCCCCGCCGTAGCATTTGGCGGTCACGTCCTTGCGCATCGCGGACAGGGTCTCGCGGGCGATGACCTTGCCGCCGATGGCCGCCTGGATCGGGATTTTGAACATATGGCGCGGGATCAGGTCCTTGAGCTTTTCCACCATCGCCCGTCCGCGCATTTCGGCGCGGTCGCGGTGCACCATGGTGGAAAGCGCATCGACCGGTTCGTCATTCACAAGGATCGACATTTTCACAAGGTAATCCTGACGATAGCCGATCATCTGGTAATCAAAGGAGGCATAGCCTTTGGTCACCGATTTGAGCCGGTCGTAGAAATCGAACACCACCTCGTTGAGCGGCAAGTCATAGACCACCATCGCGCGCGTGCCGGCGTAGGTCAGGTCCTCTTGGATCCCGCGGCGGTCTTGGCACAGTTTGAGCACATCGCCGAGGTATTCGTCGGGCACCAGAATTGTCGCCTTGATCCGCGGCTCTTCGAGGTGGTCCACATGGGTCAGGTCGGGCATGTCGGCGGGGTTGTGCAGCTCGATCATCGACCCGTCGCGCATATAGATGTGATAGATCACCGAAGGCGCGGTGGTGATCAGTTCGATGTTATATTCGCGCTCGATCCGGTCGCGGATGACCTCGAGGTGCAACAGCCCCAAAAAACCGCAGCGAAAGCCAAAGCCCAGCGCCGCAGAGGTTTCCATTTCAAAGCTGAAGGAGGCGTCATTGAGCGCCAGTTTCTCGATCGCATCGCGCAGGTCTTCGAATTCGGCGCTATCGACGGGGAAGAGGCCGCAAAACACCACGGGCTGCGAGGGTTTGAAGCCCGCCAGCGGTTTTTCGCAGGGGTTTTTCTCGTGGGTGATGGTATCGCCGACGCGGGTGTCGCGCACCTGTTTGATCGAGGCGGTCAGAAATCCGATCTCGCCAGGCACCAATTCGCCGATCATCTCCATCTGCGGGCGGAAGACGCCGATGCGGTCGACATGGTGGATCGACCCGTTTTGCATCATGCGGATCCGGTCGCCCTTCTTGAGCTTACCGTCCATAATCCGCACCAGAACGATCACCCCAAGATAGCTGTCATACCAGCTATCGACCAGCATCGCCTTGAGCGGCGCATTGATGTCGCCCTTGGGCGCGGGCAGAAGGTTCACAATCGATTCGAGCGTCTCGTGGATGCCCTGCCCCGTTTTGGCCGAGACCTGAATCGCGCCCGAGGCGTCGATGCCGATGACATCTTCGATCTGTTCGGCGACGCGGTCGCAATCAGAGGCGGGCAGGTCGATCTTGTTGAGGACCGGCACGATCTCGTGGTCGGCGTCCAGCGCGTGATAGACGTTGGCCAAGGTCTGCGCCTCGACGCCTTGGGTGCTGTCCACCACCAAAAGCGAGCCTTCGACCGCGCGCATGGAGCGCGAGACCTCATAGGCGAAATCAACGTGACCGGGGGTGTCGATGAGGTTGAGCACATAGGTCTCGCCATCATCGGCCTTGTAATCGATGCGCACGGTGTTGGCCTTGATGGTGATGCCGCGCTCGCGCTCGATATCCATACTGTCGAGCATTTGCTCTTTCATATCGCGCCCCGCGACCGTGCCCGTCTCTTGGATGAGGCGGTCAGCAAGGGTGGATTTACCGTGGTCGATATGCGCCACGATGGAGAAATTGCGGATTTTGTTCAGATCGGTCATGCGCCGGATATGATGCGGAATCGCGGACCGGTCAAGATGGCATCGTATATGCCCGTGCGGCGTAGATAAAAAAGGGGCGCGCGCGGGCGGTTTGCCCTGCCGCGCGCCCCTGATTTTGGGCGCGGATCAGGCGCGGTTTGCCTTGCGGCGGCGCAGGGCAGCGAAACCGCCAAAGGCCCCCAGCAAGAGCGGCAAGGAGGCAGGCACCGGCACGGCGGGCGCGGCGCCGTCAAAAGTGACCTCGCTGACCATGATCCAAGGTCCGAATCCCGAAAGCGTGAGGGTGACATAGTCGGTCAGACCGCCGCTGAAGCTGATCGTGTGGGACAGCGGGCCGCCACCCGACGGATCGGAGAGGGCCGTGCCGAAGCTTTCGGTCGCGGTGCTCGCGGTGATGTAATTGAGCGGATAGACCCCGCCCCAGCCGTTGGAATCGTCATAATAGACCGTCGCCTCGAACACTTCGACGGGACCGGCGAAATGAAACGTCAGGGTCGGGCTGACATTGAGCCAGCCGACATAGGGGCTGGGCGTATTGCCCCAATTGTCGGTGGCGATCACCCCGTCGGTCAAATCGCCGGTGCCGCCGGTCAATGTGCCGCCGCTGGAGGTCTGGCCATAACCATCGTCATAATAGGTAAAGGTGCCTGAGTTGCCGCCAGGGGTGTCATAGCTGTCCACCGTGAGGGTCGCCGCCGAAGCCGTGCTGCCGATCGCAAAAAGCGCCGCAGCGCCGATAAGAGAAGTAAATTTCATGTCATCAATCCTAAAACAAATTGTCCATTGCCCTTATTTACAGGGCCAATTGGCGATTCTGTCAAGCTGGGCCGCGCGCGGGCGCCCCGCGCGCGCCGATTGAAACAGCCGCCAAAATGCGCCATAACGGCGGTGAGGATATGAATTGCGGGTGAGACATCGGGCACAAAGCCCGCGCCGCCGCAATCAACGGAGCGATGTGATATGATGAAACGCCTGTTGCAAGTGGCGCTATTGGCGGTGTTTTTGACGCCGACGCTGGCGCAGATGGCCGAGGCCGGACCCATGGGCCGCGCCTGCCTGGCCAGCCCGCGCAAGGCCAAATCCATGCGCCTGTGCGCCTGTATCGACAGCGTGGCGCGCCAAAGCCTGAGCCGCGGCGATCAACGCCTCGCGGCCAAGTTTTTCCGCAAGCCCCAGCGCGCCCAAGACATCCGCCAATCGGATGCGCGCCATCACGAGACCTTTTGGCAAAAATACAAAGCCTTCGGTCAAAGGGTCGAGGCCTCCTGCGGCTGAGCCATGCGGTGCGGATCTGCGGGCGGTTTGCAGCGACCTTAAGGGCGGCGCGGCTTGCCGCGCTTTGCCCATCTCAAAGCGCCCTAGCCCCTAGATGCGCCCCTCTTGCAGTGCGCCCAGCAGCCCGCGCGCGGCCTCTTCAATCAGGTCCAGCGCCCCGTCAAAATCGCGCGTGTAATAGGGATCGGGCACATGGGCGACGCCCAATCGGGGGGCAAAATCCATCATCAAATGGACCGGCCTGTCGTTGCCCTCGGGGCGCAGGCGCTCCATATCGGCGCGGTTCTTGTCATCCATCGCGACGAGCAGATCAAAGGCGTCGAAATCACGCGCTGTGAACTGCCGTGCCCTGAGCGCGGACAGATCGACGCCGCGCGCAAGGGCCGCCGCCTGCATCGGCCCGTAGGGCGGCGCGCCCACATGCCAATCGCCGGTGCCGGCGCTGTCGATGCGCAGGGGCGCGGGCGCAAGGGCGCGAAACACCCCTTCGGCGGCGGGCGAGCGGCAGATATTGCCAAGGCAGACAAATAAAATATCGCGTTGCATCAACATGGTCCTTGAGATCGTATAGGCGCGAAAAATACCCATGCCCGCCCCCGCCGCAATGCAAAACAGGGCGGCCATCGTAAAACAGGAGCCGTCATGCGCAAAATCGTGATCCTCACCGGCGCAGGTATCTCTGCCGAAAGCGGGCTTGGCACCTTTCGCGACGAAGGCGGGCTTTGGGCGCGCCACCGCATCGAAGACGTGGCCACGCCCGAAGGCTTTGCCCGCGATCCGGCCTTGGTGCAGGGGTTTTACAATGCGCGGCGCATGCAGGCGGCCAAGGCCGCGCCCAATGCGGCGCATCACGCCTTGGCGCGGCTGGAGGCGGAATTTGCCGGCGCGGTGGTGATCGTGACGCAAAATGTCGACGGTCTGCACGAGGCCGCCGGAAGCCGCGCGGTGATCCATATGCACGGCACTTTGGCGGGGGCGCTTTGCGCGGATTGCGGGCATCGATGGGATGCGCCGCCGGAAATGTCGCCCGCCCATGCCTGCCCCGCCTGCGCCATGCCTGCCGCGCGGCCCGATGTGGTGTGGTTCGGCGAAATGCCCTATTTCATGGAGGAGATCTGGACCCATCTTGAAGAGGCCGATCTGTTCGTCTCGATCGGCACCTCGGGCAATGTCTACCCTGCCGCCGCCTTTGCCCAGCATGCGATGCGCGCGGGGGCCGATACGCTGGAACTCAATCTCGAACCGTCGGTCAATGCGCGCGATTTTGCGCAGGCCCGCCATGGCAAGGCCAGCGAGATCGTGCCGCAATGGGTGCAAGAGATATTGGCGCGCGCCTGAACGCCGAGCCAAGCGCGGCGCGGTCAGCCAGACGTAAAGTCCAAGGGCGTCCGTGCCCCGCGCGCCATAGGACCAGCGCGCAGGGCGGCAGGATCAGTTGGACATTTTGGAGTGGTCCATTTTGGAGTGATCCATCTTACCGTGATCCATCTTACCGTGATCCATCTTGCCGTGTTTCATCCCGTGCACCGGTTTGCGCTCCAGATCGACAGGCACCTCGACGGCCACTTCGCCCGCCTTTTCAAACACCAATGTGAGCGGGATCATCTCGCCTTGCACCATCGGCGCGGTCAGCCCCAAGAACATCACATGATGCCCGCCGCGTGCCAAAGGCAGGGTGGTATCGGCGGGGATCGCGAAGCCCTCGTTCACATGGATCATCCGCATCACGCCATTGGCGTCCTCGCTATGGGTGTGCAATTCGGTGCGCTCGGCGGCGCCTGATCGCACATCGATCAAACGGTCATCGGAGCCGCCGGTGTTTTCGATCATCATGAAGGCCGCGCCGGAGGTCGACATGCGGGCCGAGGCGCGCGCATAGGGATCATGCACCATCATGCCCTCGGCAAAAGCAGGCGACGAGAGGGCCGACAGGGACAGCGCAGACAGGGACAAGGCAAGCGCGCCCGCGAAAAGGGTAGGTTTGAAAGACATCACGTCTCTCCTTTGTCAAAATATAGCAATAACAGAGGTCTTGCGGCCATCGGGCCGCAGGCGTGCCCGCAGGGGGCGATGCGACTTGGGGCGGTCAAACAAACGCGCCCCGCGCGCGGCACCTAGGCGCGCAGGGGCGGCCCGCGGGCATGAAGGAGCGGCGCGGCGCGCGCATGCACAGCGCGGCGCACCCGCAGCGGTTCGATCTGTGCGCTGCCCTCAGGCGGGCGCGGCAGAGCCTGCACATCGGCCAGCCCTGCAAAGACCGCCATCGCGCAATCGGGACAAATATGCGGATGCGCCATGGGCTGCCCGTCGGCATCCGTCAAAACCGTGATCGGCCCCGTGCCGGTGCAAAGGATGATCTGCCCCGCAGGGCCGGAGGCCGCGCGCGCCGAGGCCATGCTATGCCCCGTCAGGGCAAGCACCAAGGCCATCAGCCCCGCCAGAATCGGTCCTTTGATCACACGCATCATGGCAACATTCTAGCGCAGGACCCTTGCCGCGTCATCGGGGCAAAATGCCTCCCCCCGCCGCGCCCAGCGCCGCCGCTGCGCCGCGCGTGGCAGGCCCGCGCAAGAGCGATCCGCGCCATGGGTGGTGCCGCGCAGCGCGCCGCGGCCCAAAGGCCCCTGCGCCGCGCGCTGCCTTCGCCTCCGGTCTGATCCTCCGGCTGCTCATAGAGTCTGCTTATACGGTCAGCTCCTACAGTCTGCCCATACGGTCTGATCATCCAGCCTGCGGATATGGCCTTCACATCCAACCCGCTGATTCGCCGATCAAATCCCGCCCAGATCCGGCGCGACCCCGTAACGCAAGAAACCCGTAACGCAAAAACCCCGAAGCGACAAAAACCCCGCCACATCGAGAGGCGGGGTTTTCAAATTGTCGGTCAAGGCCTGCGCCCCGAACCCGTCCAAGGCTTAGGCGTTTGCGGCCTGTGCTTTGGCGATCTCTTTTTTGACTTTCAAAGCCGTTGTCGAAAGCTCGACGTCTTTGGCTTTTGCAAGGAAGGCGTCCAAGCCGCCACGGTGGTCCACCGAGCGCAGCGCGGAGGCCGAGATGCGCAGCTTGACGCCACGACCCAGTGTTTCCGATTGCAAAGTCACGTCGTTCAGGTTCGGCAAGAACCGGCGACGGGTTTTGTTGTTGGCGTGGCTGACATTGTTGCCAGTCATCGGGCCTTTTCCGGTCAATTCGCAGCGGCGCGACATGTCATCATCCTCGTCATTTCAGCCGGGCGCGGAACGCCCCGATAAACATAAACGGGCACAGCCAGCGGCCGCGCCCAGAAATCCATTGGGGGCTAATAGGCCAGCATCAACGCGCCGTCAAGCGCCCTGCCCGCTCTTTACGCGGAAAAAATGGGTTTTCACGGATGGGCGCGCGGCGGACCTTCGCGGCGGGTTTGCACGCGGCGGTGCGCGCCGCGCCCGCCCCCTTGCGGCTCGGCGGGCGGGCGCGGGCGGATCGCCATGCCTGCGCCGGCGCAGGGCGCGCGGGTTTTGGGCACTGGACAAGGGCGCAAGATCTCCCCTAACCTTCTTATTCATAAGGGTTTGCCGCGCTGCGCTGCGATCTGGCGGCACGCGTGCCCTGCCCGCCTGTTGCGGCGCGACATGCGCCCCGCTTCCCGCCCCAAATGCCAAAGGTTTGCCCGCCCCATGCCGCATGATCACCCCGACCACCACCAACGCCACCACCGCCACGGCGCGCAAGACGCGCAGCCCAGCGCGAGCGGCGCCCCCGCCCATAGCCATCTGCCCTCCGATCCGGCGCTGCGGGTCAAAACGCTCGAGACGATTCTCGTTCAAAAAGGCCTGATCGATCCGGCGGCGATCGACACGTTGATCGAGACCTATTCCTCGCGCGTCGGCCCGCAAAACGGAGCCAAAGTCGTGGCGCGCGCGTGGTGCGAGCCTGCCTTTCGCGCCGCACTGCTCACGGATGCCACGCCGCTTTTGGCCGATATGGGATTGATCGGGCGGCAGGGCGAGCACGTGGTCGTGGTCGAGAACACGCCGCAGGTCCACAATATGGTCGTCTGCACCCTATGCAGCTGCTACCCGTGGAGCCTTCTGGGCATTCCGCCGACATGGTATAAATCCGATGCCTACCGCGCCCGCGCCGTGCGCGAGCCGCGCGGGGTTCTGGCCGAATTCGGCCTTTGCTTGCCCGAAGGCCAATCGGTGCGCGTGTGGGACAGCACCGCCGAGATGCGCTATCTGGTGCTGCCGATGCGACCCGAAGCCAGCGCGGGTCTGGACGAAGCCGCGCTGGCCGCATGGGTGACGCGCAACAGCATGATCGGCACGGGGTTGCCGCATCCCCCCGCCCCGACGCAGGCCCAGCCATGAGCCGCATTCACGATATGGGCGGGCGGCTGGGCACCGGCGCGGTCTCCCCCGAGGCGCGCGAGCCGGTGTTCAAACGCCCGTGGCATGCGCGCGCCATGGCCATCACGGTTCTGGCCGCCCGTCCGGGGGGATGGACCATCGACACCTCGCGCCATGCGCGCGAGACGCTGGCCCCCGCCGAATATATGCAGATGGGCTATTACGAAAAATGGCTCGCCGCGCTGACCGATCTTTTGGCCGCGCGCGAGATGATCAGCACCGAGGAGTTGGACGCAGGGCGCGCCTTGGCCCCCGCCGCGCCCGAGCGCGCGGAAAAATGCGTCGCCCCCGCCGAGGTGGCGCAGATGCCTGCCGGATCGCCCTATATCCGCGCGGATGGCCCCGCGCCTTTGTTTGCCATCGGCGCGCGGGTGCGGGCCTTGCGCCCTGCGGTCAACCGCTGCGGCGTGGCGGGCGGGCATACGCGGCTGCCCTCCTATGCGGCGGGGCATATCGGGCGGGTGGTGATGCGCCACGGCAATCACGTCTTGCCGGACGCCAATGCGCATGGATTGGGCGAGGCCCCCGAGCCGCTTTATACCGTGGTATTTTGCGCGCGTGACCTTTGGGGGGACGAGGCACAGGCGGGCGACGAGGTGACGCTGGACCTGTGGCAAAGCTATCTGGAGGCGGCCGATGCGTGAGCCGATAGAAAGCCCCACGGATGCGCCGTCATCCGCGCAGCCTGCCTTTGCCGAACCTTCCTTTGCAGAGCCTGCCTTTGCCGAACCTCCCTTTGCAGAGCCATGGCATGCGCAACTCTTCGCCCTGACGCTGGGGCTGAGCGAGGCGGGGCTGTTCACATGGGCGGCATGGACCGAAGGGTTTGGCGCAACGCTCAAACGCAACGGCGCCGCGCGCGTCTTGGACGGCAGCGGCGATTACTACGCCGCGTGGCTGGAGACGCTGGAGGCGATGTTGGAGCAAAGCGGCAAGGTCAGCGCCGCCGAGCGCGCGCAGATCAAAGCGGCGTGGGAAGCGGCCTATCGCGCAACGCCCCATGGCGCGCCGGTGCATTTGCCGCGCTAGGCGCCCCGCGTCCGGTTTTCGGGCAGCCCGCGCAAGGAGATCTCGCACCGCAAGCAGGCGCGATCAGGCTTTGTGCAATTGCGCCAGCACCTCTTTGGCGGCGAGGCTCGGCGTGATCTCGCCCTTGGCAACCCGCGCACCGATGAGGGACATGGTGCCTTTGAGCGGCTCGCGCTCCAGCGCGGCCAAAAGCCCTTGGCGCACCTCTTGGTCGAACCAATATTCGGCCTGCGCGGCGCGGCGGGCGTCGAAATGGCCTTGGGCCTTGCGCCATTCGGTGAGGCTTTGCATATCCTCCCACGCCCCCGCGAGACCGTCCTCTTGCAACGCCGAAACGGTCATCGCCTTGGGAAATCCTTCGGGGTCTTGCGCCCGTTTGCGCAAGAGGCGCAGCGCGCCGGAATAATCCGAACAGGTGCGCATGGCGGCGGCTTTGAGATCGCCATCGGCCTTGTTCACGAGGATCATATCGGCCATTTCCATGATGCCGCGTTTGACCCCTTGCAACTCGTCGCCCCCCGCAGGGGCGAGCAACAAGATAAACAGGTCCGAGATTTCCGCGACCACGGTTTCCGATTGCCCGACGCCCACGGTTTCGATCAACACCACGTCGAACCCCGCCGCCTCGCAAAGCGCCACCGCCTCGCGGGTGCGGCGCGCCACGCCGCCAAGGTGGCTTTGGCTCGGCGAGGGACGGATAAAGGCGCGCGGCTCGCGGCTGAGCCGGTCCATGCGGGTCTTGTCGCCCAAGATCGAGCCGCCCGAGCGCGCCGAGGAGGGATCGACCGCCAGAACCGCCACGCGCAGGCCGTCTTTGGCGCTGGTTTGCAGGTCCTGCATCGCCATTTTGCCGCCCGTCAGCATCATGCCGAAGCTTTCGATAAAAGTGGATTTGCCCACCCCTGGCGTGCCCGACAGGCCGATGCGGATCGCGCGGTGATCGCTGCGTTCGCGCAAGAGATCGACCAGTTCGGCCGCCTGCGCGCGGTGGTCCGCGCGCCCGCTTTCGACCAAAGTGATGGCGCGGGCCAAGGCGCGGCGGTCCTGCGCGATGATCTTTGTGGCCAGATCAGTGATATCCATCGGATGCGTCCCCTCTTGCCGCCCGCCTTTGCGGGGCGCCCTGCGGCCCCTCTTGAGTGTCATGCCGCCGTTTGCGCGCCTTTTTGCCCTTGGCGGCGGGCAAATGTCCAGAGCCGCCCTGCTCGCAGGGCGCGCCGCCGCTAGACCTTGGCACGCGGATGGCGGATAAAGCGCGCATGAGTGCCGCGCCCCTGCCCGATATCCGCCTGCCCGACCTGCCGATTGCGCAGGCTTTGCCGCCGCTGATCGACGCGCTGCGCTCCCGCGGGCGCGCGGTGCTGCAAGCGCCGCCCGGAGCGGGTAAAACCACCGTGGTGCCTTTGGCCTTGCTCAAGGCGGGGATCACCGAGGGCCGCATCTTGATGCTGGAGCCGCGCCGTTTGGCCGCGCGCGCCGCCGCCGAACGCATGGCCAGCAGCCTTGGCGAGGCGGCGGGCGAGACGGTCGGATACCGCGTGCGCGGCGCGGCCAAAGTGGGCGCGAACACGCGGATCGAGGTGGTGACCGAAGGCATCCTGACGCGGATGATCCAAAGCGATCCCGAATTGGCGGGCATCGGCGCGGTGCTCTTTGACGAATTTCACGAACGCTCGCTCAATGCCGATCTGGGCCTTGCGCTGTGCCTCGAAATCGCCGGTGCGCTGCGCGAGGATTTGATGATCGTGGTGATGTCGGCAACGCTCGACGCCGCGCCGGTGGCCGAATTGATGGCGCAGGGCGGGGCCGAGGTGCCGATGGTCACCTCGCAGGGGCGCAGCTTCGCGGTCGAGACGCGCTGGCTTGAGCGGCCCCTGCCCAAAACCCGCCGCTTCGAGGAGGCGATGTCCGATCTGATCGTCGACGCCGCACAGGCCGAGACGGGCAGCCTTTTGGCCTTCCTCCCCGGCGAAGGCGAAATCCGCCGCGTCGAGGCTTTGGTCAAATCCCGCCTGCCTGCAGATGTTGCGGTGCGGCCTCTCTTTGGCGCGATGGAATTTGCAGCCCAGCGCGCCGCGATTGCGCCTTGCGAAAGCGGGCGCAAACTGGTGCTGGCGACCTCGATTGCCGAAACCTCGCTGACCATCGAGGACATCCGCGTGGTGGTGGACGGCGGGCGGGCGCGGCGGGCGCGGTTTGATCCGGCCTCGGGCATGTCACGGCTGGTGACCGAGCGGGTGACGCGCGCCGAAGCGGTGCAGCGCGCGGGCCGTGCGGGGCGCGTGGCCGAAGGCGTGTGCTACCGCTTGTGGACGCGCGGCGAAGAGGGGGCGCTGGCGCCCTTCGCCCCCGCCGAGATCGAGGCGGCGGATTTGGCGGGGCTGGTTTTGGAACTGGCGCTCTGGGGCGCGCGGCCCGACGAATTGGCGTTTTTGACCCCGCCCAATGCGGGCGCTTATGCCGAGGCGCAGGCGCTGTTGCAGATGCTCGGCGCGCTCGATCATGCGGGGCGGATCACGGCGCATGGGCGGGCCTTGGCGCGGCTGCCGCTGCATCCGCGATTGGCGCATATGCTGGTGCTGGCCGGCCCCGACGCCGCGCCCTTGGCCGCGCTATTGGCCGACCGCGATCCTTTGGGCCGCGGCGCGCCTGTGGATCTGGCGCTGCGCCTCGAGGCGCTGCGCGATCCGCGCCGCTTTGCCGCCGAGCGCCCCTATCCGGCCCATCGCGGCGCCATCGAACGCATCCGCCAAGAGGCCAAGCGATTGGCGCGTATGGTCAAAACCGCCACGCTCCAAGGGCTCGGCCCCGCGCAAATGGCGGCTCTGGCCTATCCCGACCGCATCGGGCAAAGGCGCAAGGGCGATGCGCCGCGCTATGTGCTCTCGGGCGGCAAGGGCGCGATTTTGGATGAGGGCGATGTCACCGGCACCGCGCCCTTCATCGTCGCCACCGATCTGGACGGCAACCCGCGCGAGGCCCGCATCCGCCAAGCCATCGCCATCTCGCAAAGCGCGCTGCGCGGGCTCTTCGCCGATCAGATCGCATGGCAGGACGCCTGCGCATGGTCACGGCGCGAGCGCCGCGTGGTGGCGCGCCAGCAAGAGCGTTTGGGCGCGGCGGTTCTGGACGACCGGATATGGAAGGACGTGCCGCCCGAGGCGGTGGCCGAGGCGATGCTGGACGGGGTGCGCGAGCTTGGCCTTGCCCCCTCCGAGGCCGCGCGGCGGTTTTTGGCGCGGGTGCGCATCGCGCACGCGGGCGGCGCGGATGTGCCCGATATGAGCCTTGAGGCGCTGATGGAGCGGCTGGAAATATGGCTTCTGCCTTACCTCGCGGGGGTGAAAACCGCCGATCACTGGAAACGCTTTGACCTGCTGGAGCCTTTGCGCCAGAGCCTTGATTATGCGCAGATGCAAGCGGTGGACCGCGCCGCACCGGCGAGTTTCACCACGCCTTTGGGGCGCAAAATTGCGATCGATTATGACGCCGAGCCGCCGGAAATCTCGCTGCGTTTGCAAGAGATGTTCGGGCAAACCACCCATCCCACCGTGGGGGGCACGGCGCTGCGGGTGACGCTTTTGTCGCCTGCGGGGCGGCCGGTGCAAACCACCACCGATATCGTCGGGTTCTGGGACAGTTCCTACGCCGATGTGCGCCGCGACATGCGCGGGCGCTATCCGCGCCATCCATGGCCTGAAAACCCGCGCGAAGCCGACCCGACGCTGCGCGCCAAACCGCGCGGCACCTAAAGCGTGCGCCGTTAGATCCATGACAGCCCTTGCAAATTCGATCCGCACCTGAAAGTTTACCTAAGGTGATGCAGCGTGAGGGTTTTTCCCCTTTCGCGCCGTAATTTAAGGCCTAAGATGTCACCAGCGAGGAAGCATTATGTCGGTATATCTAGTCTTGTCTTACCAGGTCTTTGACCAAAAACGCTTTGCACAATATCGCGCGGCGGCGGCTTTGCTTGTTCCGCAATTCAACGGAAAAATATTGGCCTCACAGGCAAATCCGGAGCAACCGCAAAGCGAAGGCAGCATTTCCCATATGTCATTGGTGCAATTCGACACCGTCGAGGACATGAACGAGATGACCCATAGCGCGATGAGCGGATCGGTGATGGCGCTGCGGATCAGTTCGGCCGAGACCCGCGCGCATGTGCTCTATGGCGACGAGCACCTGCACGTCAATTGACATAGGCGACTGGAATCTCTGTGTAAAACTTGAACATTAACCTAAAATACACTATCTTGAGGCAATCAGAGGGTGAACCCCCGCATGTGGGCATGTTTTTCGTCCGCAGTTTTCGAGAGCAGAGTTTAGGTACGTAAAATGACAAATGCATTACGCAAGGCTTGGCGCGAGGTCGTCGCGCCGATGTGGCGCCGCCCGCAAGAGCAGCAGGTCGCAGCGCTATGTTATCGTGAAGACGACGAGGGCGACAAAAAGGTGCTATTGGTCACCAGCCGCACCAACAAACGCTGGATCTTGCCCAAGGGCTGGCCGATTGACGGGATGAATGATTCCGAGGCTGCCATGCAAGAGGCATGGGAAGAGGCCGGCGTCAAAAAAGCCACCGCAGAGCCAGAAGCCTTTGCCCGTTTTCGCACCAAGAAACTGCGCGACGGCGGCGTGCCCGCGCCGGTGGAGATGAAAGTCTTTAAGGTCGCCGTGGCGAAAACCAAATCCGATTATCCCGAAGCCTCCGAGCGCAAACGCAAATGGGTCAGCCCGGAAAAAGCCGCGCAGATGGTCGACGAGCCTGCGTTGCAAAACATCTTGCGCACGCTGTGAACCCGCAAGGGCCGCGCGCCCTTTCGCATCCCTCGCGCCGTCCCTCATAACACCGCATTCCACCCGCTTTGCGTTCATCACATTACCGTGAGTCCCCCCGGGCCAATGGCTTTGTCCCGCACGACCCGCTAGGCTCGTGGATCATTTAATGTGTTTCGGGTGCCTGCCATGTCGGTCTATTTCGTTGTCGAGTTTCATATCGTGGACAAACGACGCTTCCGGCAATTTCGCGAAGCCTTCGCAGGTCATTTGATCGCGGCGGGCGGCACATTGCTCGCGACGGATGATGCGCCTGCCGCACTTTTGGGCGCCTCAACGGATACGACGATGGGTATTGTGCATTTTGACGATGCGCAGGCCGCCATGACCTTTGTGCGCTCCGAGGATATGCAACAGCTTTCGGTGTTGCGCGAGGC
Source organism: Litorivita sp. NS0012-18 (assembly GCF_040371945.1). NCBI lineage: Bacteria > Pseudomonadati > Pseudomonadota > Alphaproteobacteria > Rhodobacterales > Paracoccaceae > Litorivita > Litorivita sp. NS0012-18. Next base: position 23,617 of record NZ_BAABWS010000002.1, on the reverse strand, counting down.
GGCCTGTAGCGACACGCGGGTGGTCATGATCAAGGGTTTCTCAGGCCCGCTGCCGCCCGCAACGCCCCTATGATCCTCCAATGCCCCCAATGCCCCCCGCGCGTGCGCCCTGCGCGCCTGATCCGTGATGGTGGGGTCGGGCGCGGCCCTGCCGCCCGCGCCGCCTTTTCACCCCGAGCGGCAAAAAAACCTTGATCGAGTTGGTCACACCCCCTAGCCCAAGCTAAACCAATCCGCGCCGGAGGATCGCATGGCAGACAATAACGGCCAGCAATGGAAAACGCTCGACAAGGATCTGGGCCGGATCAGCCGTGTGGAGCTGGCGACGATCTATGTCGCGCGGCCCATGGTCGGCACGGGCATTGCCTTGGCCTTTATCGTTCTGGCGGCGCTGACGGCGGCGGTGACCTTGGGCGGCACACCCAACGATCTGATCGTCGTCGCGGCGGCGGGCTTTGGCGCCTATATGGCGATCAATATCGGTGCCAATGATGTGGCCAATAATATGGGGCCTGCGGTGGGGGCCAATGCGCTCACCATGGGCGGGGCGATTGCGATTGCCGCCCTGTTCGAGAGCGCCGGTGCGCTTTTGGCGGGGGGCGATGTGGTCTCGACCATCTCCAAGGGGATCATCGATCCGGCGGGGATTGCCAGCGCGCAATTGTTCATCTGGGCGATGATGGCGGCGCTGATTTCCTCGGCGCTTTGGGTGAACCTTGCCACATGGGTCGGCGCGCCGGTCTCGACCACCCATTCGGTGGTGGGCGGCGTCATGGGCGCGGGCATCGCGGCGGCGGGATTTGGCGCGGTGGATTGGCCGACCATGGGCACGATTGCCGCCTCTTGGGTGATCTCGCCGGTTCTGGGCGGGGCGATTGCCGCCGCGTTTTTGGCCTTTATCAAGGCCTATATCATCTATCAGGACGACAAGATCGCCGCCGCGCGGCGCTGGGTTCCGGTGCTGATCGCGGTGATGGCGGGGGTGTTTTCGACCTATCTGGCGCTCAAGGGCCTCAAGAAAATCGTCAAGATCGACATGCAGACCGCTTTGATGATCGGCGCCGCAATCGGCGTGCTCAGCTATGCCATCGCCGCGCCATTGATCCGCAAACAATCGCAAGGCATGGAGAACCGCAACAAATCGGTCAAGGCGCTGTTTGGCCTGCCTTTGGTGTTTTCCGCCGCCCTGCTCAGCTTTGCCCATGGGGCCAATGACGTGGCCAATGCGGTCGGGCCATTGGCGGCCATCGTCCATGTCACCGAATTTGGCGATTTCGCCGCCAAAGTGTCGATCCCCTCGTGGGTGATGATCATCGGGGCCTTTGGCATCTCTTTCGGCCTGTTCCTGTTCGGCCCCAAACTGATCCGTATGGTCGGCAGCCAGATCACCAAGCTCAACCCGATGCGCGCCTATTGCGTGGCACTGTCGGCGGCGATCACGGTGATTGTCGCAAGCTGGCTGGGCCTGCCGGTCAGCTCGACCCATATCGCCGTGGGCGGGGTGTTCGGTGTCGGGTTCTTCCGCGAGTGGCATGCCGAGCGGCGGTTTCGCAAAAAGGCAGGGGCCAAGGCCGCCGCGCAGCGCCTCGCCCCCGAAGAGCGCCGCCGCCGCAAATTGGTCCGGCGCAGCCATTTCATGACCATCATCGCCGCATGGGTGATCACGGTGCCCGCCGCTGCGGTGATGTCGGCAGTGATCTTTTTGCTGCTCAACACGGTGATCGGCGCGGGGTGATCGGCAGCCCCGCCCCACCCCGCCCGCACGGCCGGTTTTGACTCAAAGGCGCGGCTGCTCTAGGCTCCTGATACAATAGCCAAGATCGGACAGCCTATGCCCGTCTATTTGATCAGCCAGTTGAAAATCTTTGATCGCAAACGGTTTCGCCAGATGCAGATGTCCTTCATGGCCATCAAACCCGAAGGCGCGATCATCCTTGCGGGCGACAGCGCGCCCAAGCTGACAGTGGGCGAGGACTGCCCCGATCACGTCGGCATTTTGGCCTTTTGCGACCACGCCGCCGCCGAAGCCTTCCTCGGCAGCCCCGAATATCAAACCGTTGCGGTGATGCGCGAGGCCTGCGCCGAGGTGCAAACCCTGCTCATTGACGGCGCGGCGATTGATCTGGAGCTTCTGGCGCAGCAAAAATGCTAGGCCCTGCGCCGCGTTAAGGCGGCGCCGTCGCGGCGATAGGCGCGCGAAGGCTCCGCACGCACGCAGGTCACCGCGCCCCTCTCGCGCCTTGGCTTAGACGCCAAGGCACCAGCGCATCACCGCCTTTTGCGCGTGCAGCCGGTTTTCCGCCTCGTCAAAGACCACGGAATGCGGGCCGTCCATCACGTTGTTGGTGACTTCCTCGCCGCGGTGCGCAGGCAGGCAATGCATGAACAAGGCATCCTCCTTGGCCTGCGACATCAATTTGCGATCCACGCGGTAGGGGCGCAAAAGGTTGTGCCGCCGCTCGCGCGCCGATTGCGCGTCATGCATCGACACCCAAGTGTCCGCAACAACCAGATCGGCCCCCGCCACCGCCGTTTCCGCGTCGCGCTCGATCGAGAATTTCACCCCCGCCGCGCGGGCCTCGGCGACGAACTCCTTGTCGGGGTCGAGCCGCTCGGGACCGGAGAAAACCAGTTCGAAATCGAATTTTTCCGCCGCGTGCAAGAAGCTGGCAAAGACGTTGTTGCCATCGCCGGTCCAGACGACCTTCTTACCTTTGATCGGGCCGCGGTGCTCCTCATAGGTGAGGATATCGGCCATGATCTGGCACGGATGGGTGCGGTCGGTCAGCCCGTTGATCACCGAAACAGAGGCATATTCGGCCATCTCGTGCAGCACGCTTTCGTCGAAGGTGCGGATCATGATCATATCGACGTAGCGCGACAAGACGCGGGCGGTATCGGCGATGGTTTCGCCATGGCCCAATTGCATGTCGCTGCCCGACAGAACCATGGTCTGCCCGCCCATCTGGCGCACGCCCACGTCAAAGGAGACGCGGGTGCGGGTCGAGGGTTTTTCAAAGATCAGCGCGACCATATGGCCTGCCAGCGGCTGGGCGTCATCTGCCGCGCCTTTGGGACGGCCCGCGCGGGCGTCTTTCATGGTTTTGGCATGGTCGATCATCGCCCGCAAATCGCCGGCGTCGGTCGTATTGATATCAAGGAAGTGGTTCATATCGTTTCGCTTTTTTGTCGTCCGCGCCGCGGCGCGGGGCATTTTCTATAGGGCGGCTTCGACCAATGTCGCGGCGGCGTCAAGCCGCGCGGCGGCCTCGCCGATCTCGGCGTCCGTCAGGTTCAGCGGCGGCAAAAGGCGCAGCACATTGTCGGCGGCGGGCACGGTGAGCAGGTCGGATTTATATCCCGCCTGCACCACATCCACGTTGGGCGCGACGCATTTGAGGCCGAGCATCAAACCCGATCCGCGCACGCCCTCAAACACTTTGGGATGGGCCGCGACCAGACCTTCGAGCTTTTGGCGCAAAAGTCCCGCGCGGCGGTTCACATCGGCCAGAAATTCGGGGTCCGAGACGATCTCCATCACCGCGCAGCCAACGGCGCAGCCCAAAGGATTGCCGCCATAGGTCGACCCATGGGTGCCCGCCGTCATCCCCGAGGCCGCCTCTTCGGTGGCCAGAACCGCGCCAAGCGGGAAGCCGCCGCCGATGCCTTTGGCGACCATCATGATGTCCGGCTCGATCCCCGCCCATTCATGGGCAAAGAGTTTACCCGTGCGGCCGACGCCGCATTGCACCTCGTCGAGGATGAGCAAAATGCCCTTCTCGTCGCATAGATCGCGCAGCCCCTTGAGGCATTGATCGGGCAGCGGGCGAATGCCGCCCTCGCCTTGCACCGGCTCGATCAGGATGGCGCCGGTGGTGTCGGTGATCGCGCCATTGAGCGCCTCGTGATCGCCCCAAGGCAGATGCACAAAACCGGGGAGCAGCGGGCCAAAACCTTTGACCATCTTCTCGCTGCCCGCCGCCGCGATGCCCGCGGAAGAGCGGCCGTGGAAGCTGCCGGAGAAGGTGATGATATCGGTCTTCTCGGGATGGCCTTTGTCATACCAGTATTTGCGCGCCATTTTCACCGCCAACTCGCAGGCCTCGGTGCCCGAATTGGTGAAAAACACCGTATCGGCGAAAGACGCTTCGGTCAGCTTGTCGGCCAGCGCCTGTTGCTGCGGGATCTCGTAGAGGTTCGAGACATGCCACAGGTTTTGCGCCTGATCGGTGAGCGCCTTGACCAAGGCCGGATGGGCATGGCCCAAAGCATTGACCGCGATCCCCGCGCCCAGATCCAGAAATCGGCGCCCGTCTTGCTCGATCAGCCAAGCGCCTTCGCCCTTGGTGAAATGCAAAGGCGCGCGGTTATAGGTCGGCAAAACAGTCGGGATCATCGCGATCATCCTTATGAAGTGAAGCCTGAGAAGTGCCTCAGCCGCTTCGGTTGGTCAATATTTTTCGGATATTTTCAAGGGGGCGTGCGGATATGGCACGCAAGAACAACAGGCGGCGTCAGGCGCGTCGGCGCGTGCGTCGGTCTTTGGCCGTGGCGGCGAAAAGGCTCTGTGCGGTGTTCATAGGGCAGCAATTAGCAGCTTCGCAGCGATCAGGGAAGCCCAATTGCGCAAAGGGCATCGCCCGAACCGAGGGGTGGGCGATATCGCCCGCCCCGTGGGGGCGGTTCGGGCGATGCCCGACCTGTCGGTCGGGCGCTGCGCGTGCTTCCTCAGGCCTTGAGCCGGTAGCCCGTGCGAAACATCGCCCAAGCCGCGCCCGCGATGGCCAAAGTCGCCAAGCTGCACACCGCCAGACCGAGCTGCGGATCGCTGTCCGAGACGCCCAAAACCCCGTAGCGCACCCCGTCGATCAGATAGAAAATCGGGTTAAAATGGGTGATGCGCTGCATCACTTCGGGCATGGCCTCGACCGAATAAAACGTGCCCGACAAAAACGCCAAAGGCGTGACGATGAAATTGGTAATCGCCGCCATCTGGTCGAATTTATTGGCGAAAATCCCCGCGATCATGCCCACGGCGCTCATGAAGGCCGAGCCGAGCAGCACGAAAACCAGCGCCCAAAGCGGATGGGCGATCTGCACCCCCAAGAAGAGCAGAACCCCCAAACCGATGGCCAGCGCCACGATCAAACCGCGCGCCACGCCCCCCGCCGTATAGCCCAGCACCAATTCCAGCGCCGACAGGGGCGGCATGAGCGTGTCGACGATATTGCCCTGCACCTTGGAGATCACAATCGAGGAGGAGACATTGGCAAAGGCGTTCTGGATCACCGTCATCATCAAGATGCCCGGCGCGATGAAATGCACGAAGGGCCGCCCCATGACCTCGCCGCGCGAGGGGCCGATGGCGAGGTTGAAGATAAGCAAGAACAGGGCCGCCGTGATCAGCGGCGCCAGCAAGGTTTGCGTCCAGACGGCGACAAAGCGCATGATCTCGCGGCGCGCCAATGTGTATAGGCCCAGCCAGTTGACCCGCCCGAACCGGCGCTCGCGCATCGCGCCTGCGCCCATCTCCACCTGATTGCTCATGCCAAAACCTCTGCCATTTGATTCGATGCCTTGTAACTCGGATGCGAGTGTTTAAAATAGGGGACCATTGGGAATTTCTAGAGCGGCCCGCGCCAAAGGTGCATTCGGGGCCGCTTTTCAGGTAAGGAAGACAGATGTCCTGGACCGACGATCGCGTTGAGCTTTTGAAAAAGATGTGGGGCGAGGGCCAATCGGCCAGCCAGATCGCCAAGGAGCTTGGCGGTGTGACCCGCAACGCGGTGATCGGCAAGGTGCACCGCCTTGGCCTGTCCAACCGCTCGGGCGGGGGAAGCGCGGCCAAGGCCGATACCGCCAAAGCCGCCCCCGAAACCAAAGCGGCCAAACCGGCGGCCAAGGCCAAACCGTCCAAACCCGCCGCCGCGCCCAAGGCCGAGCCGGCCAAAGCGCAAAAGGCCGACGAGCCGGTGATCGTGCCCCATACCCGCAAGGCGATCATCCCCGCAGGCCAGCCGTTGCCGCCGCAACCCTCGGCCAATGAGATCAGCCCCGAAGCCTTGGCCAAAGTCTCGGCCATCGAGAAAAAGGCCAAAAAGCTGACGCTGATGGAATTGACCGAGCGGACCTGCAAATGGCCCGTGGGCGATCCCGCGACCCCCGATTTTTGGTTCTGCGGCCTGCCGGTGCAGGCGGGCAAACCCTATTGCGAGGCCCATGTCGGCGTCGCCTTCCAACCGATGTCGAGCCGCCGCGACCGCAAACGCTAAGCGCCAAGACAGGTAAGACAGGCAAGACGCAAAGGGCCGGACGTGACGTTCGGCCTTTTTCTTTGGCCGATCTGCGCGGCCGCCCTTGCCTTGCCCGCCATCCGCCCGCCGTAGTCTTCCCCCCTTGTCATTGCCGCCGCCGCCCCCAAGATTAAAGGCAACAGGCGCAAAGGACGGCTTATGACCCCCTTCTCTCTTCTCGATCTGTCTCCGGTTCCGGCGGGCTTCACCCCTGCGGATGCTTTGGCCAATACCGTCGATCTGGCCCGCCATGCCGAAACCCTCGGCTTTACGCGCTACTGGCTGGCCGAACATCACAACATGCGCGGCATCGCCAGCGCCGCAACGGCGGTTTTGATCGGTCAGGTCGCCGCCCATACCAAAACCATCCGCGTCGGGGCGGGGGGCATCATGTTGCCCAATCACGCGCCTTTGATGGTGGCCGAAGCCTTTGGCACGCTGGCGACGATGTATCCGGACCGCATCGATCTGGGCCTTGGCCGCGCGCCAGGGACCGATATGCTGACCGCGCGGGCGCTGCGCCATGCCCATGACGACGGGTCGGGCTTTCCGCGCGATGTGGCCGAACTCATCGGCTATCTGGGCGATCCCAATGAGGCGGCCAAGGTGCGCGCCGTGCCGGGCGAAGGGACCCATGTGCCGGTCTGGATCCTCGGCTCTTCGCTGTTTGGCGCGCAGCTGGCCGCAGCGCTTGGCCTGCCCTATGCCTTTGCCTCGCATTTCGCCCCTGCGGCTCTGGAGGAGGCGTTATATGTCTACCGGCGCGATTTTCGCCCCTCGAAGCAGCTCGATGCGCCCCATGCGATGATGGCGCTCAATGTCTTTGGCGCGCAGAGCGAGGCCGAGGCGCAATTGCTGCGCACCTCGATGCAGCAAGCCTTTATCAACCTGCGCAGCGGCCGCCCTGGCCCCTTGCCGCGCCCCGATGCGGATTTTGCCAAAGGCACCGATCCGCGCATTCTGGCGGGGGTCGAACAGGCGCTGGCCTGCACCGCTTGCGGCACGCCCGAGATGGTGCAAGAGCAACTGGCGCAACTGATCGATACATTCCGCCCCGACGAAGTAATCATCACCGGCCAGATCCACGACCACGCGGCGCGCAAAGCCTCCTTTGCCATCGCCGCGCAGGCGATGCGGGCGCTTGGCTAACATCTCGGGCCGGCGTAGGTTTTCGAAGTGCCAAAAGCAGGCCGCCGGTTTCACAGCGCCAGCCTTGCTCCGGCTTTCTTCGCCCGCCGTCTTCGCGCCCGCGTCTCAGGCCCGCGCCTCAGGCCCGCGTCGGTGGCGCCTGTCTTCGGCCCCCTGTCTTGCGCCCCTGTCTCGCGCCTCTGTCTCACTCCCCTGTCTTCGGCCCCCTGCCCCCCCGTCTTGCGCGCCGCGCGCCTTGGCCAAAACCGCACCGACGCGATACCGACAAAATACCGACGTGATACCGACAGGCCAAAACGCCCGTCCGCGCCCCCTTCCCAGACCCCGCACATCGGTCTATATCCGCGCCATGAGCAGCAACCCGCCAAACCTCCGCCCCGACCTTGCGCCGCGCGCCAAGATCTCCGATGCCCCCCGCAGCGGCCAGCCGACCATCGGCATGGTCTCGCTCGGCTGTCCCAAGGCTTTGGTCGATAGCGAGCGGATTTTGACCCGCCTGCGCGCCGAAGGTTACGGGATCAGCGCCGATTACGCGGGCGCCGATGCAGTGGTGGTCAACACCTGCGGGTTTCTCGACAGCGCCAAGGCCGAAAGCCTCGAAGCCATCGGCGAGGCGCTCAATGAAAACGGCAAGGTCATCGTCACCGGATGCCTCGGCGCCGAGGAAGATTACATTCGCGGCACCCATCCGCGCGTGCTCGCCGTCACCGGCCCGCACCAATATGAACAGGTGCTCGATGCGGTGCATGCCGCCGTGCCGCCCGACCCCGATCCCTTTGTCGACCTGATGCCCGCCAGCGGCGTCAAACTCACCCCGCGCCACTATAGTTACCTAAAAATTTCAGAGGGTTGCAACCACAAGTGCAAATTCTGCATCATCCCCGACATGCGCGGGAAACTGGCCTCGCGACCGGTGCATGCGGTGCTGCGCGAGGCGGAAAAGCTGGTGCAAAGCGGGGTGCGCGAACTCTTGGTGATCTCGCAAGACACCTCGGCCTACGGGCTGGACCGCAAGTATTCGGCCCATGAGTGGCAGGGCCGCGAGGTGCGCAGCCATATCACCGATCTGGCCCGCGAATTGGGCGCTCTTGGCCCGCAATCGGACCTTTGGGTGCGGCTGCATTATGTCTATCCCTACCCGCATGTGCGCGAGTTGATCCCGCTGATGGCCGATCCGGCCAATGCGCTTTTGCCCTATCTCGACATCCCCTTCCAGCACAGCCACCCTGATGTTCTCAAACGCATGGCGCGCCCTGCGGCGGGGTCGAAAACCCTCACCGAGATCAAAGCATGGCGCGACATTTGCCCCGATATCACCCTGCGCTCGACCTTTATCGTCGGCTATCCCGGTGAGACGGAGGCCGAATTCCAGCACCTTCTCGATTGGATGGACGAGGCCCAACTCGACCGAGTGGGTTGTTTTCAATACGAAAATGTCGCCGGAGCACGGTCCAACGATCTGCCCGATCATGTGCCCGCCGAACTTAAGCAAGAGCGCTGGGACCGTTTTATGGAAAAGGCGCAGGCGATTTCCGAAGCCAAGCTGGCGGCCAAAGTGGGCCGCGTGATGGAGGTCATCGTCGACGACATCGACGCCGACGGCATCGCCACCTGCCGCACCAAATCCGACGCGCCCGAGATCGACGGCAACCTGTTTATCGACGAGGGCACCGAAGGGTTGCAGGTCGGGCAAATCGTCACCGTCGAGGTCGATGAGGCGGGCGAATATGATCTTTGGGGGGCGCTGCGTTAGGGGCGCGGCCCTGCCCCCTGCTCTGCTCCAGCCCTGCCCCAGCGCCCTCAATGGCCGCCCTCCCGCAAGCCGCAGCCACGCAGCACGCGCCAAATGCGGCGCAGGGGCAAATCCTTGCGCAAAACCCCTTGAAGCGCGGCGCGCCAGCGTGTAATTCGGGGCCAGCACATGCGAGGCGCCCCGCCTCGCTTGCCCTGAGCGGGCGTTGTGTAATGGTAAGACCTTAGCCTTCCAAGCTAATGACGCGGGTTCGATTCCCGCCGCCCGCTCCATCCCTCCCCTGCGGCACTACTGGCACCCCGTTTTCATGCGCCATTGCGCTTGATTTGGGCGGCTTTGCCGCGCTTCAATCCCTATCCGCGAAAACGCATAAAGGCCGCCGAAGCGACCTTTATGACCTTATTTATAAGGGGCTTATTTGCTGCGGCGCGGGACCGCGTTGCCGCCTTTGGCGGGCGGTTTACCCTTGCCTTTCCCCGCGGGTTTTCCGCCCGTTTTACCGGCGAATTTCGATCCGGCGCGGGGCTTGGCGGGTTTGCCGTCGGGGCTAAAGCGTTTGGAGGCATCGCTGGCATCAGCGCGCGGTTTGCCCGCAGCCTTGCCCGTTGGTTTACCCGCCGGTTTGCCATCGGGCTTGCCGCCGAATTTCCCCGCAGGTTTGGCGCCATATTTCGCCGCCCCCTTGCCGCTGCCCGCCGGTTTGCCGCCCGATTTACCGCCCGCAGGCTTGTCCGCCCCGCGCGGTTTTGCATCGCCCTTGGGCGTGGGATAGGGCGCGGCCTCGGCGTTCCAGACGCGTTTCGTCTTGCCAGGTGTATTGCCTTCTTTGTCTTTGACGTGGCGCGGTTTGCGCTCTTGCGCGCCGCTGTCCAGCGGGTCGTAACCCTTGGCGGGCTTGTCGCCGCGCGGCTTGTCAGCATAGGGCTTTTTGTCAGCGTAAGGCTTTTTGTCGCCAAAGGATTTTTTGTCGCCGTAAGGCTTTTTATCGCCCCGCGGCTTATCCCCGTAGGGTTTATCGCCGCGCGGTTTGTCAAAGCGTTTGCCGCCCGCAGGTTTGTCGCCAAACCGTTTGGGACCGCGCTCTTGCGGCGCGAATTCCGGCGTCCCGTCAATACGTTTGACCTTGCCGCCTTCTTCAAGCTCCATCGGATCGCCCAAGGAGGCGACAAACCCGTCGGCGCTGCTTTCCAAGATTTCGAAATAGGTCTCGGTCGGCTGGATGCGGATCGCGCCGATGTCGTCCTTGGTCAATCCGCCCATGCGGCAAATCAGCGGCAAGAGCCAGCGCGGCTCGGCGTTCTTGTTGCGCCCGATCGAGACCGAAAACCACACGCCAGGGCCGAATTGCGTGGCGGGGCGGCGCTCGGGGCGGCTGTCGGGATCGGCCAGTTCTTCGGGCGCCGATTGGCGGGTGCGATAGAGGCGCAAATAGGCGGCGGCGATCTCTTGCGGCTCGTGCATGGCGAGCAATTTATCGGCAAAGGCGCTTTCTTCGGGGGTCACCGCTTCGGCCCAGACCGGATCGGAGAGCAAGCGCGCTTCGTCCTTTTCGGCCACTTCGGCGGCCGAGGGCGGCGCGGCCCATGTGGCCTCCAGCTTGGCGAAATGCAAAAGGCGCTCGGCCTTTTTGCGCACTTTGGGCGGCACGATCAGGGCGGAGACGCCCTTGCGCCCCGCGCGGCCCGTGCGGCCCGAACGGTGCAGCAAGGTTTCGTGGTTCGATGGCAATTCGGCGTGGACCACCAATTCGAGGTTGGGCAAATCGATGCCGCGCGCCGCCACATCAGTGGCCACGCAAACGCGGGCGCGCCCGTCGCGCATGGCCTGAAGCGCGTTGCTGCGCTCGGTCTGGGTCAATTCGCCCGACAGGGCCACAACGGAAAAGCCGCGGTTGGACAGGCGCGAGGTCATCCGCGCGACCATAGCGCGGGTGTTGCAGAACACGATGGCATTGGGCGCCTCGAAAAAGCGCAGCACGTTGATGATGGCGTTTTCGGCGTCTTGCGGCGCGACTTGCAGCGCGCGGTATTCGATATCGGAGTGCTGGCGCGCCTCGCCTGCGGTGGTGATGCGCTGCGCGTCTTTTTGATAGGATTTCGCCAGTTGCGCGATGGTTTTGGGCACGGTGGCCGAGAACATCAATGTGCGGCGGCTGTCGGGCGATTCCGACAAGATAAACTCCAGATCCTCGCGAAAGCCCAGATCGAGCATCTCGTCGGCCTCGTCCAGAACCACGGCGCGGATATCATCCAGATCAATCGTGCCGCGTTTGACGTGATCGACCAAACGGCCTGGCGTGGCGACGACGATATGCGCGCCGCGCTCGAGGGCGCGGCGTTCGTCGCGCATGTCCATACCGCCCACGCAAGAGGCGACAACCGCCCCCGCCTGACCATAAAGCCAGAGCAATTCGCGTTTCACCTGCATGGCCAATTCGCGGGTCGGCGCGATGACCAGCGCCAAAGGCGCGGCGGCGCGGCCAAAACGGCCATCCTCTTGCAAGATCGTCGGCGCAATGGCGAGGCCGAAGCCCACGGTTTTGCCCGATCCGGTTTGCGCCGAGACCAGAAGGTCGGCCTCGGCAAGCGCGGGGTCGAGCACCGCTTCTTGCACCGGTGTAAGGCTTTCGTAGCCTTGGGCAGCCAGAGCGGCGGCAAGGGTCGGGATCACGGCGGCTTCGATCACGGGCAGAACTCTCTTTTCAGGATGGGCGGTCGGTTTGGGGCGGGCATGGGTCGGCGCTTTTGCGCGGCGGGCGGCGCATATGGCACCAAGCGCCCGCTCATACGCGCCCTTTGGGGGCTTGTATAGCCTTATTTACTCGCAAATTCCATGGAGTTTGGCGATTGCGGCGGCGGCGGCGCCTGCCCCTAGGTCACATAGGAGTTACGCGGTTTGGGTTGATATTCATGCCCAGCTATGGTGTCATGCTGCCGTGCTTCAGAGGCGGGAACACCAAAGATTTGTCCCCGCGATCAGAAGAAATCGCCCGTGAGGGGTGGTGACCTGAGACGTTCAAGGGAGGGCGTTTTAGGCTAAACTCACGAGAGATGAGAGATTACATGAAAATCAACTATACACTCGCGGCCTCCGCGCTTGGACTTTTTGCATCTATGGGTGCTGCTGCGGCCGAAGACTGCGGCCGCGTCACCATGGCGGAAATGAACTGGGCCTCGGCCGAGATGATGGCCAATGTCGACAAAATCATTCTGGAAGAGGGCTATGGCTGTGATGTCGAGCTGATCCCAGGTGCGACGACCACGACCTTTGCCTCGATGAACGAAAAGGGCGAGCCCGATGTCGCAGGCGAGCTTTGGATCAACGCGGTGCGTGATCCGCTCATGGCGGCGATCGGCGAAGGCCGTTTGCATGCGGTCAACGACGGTCCGATCACCGAACTTGGCGAAGGCTGGTGGGTGACACCGAAATTTGCCGCCGATCACCCCGAATTGGACACGGTTGAAAAGCTGCTCGCGCGGCCTGACCTCTTCCCCTATGCCGAAGATGCCTCCAAGGGCGCCTTCGTCGGCTGCCCCGCCGGTTGGGGCTGCCAGTTGGTGAATGCCAACCTCTACCGCGCCTTTGGCATGGAAGACAAAGGCTGGGTTCTGGTTGATCCGGGTTCTGCTGCGGGTCTGGACGGATCGATGGCCAAGGCTGTCGAGCGCGACGAGAACTGGTTCGGCTACTACTGGTCGCCCACGGCGATCATCGGCAAATACGGCATGAAAATGCTGCCCTTCGAGGCGGAATTTGCGGGCCGCGAAAACTGGGACGGCTGCGTTGCCTTGGCCGAACAGGATTGCGCCGATCCCAAGCCGACCGCATGGACCGTTTCGGAAGTGAACTCGGTGATCACCGACCGCTTTAAAGAAGCTGGCGGCCCTGCGGTGGATTACCTTGGCACACGCGTCTTCCCCGGCCCGATCATGAACGAAATGCTCGTTTACATGGCCGACAACCAAGCCGGCGGTGAAGATGCGGCTTTCGAATTCCTCGAAAAGCATCAAGACATCTGGACCAAATGGGTCCCCGCCGATGTGGCAGAAAAGATCAAATCGGCGCTCTAAGCGTTTGAGATGAGACATACCGCCCGCGCCGGAGCTTCTCCGGCGCGGGTTTTTTGCAAGCAAAACAACAATAATACGGGGGGCCAGCCATGAGTTGGACCGAATTTCCCGAGATGGGGCGCACCGATCTGCGCGACCTGAAAAAGGGTATCGACGCGAGCTTTCGCGAATTTTCACGCGCCTATGGCGAGAGCCTCGAGGCGTTCTTCAATCCGCTTTTGCAATTCATGATCTGGTTCGAGCGGCTGCTTCTTGCCACGCCTTGGCCGATCATTCTGGCCGTGGTTGCGGGTTTTTCCTACCTCGGCTCGCGCAGCTGGAAGATCACCGTTGGTGCGGTTTTGGCCTTTTTGGCCATTGGATATCTGGGCATGTGGGAAGACACGATGGCAACGCTGGCCATTGTTCTGGTCGCCACGATGGTCTGTATCGCGGTGGGCATTCCCATCGGCATCTTGATGGCGCGCTATAACCGTGCGCAATCGCTGATCACGCCGGTTCTGGACATCATGCAAACCATTCCGTCTTTTGTCTATCTGATCCCTGTTGTCATGCTTTTGGGCATTGGCAAGGTTCCGGGGCTTTTGGCCGTGTGCATCTATGCGGTGCCGCCGATTGTGCGCCTGACCAACCTTGGCATCCGCCTTGTGGACCGCGAGGTTCTGGAGGCCGCCGATGCCTTTGGCGCCAACTACCGACAAAAGCTCTTCGGGGTGCAAATCCCGCTGGCCCTGCCCAATATTTTCGCAGGTGTTAACCAGACGATCATGATGGCGCTGTCGATGGTGGTGATTGCCTCGATGATCGGCGTCAAAGGTTTGGGCGTGCCGGTTTTGCGCGCGATTTCAAACCAATATCTGGCGCTTGGCCTGATGAACGGGCTGGCGATTGTGGTGCTGGCGATCATCATCGACCGCGTCACGCAAAGCTATGGCCGCCGCTTGCAGGCCCACCGCAATGGAGGCGATCATGGCTGATCAAGAGAACATCAAAGTTAAAATCAAGAACCTCTACAAGGTCTTTGGCGATGACCCGCAAAGCGTCATCGGCGAGGTCCAAGAAGGCATGGGCAAGCCGGAGCTTTTGGAAAAGCACGGTCATGTTTTGGGCCTTAACAACATCTCGCTGGAAATCCCCGAGCGTAAGATTCAGGTCATCATGGGCCTGTCTGGGTCGGGCAAATCGACGCTGATCCGCCATATCAACCGTTTGATCGAGCCCACTGCGGGCGAAATCTGGATCGACGGGGCGGATGTTTTGTCGATGGACGAGGCGGCGCTGCGCGATTTGCGGCGGTTCAAAACCTCGATGGTGTTCCAGAAATTCGCGCTTTTGCCGCACCGCACGGTGCAGCAGAACGTCGAATACGGGCTGAAAATCCAAGGCGTGGCCGATGGCGAGGCGCATGAGCGTTCGGCCCGCTGGATCGAACGTGTGGGATTGGCGGGGTTCGAGGACCACTATCCGGGGCAGCTTTCGGGCGGGATGCAGCAACGCGTCGGCCTTGCCCGCGCCTTGGCGACGGATGCGGAAATCCTGCTGATGGACGAGGCGTTTTCGGCGCTTGATCCGCTCATCCGCACCGATATGCAAAACATCCTTCTCGACCTGCAAGAGGAGCTGCATAAGACCATCATCTTCATCACCCACGATCTTGATGAAGCTTTGCGCATTGGTGACAACATCGCGATTTTGCGCGATGGCGCGGTGATCCAAGAGGGCGATCCGCAGCAGATCATCATGAAACCGGCGGATGATTACATCACGGATTTCATCCGCGACATCAACCGCTCCAAGGTGATCAAGGTGCGCTCGATCATGAAGCGCGGCGTGCCCTCGGGCACGGGAGCGCAGATCGCGGCCGACACCTCGCTGGAGGCGGCTTTGGCCCCGCTCAATGCCGCCGAGGGCAACACCTGCACCGTGGTGGACAAGAGCGGCGCGCCGGTGGGCACCGTCTCTTTGAGCAGCGCCATTGCCGCGCTGACCCCGCCCAAAAGCGAAGAGCCTGCAGCGATGCAATATTGATCCGCAGCGCATATCCAACAAAGGGCCGTCCGGATCAGGGCGGCCCTTTGCAATTGCGCGCACCGGTTTCAAACGGCTTTTCCCTTGGCGCGCGGGGGCGCGTTGCTATGGTATCGGGGACGGCAACGCAGAGGAGCGCAAGATGACAGGGCTGGCCTTTTGGGCGCATATCCTCAAAAACACATGGCTGCAGATCGACGAGCGCAACCTCGGCCTGATCGCCGCAGGGGTCGGGTTTTTCGCCATGCTGGCGATATTTCCGGGCATCGCGGCAGTGATCGCGCTTTGGGGTTTTGTGTCTGACCCCTCGGTGGTGGCGGGGCAAATGGAATTGCTGCGCCCGCTCCTGCCGCCCGATGTGTTCGATTTGATCAACGGGCAGGTCGAGGGCGTGATCGGTCAAGGGCGCGGCACTTTGGGCTGGGCGAGCCTCCTGTCCGTCGGGTTCGCGCTCTGGTCGGCGCGCGCGGGCGTGGGGGCAATGATGCGCGGGATGAACGAGATTTACCGCAAGCGCAACCGCTCCAGCTTGCGCCACTATTTTGCGGCCAGCGTGATGACCTTGGGGCTTGTGGGCGTGTCTTTGGTGGCGCTGGCGGCGATTGTCGTGGTGCCCGTGGCGATGAATTTCGTCCCGCTCAAGCTGGAAACCGCCAGCTATATCAACATCCTGCGCTGGATGGCCGCGCTTGGCGCGCTTTTGGCGGGGATCGGGATGATCTACCGCTATGGCCCGAACCGGCGCGGCGCGCGTCCGACGATGATCTTGCCTGGTGTGGTCTTGGCGGTGCTGCTCTGGGGGGCGGTATCGGCGGCGTTTTCCACCTATCTGACCAATTTTGGCAATTATAACGAGGTTTACGGCTCGATCGGGGCGGTGATTGCGCTGCTGGTCTGGCTCTATCTGAGCGCCTTTCTGGTGCTGCTGGGCGCGGTGCTCAATGCCGAGATCGAACGGCAATTGATCGCCCGCGAGATGGGCAAGGCGCGCAGGGCCTGACGGGAGCAAAGCGCCACGACCTCAAGACGGCGATGCGCCCACGACCTGCGGGCGATGCGCGCGCTCTAGACGCCGTGATAGTCCCGATACCATTCGACGAAACGCGCCACGCCCTCGGCCACGGGAGTTTGCGGCGCATAGCCCGTCAGGGATTTGATCAAATCGGCATTGGCCCAAGTGGCCGGCACATCGCCCGCCTGCATCGGCATCATGTTCTTGATCGCCTCGCGCCCCGTGGCGGCCTCGATGGCCTCGATAAACTCCATCAAAGGCACGGCGGTGGAATTGCCGATATTGACCACACGAAAGGGGGCGACGGGCGAGAGGCTGTCGCCGTTTGGCACAGGCGCATCGGGGCCCTCGGGGCGCTGGGGCGCGGCCTGCATCAACAGGCGAATGCCTTCGACCAGATCGGTGACATAGGTGAAATCGCGCTGCATTTGCCCGTGGTTATACACGTCGATGGCCTCGCCCGCCAAAATCGCGCGGGTGAATTTGAACAGCGCCATATCGGGCCGCCCCCACGGGCCATAAACCGTGAAAAACCGGAACATCGTCGTCGGCAGCGCGTAAAGATGCGCGTAGGAATGGGCCATCGCCTCGTTCGATTTCTTGGTCGCGGCGTAAAAGGACATCTGTGTGTCGGCCTTGTCGGTCTCGGCATATGGCATCTGCGTATTGGCGCCGTAGGCCGAGGAGGTCGAGGCCAAAAGCATATGCGCGGGCGGATGGGCGCGCGCGGCCTCCAGCAATTCGAAGGTGCCGATCAGGTTGGCCTCCAGATAGGCGCGCGGGTTGTCGATGGAATAGCGCACCCCCGCCTGCGCCGCGAGATGGACGACGAAATCGGGTTTGGCTTCGGCAAATATCTCCATCAGCAGGCCGGGCGCCTCGACCTTGCCGCGCCGGAAGGTAAACCCCGCCTGCGGCTCCAGCTGCGCCAGACGCGCCTCTTTGAGGGCCACGTCATAGTAGTCGTTCATGCTGTCGAGACCCACCACCCGCATCCCTTGGCCAAGCAAGGCCGTTGCGAGGTGAAAGCCGATAAACCCCGCCGCCCCTGTGATCAGGACGGTCGGCGCGGGCGAGGAGGAAGAAGAGGTCATCGAAAAAGCCTTTTGGCACTGCGGTCAGAACGGGCCTTTTTTGCGCGCGCTGCGCCGCCTTGGCAAGGCGCAAGGCGGCGCGGGGGGATGAATCGCGCCGACCTGCGACAAAAGCGCGGCATGTGCGCGCTTGACCCCAATGGCGCGCGTTGCGATGTAGCGTGACGCATTCGCAAGGAACCCAATATGGCACGCACCCCGACCCCCACAGGCACCGAGGCCGAGCGCGAAAAATCAAAACGCGTTGGCGCCTTGTCGCAACTGCGCCCGTTTCTGGCCCCCTACCGGTGGATGGTCGCCTTTGCGGGGCTGGCTTTGGTGCTCACGGCGGGGGTGTCTTTGACATTGCCGCTCGCGGTGCGCCGCGTGATCGACAGTTTCGGCTCGGACAGCGTGGCGATTTTGGATCAGTATTTCGGCGCGGCTTTGGGGTTGGCGGCGCTTTTGGCGGTGGGCACGGGGCTGCGCTATGCTTTGGTGACGCGTCTGGGCGAGCGGGTCGTGGCCGATATCCGCAAGGCGGTGTTCGACCGCATCATCGGCATGAGCCCCGTGTTCTTCGAGCGCATCATGACCGGCGAGGTCCTGTCGCGCATCACCACCGACACGACGCTGATCCTGTCGGTGATCGGCTCGTCGATCTCGGTGGCGCTGCGCAATGTGTTGATCTTGTTCGGCGGCATTGTGTTCATGCTGTTTACCTCGGCCAAGCTGACCGGATTGGTCTTGCTGATCGTGCCTGCGGTGATCATTCCGATCCTGACCTTGGGGCGCAAGCTGCGCGCGCAAAGCCGCGAGAACCAAGACTGGATCGCGGCCTCGTCGGGGTCGGCCTCCGAGGCGCTGTTGAGCGTGCAAACCGTGCAGGCCTTCACCCACGAGCGCCAGACCCGCAAGGAGTTCTCGGAGGTGACCGAGAAATCCTATGACGTGGCGCGCCGCCGGATCACCACCCGCGCGGCCATGACAGTGATCGTGATTTTCCTCGTCTTTGCGGGGGTTGTGGGCGTTTTGTGGATCGGCGCGCGCGATGTGCGCGGCGGCGATATGAGCGCGGGCGCCTTGGTGCAATTTGTGTTCTACGCCGTCATGGTCGCCGGATCGGTCGCCGCCCTGTCGGAAATCTGGGGCGAATTGCAACGCGCCGCGGGGGCGACCGAGCGTTTGGTCGAATTGCTGCGCGCCGAGGATGCGGTGCAAGACCCCGCCGATCCCGCCCCCCTGCCCGATGCGGTCCAAGGCGAGATCCGGTTCGAAAAGGTCGGGTTCAATTACCCCTCGCGCCCCGATATTCCCGCGCTCAAAGACGTGGACCTTGTCATCCATCCGGGCGAGACGGTGGCCTTGGTCGGTCCCTCGGGCGCGGGCAAAACCACCATTATCCAGATGATCCAACGCTTCTATGATCCGCAATCGGGGCGCGTGTGCCTTGACGGGGTGGACCTGCGCGATATGCGCCGCGACGGGTTTCGCCGTGTCATGGCCTTGGTGCCGCAAGACCCTGTGATCTTTGCCGCCTCGGCGCGCGACAATATCCGCTTTGGCTGGCCCGAGGCCTCGGACGCCGAGGTGGAATCGGCCGCGCGCGCCGCCAATGCGCATGAGTTCATCAGCGCCCTGCCCGAAGGATATGGCACATATGTGGGCGAACGCGGCGTGATGCTGTCGGGTGGACAAAAGCAGCGCATCGCCATTGCGCGGGCGATCTTGCGCGATGCGCCGGTGCTGTTGCTCGACGAGGCGACCAGCGCCTTGGACGCCGAAAGCGAGCGCGCGGTGCAATTGGCCGTCGACGAATTGGCGCAAAACCGCACCACGGTGATCGTCGCGCACCGTCTGGCCACGGTCAAAAAGGCCGACCGGATTGTGGTCATGGAAGGCGGGCGCATTGTCGCCACGGGCACCCATGACGCCTTGGTCGCCGAAGGCGGGCTTTATGCGCGTTTGGCCAAATTGCAATTCACCGACGGGTCGGGCACGGCCTAAATTCCCCGCACGAATGGTTAAAATTGTCTTGCGCCTGTCATGAGCCGGCGCAAAGATAAGCCTGTCTAGTAAAGGGAGATACCTATGGGACTTTTCAGTTTTTTCAAACGGTCCGGCAAGAAGATCAAGAGCGCAGATGAGACGCCCAGCGCCGAGGACCTGAAAAAGGAAGTCGCCGATCTGGGTCTGGATGCCGAGGGCGTGGAGATCACGGTCGAAGGCGATAAGGTCAAGGTTAGTGGCAGCGCCGTGAGCCAAGAAGCCAAAGAGAAGATCATTCTTGCGGTGGGCAACGTCGAAGGTGTCGCCGAAGTCGAGGATGACGCGGGCGGCGAGGAGCCGAAATTCCACACGGTTGAAAAGGGCGATACGCTTTGGGCGATTGCCGCGAAAACCATGGGCAATGGCGCGAAATACGAAGAGATTTTCGAGGCCAACAAGCCGATGCTCACCCATCCCGATAAGATCTATCCCGGTCAGGTGCTGCGCATTCCGTCGTAAGCGCGCGCAAGACGACAAACGCCAAGGACCGCCCCGCCGCCGCGTTGGGCGGTCCTTTTTGTGATCGCGCGGGCCAAAAGGGCGCGCCGCGCGCGCCAAAGCGGCACCATTGCACCGCGCAATCGCCCGTTCAGCCACCTAACGTGACGTCCCTGACCTGCTCAACTCTTGCGTAACGCGATCAACCCTACCATGCTGCGACGAAGGTCTTGTGCGACACTTTGCGCAGGCCACAGGTTTGGCGCGTGGGGTCGCGCTGTTTAGGGGAGGACACTATGACAAACACATTCGCTAATTATGCCGACGGGCTGCGCATCCAGAACGAGATGCCCTATACCAGCCGCGATTTGCCGCGCTCGGTTTATGAAATCCTGACCCGCACGCGCGACAAGTTCCCCAATCAAGAAGCGATCTCTTTCCAGTTGCTCTCCGGTGCGACCGACAAGGCCGAAACGCTGAGCTATACCCAGCTGCATGAAAAAGTCTGCCAAGCGGCGAACCTGTTTCGCAAATTGGGCGTGGGCGAGACAGATGTCGTCGCGCTGATCCTGCCCAACTCGAACGAGACGGTGATTGCCACGCTGGCGGGCTGTGTTGCGGGGATCGTCAATCCGATCAACCCGATGCTCGAACCCGAGCAGATCGCCGCGATTTTGCGCGAAACCAATGCCAAGGTTGTGGTGACGCTGAAGACCTTCCCGAAAACCGATCTGGCCGAGAAAGCCGCCGAAGCGGTGCGCCATGCGCCCAATGTGCATACGGTGCTTGAGGTGGATTTGAACCGCTATCTGACCCCGCCGAAAAGCTGGATCGTGCCGCTGATCCGTCCGAAAAATCCCGGCGGTCACCATGCCGATGTCAAAAGCTTTATCGGCGAGGCACGCAAGATGCCCAAGACGTTGAGCTTTGAGGACAATGTCACCGACGACCGCGTTGCGGCCTATTTCCACACCGGCGGCACCACGGGCATGCCCAAGGTCGCACAGCACAAGAACTCCGGCATCGTTTACAACGGCTGGGTCGGATCGACGCTGCTTTATACCGAAGTGGACAACATCATCTGCCCGCTGCCGATGTTCCACGTCTTTGCCTGCCATGTGATTTTGATGTCGGCCTTGTCCGCTGGCGCGCATGTGGTGTTCCCGACCCCTGCGGGGTATCGCGGCGACGGGGTGTTCGACAATTTCTGGAAGCTGTGCGAGCGGTGGAAAATCACCTTTGCGATCACCGTTCCGACGGCGATTTCGGCGCTGATGCAGCGCCCCGTGGATGCGGATCTTTCGGCGTTGAAAACCGCGTTCTCCGGCTCGGCCCCCTTGCCTCAAGAGCTGTTCAACCGCTTCGAGAAGGCGACCGGCGTCGGCATCGTCGAGGGCTATGGTTTGACCGAGGCGACCTGCCTTGTGTCGTGCAACCCTGTGGACGGCGAAAAGCGCATCGGCTCGGTCGGCCATCCCTTCCCCTATACGGATGTGAAAATCTTCCGCGACACGCCGGACGGGCCGGTCGAATGCGCCACCGACGAGGTCGGCGAGATTTGCGTCTCCAACCCCGGCGTGTTTGCGGGCAATACCTATACCGAGGAGGCCAAGAACAAGGACCTCTACCACCACGGCGAATATCTGCGCACCGGTGATCTGGGCCGGATGGATGCGGATATGTATCTGTGGATCACCGGACGGGCCAAGGATCTGATCATCCGCGGCGGTCACAACATCGACCCCGCCGAGATCGAAGAGGCGCTTTTGGCCCATGAGGCCGTCGGTTTTGCCGGTGCCATCGGCCAGCCCGACCAACACGCGGGCGAAGTGCCTTGCGCCTATGTCGAATTGGTCGGCGGCGCGAGCGTGACGCCCGAAGAGTTGATCAAACATTGCAAGGTGCACATCCACGAACGCGCGGCGATGCCCAAATATATCGAGGTGATGCCCGAATTGCCCAAAACCGCCGTGGGCAAGGTCTTCAAACCCGACCTGCGCAAATCCGCGATCAAACGCATCTTTGACGCTGCGCTCAAAGAGGCCGGTCACGACGCCGAGGTCGCCTCGGTCACCGAAGACAAAAAACGCGGCCTCGTGGCACATATCAAAGCCGCAAACGGCGCCGACCGCGACGCCATCGGCCAGCTGCTTGGCGAATTCGTCTATGCCCATGATTGGGCCGAATAGGCCTCGATCCAAATAGAAGACACCGCAGGCGGCGCAAAATGCGCCGCCTGTTTTTGTTTGTGGGAGGGTGCGCGGCGCATAACGGGCGGGCGGGCGCAGATTTTCAAACCTTCACGATATCGCCTCGAAAGCCGGCACCTTTTGCGTCAGCGCCCTTGGCCCCCACCAAGGCTAGCACCTGAGCGCATCCACCATTTTCTGAAGGCAATAGCCGCCCATACGCCTTCGGCCAACATGAACGGGTAGGAGCCGATCACAAAAGCGTAGACTGCCGCGACCGCGCAAGAGATCGCGAAGGCCAGCGTAAACACCGGCCCGCGCTCTTCCAGCGCATAGCAGGTCACCATCGAGATGACGGCCAAAAGACCAATAAGTTCAATCATCGCGTTTGCATCGGGCTGCTGTCACGTCACAGTCGGCAAAGCTGTCACAGCGGCATGTTTCAAGTGCCGCGAGGATTTTGTCGATCCGCTCTAGCGTTGCAATCCGCTCGCGAATGGTTTGGCGGTGCTTTGCCGCGACCTCGGCCATCTCCGCGTTGCCCCACCGATCGCGTAACAACGTGGATATCTCCGCCAACTTCAACCCAAGCGCCTGCGCGTCACGGACAAACTCGACTGCGCGCAAATCCCTTTGAGAATACACCCGATCGCGTCCAATTCGCTTTGGCTTGGGGATAATGCCACGTTTTTCATAGTAACGGATCGTCGATATCGGGAGTCCGGTTCTATTGGCCACGCCTGATATTCTCATGAAGCAATCCTTAGCAGTTCTTCTTGACGTATTTAATCAACAGATAGCCAAGCGCCAGTATCGCCGCGACAATTAAAGCCGCTTCTATGCCGGCGCTCAGAAGCGCCCCCGTTGTAACCCCGACAAGGCCAAAAGCAATGAGCACGGGGGGAACGGCACAACACATGGCGCAAAACGCGATAAACCCCGCGCCATATTTTGCACGCTTTGCACGGCGCGATGCCTTGCCCGCCGAGCACCCGCATGACGGCCCAGAGGCCCCGTCAAGCGAACAGGTATCGCCACAATCAGAGTTGGAAGATTTTGCGGTCATGTTGATCTCCTTTGCATGATCAACACGGCCCTAACCTATGAACCTTGGTTCATAGCAAGTCAAAAATCCGCAGCGCGGAGCGCGGCGATGGGCGTGTATTTATCACATTTTCGATGGTCAAACCGCCGCGGGTCAGGTGTTTTGAACTGGCCTGCGCATTTCGCGCTCAAAGAGGCCGGTCACAAGGCCGAGGTCGCCTCGGTCACCGAAGACAAGAAACGCGGCCTCGTGGCACATATCAAAGCCGCAAACGGCGCCGACCGCGACGCCATCGGCCAGCGGCTTGGCGAATTCGTCTATGCCCATGATTGGGCCGAATAGGCCTCGATCCACGTAGAAGACACCGCAGGCGGCGCAAAATGCGCCGCCTGTTTTCGTTTGTGGGAGGGTGCGAATACCAAGAGGTGAAGGGGGGGTATGGGGGACTTTGCGGTCGTTGATCAAATTGAGTGAAGCGCGGAGATGACTGCGTTTTGAGTAGTCTCGCGGGAGAGCTT